>NZ_LMNR01000001.1:0-3136 GCF_001423045.1 Rathayibacter sp. Leaf296
GGTCGGCGGGGCAGGGGGCAGGGTTCCGCAGAGCGTCCTGCGTCCGCGCACGACGATCCGCTGAGACGCGGATCGCCGGTTGCGCTCGCTCACCCCTCGCTGGTCGAGTAGCCGCCGCAGGCGGTGTATCGAGACCCACCAGCTCCCGACTCCCACCCGCCACCCCTCCACGGAAGGCCCCGCACATGACCACGCAGAACGACTGGGTGTTCCCGAAGGGCGCCCTCGCGCGTGACGGGTGGGAGTCCGTCGTCGACGACTCCCGCGCCGGCTGGCAGCACACCGGTCTGCGCGTCGCCGACCTCGCCGCGGGGACCGTGCTC
Organism: Rathayibacter sp. Leaf296; assembly: GCF_001423045.1. NCBI lineage: Bacteria > Bacillati > Actinomycetota > Actinomycetes > Micrococcales > Microbacteriaceae > Rathayibacter > Rathayibacter sp. Leaf296. The sequence continues at coordinate 324 of NZ_LMNR01000001.1, forward strand.
GAGCTCCCCGCCGACGGCGTCGAGCGCCTGGTGGTCCCCCTCTCCGGATCGTTCACGGTCCGGCATCAGAGCTCGGGCCCGTCGGAGACCACCCTGCTGGAGGGTCGGGTCTCGGTCTTCGACGGTCCGAGCGACGTCCTCTACCTCTCGAGCCTCGCCTCCGCGACGCTCGAGGGGGAGGGGCGCGTCGCCGTCGCCGAGGCGCCCACCACCGAGGTGCACCCCAGCCGCCACATCACCCGCGACGAGGTGCCGATCGAGCTGCGCGGCGCCGGCCGCTCGAGTCGGCAGGTGCACAACTTCGGCACGCCGCAGGCCCTCGAGGCCGGGCGCTTCATCGTCTGCGAGGTGATCACTCCGGCCGAGAACTGGTCGAGCTACCCGCCGCACAAGCACGACGAGTCGATCCCCGGCCAGGAGTCGCGCCTCGAGGAGATCTACTACTTCGAGACCGCCGTCGCGAAGGGCCTCGACGCCCCCGCGCAGGCCGACCCGTTCGGCTTCCTCCGCACCTACTCCTCGCCGGCCGGCGAGATCGACGTGCTCGCCGAGGTCCGCACCGGCGACGTCGCCCTGCTGCCGTACGGCTGGCACGGCCCGTGCGTCGCGGCGCCGGGCTACGACCTCTACTACCTGAACGTGATGGCGGGGCCGGATCCCGAGCGCGTCTGGAACATCTCGGACGACCCCGCCCACGGCTGGATCCGCGCGACGTGGGAGGGTCAGGACATCGATCCGCGCCTCCCCTACGACCGCTGACACCCGGCACCGACACGACACCCCTCGACGAAGAAGGACGGCACGACATGAGCACCACCAGGCGGATGACGGTCGGCCAGGCGCTGATCGAGTTCCTGGCGAACCAGTGGACGGTCGACGGCGACCACCGCGAGCGCACCATCGCCGGCACGTTCGGCATCTTCGGGCACGGCAACGTCGCCGGCATCGGCCAGGCGCTGCAGCAGCTCGAGGTCGAGCAGCCGGGACTCATGCCGTACCACCAGGCGCGCAACGAGCAGGCGATGGTGCACCAGGCGGTCGGCTACGCGCGCATGCGCCGGCGCCGCGCGACGTTCGCGAGCACCGCCTCCGTCGGCCCCGGTGCGGCGAACATGCTCACCGGAGCCGCGCTCGCCACCACGAACCGCCTGCCCGCGCTGCTGCTGCCGAGCGACACCTTCGCGACCCGTGTCGCGGATCCGGTGCTGCAGCAGATCGAGCTGCCGCACGACACGAGCGTGCAGGTCACCGACGCGTTCCGCCCGCTCTCGCGCTTCTTCGACCGCGTCGACCGCCCCGAGAAGCTCTTCTCGATCGCCCTCGCGGCGATGCGCGTGCTGACCGACCCCGCCGAGACCGGTGCAGTGACCATCGCCCTCCCCGAGGACGTCCAGGCCGAGGCGCTCGACGTGCCCGAGGGGTTCCTGGCGCCCCGCGAGTGGCACGTCCGGCGTCCGGTCCCCGAGCGCGGCCCCCTGGCGCGCGCCGTCGAGGCGATCCGCTCGGCGAAGAACCCGATCGTCGTCGCGGGCGGCGGAGTGATCTACTCCGGTGCCGAGGACGCCCTCCGCGCGCTCGTCGAGGCCACCGGCATCCCGGTCGGCACTTCGCAGGCCGGCGGCGGCTCCCTGCTGTGGGACCACCCGCAGTACCTCGGCGGCATCGGAGCGACCGGCACCACCGCGGCGAACCGGCTCGCGGCCGAGGCCGACGTGGTCATCGGAGTCGGCACCCGCTACTCCGACTTCACCACGGCGAGCCGCACCGCGTTCCAGAACCCCGACGTGACCTTCGTCAACATCAACGTCGCCTCCTTCGACGCCTACAAGCACGGCTCGCAGCTGCCCGTCATCGCCGACGCCCGCGAGGCCCTGGAGGCGCTGCTCGCCGCGCTCGAGGGCTGGAGCGTTCCGGAGGAGTGGTCGCGGAGGGCCGCCGAGGAGAAGTCGGCGTGGGACGCCGTGGTCGACCGCGCCTTCGAGCCCTCCGGCGGCGAGCTGCCCGGTCAGGCCGAGATCATCCACGCCGTGCAGTCGGCCTCCGATCCGCGCGACGTCGTGGTGCAGGCGGCGGGCTCGCTCCCGGGCGACCTGCACAAGCTGTGGCGGGTGCGCGACAGCCTCGGCTACCACGTCGAGTACGCCTTCTCGTGCATGGGCTACGAGATCGCGGGCGGTCTGGGCGTGCGCCGCGCGGCTCCCGACCGCGACGCCATCGTGATGGTGGGCGACGGCTCCTACCTGATGCTGCACACCGAGCTCGTGACGGCGGTGGCCGAGGGGCTGAAGATCATCGTGGTCCTGCTGCAGAACCACGGCTACGCGTCCATCGGGCACCTGTCCGAGACCTTGGGAGGCGAGCGCTACGGCACGCGGTACCGCGACGGGAGCGGCGCGGTGCTGCCCGTGGATCTCGCCGCGAACGCGCGCAGCTACGGCGTCGAGACCATCGAGATCGCCCGCGGACCCGAGGCGATGGCCGACCTGGGCCGCGCGATCACGGCCGCGAAGGCGTCCGAGACGACCACGCTCATCCACATCGAGAGCGACCCCCTGCAGTACGCGCCGAGCGGCGAGGGCTGGTGGGACGTCCCCGTCGCCGAGACCTCGACCCTGCCCGGCACCCAGCGCGCCCGCGAGGAGTACGTCGAGCACTCCGCCGCCCGCCGCCCCCTCCTCGGCTGACCGCGCCCCTATTGCTGGTCGAGTAGCGCCGCAGGCGCGTATCGAGACCCGCGATGTCCTGGAGCTGGTGGATCTCGATACGCCCGCTGCGCGGGCTACTCGATCAGCGGGCTGGGGGTCGCGCCTCTT
>NZ_LMNR01000001.1:3231-3326 GCF_001423045.1 Rathayibacter sp. Leaf296
GGCTCGGTCTCTCGGTCGGCTCTTCTGGAGTGGGTGGATCTCGATACGCCCGCTGCGCGGGCTACTCGATCAGCGGGCTGGGGGTCGCGCCTCTT
>NZ_LMNR01000001.1:3389-44777 GCF_001423045.1 Rathayibacter sp. Leaf296
AGATCGGTCTCTCGGTCAGGTCTTCTGGAGCTGGTGGATCTCGATACGCCCGCTGCGCGGGCTACTCGATCACCAAGCGGGGGGCTGCTGCCACGAGAAGCGTCCTGCTCGGAGCCGCTTTCTGCAGACGGTCGATCGCGACGGGCAGACCCCGGGTCAGCGCTCGACGAGCGTGATCTCGAACGAGTACAGGTCCGGGCGGTAGCAGTGCTGGCCGTACTCGACGGCGCGGCCCGAGCTGTCGAACGCCGTGCGCCCCATGGTCAGCACGGCCGCGCCCTTGGGCAGGTCGAGCAGGCGGCTCTCGGAGGCGGTGGCCGAGCGCGCGCCGATCCGCTGCTTCGCGACGCGCATCGTGACTCCGCGGCCGCGCAGCAGCTGGTAGAGCCCGTGGCGCGCGAGCGACTCCTCGTCGAGGTCGACGAAGGCCTCGGGCAGCACGTTGTCGAGGATCGCGAGCGGCACTCCATCGGCCGAGCGCACGCGCTTGAGGTGCAGGGTCGGGCTGCCGGGCGCGACGCCGAGCGCCTCGGCCGCCTTCTCGTCGGCGCCCTCGACGGACAAGGAGAGGAGCGTCGTCTCGGGCTTCTGCCCCGTGCGCTCGAGGTCCTCGTAGAGGCTGGTCAGCTCGACGTTGCGGGTGACCCGGCCGTGGACGACCTGCGTGCCGATGCCGCGGCGGCGCACGAGCAGGCCCTTGTCGACCAGCTCCTGGATCGCGCGGCGGATGGTCGGGCGCGAGAGGCCGAGGCGGGCGCTGAGCGCCACCTCGTTCTCGAGGCGGGCGCCGGCCGGCAGCGTCTCGTCGAGGATCGCCTTCTCGAGGAGGTTCGACACCTGGTAGTAGAGCGGGACCGGACCGGAGCGGTCGAGCCCGAGGAAGAAGTCGGGGGGCAGCATCTGCTCGTCCTGAGGCATGGTCTCCGCTCTCGCTCGTCGGCTCCCCATACTGACATATCGGCCCTTTGTCGGGTGGCCTCAGCATCAGAAAGACAGTATGTTAGGACATAAGGACGAAGACGCCCCGCTCTGGTCCTCCTGCCCCGTCGAGAGAGAGACTCCATGAGCACCGTCCGGACCACCAGCGACACCAGCACCCCGCTCGCCCGGGCGGCGCAGGCGAGTCCGACGAGTCTCTGGAACGACTCGGCGGACCTCTCGGAGCTCTCCCGGTCGATCGGCTTCGGCGCCGTCGGCGCGACCTGCAATCCGGTCATCGCCTACACGACCATCCGGAAGAACCTCGACGTCTGGGGCCCGCGCCTGGCCGAGCTGGCCGCCGAGCACCCCACCCTGGGCGAGAGCGCCCTGGGCTGGCTCGCGATCGAGGAGATGTCGGTCCAGGCGGCCGAGCTGCTCCTCCCCGCCTTCCGCGAGAGCGGCGGCCGCAACGGCCGGCTCTCGGTGCAGACCGACCCGCGCCTGCACCGCGACGCCGACGCCCTCGTCGAGCAGGCCGTGCACTTCTCGCACCTCGCCGAGAACATCATCGTGAAGATCCCCGCGACGAAGGTCGGCATCGAGGCCATCGAGAAGGCGACCCGCCGCGGAGTGAGCATCAACGCGACCGTCTCGTTCACCGTCCCGCAGGCGGTCGCCGTCGCCGAGGCGATCGAGCGGGGTCTCGACGCCCGCGCCGCCGACGGCGAGCCCGAGCGCGAGTTCGGCAGCGTCGTCACGATCATGGGCGGGCGCCTGGACGACTGGCTGAAGGCCTCGGCCGCCGCCGACCGCCTGCTGCTCGACCCCGGCTACCTCGAGTGGGGCGGCGTCGCCGCGCTGAAGGAGGCGTACCGGATCTTCCAGGAGCGCGGCTACCGCTCCCGCATCCTGTCGGCCGCGTTCCGCAACCACCTGCAGTGGTCGGAGCTGGTCGGCGGCGACCTCGTGGTCTCGCCGCCCTTCGAGTGGCAGCTGCTCATCAACGAGAACGGGATCGAGGCCGAGCCCGACCGCATCGACGTCCCGGTGCCGCCGCAGATCCTCGCGACGCTGCTCGAGCGCCTCCCCGAGTTCCGCCGCGCCTACCTCGAGGACGGCATGACCATCGACGAGTTCGACTCGTTCGGAGCGACCCGTCGGACCCTCCGCCAGTTCCTGGACGCGGACGCGCAGCTCGACGCGCTCGTGCGGGACATCCTGCTCCCGGTGATCTGAGCCGTCGTGCCCGGTCAGGAGGACGAGGGAGTCACCTTCCGCTCGCGCCGCTGGGTGCGTCCGGAGGACTTGAACGCGCACGGCAGCCTCTTCGGCGGCAGCCTGCTGCGCTGGATCGACGAGGAGGCCGCGATCTACGCGATCCTCCAGCTCGGCAACCCGCGCGCCGTGACGAAGTACATCTCCGAGATCGACTTCGTCTCCTCCGCCGTGCTGGGCGACCTGATCGAGATGGGCCTGCGCGCCACGTCCTTCGGCCGGACCTCGCTGACGATGCGAGCGGAGGTGCGCAACATGATCACCCGGCGCAGCATCCTGGTGATCGAGCGCCTCGTGTTCGTGAGCCTCGGCGATGACGGGCGGCCCGCTCCGCACGGCTACACCACGATCACCTACGACCGCGACCGACTGCCGGTGAGTGCCGCGTGACCGGCTGGCGGATCCGCGACCACCACTCCGACGACGTCGACGGCGTGCTGCGCCTCTGGGAGCAGGTGAACGCCTCCGAGGCCCGGCCCGTCTACAACCTCGCCGAGGTGCTGGCGTCGTGCGCGAAGGACCACGCCGTCGTCGCCCTGGTCGACGACCGGGTGGTGGGGGCCGCGGTCGGCCGCGCTGCACATGCCCAGGGCTGGGTCGTGTTCCTCGCGACCGCGCCCGAGCACCGCGGCCGCGGGATCGGCTCCGCTCTGCTCGCGGCGCTCGAATCGCGGATGGCGCCCGCCGGCATCTCGAAGCTGTCGGCGCTGATGCCCGCGGCCGAGACCCGCGTCGGCGCGTTCCTCCGCCAGGGCTTCGAGGTGGGGCAGAACCTGCACTACTTCGAGCGGCGCGTGCCGGTGCAGGGGGAGGAGCTGCGGCTGCTCGCCGAGCTCGGCGGCCGCGTGCTGCCGCGCGGCCTGTGGGACGCGGTCGGCGGCATGACCGCCGAGAAGGAGTTGCTGGAGCGACGACTGGTGATGCCCCTCGCGCGCCCGGGTCTCGCCGAGCGCTACGGAGTCGCTCCGCCGCGCTCCGTGGTCCTCTTCGGCCCGCCCGGCACCGGCAAGACCACCTTCGCGAAGGCCATCGCGTCGCGCCTGGAGTGGTCGTTCGTGGAGGTGTTCCCCTCGCGTCTCGCCGCCGATCCGGCCGGTCTCGCGGGCGGCCTCCGCCAGACCTTCGAGGCGATCGCCGGACTCGAGCGCGCGGTCGTGTTCCTCGACGAGGTCGAGGAGATCGCCTCGCACCGGCAGGGCGAGCCGCCCTCGCCGACGCAGGGCGTGACGAACGAGCTGCTGAAGCTGATCCCGTCCTTCCGCGAGCAGCCCGACCGGCTGCTGATCTGCGCCACGAACTTCATCCGCGCGATCGACTCCGCGTTCCTGCGCCACGGCCGCTTCGACTACGTGATCCCGATCGGCCTGCCCGACGCCGAGGCCCGCCGCGCCATCTGGGCGCGCTACATCCCGGCCGCCGCGGTCGTCGACGTCGACGTGCTCGTCGAGCGCACCGAGGGCTTCTCGCCGGCCGACATCGAGTACGCGGCGCGCAAGGCGTCGCAGACGGCCCTGGAGTCGGCGGTCTACTCGGGCGCCGACGACTCCGGCCCGTCGACCGACGACTACGCGGCGGCGATCGCCTCGACGCGGGCGACGGTGTCTCCGCAGGTCGCCGCGGAGTTCCTGGAGGACATCGTCACCCTCGGCCGCGTCTGACGCCGGCCCTGGTCAGCGGTAGCGGAACCGGCTGATCTCCTCGAGCGCCGAGGCGACGAAGGCCACCTTCTCCTCGAACAGCAGGGCGCCGACCTCGCCGGTCGCTCCCGTCGGGTCTCCGACGACCCCTGTCGGTCCGAAGTCGTCGCTCAGCCAGCCGAAGCTCACGGGGGTCCCGTTGAAGCCGATGTGCTGGTAGTCGGCGATGTGCTCGGGCACGTTCCTCGCGAAGCGCTCGGGGTGGACGAGATCCGGTCGCAGGTGCATCACGACCGAGGTCTCCCCGTAGCCCGCGTGGATCCCGAGACCCTTCTCGTCCGGGCGACCCTCGCGACCGTCTCCGGCCTCGGTCCGGCCCGCGGCCATCGAGAAGGTCCTCAGCCCGAAGCGCCGGCGCAGCTCCCTGTTCGCCATCTGCAGCAGGGCGCCGTTCCCTCCGTGGCCGTTGACGAACACCAGCGTGGTGGCGGGAGTGGTGGTCAGCGAGTTCCCGAGGTCGACGATCGTGTCCAGCACGGTCTCGGCTCGCAACCAGAGGGTGCCCGGCGCCCAGTGGTGCTCGTCCGACTTCGCGATCGAGAGGGTCGGGAGGATCCAGGTGTCCACGCCGGACGCCGCTGCGCGGTCGACGGCCTGCGTGGCGACCGACTCGGCGATCAGGGTGTCCGTGTGCAGGGGCAGATGCGGGCCGTGGTGCTCGATCGCTCCGATCGGCACGACGAGGACCGACTCGGCCGTCAGCGTCGTGGCGATGTCGCTCCCGGGGAGCTCGTGGAATCGACGGCTCATCGGATCGCTCCCTTCCGCGGACCCGTGTAGTCCGGGTTGAGCTTGCCCGGGTTGAGGAGCCCCAGGGGGTCCGTCGTGCGGGCCAGCTCGATGGTCCGTTCGAGCTCGAAGTCGACGTTCCACTGGTGCGGGTTGTGCACGCCGACGCCGAGCTCGCCGAGTCGCTCGATTCCGGCCATCACCTCCTCCTCCGAGGAGTAGCGGGCCGCGAGCATGCCGATCGGGACGACGTGCCCGGCCTCGATGTGCAGGAGGCCGCCGGAGAAGACCGCCTCCACCTCGTCGATCCGCTCGACGAGCGCGTGGCCGCCGACCTCGACGTGGAACCACGGCTCCGGCATCGATCTCTGCAGCCACTCGATCGGGTGGTTGTAGCTGAGCATGCTGACCTTGATGCTCGCGGGCTGGCCCTCACGGACGTCCTCGACGACTCCGCCCGCCCCCTCCACGATCTCGCGGACGGTGTCGAGCTGGTCGGCGGACACCAGGGCGCGCAGACTCGTCCGGCCGACCGGGATGGCCGGGTCGGCCGGCAGGGCGGACGAGATCACGGGGTTGTCGGCCGAGACGAGCCGCGGGGGCGGAGTCAGTGATCCGAGTCGGCGGAGGATCTCCAACGCCCCGGAGAAGTCCGGGAAGCTGGCGTAGAGCGCGCGCCAGTCGCGCAACGGCTCCAGGCGGACGGTGGCTCGCGCGATGATGCCGACGGTGCCGTAGTTGTGGACGTACGCCTGAGCGGCCTCGCCCTCGACGTGGAGGAGCTCACCCGATCCGTCCGCGTGCACGACGTCGAGAGCGACGACGAATCCCGCGTGGTTCGCCCCGTGCTCGATGGTCCCAGTGCCTCCGGATCCTCCGGCGAGGAAGCCGCCGATGCTGGACTGCGCGGTGGAGGGGTACATCCACAGCGCCTGTCCGGTCGCCCAGGCGGCCTGCTCGAGGGAGACCATCGTCGCGCCCGCCTCGGCTGTCACCACGCCCTCACCGACTTCGACGATCGCCCGTGCGCGGCTCGTGTCCAGGACGAGGCCGCCCTGCAGCGGGATCGCCTGGCCGTAGTTGCCGGTGCCCTTGCCGCGAGGGGTGACGACGACGCCGTGGCGGGTCGCGGCGCCGACCACCGCGGCGATGTCCTCCGCCGTCGTCGGGAAGGCGACGAGGTCGGCGAGTCCGAGCGGAAGCTGGGCGGCCAGGATGGGCGACATCCACGCACCATCGACACTGGCGCGTTCTCGCACCCGCGGCTCTGTGCTCACACCGCGGGGGCCGAGGAGTTCGCGGAGCTCGGCCTCGAGAGCGACCACGGGGGCATCGATCATCTGAGTCATCTCAGGGTTCCTTCGTTCGGGGAGGGTCGGGGCTGCTACTGCAGGCCGATGGCGGGGTCGATGAACTCGTTCGTGTAGATCGAGTCGACCGTCAGATCGGACGGGACATCGGTTCCGACGCCCGTGTAGACGTCCTTCGCCAAGTCGAAGAAGGTGCTCATCCGCTCGTCGTCGAAGTCGCCGAGGGTGTCGTTGGTGCCGTTGCTGACGAGGGAGTCGCCGAGCAGCGTCTGCGTGGCGTAGTCGGCGACGCCCTCGGAGTAGGTCCAGCCGGTGTCGTACTGCTCGACGAGATCGAGGATCAGGTCGTTCGCCGCGGTCGGGTCGGCGAAGTAGTCGACCTCGGCCTGCTGGAGCACGGGCACCAGCTCGGTGAGGCAGCCGCTGAGCTCCTCGAGGTCGTCGCTGCGCACCGACATGGCAGCCGCGTAGCTCTTCCATCCGGCGTCGTCGATCAGCATGTAGTCGACGGGCTTCGACCAGTCCGCGACCTCGTTCTCGTAGATGTAGGGCTCGGCCGAGGCGAAGCCCTGCTGGACCGACTTGCCTCCGTCGGCCACGAAGTTGGCGGGAGTGCCGTCGTAGCTGTCGTCGAGGATCGACTCATCGGCGATCTGCCCCGACGCCTGCAGGTAGGCCATGTAGGCGTTCCCGGCGAAGTAGCGCCAGGCGCCGCCGTTGTCGGCGACCTGTCGGGACAGGTCCTCGATGTCGGCGACTTCCGGGTAGGTCTCCGGGTCCCACATGACCATCACCGGCCACTTGTCCAGCGGTGCGAAGACGGCGGTCACCGGAGTGGTGTCCGCGTTCTGCACGGCGAAGTCCGTCGAAACGTAGCCCATCGTGATGGACTCGTCGGAGTACATCTGGGAATTGACGGAGCTGAATCCGATGGCGGGTCCGCCGGCGCGCACTTCCAGATCGACGCCGGTGTACTCGCCCGAGGCCATCAACGGACCGGTGACCGACTTGAGGCCGGTGTCGACGGTGTGGCCCTCGCCGATCATCTCGTAGAGGTGGCCGTGCTCGGCCTCGGGGTTCCAGTCGGTCTGCACGACGACGGTGGCGGGGCAGCCGGCCGCGGCGAGGTCGACCGCTCCGATCTCGAGGTCGCGCGTCGCCGAGGGGTCGGCGGCGCCGCTGCCGCTGCACGCGGTGAGGGCGGCGAGCGAGGCGACGGCGCCGGTGAGGGCGATGGCGCGGAGGCTTCTGCGGGTCATGGGTGTTCTCGGACTTTCGCTGAGTGGTCGGGAGTGGAAGAGCGGGAGGGGTCAGGAGGAGGTCTCGTACCAGCGGCCGACGACGGCACGGGTGAGCCAGCCGAAGAGGAGGAAGATCGCGATGCCCAGCAGTGCGGCGGTCAGCACGGCGGCGAACAGCTGCGGCGACTGCAGTCGCGAGGTGTAGACGTTCATCAGGGCGCCGAGGCCGGGGGTGCCGCGCCGGAAGAAGAAGTCGCCCACGATCGCGCCGACGACGGCGAGCCCCGCCGAGATGCGCATCCCCGCGAAGATCGCCGGGAGGGAGGCGGGCAGGAGCAGCTTGGTGAGGAGCGTCCATCGTCCGGCCCGCTGGAGGGCGAACAGCTCGCGCTGGCTGCGGTCGACCGACTGGAGGCCGAAGAGCGTGTTCGAGACCATGGGGAACAGGGAGATGAGGACGCAGACGATCGTGCGCGCGGGGAAGTCGAAGCCGAACCAGAATCCGATCAGCGGCACGAGCGCGAGGATCGGGATGCACTGCAGGATCACCGCGTAGGGGAAGAGGGAGCGCTCGATCCACTTCGCCTGCGACATCGCGACCGCCCAGGCGACGCCGAGCACGATCGCGATCGAGAGCCCGGTCAGCGCGACGAGCGTGGTGTTGCCGAGGGCGGTGAGGATGTCGCCCGACGCCTGCGGGTCGAAGAACCCCTCGGTGAAGATGCGGTGCGGTGCGGGCAGCAGGAAGCCGCGGCTCCCGAGGGCGCTGCTCGCGAGATACCAGGCGACGAGGATCGCCGCGAAGACGGCGAGCGGAGGGAGCGCGAGGGCGAGGCTGCGGCCGGGTCGCCGGCGGCGGGGGGAGGTCGCCAGGAGGCCGGTGGCGGTGTCGACCGCGGTCGACGGGCGGAGCGTTCCGGTGCTCATGAGTGTCCCTCTCGAAGTGCGTGGCTGACCCGGCCGACGAGTTCGCCGAACTCCGGGATGTAGCGGATGTCGGGGTCGCGCGGCATGTCGAAGGGCACCTCGAAGGTGTCGACGATGCTGCCGGGCCGACCGGACATGACCACGACCTTCGTGGACAGGTAGACCGCCTCGGCCACCGAGTGCGTGATGAAGAGGCCGGCGAACTGCCTCTCGGCGAAGAGGCGGAGGAGCTCGTCGTTCAGGCGTTCGCGAGTGATCTCGTCGAGGGCGCCGAACGGCTCGTCGAAGAGGAAGAGCTCGGGGTCGAGGGTGAGCGAGCGCGCCAGGGAGGCGCGCATCTTCATGCCGCCGGAGAGCTGCTTGGGCAGGTGCTGCTCGAAGCCGCCGAGTCCGACGAGGTCGATCGTCTCCTGCGCCTTCGCCCGCCGGACGTCCCGCGGCTGCTTGTTCAGTTCCGCGAGGAGCTCGACGTTGCTCCGCACGTCGCGCCAGGGCAGGAGGGTCGCGTCCTGGAACACGTAGCCGATCCGGTCGGTGGACACCTCGGCGGTTCCGTGCGACACGGTCTCGAGGCCGGAGGCGATCCGGAGCAGGGTGCTCTTGCCGCAGCCCGAGGGGCCGACGACGGTGACGAACTCGCCACGCGACACGGTGAGGTCGACACCCGACAACGCGACGGTGCCGTTCGCGAACTGCATCGCGACGTCCGAGAAGTTCAGCAGCTCGTCGGTCCGTGTCGTCGGGGCGGGCGGGGTGGTGATGGTCATGCGGGGACTCCGTACTCGAGGGGGGACGGTGCGGCGAGAGTGGTGGTCGTCGCGGTCGTGGCGACGACCCGGCCTGCGCGGACGACGATCCGATCGGCGGGGGCGAACGCGATCGCCTCGCCGAGACTGTCGGCTCGGATGGCGAGGAGGTCGGCCCGGAGTCCGGCGACGGGCCCTGCGGGCGGCAGGCCGAGGACCTCCCGCGCTCCGCTGGTCACGGCGGCCAGCGACTCCTCCAGCGTCAGGTGGCCGGCGGTGACCAGGAGCGACGCGGTCTCGAGGGCGTCGCAGCGCCCGACGGGGTTGAAGGGATCGCGCACGTTGTCGGCGCCGGCGGCCACCAGGGCCCCGGCGTCCAGGAGGGCGCGCAGGGCGGTGAGGCCGCGCGGCGTCGAGACGGGGTGGTCCCAGCCCTGAAGGTAGAGGTTCGTGATCGGAAGGCTGATGACGCCGATGCCGCTCGCGACGACGTCGTCGACGACCTCGGCGAGGTGCGAGGGCTCGAGGGTGCCCAGCCGGACGCAGTGGCCTGCGCTGGTGACGACCGTCCAGTCGTGGACGAGGCGGGCGTACTCGGCGAGGGTCAGCGCACCGCCCAGTCCCTCGTCGGTGTGCAGATCGGTGCCCACGCCTCGCCTCCGGGCGACGAGCAGGAGGCGGCGGAGGTCGGCGATCGGGTCGGCGGCCAGGTGCGGGGCGCCGCCGACGAGATCGACGCCCGCATCCAGGGCCGCGTCGACCGCGTCGTCCGGCACCTCGGGGCCGGCCAGGACCACGAGCTCGAGGTCGACGAGCCCTGCCAGCTCGGCGCGAACCCGGACCAGGGCCTCGATCCCGCGCATCGGCTCGGGGCCCGGCAGGACGTCGACGTGGCTGCGGATCGCGGTCGTGCCGTTCGCGAGCATTCGCAGTGCCGCCGCCCGGGCCCGGTGGGCGATGTCGTCGACGGTGGCCGTGGAGGCGTACTCCCGCCAGCTGCCGATCGCGAGGCGGAGGTCGCCCTGCGGGGGGCGGATCGTGTCGAACGTCAGCGCCTTGTCGAGATGCGCGTGCGGCTCCGCCGGTGCAGGGATCAGGAGCCGGCCGTCGAGGTCGAGCTCGCCGACGGCGAGGGGGCGGCCGGAGGAGGCGACGGTCCGACTCACGAGAGCGCCGTCGAGGTGCACGTCGACGTGCCGCCCGTCGGTGAGGAGGGCGTTGCGCAGCGCGGTCGGCGCCGAAGGGGGCGTGCTGCTCATGCGGTCTCCGTCCGAGTGTGGTGAAATGTTGATCACATCAACAATGACGACGGTAGGGGCCCGTCGTTTCGAACGCGTATCACCGTGTTTCGGTCGTGTAACGACTCGGCGGTCCCCTTGGATCCGACCGTGTAGCCTCTGCTCGCCCGTCCTAACTCGCTCTGGAGGACCGTCATGGCGCCCATCACCGACGTCGTCGAGGAGGTCTCGGCTCCCGACGCGCGCGTCGCCGAGGCCCCCGACGCCGAGACGCCCCCCGTCAGCCGGCCCGGAAGCCGGATCCGTGCCCTCCGGCGCGCGCGCGGACTCACCCTCGTGCAGCTCGCCGAGCGCGCCGACCTGTCGCATCCGTTCCTCAGCCAGGTCGAACGGGGACTCGCCCGCCCGAGCATGTCGAGTCTCGAGCGGATCGCGCTCGCCCTCGGATCCAGCGCTGTCGAGCTGCTCGTCGACGATCCGGAGGAGGCGGGCGCCGGGACGCACGCTCCCGCCTCCTCGATCGTCCGAGCCCGCGCCGGAGTGAGCGGACGATTCGGCGAGGGCACTGCACGGATGCTGGTGGAGGGCCCGCACCGCTTCCAGGTCCTGGAGCTCGAGGGCGACACCACGACGGACGGTCGCTTCCACGCCCACGCCGAGGACGAGTTCATCACGGTGCTGAGCGGAAGTGTCCGCTACGAGATCGACGGGGAGCCCCCGACGATCCTCGCGGTCGGCGACTCGGCCTACACCCGGAGCGGAGCCCGGCACCGCTGGAGGTCCGAGGACGGTGCGCCGTACCGGCTCCTCCTCGTCAAGGAGAATCCGGGGCGCGTGCTCCACGGCGGGACGACCTCGTGAGCGGCGCAGGCGCGACGATCGACGTCGTCGTCCGGACCCGGATCGATGTCGCCTCCGCCGTCGTCCTGTTCGAGCTGGCCCGGCCCGACGGCCGCCCGCTGCCGAACTGGTCGCCCGGCGCCCACATCGATGTCGTGCTCCCCGACGGCCGCGAGCGCCAGTACTCGCTGTGCTCGGACCCCGCCGACCGCTCCACCTGGCGCATCGGGGTGCTCCGTGAGAGCGGAGTGTCGGCGCACCTGCACGATGCGGCGCTCGAGGGCACCGCGCTGCGCGTGCGCGGTCCGCGCAACCACTTCTCGTTCGCGCCGTACCCGGGCAAGCGGTACCTCTTCGTCGCGGGCGGCATCGGCATCACGCCGATCCGCTCGATGCTCGTCTCGGCCCGCACCGCCGGCAACGACTTCCACCTCGCCTACGCCGGCCGCACGCGGGCGAGGATGGCGTTCGCCGAGGAGCTGGTCGACGAGTTCGGCTCTCACGTCTCGCTGCACGTGGGCGACGAGGGGACGCGTCTCGACCTCGAGTCGCTCCTCGCCGAGCCCGATTCGTCGACGGTGATCTACGCGTGCGGACCGGCGCGACTGCTCGAGGCGCTCGAGGACGCCGTGCAGGCGTGGCCCCGCGGCGCGCTGCACGTCGAGCGCTTCGAGGCGCGCACCCTCGGCCCCCCGGTGAGATCCGAACCCTTCCACGTCGAGCTGATGCTGTCGGGGCTGACGCTCGAGGTCCCGCCTGAGCGGAGCATCCTCGAGGTCGTCGAGGACAGCGGAGTCGTGGCGGTGGCCAGCTGTCGCGTCGGCACCTGCGGCACCTGCGAGGTGCCGGTCGTCGAGGGCGAGGTCGACCACCGCGACTCCGTGCTCTCGCCGGAGGAGCAGGAGGACTCCTTCAGCATGATGATCTGCGTCTCCCGCGCCTGCGGCCCGTCGCTCACCCTCGAGCTCTGAGGAGACGGCCCGCCGCGGTCACCGGCTCCGGCGGAGCCGGAGGTGGCGGCTCAGGTCGGCCGCGACGGTTCGCTCGTCGGCCGTGACGAGGCGGCCGTCGGCGACGACGCGCCGCCCCTGCACGACGACGTCCCGCGGACGGCGACCGGGTGACGCCCAGAGCAGACCGGCGACGGTGTCGTCGATACCCGCGTCCGCGACACCGGCGACGTCCCAGATCGCCAGATCGGCGGCGCTGCCGCGGGTCAGCCGGCCGAGTTCGGAGCGTCCGAGCCCGTCCGCCGACCCCGCGGTGGCCGCGTCGAGCAGCTCCCGAGCGGCCAGAGGGCGACCCGCCATCGGCGAGACCTGCATCGCGAGGCGAGCGTCGGCGAGCAGGTGACCGGCATCGTTGCTCCCTCCGCCGCTCGTCCCCAGACCGACCCGCACGCCCGCATCCCGCAGCGCGGCCACGGGAGCGACGCCCCAGCCCATCGGCAGGTCGCATCCGGGAGCGTGGGTGGCGGTGACCCCGCGCTCGGCGAGCAGGGCGACCTCGTCCTCCGTGACGGAGCACAGGTGCGCCAGCGTCACGTCGGGCTCGAGCCAGCCCCACTCCGCCAGCAGCTCGAGGGGGCGTCGCCCGAAGCGCTCCAGGGCGATCGCGACGTCGACCTGCTCGTTCGCCTGGGTCCTCCGGCGCAGCCCGTGCCGCTGAGCCACCGCGCGCAGCATCGCGAAGGTCTCGGGGGAGTCGCTGTGCACCCCGGCCGGGCCGACGCAGAGCTGCAGCATGCCGTCGAGCGACACCCCGCCGACGTGCTCGGGCAGCAGCGCGTCGAGGAGGTGCTCGGCCGACTCCGCGGCCGTCTCGGGATCGTCTCCCGCGCTCCCGCGGACGAAGACGAGGCGGGCCCCCAGCTCGGTCGCCGCGAGGGCGACGGCGCGAGCGAGTCCGACGTCGTCGACACCGCGGGGCCAGGTCAGATGGTGGTCGGCCACCGTGGTGACTCCGTCGAGCAGGCTCTCGGCGAGTCCGACCCGAGCGGCGGCGGACGCGGTCTCGGGATCGACGCCGATCGCGGCGTACGACGAGGCCATCGTCGGGAGCCAGTCGCGCATGAGCACCCCGCGCGTCCCGGGCAGCGTGCGGAACGCGCTCTGGAACAGGTGGTGGTGAGCGTTGACGAGGCCGGGGGTCACGACGCAGCCGGTCGCGTCGATCACCTCGTGCCCGGTCGGGTCGACAGTGCCCGCGGGCAGGACGGCATGCACCGAGCCTCCGTCGAGCACGAGATCGGCCGGCCCTTCCGACCGCTGAGCGTCGGAGAGGTCCTGGACGACGTGGAGGGCGTTGGCAACGAGGATCATGCCCCAGGGATATCACAGGCCGCCTCGTCGCCCGTGCTCCGGCCGGCCCGCGGAGACCGCTGCTGCGGTTCGCGCGTCGGGTCTCCTGCAGGCCACGCGGGCGAGGTCGGTGACCTGCTCCGCGCCCTCGCTCTGTTCCTCGCGATCCCGGACGCCCCTCGAGCGGCCCGCTGATCCGGCGCGGGTGGCCGCTACCGGGCGGTGCGGCGGGCCGTTCGCGACGGATGGGTGCGCCGGTGCCGTCGATTCGTCGCTAAGGGTCGTCTCCGTGAGTGTGCCCGCTGATCCGGCGGGATCGGTCGTTGCGGAGCGGTTCGACCGGTCGTTGGTGACGGATGGGCGGGTCGGTGTCGCCGATCCGTCGCGCCCGGCCCACGGCGGTCGGGGCTGTCATGGCGGGCGCGGGCCCTGGAGCACGGCTCTGCCGCGCATCTCCGCTGCGCACCATCAGCTGAGGAGGGGGTCTCTCGGCTGTCAGCCATCAGACCCCCTCCTCAGAAGATGTTCTGCACCCCGCACCCCGCACCCCGCACCCCGCAGCCCGCACCCCGCAGCCGCGCGCCGACGTCCTTCCGCCAACAGCGCCCGCCGCCCGCACGAGAACGATCCGCCGCGATCCGCTCCTCCCGGGCAGGGAGGGGAGCGGATCGCGACGGATCGCGGAGGGGTGGTTCGTCAGGCCCGGGGCGGACCCGCGGGCGTCGTGGCCACCCCGGCCTCGGCGGCGACCTCGCGAGCCACCGGGGAGTCCGGCATCTCGCGCTGCAGCTCGTGCGCCAGCGAGTCGAGCTCGGCGCCGCCGGCCATCAGGCCGGTGAGCTCCGCCAGCGAGATCTCGCTCTTCTCGAAGTTGCCGAGGCTCGTGCCGCGGTTCAGGAGGAGGAAGCGGTCGCCGACCGGGTACGCGTGGTGCGGGTTGTGGGTGATGAACACCACTCCGAGGCCCTCGTCGCGCGAGCGGGCGATGTACTTCAGCACGACGCCGGACTGCTTCACGCCGAGCGCGGCGGTCGGCTCGTCGAGGATCAGCACGCGGGCGCCGAAGTGGACGGCGCGGGCGATCGCGACGCACTGGCGCTCGCCGCCCGAGAGGGTCCCGATGGGCTGGTCGACGTCGCGGAGGTCGATGCCCATGCGGGCGAGCTCGTCGAAGGTGATCTGCTTCATCGCCTTCACATCGAGGCGGCGGAACGGACCGACGCCCGTCGTCAGCTCGGAGCCGAGGAAGAAGTTCCGCCAGACCGGCATGAGCGGCACGACCGCGAGGTCCTGGTAGACCGTCGCGATGCCGGCCGAGAGGGCCGCGCGCGGAGAGGTGAAGGTGATCGGCTCGCCGTCGAGCAGCAGCGTGCCCTCGCTGGGCGTGTGGGCGCCGGCCAGCATCTTGATGAAGGTCGACTTGCCCGCGCCGTTGTCGCCGAGCACGCAGGTGACCTGCCCCGCGTTCACGGTGGTCGACACCCCCGCGAGCGCGTTGACGGCTCCGTAGCTCTTGCCGATGTCCCTGACCTCGACGATGGTCGTGCCGACCGGGGTCTTCGGGGTGGCCGGTCGCCCGGTCGAGGGTCCTGCGGTGTCGGTGCTCATCGCCCGCCTCCTGCTCGTGTGCGGACGAAGTTGTTCAGGAGGACCGCGGCGAGCAGCATGCCGCCGAGGACCGTCCGGAGCCAGTTGGTGTCCCACTGGGCGAAGGTGATGCCCTGGAAGACCATGCCGTAGATCAGCGCGCCGAGGGCGGCGCCGATCGCGGAGCCGTAGCCGCCGGTCATGAGGCAGCCGCCGACGACCGCGCAGATGATGTAGATGAACTCCTGGCCGACGCCGGTGTTCGCCTGCACCGTCGAGGTGCGGAAGAGCGAGATCATGCCGACCAGCCACGCGGCTCCGGCCGTTCCCATGAACAGGCCGATCTTGGTCTTGAACACGGGCACGCCGACCTGGCGCGAGGAGTTGAGGGCGCCGCCGACGGCGAACACCCAGTTGCCGGCGCGGGTGCGCAGCAGGAGCCAGGTGGCCACCGCGGTCACGACGAACCACCAGAGCACCGAGATGTAGAACGTGCCGTTGCCGATCTGGAGGGAGGCGCCGAAGAGCGGCTGGATCGAGTCGTACGCGGGGACCTGGGTCATGCCCTGGATCGCGACCTGCCCGGTGATGAGCTTGGTGACCGCGAGGTCGATGCCCGCGAGGGCGAAGAAGGTGCCGAGGGTCACGATGAAGCTGGGGAGCCCGGTCTTCATCACGAGGACGCCGTTGAGCGCGCCGACGCCGAGGCAGACGACGAGCGAGACGAGGACGGCGACCCAGATGCTCAGCCCGTAGTGGGTGGTCAGGATGCCGACGATCAGCGCCGAGAACCCGGTCATGACACCGGCCGAGAGGTCGAACTCGCCGCCGATCATGAGCACGGCCACGGCGACGGCCATGATGCCGAAGGTGGAGGCCGACTCGAGCCAGACGCCGGCTCCGGCGAGGCTCAGGAACTGCGGGGTGTAGAGGGAGAAGAACACCAGCACGGCGAGGGCCGCGACGAAGGCGCCGGTCTCGGGCCTGGCGAGGATCTTGCGGATGGGACGCCGCTCGAGGCGGGGCCTCGTCGCGATCGTCACGATGTCTGTCGTCGTCAACGGGGACTCCTGATTCGTGGGACGAGCGGGGGGCCGGGCGCGGGGCGCACCGGCCCCCGTGGGGGTCTGGAGCGGGTCGGGCTCTAGCGGGTGCCGTTCGCGGCGAACTCCGCGACCTCGGCCGCGTTGTCCTCGGTGACGAAGGCCGGTCCGGAGTAGACGGGCTGGCCACCGCCGATGATGTTGCCGTTGGTCGCGTAGAGCTCGAGCGCGGTCACGCCCAGGAAGCCCTGGACGTAGGGCTGCTGGTCGACCGCGAAGAGGACGCTGCCGGCCTCGACCGCCGAGACGACGTCCTCCGAGAGGTCGAAGGTGCCGATCTGCGCGGTGCTGCCCGACTCCTCGACCGCACCGACCGCGTCGATGGCGTACTGGCCGCCGAGGGTCAGCACTCCGTCGATGGACGGGTCGGCCTGCAGCTTCGACTTGATCGTCGCCTTGACCTCGGCGTCGTTCGTGCCGTCGACCTGCAGGTTCGTCATCGTGCCGCCGAAGGTGCTCGCGGCGGCCTTGCACCGCTCCTCGAGGCCGACGTTGCCCGCCTCCTGGATGACGCAGAGCGCGTTGGTGAGGCCGGCGTCGGCGAGTCGCGTGCCGACGGCCTCTCCGGCCACGGTCTCGCTCTGGCCTATGTGGGTGAGGGCGCCGAACTCGGCCGAGCGCTCGATGCCGGAGTTGATCGTGACGACGGGGATGCCCGCCGCGACGGCCTTCTCGACGCTGTCGCGGACACCGTCGGGGTTGGCCATCGAGACGACGATCCCGTCGACGTCCTGCGCGACCGCGTTGTCGATGAGCTGCGACTGCTTCGCGGGGTCGGGGTCGGAGTTGTAGGTGACGGTGGCGGAGTAGTCGGCTCCGGCCGCCTCGGCGCCGGACTTCACGCGGTCCCAGAAGGCATCGCCGGGTCCGGAGTGGGTGACGACGGCGTAGGTGAGGTCGCCGCCCTCCGTCGTGGTGGCCGCGGTCTCCTGGCCCGTACCGGTGCAGCCGGCGAGGAGCACTCCGGTGGCCGCCGCCAGGCCGAGGCCGGCGAGGAATCGCTTCTTCATTGAAAAGTCCCTTCGGTTCGGATCGCGTCGCGCGGGACGGTCCGGGGTGACGTCGGTGTCGGGTCGAGTATGAGCGAGGGGATCATTCATGTCAATACATTCTGTCATTGAGCTACGATGGGGGTGTTCAGAGTCGAATACGTCAGGAGCATCGTGTCCTCATCGCCCCGCATCGGAGTAGGCCTGGTCTCGTTGGGATGGATGGGGCGCCTGCATTCGCGGGCGTACCGCGCCGTCCGAGACCACTATCCCGAACTGTCCGCCACCGTGGAGCTGGTCTCGGCCGCCGACACCGACGCAGGAGTCCGCCGCAGCGCCGAGGAGGTCCTCGGCTACCACCGCACCACCGCGGACTACCGCGAGGTGCTGGCCGATCCCGAGGTCGACGTGGTGTCGATCTGCGCCCCCAATTTCCTGCACCGCGAGGTGGCGCTCGCCGCCGCCGCGGCGGGCAAGCCGTTCTGGATCGAGAAGCCGATGGGGCGCTCCGCCGCGGAGTCGTCCGACATCGCGCGCGCCGCCTCCGCGGCCGGCGTCGTCACCTCGGTGGGCTTCAACTACCGCCACGCGCCCGCCGTCGCGCGCGCCCGCGAGCTCGTGCGCTCCGGCGCGATCGGGACCGTGACCAACGTCCGGGTGAGCCTGCTCGCCGACTACTCCGCCGATCCGCTCGGCGCTCTGACCTGGCGGTTCGTCC
Organism: Rathayibacter sp. Leaf296; assembly: GCF_001423045.1. Taxonomy (NCBI): domain Bacteria; kingdom Bacillati; phylum Actinomycetota; class Actinomycetes; order Micrococcales; family Microbacteriaceae; genus Rathayibacter; species Rathayibacter sp. Leaf296. The sequence goes on from NZ_LMNR01000001.1 coordinate 21,011, forward strand.
GCGAGCGGGCGGGCTCCGGCGTGCTGGGCGATCTGCTGTCGCACGGAGCCGACCTCGCGCAGTTCGTCGCCGGGCGCATCGACTCCGTCACGGGGCTGACCGAGACGTTCATCCGCGAGCGGCCGCTGCCCGGCTCCGGCGCGGCCGGGCACTTCAGCAAGGGCGAGGAGGGCGGGGCGACCGGTCCCGTCGAGAACGAGGACTACGCCGCGCTGCTCGGCCGCTTCGAGTCGGGCGCCGTGGTGGTGCTCGAGTCGAGCCGCGTCGCGATCGGGCCGCGGGCCGAGTACGCGCTCGAGGTGTACGGCACGAAGGGCTCGCTGCGCTGGGACTTCCAGCGCCTGAACGAGCTGCAGTTCGCCGACGACACGAGCGGCTACCGCACGATCATGGCCCAGCCGGGCTTCGGCGACTTCGCCCGCTTCCAGCCGGGAGCCGGGACGAGCATGGGCTTCGACGACCTCAAGACGATCGAGGCGCAGCTCTTCCTGCGCTCGGTGCTGGAGGGGCGCCAGCTCGCGCCGTCGGCGGCCGACGCCTGGTCGGCCGCCGAGATCGTCGAGGCGGCGGTGCGGAGCGACCGGGCGCGGGCGTGGGAGAGCGTCGGGCGCGTGGAGGGCGACACGACGTACGACCTCTGAGACGACGAGAGGGGGGCGGGAGCGCTCGGCGCCCCGCCCCCCTCTCGTCGTCGGTGGATCTCGATACGCCCGCTGCGCGGGCTACTCGATCAGCAGGCTTCGCCCGGCCTGTCCGTGCCGGTGGATCTCGAGACGCCCGCTGCGCGGGCTGCTCGATCAGCAGAGCTTGCTGGTCGAGTAGCCCCGCAGGGGCGTATCGAGACCCCCCGCACCCGGGAGGCGCACCCCGAGACGTCGTCAGGCGAACGCCGCGCGGAAGCGCTCCAGCGCCGTGTCGGAGTCGCCCGACGGCCACGCCTCCAGGCCCACGACGCCGTCGTAGTCCAGCGCGCGCAACTCCTGCGCGATCGCGGGGTACCGGATCTCGCCCGTGCCGGGCTCGCAGCGCCCGGGGACGTCCGCGACCTGGATCTCGCCGATCCACGGCAGGGCGCGGCGCACGAGCTCGATCAGGTTCCCCTCGCCGATCTGCGCGTGGTACAGGTCGAGGTTCAAGCGCAGCCCCGGGCTGTCGACGGCACTGACGAGTGCGAGGGTGTCCTCGGCGCGGGCGAACGGCACGCCCGGGTGGTCGACGGCGAGGTTGAGGTTCTCGAGCGTGAAGACCCGCCCGTGGCGCTCGCCCAGCGCGGCGAGCCGGGCCAGGGTGTCGATCGCCCGCTCCCGCTCCTGGGCCGTCACGTCGGTCCCGGGGCGCACCGGCAGGCCGTCGGGGTCGAGCCCCGTGCCGTGCAGGTTGAGCCGCGGGGAGTCGATCGTCTCAGCGGCGGCGAGCGACTGCTCCGCTGTGCGCAGCAGCTCCGCGATGCCGTCGGTCGTGATCAGGTCGCCGGTGAGGTAGCCGGTCATCGACGAGAACGTCGCACCCGTGGCGGCGAGGGCGGGCAGGTCCTTCGTCGACCAGTCCCAGATCTCGACCTCGAAGCCGAGCTCGTGGAGCCGGCGGACGCGGTCGACGACGGGCAGCTCGCGGAAGAGCATCTCGGCCGAGGCGGCCAGGCGCACGGTCATCGCGGTCTCAGAGCTCGACGGCGACGGAGACGCGCTCGACGGCCGAGCGGGCCGCCGCGTCGGCGAGGATCAGCGCGGCGCGGCCGTCGGCGAACGTCGGGCTGGTCGACTCCTCGCCCCGGGCCAGGCGGATGAACGCGCGCAGCTCGGCGATGTACGCCGCGGAGTACCGCTCCAGGAAGAAGTCCTGGTACGGCGGCTTCGCCTCGACGCTCGACGCGGTCGAGAGGCTGACGAGGCTCGTGAGCGAGTTCGACACCTGCAGCGAGCCGTTCGCGCCGAACGCCTCGATCCGCTGGTCGTAGCCGACGGCGCTGTGGCGCGAGTTGGTGATCGAGACCAGGGCTCCGGAGGAGGAGCGGAGGGTCACCATCGCGGTGTCGAAGTCGCCGTGCTCGCGGGCGCCCGGGTCGAAGGTCGTGGTGCCCGTGGCGGTGACCTCGACGATGTCGGGGAGGAAGAAGCGGGCCATGTCGAAGTCGTGGATCGTCATGTCGCGGAAGATGCCGCCCGACACTCCGATGTACGCGGCGGGCGGCGCCGCCGGGTCGCGGCTGATGATCGAGAGCTGCTCGAGCTCGCCGATCTCGCCGGCCGCCACGCGCGCCCGCGCCTCGGCGAAAGCGGGGTCGAAGCGGCGGTTGAAGCCGAGCGCGATGGGCACGCCGGAGGACTCGACGCGGGGCAGCAGGGCGTCCACGCGCGCGATGTCGAGGTCGATCGGCTTCTCGCACAGCGCCGGGATGCCGGCCTCGATCGCGGCCTCGAGGAGGTCGACGTGGGTCGCGGTGGGCGAGGCGATCAGCACGGCGTCGATGCCGCCGGAGGCGAACATCTCGGCCGCGTCGGTCGTCACGGTGCCGCCGTAGCGGGCCGACACGGCGTTCGCGCCGTCGACGAACGGGTCGCAGACCCAGGAGAGGGAGGCGTCGGGATCCGCGGCGATGTTCGCGGCGTGCACCTGGCCGATGCGGCCGGTGCCGATGAGTCCGAAGCGGAGCGGGGTCGTGGTCACGTCACTTGTCCTTGCTGCCCCGAGGGGCGTCGGGTGCCCGGAGAGGGCGGGAGGAGGGGTCAGGCCCAGTCGCGCAGAGCGTCGCGGTTGACGCGCTGGTCGGCGCCGCGCTCGTCGCGGAACTCGGAGATCACGGCGTCCGGCGCGTTCAGGACGTCCTGCTCGACGACGATCCAGCCGTCGTAGCCCAGGAGGTCGACCGCGGTCATCACGGCGGAGAGGTCGATGTCGCCGCGGCCGAACGCGACGAAGGAGCCGGAGGACCAGACCTCGCGCATCCCTCCGCCCGCGGCGAGGACGCGCTGCAGCTCGGCCAGGTCGACGTCCTTGAGGTGCAGGTGGTTGATCCGCGAGCCCCAGCGCTCGACGGCGAGCAGGGGGTCGCCGCCGGCGATGAAGAGGTGGCCGGTGTCGAGGGTGAGGCCGATGTCGACCGCGCCGAGGAAGCGGTCGATCTCCTCCGGCGATTCGATGAACGTGCCGGCGTGGTGGTGGAAGGTCGGCTCGAAGCCCGCCGCGCGGGTCAGCTCGACGGCGCGCTCGACGTTGGCGACGAGGGTCGACCAGCGCTCCTCGCCGAGCGGATCGGTCTCGGCGCCGCGACCGGGGGAGGCGCGCCGCGCGTCCGACCCGTCGTCGGCGAAGGTCGGCAGGGGGAGTCGCGCGGGCCCGCCCTCGGAGGCCTCCGAGAAGATGCGGAGTGTCTCGTGCAGCTGGGGGAGCGCGGCGGTGAAGGCCTCGTCGTCCGAGAAGGGGAGCTGGATCCAGCCGCCCGCGAGGTCGAGCCCGCCGCGCTCGAGGCGGTGGCGGAGCTCCGCGCCGCGGCCGAGGTAGCCGACGGGGCCGAGGTCGACGCCGGTGTAGCCGGTCTCGGCGAGCACGTCGACCAGCTCGTCGGGACCGACGACCTCCGCGCCCTCGGGCGTCAGCTCGAACACCCCGAAGCTGACGGGGGCTCCGGCGACGGACGCCTTCATCGGGTGCCTCGGCGAGGGGCGGTGGCGCGCGGGCGTGCTCTTCTCATACGACGGTGTACGACTTCCTCGAGGGGGACTGCTTATGTCCTTACAATAGCACAAGCACTGCGAGGCGAGACGGGTCGGTCGTGGCTTCTCCACAGCCTTCCGCCGGGCCGGCGTCCCACCGCCTACAGTGCCGGGGTGAGCGCTCGTCTGAACCGGATGATCTACGTCGACGACTCCGGTCATCCGCCGTCCGGACTCGTCGTCTACGGCTGGATCGAGTTCCCGCCCGACCGTTGGGCCGACGTCCTGCGAAGCCGGCTCGACACCCGCAAGCGACTCTGGCGCGAATTCGGCATCCCGGTCGTGGAGGAGCTGCACACGACCGCCTACGTGAACGGGCGAGGCAGGATCTCGAAGCGGATCCCGGACCGGCACGTGCACGCCGGCGTCGAGTACTGGAAGGACTTCGGTCGCGAAGTCGCGCTCGAGTGCCTGCAAGCGCTCCGCTCCACCGAGGGTCTGCGAGTCGGAGCCGTGTGGAGGAAGGGTGATCCGCAGCATCTCGCGCGCATCAGGCAAGAGACGTATGCGGCACTCGTCACGCGGTTCGAGCAGGAGCTCGCTCAGGACGAGTCGCTCGCGCTCGTCTTCATGGATGGCGACGGGAGCGACACGAGCTACCGGAGGACGCACCGCGCTCTCAAGCTCGCGGAACGTCGAGTCGTCGAGGACGCCGTCCATCTCGATTCGCGCGGCTCGCAGCTGGTTCAGATGGCGGACCTCGTCGCATGGTGCGCGAACGCTCACATCGACCGTCATGCTCGCAACGAGTTCGCGTGGGAGTGGTATTCGGACCATCTCAGCGAACGCGACCCAGCTCGTGCACCCCTCGCGATCTGACGCTTAAACAGCGAGACCCCCTTGTCCACGTGTGTGGGGGGGTCTGCACTGCTGACTGTACCCGAGCCGGTGGTGGGTGTCGAGATGCGTGCTCGCCTCCCGCCCAGGCGTTCCCTCCCTCTCGATCCCGCACCGAGCACGCGAGATGTGGTCGCCGGCCGCTACCGGATGACGGCGACCGTCGCCGCCGAGGTGCGCGCCGCCGTCGCGTAGCCGGTCTTCCTCCCGGTCACCGTGACGGTGATCCTCGTGCCCGCGGTGGCGCTGGTCGGGCGGTAGGTCGACGAGACGGCGCCGCTGATCGCGGTCCCGTTGGTGCGCCACTGGTACGAGACGGTCACCGGCGCCGGGCCCCACGCGCCGGGATTCGCGGTGAGGAGCGAGCCGACCTTCGCGGTGCCCGAGACGGTCGGCGTGGGTGCGACGAGGGTGCCGGCGACCACGGCCGCGGTGGCGCTCGAGCTGCGGACGGCGGTGGTGAAGCCCGGCTTCGCTCCGGTCACGGTGACCGAGATCGTCTTCCCGACGGTCGCGCTGGACGGCGTGTAGGTGCTGCCCGTCGCGCCGGACAGGGCCGTTCCGCCGGCCTTCCACTGGTAGGTGAACGAGACCGGGGCGGGTCCCCACGCACCGGGGACGGCGGTGAGGGCGGAGCCGACCCTCGCGGTGCCGGCGACGGTCGGCGTGGCGGTGGTGAGCGTGCCGGAGGCGACGGCCGCGGTCGCCGCGGAGGTGCGGCTCGCCGCCGCGTACCCGGTCTTGGTTCCGGTGACCGTGACGGTGATCACCGTGCCGAGCGTCGCGCTCGAGGGCCGGTACGTGGCGGCGGTCGCTCCGCTCAGCGGGGAGCCGTCGGCCCGCCACTGGTAGGCGTAGGTCACCGGAGCCGGTCCCCAGGCACCCGGGGTCGCGGTGAGGGTCGAGCCCACTCGCGCGGTTCCCGTGATCGTGGGAGTGACGGACGTCAGGCGGGCGGTCGGCGCGAGGCGGACGGTCGAGCCGGCGGCGGACCCTGTCCCGATCGCGGTGACGGCCTGAACGGTGAGGGTGTAGCCCGTCTCCGTGCGGAGGTTCGTGAACGTCTGCGAGCGCGCCGTGGCCGGCAGGACGGTGGACCACGCTCCGGCGCCCGAGGCGTCGGTGCCGTCCCGCGCGACCCGGTAGCCGGTGACGGGCGAGCCGCCGTCAGCGAGAGGCGGTGACCAGCTGAGCACGGCGGACCGCGCGGTGTCGTCCGGGCTCGCGGAGACGCCGGTCGGCGCCCCCGGCACGGTGACGCGCGGAACGGTGACGGCCGTCGATCCGATCGCGCCGGCCCCGAGGGCGTTGATCGCCCGGACGCTCAGCTCGTAGGACGACCCGGCCACCAGATCGGTGAAGCGCTGCGAGCGCGCCGTCGCGGGCACGACGGTCGACCAGGGGCCGTTGCCCGTCGCATCCGTCCCGGTCCGCGAGACGCGGTACCCGGTGATCGCCGAGCCGCCGTCGGACGTCGGTGGCGCCCAGGTCAGCGTCGCCGTGCGGTCGGCCGCCCCGGCGGTCGCGCGGACGGCGGTCGGGATCGGGGGAGTCGTGGTGCCCTCGGCGTAGAGGAGCCGGGTCGTCGATCCGTGCGTGTCCTGGATCGTCGACGTGGCGGTCGAGGTCACGAGCGCAGCCAGACGCGCCGGGGTCGCGGACGGCTCGGTCTGGAGGAGGCGGCCGACGACGCCCGCGACGTGGGGAGCAGCCATGGACGTCCCGCTCAGGACGGCGGTGGCCGAGTCCGACCACGGGGCGGCCGAGAGCACGGACGATCCCGGCGCCCAGACGTCGAGGCACGGGCCGTGGTTGGAGTAGTAGGCGGGGCTGTCGTCCGGGTCCGTGGCACCGACGGTGAGGGCGCCCGGTGCGCGGGCGGGGCTCGCGGTGCAGGCGTCCGCGGTGCTGTTCCCCGCCGAGACGATCACCGGGATCCCGCTGCTGACGGCCCGTTCCACGGCTTCGTCAGCGGGAGCGTACGCGCCGCCGCCTCCGCTGATGTTGATCAGGGACGGCCCGGTCCGCGTGCTGACGACCCAGTCGATCCCGGCGATCATGTCGCTCATCCAGCCCCTGCCGGAGCAGTCCCAGATGCGGACCGGGACGATCGCGACGTCCTTGGCGACGCCGTACGTCGCTCCGCCGATGGTGCCGGCGACGTGGGTGCCGTGACCGTTGCAGTCCGACAGCGCGTCGGCGTCGTCGTCGATGACGTCGTAGCCGCCGCTCACCCGCCCGCCGAACTCGTCGTGGCTCGCCTGCACGCCGCTGTCGAGGACGTAGGCGGTCACTCCGGCGCCCGTCGTCGAGTACCGGTACACGCCGTCGCCGGTCGTCGCGCGCTGGTCGATGCGGTCGAGGCCCCAGGCCGGATCGGACTGCTCGGCGCTCGCGCGGGTCTCGCCGTCGGCCGTCACGTCGACGACCGACGGCAGGCGGCGGAGGACCGCGACCTCGGCGCCCGTGAGCTCGGCGGCGAAGCCGTTCAGCGCCCGGCTGTAGCGGTGCAGGATCCGGTCGAGCGGCAGGGCGGCGGCGGCGCTGCCGGCGGCCGCGAAGCCCGTCGTGCGCACGATGTAGCGACTGAGCGAGACGGACTCGGCCGTGGTCTGCGTCGCGGACGCCGCCGGGGCGCCGACGGCGATCAGCGCGAGCGTCGTGACGATCGCGCTCCAGCTCAGGAGGGTTCTTCTGCGGGTCACGGGGCTGCTTCCGGATGTGCCGCGCTGCGCGCGAGAGGGGGAGGGGAGACGCTGCGACGGCGGGCGCGAGCGGGAGCCACAGGCACCCTCGTGCCCAGGCTGCGCGAGGGTGCGCGCTACGTGCGCGCCGGCGTCATCCTCACCAACTTGTCTGCGAAGGGCTCCCACGCCCTGCTGGACGTGTTCGACAACGACTTCGACACCAAGAGCCTCGGCGCCACGATCGACGCCGTGACGAAGCGCCACGGCCGCTCCGCGGTCGGCCTTGGCCTCGCCGGCATCCGCAAAGGACCAGTGTGGACGATGAAACGCGATGCGCTGTCGCTGCGCGCGACAACGCACTGGGGAGAACTGGCAACCGCGCACGCACGGTGACCTCTGTCGGCTGCTCTCGCGCTGGGATAGAATGTTCTATAGGAGGTGGTTGCCGTGTCGATCGCTGAGAGGCCCGATGGGGACACTGTTCGCCGGCTACGCAGCTTGCAGGTCGTAACCCGCGTGTCATACCTCCGCGCGTTGCGGACGGCGGCCGAAGGCACCACTCAGTCGCAGCTCGCCCGCGACATCGGCATCTCGCAGCCGTCGGTCAACAGTGCGTTGAAGTCTGCGGCCGCAGTGCCCGACGTGCGTCCCGGGTTCTCCGGCGCGACGCCCTACGAAATCGCCCAGCGCTACGACGCGGGAGAGCTGACGCGGGAGCAAGTCATCGATGAGCTCGGCCGCTGGCCGTATCTTCCAGGCTCGCCTAGCGACGGCTACGACTGGACCACCTTGGACCCGGGGGAGTTCGAGGAAGTAGGTCGCGCTCTCACTGAGCACCTGATCGACGCGGACGCGTACGACGAGATCCTTGACCGCTACAGCGAGCAAGGTCGGTGACGGCGGAGGACTCGTCAGCGATCGCCGCGCACCGTGAGACGGTGCGCGCGTGGGCTCGGGCGGGAGGCCCACTGAGCCCTGCGAGTGAGCGCGCGACGGTCAACAACCGGGACTGGTTCACCCGGGAGTCGGATGGATCGGTCCAGCCTCGCGCTGCCCGCCGACTCATGCACGCCCGCCTCGTGAACGAGTACCGCGCTCACTTTCCCGACGTCCGCTCGGAGAAGAAGGCGATCATCCTCGCCGGCCCACCAGGAGCGGGAAAGTCGACAGTTCTCGCAGACGTGCTCGGCGCCGACCGCAGCGCGTGGCTCACAGTCGATGCCGACGAGTTCAAGCGAGCGCTGCTCACCGAGGCGATCAAGGACGGCAGCTACGACCGCGCCATTCTGCCGCCAGAGGTGCGCTCCGCCGAGGCGGCGGGGGAGAAGTTCTTCCCGCTCGAGCTGGCCTCCCTTGTGCACGAAGAATCCTCCCTCCTCGCCACCCAGCTCCGCGCTGCGGCGATGCGAGACGGCCAGAACGTCGTCATCGACACCGTGCTCTCCTCACCCGAGAAGGCAGTCGAGCTGGGGCAACGGTTCGCGGCCGCCGGCTACAGCGTCGAAGTGATCGACGTCGAGGTGCCGTTCGAGCTGTCGGAAGCGCGGATCGCCGGTCGGTGGCAGCAGTCCTACGAACGCGCCCTCGCCGGCGCCGATGAGCTCGGCGGCCGATGGGTTCCCAGCGAGTACGCCCGCAACGTCTACGCCGGCCCCGAGGGTCGTTCGTTCCCCGAGTTCTCCGCTGAACAGCTCGCAGAAACCGGCCCGACCGTGATGCGATTTCGCCGGTTCAACACCGCCGGCGAAGGACAGCCGCGCACTGTCGACGTCGACAAGTCCCGCACGGCGTTTGGACGCCCGCTAGTCGATACCGCCCTCGTGCGGACACGCGCAACAGCCGCTCAGAGCTTCCCCACGAGCAGGAAGCCGGCCCGCGGCCCCGAATTCGGAGGCCTCGGCCGCTAGTCGGCCCAGACGATCACGCCCGGGGTACTTCGCACGCTGGACGCTGTGTCATGCCCTGTACCCCGCTGAGCGCGTCTTAAACACCCGTTCCGGGGGCGCGAGGGTCCTCGCGCAGCGTCGCTGCGCGACGCCGTGGGGAGGCCGCAGAGCGGCCCATCCTTCGGGTTTTCTTCACCTCTCCGCGGTCTCAACCTATTTCGCTCCAGCGGCTGCGTGCCACCGCTCCCGGACGCGCCCTGCGGGCTTATTTCGCCCGTGATCGGTGTCACTGCGCCGCCTCCACTCAAACGGTCTTCCCCGCCGGAGAGGCAAAGAAAAACGATCAGCCAGAGGGAGACACACCATGAGCCAGCAGCGCGGCACCCGTACCGAGGTCATCACGAGCGAGTACCACGGCCCCGGAGCGGAGGGCATCAGCCGGACCGCTCGTCAGGTGGTCATCGTCGGCGCCGGCGGCAACGACCCGGTGACCGAGCAGACGCCCGCCGTGCGCCTGGTCACCCGCAGCGGTGGTCGCGCGGTGGCCGGGGTGACGTTGCAGCACTTCGAGCCCGTCGCGCCGCTGCCCGCGGATCGCATCGGCTACATGGCCTCCGGGGCCTACGTCGTCGTTCCGGTCGATGTCGCGCGGGCGCTCGACCTGTTCCCGGCCGCCTATGCGCTGCACGACCGCAGCGAGACGCCCGCCGACTACCGCGACAACGACTGACCCCCCCGAACCGAGAAGGAGAACCGACATGCTCACCATCACCCACACCCCCGAGGCCGGAACGATCATCGAGGGCACCAGCCGCGGCGACGGCACCGCCGAGATCCTGAAGGCGTCCGGCTGGCGCTGGGGCCGCTCCATCGGCGCCTGGTACGTCCCGCAGTCCCGCGATCGCCTGCCGAAGTGGTGGACCATCAACCGCGCCGCGACCGCCCTGCGCGACGCCGGGCACGAGGTCACCATCGAAGCCGAAGAGACGTTCCGCTCAACCGCCGAGGCCGAGGCGGACAAGATCGAGCGCCAGGCCGCCCGCGTCGACGCGCTCGACGCGAAGGCCGACCGGCGCGCCGCGGACGCCGACACCGCCGACGCGGCCGCGCGCCGTGCGCTCGACCGGCTCCCCGAGGGTGGCGAGCCGATCAAGATCGGCCACCACTCCGAGACGCGGCACCGCAACGCGATCGAGAAGGCCCACAACGCGATGGGCCGCAGCGTCGAGGCCGACCGCGAGGCCACCCGCGCCCGCGCCCGCGCCGACGTCGCAGCCGGGACCACCGAATCCCGCTACGCGCCGGGAATGGTCGCCCGCCGCATCGACCGCCTCGATACCGACATTCGCGGCTGCACACGGAGGATCGAGGGTAGCTCGCACAACTTCGGCGGCGGCTACATCGAGACGACGGCCCCCGCCACCGGCGCCTACCGCGAGCGGCTGCTCACCCAGCGCGCGCAGCTCGAAGACCAGCGCGCCTACTGGAGCGCCGTCCGCGAGGCGCAGGCCGCCGCCGGACAGGTCACGATCCACAGCCGCGACACGATCAACAAGGGCGACATGATCAAGCACCGCTTCGGCTGGCACGTCGTTACCCGCGTGAACCCCAAGAGCGTGACCGTCGCGCTCGACTGGAACGACGGCACCCGCCCCTACAAGGTTGTCTACGCCGACGTGCAGGGACACCACACCGCCGCCGAAGTCGAGGCAGCCCGAGCCGCCGCCACCGAGAAGGCCGCCACCGAGACGGCCGCCGCGAGCTGAACGGTTGCGAGCTACCTACCTAGATACCTAGGTAGGTAGCTCGTGAGGGGCGGGCCCCTCACACACCCCGGGATTCCCGTTCCGGGAGGCACGAGCTGCGCTCGTGTCACTGCGAGTCACGTCAGACGCAGTGCCTCGCGAATTGCGCCGTCGTACTGCTCCCTCTCGAAGGTGAGGGTACGAACAAGCTCTCCGTTCGGACACCATCCGGCGAACTCATCGGTCACGCCGAAGCCAAGCCGCCGGCTGAGCCGGCCGAGAAGCGTTGATGGAGGTGGAAGCGGTCGAAGAGTCTCTGACTCCCACCGGGAGTCCTTCCACTGGACGATCTCGTCGCTGCGCACGAGTTCTGCGCTGAAGAGGATGCCGCAGCTGGAGTCGCCGCAGGACGCGCAGCTGGCCAGCGCGATCCGGCCAGGAAGCATGGCCGTGACGACCGATGGTCCTTCTCCGAGAAGCGAGAGGAGGAACGGACGCCACTCGCCCCAGGGTGCCGTGAAGACGTCACCCGTACCCTCCGGATCGTCGTCGGTCACGAAATCCCCGATGGGACGTCCGTCGAGGGTGATGTCCGGTTCTCCCGTCACGCTCGAGGTGACGACCGCTATCACCGTGCGTTCCCTCATGGACACATCGTGACATCGGCGACCGCGAGCGGTCCGACTATGACAGGGCGGGCGCGAGCTGCGCTCGTGCAGCGGCGACGGAGCACCGCCAGGAGGTCGCCCGGCTGCGCCGGCCGCCGTTGGTCGCCCTACGGGCTCACACCCTTTTTTGCCGTGAAGCCTTCGGCGGCTCCCTCCGCTTCGCTGCGGTCGTAGCTACCTACGGGCTCCGTTCAAGTGGCTGCGCCACCGACTCCTCCGAGACTTTCAGCACGCGGTCGCTGCGCTCCCTTACTTCGCGCCGAAACTCTCTCCCCCCTCGCCCTGCGGGTTGCACTGCGCCCTCCGGTTGCTAAGGCGGAAAACCGCCTTCCAGCTCGAGCAGACACGGCCGCTGGCGTGATCGGCGTTGCGACGAGCCGTGCACCGGTCAGCGCATCTCGTGCGCGATCTCCAGGAACGCCGCCGCGGACGACCCGATGCGATCGGACCAGATGGCGCGGAGGGGTCGCACGAGTGCTGGTCCGCGGAGGGGCACTCGTATCAGTGAGCGCGCGGCGAGATCTGTTTCGACGGTGAGGATGCTCATGACTGCGGGCGCGATGCCGGCGCGGGCGTTCGCTCGGATGATCGCCGTCGTTTCAAGGATCGCGGCGGGAGTCGTGAGTGCGAGCCCGGCGTCGTGGAGCCATGCTTCGAGGGTCGTCCGGGTGCCGGAGCCTTCCTCTCGTGTCAGCAGTGCGGTGCCGGCCAAGTCCTCGGCGCTGATACTCGCCGCGCGTGCCCAGGGGTGGTCGGGTGCCACGACGACAGCGAGTTCGTCCTCCGTGACCACGTCAGAGGAGAGCGTGGCCGTGGACGCTGGTGTCTCGACGAATCCGAGTTGCGCGGCACCGGATCTCACGAGCTCTGTGACCGTGGCTGAATTGCCGGCGATCAGCTGCACACTCACCTCGGGTGTGCGCTGTCGGAATTCGAGGAGCCAGCGTGGGAGCAGCAGTTCGGCGATGGTCTGCGACGCCGCGAGAACCAGTGAGCCGGTCGGCTGTCGCAGTGCTGCCGCGCCCGCCTCGAGGCGGCGGGACGCCTCGAGGACCGGGCCGGCCAGCTCGAGCACGAGCCGGCCCGCGTCGGTCATCAGGGACCCGGTCGGAGAGCGGCGCACGAGCGGCTGCCCGATGGCGCGCTCCGCGACCCGCAGACGCGCCGAGACGGCCTGCTGGGTGACGCCGAGGTCTTCGGCAGCGCGGGAGAGCGAGCCCGCCTCGGCGATGCGCTCGAGCACCTCCAGCGTGTCGAGATCCAGGATCCGGTCCGTCAATCGCCGCGTCGCCACAAGCACTCATTGTGCCCCGCCAAGACGATCGCTGTATCGGCTGGTGCCGGCGATGCTCAGGCTGGAGGCATGACAACTTTCTCCCCCGCCCGCGCATCTTCCTCGATCGGGCATCCTCCGCGGTCGAGGCGCTTGTTCCGGGAGTTGGAGCATCCGGGACTGATCGTGTCGAACCTGACGCCGAACTGGTTCGCGTCGATCATGGGCACCGGCATCGTCGCGGTCGCCGCCGCGTCCCTGCCACTCCAGTTCCCCGGACTCCGCACCGGGGCCACCGTCGTCTGGGCGATCGCCGCGCTGCTGCTCGTCGCGCTGACGGTCGCGACCGGGCTGCACTGGGTCCGCTACCGCGGTACAGCGGTGAGGCACCACCTGAATCCCGTGCTCTCGCACTTCTACGGCGCGCCGCCCATGGCGTTCCTCACTGTCGGCGCGGGAACCCTCCTCCTCGGCAAGGACTGGATCGGCCTGCCGGCCGCTGTCACCATCGACTGGGTGCTCTGGGGTGCGGGGACTCTCGGCGGGCTGGTGACGGCGGTCCTGGTGCCCTACCTCGCGTTCACCCGGCATGAGAACAAGCCCGATTCGGCGTTCGGCGGCTGGCTGATGCCGATCGTTCCGCCGATGGTGTCCGCTTCCACCGGCGCACTGCTGCTGCCGTACGCGCCCGCCGGGCAAGCGCGGGAGACGCTCCTGTGGTCCTGCTACGGCTTCTTCGGCCTCAGCCTGGTCGCGTCGCTGGTGGTGATCACCCTGATCTGGAACCGGCTCGCGCAGCACAAGGTCGGAGCGGCGGGGATGGTGCCGACGCTGTGGATCGTCCTCGGTCCGGTCGGACAGTCGATCACCGCCGTGAATCTGCTCGCCTCGAACGCGCCCACCGTCGTGGACGCCGGCATGGCGCGTGCGCTGCTGGTCGTGGCTCTGGTGTACGGCTTCGCGATGCTCGGCTTCGCACTGCTCTGGACCGTCATCGCCCTCGCGATCACCCTCCGCACCGCGAAGGAGCACCTGCCGTTCAGCCTGACGTGGTGGTCGTTCACGTTCCCCGTCGGCACCTGCGTCACCGGACTGAACGGCCTCGCCCTGCACTCCGGTCTCACGGTTGTCGCCGGCCTCGCGGTGCTCTACTACGTCGGCCTGGTCGCCGCGTGGATCATCGTCGCCGCCCGCACGTTCCACGGTTCCGTGATCCGCGGAACCCTGCTCGCACCACCGCGGCCGGCCTGACCGGGATCGAGGACCATCGTGGATGTCCGAAGCCTGAACGCCCTCGCCGAGACCTGGCGGAGTACCGCGGACGCGACCGGACGCTTCGTTCCGGGCTTCGATCCCTGCTCCGGCGGCACCGCCAGTCGCGTCCTGGTGCTGATGCAGTCACCCGGCCCTCGGACGATCGCCGCGGGATCCGCTGCCGTCTGCAGCGAGGACAACCTCGGGCCCACCGCCGCCGCGTTCCGGGCGGCCCGAATCGAGTCCGGACTCTCCCGCGACCACTACCTCCGATGGAACCTCATCCCGTGGGAGATCCCTGGCCGCGTCCGCCCCGCGGACATCGAGGAGGGTCGGCTCGCGCTCGGTGAGCTGCTGGAGCTGCTGCCCGCGCTCGGCGCCGTCGTCACCTACGGGACCGTGGCGCTCGACGGGGTCATGCGCTATCTGACCCTGCACGATGATCCCCGTGTCGTCCCCGTACTCGCGGCACCGCACCCCTCACCGGCCAACGGACGTCACCGCGCCGACCAGCACCTCCGCTCCGTGAACGCGCTCCGCCTCGCGAATCGTCTCGGATCCGGTCGGCGAATCGCAGACTGACGGCACTGAAGGGAGACGTCCGCGGCTCGGTCGGCACCGGTCGTCGTGACCGATGAGGCGCTGATCTCAGACGGTCCCCGTCCTCGGACCGCTGACGGGAGCGGCCGGGTCGTCCACGACGTCGACGGTGTACGCCGCGCCGTGCTCGAGCGTGTGGCCGACGGTGCACTGGCGATCCACGGCCCGGTGGGTGCGTTCGGACAGTGAGGCGATCCGCTCGGGATCGAGCGCCGACAGGTCGGCGCGGATCACGGCGGTGATGGAGTCGTAGCGGTCCTCACCCTCGGGCTTGGTCGCGGTGATGTCGGTGGTCGCTTCGAAGTCGGCTCCGAGTCGGCTGGCGAGGAGGTGGTCCGAGGAGAGCATGCCGCAGGCGGCGAGGGCGAGGTGCAGCAGCTCGCCGGGCGAGAACACGCCGTCGGCGTCCGACCCGCCGATGCGGACCTCGGCTCCTCGCGCGTTGCGGCCGATGAAGCTTCTCGGGCCCTCGCGGGTGATGTGCAGCGGTGTGGTCTCGGTGCTCATGGTCTGCTCCTGTCCTGTGTCCGCGGCACCGCGGGCAGTGCCGGTGTCTCCTGCGGGTGGGCGGTGTCTCAGGTGTCGGTGCGGACGAGGGGGGAGTTCGTGCCGCGGACCCTGATGTCGACGCCGGTGATCTCCGACCGGGCGATGCCCGTGGACGCCGCCAGGTCGACGGCGCGCTGCCCGGCCGCCGTCCAGGTGGCGACGGTGATCGTGCTGCCGTCTGTGCGGGTGATCACGAGTTCGTACTCCGCGTCGGCGGGCGCATCACCACTGTAGGTGCAGCTCCACTCCAGCCGGGTGCCCCACGGCTTCCCCTCGACCTGGATGTCCGCAGCGAGAGCGGGATCGTCCGCGATCGGGTCCATCGGTTCGAGGGTCGCCTCGCTCGCCACGGGAGCACCCGCGATGCCCGTGCCGAGAGCGACGCCTCCGAAGACGGAGGCGGTGACGGCGGCCGCGACGGCGAGGGACGTCACCAGCCGGCGCCGACGTCGGCGCGTCCGGACACGGTGAGCGATGGCGGGCAGCGTCACCGGGGAGGGCGGCGCGTCCTCGCCGTCGTCCGATGCGCTGATGGCGAGAGCATCCTCGACGGAGAGCCGACCGACGATGCCGGGCAGTCCTGCCAGCTCTGCCACGGCCGCGCGGCAGGCCGCGCAGCCGCTGAGGTGCTGCTCGTACTCGAGTCGCTGATCCGCGGGGAGAGCGCCGAGGACGTAGGACGCGTCCCAGTCGCGGTACTCGTCCTCCATCGCAGAGCTTCCGTGGTGGTCGTTCATCGGGTGACGCCCCTTTCCTGCAGAGCCAGTCGCAGACCGCGCAGTCCGTAGTGCAATCGAGATTTCGCTGTTCCCTCGGGGATGGAGTGCCGGCGGGCGATCTCGGGGACGGTGTGTCCGAGGAAATACGCGTCCACCACGATCTGACGATGCTCCACCGACAGCGATGCGAGAGCGTCGGCGACGAGGATGCTGTCCAGGACCGCGTCGGTGCGATCGGGGACGGCGCCGCCGCCGTCCTCGTCCTTCGCCGGCACCTCGCGTCGGCTCCGAGCGGATCGGGCGTCGTCGATGACGAGGTTGCGGGCGACGGTGAACAGCCACGCGCGAGCGGCGTCGGCGTCACGTTCGAGGACCTGCGGGCGCTGCCAGGCCCGGACCATCGTCTCCTGCACGACGTCCTCCGTCAGCGCCGCGTTCCGAGTGAGGTTCTGCACGAAGCGCCGCAACGCCGGGCCGTGACTCTCGTACAGCGCCGCCAGGAGCTCATCGACGGGGCGGGGCACAGTGCTCACCGCCTCGAAGCGCCACAGCGCACTCCCTCATCTCGGTTGCTCCGATCACTGCGGGTCATCCCTTTCCGTCCTTGCCTGTCGAGAACCGGCGACCCGCCCGGGCGATGCGCTTCGCTGCCCGCGGGGACGGGTCGCCGTCGCATCAGGACGCCGGGGTGGCGGTGCTCATGGCCGCAGCTTCCTTGTTCATCGTGCCGTCAGGGAGGAGGACGTACCAGGCGTCCTTCACACCCTGCCCGTTGACCTGGCCCGGCGCGGTGTCCTTCGCGAACCGGTAGACCGGCCATCCGTCGACGGTCAGCTGGGTCGTCCCGTCGGTGCGCGTGATCGAGCCGACCTCTCCGGTGATCCCATCCGCTGCGGTCGTGCTGGACGCCGACACGGCAGGCCAGGTCGTGGCGCACTCGTCGTAGCAGCTGCTGCTGCCCGAGTTCTGCGTGTCCTTCGTGAACGTGTAGACGGTGTAGCCGGCCTCGTCCGTGATGACCTCGCCCAGCGGCGAGGACGCCGTCGTGAGAGCCGCCGTCTCAGCGGAGGCGGTCGCGGTGGAGGAGGCCGTCGCGGTGGCGGAGGGGCTGTCGGCCGGCGCTTCCGACGAGGCGGCCGAGCCGGCGGCCGTCGAGCATCCGGCGAGAAGGACGGCGGCGAACGCCGCAGTCGTCACAGTGGTCGCGATTCGCTTGAGCATGATGCCTCCTGTAGTGCGGGGGCCGAGGTGGTCCCACCGAGGACACGACACAGCAGTCGCGGACGTTCAACGAGGCGAGAAGATCGCTGGGAGAGCATCCGCGCGGCGGGCGGCTTCAGCGAGAGCGATGATCCGTTGCGCGCTCCTTCGCGTGAAGGCCCGAGGCAGCGCTCTGCTCTCCATCCCCGCGCAGACCGAGGCGAACGAGCACGCAGACCGCCAGGGAACGGTACCCGCGGCCGTACTGCTGAGGATCCGGGCCACCTCGTCAGGTGGGATCGGGCTTCGCTGTATCGCCACGAGGCGGACGCCACTCGGCGCGCTCCTGCTCAAGAGCAGACAGCCTCCCAGTAGAGGCTCGTCCTCTGGCCGATCGAACCCCCTCGGCGGAAGTCTCCGCGAGCAAGCGGACGCCGACCTCGGTCGGCGCTGTGGTGTGCGCTGCGCGCATTTTTGCCTGGAAGCCTTCGGCAGCGTACGGGCCTGCGGCGTCCACGCAAGCCGCTGCGCGGCCGGCTCCTCCGAGGTTCCCGCCACGCGGTCGCTGCGCTCCCTCACATCGCGCCGACAACCTCTCCTCCGCCGCCCTCCGGGTTGCGCTCCCGCCTCCGCCTCTGCTCGGCACTACGTGCCTTCCAGGCAAAAAAACGCTGGGAGAGAAGGAAGAACAGGCGAGCCAGACCACCCCCGCTGGCTTGACAAACCTGATTGAGAATCACGGCAAAAAAACGATGAGGAAGAGGAAGAGAAATGCAGCAGATCACGACCGTCAGCACCTTCGTCCCGGCCGCCACCGAGGAGGGGATGCAGAGCCAGTTGCGCCGGATCGCCGAGCGCGACGTCGACCTCTCGGGCATGGCACGCAACGGGTGGGCGCTGGCACACACCGCCACGATCCCCGGCCCCGAGGGCGTCATGTTCGTGGACACCCCACCCGCACCGAATCCTGACCCGCACCACCACCGAGGAGCAAACGCCATGTCCGACACCATCACCACCAGCCCCGCGGCCGAGGAGCCGACCCTCCTTGACGCGGTGGCCGAGTTCGCGTCCGTGTTCTCCCACGGAGACACCGCCGACGAGCTGGCCGTGCGACTCAGCTGCGCCGAGGTCGACGCACTGGCCGGACTCCTGCGAGCATTCGGACGAGATGAGGCCGCGGACCTGTGGATCGCGGAGCACGCGAGCGACGACGACGAGGGCGACGCCCACACCCCGGAAGGAACCCACCGATGAGCGAGCAGCAGCAGACCACGCCCGACCCGGCGGCGACCTACCAGGCGGCCGTCGCGGCCTTCGCGGCCACGCTCTCCGACCCGGCAGTCACGGAAGCGATCGCCCCGACGCTGCCGTGCTGGCGCGCGACGGGCATCATCGACCTCCTCACCCAGGCCGGATACACCGACGCAGCCGAGAAGTGGGCCGAGCTGCACGCCTGGTCCCCGGTCAACGACGAGCACGACCCGCATCGCGGCGACCGGTGGGACGACTGATGCTCACCGTCTACTCGAAGCCGTCGTGCGTGCAGTGCACCATGACCTACCGGGTGCTCGAGAAGAAGGGCATCGAGTACACCACCGTCGACATCACCACCAACCCCGCAGCGCTCGCGTACGTCACGGAGGAGCTGGGCTACTCCGCCGCCCCCGTGGTCGTCGCAAGCGACCAGGACCACTGGTCGGGCTTTCGCCCCGACCTCATCGAGAAGCACGCCGCATGACCGGCCCGAACGTCACCGGCGACGACTACCGGGCCGGGTACCTCGCCGGACAGGCCGACCGGCAAGGCGAAGTCGACTGGCTGGAGAACGAGGCCGACCGGCTCTACCGCCTCGCCTACGGCGACGAGCGCCGCGTCCCGGACCTCACCGTCACGCGCGCCGAGCTCGAACAGCGCAGAGCGCTGTCCGAGCCGCCCGTCGAAGTCACCCGCCGCGACGCTCTGGCGTCCTGGGGCATCGAGACACCCGCCACCGACACCCCGGCGGCCGCGGCCGCGAACCCGTCGACGTCGACGGGACCCACCAACCGCACGAGCAGGAGACGACAGATGAGCACCAGGACCATCACCGGCAACCTCGCCGCCGACCCCGAGGCCGTGCAGGCGGGCCGCGTGCAGATCGTGAAGCTGCGCGTCATCGAGAACACCGGCGAATACCGCGCGGGGGAGTGGACCCCGCACGACGCCCCGACCACGCACTACGTCGAAGCGAAGTTCGAACTCGGCGAGCACGTGCTCGCCTCCCTCCACAAGGGAGACGCCGTGATCGTCGTCGGCTACGAGCGCACCGTCGCCTGGGGCGAAGGCGAGAACCGCCGCACCGGCCGCGTCCTCGAAGCCGACGCCATCGGCCCCAACCTCACCCGCGCGACCGCCGTCGTCACCACAACCACCCAACGCGCACCCCGCCGCAGCGCCGCCCTCGCGGTTGAGTAAGTTGGTCGGCATGTGGGACGGGATCGCTCTGCTGCTGGCCGTGACGGCTGCTGCGCTCGTCGTCGCCGGTGTCGTGCCGCTGTACCGCGACTCCGAGCCCCACGCCGCGCAGGTGTCCGAGGTCGCGGTCGACAAGCGCACCCGGGCCCGCGGCGCTCTCGTGGCGGCAGTTGTTCTCTTCTCCGCAGCGGCAGTCGCACTCCTCGCCGGGACGGCCTGAGCCCCTACTCCGAGCCGTCCGCGATCCGGAGCACGTAGAAGATGACGTGATCCTCCGGGTGCGCCGCGCCTACTTCCGCGAACGCCGAGGCCGACGCCACCGCGGTGATCTTCTTCTACGGGCGATACTCGCGATTGTCCGTGGTCGAGGGCGGCGGCCCCGGATTCGGCTGCTGAAAACTGCCCACACCGAGGGAGGCCAGTCCGGCGGACAGTGCCGCGCCCACGACGCGGACGACGAGCGCTATCGACTTCCCGACGAGCTTCAACGCTGTTGCCATCACGGAACCATCACCTTCAGGACTGGATGTCAACGCTAGTGGCTTGGAACCGCCTGGGTGCTCTACTCCGAGCCGTCCGCGATCCGGAGCACGTAGAGGATGACGTGATCCTCCGGGATCGCTGCTCGCACTTCCGCGATCTCCGCGGCGCTCGTCGCCGCGCTGCTGCGCACCACCATTGACGCCGATTCCGCGCGCGTCCGGTGTGCCAGTTCCCACATGCCTCCATCGTCGCATCCGACGCTGACACGACCCGCTCGAGCGTGGGGGCCGGCGGCGCCGGCCCGTGAGGGGCGACCCCCTCACGCTCCCCGGTGTCCCGTTCCGGGGCGCGAGCTGCACTCGCGCAGCGGCGACGGAGCACCGCCAATGGGAGGCCGCGATGTGGCCCGTTCCACCAGTTTTCTTCACCTCTCCGCGATTTCAACCTATTTCGCTCCACCGGCTCCGTGCCACCGCTCCCGGACGCGCCCTGCGGGCTTATTTCGCCCGCTACCGGTGTCACTGCGCCGCCTCCACTCAAACGGTTTTCCCCGCCGGAGAGGCAAAGAAAAACGATCAGCCAGAGGGAGCACCCACACCATGCAGACCACCACCGACTTGCAGACCACCACGAAGACCTACCTCACGCTCGGAGGCACCCGCGCGGTCGACGTTCGCGTCGTGGGCACCGACCCCACGACGACGCCCTCGGTACACGTCACCCGCCGCAAGTCCGGGGTCTGGGAGGCGTGGCACTCCGACCAGCTGCACGGCATCACCAGCGGCTCATTCCGCCACTGCGTCGCCCACGCCCGCCGCGCAGCGATCCGCCGCGTCGCCCCGTTCCTGAACCGCTGAGAGGACCACACCATGACCCGCACCGACACAGGCCGCGCCACGGCCGAACAGCTCGCGCTCATCCTCGCGATCAGCCGCGACGAGGACCCGGAGAACGCCACCGCGACCGACGCGGAGATCCTCGCGCACACCCGCAACACGCTCGGACTGCCGGGGGAGTGCGGACCCGGCGGGATGCCTGTCTACGACGACGGCAGCGCCGAGGCCGCCGCGTTGATCGCGTTCCTGACGCCCGCCGAGTAGTGCGGGGGAGGGGCCGGCCTTCTGGGCCGGCCCGTGAGGGGCGACCCCCTCACACTCCCCCGGGGAGCATGGCTTCAGTGGAAGTTGATCGTGGAGGGCGCAGGTGCCTTCCAGGACTCTTCCTGATACGAGTGCGGGTCGTGAGCCTCGCGGGGCGGCTCCCCGAACGGATCCTTCGGCAGCGCCGCTGGCGGCGTGGTGAACTTCGCGCGGAGCGACGCGGCGATGGATCGAATGCGGTAGGTCACGGCGTTCATGTCGTTCTCCCGTCCGGGGTGATCAAGCGTCACCTAGCTGAAGCCTACCGGCGTCGTTTCTCCGGTGGGGCGCGAGCTCCGCACGCGCAGCGGTGACGGAGCACCGCCGGCGGGAGCCGCTACGCGGCGCGTTTCCAGGTTTTCTTCACCTCTCCGCGGTTTCAACCTATCTCGCTCCGTCGGCTACGTGCCGTCTCTCTCGGACGCGGTCGCACGCTCCCTTATTTCGTCCGAGAGAGCCGTCACTCCGCCGACTCCACTCAATTGGTTTTCACTCGCCGGAGAGGCAAAGAAAAACGATCAGGAAGACGACAAAAGCCCCGTAGTTGGTCTAGAACCACGGGACTCGTCACCTTCATGGTCGCACACCGATCAAGGAGAAACCATCGTGACTATCACCACCGGAACCGGGACCGTTCAGCACATCGACCCGACCACCCTCGCGATCGAGGCGAACGTCCGCACCAGCGCCCCGATCACCAAGGACTTCATCGCGTCGATCCGCGAGAACGGGGTTATCACCCCGGTCCTCGCCCGCCGCGACGAGCACGGGAACGTCATCGTCCGCGCCGGACAGCGCCGCACCCTCGCCGCCCGCGAGGCCGGAGTGCCCACGATCCCGGTCTACGTCGTGGAGGGCGACGAGACGACCGCGGATCGGATCGTTCAGCAGATCATCGAGAACGACCAGCGCGCCGAGCTGAGCGTCGCGGACCGCACCGCCGCGTGGGCGCAGCTCGCGTTCGAGGGCGTCTCCGCCGCAGCGATCGCCAAGCGCACCGGCACGAAGACCGACGCGGTGAAGAAGGGGCTCGCGGTCGCGGGGTCCGCGACCGTCACGTCCGTTCTGCACGAGCACGAGCTGACCCTGGACCAGGCGGCGGTGCTGTTGGAGTTCGAGGACGACGCCGACGCCCGCGCGACCTTGATCGAGGTCGCCACTCACGACCCTGCCCAGTTCGAGCACACCGCGCAGACCTTCCGCGACGAGGCCGCGCACCAGGCGCTCCTCGCGGCGACCGCCGCCGAGTACACCGGCAACGGCTTCCAGACCCTCACCCGCTCCGACGCCTACGGCGACCAGGCGACGTGGACGCCGGTGCGGCAGCTGCGCGGCGAGGACGGGAAGAGCGTCACCCCCGAGCAGGTCGCCGCCGCTCCCGGCCGCGGAGTGCTCATCGACACCAGCTGGCGCGGCGAGGTCGAGGTCACGCTCCTGGTTCAGGACCCGACCGCCGCCGGATTCACCTACGCCTACGGAGCCCCCGAGCAGCCGCAGACCGAGGAGGAGGCTGAGGAGGAGCGGGCCGAGAAGTCCGCGGAGCGGAAGGTGCTCATCGCCAATAACAAGGCGTGGAACGCGGCCGAGAAGGTGCGCCGCGAGTGGATCGCGACGTTCCTCGCCCGCAAGACCCTCCCGAAGGACGCGGATCGCGTCATCGCTCTCGGTCTCACCGCTCACCGGTTCGCGGTGTCCTCCGGGATGACGGGCGGCAGCGACCTTGCGCACGCGCTGCTGCGCATCGAGCGCCCCTCCGGCTACCGCGCGGACGCTCTCGCGGCGCTGGTCGAGGCGAACCCCGCGAAGGCCCGCCTGGTCGCGCTAACCGTCGTGCTCGGAGGCCAGGAGGCGCACACGAGCAAGGAGTCCTGGCGCCGCGGCGACGAGCGCACGGCCGAGCACTTCCGTCAGCTCGCGGCCTGGGGATACGCGCTCTCCCCGGTCGAGCAGGTCGTCACCGGCGACAGCACCCCCGCCGACGCCGCAGGGCTCAGCTAGCCCCACCCAGCGGGGACCGGCTCGCGCCGGTCCCCGCCCCCTCCTCTTCTCCCACTGCTGCACAGGAAGGCCCGACCATGACCACCACGACCACCGCACCCCGCCCCGCCCACCGCTTCGACCCGTACCAGGAGGACCCGACGCTGCGCGCCGCCGAGGTCGCCGTCGACGCCGCGGCCGCGACCGGGGACGCCGACGCGACCGCCGCCGCAGCGCGAGCGCTGATCGTCGCCGCGGCCGCCTACGGCTGGCCCACCGCGACCGCCCTCGTCTTCACATACGAGACGACCGGCCCCATCGCCCACGTCTGGGGACTGTGGAAAGTCCTCGACGCCGACCGCCAGGTCCTCCGCGAATGGGACGAAGAGCCCGGCGACATGACGGATGAGTCCGAGGAGGAATTGATCGCCCTCGACCTCATCAGCAACCGCCGCGCGACCCTCGACTACACCGACTTCGGAAAGCCCATCGGCTCCACGACCCTGATCCTTCACACGCTCGCACTCTGAGCGCGTGCGCGGGCCGACCCGAAACGGGCCGGCCCGCACGAGGGGGGGGG
>NZ_LMNR01000001.1:44795-90405 GCF_001423045.1 Rathayibacter sp. Leaf296
CAGCACGGCCAGTGTCGTGACCGGATGCGACGATGGACGCGCTCGCACCCGTCGCGACCGCCGGTCGTCGCGCCTCATCAGACAGGACACCAGCGATGAAGCTCTACCCCGACGTGATCAGCACCCTTCGCGCCCAGGAAATCGACCCTGACGAATGGGCGCGCGAGCACGGCTCGCCCTCCGCCGCACAGTGGGCCGGCGACGAGTGCGGCTGCGCCGACGACCGCTGTATCGGCCACCACCACGACGAGCACGAGGACTGCGGCTGCTTCCCCGCGATGCTCGAGCAGCACTTCGCCCAGGAAGACGCTCGCGGCCACCGGACCCTGGCATGGCGCACCACTCCCGTCAGCGTCGTCGTCTCAGCAGAATCCGACCTGGAGGACTTCGGGCTCCTCGCCCTCGCCGATCAAGATCAGATCGACCTCTTCGCCAGCACCGACGTCGACACGGCGGCGATGACGCAAGAACACACCACCGCCGAAGAGACAGCCCGGATCGCAGCGTTCGCCGCCGAAATGTCCACCGCCGGCTCCCTGAGCACCGAGCAGTACGAGCAGCTCGGAGAGATCCACCACGCGGTCCTCAACCGCGCCAAGGACGCAGGCGACCCCCGGTACGACCTCTACCGCGAGACGGAACGGCTCTCCCGCGCCATCACCGAGGTCTGGGACCGCGACGTCGCCGCGTACCAGGACGCCTACCTCACCGTCGTCCGCGACACCCTCACCACCCGAGGTCTCACGACCGGCATCAAGGTCGTCGCCTTCGCTGACCGCGACACCGGAATCTACGACGAAGACCTCGCGCACGACCTTCGCGACGTCGCCCTGCGCACCACGCCCCTGCCCGTCATCGGAGCCCCTAGGGAGGAGCGCAAGATGACGGTCGACGCGCTACGCGCCGCCGGCCTCAGCTACATCGAGCGCGCCCGCGCCGTCGTGTCCGCCGAGGCTGCAGCCGAGTAGCGATCAGCGGCGGGGCCGCGGCTTGTACTTCTTCCCCGCCCGGATGTTCCGGTTCTCGATCACCCCGACCACCGTCAGGCCGGCGGCCACGGCGACGATCAGTACCCACCCGAGCACGTTGAACCACTCACCGGTGAACGCCGCGTACGTCTGCCCGCCGGCGATCGCGAAGAGCATGAACGACAGCCCGAACCAGACCATCCCGTTGCTGATCAGCGCAGCGCGCGCGAGCTTGGTCCGAGGCTTCGACATGCGCCCACCCTCCCACCGGACCCTGGACGTGTCCACGTACTTGATCGCCGCGCTGCGCCGATCAACGATCCCGCCCGAGGGTCGGCAGCCCGCCCCCGATCGCTCGGACGGACTTGCCCTTGTGCGCACCGCGAACCGGCTTCTTCGGCTTGATCGCCGGCTGCGTCCCGTTCGGGCACGAGAAGTGACTTGACGGGACCTTATGCCGCTCGAACCCAGCAGGAACCTCGCCCCGCATCACCACGCGTACCAGAGCCCCACAGTCACCGCACCGCTCGAACCCGGGCGGCTTCGTCTGACTCCGCTTCATGCGCCGAGGGTATCGGGCCGTTATCGGTTTAGTCTTCGACGTTGGCCCAGAGATTGAGGTCGCTGTCGAGCGATGTTGCGAGATCCTGGGACGAGACTACGGCCGGATCTTCGGTCGGCCAGGTGGCGGGGATGAGGGAAGCGTCCGCGGTGGCAGGGCGCTTGATGATCTGCCAGTCATCCCATCCGCCGCCGGGCTCCTTGCGAAGCACCGCAACCATGTTGGTGCGAGCACGTCCGGAGTCTTCCGTGTAGATCGTCAGCTTCGTACCCTCAGGCAGGAACTTGAGTGCGCAGTACATAGCTGTTCTGGATCTGAGAACCGTTGCCATCCTCAGAATCTAGCGTCACGCTGGCGTCCGCTATGGACCGGTCGGGCCGGATCGTCCTCGAGCGAGAGCGCAACCATCATCGCGCTAGTTGATGATTCCTGCCGCGACGAGCTCCGTGCGTAATTCGTCCTTCCAGTTCAGCCCCGGGTAGGAGATGTAGCTCAGTCCGTTCAGGTCGGACGGACGTTCGACCGACGCATCGAGGACGACGACGTTCCCGCGTCCGAGCTTGCCGATGAAGTAGCCGAGCTCGAGCACAACGTTCTGTCGAGCGCGCGGCGACGGTTCGTCTCCCGCTTGATGCTTTCCTATGGTCTGGCCGACGTCGTCCGGAGTGAGGAGCACAATCACGTAGGACGCATCCGCGCCGTAATTCTCGAACTTCTCGATGATCGTCTGCCCTCGCCCGGCCTCCTCCGCGAGCGAAATCGGCATGATTTGAGCTTGGCGGTGGACGTACACGCGAACAGAGTTGAGCGCTGCTTCGTCATGACCGTGGACGATGAACAGCGATCGTCCCGCGTCAGTCGACGAGCCACGAGGTTCGCTGATAGCAGCTGGTACGCCTGCGGTTGTCGGTGAGGTCGTCGTGGGCTGAGCCACGTCTCCGGAAGCTCGCTCGGCCGGTCCCCGAGAGGGCGGCGCAGCGGGCTCCCACTCGAACGGTTCAGGGTCCTGGTTCGGAGGCGAGGGTGCCGCTCTCTCCCAAGGAGCCGGCTCTGGAGCGACAAGATCCGATATTGGATCCGTGCCTGGTGCGGTTCCGCTACCGCTGGAAACCTGGCGCCACTGCTCCGGAATCTCGGAGACGTCGCGAGCAGCAAGATACTGCCGGAACAACCGCTGGGTTCGGGCTGGCGCATTGGCTGCGATCCAAGCCGGAAGGTCGGGCATCGCGTCGGCCAGCAGGTCCATGCGTCCCTTCTCGCCGGGGGACTCCTTGCCCGCCTCGGCGAGAACCTGCCCGAGCACCTCGAGCGCCGCGTCCGGGTAGTCGTCGTCGCCCCAGTCTTGCGAACGGTAGAGGCGCGGGTGGCGAGTGAGGATGTCGGTCATGCCCGTTTCGCGGCCAAACTGACGCCAGTTGCTCGCATCCCACGTCTTCTCGGTGTATGCACCGGCGGCCAACTGCAACGCATCCATCTGGGACATGCGCGAAGTCTATGAGTGACCCATCGGACGGAGGTTCCAATCGGGATGTCCCAACGAGCGTCCGATAGGGGATGGTTGGCCGGGCGCCTAGACGTCTGCGGGCAGCGGTATCGTCCCGCGAAGTCTGTGGCGGTGAAGCTCGCACCGTCGATCATTACTCCGACGTTCGGGCCGGAGGACATCCGCGCGGGATGTTCCTACTGCGCTCGGAACTGGCGCTGGTCGCTGCAGTAGCAGTGATGGCCGCGAGCGGCTGTCCTGCGGAACGCTGCCGCCCGCGCCCGCGCGCGGCGCATCCCGCGCGCCGGGCTGGTGCGGGGAACGGCCCTCCCGCAGACGCCAACTTGCAGCTCGCTGCCACGAACACTGTCCCACTGATGATCTTCGAAGGGCATGCGTGTCCCGCTGCCAAGCCCGGGTGTCGGCAACACCCAGGGTTGTATTGCCGAGCTATGCGGAGTAGGCCTAGACGTGCACGACGACCGCTCACAAGGGGTGAGCGCGGGGACTTGGATGAAGGTCGTAATAGTCATGCACACCTCACGAAATCGGTCCGCTGGCAAAATCGCCACGGTGTTCGTTGCGCTCGTCCTGGGTACGGTTGTCGCACCTGCCGCTCAGGCTGACGTACCAGGACTGAACACTCATTCCTGCGACGGACAGACGTACGACCACTCGCTCGGCAGCTACAGCAACGACCAGGGGGACTTGCCGCTGCGTTGCGGAAATTCCCGGTTCGGACTGAATCACATCATCGCTCGCGGCCACTTTGACGCGGACACCAACTTCGATATTCAGCAGACACTCAGCTACGGCCTCTACGCACCCGGGAGCTCAGGCTCTAAGACGCTCTACGACGCGAACTGCACACCCGTCTACTTCGTTCTCTTCGGATATAACGCCTACAACGGCTCCGATCCCCTCGCTAACCCCATCGGCGTCGTCAACGCCTACAAAATCGACAGCACCATAAACACCCGATCTACCAGCAGCACCACCGCCGCACCCATCATCCAACCGCCCTACGGGACCGGATGCCCCGTCTACACCCCGATCGAGAACGATTGACCGACACCCGCGACCTCGCCGACGTCGTGGGGTGGATGCGCCGCCACTACTCCACCCCGTACGACGTCATCGCGGCTACCGCAACCCACAGCTCAAACGGATGGAGCGTTGACACAACCATTCGAGCTACACCCACCTCCACTGACGAGGTAGTGAATCTCGACCAGTGGGACCCTGCCGCAATCGATTCCCTGACCACCGGAGGCGACCTTGCAGTCGAAGCCTTCGCGCTAATCTTGCACGCCAACCTCATCGAATGGTGGGATACGGAACGACCGAAAACGTCGACGCGATACTGAACCACTAAACAATGTGACGAATCAAGCATAAGATCCGAGCAGACACCCCCTGCGAGGCGACGGACGGAAAGCAGCTGATTGCTCCGTTGAGCGGCTCTTCACCGGCACGCCGACAGCATCACGGGCCGCCGACCGACTCGACCCTTCCCTCGGCAGCTCCCAGAACCGCGCCACCCCGGGCACGCTGCTTCAACTTCGATCCCATCGCCAACACTCCGACTCACGGTGGTATTGCAACGACCGGCTGAACCCAAGTCCCCCTAACGGACACCTCCGGAGTAGATGAGGACAGCCGCTCCGGCGTCGAGGAGCCTCTCCGGCCCCTGTTCGATGCGCGAGGATTTGGACATGCGTACCGATAGGGAATCGCTCTCCGCGTCGAGCGGGAGCCTCGCGCCCGCAGCGCGAGGCTCCTCTGACCCGGCCCAGCTCGAACGGGCTGCCACCCTCACCGTGCTGCGGGCAGGACACCCCCTTACTGGATTAGGGGTGCCTTGGGCGGGCGCATTCGACGGTAGTGCGGCGCGAGCCTCGGAGGGCTAGTGCGTCGATGCGTCCGGCGTCCGATGAGGGGTCGTCATCCGGCCGCCCAGGATGGCCGCGCATGAGACCGGAATCTCGCGGCGCTGTTTGTCGCAATAGATGTGATCTTGAGCGCTTGATGGCGGCGTTCTGACGTCGCTCCACGACGTGTTGGTTGGCTGAACGAATCGTTCTGGCGCTGTCAGCTGGAGAGCTGGATCCAGACGGCGCTGTCTCCTTGAAGGATCCCGCGCGAGTAGGCATCGGGAGCTGAGGCGAGGAGGATTGTGCCTTCGGACGGGATGTCGAGCGACGCGGGCACCGTGGAGAAGTTGATCAGCACGGCGAATGTGTCTTTGACGACATGAAGAACTTGTTCGCTCTCGCTGATGCTCGTGATGGGCGTCTTTCCGAGGGTGAGATCGCGGCGGATGCGCAGGGCCGTTGTGTACAGGTTGAGGAACGAGCTGGGATCGTCGACCTGATTGTCAGCGGCGAGGTGGCGGAAGGTATCGGGCTGGGGCAGCCAGGGGTCGGCTCCGAAGCCGTGGCCGGGAGCTTCGGTGATCCAGGGCATCGGTACGCGGCAGCCGTCGCGGCCGATGACCGCTCCCGCGGTCCGACGGTACGACGGGTCCTGCCTTCTGGAGTTGTCGAGTTCGGTGTGGTCGGGGAGCCCGAGCTCTTCTCCTTGGTAGATGTAGACGCCTCCGGGGAGCGCCAAGGTGAGAAGGGCGTAAGCGGCGGCCCGACGACGACCGAGTTCGAGGTCGGGCTGCGGGTCTGCGGCACCGATACCGGCACTCCAGTGATTCGGGTCCGCTTGCCCGAGGCGTGACGCGACACGGACGACATCGTGATTCGAGAGCACCCAGGTGGTTGTTGCGCCGACCTCGGCCGTGGTGGCGAGGGAGGATTCGATGATCGCGCTGACCTTCTTCGCGTCCCATCCCGCGGACAGGTAGGCGAAGTTGAACGCCTGGTGCATCTCGTCGGGCCGGATGTAGCGGGAGAGACGGTCGGGGGTGGTCCACGCTTCGGCGACGAGGATTCGGTCGTCGCCGTATTCCTCGAGCAACTGACGCCAGGACCGGTAGATGTCGTGGACCTCGTCCTGGTCCCACATCGGTCCGACGTCTCCACCGGCTTCTACGGCGTTGGTGCGTCGACCGCCGAGATCCGGCAGGCCTTCCGCCTTGATCAGGCCGTGGGCCACATCAATCCTGAATCCATCGACCCCTCGGTCGAGCCAGAAGCGCAGCACGTCCTCGTACTCATCGCGAACTTCAGGGTTTCGCCAGTTCAGATCCGGCTGCCGGCTGTCGTAGAGGTGGAGGTACCACTGATCCTCGCCCTCGACGCGAGTCCATGCGGGCCCGCCGAAGACAGACTCCCAGTCGTTCGGCGGGCCGTCTCCGCAGCCCGGGCGGAAGATGTATCGCTCGCGAGCAGCCGATCCTGGAGTGCTGAGCAGTGCCTCGGTGAACCAGCGGTGCTCTGAAGAAGTGTGGTTGGGGACGATGTCGACAATGACCCGGATGCCGGTGGCATGAGCCTGGTGGACGAGTTCGTCGAAGTCGCTGAGCGTCCCGAAGACGGGATCGATTGCTCGCGGGTCAGAGACGTCGTAACCGGCGTCGGCTCCTGCGGAGGGGTAGAAGGGTGAGAGCCAGATCGCATCGACGCCGAGGCCTGACAGATAAGGGAGGCGGTCGATCATCCCGGCGAGGTCCCCAATGCCATCGCCGTTCGAGTCAGAGAACGATCGAGGGTAAATCTGGTAGATCACCGCATCGGACCACCAGCCGGAGGACAGTGCGGCAGCGTCCGAAGACGGCCTTGCGATCAGCCCGTTCGTTCCAGCAAGCGGTGTAGCGGAGCCGCTCGGTGAGCTTCGGTGCTGGCTGGACTCGAGGGGCGTGGTGGCGGGCGCCTGGGCTGCGGGCATGACGAATCTTTCCGGTAGAGAGTTACTGGTGGCGGAACGAAGGGCAGGTCAGCCCTTAGTGGCGCCTGCGAGGAGGCCGCGGACGAAGAACCGCTGGAGGGCGAAGAACACGATCAGCGGGACGATGATCGAGATGAACGCGCCGGCTGTGAGCAACTCCCACGACTGCCCGTACGAGCCCGACAGGTCCTGCAGCGCCTTGGTGATGGGCAAGCCCTGTCCGGAGGTGAAGACCGTCGCGATGAGCAGGTCGTTCCAGACCCAGAGGAACTGGAAGATGCCGAAGGACGCGATCGCCGGCACCGAGAGCGGCAGGACGATCCGGAAGAAGATCTGCCCGTGTCCGGCTCCGTCCACGCGCGCCGCCTCGATGACCTCGCCCGGGATCTCCGAGATGAAGTTGTGCAGCATGAAGATCGCGAGCGGCAGCGCGAAGATCGTGTGCGCGATCCACACCTTCGCGTACGAGCCGTCCAACCCGTTCACTCCCAACCCCGGGAGGATGTAGAGGTTGCCGATGCGCAGTCCGTCCGAGAACAGCTGCAGCAGCGGCACGAGCGCCATCTGGATGGGCACGATCTGGAGCGAGAACACCAGGACGAAGAGCGTGTTGCGGCCCTTGAAGTCGATCCACGCGAAGGCGTAGGCGGCGAGGCTCGCGATCGTGATCGGAATGAGCGCTGCGGGCAGAGTGATGACGAGCGAGTTCACGAACGCCTTGCCCAGCGTCAGGCTGTCGCCCGAGTTGAGGGCGTTGACGTAGTTGTCGAGCGTGAACCCGGGGTTCGCGAAGACCGTCCACCAGCCGGTGGTCTTGATGTCGTTCGCCGGGCGGAACGACGAGATGAACAGGCCGAGCGTCGGGATGGTCCAGATGACCGCGATGATCAGCGCCGCGATCGTCGCTCCGCGTGACGTGGTGGCCTTCTTGACCTTGCCGCTGGCTGTCTCGATCTTCGATTCGCCTCGGGCCAGGCGACGCTTTGTGGTGCGATCGACCGGGACCTGGATCGGGGTGGCGCTCATCGGATCTCCCTCTGCTTCGCGAGCTGGCGGGCGTTGTAGACGACGATCGGGAGCACGAGCAGGAACAGGATGACCGCGAGGGCCGCGCTGTAGCCGCTGCGGGCGCCGAGCTGGAACTGACGGACCATCTCGAAGGCGAGCACCGTGGTGTCGGAGCGGCCGCCGGTCATCGCCGAGACGATGTCGAAGACCTTCAGCGACGCGATCGAGATCGTGGTGAGCACGACGACGATCGAGGAGCGGATGCCCGGGACGGTGATGTTCCAGAACGACTGCCAGGCGTTGGTGCCGTCCAGCGACGCCGCCTCGAGCTGCTCGGAGGGGACGCCCTTGATGGCCGCAGAGAGAACGGTCATCGCGAAGCCGGCCTGGGTCCAGATCAGAACGGCCACGAGGAACAGGGTGTTCCAGGGCTCCAGGCCCAGCCAGTCGACGGGAGTCCCCCCGAACGCCGTGATGACACCGTTGAGGACACCGATCTGCTCGCCCTGGCGGACGTCGTAGAAGAACTTGAAGATGATCGACGCGCCGACGAACGAGATCGCCATCGGCATGAACACCAGGACCTTGAAGAACTTCTCGCCGCGGCTCTTGTCGATGAACACCGCGTAGGCCAGGCCGATCGCGGTGGCGGTGATCGGGGCGAGGAGCACCCAGACGACGGTGTTGAGGAAGGCCGTGATGCCGTCCGGGCTGGTGAAGACCCAGACGAAGTTGTCGAGGCCGGCGAATCCGGAGCCGTCGTTCTTCATGAACGCGTTGAAGGCCGTCGTGATCGTCGGGTAGATCAGACCGATCGCGATGAAGAAGCCTGCAGGGGCCATGAAAGCGATCAACTGGAGGAGATAGCCGGCGCCCTTGCGTGAGCGGAAGTCGAGCAGGAAGAGGATGCCTCCGAGGATGGCAGCGGCGACGGCGATCCACATGACGGAGTCGTAGAGCCCGAAGACGAGGAGCAGTACGACAGGCAAGAGCACGGCCACGGCAAGGCGAAGGATCGTGTAGCCGGTTCCTCGTCGCGGGACGACCTCGACGAGAAGGAGGACGAGTGCGACGACTGTGACGAACGCGACGAGGATGAGCGGAATCTGAGCGAGTGGGGGGATGCTCGCGAGCCACTGGAAGAAGGCGGACATCGACGTCCTTTCGAGGCGGGGGCCGGGTGGGGGTGCCCTCTACAGCTGGGGGAGGGCATCGCGCTGGGGCCGGTCCCTGAACCGGCCCCAGCGCGATGGTCGTGTCTAGGAGGTGTAACCGGCCTGGATGTCTTCGAGGACCTGATCGGTGCTCGTCCCGTCGATCCAGTCGACCATTCCCTTCCAGAAGCTGTCAGCTCCGACGGACTTCGGCATGAGGTCTGAGCCGTCGAAGCGGAAGGTCGTGTCGGTTCCCTGCAGGATCTCCACGGCCCCGCGCAGCAGGTCGCTGCTCGCGTTCTGCGGGTCCAACCCCTTGTTCGCCGAGACGGTCCCACCGAGCTCGACCCGGCTGTTGGCCCAGTCGGCGCTGGCGAGGTACTCCTGCACCTTCGCGGTGTCAGCGTCGTCGGAGAACGCGGCGGCGAATTCGCCACCACCGGTGACGGCCTGCGGGTCTCCGGCATTCATGGGCGGAGTGAGGAAGGCCCACACGTCGCCGTCCTCGGCGACCTTGGCGCCGGCGGAGATGAAGGAGCCTTCGAGGAACGAGGCCTGGTGAGTCAGCGCGCAGGATCCATCGGTGATGTTGGTCGCGACGTCACCGAACGCGGTGGAGTTGATCGACTTCACGTCACCGTATCCAGCGTTGACCAGGGTCGGGTCGAGCAGGATCGAGCCGACCTTGTCGAAGGCCGCCTTGATCTCGGGGTCGGTGAACGCGGTGTCACCGGCCGCCCAGGAGTCGTAGACGTCGGGGCCGGCCTCGCGCAGAACGGCGTCCTCGACCCAGTCGGTGCCCGGCCAGCCCGATGCTTCACCGGAGTTGAAGCCCGCGCACCAGGACGGCCCGCCGGTCTTCTCGGCGATCGTCGTACCGAGCTGCACCATCTCGTCCCACGTGGTGGGGACGCTGACACCCCACTCGGCGAACTTCGCCGGTGAGTACCAGATGTAGCCCTTGACGTTCGCGGTCAGGGGGGAGCCGTACTGGGTTCCGTCGACCTGGCCGTACTTCTGCCAGTCCTCGGACCAGTTCTGCTGGACGTTGGCGAGGGCGCCCTCGGGAAGGGGCTTCATCTTGCCGGTTGCGACGGTGTCGGACAGCAGGCCGGGCTGGGGGAAGAGGGCGATGTCGGGGGTGTCGCCACCCTGGACCTTGATGCCGATCTGCTTCTCGAACTCCTTGTCACCGGTGTACTTGATCTCGATGTCGTTCTCGGAGGACCAATCCGCCCAGGACTGCTCGAGCAGGGTCTGCTCATCACCCGTGAAAGTGCCGTAGACGGTCACGACGCCGTCGGCGGTCCCCGTCGAGCCGCCGGCGTTGCCGCCGGCGTTGGGGTCGTTCGGGTCACTGCTGCTCGAGCAGCCCGCAAGGGCGAGACCGGCCGCTGCGAGAACGGCGATCGGAACGGTGATACGGCGGTGCATGGATGACCGCATAGCTTCCTCCTCATTGAGACTCGACCCGAACACGGCTTCTCCAGTGCTGAGGCTGGAGGCGTTGGGGCGAGAGACCATCTGTCGACGCGCATCGTCGACGCGCGTCGACAGGTTGCCATATCGATGAACCTCTGCGCAAGGGGGCGAGCGTCAGGCGGAGGCGGAGCTCTCGCGCACAGTGAGTGTGGGGGCGATGAGAACCTGTGGCGCGTCGCTGCTCCTGCCCTCGATGAGGTCTGCGAGATCGTCGACCGCGGTCGTTGCGATCTGTTCGCTGGAGGGAGTGACCGTGGTCAGCGGCGGTGACATCGTCTCGGCGGCGATGTGACCCATGCTGAGCGCGACGAGGCTCACGTCCGCTGGGATGGCGGTTCCTGCGACTGTCGCTGCGTGCACGAAGCCGGCCGTGGCCATTTCATTGAAGGCGACCACGCCTGTTGGTCGGGGCTCGAGCGCGGCGAAGCGCGCGAATGCATCCCGGCCACCCTGAACCGAGTCGTGTGCGGGCACCGTGACGAGGTGAACGCCGCGACGGCGCACGGGCAGCTCGAGCGACTTGGCGACGCGAAGGAGCGGGCCGTATCCACGGTCGAGGGGACCGCTGGTCTGGCTGAGAAAGGCGATGGAGGTATGGCCCAGATCCGCCAGGTGATCGATCGCCTGCCGACCCATCGATTCGTAGTCGTTATCCGTGAAGACGAGTCCCTCGGAGTCGTCCGGACGCCCGATCGTGACAAAGGGAACGCGAGTTCGCTTCATCACCTGGACACGCTGATCGTCAGCGGTCAGCTCCATGAGGATCACCCCGTCGACCAGACGTTGACTGACGAGACTCTTCAAGCCCTCGAGGTCATCGATCGGATGGGACCAGAGCAAGAGGCTGTAGCCCCGGACCCGGGCGCGTTCAGCCACTGCAGAGACGTATTCGAACTCGCTGGAGGTGACACCGCGAGTGCTATACGGGTAGTGCAGCGCGACGATTCCACCACGGGCTCCAGCGAGACCCTGCGCGAAGACGTTGGGGGTGTAGTCGAGCTCCCTCATCGCCTGCTCGACGCGTTCTTTCGTCGCCGCAGAAATCGTGCGCTGCCCGCTGATGACGTAGGAGACCGTGCTGGAGGAGACACCAGCGAGCCGCGCTACATCTGCCCGCGTCGCGACCATGCATCCCCCTCGTCCTCAACACTCAGCCTAGGAGGCTGCAGCCATCATGGACGCCGAGGTTGCATAAAACAGTAGCTTTCCGAGACGCGCCCTCCAGCGGTCGTTCCGCGCCCAGCGGGTCCGAGTTCTCAGGCTGCCCAGTGTCTTGGAAAGACGTCTTGCCGCGTTTCGTCTCAGGAGGGGACGCGGAGGGTGTTTCCGAGTCAGAATGAGGTCGTGAGGCTTCTGGGTTATACGCGTGTGAGTACGTCGAGTCAGGACGCGCAGCTGCAGCTCGACGCGCTCGTCACCGCCGGCGTGCAGAAGCGCGACGTCTTCGCGGACGTCACCTCGGGGAGCAAGACCGCGATCGAGCGGACCGGGATGAAGAAGCTGCTCGAGTACGCCGAGGACGGCGACACCGTGGTCGTGTGGCGAGTCGACCGCCTCGGCCGCTCCCTGATCGACGTGCTGAACACGGTGAACCTGCTGCGCGAACGCGGGGTGCAGGTCCGGTCGATCTCGGACGGCATCGACCCGTCGACATCGACGGGCCGGCTGATGCTGAACATGCTTGCCACGCTCGCGGAGTACGAGCGAGAACTCATCGTGGAACGGGTCAACGCCGGCATCGCCGCCGCCCGCGCGAACGGCACCCGGTTCGGCCGGCCTCTGTCGGATCCGGTCGTGATCGCGGACAAGCTCGCGATCGCCGCAGATGCGCGAGCGCGCGGTCGCACCGCGGAGGACGCGGCTCGTCTCGTGGGGTGGAGTCGCGCGACGCTCTACCGCCACCAGCAGGCCCACGCGGCCCGCGAGAGCGCAGCGATGTAGCGTCTGATGGACGGCCTCGAGCGGTGGCGGATCCTTCGACTTCACGTCGAAGATCAGGTCCCTCTCGCGGCCCTCGCCCGCGAGAGCGGCATCGGCGCGCGGACGCTTCAGCGCTGGCATCAGCTCTATAAGAGGGACGGGCTCGCCGGGCTCGATGACGCTGCGAGGACGGACAAGGGCGGCCGGCGCACGGATCCGGCGACCGTCGCCGCCATCGAGGGGCTCGCCCTGACTCGGCCTCGTCCGTCGATCGCGACGTTGCATCGACTCACCGTCGAGGGGTGCCTGCACGACGGCAGGCCGGCGCCGAGCTATGCGACCGTCCGCGAGATCGTGCAGGCCCTCGACCCCGCGCTCGTCACTCTCGCTCTGGAGGGTCCTGCTTCCTATCGCGACCGCCACGAGCTGGTGTTCCGCCGTCGCGCGGAACGGCCTAACCAGGTCTGGCAGGCCGACCACACCGAACTCGACATCCTCATCGTCGGCGCGAACGGCAAGCCCGACCGCCCCTGGCTGACGACCGTCATGGATGATCACTCCCGCGCGATCTGCGGCTACATGGTCTTCACCGGAGCGCCCTCATCGCTGAACACCGCCCTCGCGCTGCGCCAGGCGATCTGGCGGAAGACCGACCCCGCGTGGGCGATGTGCGGGATCCCCGACGTGCTGCACGTCGACCACGGCTCCGACTTCACCAGCCACCACCTCGAGCGCACTGCCGTCGAACTGCACCTCCGGCTCATCTTCTCCACCGTCGGCCGACCTCAAGGGCGCGGCAAGATCGAGCGCTTTTTCGGCACCATCAACACCGAAGTCCTCCCGACTCTTCCCGGCCACCTCGGCCCCGGGAACCGCAGCCCGGAGCCCGTGCTCGATCTCCCGGGCGTGGACCGGGCGATCGGCGCCTTCATCGCCACCTACAACCAGCGCACCCATCAGGAGCTCGGTATTTCCCCGCGCGACGCGTGGGTCGCGGACGGCTGGATACCCCGCATGCCCGACACCCTCGACGAGCTCGACGGCCTGCTACTCACCGTCCCAACCCATCGCACTGTGCAACGAGACGGCATCCACTTTCAGGGCCAGCGCTATCTCGCGCCCACCCTCGCCCCGTTCGTCGGACACACCGTCACCATCCGCTACGACCCCCGCGACGTCTCCGAGATCCGCGTCTACGACCACGACACCTTCCTCTGCGTCGCCGTCGACGAAGCCCACCCCAACATCCGCCTCAGCCTCCGCGACATCGAAGCCGCCCGACGCGCCCGCCGCCAGGAACTCCGCCGCGCGATCAATGACCGCATCCCCACCGTCGCCCACCGCGAAGAACCCCACCTCACGGAACCCACCCCGCGCAAGAGACGTCTCCGCACCTACGAGGAGGAGTGATGAGCCAGAGCTTCATCGTCACCAAGGAACACCGCCGGTTCGCCGAGTTCGCGAACGCCGTCAAGAAGGAACGCACCATCGGCATCTGCCACGGCGACGCCGGCGTCGGGAAGACCAACTCCGCCCGCCGCTACGCCAACTGGGACGTGCTCGAGCCCTACGTCACCGCGTGGGGCCCGCGCAGCGAGGACGACGCGAAGCACAACGCGCTCGCCAACCGCTCCCGCACCGTCTTCTACACACCCGAGGTGCTGCCGCGACCCAAGGACCTCATGCGGGAGATCGGCAAGTGGCAGATCGACCTCGGCATCTGTATCGACGAGCACCTCCGTACGATCGGGAAAGTCACCGGCACCCACAACGGAGACGCCTACCGACGGGTCGAGCTGCTCATCGTCGACGAAGCCGAACGCCTCACCCCGACCGCGCTCGAGCTGCTCCGCGATGAACACGACCGCACCCACCTCGCGATGATCCTGATCGGCATGCCCGGCATCGACCAGCGCTTCCGCCACTACCCCCAGCTCTACAGCCGCCTCGGCTTCTCCCACCGCTACCGCGCCCTCGGCCGAGACGAACTCCTCTTCGTCCTCGACCGACACTGGAAACACCTCGGACGCACCCTCAACCCCGACGACTTCACCGACGCCCAAGCCATCGCAGCCATCGAACGAATCACCCGCGGGAACTTCCGCCTCCTCGAGCGCCTGTTCCCTCAGATCAGCCGCGTGCTCAAGATCAACGACCTGGAGACGATCACCGACGACGTCATCGAAGCCGCCGCCAGCGTCCTCGTCATCGGAAGCTGACCGGCGCCATCGAGCGATCAGAGAACGCCGCCATCAAGCGAGCAACTCCACACCCGACGCGGAACCGCATGTCGTGGACCGGAGTCGCGGCCGACGCTATCTCCCAGCGGGTTCTCGGGAACCCCCCTCTTAGTGCCGAACCGGGAGGCGGCCCGTCCGTGTCCTTGCTCCGGTGACGGCGGGAGCGCGCCGCCGGATCCGGGACCGCCCCCCTGTGGACAGCCCTGGCCGCCCAGCGAGCGCCCCCGCCCCCGCTGTGGACGCCGCTGGCCGCGGAACGCGCCCCGCACCCCCGAACCCTGCGCACCACCTGATGCAGCAGGACGACCGCCGCGGCGCGCACGTCTTCATCGTGTGCCACACCTCGTCGGCACCGCGGTCTCCAGGCCGCGACCCCCGTCGTCACAGGAGAAGATCATGAGCAACGTCACCCCCGGCACCCTCGCCACCAGCGGCTCGGCCAAGCACGGCACCACCACCTCGACCGGCAAGAACACGATCGCCGACGGCGTCGTCGAGAAGGTCGCCGGCATCGCGGCCCGTGAGGTCCCCGGCGTGCACGACCTGGGCGGCGGAGCGGCCCGCGCCATCGGCGCCATCCGCAACGCCATCAACGCGCAGGACCGCGGCCAGGGCATCTCGGTCGAGGTCGGCGAGAAGCAGGTCGCCGCCGACATCACCGTCGTCGCCGAGTACCCCGTCGCGCTGCAGAAGCTCGCCGACAGCATCCGCTCCGCCGTTTCCGAGGCCATCTCCTCGGTCGTCGGCATGGAGGTCACCGAGGTCAACGTGACCGTCGCCGACGTGCACATCCCCTCGGACGACAAGGACGACGACACCGAGAGCCGCGTTCAGTGAGTCCGTCCACCACAGGCCTGGTCATCGGCGCGGTCCTCGCGCTGACGGCGGTCGTCCTGGGCTTCGGCGCGTTCGTCGTCGTGGCCCTGGGCATGGGCATCGGGTACGGAGTCGGCCGCGTCGTCGAGGGCAAGCTCGATCTGCGCTCGCTCGGCGACACCCTCCGCGGGCGGCGGTCCTCGTGACCGCGGCGGTGATGGCCGACCCGGCCCGCCACGGCCGTACGACGATCTCCTCGCGCGCTGTGCGCCGGATCGTGTCGGCCGTCACCGCGGACGCGCTGGACGTCGGCCCGTCCGACGTCTCGGTGGACCTCGACGACGACGGCGGCTCGCTGCACGTCGTCGCCCAGGCCCCCATCCGCGTGTCCCCGCTCGGCGAGACCGATCGGCGCTCCTCCGGGACGCTGCTCGACCGGCTCGCCGAGGCGCAGACCCTCATCCGCGACCGCTGCCTCGAGCTGACCGGCTCGAGCATCGGCCGCGTCGACCTCCGGATCACCGGTGTCGACCTCCGAGAACGAAGGAGGGTGTCGTGACGACTCCCGCTCATCCGTCGCCCGACGCCCTCTACCGGCGTCTCGTGCGGCGCGAGACCCACTCGTCCCGCTCCGGGTCGGCGATCGCCCTGGCGGTCCTCCTGATCCTGCTGTTCGCGTGGCTCGGGACGGAGGCGGTGCTCGCGGTCCTCGGACAGCCCGCGCTGCTCGTCGCTCCGCAGGACGGCGCGTCCTCGCTGCTCCAGGCGGCCGGCGCCCCCATCGCGCTGACCGCCGCCGCCGGTGCCGTGCTCGCGGCGATCGGCTTCGTGCTGGTCGTGCTGTCGTTCGCTCCGGGTCGCCGCGGTCGCCGCAGCGCCGGGATCGACCGCACGGCCGCCGTGGTCGACGACCGGGTGATCGCGCAGAGCGTCGCCCGCGCCGCCGCCTACGCGGGCGGTGTCGATCCCGACCAGGTCCAGGTCTCGGTCGGGCGCCGCGGAGTCGGCGTCACCGTCCAGCGCACCAGCGGAGTCTCGGCCGACGTGGCGAGCATCCGCGAGGCCGTGGACGCCGAGCTCGGGAGCTACGACGTGAGTCCCGCACTGAAGGCCCGCGTCCGCGTCTCCGAGAAGGGATCGGTCCGATGACCACCACCAACCGCTTCCTGAACCGCCTGCTCCTGCTGCTGGTCGGCCTCGTGCTGCTGGCCGTCGGAGGAGCGGTCGCCGTCGGCGCGCTGCTCCCCGACGTCCAGCAGACCGTGTCGACCGCGGCGGACGACGCGAGCGGACCCGCGTCCGACGCGCTGTCCGGATCGCAGCCCTGGATCCTCTGGGTGACCGCGGCCGTGGCGCTCGTGCTGATCCTCCTGCTGCTGCGCTTCATCGTGCGGCAGGGACGCGGACGCACGTCGACGCTCCTGCGCGTCTCGGCGGGCTCCGGCGGATCCACTCCGACCGGCGGCACGCTGACCCTCGACGCGAAGGTCGCCGAGCAGGTGCTCGAGGAGGCGCTGACGCGCGATCCGGGCATCGTCTCGGTCGACGTCACCGCGTTCGACATCCGGCACCGCCGGGTGCTGCGCATCACCGCGCACACCCGTCGCGGAGTGTCGCCCATGCAGACGCGTCGCACGGTCGACACCGCCGTGCGCCACTGGGACGCGGTCCTCGGCGAGGAGACCCCCGTCGTCGTCCAGATCGTCAGCGGCCTCCGCAGCCGGATGAGCTCCGCCTCCCGCGTGGAGTGACGCGCCGCTGACCCCTCCGGCCCTCCGCCTCCCCGCGGAGGGCCGGACCCCCTCTCCACCCCGAAGGACCGACCATGACCGACGACTCCACCGGCTTCCGCGCGGGCCTCGCCCAGAAGGCGATCGACCCCGTGGTCCGCGCCGTCCGCGAGGAGCTCGCCTCCGCCCGCCGCGAGATCGGCGATCGCGTCTCGGACGCGCGCAGCGGAGTCGTCCTCGCGGCGGTCGGCGCGGTCCTCGCGCTGGTGACCGCGGGGCTCCTGGCGGCGCTCGCCGTCGCCCTGCTCGCGCTCGCCCTGCCGCTCTGGTCGGCCGTCGCGATCACTCTCGTCGTGTTCGCGGTCGCCGCCGCGATCCTCCTGGCCGTGGGTCTGCGCGGCATCGGCCGCGGCGTGCCTCCGCTGCCCGTCGACACCGTCGCCGAGGTGCGCGAGCGCGTCGGCGGACCTCGCCACTGACCCCCCTCCCTCTTCTCCCTCCGGAAGGCGCTCCCATGAGCCGCACGAGCACCGCCCCCGCCGCACCCGCCGCCCCTGCCGCCGCCGAGCGGACCGCCGACGCGCCCGTGCCCGCCGCCGTCCGCCTGCTCGCGGAGGTCGTCGGCACCGCCCTGCTCGTGGGGGGCGGCGTGGGCGCGGCCCTCTTCGCCTCCGCGTTCCCCACCGAGCAGAACACGCTGGGCATCGGCTTCCTCGGCGTCGCACTCGCCTTCGGGCTGAGCGTCCTCGTCGGCATCGCCGCGGTGGGCCACCTGTCGGGCGGCCACTTCAACCCCGCCGTCACCCTGGGCCTCGCCGTCGCCGGCCGCACGCCGTGGCGCGACGTGCCCGGCTACGTCCTCGCGCAGCTCGTGGGCGGCCTGCTCGGATCGACGGCGCTCGTCGCGATCGCGGCCGACGGTCCCGAGGGCTTCCTCGCCTCCGCGCAGCAGGGCGGATTCGCCTCGAACGGATTCGGCGAGCACTCCCCGGGCGGCTTCGGCCTCGGCGCCGTCCTCCTGGCCGAGACGCTGCTGACCGCCGTCTTCGTGACCGTGATCCTCTCGGTCACCGCCCGGGCCGCGGCGCTCGCACCCGTCGTGATCGGCCTCGCCCTCACGCTGATCCACCTGGTCTCGATCCCGATCAGCAACACGTCCGTGAATCCCGCGCGCTCGCTCGCCGCAGCCGTCTACGGCGGTCCCGACGCGCTCGCGCAGCTGTGGGTGTTCGTCGCAGCACCCCTGCTCGGGGCCGCGATCGCCGGAGGCGCGCACCGCCTCGCGCAGATCCGGACCGGCGCCAGAACCCTCGCCCCGAGCGCGTGACCCGCGCCCCGGCATCCGCACGCAACGCTAGGAGCACCCCATGACCGACGAACCCCGCATCGACGACGCCCGCTCGGACGACGCCCGCCCCGAGGCCCGCCTCGACGACGCGCGCTCCGACGACGCCCGTCTCGACGACGCGCGTTCCGACGGCGCCCGTCTCGACGACGCGCGCCTCGAGGACCTCCGTCTCGACCCCGACGTGTCCCTGGACGACGCCCGTCCGATCGACCTCGGCGCCGTGCGCGCCGACGACGGATCGCCCGACAGCCTGCTCGCGACGACCGTCGCCGAGACCGCGCTGGGCGTCACCGGAGTGCACCACCTGGGCGGACCGGTGGCCCGCAGTCTCGACCGCGCCTCGCGCGCCGTGCTGGGCACCAGCACGATCCCCGGAGTCACGATCTCGGAGGACGAGGGCCGCACGATCATCGACCTCGACCTCGTGGTCGAGTACCCGCACACCGTCGCCGACGTGATGGAGGAGGCGCGCACGCAGGTCCTGAAGGCCGCGTCGCAGGTCCACGCGTCGCCGATCGCCGTGAACATCACGGTCACCGACGTACACGGTCCGTTCGATCCGATCGAGCCCGAGCCCGTTGCGGAGGGAGACTCGCTGGTCGAGAAGGCCGGCGACCTCGCCGACGACGCGCGCGAGCGCCTCTCCGACGCGGGTGACCGGATCTCGGACGCCGCCGGCGCGGCCGCCGACTCCGCCGCCGATGCCCTCGACTCCGCAGCCGACGCGATCGACGAGCAGGCGGACCGCGCCGACGAGCGCGAGCGGGCCGCGGCCGACCGGGACGCTCTCTCCGAGACCGAGGCACCCCGTGCCGCCGACGACGGATCCGCTCCCGCGCAGATCATCGAGGTGCCGACCGACGGGACCGCGCCGATCGTGGTCGTCGTGGTCGAGCAGCCGTCGGAGGAGCCGGCTGAGACCGACGAGCGGGTCGACTCCGATGAGCCCGTCGAGCCCGCTGAGCCCGCCGGATCGGTCGAGCCCGCCGGGTCGGACAGCGGTGCCGAGCGCAGCCACTCCGTCCCCGCGCCCGCGAAGACCGAGGAGTAGTCCCGTGGCCCGCATGCGCAGCTACGGCGGCCGTCGCCGCCCCCGCGCCGCCTGGATCGCCTTCGCGACCGGTGTCGTCGTCTCGGCTCTCGTCGTCCTCGGCGTCCTGCTGCCCGTCCTCGGGCTGATCGCCGCCGCCGACGGATCGATCGCCGGCGCGCTCGACGTCCCCGTCGGCGCGATCACCGCGTCGATCGTCATCAGCTTCCTGGTCGGGCTGGCCTTCCTCGGCCTCGCCTTCGCGGCGCGGAAGCCCGCGGTCGCGTGGGTCGCCGCGGTCGCCGCCGTCGTCGCGACCCTGGTCGGCTCCGTCTGGCCGCTCGTCGCGACCGCCTTCGCGAGCGTCGACCAGGCGCAGGACGTCGTCCCCTTCATCCAGGACCTGGTCGGCCGGATCGGCGGCTGATGCCCGGCGTCGCTGTCGGATCGGGCCCGCAGCGTCGCCGAGTGGGCGCGGATCGGGCTGCGCGCGTCCGCTGGAGCCCGCTCCGCGTCCACCCGCGCCGCCCGGCTCCGTCCAGTCGACCCGAATCGGGCCGCGATCGCCCTGCGAGGCCCGGTCCGCGTCCACTCGCGGCCTCCCTGCCGCGAGCCGCCCCGGGCGCCTCAGCGCAGCGGCGACCCGACCACGTCGAACCGGAACCCGCCGAACTCCCCGGAGAGCAGCGGACGCGCCCTCGCGATCGCGTCGCGCACCTCCGGCAGCTCGAGCGAGGCCCGGTGCGCCTCGGCGCTCGTCCACAGCTCCACCACGAAGACCGTGTCGGGCTGCTCGTCGCTGACACCCACCTCGTACGCCAGGCACCCGACCCGCGCGAGCGCCTCGTTCGACTCGACGAGGATCGCGACCAGCTCGTCGCGCCTCCCGGACCGGACGCCCAGCGTCCCCACG
This sequence comes from Rathayibacter sp. Leaf296, assembly GCF_001423045.1. Classification (NCBI taxonomy): domain Bacteria; kingdom Bacillati; phylum Actinomycetota; class Actinomycetes; order Micrococcales; family Microbacteriaceae; genus Rathayibacter; species Rathayibacter sp. Leaf296. The sequence continues at coordinate 65,287 of NZ_LMNR01000001.1, forward strand.
TTCGCGAAGCTCATGCCGCCACCGTACCGACCGCCCCCGACACGCGGCGTCCGGTACCGTGGCGCGGATGACGACGAGCGCCGAGTACCTGCAGGCCTACGACGAGCAGCTCCGCTCCGACGCCGAGACACCGAGCGCCGTCTCGGTCGCGCGCCGGGGTCCGCTCCGCCTCGTCACGTTCGCGGGCGGTCGCGGCTTCGTCACCTACCGCGATCTCGGCGGCGCCGACGAGGCCGCGATCCGCGAACTCGTCCCGGCGGCTCTCGCGCACTTCGCCGCCGATCCCGCGATCCGGAGCGTCGAGTGGAAGACGCGCGGACACGACTCCGCGCCGGGCTTGCACGACGCCCTGATCGCGCACGGCTTCGCGCCCGACGAGCCCGAGTCGATCATGATCGGGCCGCTCGAGGCGCTCGCGGGCGATGCGCAGGTCCCGGTCGGGACGACCCTCCGCCGGGTCGTGAAGGAGGCGGACGTGCGCGCCATGAGCGCCGTGATCGACGAGGCGTTCGGCGAGCCCGTCGACGTCGGGATCGCCGACTCGCTCGTCGCCCGGCTCGCGCGCGGCGACGGCATGGAGCTGTGGGTCGCGGAAGTCGAGGGCCGGATGGTCGGCGGCGGCCGCCTCGAGCCCGTTCCCGGAACCGAGTTCGCGGGCATCTGGGGCGGCGCGATGCTGCCGGAGTGCCGAGGACGCGGGATCTACCGGGCGCTCACCGCGGCCCGCGCCGCGTCCGCGCTCGCGCTGGGCAAGCGCCTGGTGCACAGCGACTCGACCGAGGACTCGCGCCCGATCCTCGAGCGCGCGGGCCTGGTGAAGGTGTCGACCACGACGCCCTACCGCTGGCGCCGTTCGTGATCGAGGAGGAGAGGGCGAAAGAGCCCCGGAAACGACCGCTGCAGGCTCTCACCCTCGGTTGCTGACTGCGCGACCTGCAGAACTCAGGCCACGAGCCGTGAAGAGCGCGAATTCCGCCGGATCCGCGGCCTGAGCCTTACTTCTGCAGCCCGATCGCCGGTGAGCGCCGTCCCGCCGCCGCCCGTCGGCCCCGCCGCCCGTCAGTCCAGCTCGGTCGGCCGCGCCGGCTCCTTCAGCAGCGCCCGCGCCGCCATCCCGATCACCGCGCTGTACGTCGGATACGCGAACCGCACGTTCGCCAGCGTCGCCACGTCGACCCCGGCCGCCATCGCCGTCGTCACCGACTGCACGACCTCGATCGCGTTCTCGCCCACCGCGTGCGCGCCCAGCAGCAGCTCGCGCCGCCGGTCCGCGATCAGCGTCAGGAACCCGCTCTCGCGGTCGTCGATCACCGCGCGGTCCACGCCCGAGAAGGGCACCGACGCCACCACGCACTGCGGGTCGCGCTCGCGGGCCTGCTCCTCGGTGAACCCGACTCCGGCGTAGTCGGGGTCCGTGAATCCGCCGGCCGGCAGCAGGTGCTGGGGCGTCCGACGGTTGGCGCCGAGCACCGCGTTCTCGGCCGCCGCCTCCGCCTCGAACTGCGCCGCCTGCACGAGCATGTCGCGCCCGTTGGCGTCGCCGACCGCGAAGACGTGCGGCACGACGGTCCGGAAGTACTGATCCGCCGGGATCGCCGAGCGCACGACCTCGATGCCCGCGTTCTCGAGGCCCAGGTCCTCGACGTCGGCGGGCCAGCCGGTGGCCATGATCACCGCGTCGAACTGCTCGGCGTGCGAGTCGCCCGCGTCCTTCCAGCGCAGCGTCAGGGCGTCGTCGGCGCGCTCGATGCCCTCGACCGTCTCGATGCCCGTGCTCACGCGCACGCCCTGGCGCTCGAAGGCGGCGGCGACGTACGCCGAGATGCTCGCGTCCGAGGTCGTCAGGATCCGGGGCGCCACGTCGAGCAGCGTCACCTCCGATCCGAACGCGTTGAAGACCGTGACGAGCTGCGCACCCGTGTTGCCTCCGCCGATCACCGCGACCCGGCGCGGCAGCGACGGCAGCCCGAGCACGTCCTCGGGAACGGTCGCGAGCTCGGCGCCCGGGATCGGGAGGCGGCGCGAGTGCCCGCCGACGCAGATCAGGATCGAGGAGGCCGTCAGCCGACGCCCGCTGTCGAGCACCAGGGTGCTCTCGTCCGCGAACCGCGCGCGCCCCTCGTGGATGAGCTCGACGCCCGCCTCCTCGAAGCGCTGCGCCTCGCGCTTGATCGAGCGCACCTTGTCGACGCGCTCGTGCACGTGCCGCACCGTGGCGTCCCAGTCGATCCGCGGCGTGCCCACGTCGACCCCGTAGTCGGAGGCGGTGCGCGCCTCGCGGATGATCCGCGCGGTCTTCGCGAGCACGCGGGTGGGCACGCAGCCCGTGTTCACGCAGGTCCCGCCCACGCGGGCGGCCTCGAGCACGACCACGCGCGCTCCGAGTTCGGCGGCGCGCAGTGCGGCGGCGGTGCCCGCGGGCCCCGCGCCGATCACGGCGACGTCGTAGTGCTGGATGCTGTCGGGCACGGCGGCCTCCCGGTCGAGTGGATGTCCCCGCATCCTGGCGCGTGCGGCCGGGGGTTCTCTGAGGAACGGCGCAGGCTCGACACGCGGCGGCGGGCTCAGGGCTCCGACGGCTCCCGCGTCAGGAGCTGGTACCCGCCCTCGATCGATCCGTCCGGGCGCATCGTCACGCGCGAATAGACGCCGGATCCGTCCTCGACGTCGGTGCCGACGATGTCGAGCGATCCGGAGTCGAAGAATTCGGCGAGCCCCGTGCAGCCCGCCGAGAGGGACCCGTCCACGCGCTCCAGACCGAGGCAGAGCGACGTCCCGTTCGGAGCGGTCAGCAGGATCCGGTCCTCCTGCACCGTGTCGAAACCGGGGGTGAAGACCTCGGCGGGGCCGGCGATGAGGTCCATCCCGGGCGGCAGCTCGGTGACGAGGGTCCAGCCGTCGACGTAGGCGGCGAAGCGGTCCTCCGGGCGGACGGTCGCCGTCGGGCTCGCCGTGGGGGCGGATGCTCCGACGACCAGCGGAGGGACGCTCGCCGCCACGGCGCCGAGCACGAGTCCGGCCGCGAGCGCGCCGCCGACGATCAGAGCGGGACGTCGGCGTCGCGGCGTCGAAGCGGCGGGGGCCTCGGGCGCGGCCGCGGGAGCGAGCCGCGGAGCCTCCGGTGCGACCACGGCCGCCTCCGCCCGCGCCGCTTCCTGCTCGAGCCGGAGCCGCCGCTCGGCGTCGATCCGCCGGCTCTCGCCCTCGGCGTCCCCGCTCGGCCGCGCGAAGAGCGCACGCTCCAGCTCCCTGCGCTCGTCGTCCTCGTCCTGCACGCCCGCCAGTATGACCGAGGCGGGCTACTCGAACATCTCGGCCAGCAGCGCCCACGGCTCGCCGTCGACGACGTGCGCCGACCGGTGCGCGGGCCACTGCACCTCGTCGCCGTCCCACGACGGCACCACGTGCAGGTGCAGGTGCGGCACGCTCTGCCCCGCGGAGGCGCCGCTCGCCTGCAGGACGGCCACTCCCGTGGCTCCGAGGGCCGCCCGCATCGCCCGGCCGACGCGCTGCGCGAGCGACATCGTCGCCGCGAGCGCCGCGGGGGAGGCGTCGAGCAGCCCCGCGCTGTGCTCGCGCGGGACGACCAGCGTGTGCCCGGGGGCGAGCTCGGAGGAGGGGAGCGGCCGGAACGCGACCGCCCCCTCCTCCCGCTCGACCCACGTCGTCTCGCCGTGCCCGGCCATCAGCTCGCAGAAGACGCAGGTCACGCCCGACCTCCCACGAACTCCCGCAGCGCCGCGATCCAGCCTTCGGGCGCATCGAGGTGCGCGTCGTGCGATCCGCCCGGCAGCTCCACCCGCCGCACGTCGCGTCCGCGCGCGGCGAAGGCGTCGCGCACGTCCTCCGCGAACATCCCGTGCTCGCCGTGGACCAGCAGGGTCGGAGCGGCGACCGCCTCCCACTCCGCCCAGCGCGGCGCGGCGAGCGGCTCGATCGCCCGCGCCATCACCTCCGGGTCGAACCGCGGACGGAGTCCGTCCGGCCCCTCGACGAGGTCGGCGATCCACGCGTCCGCGAGCGCCCCGTCGCCCAGGAACGCTCGCGCCGCGTCCCGGTCGGCGAACGGCAGCGGCCAGGAGCGGAACCAGTCCGCGACTCCCGCGTCCCCGCCACCGCCCTCCGCGGTCTCGAGCAGTACGAGCAGGTCGACGAGCTCCGGATGCGCGGCCGCGACGAGCATCGCGGTGTGCGCCCCCATCGACTGGCCGACGAGGATCGCGGGTCCCTCGCGCTCGAGCAGGGCGGCGACGTCGGCGACGAACGCCTCGCGCGAGACGTCGGAGGGACGCGGCTCGCTGTGCCCGTGCCCGCGCTGATCGAGGAGCACGACGCGATGATCCGGCAGCGCGCGGGCGGTCGGTGCGAACTCCTCGGCGCTGCCGGCGAGGCCGTGCAGGATCACGACGAGCCGGCCGGTGCCCCCGGAATCGAGGAGCGAGAGCCGGGTTCCGTCCGGCGCGACGAGCGCGCGGCGTTCGAGGTGCATCCGTCGAGCCTAGGAGCCCGGGGAGGCGGAAGGTCGACCGGGCCGGAGCCCGATCGCGGCGGGGGCCGGGCGCGACTGGGCGAGAGCGGGGGATGCTGGGATGATCGGGTGCGGCTCCGGATCCTCCGGCGCGCACGGCGGCCTCGCGGCCGGAGCGGAGCACCCATGGGACTGCTGATCTACCCCGGCGGCATCGAGGCCGACTTCGAGGACCGGCTGCTCGCGCACCTCGAGATCGTGATCACGGCGAAGCTGCGTCGCGACGAGTCCTTCGCCTTCTCGTGGACGCAGACGCAGGACACGGGCGGCGGACGGATGAAGATCTGGCTGCACCCGTCGGTGCCGCTCTCGTACAAGTTCTTCGGCGGACGCCAGCCCGCGATCAACCGCGCGTGGGTCGACGCGCTGATGGTGTCGGCGAGCTCGCAGTCGGGTCTGCAGGTCGTCGCCGAGCCGGAGCAGCAGGGCTGACGCCGCCCGTCCCGCCCGCCCTTGCTCCGCTCCCGCCTCCGCTCCGGCCTCCGCTCGCGCTCCTCCAAAAGTTGCGGTGAGCGCGCGCGGTTACCGCAACTTCTGGAGAAGCGGCGGCGAGGGCCGCCTCCGTTCCCGCACGAGTTGCGGTGAGCGCGCGCCGTTACCGCAACTCCTGGAGGAGCGGCGGCGAGGCGACCCGCCTCAGACCTTCGGCTCGGGCAGCACGCGCAGCCCGGCCGGCGACAGCGCCGAGCGCAGCAGCAGGTCGATCCACGCGCGGTTCAGCGGCTGCCCGCCGGGGGAGTCGTAGCTGAAGTAGAGCGACGAGCTCTTCGAGACCCAGACGCTGCCGTGGCGGCCGCTCTCGGGGCGCGTGACGTCCTCGCCCACGTCCGGTTCGCCGTCCCAGTGGAACGAGAAGCTCTCGTTGCGGCGCAGCTTCGAGATGATGACCGCTTCGACGTGCCGCAGTGCGCGGTCGTCGATCTCGACCGCCGGAGCGACTCCGTAGATCAGCTGGCCCATCGTCATCCCTCTCGCCGCCCCGGGTGATCATCCCATGAGCCGGGAGGGCCGCGCCTCCCGCCGCCGGCCGCCGACCTGTGCTCGCTCCCAGTCGCGCACAGCCGAATTGACGCAGGCCGGTTGTGCCGAACCGTCTTGACGGCTCCTGAGTGCCTCCGCAGACTGGGAGCGCACACAGTTCAAAGGAGAACCACGCCGCACCGATCCGCCTCGAGCCCGCCACTGCGGGCTCCGCAGGCCCCGTGAGCGCTCCGAGCGCCACCACCCCACCCGCCCGACCGGGCCCCTCCCTCCCCTCCGCCTCCGTGTGCGCGGCGGTCGGCACGAGGGCCCGGCGGCGGACGCACCACGAAAGGACACGCATGTCTGCACGCACCAGGAGGACCGCCGGCACCGCTGCCGTCGCCGCGGTCTCCACGCTCCTCGGCGCCTTCGCCGGCGTCGGAGCGACCAGCGCCTCCGCCGCGGAGGGACCGGTCGACGCCGGGATCTTCGTCGACAAGGTCGACGGCCTCCCGGCCGACTTCATCAAGGGCGCCGACATCTCGAGCGTCCTGTCGCTCGAGGAGAGCGGAGTCGTCTTCCGCGACGAGACGGGCCAGGAGGCCGACGTCTTCGAGGTCCTCGCCGACGAGGGCGTCACCTCGGTCCGCGTCCGGGTCTGGAACGACCCGTTCGACGCCGAGGGCAACGGCTACGGGGCGGGCGACGTCGACGTCGACCGCGCGATCGAGATCGGCGAGCGCGCCACGGCGGCGGGCCTGGGCCTGCTCGTCGACTTCCACTACTCCGACTTCTGGGCCGACCCCGCCCGCCAGCTGGCGCCGAAGGCCTGGGCCGGCCTCGCCGCTCCCGAGCTCACCACCGCCCTGCACGACTACACCGCCCAGTCGCTGCAGCGCTTCGAGGACGCCGGCGTCGACGTCGACATGGTGCAGATCGGCAACGAGACCAACAACGGCATGGCCGGCTACAGCCGCGCGGCGACCGACATGGACGCGACCCTCGCCGGGCTGTTCTCAGCCGGCAGCTCCGCGGTCCGCGAGGTCCTGCCGGACGCGCAGGTCGCGGTGCACTTCACCAACCCCGAGACGCCGGGCCGCTACTCCGCCATCGCCGCGGGCCTGGACCGCTTCGACGTCGACTACGACGTCTTCGCGAGCTCCTACTACCCGTTCTGGCACGGCAGCCCCGAGAACCTCACGGCCTCGCTGTCGCAGATCGCCGACACCTACGGCAAGAAGGTCATGGTCGCCGAGACCTCGTGGGCGCACACCCTCGAGGACGGCGACGGCTACCCCAACGTCATCGACGAGAGCACCGTCACCGACGACTACCCGATCAGCGTGCAGGGCCAGGCCACGGCGCTGCGCGACGTGATCGCCGCGGTGCACGCGGTGGGCGACGCCGGCATCGGCGTCTATTACTGGGAGCCGGCCTGGCTGCCCGTGGGCCCGGCGAGCGACGTCGAGCAGAACCGCGTGCTCTGGGAGCGCGACGGCTCCGGCTGGGCCACGAGCTTCGCCGCCCCCTACGACCCTGTGCACGTGGGCGACGACTTCGGCGGATCGGGCTGGGACAACCAGGCCCTCTTCGCCGCCGACGGCACGCCGCTCGAGTCGCTCATCACCTTCCGCTACGTCGACACCGGAGCGGTCGCGCCCCGCGCGGTCACCGGAGTGGACGCGGTCGAGCTCACCGTCGTCGACGGCGAGCCGGTCGATCTCCCCGGCACCGTCTCGGTGAACTTCAACGACGGCACGGTCGAGACGCCCGCGGTCACCTGGAGCGGAGCCGCCTCCTGGATCCGCGGACCCGGCGAGTACACGATCCCCGGTCGCACGGACTCCGGGCTCGACGTCTCGGCGACCGTCGTGGTCGTCGCTCCGAACCTCGTGCGGAACCCCGGATTCGAGGACGCGGACACGTCGGCGTGGACCTTCACCGGACCCGCCGCGCGCACCGAGACCGGTGACGCGGCCGAGGGCGACTTCGCGGTCACCTTCTGGAACGGCACCGCCTACGAGACCTCGGCGAGCCAGACGATCACCGGAGTCCCCGCCGGCGCGTACACGCTGCGCGCGACGACGCAGGGCACCAACAGCCCCGCGAGTGACGTCCGCACCCTGAGCGCGACCACCTCCGCGGGCACGACCAGCGCCCCGCTGGTGCTCACGACCTGGAGCTCCTTCTCGACGACGACGATCCCCGTCGTGGTCGGAGAGGACGGCGTGGTCGAGATCGCGGCCGAGTTCGCGCTCACCGGAGGAGCGTGGGGCGTCCTCGACGACGTGCGCCTCGTCGCCGACGCCGCGGAGTCGACCGCCGACACCACCTCCCTGGAGGCGGCGCTCGCCGAGGCCGACGCCGTCGACCGCGACGCGTGGACCGAGGAGTCGCTCGCGCGTCTCGACGAGAGCCGGACGATCGCCGCCGTGGTGCTCGCCGGATCCGCTGCGACGCAGGCCGACGTGGACGCCGCCGAGCGCGGCCTCCGCGACTCCCTCGGCGCCCTCGAGAACGCGCTGCGCGTGGGCCTGAGCGCCACCGTCACGTGCGCGTCGGGCAAGGCCGTCGTGTCGGTGAAGGCCGCGAACGGCGGCACCGACCGCGTCGCCCTCTCGGTGCGCACGCCCTACGGCAGCGCGAAGCTGCCGTCTCTCGCCGCGGGGAAGTCCGCGTCGGTGACGGTGCCCACTCCGCTGCGCTCGGTGCCGGCCTTCTCGCTCACGGTCGACGTGCGCGGCACGGTCGCAGGCGAGCCCGCCTCGGCCGTGATCCCGATCGAGTCGGCGGCGAAGCGCTGCCGCTGACCCCTCGATGAGTCCCCGCGAGATGCCACTCCAGTACGCGGCACGCCGATGCAGGCGTACCGGAGTGGCATCTCGCGCTCTCGCGTGCCGAGCCCTCAGCCGGAGTGCGTCGTCACCAGCAGGTAGCGGGCCGCCCCGGCCGCGTCGGCCGGCACCGACCAGCGGTGCGGGCGCGTCGTCTCGATCGTGATCGACTCGCCCGCCGACACCGTGCGGGACGCCCCGTCGGCGTAGGTCAGCACGGCCGCCCCCTCGGTCACGAAGACGAACTCCTCGCCCGGATGCGCGAAGTCGACGTCGTCGGACTGGCCCGGCTGCGCGGTGAAGAGGTACGCCTCCGTCCGGCGCCCAGGTCCCCCCGCGACCAGCCGCGCGCGCGGGGCGTGCGGGGCGTCGCTCGCGCGCAGGTGCGCCTCCGGTGTCGTGTCGTCGGAGGAGGCGATCGCCGGCACCAGCTCGGCCGGCGGCACGTCGAACGCCGCGGCCAGGGCGTAGAGGGTCGAGAGGCTCGGTAGCAGTCGGCCGTTCTCGAGCTTCGAGAGGAACGGCTGCGAGACGCCGGCCTCGGCCGCGAGCGCCCGCATCGACAGGCCCCGGGAGGTGCGCAGGGCGCGCACGAGCGCGCCGATCTCGGAGGCGAGGGCGGGTGCCTCCGCGGCGTCGTCGCTCATCGGTCCTCCGGGTGGTGCGGTGGTGCGGTCTTGCGGCCGATGATTACTCCTGGTTATCATCAGCCGTGTTGATAACGCGAGGTTATCAGCCCTCCGATCGGGAGCATCCGATCGCCATCGAAGGGCAGCACCCGTGACCAAGCAGATCTTCCTCGGCGCGTTCGAGGAGTTCACGCCGAACTTCATCAGCAACGCCTGGCACCACCCCCGCGGCGACACGAGCGGCTTCGCGACCCTGGAGTACTGGCAGGACCTCGCGCGGAAGCTCGAGGACGCCGGCTTCGACTTCCTCTTCCTCGCCGAGGCGCTCGGCTACCCGATGAGCGGCGACGACGTGCCCGAGGTCGTGATCCGCGAGGCCGTGCAGGTGCCCGTGCACGATCCGCTCGCCCTCGTCAGCGGGCTCGCCGCGACCGTCGACCGCCTCGGCTTCGTCGTCACCGCCTCCACCACCGCGCAGCAGCCCTACCTCAACGCCCGCACCTTCACCACGCTGGATCACCTGACGAAGGGCCGCATCGCCTGGAACATCGTCACCTCCGACAACCAGGTCGCGCTCACCAAGCTCCTCGGGCACGACGGAGTCACGCCTCACGACGAGCGCTACCGCCGCGCCACCGAGTTCGTCGAGCTGTGCCTGAAGCTCTGGGAGGGCGCGTGGGAGGACGACGCGGTCGTCTACGACAAGGCGACCCGGACCTACGCCGACCCCGCCAAGGTGCACCGCATCACGCACGAGGGCGAGTACTTCCGCTACGACGGCTACTTCCCGGCCATCCCGTCGGTGCAGCGCACGCCGCTCCTGCTGCAGGCGGGCACCTCCTCGGCCGGCCGCGCCTTCGCCGGCCGCTACGGCGAGTGCGTCTTCATCCAGGACCGCGACCTCGGCAAGGCCGCCGCCACCGTCGCCGACCTGCGGGCGCGGGCCGAGGCGAACGGCCGCGACCCGCGGCACATCACCGTCCTCCCCTCCGTCTCGATCATCGTCGGCGACACGGAGGAGGAGGCGGTGCGCCTGCGCGCCGAGCTCGACGCGACGCCCTCCCGCGAGGCCGCCGCCGCGCTGTTCATGGGCTGGAGCGGCGTCGACCTGATGTCGTTCCCGCTCGACGCGACCCTCGCCGAGGTGACCACCGAGGTCGGGCAGACCATGCTCGCGATGTTCCAGCAGCCCGAGTACAGCCCGACCGTCGCCGAGATCCTCGACGTGATCACGTCCTCGATCGGAGGCATGCGCGTCACGGGTACCGCGGAGTCCGTCGCCGATCAGCTGCAGGAGATCGTCGACCGCACCGATGTCGACGGCTTCCTGATCGAGTACACCTACGGCTCGTGGGAGACCTACCGCGACGTCGCCGAGCAGGTGATGCCGCTGCTGCGCGAGCGCGGAATGCTGCCCGAGACGCCCCGCTCCGGATCCATGCGCGAGCGCATCCTCGGTCGCGGCGTGCCGACCCTGCCCGCCGGTCATCCCGGCTCCGCGTTCCGGGTGGGCGAGGCGCGGTGACCCTCCTGGACGCGGTGGTGCAGCCCCACCGCGCGGTCCCGACTCCTGTCGCCGCGGTCGCCGCCCTCGTCGACGGCGCGCCGGTCGGCATGGTCGTGGCGACCCTGGCCCTCGGCGTCAGCTTCGATCCGCCGCTCTGCACGATCGCGGTGCAGCGCTCTTCCAGCACCTGGCCGCACCTGGCCCGAGCGGCGCGTCTCGGAGTCTCGGTGCTGGGCTGGGATCAGGACGCGGCGGTGCTGCGGATCGCCTCGCGCGATCGGGCGGGCCGGTTCGCCGGAGTCGCGTGGAGCGCATCGGAGGCCGGAGCCGTGACGATCGACGGCGCCGCACTGCACCTGGAGTGCTCCGTCGAGCAGGTGCACGACACGGGCGACCACCTGCTCGTCGTGCTGCGCGTGCAGGACGTGCGCCACGACTCCGCCCGCGAGGCCCTGCTGGCCCGCGACCGCCGCTTCGGCCGCTACGTCGAGTCGGCCTGACCCTGGGGGCCGCCGTTGGGCACTTCCCGCTGCTTCGAGGCGCTCGGAGCAGCAGGAGTGCCGAATGGCGCACCGCGCCCCGGACGCGACGAAGCCCCGAGGCGCCGGAGCGGCTCGGGGCTTCCGTGACGAGCGGGCGTCAGCCCGACGGGTTCTCGACCGGGTCGCCCTCGGGGTCGGTCGCGGTGTCGGGGTCGACGTGCTCCGGATCGACGGTCTCGGTGTCGGGTGCGTCGCCGGGTGTGGTCTTGTCGGTCATCGGATCCTCCTTGCGGTCGTGTCGGATCGTGCTGTTCGCGGGCAACGCTACGTCGCGCTCCTCGCGCGCCGCGCCCCCGTTGACGCGAGGGGCGGGGGAGTGCCACGCGGGCACGGCGGCCGCGCGCGGGTCGTGCGCGGCGGCGCGGTCGAGAGCGGAGGCGAGGAGGCCCGCGCCGAGGTCGCCGAGGCGGGCGGCGAGCAGGTGCCGGAGCGGGCGCAGGAGCCGGATCATCCGCTCATCCTCCCGCCGCCGCTCGCCCGACCGGCGTCCCGTGCCAGTCCTTCGCGCCGTCCGCAAGGCCTGGAGCGGGTCCGGCCCTGTTCGTAGTCTCGACACGACCGACACGAGGAGCGCCACCTGATGATCCGAACCACCGTCACGATCGACGGCAAGACCTACGGGCTCTCGCAGGGAGCGGATGTCGCCGGACTCAAGCAGTCGACGACCGAGGCGTCCCGGGCCGGTGGCGGCATGGTCGAGTTCGTGGTGGTCGGCAACCGGCAGGTCAGCGCGCTGGTGTCACCGGGCGTGCCGGTGATCTTCGAGGACCACGAGGTGCCGGACGACGATCGCGACACGGGCGACGTCCAGGAGCCGTGGGACGACATCGAGTACCTCGACTGACGCACTTCCCGGGGCGAGTCCCCGGGTCCTGAGCGCCTGAGGGGTGCCGCCGGCTCGACCCGGCGCCTCTCGGGCCCCTCCCGGAGAGCGGGGGAGCGCCTACTCGGCGCCCTCCGCCTCCGCGAGCTCCCCCTCGACCAGCGCGCACGCGGCAGCGGCGAGCGACGAGCGCACCTGCTCCTGCGTGACGCCGAGGATCCCCGCGATCGCCTCGAGGTCGTGCCGGCCGGTGTGCCGCAGCAGCCAGCACTGGCGCTGGAGCGTGGGCAGAGCGTGGAGGCGGCGGTGGAAGCCCGAGCGGAGCAGGTCCTCGTCGCGCAGGGGGGCCGGAGCGACGACGGCCACCGCCTGGTCGCCGCGCTCCAGGCTCGCCCGGCCGATCTCGGTGCGCGCGAGCTCGAGCGCCGACGCCTCGTCGACGACCTGCGGCGAACCGCTGCGGAGGGTGACGGCCGCGTTCTGCAGGGCGGCGCCGGCCGCCGACTCGGACAGCGTGAGCCGGTAGGCGTAGGCGTAGAGCCCGGAGCCGCGCGAGGCGAGCACGCGCCCGACGAGCATCTCGCGCTGCTGCTGCGCCTGCGACGCACCCACGGCCGCCACGGGCCCTTCGTACGCGTTCACGGTCTCTCCCTCGACTCGGTGCCACCCGTCCGGGGTGGTTCGCACCGATGCTAGGGGTCGGAGAACGCCCGTTCTACCCTTGACTTCTCAGGAATTCTCCATGCGGATGCATGGGAAACGCTTGCCGGTCACTCCCTCGCGGAGAGGATGCAGAACTCGTTCCCCTCCGGATCCGCGAGCACGACCCAGGACTGCTCGCCCTGACCGACGTCCACCCGGGACGCGCCCGCCCCGAGCAGGCGCGCGACCTCGGCGTCCTGGTCGTCCGGCACGAAGTCCAGATGCAGGCGGTTCTTGATGCTCTTGCGCTCCGGCACGTCCAGGAACAGCAGGCTCGGCCCGCGTCCCGACGGAGGGAGCAGCTCGATGCCCTCGTCGTCCTCGTCCACGACGTCCCAGCCGAGCGCCTCCTGCCACCAGTGCCCGAGCATCCGGAAGTCGGTGCAGTCGACGATGATCTCTTCGAGTCGGAGGGCCATGCCCCGACGCTAATCGGCGCTCGCGGCGTCGCGGAACCCCTTCCGGGGAGGCGACTCCTGCTGTTCCGCTGCGTGCCGTCCGCGCCGATCCGGTGCTGCCGTTCCCGACAGTGCTCCTTCCTGCCGTTCCCGGCAGCACTCCTTCCTGCTGCTCCGGCAGCACTCCGTCCTGCCGTTCCGGCACGACCGCTCGCTCCGCCGCCCCGCACGCGGCATCCTCGACCACGAGGGAAGGGACCGCGATGACCACCGCACGCGACCACTGGGAGGCGCGCTACGCCGACTCCGACCGCATCTGGTCGGGCCGGCCCAACGCCGCGCTCGTCGACCTCGTCCGGGATCTGCCGCCCGGCCGCGCCCTCGATCTGGGCTGCGGCGAGGGCGGCGACGCCCTCTGGCTCGCCGAGCAGGGCTGGAGCGTCACGGGCCTCGACCTCTCCGAGACCGCGCTCGCCCGCGCCCGCCAGGAGGCGGAGCGTCGCGGACTCGCGATCGACTTCCGGCAGGCCGACCTCGGCGCCGACTGGCCGACCGCCGGGCCCTTCGACCTCGTCTGCGCGAGCTTCCTGCACTCGATGGTCGAGCTGCCGCGCACCGCGATCCTGCGGCGTGCGGGCGGCCTCGTCGCTCCGGGCGGCCGCCTCGCGATCGTCACGCACGCCGCCCCTCCGCCCTGGTCGGGCCACAGGCACCCCCTGCAGCACCTGCCCTCGCCCGAGGAGGAGCTCGCCGAGCTCGCCTTCGACCCCGAGGACTGGATCGAGCGAGTGGTCGGCACGCGCGAGCGCACCGCCTCCGGGCCCGACGGCCACGAGGGAGTTCTGCTCGACGGAGTGGTCCTGCTGGAGCGCCGTGCTCGGTAGCGTGTCGGCGTACCCACGACCTGGAGGCGCCCGTGCCGCTCGACCCGTACCTCGCCGCCCGCGTGCACCTGCTCGAGGGCGTCACCGATCCGCTCGATCCGGAGCAGGCGGCCCGCCTCGCCGAGTTCGCCGTGGATCCCGCGCCGTGGACGCTCTCGGAGGGCGTGCGCGTCTCGGACGCTGAGATCGACGGCCTGCACGGCCCCGTGCCGCTGCGGATCTACGAGCCCGCGGAGCCGTCCGGTCGGGCACTGCTCTGGGTGCACGGCGGCGGGTTCGCCGCGGGGGACCTCGACATGCCGGAGGCGCACGTCGTCTCGGCCGAGCTCGCCGGCCGCTCGGGCGCCCGCGTCGTCTCGGTCGGCTACCGGCTCGCCGGCGCGAGCATCCGCTACCCCGTGCCGCTCGACGACGTGCACGCCGCGTGGCGGTACCTGCGCGCCGAGACCCCGCGCGAGCACCCCGTCGCGATCGGCGGAGCCAGCGCCGGTGCCGCGCTCGCCCTCGCCACCGCGCTGCGCGAGCGCGACGCTGGGGCGCCCGGGCCGGACCACGTCCTCCTCGCCTACCCCTTCGCGCACTTCCCGAACCCGACCGTCGACGACGACGTCGTGCGCGAGCTGCTGACGCTGCCGGCCGCGTTCCGCTTCCCCGCCTCGAGCATCGAGTCGATGGTGCAGAACTACGTCGGCCGCCTCTCCGACCTGCCGCCCGACGCCCTGCCCGGAGCCGCCCCGCTCGCCGGGCTCCCGCCGGTCACGGTCATGGTGAGCGAGTTCGACGAGCTCCGCGGCTCGGCCGAGCTGCTGCTGCGTCAGCTGGCGGAGGCGGGCGTCGCCGCGACGGGGTACCTCGCGGCGGGCATGCCCCACGGCCACCTCAACCGCACGCCGTCGCTGCCCGAGGTCGACCGCTCGCTCGCCTTCTTCGCCGCGCAGCTCCGCGCGCTCGGCTGAGCGCCGACCGCCCTCACTTCACCCCGAAGTAGTCGAAGCCGACGTAGCCGACCGGATTCGTCAGCCGCACCTCGACGGTGTGCGTCCCCGCGGTCAGACCCGTGATCTCGGCGAGCTTCACCCCGAACTGCGTCGTGGCAGCGGTGGTGCCGATGCTCGCCTGGTGGAGTCGCCCGTCGATCCAGAGGTCGAACTTCCCGCCCTTCGACGAGAGCGTCCTTCCCCAGACCGACACCGAGGTCCCGGTGAACGTGAGCGCCGCCCGCGCGCCGGCGCGGTTCGAGACCGACTTGGTGCCGGAGTAGTAGCCCGCGTCGGCGGAGTGCGTCCAGACCCCGCTGTAGAGGACCGTCGGAGCGGCGTTGTCGCTGATCCGACCGGGCATCTCGTCGAGGGTCAGGCTGAGGGGGTCGTTCAGATAGGCCGTCGCGTTGAGGTTGCCGGCGATGCTGTAGTCGACGGTCGTCTTCATCCAGTTCATCGCGCCGACGACCTTCGGGAAGCGGCCGCGGACCTCGCGGAGCATCTGCGTGGTGTCCCACGGCTCGGGGGTGCCCGTCGTCTGCCCCGCCTCGGTGAACAGGATCACCTTGTTCTTCTGGATCATCCAGTCGTACCGGGCGGTGTCCGTCAGCTCCCTCCAGTAGCGCTCGTGGCCCAGCACGTCGACGTAGGCGTCGCCCGGGTAGCGGTCGGTGATCGCCCGGCCGAACGCCGTGCCGCTGTTCGGCGACCACGCCCAGAGCACGTTGGTCAGCCCGCGCTGCACGGTCAGGTAGTCGTACATGTGCTTCCACAGCGCCGTGTACTGGGCGGCCGGAGCCGCGCCGCTGGCGTGGTACCCCCACCAGAACGAGGTCCCGTTCATCTCGTGGAACGGACGCCAGACCACCGGCACGCCGGCGTCCGAGTAGTGCTGCAGGATGTCGCCGACCCCCGTGAGCCACTGCATGTACTCCCCGTAGGCGGCGGTGCCGGGCGTGTACGCCTCGGACAGCGTGTGCCCGGCGGGGATGCGCGACCACGCGTCCTCCGCGGTCCACGGGTTCGAGGCGTGCCAGCTCAGCGTGACGACGCCTCCGTTCGCCGCGTGCGCGATCGAGGGAGCCAGGATGTTGCTGTCGCTGGGCATGTTGGCGGCGGTCGTCGCCGTCCCGCTCTTGTCGAACGTGCGGTTGGTGAGATCGAAGCCGACGAGCGCGGGGGACTCGCCCGTCGCGGTCTGCACGCGCCCGACGTGGTAGTCCCAGCAGTCCTGCACGGTGGTCAGGGTGATGCCCGGCGTCGACCGCTCGGGGCGGCCGTAGTTCGGAGCGACGAACTGGCCGGTCAGGAACTTGTCGCTCGAGCGGTACTGCAGCGCCGAGAGGAACTGCAGCAGCTCCGCCGCGGTCGCCGTGGCGGCGGGAGTGACCGGAGTCTGCGCCATCGACACCGCTCCGGTCGCTGATCGGGAGGCGCTCGATCCGAGGCCCGCGGCGGTCGGGGCGACGAGCAGGACCAGGGCGGTGACTGCGGAGACGATTCTGAACTTCATGAGGGTCCTCTGGGGCACGGGGTCTGGGGGCTGCGCAGGTGAGGCGCGGCGGGGGAGCCGCGTCGGCGAGCGCGGGAGCTCTCGGCGGACACGACTCGTCGGTCCGCGGTGACGGGACCGGGCGGCGACGACGGGACCGCGGGGGACGCGCGGGGGACGCGCGGCGGTCACGGGGAGGGGGACCGGCCGGCGCTCGCAGGAGCCGCCGGCCGGCGCGCTTCAGCCGCGCGGAACGAGGCGGGTGATCTTCCGCCCGCCCAGCTCGGTGACGTAGATGCTCCCCGAGGCGGCGTGCTGCGCCACGTCGAGCGGCTGGTCGAAGCCCTTGAAGCCGACCACCCCGAGCGTCCGGTTCACGATCGTGCCGTCGGCACCGCTCGGATCCAGCACCATCAGGTCCTGACTCGCGCTGTAGCGGACGACGATGAGCTTGCCCTTCAGTGCGCCGCCGAAGCCGTCGCCGAGGTACTCGATCACCCCGTTCGCCGAGGCGTGCAGCCCGGCGTCGAACACGTCGGCCTTGCGGTAGTTGCGGTCCGGGAGCACGCCCACGGGGTAGGCCGTCGCCTCGAACGCGTCCTGCGCCGAGGTGGGGTTGCCTCCGTTGAAGACCCATTCGCAGCGCGACGGGTTGGGGTGGCCGTAGTAGCCGCCCTGGGCCACCTTGAACACCCAGTCCGTCTCGTCGACCGGGTTGGAGCCGACTCCCGGCGCCCTCGGTCCGGTCCAGGCGCCGTCGATCCGGGAGGCGCACGACGAGGGGAGCGTCGCGGGTGTCGCCGGGAAGGCGCCGCCGCGGGCGGATCCGTTCGTCGGCACGTAGAGGCGCCCGTTGCTGTGCCAGATCAGGTCGTAGGCGTTGCGCACCCCTGTCGCGTAGAGCGTCAGGGCCGCACCCGGCGCGAACGGGTTGTACGTGCCGCCCTCCGCGGTCTTCACGTCCAGCGGCAGAGTGGCGGGCAGCTTCGCCGGGTCCAGGCGCAGCACGGCGGCACTGAGCAGGCTCTCGGAGCGGAACTCCCAGGAGGAGTCCGGGGCGCCCATCGCCGTGTTGCTGCCCTGGGTGAGGTAGAGCATCCCGTCCTTGAAGGCGAGCGAGTTGCTCTCGTGGTCGCGGGCCGACCGCGGCAGTCCGACGACGACGTCCTGGCCGTTCTGCAGCGCCGCACCCGACAGGCGGACGATCTTCCCGGTCCAGTCCGGGACGTCCGAGACGCCGACGTACTTGCGGTTCTCGGTGACCCAGAGGATCGGATCCGCGGCCGTCGCGGCCGGATCGAACGCGAGGCCGATCACCGTCCGCGCTCCACCGGCGAGCGTCCGGATCGTGTCGATCCGCTCGCCGGTGCCCAGCGATCCGTCCGCCGCGACCGGGTAGCGGAACAGGTACCCGTCCAGCGTCGCCGCGTAGAGCTTGCCGTCGGGGCCCATCGCCACGCTGGTGAAGCCCTGCCCGGTCGCGGTCGTCGCGACCTGGTCGAAGGCGACTCCGGTGATGCCGGTGCCCTCGCTGGCCGTGCCCACCGTGAAGACGCTCGACCACGGGTGGAAGGCGTTGCCGGACACGTCCCGCACCGTGCTCGTCACGTCGAAGCGGTAGGTGGTGCCCGCGACGAGCGGGGCGTCGGGAGTGAGCACGATGACGTCGCCGCCGCCGCTGGTGTTCACATTGGCCGGGACGGACGAGCCGTCAGCGGCCACGCTCAGCCGCACCGTCTCGCGGGTGAGGGTCGACGTGGCGATCCCTCCCGCCGTCACGGCCAGGCCGGCGGTGACGCTGATGTCGCGGGTCGCGCCGGTGGTGAGATTGACCGGGGTGACGCTCGCCACCTGCGGGCGGTCCGGGCTCGCCGGCACCGGCTCGACCTCGACGAAGTTGATCTTCGTGTTGGTCCCGCCGCGGGGGCTCAGCGTGAGCCGCCCGTCCGAGACCTGCACCGTCCTGACGGCCGTGCGGAACCGGTCCTCATCGCTGGGCACGAACCTCGCGACCGCGTTCTGGTTCTCGATGCTGACCTGATCGACGCTGTCGAAGTAGTCCCCCGCGTCGCCGACCGAGAGCGTCACGGAGTACAGGCCGTTCGGAACGGCCATCTCCCACGAGCCCGCCCCTCTGGTCCCCGTGGTGCCTCCTCGCCAGTCCATGTGCATGACACCGGTCAGCCGGGTGTCCAGGGTGGGGGTCCCGGTGCGCAGGCGGCCGTTCAACGTGAGGTCGACCGCGGTGCTCGAGCCGTCGCGGACCCAGCCGTAGCTCCGGCCGCTTCCCTGGCCGGCGCTCGTGCGAGCTCCGTAGGGCTGTCCCCAGTCGGCGAGGTAGCCGGTGGGAGGGGTCGCGGTCGCGGTGGCGAAGCGCACCTTCACCGACGTCGCTCCGGAGGGAGTGGGCGTGGGAGTCGGCGTCGACGGCGTCGACCCGCCCCCCGGGGTGAGGATCTCGTGCACCCGGCTGAACGACGTCCCGCCGGTGGGGCCGCCCGAGATCACGTGGAAGCGACCCGAGACGACGGCGCCGACGGCACCGTGCCGGGGCGTGAGCATGTTCGGGAGCGAGCGCCACGTGTTCGACGCCGGGTCGTACTCCTGCGTCTGCGGCCACGTCGCTCCGCTCGACTGCCGAGCACCTCCCGCCGCGATCACGCGGCCGTCGATGACGCCGACCGCCATCGCACGGCGACCGGTGGGCATGGCCGCGCGCGTCTGCCAGCCCCCCGAGAGCGGGTTCAGCATCTCTGCGCTCGCGAGGTTGGGGCTGACCTCGGTGCCGCTCGCGAGTCGCGTGCGGCCGCCGAACACGTGGATCCGGTCGTTCACGACCGCGGCGCCCGGGTTGTCGCGGGCCGTCAGGAGCGACGGACCGGCCGACCAGGTGTTGGTCGCGATGTCGTACTTCTCGGTCGTCTTCAGCGAGGCGCCGGTCGAGTCCATCCCGCCGATCGCCCAGATCCGGCCGCCGACGACGACGCCGGCGACCCCTCCGCGGCCGGCCGCCATGCTCGCCAGCGCGGTCCAGGCGTTGGTCGCCGGGTCGTAGCGGTAGAGGCTCCTCGAGGAGCCCGAGAACGGGCCCGTCGATCCGCCGAAGGCGTACAGCCTCCCGTTGTGGGCGACGACCGCGGGGTTCTCGACCGCGCTGCCCGGCAGTCCGGCGCCGGTGCTCCAGGTGGAGGTGGCGGTGTCGAAGATGCGCAGGGACGACTTGGGTCCCGTGCTGGTCTTGCCGTCGACCACGTAGATCCGGCTGCCGATCGCCGCACCGCCCGCGTCGAGCAGGTCGATCGGAAGTGGAGTGCCCGTGGTCCAGCCGCTGGAGGGCGACGGAGTGGGGGTCGGCGTCGCTGTCGTCGTCGTCGATCCCAGCCACGTCTTCGCGTTCGGGCCGGCCGCGTTGCGTCCGCCGCTGACCACGATCTTCCCGTCGATGAGGTCGGCGACGGGGCTCCGCAGCCCTTCGGGAAGGCTGGTGCGGGTGATCCAGACGTTCGTCGCCGGGTCGTACTCGTAGAGGGTCCGCGAGGCGACGGCGCCCGCTTCGGAGCCGCCCAGCACGAGGATCTTCCCGTTCCACAGGAAGGTGGAGGCGCTGATGTGGCCGCGCGCGACCGGCAGATCCGCGCGTCGCGTCCACGTCTTCGTCACCGTGTCGAAGGCGTCGACCTGCACCTGCGGAGTGCCCGGCTCGTTCCCGCGGTGCTGCCCGCCGATCACGTAGATCGTCGAGCCGAGGACGACCGTGCCGACGTGGTTGCGGGGATTGGGCACCGGCGTGGACGCCGTCCAGGTGGTGCCGCCGTCGAGGTTCAGGACCCAGTGCTCGGGGTAGTCGACGATCGGGGCTCCGGTCGAGTCCTGCCGGATCGCGCCCGTCATGTAATGCAGCTCGCGACCCACGATCGCCGCGCCTCCGCCACCGCGGGCCGCCGGCAGCGGCGGACCGGCCGTGTACGTGTCGGTCGGGATGTCGTACTTCCACACCCGGGGCGACGAGTCCATCTTGTCGAGTCCGACGAAGCCGCCCAGGATCCACAGCGTGGTGCCGTCGGCGACGATCGGCGCGTGCGTGATCAGCTCGGGCAGGTCGCGCAGGCGGGTCCAGGTGTCGGTCGCCGGGTTGTAGCGGTCGGAGCGGCTCGTCTGCGTGATGCTGGTGTACTGACCGCCGAAGACGTACAGCTGCCCTCCGACCGCCACTCCGCCCGCCTCGGCGCGCGCGATGGCCGACGAGGCCCGCTGCAGCCAGGTGATGCTCTCCGGAGCGACCGCCGCGGCCGACACGACGGCCAGGGCCTCGGTGCTCGAGGGGTCGTGCGGTGCAGCCTCGGTGGCCGCGTGCTCGTGCGGGGCCTCCTCGGCGGCGGCGTGCGTGTGCGGCGCCTCCTCGCCGGCGTGCGTGTGCGGCGCTTCCGCCGCCGTGTGCGCAGGCGGCGCGGAGGGAGCGGCCTCGCTCGCGCCGGTCGTCGCGCCGACCATGCCCGCCGCCAACGCGATCGTGAGGGCCACGGCGAGCCCCGGCCTGATCACGGAGTGCGGGGTCCGCTTCGCACGCGGAGTTCTTCCTGACATCTGGTCCCTCTTCCTCGAGGATCCACAAAACTCCGCGCGGTGCCTCCGGGGTAACGCGGAGGACCGAACGGGAACGCCTTCGGGTGGCGTCGCTGGACGCCTTCGGGTGGCGTCGAGCGAGAGTCTCTTCGCCTCCTTGTCCCCTGTCAAGGGGCTTCCGATACCCTGAGAGACCTTGTGTCCCGAGCGGCCGGTCGGGGCTGGGAAGACCCCGATCAGCGTCCCCGCGTCGGTGACTCAGCCCCACCCTTGCTGGTCGAGTAGCCGCCGCCGGCGGCGTATCGAGACCCCCAGCTCCGGTGGTCGTGGATCTCGATACGCCCGCTACGCGGGCTACTCGATCAGCAGGAGGGGCGATCGCGGCGTGAGGACGCCGCGCCCCCTCGCTGGTCGAATAACCGCCGCCGGCGGCGTCTCGAGACCCCCGTCCCCAGCCGTCGCGGCCCGACTCGGAGCGCAGTGAGGTCCCCGAACCCGCCCTCGGCGTCCGGCCAGCACGTGGTGATGAGGTGTCCTGTCTGCGCGGTCACCGGTCCTCGGTGCGGGGCTGAGTGGTGACGGCCGGAGCCGTGACGCTGCCCACCGCGTCGACAGTGGGCCGGATGAACCGCCGGCCCGGCGGTGTGTGCTCGCTCCGGGTGCGCCTACCGACTCACCGCGCTCCGCGTCAGACCACCAGATCGGCCTCCCAGTTGGTGCGCTGGATCGCCGCGTCGAGGTCGCGCAGCTCGCGGGCGATCTCGTCGGCCCGCGTGCGCAGCTCCTTCACGGGGAGAGCGGACAGCTGCCGCAGCTCGCTCCGCATCTGACGCCGACCCCACGAGCCGGCCGCCGCGTCGGCCGCGCGCACCAGCATCGAGTGCTCGGCGCGCAGCGTCTCGCGCCGGGCGAGGGCGGCGGTGAGGGTGCGCCCGTCGGGAGTGAGCACGGCCGTGTTCGTCAGGTTCACCGCGGTCACGATCCGCTCGAGTGCGGTGAGCGCCCGCGTGCACTCGGCGAGCAGCTCGGCGGGGTCCTCGGCCGGGGCCTCGCCCTCCTGGTAGGAGGCGTTCGCGACGATCCGCGACTGGAGAGCCTCGATCCGCTTCTGCAGGTCCGCCCGTTCGAGGAGGGCTTCGGCGAGTTTCATGCCTCGAGGCTCGCACACGTCACCGACATCCGTCTCGGCCCGGTGCTGCCCCGCCGTCCCGGGCCTGGTGAACACGATCTCGCGTGCTCCGCTCGGCCTGATCGCACGATCTGCGGCGTCGGGGAACTCGACCACTGCCCGCAGTGGCCTTCGCTCCCCTCCTTGCAGCTCGCACGATCAGGCCGTGCTCGCGACGGCGATCTCGTGTTCACCAGGCCCTAGGCTGCGACCGTGCCGCTGCAGAATCACCCGGGTGATGTCGAGTTCCCCGTCCGCCCCCGCCTGCGCTTCACCCGGGCCGCGGATCAGCGCCGACGCGGCTCCGGTCGCGCCGGCGCCCGCCGTGCCCTGCTGCTGACGGCCCTCGCGGCCCCGTTCGGAGTCGTCGGGTTCGTGCTCGGCCTCGCCGGGGACGAGGGCGGCGAGCCCGCCTTCCCCTTCTTCACCTTCGCGGTGGGCATGGCGATCGGCCTGGCCATAGGCTCGCTGGTCTTCACCGTCCGCGATGCGGGTGCTCCGCGACGGGAGCAGCTCGCCTATCTCGCCGAGGCGGGCACTCCGTCGCCGACCCTCCGTCAGCAGCAGCTGCTGGCTCTGGACGCTGTGAGCGACTTCTCCTTCGGCGGGTGGAACTCGTCCCTCGCCTTCCAGCCGACGTGGGCCGAGCTGCCGCAGCCGCTCCGCGCCCGTTTCGCCGACGGTGCCAAGGGGTCGCCCTGGACGGAGCTGCCGATGCCCGTGCTGAGCGAGCAGCGCGCGGCGCTCGATCGCGACTTCCGCATCGCCTCGGCCGAGGATCTCGAGCTCTTCGTCGCCGACGTGCTCGACGTCGGCCCGCTGTCGGCCCGCTTCGCCGAGGTGTCGGCGTCCGACGAGGCCGAGCGGATGCGCTCCCGCGTCGCCGCGCTCACCGGCGAGAGCGAGTTCCATCTGCTCGAGCGCGCCCAGCCGCTCGGCGGCCGGCCTCCGGTGCTGCTGCTCGCGGGCGACGCCGAGCGCGCGATCGGAGCCGTCCGCTACGCCTACGTCGCCGGCTACCTGCCCGCGGAGCGCGCGTGGCAGCTGCTCGAGGCGATCGGCGACCGGGTCTTCACCCGGTACGAGAGCTGGGACGACTACTGGCGCGACGGGGCCGTCTCGATCGCGTTCCGCACCGACTCCCTGAGCGCCGTGCAGCAGTACCACCGCCTCCGCTCCGAGCTCCTCGGCTCGTCGTGGCCGGCGGCGTCGGTGCCCTACCCGCGCTGAGCACCCCCGCCCGCGGGCCTCTCAGCCTTCCGGAGCCGCATCGCCCCGGCTCGCCGCCGGGATCCCGTCGAGTGCCGCCGCGAGCTCGGTGCGTGACCGCACGCCCAGCTGGCGGTAGACGGCCCGAAGCTGGGTCTTCACGGTGTTGACGCTGATCCCGTTCTCCTCGGCGATGACGGGAGCGGAGGCGCCGCGGGCGGCCGCGTAGGCGATCCGGCGTCGTGCCGGAGTGAGCTCCGCCGGCTCCCCCGCTGCTCGCAGTCGGCGCGCCACGTCGTGATCGCCGTGGGCGGCGAGCTCGTCGGCGATCCGCCGCCGCCGGTCGGCGGGGAGCAGGCCGAACGCCCCGAAGCTCGCGTGAGCGTGCGCGAGCGCCGCGACCTCCTCCACCTCGCCGGCGGGGTCGGTGGAGGCGGCGAGCAGCGCGGGGATCAGCACGCGGGGGCACTCGGCGGAGTCGAGGAGGGGCGCGGCGAGTCGGCGCGCGACGGCCTCGTCGCCGCGCAGCTGCGCCGACAGCGCCCGGGTCGCCGCGGTGATCCGCGCCATCAGCGAGACCGGTCCGTCCTGCGGCAGCCGCCGCTCCGGCGCATCGGCGAAGGCCTCGACGGCGTCGAGGATCTCGGGATGCCCCCGTCCCGGCCGGGGCCCGACGACCATCAGGGAGGCGCGGACGCCGCGCAGGACCGAGTCGGACAGCAGCGGCCGCCCGCGGGCGACGAGGCCGCGGACGAGATCGACCGCCGGACCGCGCTCGCCGAGGGCCGTGCCGTCGAGGCCGTCGAGGAGCAGCAGGGCGCCGTCGGTGTCGAGCCGATCGGCTCGGAGGACCGCCTCGGCGAGGACGGCGGCGACGGTGGATCTCGCCCGCCGGGCGGCTCCGTCCAGGTCCGGCACTCGTCGGAGCCAGTCGCCCGCGGCGGGGTTGCGGCCCGCGACGGCCTGCAGGAGCGCCGCCGATCCGGCGCTCGAGGCGGCCATCGCGCGATGGCCGATCACGGTCGCCCACTCGTGCGCCCAGGCGTGGAGCGCGAGGGCCTCCTCCAGGCGCGAGTCCTGCTCGCAGGTGAGCGCCCACTCCTGCAGGATCTCGGGCAGCGCGGCCGAGAGCGACGCCTCCTCCAGCGGAGTGAGTCGCGCGAGCAGGGCCTGACCGTCCTCCATCGACCGGAAGGCGTCCTCCATCCGCCCCGTCGCCCGCGCCGCCGAGCCGCGCGCCGCCCAGATGCTCAGCTGGTCGGCCGCCGACAGCGGTACGGGCAGCGGCCGCCGACCGGGCGCCGGGTCGATCCAGCCGTCGCCGTGGAGGGCGCGGCCGAGATGGGTCATCGCGATCCGCAGGCGCGGCGATCGGTCCATCACCTCCGGCGGCATGCGCTCGAGGGCCCGGAGGAGGATCGCGGGCTCGGCCTGCACGAGGTGCGTGTAGGAGGAGCGGAGCAGGTCGAGCACCGCCGTCCAGTCGCCCTCATCGACCGCGGTCGTCAGCCGTCGGGCGACGGGATCCGGCGTCACGAGGCGCCGTCCGTCGAGGCGCCGTCCGTCGCGTCGACGTCGGGATGCCGGTGCCCCTCGAGGAGGTCGACGGCGGTGGACGGGCGATGCGGGTCGACGACGACGCGGACTGCGCCGCTGCGGGCGGGGTCGATCACGGGCGGGTGCTCCTCGAGGACGGCGGGTGCTTCCTCGGGGACCGGGAAGGGCGCGACCGGCTGCTCCCGACACGGCGCGGAGGGGGGTGGGGGAGCCGGTGCGGCCAGAGTAGGCCCGGAGAGTGCTTTCCGGACCCGAACGGCCCACTGTTACTCGACGTCCCCGCCAGAGCACCGCCGCCGCCCCTCCTGATCGTCGGAGGGGTCGACGGACGCCCCCCCCC
>NZ_LMNR01000001.1:90448-188821 GCF_001423045.1 Rathayibacter sp. Leaf296
GTCGCTGCGAGCGGAGGTAGCCGCTCAGGGCGTGGCCGGGGACGGGAGGCGCGGACAGGTCGCCGAGGACCGCCCGCGCCGTCGCCAGCCGCGCGCGCCGGATCTCGTTGAAGACGGTCGTGCCGTTGGCGGCGAACACCCGCTGGAGCGTCCGCTTCGGCACCCCGAGGCGCTCCGAGACCTCCTGCACCGAGAGGTTCGCATCGGTCGACATCGCCGCGATGAGCGCCAGGGCGCGGGTGTGCACCGTCTCCGTCCGCTCGCGGGGCAGCGAGGTCGCGAGCACGGCGCCGGTGAGCTGCTCGATCGCCGCGCGCACGAGCGGGAACGCGGGGGAGTCGGCGTCGAGCGAGGAGCCGAACGTGGCGTTGACGGTCGACAGCAGGATGCCCCGGCCCGCGGTGTCCGCCTCGGTCACCAGCGCGCCGCTGTCCTCCCAGTCGAGGAGGCCGAGGAGCGGGCTCTCGAGAGCGATCTCGATCCGCGCGCTGGGCCCGTCGGTGACGAGCGTGTAGGAGTGGCTGCGCCGGAGGTACGCGATGCACCCGACGCGCACCCGCACCTCCAGGGCCGCGGGGTCGTCCGGCTGCACGACGATCTCGCCCTCGAGCGGGATGAGGAGCCGGATCCCGGAGCCGGTCGGCGCGCTGCGGTGCAGCCGGGCCGCGGTGTGCCAGAGCCGGACGACGTCGAACGAGCCGCTCCGGAGCGCGTCGGCGACGACGCGCAGCGGACCGGAGGGTCGCGCCTCGAGTCCGATCCGGCGGAACCAGGACCTCGCCTCGTCGTCGCGGCGGGTGACGCCCCGCTCGACGGAGGTCCGGTCGAATGCGCTGATGGTCATGGCGGTGCACCTTTCTGCCGAGCCGTTCGGGCGGTCCGACAGGCAGAAGACTGCCCGCGGCGGCCGGACTCCTGAGAGAGTTTCACCCTTCGAGGGCCCGCAGATCACCCTCGTCGTCGCGCGCTAAACCCTTCCGGGTGACAGCACGGACGGGGCGCGGTCGGGGTCGACCGCGATCAGCACGCGCCCGTGCCCGCTGATCGGAACGCCGTCGGCGCCCGTCCCCCGGACGTCGAGCGCGTTCACGATCGTCCGCCGCGCCGCGAGCGGGCGGACGGTGTAGCGGGCGGCCGTGACGAACCCCGCGCCGGGAGCGATCCGCTCGACGCGGCCCACGAGGGTCGTCGGAGCCGCGTCGTACTCGAGCTCGTCGGACGACCCGTCCGAGAAGCGGCGCTGCAGCAGGTGGAGGTCGTGGAGGCTCTCCCCGGTGCCGTTGCGGACGTGGATCCAGAACACGAGGACGAGGGCGTCGCGCGGGAGCCCCTCCGCGCCGGAGCGCACGAGGTGCGACACGATGACCTCGATCTCGAGGCGGGGAACCGGTCCGGCGGGCGGAGCGGTCCGGATCGACGAGGGCGCCGCGAGCGGGCACGGGGGCATCGGTTCTCCTTCGGGGGCAGGACGCGGCGGCGGCACGACGATGATCGACGGTGCGCTCCTGCTCCGCCCGGTCCCGTCGCGAAGACGGAGCGCCCGGGCGCGACCGGCGGGATCCGCGACGGCTCGCGCCACTCGGTCCGGACCCCGTGCCAGACCGGTCGTGCTCGGTGGGCCGCACCCATAATCAGGTGATCCCGCTCGCTCCGACGCCCCGCGCTCGGAGGCGTCGCCCCGGCCGTCCGCCCCGGGCTCCCGGCGCGACCGAGCCCGCACCGCCGATCCGTCGGCGTCCGCCCCGACCCGAACCAGAGGTGATCGACGATGACGACGGAGACCCTGCGCGCAGCGAGCCCGCGACCGCCCCGAACGCAGGACCCCGGGCGGACGACGGGTCTCGCCGACCGCGTCGACCGGGCCCTGCGCCAGTTCCACGCCGTGCCGGGACTCGACGCCGGATCCGTCGCCCGGGTCCTCGGCGTCTCCGAGACCCGCGTCCGGGTCGTCCACCGGCTCCACCACGGCGTCTCGATCCGCCGGTGCCTCGACCGCATCCGCCTCGCCGTCGCCGAGGACGTGCTGCGCGCTCACCCCGGCCCGGGGGAGTCGGCTCGACTGCGGGCCGTCGAGGCCGCGGGCTTCCGCTCGACGGCCGACCTCGACCGGGTCTCGTCGCGGGCGCGCGGTCGGCGGGGGCCGAGTCCCACCGGGACGCCAGGGTGAGATCATCGCGCGCCACCGCGTCATCGACCGGCGGCCCGCGCGTCTCCTCACCATGGCCCTCTCCCGATTCCTGACTCCCGGATCCCGTCCCTCCCGATCGCGGACACCCCGTCGCCTCGACGTGCTCGCCGTCGCCACCGCCGCGCTGGTCACCGAGCGCTTCCTCGATCCGCACTTCACGCCTGCGCGCCTCGCCCAGGAGCTGCGCGTGCCGGTGCTGACGCTGCGCGTGCGGTTCCGGCGCTCCTACGGGTTCTCGATCGACGAGCACCTGGCGCGCTGCCGGACCGAGCTCGCCGCCGTCCTCATGGCGAGCACTCCGCACCGCCTCGGCGCTCTGGAGGAGATCGCCCGCGCCTCCGGTTACCGCGGCGTCGTGCCCCTCGACCGCGACTTCCGCCGCTGGCGCGGCACTCCCGCCCTCGCCGCCTGGTTCCGGATGGGGTCGAGCCGAGGCACCGCTCCCGCGCCGCCCGCCGGCGCCGAGCCGGACGCGGAGGGCCGTCCCGCCGTCCCTATCCGGGGCCTCGAGACGCCGCTGCACGGCTAGGCCGTGGTGATCACGATCTCGCGTGCTCCGCTCGTCCTGATCGCACGATCTGCGGCGTCGGAATCCTCGGTCGATGCCCGCATCGACCTTCGGCTGGGCGACCTCCTGATCAACACGGCCTAGGCGAGCGCTCAGCGCGCGGCGGTCGCGCTCCGGCGCGGCACCGCGACTCCGACCGTCCAGGCGTCGGCCGGCACCTCGCGCGGGGCGCGGGCGAGCGCGGCGAAGAGCTCGTCGCGCGAGGAGACGCCGAGCTTGCGGAAGACGCTCCTCAGCTGCGTCTTCACCGTGTTGGCGCTCACGAACAGCGCAGCGGCGATGTCGGCCGTCGACTCGCCGAGTGCGGCGTGCTCGGCGACCTCCCTCTCGCGCGACGTCAGCGGAGCGCGGACCACGGTGACGGCGGGCTCGAGGCAGGGCACCGGCACGGCCGTGCGTAGGCCGGCGAGTCGGCTTCCCGTCCGTCGGCGCTCGCCGTCGGGGAGCAGGGTGAGGATCCGGTAGAGGCCGTGCTCGGCCGCGAGGGCCTCGATCCGCTCGGACTCGTCGGCGGAGCGGTCGGGCGAGACCACGAGCATCAGCAGCTCGGCCCGGGGCGCGAGCCGCCTCCCGCGCAGCGGCGCCAGGACGAGTCGTGCTTCCGCCGGACGGCCGATGCGGACGAGATCGAGAGCGCGGAGCGCGACGACGAGGTGGCCGAGGACGCCCTCCGTGCCCGTCGACGGGCCGAGCGCGGCGTGCGCGAGGTCGCGGCGTCCCGAGGACGTGTGCAGGAGGTAGCGGGCGATCCGCACAGTGTCGAGCTCGGAGGGTGACGGCGCAGACGGCATCGTCCCGTGGAGCGCCTCCGCCCGCAGCGGCCGGTGGGGCGGCCCCTGGTGCTCCCGGTCGGCGAGGGCGCGGACGAAGAGGTGCAGGGCCCACCGGTGCCCGACCGACTCCGCCTCCATCGCGTCGAGGAGGGTGCGCGCCCCCTCGCGGTCGAGCGCGTCCACGCGGAGCAGCGCGCGGGCGAGACCGGCGGACGCCGCGCCGCCGAGGGGCTCGGTGCTGTCGCAGTACTCGTGCAGGCACCGCTCCGCTCGGGCCCGCTCGCCCTGGAGGGCGGCCAGGAGCGCCGCGGCACCGCCCGCCAGGGAGCGCATCCGTCGGGTGCCTGCGGAGCCCGCGGCCGCCTCGTACTCGGCGAGGGCACGGTCCGTCGCTCCGACGTCCTCGAGGACGCGCGCCCACTGGTAGTGGAGCTCGGCGCGCTCCCCCTCGGTGTCGACCCCCACCTCGCTCAGAAGAGCCCGGCGCGCGTCGTCGAGCGCCAACGCCTCGTGCGCCCGGCCGGCGCGGCGCAGGTCCGCGATCCTCGCGGTGACAGTGCGCGGTCCTCTCGCAGGGGTGAGCTCGGCGGTCGCTCGGCTCCGCAGCACGTCGCGAGCCCGGATCCAGCGCGGCCGCTCGTCCAGCACGCTCTCCGGGACGAGCTCGAGCACCTCGAGCAGCTCCGCGGGGCTCTCGTGCACAGCGTGCGGCCAGAGCACCTCGAGCGTCTCGATCACGGCGTGCCACCGGCGCTCGCCGACAGCGGAGTGGAGGCGGTCGCGATCGGTCGTCGGCACGTGCGTCTCCATGGGCGGCTCCTTCCGTGGACGAGGAGGAGGGGCACGGCGCTCACGCTGCGGGCGGGCCCTCGGCCACGACAGCCGCGAGCAGGTGCCTCCCCGGAGCGGGGCGGGGCGGAACAGGTCCGCCTCTCGCCCCGACCCGACGCTAGGTCGACGCCGCTGGGCCGGACGCCGTGCTCGAGGAGTTCAATCTCCGGTTCAATTCGCGACAGCTTCCGGGTCCACGATGCGCCACGGAAGGATGGGCGGCGTGACGGTCGGAATGGAGGATGCGCGGGAGCGGTCCCTCGCGTCCGCACCCGGTGCGCGGGGAACCGTGCGGGGAGTCGCGCTCCTCAACATCCCGCTCTTCGCGGCGTACGCGGCGGCGCTGAGCGTCCTGCTGCCCTCGGAGGTCGCACGCGTGGATCCGGAGGGGAAGGTCGGCTCGTTCGCCGTCGTGGCGGGAGTCTCGGCCTCCGTCACGATCGTCGCGCAGCCGCTCCTCGGCGCCCTGAGCGACCGCGGGCGCTCGCGGACGCCGTGGCTCGTCGGCTACGCGCTCCTCGGCGGGCTCGCCTACGGTCTGCTCGGCGCCGCGGGGAGCATCGTCGGGCTGGTCGTCCTGTGGTCGCTCGCGCAGTTCCTCCTCAACGGCGTCGACGTGACGTCGAGCGCGCTTCTGATCGACCGCGTCGACCGCGGACGGCGCGGCTTCGCCTTCGCGCTCACCGGAGTCGCCGCCGTCGTGGGCGGAGCCGCGGGGGTGGCGGTGGTGGGGCGGGTCCCGCCGGTGCCGGCCTTCGTCGGCATCGCGGTGCTCGTGGTCCTCGCCTGCGCGGTGTTCGCCGCTCGGGTCCCGGGGGCCGCGGATCGCGTTGCGAGGGCCGCGGCACCCGGGCACGCGGCGCCGCTCGTCCTTCGGCGGCTGCTGATCGACCCACGGGAGCACCCCCGGTTCGTCGTGCTGATCGGATGGCGCTTCCTGTTCCTGCTGTCGCACGGCTGCGTCTCCGGGATGCTCCTCTACCTCGCGACCGACCATCTCGGTGCGACGGAGGCGAGCGCGGCGGGTGCCGTCGCCGGTGCCACGGCGGCGGGTGGAGCGGCGCTGATCGTGACGGCGCTCCTCGGCGGCCGGATCGGCGACCGCACGGGCCGACCGGCGCCGTTCCTCCTCGCCGCGGGAGCGCTGGTCATCGCCGGCGACCTCGTCCTCCTAGCCGTGCCGAGCCTCGGCGGGCTGCTCGCCGCGGGCGCGGCGTTCGGCGCGGGGCTGGGGCTCGCCCTCGCCTGCGGCACGGCGTTGGGCGCCGAGCTGCTCCCGGACCCCCGCGGCGGGGCGGCGTACGGGCTGGGACTCCTGAACGTCGCGTCGAACCTCGCCCAGGTGGCGGCGCCGGTGCTCGCCGCCGCGCTCATCACGTCGGCCGGGGGTTTCCCGGCGCTGCTGGTCTCGAGCGCGGCCACGGCACTGCTCTCGAGCGCGGTCGCGGCGAGTCTCCTCCGCCCGTCGCGAGCCCGCTGACGCGGAGGCTCGACCGGCGGAGGCGCCGCGGAGGAGCGGGCCGCACCTCCGCGGCGGGCTCCCGTCACTCCTCGGGGAGGAGGTGGTGGACCCGCGCGACCCGCAGCGCATCGGCGCGGTTGGTCACTCCGAGCTTCCGGTAGGCCGAGTTGACCTGGCGCTGCACCGTGCCCAGGCTCACTCCGAGAGCGGCGGCCACCTCGCGGTAGCCGGCCGACTGCGCCAGGGCGGCGAGCACCGCGCGCTCCCTCGGCGTCAGCTGCGGCGTCGGCCGGTGCTGCGGGCCGAGAGCCGGATCCCCCTCGACCGGCATCGTCTCCATCAGCGGCCGGAGCGCGTCCCGCCCGTGCCGGCCCAGCTCGATCAGGGGCAGGCGCATCCCGTGCAGGCGGAGGAGCGCCTCGGCCCGCTCCGCCTCCAGGCGCGCACCCCTGTCGCCCCGTTCGGCGTCGATCGCGGCGAGCAGCAGGTGCCGGGCCGCGCGCTGGCGGACGGTCAGGGACTCCGCCGGGCCGACGGACGCGAGTGCGGCGAGTGCCCGCTCCGGTCGGCCCTGCGCGAGGACGACCCGTGCTCGGGCGAGAGCGCCCGCCGCCGTCCTCCCCGCGTCCTTCGCCGCCGACTCCGCGAGCTCGAGATCGCCGGCCGAGAGCGCCGCGAACGAGGTGGCGCAGGCGAACGACTCCTGCACCACGGCCGAGAGGGGGCGCTGCCGTGCGACGCGGGAGCGGACGTCGACGACGAGCTCCAGTGCCATCGCCGGTCGACCGAGCAGGATGTGCGCCCAGGATTCGGCCGCGGCGAGCAGGTGCACGTTCTCGATCGTGTCGTAGTGCGGATGCACGGGGCGCAGAGCGGCCAGAGCGGCCTCGGGGTCGAGATCCTCGAGGTGGAGCCACGCCTCGGCCAGTCGCGCCGGTGATCCCGCGTACCCGGTGCGGATCTCGTCGGGGACTCCGAGCCTCTCGCTCGCGGCGAGGGACTCGCGGGCCGAGGCGAGCTCACCGGCGATCGCCGAGGCTCCGGCCCGGAGCGACAGCGCCGCGTAGCGGACGCGCCGGGTCGGCGAGAGCAGGGCCGCACGGGTCGATCCGGAGGCGAGGGCCTGCAGCGCGCCGGCGGTGTCGCCCGAGAAGAGGAGTGACGCGGCGATCTGGTTGACGAGCGTCGGGACGACGTGGCGGAGTCGCTGCTGGTCGTCGGGAGTGAGCTCCGCGAACCGCTCGAGGAGGCGCGCGCCGAGCACCCGGACCCGCTTGCCGTCGTCGCCGACCAGGCGGGTGGCGAGGAACTCGACGACCAGGAACAGGTAGCGCTCGGCCGGCGGTGCTGCTCGTCGCCTCGTCGCGATCCCGAGCAGGGCGAGACCGAAGTACTCCCGGGCCTTCCACTGCTGGTCCCGCTGGGCGAAATGGGCGAGGGCGAGGGCGGCGGCGACGATCGGGTGCTCGAGCAGGGTGCGTCGATTCTCCTTCCCGTACACCCGGGCGATGGTGCCGCGTGCCGCGATGGAGAAGACGGACCACCGGTCGACGATGATCCAGCTCGCGGTCTCGTGCTCCCTGAGATCGGCGGCCGTCTCGAGCGCGAACACGGGGAAGTCGTGGTCGACGGCCCAGCGGAGCGCTCGTCGACGGCCCTCGAGGTACCGGTCGGGCACGGTCGAGCGGGCCCGTCGGCGCAGCGCGGACCGGACCGCGGAGGTGAAGCGGAACACGTCGTGCAGCGCCGCCTCGTCTCCCTCCCCGGACACGTGGACGGAGCGATCGCCGAGGCCGCGCCGCTCGGCCTCGGCCAGGGCGGCCGGGCCCCCGAGGCCGACGAGGTCGGTGGCGAGCGCCTCGTCCAGAGCGTCCGCGGGCGCCAACGACAGGAGCGCGTCGACCGTCGCCTCGTCCTCGCCGTCGAACAGGATCCGATCGAGGACGTCGCTCACGCGGTCGTTCAGCCCCGCGGGCAGGGAGTCGAGCGGCCCGAGTCGCTGCAGGCTCTGCAGCACGATGCGGAGCAGCAGGGGGACCCCGTCGGTCAGGGCGGCCACCTGCGCGAGGACGTCGTCGCCGATCGCGACGTCGAGACGCTCGGCGAGAGCGGCGATCTCGCTCTCGGTGAAGCGCAGGTCCTCGGCGGTCAGCACCGTCGTGCCGACGGTTCCCGCCGCGTCCTCGAGCGGGGACCGGATCCGCGAGGCGACGACGGCGGACAGGCCGGGGAGGAGCTCCATGACCGCCAGCAGGTCCCGGGCGACCTGCGCCGCCTCCGTGCAGTGGTCGGCGCCGTCGATGAGCAGGCGGCCGGTGCTCCGCTCCGCGAGCAGCGACGCGATCCGGCCGGCGTCGACGTCCTCCTGAACCGACTCCCCGTCGCCTCCGGCCGCCGCGACGACCGCGCTCCAGAACGCGGAACGCGAGGGCTGCTCGGCGGTCAGGGCGACCCTGGTCGAGGCTTCGTCGCCGAGTTCCGCGAGGAGCGCGGTCTTCCCGAAGCCGGACGGCGCGCGCAGGACGACGAGGCGGGAGGAGGCGACCGCCTCCGTGAGACGGGAGCGCGGGACGCGTCCGGGATCGCTCAGCACGGGACTCCCGTGATCAGGGGTGAGGGCCGGCCGCGGAGGCCGACCCGGTCACTCCGGTCGAGGGTGCGCATCCGGCGCGGTCGCTGCGGACGGGACGCGGTCGCTCCGCCACTCCGTGGTGATCTCCTCGCCCCGATCGGCGGCCGCCTGCTCGCGCTGGCGCAGCTCGACGCGGCGGATCTTGCCCGAGATCGTCTTGGGGAGCTCGGCGAACTCGATCCGGCGCACGCGCTCGAACGACGAGAGCACGTCCCGGGTGTGCGCGAAGATCGACGCCGCGGTCTCGGCCGTCGGCTCCCAGCCCTCGGCCAGCGCGACGTACGCCTTCACGATGCTGTGCCGCACCGCATCCGGAGCGGGCACCACCGCCGACTCGGCGACCGCCGGGTGCTGCAGCAGCACGCTCTCGACCTCGAAGGGCGAGATCTTGAAGTCGGAGGACTTGAAGATGTCGTCGGTGCGGCCGACGAAGGTGATGGTGCCGTCGACCGCGCGCACCGCGACGTCGCCGGTGTGGAACAGGCCGTCGGCGCGGGCCCGGGCGGTGCGCTCGTCGTCGCCGTGGTACCCCGACATCAGGTTCACCGGCTCGGTGGAGAGGTCGAGGCAGATCTCGCCGGTGGAGGACCGCTCGCCCGTGAGCGGATCGATCAGCGCGATCGCCACTCCGGGCAGCGGGCGGCCCATCGCTCCGGGCACGATCTCGGAACCGGGAGGGTTCGCGATGATGGCCGTGGTCTCGGTCTGGCCGTAGCCGTCGCGGATCCCCAGACCCCACTCGCGCTCGACCGTGCCGATCACCTCGGGGTTCAGCGGCTCGCCCGCCGACAGGATCTGCGCCAGCGCGCGGGGCTTCGCGCCCAGCTCGGACTGGATCAGCATCCGCCAGACGGTCGGGGGAGCGCAGAAGGTCCTCACCTCCGCCCGGTCGAGCTGCTCGAGCATCGCGGACGGCGAGAAGCGGCTGTAGTTGTAGACGAAGACGGTGGCCTCGGCGTTCCACGGGGCGAAGAAGCAGCTCCACGCGTGCTTGCCCCAGCCGGGCGAGCTGATCGCCGAGTGCACGTCGCCGGGCTGCACCCCGAGCCAGTACATGGTGCTGAGGTGGCCGACCGGGTACGACTCGTGGGTGTGGACGACCATCTTGGGCTTCGAGGTCGTGCCCGACGTGAAGTAGATCAGGCACGGATCCGTGCTCTCGACGGTGACCGTCGGGCTGATGCCGAAGGGCTCCGCGGAGTCGGAGTAGTCGAGCCAGCCGTCCACGGCGCCGCCGACGGCGATGCGGCCGAAGCCGCCCTCGACGTCGGCGAACTTGGCGGTCTCGGAGGCGTCGGCGATGACGTGCGCCACCTCGCCGCGCTCGAGCCGGTCGGCCAGGTCGGCGGGCGAGAGGAGTGTCGTGGTCGGCAGGATCACCGCGCCGAGCTTCATGATCGCGAGCATCGACTCCCACAGCTCGACCCGGTTGCCGAGCATGAGCATGACGTGATCGCCCTGCTCCACGCCGACCGAGTGCAGCCAGGTGGCGACCTCGTCCGACCGCCAGCGCATCTCGTCGAACGAGACCTTCTGCTCCGAGCCGTCCTCCTCGACGATCCACAGCGCGGGGCGCTCGTTGCCGATCGCGATCGCGTCGAACCAGTCGACGGCCCAGTTGAAGCGGGGGCCGACATCGGGCCAGTGGAAGGCCTCGGTAGCGGCCGCCACGTCGGTGCGGTGCTCGAGCAGGACGTCGCGCGCAGCGCGGAAGCTCCCGGTGGGATTCATGCGCTCATTCTCCTCCGGTCGCGCCGGCGGCCGAGGTTCCCCCGCGGAGGCGGAGGGACGGGATCGGCCGCCGTGGCGGCGCGTCCCGTCCGTCCGACGCGCAGGTCAGTACTGGATGGACTGGCCGCCGTCGATCGGGAGGACGACGGCGTTGACGTACGCGGCGTCGTCCGAGAGCAGGAACGCGACGACGGAGGCGATCTCGGCCGCCTCTCCGTAGCGCTTCGTCGGGTTGACCTGGATGAACTCCTCCGCGGCCTTCCGCGGGTTCTCGGGGTCGAGCTGCTTCATCGAGTTCTCGACCATGGGCGTCCAGATGGCACCGGGCGCGATCGCGTTGATCCGGATGCCGTAGCGGCCGTACTCGACGCCGGAGTTGCGGGTGAGGCCGACGACGCCGTGCTTGGCGGCCGCGTAGCCGGACTGGTTGCCGATTCCGGTGATGCCGCCGACGGACGCCGTGTTCACGACCATGCCGGAGCCCTGCTCGCGCATCACCTTGAGGACCTTCTCGAGGCCGAGGAACACACCGCGCAGGTTGATCGCGACGACCTTGTCGAACTCGGCCGCGGTGAAGTCCTCGGTGAGGTTCTGCTTCCCCTCGATGCCGGCGTTGTTGAAGAAGCCGTCGATCCGGCCGAAGCGCTCGAGGGTCGCGGCGACGTAGGCGTCGACGTCCTCCTCCTTCGACACGTCGGCGGTCACGGTGAGAGTCTCGGCACCGGGCGCGGCCGCTGCGACGGCCTCGACCGTGGCGGCGAGCCCCTGCTCGGAGATGTCGACGAGGGCGAGCTTCGCGCCCTCCTCGGCGAGGCGGACGGCGCTGGCGCGGCCGAGTCCCGACCCTCCTCCGGTGATGAGGACGACGCGGTCGGCGAAGCGCTGGGTGGTGGACATGGTGACCTCCTGCTCGATGAGCGAAGGGGTCGGCGGGCCGGCGAGTCCGGCTCCGTGCTCGTTCACGGACGCCCTTCGACTCACTCCCAAGTGTCGCTCGGTTTTCTGGGTGCGGCCTCCGTGCCGGGGTGCAGCGCCGCTCCGGCGGACCCTGGCAAGGGTCGCAGAGACCGTCCCGCTCGGCGCCGACCTCGGGTAGACCGGAAGGACCGAGACGGACAGGGGGAGCCGCGATGGTGATGAGAAGGACGACCACGACAGGGGCCGCGACGATGCTCGCGGTGCTCGCGCTGGCGGGCTGCACGGCACCGGCCGAGGAGGAGGCGGCGACGCCGACCGCGACGGCCACGTCGACTCCGACTCCGACTCCGGGTCCCATCGGACCGCTGGATCTGCCGGAGGGTCAGACCGCGGCGGTCACCTGGACCGACCAGATCGGGGCACCCGAGCCGCAGACGGTCCGCCTGGTGGGTGAGCCGCTCTCGATCCGGCTGGCAGTAGCGTGCGACACCGCGGACGCCGAGGTGACCGTCGAGATCGAGGGCCTGATGACCAGCGGCTCGAAGTGCGTCTACAACGAGGGCATCACGCGCGGCGACCCCAACGAGGGCAACGGCGCGAGCATGGACATCG
The DNA here is from genome assembly GCF_001423045.1 of Rathayibacter sp. Leaf296. Lineage (NCBI taxonomy): Bacteria > Bacillati > Actinomycetota > Actinomycetes > Micrococcales > Microbacteriaceae > Rathayibacter > Rathayibacter sp. Leaf296. The sequence goes on from NZ_LMNR01000001.1 coordinate 102,164, forward strand.
CCGTGGATCAGGACGCCCGCATCGTGGTCACGACCGTGCCGGCGGACGCCCGGTGGTCGGGGACCGTGTCGACCGGACGGCGGACGGTGCCGGCTCCGGGCTGAGGCGGGTCACGGGAGTGACGCCGGTCAGCCCAGCGGCACGCCCAGCGCGCTCATGAACGGCACGGCGTCGACCGCCTCGCCGTCGACGCGGGTCTCGAAGTGCAGGTGGCAGCCGGAGGAGGCGCCGGTGGATCCGAGCAGCGCGACCACGTCGCCGGCCTCGACCACGTCGCCGACGCCGACGAGCAGCTCGCTGTTGTGGGCGTAGCCGGTCTCGATGCCGCCGCCGTTGTCGATCAGGACCCAGTTGCCGTAGGTGCCGAAGTAGCGGGACTCCTCGACGACGCCGCCGGAGGCCGCGACGACCGGCGTGCCGCAGGCCGCGGCGAGGTCGGTGCCCTTGTGGAACAGGTTGACGCCCGAGACGGGCGCATCCGGGCGGGGACCGTAGCTGCTGCTGATGCGGCCCGAGACGGGGAGGACCCAGGTGCCGGAGGCGCCGTTCGCCGCCGCGGTCGACTCGCCCGCTCCGGCCGTGATGGCGTCGAGGGACGCAGTGGGCACGAGGACCTCGGGCTTCGCCTCGGCGGCGAAGGCGTCGCGGGTGACGGTGTGCTGCACGGCACCGGCGGCGACGAAGCTCTGCGGGCGGGCGGCCGCGACGGCGGTCGCCGTGTCGTGAGCGAGCTCGGAGTCGGGGGTGCCCGGCGTGGCGAACGCGGGCATCGTCGTGGTGACCGCGATGCCGACGACGAACGACATGGCCGCCATCGCGGAGGCGCGGGGCCTGGTCGGACGGCGCGACGCGCGACGCGACGCGGTGCGCTGCGCCTCCTGCTGGGCGCGCAGCTGCCTCCGGGTCGGGAGGGCGGTGGAGCTGTCGGTCTGCTCGACTCCCCGGGGGGAGGGGGTCGGGGCGAGATCGGAGTGGTGCATGCAGTCAGAGTTTCCGGGTCGTGCGCCGCGCGGAGATGCGCGCGGCTGGGGCGGGGAACCGTCGGGCGCGGAGGGGTTGTCCGCGCCGTACGACCCTCCAGGGTACCCGGGATGCTCCGGAACGCACCTGGGAGACCGCTCACCGTCCGGGGTCGGCAGTCAAGCCCCCTCGTGCGGGCTCGCATTTCCGGCCGTCGTGTGTGGTGTCAGTCGTCGGCGCCCGCCGGCTCCCAGAGCTGGATCCGGTTGCCCTCCGGGTCGTGCAGGTCAGCGAAGCGACCGTTCGGGTAGTGCTCGGGGTCGACCACGACCGTCGTCCCGGAGCTCGTCAGCTGCTCGACCATCGCATCGAGACTCCGCACGCGGAAGTTCACGGCCCAACCGGTCGGGCCGAGGTGCTCCGAGCCGGCCGGCATCGGTGCGAGGACGGTCGCTCCGGACTCCTGCCGCCACGACGAGGATCCGTAGGAGGTCGGCGGCTCGTCGACGCCGAGGTTCTCGGCGTACCAGCGCCCGAGCGCCGCGGGATCGCGCGCGGCGAAGAAGAGGCCGCCGATCCCCGTGACTCGCTCCACGGTCGCGCCTAGCCCGCCGTGAAGGCCAGGAGGGCGACGACTCCGCCGACGACGACCGCGACTCCGGTGCCCAGGCGCCACCACATCCAGCGGTCGCGCCTCGGGCCGCGCATCGGCCGCCGCTGGGCGGCCTTCCCGAAGAAGCCCGTGGGGTTGGGTTGGAAAGCCATGACCTCAGCCTGCCCGGCGCGGCCGCGGGGCGGGCGGCATTCGAACGCGACTCCCAGATGCGGAGGGGCGCGCCCGTGCGCTCACTCGCCCCACGGGCTGTCGTCGCGCCAGGGCGCGAGATCGACCTCGTTGCCCTCCGGGTCGGCGAGCGTCCACCAGTCCGGGGCGTGGTCGTCGTCGGCCACCCTCCCGCCGGCGGCGAGGGCGGCGGCGATCCTCGACTCGACCGCCTCCCGCGGGACGTACAGGTCGAGGTGCACGGTGTTGCGCTCGGCGCGCGTCTCGTCGATGCGCTGGACCCAGACGTTCGGGGCGAGCCCGCGGGGATCGGCCGCATCCGCGTCCTCCCGGGGCGAGTAGCCCAGCACGGCGGCCCAGAAGGCCCGCACGGCGTCGACGTCGACCGCGTCGATCGCGATCTGCAGGCTCTGCACGGCCGACGGGTCGGCGACCAGCCCGAGCTCCTGCGCCGCGGAGGAGATCCGGCCGGCCAGCTCCGCGTCGCGGCGGCTCACGTCGCCCACGTCGTGGCTGATCAGGCGCACCCCGACACCGCCGAAGCGCAGATCGACGTCCGGATGGTGGTCGGCCTCGGCGGCGAGCGCGGCGACGGCGGCGACCAGCTCGGCTCCGCGGGCGAAGGAGCCGGTGGGGAACCAGGCGCGGGCGCCGTCGCCGACGACGCGCCAGCCCTCGGTACCGGGCGTCGCGCGGAAGGTGCGGGGGGAGATCCGATCGCTCATGCGGCAGTTCTACGCCGACCCGCGCCCCGCCGCCACCGCCACCACTCCGCGGATCGCCCAGGCGCCGCACTGGCCCGGCTCGGTACTTTAGGAGGATCACGGCCGATCGGGCCCGACGAGCGGAGGACGACACCATGGCGCAGACCACCGGGAATGACAAGGCGGTTCAGAAGCGGGCGAAGAAGGCTCTGAAGAAGGCCGAGAAGTCGGTCCGCGCGGCGCACGAGGCCGTGCGCGACTCGAGCAAGAAGCTTCGCAAGAAGGCGCGCAAGCTGTCGGAGCAGACCGAGAAGCTGCGCCGCCAGCAGGAGAAGGCCGCGAAGAAGGCGGCCGCCGCCGAGCGGGGAGCGCAGCCGAGCGAGCCGAAGCACGCGGCACCGGCCGCCGATCCCGACACGACCCCCGACCTCACTCCGCCGCTGCCGAGCGTGCCGCACGAGGACGAGCCCGTCGTCGACTCCGACCCGGAGCACACCCCGGATCTGACCCCGCCGCTGCCCTCGGGTCACTGAGAGTGCGACCTCGGCCGGGAGCGCTCCTCAGCCGCCCTCGTGCGCGAGGAGCACTCCCGACCGACGTTCTGCAGCCCGCTCGCCCGGTGAAAGTGAATAGCCGGTAAATACATCCGGGGACCCCGCCACGGGGGCCGCCGACAGGCGCATCATTCCTGCGTGGATCCCCTCGTTCTGCTCGTCCTGGTCGTCGTCACCGCCCTCGCCTTCGACTTCACCAACGGCTTCCACGACACCGCGAACGCGATGGCCACGTCCATCGCGACCGGTGCGCTGAAGCCGAAGGTCGCCGTCGCCCTCTCCGCGTCGCTCAACCTCGTGGGCGCCTTCCTCAGCATCGAGGTGGCGCTGACCGTCACGAACGCGGTCGTCCGGATCCAGGACTCGTCCGGCGCACCCGACCCGGCGCTGCTCGAGAGCGGCGGATCCGCTCTGCTGCTGATCGTGCTCGCGGGACTCATCGGCGGCATCATCTGGAACCTGCTGACCTGGCTGCTCGGCCTGCCCTCGAGCTCGTCGCACGCCCTCTTCGGCGGGCTGATCGGATCGACGCTCGCCGGACTCGGCGTCGACGGCGTCAACTGGGCGGGCGACGGCTCGAAGCTCGACGGCGTGGTCGGCAAGGTGATCCTGCCGGCGCTGATGTCGCCCGTGCTCGCCGGAGCGGTCGCGGCCATCGGCACCTGGCTGGTCTTCAAGGTCGTCGGGAACCTGGCCTCGAAGGGCCTGGACCACGGCTTCCGGATCGGCCAGATCGGCAGCGCCTCCCTCGTCTCGCTCGCGCACGGCACCAACGACGCGCAGAAGACGATGGGAGTGATCACGCTGGCGCTGATCGCGGCCGGCGGCTGGAGCGACACCGAGTCGGTGCCGTTCTGGGTCAAGCTCAGCTGCGCCCTCGCCATCTCGCTCGGCACGTACCTCGGCGGCTGGCGCATCATCCGCACGGTCGGCAAGGGCCTCGTCGAGATCGACACGCCTCAGGGCATGGCGGCCGAGAGCTCGTCGGCCGCGGTGATCCTCGCCTCCAGCCACCTCGGCTTCGCCCTCTCGACCACCCACGTCGCGACCGGCTCGATCCTCGGCTCCGGCGTCGGCCGGCCCGGCGCCCAGGTGCGCTGGCGGGTGGCGCTGCGGATGGTGATCGCGTGGGTGATCACGCTGCCCGCCGCGGGGCTCGTCGGCGCGGTCATGTGGTGGATCGGGCACCTCGCGGGAGGGGCGCTCGGCGGACTGCTGATGGCGGCGGTCCTCGTCGCGGTCGCGGTCCTCATCTACCTCCGCTCGCGCCGCGACGCGATCGGCTCGCACAACGTCAACGACGAGTGGCAGGACGCCCGCCGCTCGCCCCAGCCCACGAACGCCTGAGGAGTCGCACCGTGCTCGCACTGTTCTTCGAGGCCGCCGGTCAGGTGGCCGTGGTCGCCGTCCTGCTCGGGGCCGGGCTCCCCGTCCTCTTCGCCCTCGGCGTGCGCTCGTTCGCGGTCGCCGGTGGCGCGGCCGGGGAGCAGCCGCGCCTGCCCGTCCCGCTGCTGCGCGCGATCGGAGTCGCCTGCTTCGCGATCGTGGTGCTCGCGGTGGTCGTGGGGCTGAGCGTCATCCTCGCGACCGGCTTCGGCCAGGAGGTCGACTTCTCGCACGGCGTGCCCGTCTTCGTGCCGAAGGACTGAGCGTGGGCGAGCAGACCGCGTCGGGGCCGGTCGCCCGCGTCGTGGGCTGGCTGCGCGCCGGCTACCCGACGGGGGTGCCCGAGCAGGACTACGTGCCGCTGCTGGGGATCCTCCGGCGCAGCCTCACCGCGGACGAGGTCGAGCAGGTGGTCGAGCGCCTGGTGCTCGACGCGGCGCGGGCCGATGCCGACGGCGTGCCCCTCGACCGAGCGCAGCTGCGGCACCGCATCGAGGAGCTCCTGCTGGGTCCGGCCCTGCCCGAGGATCTCGTGCGCGTCTCCGTCCGCCTCGCGAGCGCGGGCTGGCCGCTCGGGATCCCGGAGGAGGACGCGCCGCAGGCCGGGCTCGTCACGCGGATCGTCCGCTGGCTGCGCGCGGGCTACCCGGCCGGCCTGCCCGAGCAGGACTTCATCCCGCTGGTCGCGCTGCTGCGCCGCCGCCTCACCGACGACGAGGTGACGGAGGTGGGCACCCGCCTCGCCGCCGAGGGCGCCCTGCCCGCGAGCCGGATCGACGTCGCCGCGGCGATCGCGCGCGTCACCTCGGAGCTGCCCTCGGACGAGGACGTCGAGCGCGTGCGCCGCTCGCTCGCCGAGCGCGGCTGGCCGGAGGACTTCCCGGGCTGAGGGTCTGCACGGCGATCCGGCCTCGAGAAGGAGTGCCAGAACTCGACCGCCGGACCGCCGGACCGTCGGACCGTGACGGAGTGACGCTGAAGGCGTTCGCAACCGAGGAGGAGACGGCGGTTTCGATCCCCCCGGGCGCTCGAAGAGCTCCCACCCTCGGTTACGAGTCGCTGTACCAACAGAACTAAGGCCGGCAGCCACGAGTCCGGCAGATTCGTCCGGGCGCGAGCGCTCAGCCTTGTTTCTGCGGCTTCTGTCTGCCTGAGCCGACCGCGCGAGCGGCGCTCAGTCGAGCAGCACTCGGGACGGGTAGGCGTCGTGGCTGAAGCAGAGGGTGATGCCGGAGGCCTCGAGGCGCAGCAGCTGCTCGGAGGTGCGGTGGTGCGCCGCCGGGTCGTCGCTGATGAGGCGGGGGAGCGGCCGCAGGCGGTCGGACCACTCCAGGAACTCGCGGCCCCACGCCGCGTCGCCGGCGATCAGGAACCGGCCCTCGACGAGGACGCCCAGGTGGCCGAGTGCGTGCCCCGGCAGCGGAGTGACGACGCAGCGGCCGTCCCCGAAGAGATCGAAGCCGCTCACGCCGGCGACCGTGCTGACCGGCTGCTCGTCGACGACGAGGCGCGCGGAGTCGGCGAACCACGGTGGGATGAGGCCGGCGAAGACGCCGTCGGTGACGCGGCTCCGCTCGATCCTCTGCAGCTGGCCGCGCGAGAGCACGAGGGTCGCGTCGGGGAAGTACCGCAGGCCGCCCACGTGATCGGGGTGGAGGTGCGTGAGGACGGCGAACTCGATGTCGCCGGGCTCGAGGCCCTCGGAGCGCAGCCGGGCGTCGACGGTCTCGGCGGGAGTGACGCGCGCCGGCAGGATCCGCCGGTAGAGGGCGCCGACGGGGCCGGTGCCCGCGAAGGACGGCGGGTAGCCGGTGTCGACGAGCACGCGGCGGCCGCTGGGGTGCGTGTAGAGGAAGACCGCCGAGGGGAAGGTGCGGCGGGGGAGGCCCTCGCCGCGGAACACGCGCGAGAGCGGGAAGGTCGTGTCTCCGCACGCGAAGACGCGCAGGGCGGGCTCGCGCTCAGGCACGGGACGCGGCCCGGTAGTGCTCGCCGACGCGGCGGATGCCCTCCGCGAGAGGCACGACGGGCTCGTAGCCCAGCTCGGCGCGAGCGCGCGAGATGTCGAGGGTCTGCGCGTATGCGAGGGTCGCGACGGTGTAGCGGGTGAAGGGCGGCTCGGCCCCGCCGGGCAGCCGGGCGTAGACCCGCTCGAGGACCTCGGCGACTGCGGTCAGGAGGCGCAGGTCGACGGTGAGGAAGCGCGGCTCCTCGCCCATCGCGGCGAAGAAGGCGCGGAGGAGCTCGCCGAACGGGGTCGGCTCGCCGTTGGTGATGTTGTAGACGCTGCCGTCCGCGTGCTCGGTGGCGGCGGCGAGGACCAGTGCGCGGGCGGCGTTCTCGACGCAGGTCACGTCGACCACGTTGCGCCCGCCGTCGAAGAGCGGGATGCCGCGGCGCCGGTTCGCGGCCACGAAGCGGGGGATCAGGCTCGGATCGCCGACTCCGATGAGGCCGCGCGGGCGCAGGATCACGAGCTCGCGGATCCGTCCCTCGGCGAGCGCCCGCTGCAGCAGGCGCTCGGCCTCGATCTTGCTGCGGATGTAGAGGCTCATCCGGCCGGCGGGATCGAACTCGTCCTCGCGCACCAGGTGCTGGTGGCGGCGGGCGGAGTAGATGCTGGGCGAGGAGACGAAGACGATGCGCGGGATGCCGACGCGCTCGGCGAGGCCGACCATCGCCTCCGTGCCGTCGACGTTCGCCTCGCGGAACTCGCTCCACCGGCCCCACGGGCTCGACAGGGCGGCGGAGTGGACGAGCACGTCGGCGCGCACGGGCAGGGTGGCGAGGTCGGCCAGGTCGGCGGCGATCGTCTCGGCGCCGACCGTGGCGAGGCGCTCGAGGGCGGGGAGGCTGCGGCCGGCGGCGATCACCTCGTCGCCCTCGGCGAGGAACTCGCGCACGGCGTGGCCGCCGAGGAATCCCGTGGCGCCGGTGACGAGGACGCGGCGGGGCGCTCGGGGGCGGGCGGAGATCGACGGTTCGGCGGGCGTCGACGGCTCGGTGGACATCGACGGCTCAGCGGACATCGACGACCTCCAGGCCCTTCTTGCGGCCCCAGTACCAGAGCAGGATCCCGAGGTAGCCCAGCGCCTTGCCCTTGCGGATGGAGCAGCGGACGATCGCGCGGCGGTTCAGCCTCGCCTGCGTGCCCGGGATCACCCGGCAGACCTTCAGGTGCAGCTCCAGATCCTCGTCGGTGTCGTCGATGCTCGAGCGCGGGAATCCGCCGACCTCGAGGTACAGCGCGGCGTCGATGGCGAGATTCAGACCGGCGATCATGAACATCCGGTAGCGCTGGCCCGGGCGGCGGTAGACGATGCCCGGCGCGCGCTCGAGGATCCGGATGAGGCCGGTGCCGATCACTCCGTCGTACCAGCGGTACTCGGGCTCGTCGGTGCGCGGAGTGACGCGGCCGCCGACGAAGCGGAAGCCGGCGCGGAAGTCGGCCTTCAGCAGCTCCACCCAGCAGGGGTCCGGCAGCGAGTCGGCGTCGGTGCGCGCGACCACGGAAGCCCCGTGCGCGATCGCGTACCGGAACCCGGTATCGGAGGCGGCTCCCGTGCCCTTCTGCGCCTCGCCGATCGTGAGGACCGGCCGTTCGGGGCGCTCGGCGGCGAAGGCGTCGATCACCGCGCGCGAGCCGTCGGTGCTGCCGTTGTCGACGAGCAGGAGGGTGAAGTCCTGATCGGACTGCGCCGCGAGGGCGTCGAGGGTGCCGCGGAGCAGCTTCTCCTCGTTGAAGAGCGGCACGACGACCCAGAAGCTCACCCGGACCCCCTCGCGCTCCGCCGGGACCACCCTAGCGAGGGGAGGGGGCGGCCTCGTGGGAGCGGAGGGTCTCGAGACGCGGCGGCGGGGCTGCCCGGCCGGCGGGCGTCCGCTCGCGGGTGAGCGCCGAGTGCATATCCCCGCTATACAGGGGGAGCGGCGTCCCTCCGGCAGGTCGGCGCAGGAGGGACGCGACCGTGTCCGATGTGCTCCCCGTCCGCATCCTCGGCACGGGCGAGGCCCTGCCGCAGCGCGTCGTCCCGACGGCCGAGGTGGCCGCCCTCTGCGGCATCGACGCGCACGAGGCGATCCGCCGCACGGGCGTCGTGACCCGGCACTGGCTCGCGGACGACGAGGATCCGCTGGAGCTGGGCCTGCTGGCCGCGCGCCGGGCGCTCGCCGCCGCCGAGCTCGAGCCCGGCGACATCGACGTCGTGCTCAACGCCTCGGGCACGCACCTGCAGGCGATCCCCGACGGCGGAGCGCTGCTCGCCGCCGGACTGGGCCTCGCCGACGTCTCGGCCTACAGCCTCCACGCCACGTGCCTCTCGTTCCTCTTCGCTCTGCAGGAGGCGGGGTTCCTCCTCGCGACGCACCGCGCCGAGCGCGTGCTCATCGTGTCGACGGAGGGCGGCAGCCGCGGCATCGACGTCGGCCAGCCCGAGAGCGCGCTGCTGATCGGCGACGCGGCCGCGGCCGTCGTCGTGGGTCGGGCGACGACTCCGGGTCAGGGGATCACGACGTCGAGGTTCACGACGCGCACGAGCGGGGTCATGCACGCCGAGATCCGCGGGTTCGGGACCCGCATCCGGATCGAGGAGGCCACCGAGCGCCTCGCCGACTTCCGCTTCGACATGGACGGCACCCGTCTGCTGATCGAGGCGCTGCGGCACTTCCCCGCGTTCCTCGAGACGGTGCGGCCGGGGCTGGGCTCCGGGCTGCCGGGCATCGACCGCGTGGTGCCGCACCAGACCAGCAAGGCGGGCCTCGAGGGCATGGCGCGGCTGTGGGGGCGCGAGCGGATGGTCGTCACGCTGGCGGAGGTCGGCAACACGATCGGCTCGGCGATCCCGCTCGCGCTGCACCGCGCTCGGGTGCAGGAGGGGGAGTCGGTGCTGCTCGTCGGGACCGGCGCGGGCACCCATTACGGGGCCGTGGTGCTGCAGTGCTGAGGGACGCCGCGAGGGTCGGCGCGGTCCGAGGTTTGACGAGAGCGTAAAAAGCCCGGTTCTTACGCCGCCTCCGGTCGGCGCATTCCGCCATCCCTGCGACAGGCTCGAAGCGACCCGATCCGCTGCTCGACGAGGACTCGCGAGGACGCTGACGCCCCTGCCGAGCGGAGCGGGAACCGGCGGCCGGCCGTGGAGCAGCACTCCGCGGCGGCCCATCGACGCCACCGGGACGCCGCACCCTCCGGCGACCGCGAGACCCTCCAGGAGCCCCGAGTGAACCTGACCGATCACCAGCTGCAGGCCGCGACGTGGGAGGACCGTCAGGCGCTCGCCGAGACGATGATCCCGCTGATCGGCGATCTCTACCGCCGCCGCCGCGTGGTGACGTCGCTGCACGGCACGAGCCTGATCAACCGGTCGACGATCGAGCTGCTGAAGACGCACCGCTTCGCCCGTCACCTGGACGAGTCGGAGCTGTCGCTCGCCGAGACCCTCCCGATCCTGCGGGTCCTCACGGGGCTCGAGCTGGGCGCGGCGTCGATCGACGTCGCGCAGCTGGCGTTCCTGTTCCGCACGCGGGAGGGGTCCGAGTCGCTGGAGGAGTTCCTCCGGGAGCAGCTCGCCGAGGTCGTGGGCGGGGTGCCGCGGGTCGTGGGCGGGCAGGGGCCGCGGGACGTGGTCCTCTACGGGTTCGGGCGGATCGGGCGCCTGGTGGCGCGACTCCTGATCGAGCGGGGCGGGCAGAGCTCGACCCTGCGGCTGCGCGCGGTGGTCGTGCGCCGCGGGTCGGCCGACGATCTGCGCAAGCGCGCGAGCCTGCTCCGGCGCGACTCGGTGCACGGCCCGTTCGCGGGCACGATCACGGTCGACGAGGAGAACGACACGATCCTCGCGAACGGCACGCTGCTGAAGTTCCTCTACTCCGACGACCCGGCGAGCATCGACTACCGCGCCCACGGGATCGAGGACGCGATCATCGTCGACAACACGGGCCGCTGGCGCGACGAGGCGGGCCTCTCCCGGCACCTCGAATCGCCCGGTGCCCGGCAGGTGCTGCTGACCGCCCCGGGCAAGGGCGCGCTGAAGAACATCGTGCACGGCATCAACCACGACGCGATCAGCGCCGACGACCGGATCGTGTCGGCCGCGTCGTGCACGACGAACGCGATCACGCCGATCCTGAAGGCGGTCCACGATCTGGTCGGGGTGCGCAGCGGGCACGTCGAGACGGTGCACTCGTTCACCAACGACCAGAACCTGATCGACAACTTCCACGCCGGCGATCGCCGCGGCCGCTCGGCGGCGCTGAACATGGTGATCACCGAGACCGGAGCGGCGACCGCCGTCGCGAAGGCCCTGCCCGAGATGGAGGGGCGGCTCACCGGGAGCTCGATCCGGGTGCCCACGCCCGACGTGTCGCTCGCGATCCTGAACCTGCGCACGGAGCGGCCGATCACGAGGGACGCGATCAACGCGCACCTGCGCCGCGCCTCGCTGGACTCGCCGCTGCGCCGGCAGATCGACTACCTCGAGTCGCCCGAGATCGTGTCCACCGACATCCTCGGCTCCCGTCACGCGGGCGTCGTCGACGGCCTCGCGACGATCGCGACCGAGGACGGCGTCGTGCTCTACGTCTGGTACGACAACGAGTTCGGCTACAGCTGCCAGGTCGTGCGGGTCCTCGAGACCCTGGCCGGCGGCCAGGCGCCGTCGTTCCCGGCCGTCGCGCCCAGGAGGGACCTCGCGCCCGTTCCGGCGTGAGCGCAGACCACCGGGACCGTCGCGTCCCGGGCTGAACGGGAGCGGGCGTCCGCGTCCGCTCCTCGGGCCGGGGTGTCTGGAGGGTCGCCCCGGCCCCACTCCGTTCCGCCGTGAGCGCCGTATAGCGTGAGCGGAGGGAGTCGCCGCCGTCGAGCGTGCCGGGCCGCCGCGTGCGGGAGCGACCGTCGGACGAGGGGGAGGCCGCGATGGATCTCGAGATCGGGCGCGGCCTGACGATCCCGGCGTCGGAGCTGCAGTGGCGCTTCTCGCGGTCGTCCGGGCCGGGCGGGCAGCACGTGAACACGTCCGACAGCCGCGTGCAGCTGACCTGGGACGTGGCGGGATCGGCGGTGCTCGGCGAGGAGCAGCGGGCGCGCCTCCTGGAACGGCTGGAGCGGCGGCTGGTCGCGGGGACCGTGACCGTGACGGTGTCGGAGCAGCGGTCGCAGCTGCGGAACCGCGAGGCGGCTCTCGAGTCCCTGCGCGGGCTGGTGAGCGCGGCGCTGGCGCCCCCGGCGGCTCCGCGGCGCCCGACCCGCCCGACCCGCGGATCGGCGCGGCGCCACCTGGCGGCGAAGCAGCAGCGGTCGGCGACGAAGCGGCAGCGGCGGCGTCCGACGGACGACTGACGGGGGCGTGTGACGTTTCGCGCCACCCCCGTCTGCGGGGCGTACCGGCTGATCGCGTCGATCCGACACGTGTCGTCTGCCAGAGTTCCCTCGAGCGCTCCCCTGCGGGACGAGCGCGAGCGGCTCGCTCGGGCCGCCTGTGCGGTTCTGGGGAGAGGTGCTGTCACGTGACGCAGAATGCGCCGGTCGACCGGTCGGTGGCGCGGGAGCGCATCCGGCTCGCGGCACTCGACGACCTGCACATCGTGGGCACCGGCCCGGAGGAGCGGTTCGACCGGGTCACGCGGATGGCCAAGGAGCTGTTCGGCGTGCCGATCGCCGAGATCAACTTCATCGACCAGCAGCACCAGTTCACCAAGTCGCCGCAGCGGCCGGGAGGGTCCCCCTACACACCGCGGGCCGACTCCTTCTGCGACGTCGTCGTGCAGCAGCCCGACATCGTCGTCGTGCAGGATGCGCTCGAGGACCCGCGGTTCTCGGAGCGGGGCACGGTCACCGGTCCGCCGCACGTGCGCTTCTACGCCGGCCGCCCGCTCAGCGTGGCCGACGGTGCGCGCGTGGGCACCATCTGCCTGGTCGACACGGCGCCGCGCGACCTCAGCGGCGAGGACCAGGAGCTCCTCGACGAGCTCGGCCGGTGGGTGGAGCGCGAGCTCGTGCAGCAGCGCGCGGCCGACCACGCGGGCTGGACGCAGCGGCAGATGCTGCCCGCGCCGGTGCGCGTCGACGGCTACTCCTTCGCGGGATTCACGCGGCCCCACTCCGAGGTGGCCGGCGACTACTTCTCGGTCGACGTGCTCGAGGGGCGCGTCGACGCGACGCTCGCCGACGTCATGGGCAAGGGCGTGTCCGCGGCTCTCGTCGCCTCGGCCGTCCGCTCGGCGTTCCAGGCCCGACGCGGCTGGGAGCCCGGCGCGGCCATGACCGCGGTCAACGAGCAGCTGCTCGCCGACCTGTCCGCGACGGGTACCTTCGCGACCCTCGTCCACCTCGGCCTCGACACGCGCAGCGGCGAGCTCCACTACGCCGACGCGGGCCACGGGCTGACCGTGATCGTCCGCGCCGACGGCACCGCCGAGCGGCTGACGTCGTCCGACTTCCCGATCGGCATCGGCGAGGACGTCGGCTGGGAGGCGCGCGCGACGACGCTCCTCCCGGGCGACACGCTGCTCTCCTGCTCCGACGGGGCGCTGGACCTCTACGACGGCACCCTGGCGGCGCTCGACGAGCTGGCGGATCTCGTCCGCTCGTGCGCCGACGACGGCGAGCTCTTCGCCGCGGTCGAGGACCTCATCGCCTCGGTCCCGCCCGACGACGACGTCACCCTGCTGGTCCTCCGCCGGGACGAGGAAGAAGGAGGAGAGCGCTGATGCTGTCCGTCACCTACGTCAGCTCGGCGGCCGAGACGTTCGGCGACGCCGACCTCGCCGAGCTGCTGCGGCAGAGCCGCGAGAACAACGCGCGCTCCGGGCTGACGGGGATGCTGCTGTTCAAGAACGGCCGCTTCATGCAGGTCCTCGAGGGCGAGGAGGAGGACGTGCTCGAGCGCTACCGCGTGATCGCGGCCGACCCGCGGCACACCGACGTCACCCAGCTGCTGAGCGAGTCGATCGAGGGCCGGCGCTTCCCGCAGTGGTCGATGGGCTTCCCGACGCCCGAAGACGCCGAGCTCCGGCGGGCGCCGGGCTACGACGCGTTCTTCGACTCCCCGCAGAAGCGCCGGAGCAGCTGGGACGAGCCGTCTCGCGCGCAGCTGCTGCTGGACTGGTTCCGGCAGCGGGCCTGAGGGCCGCGGCGGGGCGCGTGATCCGTCACGAACGGCCGTCGCCGGAGCGTCGGGGCGGCCGTCTGTGACGGATGACCGCGAGGTGGGCGACGGCGCTCGCCGGGGATGCTCAGGCGGTGGCGCGGAGGAAGGCGACGGCGCGAAGGCGTGCATCGAGGAGCATCGCCGGATCGACTCCCTGCGGTCCGACGACGTCCAGGTCGTCGTCGAGGAGGACGAGCGGCTCCGCGACCTCGGGCCCCTCGTGTCCGATCTTCGCGTGCGCCCAGGACGAGAGCGAGCGCACGTCCGTCTCTCCCGCGAGGAAGCGACGGCAGGCCGAGCGGAGCGCGAGGATCGCGATCTCGTCGGTGCCCTCCACGAGCGGAGGCTCCCCCGCCTCGGCGAGGGCGGCGTTCAGGGCGTCGAGGACCTCCCAGGACGAGGCGTCGGAGTAGAGGGAGGCGAGCGCGAGCAGCCGCTCACCCGGGACACCCGCGGCGACGCGGTCGACGGCCGCCGCGACGACCTGACGGGGAGAGCCCCCGCCGAGGAGGAATTCGCCTCCGGCCTCGCGGACGCCGTCCGGCGACGAGCCGGCGGAGAGGGCGATCGCCTCACGCACCTCCGCCGTGATGCGCCCCGCGAGCCGTTCGGCCACCTCGGTCTCGAGCACCGTGTCGAACAGCGCCGCCCAGCAGGTCCGCACGTGCAGTCCGAGGCAGACCCCGTCCTGCAGGAGGAGCCGGGTGAGGTCGACCGCCTCGGGCAGGTACTCGTCGGCCGGTGACTCCGGGAAGAGACCCCACAGGTCCTCGCCCGTCAGGACGGCCAGCACCGCGTCGCGGACGAGTGCCCACTCAGCATCGTCAGGTTCGTGGACGGGACGCTGGAGGAGTGCGCGGTGCTGTGTCCGGAGGCGCCGAAGCTCGCGGGCGTCCGGTCGGCTCCTCATTCCTCGAGCATGCCAGGCGCCGATCCGGCTCGGAGGGGCTTCCCGACGCCGAGCCGGCGGGCTCCGGACTGCGACGCGTTCTTCGACTCCCCGCAGAAGCGCCGAAGCAGCTGGGACGAGCCGACTCGGGCGCAGCTGCTGCTGGACTGGTTCCGGCAGCGGGCCTGAGGGCCGCGGCGGGGCGTCGCGCTCACGAGCCGGCGAATGGATCGACGTGCCGCCACGCGCGCCCGAGGCCGACTTCGCGTCGCAGGGCGAGAAGGGGTGCGGCCGCCGTGTAGGCGCGACCCCGCTTCTCTCCGGTCGCCTCGAGGAGACCGGCCTGCGCGAGCGTCGCCAGGTCGCGCGTCGCGGTCTGGGGGCTGATCGTCGCGCCCATATCGGCGAGCGAGGAGATGTAACGGCCTCTCGTGAGCGTCGCGCCGAGGAGGGCGTCGAACAGCGCGTCCAGGGTGCGGTCGTCGACGCCGGCCGCGAGGACCATCGCGCTCAGGGCCGTCGTCGCCTCGCTCGCGGCGGCGATGCGGAAGGCTCGCTCCTGGGCCTGGTTGAGGTGCGCGGTGAGCATGAACCGGATCCATGGGCGGGCTCGTCCGGGAGGCACGCGCCCCGGAGACCACCCCCCGCCGCCGACCTCGGCGAGCGCGTCGTAGTACGCCTGCGTATGGCGGCCGAGGTACTCCTCCGTCGAGAGGAAGACGGGCGAGACGTCGTCGTCGGCGGCGAGGACGAGGGACTGCAGGATGCGCGCCATGCGCCCGTTGCCGTCTCGGAACGGGTGGATGAGCACGAAGTTGAGGTGCGCCATCGCCGCGTCGACGAGGCTGTCGCCGGTGCCGCGGACGGTCGTGGCCAACTCCTCCACGAGCGGAGGGAGGTCCTCGGCGGGCGCGCCTTCGTGCACGATGTCCCCGGTCGACTCCTGCTGGACGAACACCGGCCCGAGCCGGTAGCGCCCGGGCCGCACCGACAGGTCGTGCGACGCCACCATGTAGTGCAGGCTGCGCAGGAGGGTCGGGTCGACGACCACCGGATCCTGCGCGAGCTGGAGGACGTAGGTCATCGCGAGCTGGTAGCCGAGGAGGGCGCGCGCCGTGTCGTCGCCCACTCCTGGGGGCTGCTCGCCCTGCGCGAGTGCGCCCACCTCGTCGACGCTCGCGGTGATGCCCTCGATGCTGTTCGACCCCTGCACGTTGCGCGCGATCGTCATGCGGCGCAGCGGTGCCGTCCAGCGGTTCGCCTGGCGCACCTGGTGCAGCAGGGAGTCGCTCACGGTTCTGATCTCGCGGCGGACCTCGAGTTCCTCGTCCGTGAGCTCCGGTGCGGTGTACATCGATCCTCCATGACTATTAATAAGCATCATATGGTCTCGGGTGCTCACGGGCGAACGCGGAGGGCGCGGCAACGCTGAGAGCGCTCCCGGCGGATCGGACCGGGTCCGGTTTGTCAATCGTCTTCACCCCGGTCGGCGGGTTTCCTACGATCGGCTGGTCGGGCCGGATCGCGGTGCTCGGGAGCAGCGAGGGGCGCAGTGCCGGACTTCTCGTTCCTCCGGCCGCGCTCGACGGCGGGGGCGGTGCTCTCGGAGCTCGCCGCGACGGGCGCGCGGCTCGAGGGCCCCGACGTCCGGGTGACGAGCGTGACCGTCAGCGACCGCGAGGTCGAGCCGGGCGGGCTGTTCGCCGCGCTGCCGGGGCGGGGCGCGCACGGTGCCGACTTCGTCGAGCGGGCTCGGGCGGCGGGCGCGGTCGCGGTGCTCACCGACGAGGAGGGGGCCGCGCGGACCGCCGGACTCCCGGTGCTCGTCGCTCCGGATCCGCGGCGGGTCCTGGGACGGATCGCGGCGCGCGTCTACGGCACCGGCTCCGCTCGCCCGCCGCTCTTCGGCGTGACCGGCACGAACGGCAAGACGACGACCGTGCACCTGCTGACGGCTGTGCTCGAGCAGCTCGGGAGGCGCGTCGGCCACAGCTCGACGGCGACGCGGCGCAGCGGGTCCGTCGAGATCGCGAGCCGGCTCACCTCGCCCGAGGCCCCGGAGCTGCACGCGCTGCTGGCGCGCATGGTCGAGGACGGAGTGGACGCCGCCGCCCTCGAGGTGAGCGCGCAGGCGCTGACCCGGCACCGGGTCGACGGGCTGCACTTCGACGTCGCGGGGTTCACCAACCTCAGCCACGACCACCTCGACGACTACGGCGGCATGGACGAGTACCTGCGGGCGAAGGCGCGGCTGCTGCATCCGTCGCTCTCGCGCCGGGCGGTGGTGCTGCTCGATTCGCCGGCGGGCGAGCGGATGCGCGATCTGGCCGAGGTGCCCGTGGTCACCGTCGCGTCGATCGCCGGCACCGGCGCGGACTGGCGGGTGGAGGTGCTCGAGTCGACGGCGACGCGCACCGCGTTCCGGCTGAGCGGGCCGGGCGGCTCGCTGACCACCTCCGTCCCCCTCGTCGGTCGGCACATGGCGGCGGATGCGGGGCTCGCGCTGGTGATGCTGCTGTCGGCCGGGCATCCGTTCGCGGCGCTCTCCGACGCCGTGCGCGACGGGATCGACGCGCGCGTGCCGGGCCGCTCCCTCCTGATCTCGGGGGAGCGCGGGCCGCGGGTGTACCTCGACTTCTCGCACACGCCGGACTCGATCGAGAAGACGGTGGCGGCGCTGCGCGAGGTGACTCCGGGACGCGTGATCGTGGTGCTCGGAGCGGACGGCGATCGGGACCCCTCCAAGCGCGCACCGATGGGGCGGGCGGCGGCCGAGGGGGCCGACGTGGTCGTCGTGACCGACCACCACCCGCGGTCCGAGGACCCGGCGCGCATCCGCCGTGCCCTGCTCGAGGGGGCCCGGCTCGGCGGCGACGTGCGCGAGATCGCGGAGCCCGCGGAGGCGATCCGCTCGGCGCTGGGCTCGGCCACCGACTCCGACAGCGTGCTGTGGGTGGGGCCGGGCGACACGGACTACCGGCTGGTGCGCGGGGTCGAGGTGCCGTACTCGCCGCGCCGCGACGCGCGCGAGGCGCTGGTCGAGCTCGGCTGGGGCTGAGGCGCCGATCGGAGTGGCGCTCGCGTGATCCGTCGCTGCTGGTCGCCGCGGGAGGATCCGGACGGCCGTCCGTGACGGATCGACGCGGGCAGAGGCCCGGCAGCGTTCGGAACGCGGCCGTTCGCGACGGATCGGCGGGCATCCGGTCGCAACTCCGACGCCGACTGGCCGCCTCAGCCTCGATCCGTCACCAAGGGCCGCTCGGCGCCGTCACGGGCGGCCGTTCGCGACGGATCGGGGCGCTGAGCCGGTGGCGACGCGGGGAGTCGCCGCGCTCTCAGGCGGCGGGCCGCTCCTGGAACCAGCGGACGAGCTCGCGGAGGGCCGGCAGGGTCAGGCTCGTCTCGCGGTCGCCGGCGAGGTCCTCGAACGTGGTGCGGAAGCCCTCGGGCTGCGCGGTCTCGGGCACGGCGGCGTACGCCATCGACCACTCCGGGAACAGGCGCTCGGTCGTCGTCTCCTTCAGCAGGATGCGGATCGACTCGTGCCGGGGATCGTGCTCGATGGCGTCCATCCGCTCGCGCACCGCGTCGTCAGGGCCCTCGAGCACCTGGAGGAAGCGGCCGTCGCGGTACAGGAGCATGCCGGTGAGGTCGACCCGCGCGTTGTCGGCGCGGCTCTGCTGCAGGAGCGACGCGAGGCGCGCCTCGTCGAACGGGGCGGTGGCGCGGCTGGAGTAGACGAGGGAGAGCATGGGACCGGCTTTCGGGAGGTGTTCCTGCAGTCGACCACGCCGGCCGACGCCGCGCAGGGACTGGCCGAGTGGGGCCGGTGCTGCTAGCGGGCCCCCGTCAGACGCCCGGGTCGTCGTCGTACGTGACCGAGTAGGAGCTGCTCATCGCGGACGCGGAGTACCCCGCGGTCGTCACCTCGCCGTCGGGGCCTACGTCGTACGGGTCGGTGTCGTGCGGGTCGACGTCGTGCAGGTCTGCGTCATCGCCCTCCGGATCCCGCCGCTCGCCCGGGCTGCCCAGGAGCAAACGGGTGAGCGACTCCGCCGACGACAGCAGCACCTCGAGCGCCGCCGCCAGATCGCCGTCGCCGGGCGCGGAGCCGCGGAGGGCGGCGGCGAGGACGCTGCGGCGCATGAGCTCCTTCGCGAACGAGCCGGTCGTCCCCTCCGCCCGCTCCGCCGCGGCGTCGAGCGCCGCCCCGCTGAACGGCAGGGCTTCGGCGTACCGGCGGAAGAGGCGGCGGCGCGCCTCGAGCCCCGGGAGCGGGATCTCGACGCCGAGGTCGACCCGGCCGGGGCGCGCGGCGAGGGCGCGCTCGAGCACCTGCACGCGGTTCGTGGTCATCACGAAGGCCACGTCGGCGTCCCCGTCGAGGCCGTCGAGCGCGTCGAGCACCTCGAACAGCAGCGGCTGCGGGCTGTGCGAACGCTCCATCGCCACCAGGTCGATGTCCTCGAGCACGACCAGCGCGGGTGGGAAGGTGCGCGCGATCTCGGCGGCGGCGCCGATGAAGCGGATGCTCGACCCGGTCAGGACGATCGCGGTGGTCCCCGGGGTGCGGGAGAGCAGGTGGCGCACCGTGAGGGTCTTGCCGGTGCCGGGCGGGCCGTAGAGCAGCAGGCCGCGCTTGAGGTGCTGGCCCGCCTCGAGCAGCTCGGCGCGGTGCTCGCCGATGCCGACGACGTGGTCGACGACGGAGTCGAGCACGCCCTCCTCGAGCACGACCTCGCTCGCGGCGACCGCGGGACGGGGGAGGAAGACGGCTCCGGCGTGACGGCCGAACTCGGTGCCCGCGAACGAGAGCACCTGGCCGCGCAGCACGCTGTGCTCGATCATCAGCGCGTGCAGGCGGCGGACGAACGCCGGCACGATCTCCTCGTCGGCCGCGAGGATCTCGAGCGTCGCGCTCTCGCGACCCACCTGCGGCATCGCGTCCCGCTGCAGCACGGCGACCGGCACGCCCTCGAAGCGGAGCAGGCGCACGCCGAACGCGATCACGCGGCGGTCGGAGTCGGGCCCGGTGGCGCGGGTGGCGTACGTCACGGGTCCGGGCGCGAAGCGGTTGTAGGGGTTCGCGAGCATCTCGCCGATCGAGGAGTGGCCGCGCTGCTCGCCGCCGCCGACGCCGAGGACGGAGGAGTCGGCTCCCGAGAGGACGTCGAGCGCGAGGTCGGCGTCGACCAGGCGGTGCGGGAGGACCTCCTCGGTCGTGACCGACAGGGTCGTCGCGTCGACGCCGAGGTGCTCGCTCACGGCGTCGCCGAGCGGCGTGCGCTCGGCGATCTGCTCGGTCGCGGCGAGCTTCTCGACGTGCTTGAGGTAGCGGGAGACGACCCGCATCAGCTCCCGGTCGGATTCCTCGAGCATGCGGACCTTCCCCCCTGGCGGTGGTCCGCCGTCGGGAGAGACGCTAGCGCGCGTCGGCGGACGGCGGGGGAACCCCGAACGGTCGAGGGAACCCGCTCGAGCGGGCTCCCTCGACGCTCCGGGGTTCCCGCGGCGGAGTCACCGCTCGGTCAGCCCCCTCTCGGGGCACGAGCAGACCGGTCGGTTAGCGTGGCGGCTCGCACCGCCGACGGGATCCAGGACGCACGCCGGATCCAGGACGGACAGCCGGAGCCGGGACCACCCACAGGAGGAGACACCATGACCGAGCAGATCGGGATCCCCGAGGCCACCGCACTCGAGCAGCAGCGGCGCACCGTCGCGATCCTCGGGGCCGGAGGCGACCTCACCGAGCGACTGCTGCTCCCGGGGCTGGGACGGGTCGCGGAGCTCGCGCGCGCCTTGGAGCTCACCCTCGTCGGAGCCGCCCGCACGCCGCAGAGCGACGAGGAGTGGCAGGCGCTCGTGCGCCGCAGCCTCGAGGACGCGGGGATCGCGGCGCACACCGTCGACGACCTCGCCTCGCGGGCGCGCTTCGTCGCGACCGACGCCTCCGATCCGGAGCAGCTGACGGCCCTGCTCGACGCGTGCCCGTCGACGCCCGTGCTCTACGTGGCGCTCCCGCCGGCCATGGGGCACGCGGTCGCGGAGTCGCTGGCGCGGATCGAGCTGCCCGAGGACCTCGTCGTCGCGATCGAGAAGCCGTTCGGCGAGGACCTCGACGACGCCGTCTCGCTCAACTCCGCCCTCGCGGCCGTGATCCCGGAGGACCGCCTCTGGCGCATCGACCACTTCCTCGGCAACGCGACGGTGATGGGGATGCTGGGCCTGCGCTTCGGCAACCGGCTGCTCGAGGCGAGCTGGAGCGCCGAGCACATCGAGAAGGTCGAGATCGTCTACGACGAGACGCTCGGGATCGAGGGGCGCGGGAAGTTCTACGACGGCACCGGGGCGCTGCGCGACATGCTGCAGAGCCACCTGCTGATGGTGCTGGCGCTGACGGTGATGGAGCGGCCCGACGAGGTCTCCCCGCAGGACGTCCACGCCCGCATGGCCGAGGCCCTCGGAGCCGTCCGCCTCTGGCGCGACGATCCCGCCACGGCCCGCCGCGCCCGCTACACCGAGGGCCGCCTCGAGGGACGCCTGCTCCCCTCCTACGTCGACGAGCCCGACGTCGACCCCGAGGCCGGCACCGAGACGCTCGCGCAGCTCCTCCTCCAGGTCGACGTCCCGCGCTGGGCGGGCGTGCCGTTCGTGCTGCGCTCCGGCAAGGGGATCGGCGACCCGCGCACCGAGGTCGCCGTGCACTTCCGCGCCGCGACTCCGCCCCGGGGCCTCCGCTCGGGCGGGGAGGACGCCGGGACCGTTCTGCGCCTGTCGCTGAAGGGCGGCGACGTCGGGCTCGACCTGTTCGTGAACAGCGCCGACGACCTGACCGATCTCGAGCGGGCGACGCTGGAGGCGCATCCGGGAACCGCCACCCTCGACGCCTACGGACAGGTGCTCGCGGGGATCCTGCAGGGCGACACCCTGCTGTCGGTGCCGGGCGACGTCGCCGAGCAGTGCTGGCGCATCGTGACTCCGGTGCTCTCGCACTGGGCCGACGGGGCGGCGCCGCTCGAGGAGTACGAGGCGGGGAGCGCGGGTCCCGCGGGCTGGTGAGACGTCCTGGCGGCTTCTCGACGGTGATCGGCCGTCGTCGCGCCTCGCGGGACGCTGCGCGCTGACACGGTGGGAGCAGTGCGGAGGGTCCGCACGCCGGAGACGGCCGATCTCCCGAGGGGGAGCCATGCGCAGCACGACGACACCCGATCGACTCCGAGGGGGACGCGCGTGATCACGATCCACCTCCGGTACCGGATCGACCCGTCGCTCCTGGACGTGTTCACCGACTACGCGACCCGGTGGATGACCCTGGTCGACCGCTTCGGCGGGCAGCACCACGGCTACTTCCTCCCGGCGGAGGGGGGACAGCGACGAAGCCTTCGCGCTCTTCACGTTCCCGTCCCTCGCGGACTACGAGCGGTACCGGATCGACTCGCTCACCGACCCGGAGTGCATCGCCGCGTACGAGCTGGCGCGGGACTCCCGGTGCATCGTGCGCTACGAGCGGCGGATGCAGCGGCCGCTGCTGCCGGGTGGGGCCGAGGAGGTCTGAGGCCGCGGGTGCTTGCGGGCGCGCTCGGCGGCGTCGCGTGCGCAACGTCGGCTGAGAGGGAGGGATAGCGGCTGACAGCCGAGAGACCCCCGTCAGAGCTGAGGTTCTGCAGGACGCCGACCGGCAGCGGGGCCGCCGTGCGTCGGCGCCCGTGCATCCCTCCGGCAGCTGGGATGCACCGTCACGGGCGCCGCGGCGCTCCTCAAGGGGAACCCTGCGAGTGCGTGTCCCCGTCTTGACGACACCGCGGCGCGAGGTCTTTACTATCGAAAGGCATTTCGCCTCTTTCGATCCGAGACCCGGCCCGCCGCGGTACTCGGTGAGAAAGGTTTCGTGGAGCGCACGGCCTCAGCGGCCGACCGTCTCTCCGGGCACCCTCTTTCCCACCGACGTGAAAGCAGACCCCATGACCACTGTCCCCTCCTCCTCGGGCGCCGTCGGCGCCTCCGCGCCCGGTCCCCGCCGCAGGTCGGTCCTGCTCGGCGCCGCCGGTGCCGCCGGAGGTGCGGCGCTCGCCGTGCACGCGGCTCCGTCGGCCTTCGCACTCGGCCCGACCGCCGACCTCTCCTCGCCGGCCTTCGACTTCCGGGTCGACCGGGCTACCGGCGGCGTGTTCGTCCTCTCCGATCCGCGTGACGGCTACGGCACGAACTACGTCGCCAACCCCGACATCCGGCCGATCTTCTCGGTCGGCGACTCGCGCTGGACGGGCGACGCGGTCTTCTCGGTGCGCAGGGGAGCCGCCACCTCCGGCACTGCGATGGTGACCGGCCGCTCCGACGACATCCGCACGGTCTCGACCTCGACCGACACGGTCACGGTCGCCTACTCCGGCCGGGCCGCCGACGCCAACGGCATCCGCGACTTCGACCTCACGCAGCGCTACCAGCTGACGGGCGCCCAGCGCGACCGCGTCAGCTGGACCATGACGCTCCGCAACACCTCCACCGAGTCGCTCGAGTTCCTCGACGTCGGCCTCCCGTTCCTGATGAACGCGTGGTGGGACGGCGGCAACCAGACCGGGATCTACGAGAAGAACGTCGCCCGCCACTCCTTCGTGGGCCGTGACGGCTCCTACGTCACCTGGCAGCGCCCGAACGGCGACGGCTCGACCCTCGTCCTCGTGCCCCAGGACGGCACGTCGCTCGAGTTCAAGAACAAGGCCCGGCCGGGGGAGGGCCCGTTCGCGGAGCAGGACCCGTCGTGGGAGGGGCTCGTCGAGTTCTACCTGCACTCCTCGGCCGCCGTGCCCCAGCGCAGGAACCAGGCCGGCACGTACCTGCCGAGCACCTCGCTCACGCTCGCGCCCGGGCAGGAGAAGACCTACGGATTCACCTTCCGCTGGGCCGCCGACGCGACCGACCTCCGCGACGTGCTGTTCGACTCCGGAGTGGTCGACGTGGTCTCCCTGCCGGGCATGGTCGTGCCGCAGGACACGAAGGCGACGCTCGCGCTGCGCGCGAAGGCGGGCATCACCTCGGTCGTCGGCCAGGCCGGCCGCGGGGTCGCCGTCGCCTCGCGCGGGACCCGCAATGGCTACTCCCTCTACGAGATCACGCTCTCGCAGCTGGGCGCGAGCACCGTCACGGTGACGTACGGGGGCTCGAAGACCTCGGTCCTGCAGTACTTCTCGATCGAGCCGGTCGAGAAGCTGATCGGGCTGCACGCGGCCTTCATCGCGGCGAAGCAGCAGGCGAAGACGACCCGCGGCTACAACGGCGCCTTCCTGCAGTGGGACATGAGCAACCAGAAGCTCGTCACCTGGGACGACTACCCCGGCGGCGGCTGGAAGGAGTGGATGGCGGGCGGCGCCGACGACCTCGGCCTCGCACCCGCCGTGTTCCTCGCCGAGAAGAACATCGACGCTCCGGTCGCCGCCGAGATCGCGGCGGTCGACACCTACATCGACACGTTCATCCTCGGCTACCTGCAGGGCAGGAAGGACTCGGCCGGCCAGCCCACCTACCAGGTGTACCGCTGGTACGACGGCCGCGACGGCACTCCGAACGACCAGGGCGTCTGGCGGACCTACAACTACATCCACATCGCCAACACCTACTACGCGATGTACCGCATCGCGCGGGTGAAGCCGGCGCTGACGAAGCGGTCCGCCGCCGACTACCTCCGGCTGACGTTCAAGACGCTGGAGGCCATGTTCACGAAGATCCCCCTCCCCAGCCCGATCGGGGACGGCGCGATCAAGCACGGGATGATGGGCGAGCACACCTACCCCGACATCCTCGCCGCGCTCCGGGCCGAGGGCATGACGGCGGACGCCGACTCGCTCGAGCGCTTCCTGCTTCCCAAGCGCGACTTCTTCTTCGCCGAGAAGTACCCGTTCGGCTCCGAGATGAGCATCGACACGACCGGATTCGAGGTGTCGTACACGCTGGCGAAGAAGTTCGGCAACAGGGAGCTCGCCGACAAGGTGCAGAAGGCCTCGCTCACCTGCCGCGGCATGCAGCCGCTGTGGTACTTCTACGGCTCCGACAACCGGCACATGGGCGAGTCGTGGTGGAACCTCGGCTACGAGTGCCAGCTCGGCGCCTGGCAGCAGCACGACTACCTGCTGACCTACGGAGACACGCGGGCCCGCGACTTCGCCGACTCCGTCCGATCGACGAACGGCGCCTACTTGTCGGGCTGGGCGAACATCAACTCCGGGCAGATCAGCCCCCTCGCGGGCAACATCGGAGCGGCGTCCTGGATCTTCCAGAGCGAGAAGGGCACGAACGAGTACGGCTTCATGCCGATCATGGACGGCTGGTGGGCGTGGTCCGGAGAGGCGGCCCTGGGCTTCTGGGGCGGTCTGCGCACCGCCACGGCGACCGTGGTCGAGGATCCGATCGTCGGGCTCTACGCCTACGGCGCGGACCTCACGACGACGGCCACCGGTCTCGTGCTCGTGCCGAAGGACGGCGTCCGCCGCCGGATCACGCTGTTCAGTCTCGGCAAGCTCGACATCCGCATCGAGAACGGCACCTACACGCGCGCCGAGATCCAGTCGGGCGGAGCGGACATCGCGCTGACCCTGCGCAACATCGGCGGCGCGGGCTTCGCTCCGCGGATCGACCTCGTCAACCTGCCCGCGGGCAGCTACTCCGTCACGGTCGACGGAGGCGCCGTGGTCGGCACCGTCCGCAGCGACGGCCGTTCGCCGGTGCGGGTCGCGGTCCCGACCACCAGTGCCGCCGCCCCGGTCGTCCGCATCGTCCGCGACAAGAACCTCGCGCCGGCCGCCGTCGCCGCGGCGTCGTTCACGGCGAGCTGGAACCGAGTGACCGGCCTGAACGACGGGGCGGAGCCGGCGACGTCGCGTGACATCGTGCCCGACGACAACGCCACGACCTGGGGTGCCTGGCCGCAGGTGAGCGCGCAGTGGGTGCAGTACACCTGGTCGGCCGCCACCTCGGTGCGCCGCGTCGCCGCGTACTTCGTCGACAACCTCGACTCCTCCGGCACGGGCATCGCGGTGCCGGCGTCGTGGCGCGCCGAGTACTGGGACGGAGCGGCGTGGAAGCCGGTGCCGTCGCCGAGTGCCTACCCGACGGCCGCCGACTCGTGGAACACGGCGACGTTCGCTCCGGTCACGACGACACGGCTGCGCCTGCAGCTGACCCCTCGGGGCACGGTGTCGGGCAAGGGCAGCGTCGGCATCAAGGAGTGGCAGGTCTTCTGAGACCTGCCGTGAGGTCCCCGGGGCGGAGCCGCTGCGCGTCCGTCCCGGGCTGCGCCGCGGCCCCCGCCGTTCGGGTCGGAGGGGGCCGTGCGGGCCGGGCGGAGTCGACGCCGTCCGGGCAGTGGCGGCGGTGCGATCAGGGCGATTCCGCTGAAGCCCGGGCATCGACGGTGAGGGTGACGGTGCTGAAGCCGTCAGCTGAGACGGTGACACGGACGACTCCCGCGCCCGTCGGTCGCACGACTGCGATCGCGCGCCCCTCGAACGTGGTGACCGAGTCGGCGAGGTACGACTCGGTGGTCGCAGGCCGCGCCGACCCTAGTCCCTGGAGCCGTCCCGCTCCCGCCACGGCGACCGTGACGACCCGGTCGTCCGCGGTGCTCAGCACGCCGTTCTCGTCGACGAGCTCGATCTCGACGTAGGCGAGATCCGAGTCGTCGGCTCGAACGACAGCGCGATCGACCTCGGCCGAGATCCCGGCCACAGATCGAGCGGAACGGAGCAGAGTCCGCGTGACGACCGATCCGTCACGAGCGACGGCCTCCAGATCCCCCGTCTCATAGGGGACGTCGAAGGTGGCGGTGAAGCGGCTCTCCGCGCCGGCGCCCCGGATTCCGAGGGAGCGGCCGTTGAGGAGCAGCTCGACCTCGGGTGCTGCGCTGTAGACGTCGACTGTCATCGGTGTTCCGGCCTCGACATCGAAGGTCCAGCTGCCGACGGTGTCGCTCCAGGCCCAGTTGAGGGTCGTGACCCGCTCGTGCGGAGGGGCGGGCCGGTGGACGGCGAGGTAGGGCTCGGCGCGGAGCCCGAAGACGATCTCGCGGTAGTAGGACGCGGGGCGGCGGTACCCGGTGATGTCGATGTCCCCGCACCAAGCCAGGAGCCAGGGGTACGCCGGTCCGGCGGGCTCCTCGCCGGCGGGCACGTACTGGGTCTGTCCGAGGCCCGCCTCGCCGAGGTAGTCCCAGCCCGTCCAGGTGAAGTCGCCGATGACGTGCGGGTTGCTCATCACGAGGTCCCAGAGCAGGTCGATGCGGTGCGAGAGGGTCTCCGTGCCGAGGACGACGCGGTTCGGGAAGCGCTCGCGATCGCCGAGGTAGCGGTCGTCGCCGTAGTTGTGCCCGACGATGTCGACGACGGCGTGCGACTCCTCGGTCGCGTCCGTCACGCTGTCCGAGAGCCCGAAGCGGTCCATCAGGTGGTGCAGCTCGGCCATCAGATCGTTCACGTTGCCCTGCGAGCGCACGACGTCCGCCTCCGCGAGGAAGACGGGCAGCAGATCCGAGATGGTGGCGACGAAGCTGCTGATGCTGTTCGTGACGAAGCGGGTGGGGTCGAGCGAGCGCACCTTCTCGGCTAAGGCGCGGCCGATGCCTGCGCCCAGGGGCTTGCCCGCGTCGAGGACCTCGTTGCCGATCGAGTAGGCGATCACGCTGGGATGGTTGAAGCCGCGCACCACCATCGCTTCGATGTCCCGCTCCCACCACTCCGGGAAGGCGAGGGAGTAGTCGAAGTTGTTCTTCGACTCCGCCCACATGTCGAAGGCCTCGTCGAGCACCAGGACGCCGAGGCGGTCGCACGCGTCGAGCATCGCGGTGCTCAGCGGGTTGTGGGAGGAACGGACGGCGTTGAAGCCGGCGGACTTGAGGATCTCGATCCGCCGTTCGTCGGCGCGCGGGATCGCCGCGGCTCCCAGGACCCCGTTGTCGTGGTGGATGCACGCACCGCGCAGCTTCACGACCTCGCCGTTGATGCGCAGGCCCTCGAGGGGATCGAGCTGCAGAGTGCGGATCCCGAACCGCGTCCGCTGCTCGTCGACGACGAACGCGTCGACCTCGATCGTCGTGGTGCAGGTGTGGAGGTGGGGGTCCTCGGTGCTCCACAGGTGCGGCGCTGCGACGACGAGCCGGTGCCGGAGGACGCCGCTGGAGTGGGGGCGCAGCGTGATCGGCGCGGAATCGGAGGCGACGAGAGTGCCCTCGGCATCGAGGATCTCGGTGCGCACGCGGAGCGTCCGTGTCAGGATCTCCTCGTTCTCGAGCGTGAGCTCGATCTCGACAACGGCTCGTCGAGCATCGACATCCGTCGTCGTGATCCTCGTCCCGCCCGCTCGGACGTGCTGCAGCGCGGTGACCGAGAGCATGACCCCGCGGTGGATGCCGAGGCCCGAGTACCACCGCGAGTCCTGGTGGCTGCGCGCCTCGACGCGGATCTCGTTCTGCTCGCCGTAGCGCAGGAACGGATCCAGGGCGATCCGGAACGGGATGTACCCGTGGGGGCGCTGCCCGGCGAAGACGCCGTTCACGAAGACCATCGCGTCGCGGTAGACGCCGTCGAACTCGACCGACACGCGGCGGTCGCTCCACCACGACGGGGCGTCGAAGAGCTTGGTGTACTGCACCGCTGCGCCGGGGAAGTAGCCGTTCCCGGAGCCGCCGACCGCATCGGGCGAGCGGGTCAGGCCCAGCATCGCGTCGTGCGGGAGCGTGACGGTCGGCGGCTCCTGTGCCGCGGCGAACAGCTGCCCGAAGATGCTCGATTTCGGCTGGACGCGCCAGCCGCTGGTGAAGGATGTCTGAACCACGGTGTCCTCGGGGGTCGGCCTCCGCGCGTCCCACGGTCGAGCCGCGGCCGGTCGGGGTCCCGACCGTTCGTGGAGGCGCATCGAGCGGCGCCCACGCTCGCAGGAGGATCGGGAGTGCGCGTCCGACTCGATCACTCTTCCAGCGTCGGCGGGGGCGAGGCGAACCTTTGCGCAAAAAGCCCGGACGCACTCAGCTCGCGGAGTGCCGAGTGCTGCTGCGCACGACGAGACGGGTGGGGACCTCCACCCGCTCGAACGATCCGCTCGGCAGCACGCGCTGCTCGTGCACGAGCTCGACTGCGCGGGCGGCCATCTCGGCGAAGGGCTGGTGCACGGTGGTGAGTGGTGGCACGGCCAGGGCGCAGCGGGGCTCATCGTTGAAGCCGACGACGCTGATGTCCTCCGGGATCCGCAGACTCAGACGGGACGCGCCGCTGTAGATCGCGAGCGCGAGGGCGTCGTCCGCGGCGAAGACGCCGAGGGGCGAGCGGTCCGACGAGAACAGGGCTCGCAGATGCGCGGTGAGGTCGGTGTCGTTCCAGTCGGCGTCGATCCTGCTCACCGCGGCACCGGGTGCGCGCTCGTCGAGCGCGTGCCGGAAGCCCTCCTCGCGGGCCTTGCCGAAGCGGAAGCGCGGCGTCCCCAGGACGACGGCGAACCGCTGCAGTCCCGTGCCCGCCAGGTGCTCCCCGGCGTCGTAGCCGCCCTGCCAGTCCGTCGTCCCCACGCTCGCGACCTCGCCCTCCGGATCCGAGAGCGGATCGAGGAGGACCGCGGGGATGGCCAGCTCGCGCAGCCGGAGGAGCTGCGCACGGGTCGGGCGGATGAGCCCCAGGATCACCCCCGCGGGTCGGCGGACCGCGACCCTGACGGGCCAGTCGTCGGCCGCATCGTCCCTCTCGAGGGTGAGCCCCAGGTCGTATCCGTGCGCGAAGGCGGCCCGGCGCACCGCCGTCGTCACGGTGTCGGTCCACTCGTCCTCGACGAATCCGAGGATCAGCTCGATCATCCGGCTGTCGCCGCTCCGCGGCCGGCCGCGAGGGGAGGAACCCCTGTCGTAGCCGAGCTCGGTGGCCGCGGTCAGAACCCGGCTCCGGGTGGCGGAGCCGAGGTCCCCGCCTCCGGAGAGGGCGCGGGACGCGGTGGAGATCGACACTCCCGCCCGCGCGGCGACATCGCGCAGTGTCACGATCGGAGCGTCGGGCACGGGGCACCTCCGCTGAGACTGTAGCCCGAGGGTGCGGACCCGGTCACCGGATCACCCCGACGGTCCGCGGCCGGACCACCAGATGGAGGACGACGACCGCGAGGGCCATGCATCCGCCCATGAAGATCCCCATCGCGGTCCCGGATCCCTGACCGAGCACTCCGACGAGGGGGACCGAGACGCCGGGCAGGCCGAAGTTCACCACGCCGACGACCGCCGCGGCCGTTCCTGCCTCCTCCCGGTGGTTCGCGAGCGCGAGCACTCCGGTGCAGGGGGCGGTGGCGCCGGCGAAGAGCAGGAAGCAGACGGTGCTGCTCACGAGCGCCGCGAGACCGGCGCCGGTGCCGGCGAGGACGGCGGCCGCCGCTCCACTGCAGGCGGCCGCCGGGAGGGTGAAAGCGAGGATCCACTGCGGCCCGACGCGCAGCATGACCCGCGACGAGGTCTGCGAGCCGACCACGAAGGCGACCGCGTGGATCGCGAAGATCCAGCCGTACTGCTGCGGGTCGAGTCCGTAGGTGCCCTGCAGCACGAAGGGCGAGGTCGACATGAAGCTGAAGACGCCGGAGACCATCAGGCCGCCGATCAGAGCGACCCCGAGAAAGGAGCGATCGCGCAGGAGCGAGGCGAGCCGCGACGAGTGCCGCCGGCGCTGCGGGGAGGAGTGGTCCAGCGGTGCCAGGGTCTCGCCGATGAGGCGCCAGGACAGCGCCAGCACGAGCGCTCCGTAAAAGGCGACCGCGACGAAGACGCCGCGCCAGTCGAGCACGAGGAGCAGCTGAGCGCCGAGGACCGGGGCGACGACCGGAGCGAGCCCGCCGATGAGCGCGAGACGGGCGAGCACGAGGATGAGCCGCCTCCCCTCGAACAGGTCCCTGGCCATCGCGGTCGCGATGACCGCTCCTCCCGCTGCACCCGCGCCCTGCAGGAAGCGGAACGCGAGGAGCCAGCCGATGTCGGGGGCGAGGGCGGCACCGATGCTCGCCGCGATGTGGACCGCGGTGGCGATCAGGAGCGGCTTGCGGCGGCCGATCACATCGCTCCACTGGCCCACGACGAACTGCCCGATGCCGATGCCGAGGGTGGTCGCGGTCAGCGTCAGCTGCACCGCGGCCTCGGTCGCCCCGAGGTCGGACTTCACGGACGGGAAGGCCGGCAGGTAGAGGTCGATGGTCAGGGGTCCGAGGACCACCAGGAGGCCGAGGGCGAGGACGAGTGATCGTCGTGCGGGGAGGGGGAGTGTGCTCACAAGTGCTTCCTCGTCGAGGGGAACGCGGAACGGGCTCGTGCCCGCTGCGGGTGCAGCCGGTACGGGCCCGGACTTGTGCAGGGGACGGCGGACGCCGCCCCGGCGAGGGGCGGGGAGGGAGGGATCGCTCCCCGCCTCCCCGCCGCCGTGCTACTTCACGGTCACGCGGACCCGGCTCAGGTTCGCGACGTTCGCGACCGGGGAGTCCGTGGATCCGTCCCGCTGCGACGCGACCTGGACGGTCGCGAAGTAGGTTCCGGGGGTCGTGTACGTGTGGCTCGCCTTCGTGACGACGGAGTCGCCGACCGCGGTCAGCGTCGAGGAGCCGTACTCGCCCGTGCCGAGGAAGTCCCAGCGGGCCGACACGATCTGCCCGGCCCCGGGGGGCGTCTGGGCCTTGGCGGTGAACGAGACCGGCTGCCCGGCCTTCACCTCGATGTCCGTCCGGCCGCGAGCGGTGAGATCGACGACGGGCTGCGCGCCGAGTCGCTGCGACGCCTTCTGCGGGACGAGCACCTGGTTCTCCACGACGCGGTACTGCGTCGACGCCGGCGGGGCGACGCCGTCCTCGGCCCAGGCGCTCACGTCGCGCAGGGCCTGCTCGATGCTGTCCGTGAACTCGACCAGGCGGGACGCCTTCTCCCCGACGACGGGTCCCTCCTGGTGGTCGGCGTGGTCGTTGAAGTAGACGCGGTAGGTGTCATCGAACGCGGCTCCGAGCGACGCCTTCGCCCTGCTCGTGTACCAGGCGGCGCCCCACGGCAGGGCGTCGGTGTCGTACAGGTTGTCGACGACGATCGTTTTCATCGTGACCGCGCCGCTGTACGCCGCTCCGCCCGAGACGCTCCGGGCGATGAGGGGCGACACCTGCACGGCGCGCTGCGGGTACACGGGAGTGCCGTCGGCCTTGCGGAACTGGTCCCACTGCGTGAACTCGGCCGACGCGGGGACGACGTGACGGTGGTACCCGTACATCGCCAGGTGCCACAGGTTGTCGAGGCGGACGGTGCGGCCGGCGACCAGCGCGGCGAGGACGGCGGGGGAGGTGGTGGCCGAGGTCGTGTAGGTCCGGGCGGCCGCGTCGAACGTGCCGGACAGGCGGCCCACCGGGGTCGTGCCGTCGGCGCCGTTCACCGTGAAGTCGAACGTCACGCCGTCTACCGACGCGGGCACGCCGGAGAAGGTCACGGTCCTGGTGCCGTCCGCGTTCACGGCGATCGACCGGACCGTGGTCGTGGTATCGACCTTCGCGGCGCGGATGCGGTCGCCGAGCTCGCTCTGCTCCGTCCCCAGATAGCCGGGAAGGCTCCAGAAGTCCGTCGCGTACGTGCGGTCGATGTTCCGCACGGTCGGGACGAAGAGGTCGGTGTCGGAGGTGTCGACGTAGTCGAAGTCCTCCCACGCGCGGGGCGGCAGGCCGAAGCGGTCGGCCTGCACGGCGATCGACTGCTGCAGGGGCGAGAGGCCGGGGACCGAGGAGATGCTCCCGGTGAGAGCGGCGGCATCCTCGATCGCGGCGGCCCGGTCGCGGAGGACGAAGCCGGCCAGTGCACGGACGCTCGCCGTCGTGGCGTAGCCCGTGGGGTTCGAGATGATCGAGGGCACTGCACCCTGCCAGACGCCGGTCGTGTTCTCGGCCGCGCCGATCGACTGGTACGAGCCGCCGCTGCCGCCGTAGACGTAGCCGGAGATCTCGCGGTCGGGCTGTCCGTAGTAGTCGGCCGCGACCTCCCGGGCGAACTTCGCCGCCGCCGCGTCGTGGCGGTAGCCGGCCGTCCCCGTCGTCTGCACCGTGTATCCGCCGCTCTCGACGCCGAACACGATGGTGCGGTCCTTCGCGACCTCGGTCTGGATCGGGTACGCCCACTGGAAGAAGCGCCCCTCCCACTGCTCGGCGGGCGGCAGGTAGATCGTGAACTTCGTCGTGGTGCCCTCGAAGTGCCCCGACACCCGGTGGACGGGGACGGGGACGTCGATGTCCTCCTCCGCGTCGATCACGGGCGTCGAGTAGGTGGGATCGATGCAGGTCGCGTCGACGAGGACGGGACCGCCGGGGGTGGCCGCGGCGCAGGGCACGGGCGCGTCGGCCGCGAGGGCAGCGGGAGCCGCGGACAGCGCGAGGAGCAGGGAGGTCGCGGCGGCGACGCTCCCGAGGGCGACGCGCGAGGCGCGTCGACGGACCGCGCGGGGCGGCGTGGATCGTCCGGTCATTCTGGTTCTCTCCATCTTCATCGGTGGATCTGGGGGGAGGTGGGCGGGATCGCGGGCGTCAGGCGAGGGGCGGGTCCGGGGTGTACCGGACCGTCCGCACCGCCAGCGGAGGGGAGGCGGGATCGAGCGCGCTGAGCGCGAGCACCCGCCCGGTGAAGCCGGAGGCGACCTCGGTGGAGAGGTAGCGGCCGTCGACCCGGGCGAGCGGGATCGCCGGCTGCTCGCCGACGACGACCGACAGGATCAGGTCGTCCGGACCGGCGTCGCCCAGCGGCACCGGCTTCGAGGCGGGCGCCGTGCTCTGGATCCGCAGTGTTACGCCGTGCTCCGCGACCGTCGTCGAGCCGAGCTCCTGCTCGAGGTCGCCGACGCGCACCCGTGCCGAGACCGTCGCGCCGCGGCGGACCAGGCCCGCCCAGTGGCGGTCGTCGATCCGGAGGCGGAACACGCCGTCCCCCGCCGTCTCCGCCTCGGCGCGCCAGGCCTCGTCGGTGACGCGGAAGGCGAGCGAGCGCGACTCGCGACCGGCGCTGATCCGGAGGCCGTCGGCGCTCGGCGCCGTGAAGGCGCCGGGTTCCCCGCCCGGCACGATCCACCGCGCGTCGAGGGCGTCCGCGCGGAAGTCGTCGACGAACGAGCGATCGACCTCGGGCAGCGTGTAGCGGTCGGGCACGAAGACGGGCCAGCCGTCGGACCAGGCGATGCCGCTGAGGAACGTCTCGCGGCCCAGGACGTGGAAGCCCGGTGTCGACCCCCGGGGGCGCACGCCGAGGTGGACCGCGGCCCATCCGCCGTCGGCGGTCTCGACGAGGTCCGCGTGGCCGACGCTCTGCACGGGGTGGATGGAGCTGCGCCTGCTGAAGATCGGATTGGCGGGGTGGCCCTCGAAGGGCCCGCGGGGGCTGGGACCGCGTGCGACGGTCACGCAGTGCCCTCGCTCCGTGCCGCCTTCTGCCAGCAGGAGGTACCAGACGCCGTCGACGGGGTACAGGTGCGGGCCCTCGGCCGCGGGGAGGCCGCTGCCCTGCCACACGGGATACGGCTCCTCGAGGAGCTCGCCGGTGGAGAGGTCGACCGGTGCCTGGAGGACCCCGTGGTACCCGGTGCGGAAGCTGAGCGCGTTCCAGGTGAGGTAGCAGGTGCCGTCCTCATCCCAGCAGAGATCCGGATCGATGCCGAGGGCGGCCGGCACGAAGGTCGGCTCGCTCCACTCGCCGCGCGGGTCGTCGGTGCTGACGAGGACCATGCCGCTCTCGGGGTCGCTCATGTTGCTGGTGACGAACCAGAACCGGCCGTCGTGGTGACGGAGCGTCGATCCGTAGACGCCGCCGGAGGGGCGCCCGTCGCCGCGGCGGAACTGCGTGCGCCGGGTCAGGATGCTGCCGATCTGCGTCCACGACACGAGGTCGGTGCTGTGGAACAGGGGAGCGCCGGGGAAGTACTCGAAGCTCGAGCACGCGAGGTAGTAGTCCTCGCCCACTCGGCAGATCGTCGGATCCGGGTGGAAGCCGGGGAGCACCGGTGCCGTCTCGGAATTCATGCTCGTCCGCCTGCCACGGTCGAGAGGAGGTCGCCGCGGAGAGCGGAGACGTCGGTGTTGTCGGGGACGAGTGCTCGCGCCAGCTCGGACACCGGGGCGTCCAGGTACGCGGCGAGCCGGGTCGCCGCCGTCCGCTCCCCGTCGACCACGCCCTCTCGGACCGCGCGGTCGACCACGGCACGCCAGGTCGCCTCGTCGTCGAGCACGTCGCGGATCACCGCCGGGGCACCCGTTCGTCGATCGGGGTCGGCCACGTCCCAGCAGTGCCGGCCGTGGCCGACCTCGAAGGAGGGGGAGCCGTCGGGCAGGTGGACCGTCGCGGTGGCGCCGACGGGCACCGTCGCCTCGACGACCAGCCGACCGCCGGCGCGCCGCCACGACACGGACGCCTCGCCGTAGGGCGTGAGGTGCCGAGCGTGCGCGTGCTCGAGCTCCGCCGGCGGGAGGGGTCGAACCTCCAGGCGCCGGTACCCGGGGGCGGCCGGTGCGAGACCGGCGACGCTGCGGTGCATCCAGTCGGCGACCGCGCCGAGGGCGTAGTGGTTGAACGAGGTCATCTCGCCCGGGTTCACGGTGCCGTCGGGCAGCATCGAGTCCCAGCGCTCCCAGATCGTCGTGGCGTCCATCGTCACGGGGTAGAGCCACGAGGGCAGTCCGGTCTGCAGGAGCAGGCGGTGCGCGAGCTCCGGGTGGCCGGCGTCGGTGAGGGCGTCGCAGATCAGCGGAGTGCCGACGAAGCCGGTGCTGATGCGGAATCCGCTCGCGCGGACGAGGTCGGCGAGGCGCTCGCCCGCGAGACGTCGCTGGTCGTCGCCGGGGAGGAGCGCCCACTGCAGGGCGAGCGCGTAGACGGTCTGGGCGTCCGAGAGGACGCGGCCGGCGGGAGTGACGTAGGCCTGCGCGAACGCCGCGCGCACCTCGGCGGCGACCGACTCGTAGGCGCGGGCGTCGTCGTCGAGACCGAGCAGGCGGGCGGTCGCGGCGAGGATCGAGGTCGAGCGGGCCAGGTGCGCGGTGGCGACCACGTCCGGATCGGCCTTCGCGCGGTAGGGGTCCTCCGGAGGCGCGGTCGGGTCGAGCCAGTCGCCGTACTGGAATCCGCCCGTCCAGAGCCTGTCGGCCCCGGCGCGGAGGAGCACGGCCTCGACCCAGGCGAGCATGCTCGGGTACTGCCTCCGCAGCACCTCGAGATCGCCGGTGCGCTGGTGCAGCACCCAGGGC
The DNA here is from genome assembly GCF_001423045.1 of Rathayibacter sp. Leaf296. Classification (NCBI taxonomy): domain Bacteria; kingdom Bacillati; phylum Actinomycetota; class Actinomycetes; order Micrococcales; family Microbacteriaceae; genus Rathayibacter; species Rathayibacter sp. Leaf296. The sequence continues at coordinate 137,830 of NZ_LMNR01000001.1, forward strand.
ACGACGGTGGCGGCGTCTCCCCACGCGGCGGCGGGAGTGCTCATGAGCTCGCTGCGGATCACGTCGGGGACGACGTGGGGGAGCGAGCCGTCCGGGAGCTGCTCCGCCGCGAGGTCGGCGAGCCAGGAGTCGAGGAAGCCGTTGACGTCGAAGAGGAACGCGGCGGTGGGGGTGAACACCTGGATGTCGCCCGTCCAGCCCAGACGCTCGTCGCGCTGGGGGCAGTCGGTCGGCACGTCGACGAAGTTGCCGCGGAGCGACCAGACGACGTTCTCGTGGAACCGGTTCAGCAGCGCGTGCGAGGAGTCGAACCAGCCGGTACGGCGCAGATCCGTGCCGACGACCACGAGGTCGACGTCCTCGGGCCGCAGCTCGGGCACACCCGTGATCTCCGCGTAGCGGAAGCCGTGCAGGGTGAGGGTGGGCTCGAGCACCTCCTCGGCGTCGCCACGGACGACGAACACGTCGGTGGCCTGCGCCGACCGGAGCGCGCGGGTCGCGAGTCCGCCGTCCTCGAGCGCCTCCGCGTGCTTCAGGACCACCCGGGCGCCCTCCTCGAGCCCGCGCACGCGCAGCCGGAGGCGCCCGACGGCGTTCTGGCCGAAGTCGACGAGGAGCGACCCGGTCGGGGACTCCCAGATCCGTCGCGCGTCCAGCACGGCGAGCGGTCGGACAGACGGGCCCTGCGGGGCGACCAGGGTGCCGAGATCGACGGCCACGGTCTCGACGGCCGTCGGGGTCTGCGCGGAGTCCTCGTGCCGGAGGTCGGTCGTCTGACCGTCGTAGAGATCGTCGGCGAGGACGCCGCTGGGGCGGGCCGTCCAGTCGGGGTCCGTCGCGAGCACGTGGACGGCGCCGTCGTCCGTGGTGATCTCGAGCTGCGCGAGCAGGGCGAGGCGATCGCCGTAGACGGCGCGCCGGTCCTCCCAGCCCAGGCGGCCGCGGTACCAGCCGTTGCCGAGCACGGCGTCGAGCGTGTTCTCGCCGCCGGTGACGAGGGCGGTGACGTCGTAGGCGTGGTAGCGGAGGCGGTGGTCGTACGACGTCCAGCCGGGGGCGAGAGCGTCCTCGCTGACGAGTCGCCCGTTGATCCGAGCCTCGTAGACGCCGTGTGCGGAGGCGTAGAGGCGTGCCTTGACGACCCGCCCCGCGATGTCGATCCGGCCCGAGAGCAGCGGAGCGGGATCGGAATCGCCGCCGATCGACACCGGAGTGACGAAGCGGGCGGTCCAGTCGGCGGGATCCAGCAGGCCGGCCTCGGCCAGGGTCGGCTCGCTCCACGGGCTCCAGTCGGAGCCGTGGGCCACGCGGACGCGGACGGCGATCTCCTCCCTGGAGTGCAGGGGCGCTGCGGGCCAGGCGACGAGGACCTGCTCCGGGCCCTCGAGCAGGTGCGCTGACGTGCCGGTCGCGCGCCGGATCTCGACCTCGGCCGCGGTCTGCTCGTAGCCCTCGTCCGCACTCGGCACGCTCCACGACAGCCGGGGGGCGGCTGAGCCGAGGGCGAGCACGGTGCCGGAACCGGTCCGGTGCTCGAGTCGGGGGGCGTGCGGACGCGCGGCGATGACCATGGTGATCCTCTTCTGTGCGGGCACGGCGGAGCGTGCCCCGGTGTGCGGAGCGGGGACGTGCGGAGCGGCGCCCGGTCAGAGGGCGAGGACCTCGAGGCGCTTGGCGCGCCGGGCCCGCTGCAGCACCGGGTCGGCGACCGGCGCCGCCATCTGGAGCTTCCGCGTGTACTCGTGGGCCGGCGCGGTCGCGACCTGGTGGGCCTCGCCCAGCTCGACGATGCGGCCCTGGTAGAGCACGGCGATCCGGTCGCTGATCTCGTTCACGACTCCGAGGTCGTGGCTGATGAACAGGTAGGCGACCCCGGTGCTGCGCTGGATGTCCTTGAGCAGCGCGAGCACCCGGGCCTGCGTCGTGACGTCCAGGGCGCTCGTCGGCTCGTCGCAGATGATCACGGAGGGCTCGAGTGCGAGGGCCCGCGCGATCGCGATGCGCTGGCGCTGCCCGCCGGAGAACTCCCGCGGGTACCGCGTCGCCGTGTCGGCGGGCAGGCCCACCGCATCGAGCAGCTCGCGGATGCGGGCCCGCCCGCCGGTCACCCCGGCGGCCGCCATCGGTTCGACGAGGATGTCCTCGACGCGCATCGACGGATTGAGCGAGGAGTACGGGTCCTGGAAGACGACCTGCACGTCGCGCGCGGCCTTGCGGCGCGCGGAGCGGGAGAGGCCGCTGATCTCGCGACCGCGGTAATCGATGGATCCGCCCGACACCGGAGCGAGTCCGAGGATCGCGCGGCCGATAGTCGTCTTGCCCGACCCGGACTCGCCGACGAGGCTGAGGGTCTCGCCCTCGTGGAGCGTGAAGGAGACGTCGTGGATGACCGTCTTGGCTTTGGACCGGTGGCCGAAGCGGACCACGAGGTCCTTCACGTCGAGGATGGGGGCGTTCATTCCGTGACCTCCGTGAGTTCGACGCTGCGCGACGAGCTGAGCAGCTCCCGCGTGTAGGGCTTCTGCGGGTTCGCGAAGATCGACTCCACGTCGCCGTGCTCGACGATCTCGCCCCGTTGCATGACGCTGACCGTGTCGCACAGGTCCGCGACGACGCCGAGATTGTGGGTCACCAGGATCATGGCGAGACCGCGCTCGGCACTCAGCCCGCGGAGCAGCTCGAGCACCTCGGCCTGCACGGTGACGTCGAGGGCGGTGGTCGGCTCGTCGGCGATAATCACGTCGGGGTCGGCGGCGAGGGCGCCGCAGATGAGCACGCGCTGGGCCATGCCGCCCGAGATCTCGTGCGGATACAGCTTCATCACGCGTTCGGCGTCCCGGATCCCGACCCGTTCCAGGAGCGAGAGGACGTGCGCTCGGGCGGCGGAGGCGCTGGTCTTCGTGACGGCGCGGAGGCCGAAGACGAGCTGGGCGCCGATGGTGAAGGAGGGGTCGAGGTTCGACATCGGTTCCTGCGGGATGTAGGCGATCCGGCGGCCGCGTGCGGCGCGCAGGGCGGCGGGGTCGGCGAGGATGTCGACCCCGTCGAGCAGGATGCTGCCGCCGAGTGCGACGGCCTCCTTCGGCAGGATCCCGAGGATCGAGAAGGCGATCTGCGATTTCCCCGAGCCGGACTCGCCGACGAGTCCGTGGATCTCGCCCCGGCGGACGTCGAGGTCGACGCCGTGCAGCACCTCGGTCACTGAGTCCTCGTCGCGCGGGTACCCCATGCGCAGGCCCCGGATGGAGAGGATCGCGTCGTTCTCGAGCGCGTCGTCGCCCGGGCGCACCCGGTCCTTCGCCGCGGCGTCGGCCAGCTCGCGCCGGCGGCGGGGGCGGAGGGCGCGGGTCGACCCGGAGGACTGGAGCACGTCCCGCAGGACATTGCCCAGCAGGACCAGCGCGAGGATGGTGACGCTGATCAGGACGGCCGGCCAGACCACTCCGCTGGGGGCGCCGTAGATGTTGTCGAACGAGTCCTGCAGCACGCCGCCCCACGACGGGACGGAGGGGTTGCCGAGGCCGAGGAAGTCGACTCCGGCCTGGATCCCGATGCCGGCCGCGAGGACGAAGGCGCTCTGGATGACGACCGGCCCGCGGACGGCCCAGAGGACGTGCCTGCCGATGATCCGCAGGTCCGACAGGCCGACGACCTTCGCCGCGTCGACGTAGAGCTCGGAGCGCACGCCGACCACGACCGCACGGACGAGCCGGAAGTACGCCGGCGCGATCAGGACGCCGAACACGGCCATGGCGGCGAGGATGTTCGGACCGGTCAGGGCGTAGAGGGCGATCAGCAGCACGATGCCGGGGAGGGACATGATCGAGTCCGACACGAAGCTCAGCACGGCCTCCGCGGCGCCGCGGTAGAAGCCTGCGATCAGTCCGGCGGTCACGCCGAGGGCGACCGAGACGCCGAGGACGACGAGGCAGCCGATGATCGTCTCGCGTGTGCCGATGACGAGGCGGGAGAAGACGTCCCGGCCGGACGCGTCGGCGCCGAAGAGGTGCCCGTCGCTGAACGGCAGGGCGTTCGCGGCGGCGAGGTCGGTCGCGTTGGGTGCGACAGGTGCGAAGGCGGAGCCGAAGATCCCGACGACGACGAGCAGGAGGAGGAAGGCGATCGCGATCGCGCCCTGGGGGTTGCTCAGCAGCCGCAGCCACAGCGGGCGGGTCGAGGGGCGCGTCGCCGGGGCGGTGGCGATGGCCTCGGTGGTGGGTCGGGACATCAGCGGGTCCTCGCCTTCGGGTTGAGCGCGACGTTGAGGATGTCGCTGAGGAAGTTGACGCAGAGCACGATCACGATCGTCGCCAGGACCGTGCCCATCACGACCGGCACGTCCCCCTGCTGCGCGGAGGTGTTGGCGAGCTGACCGATGCCCGGCAGAGCGAACACCTGTTCGACGAAGACGACGCCTCCCAGCAGGGCGATCGTCTGGAGGCTGAGCGCGGTGAGCCCGGGACCGGAGGCGTTGCGGAGCACGTGGCGGAAGACCACGGCCCTCTCCGGGATGCCCCGGGCGCGCAGCGTGCGCACGTAGTCGCGGGACAGGGCGTCGAGCACCGCCCCGCGGATCTGCGCCGCGGAGCTGGCGACGGAGCCGACCAGCAGCGCGATCACCGGGAGCGTCACCGAGGCGAGCCAGGCACCGACACCCTGCTGTGGCGGCACGTAGCCGGTGGCGGGGAAGAGGGGGATCGCGACGCCGAAGGCGAAGACGAGGACGACGGCCACGATGAAGGCCGGCACCGCGCCGCCCAGTCCCGAGAGGAACTGGACGACGCGGTCGAGCCAGCCGCCGTAGCGGGCGGCCGCGACTCCCACGAGCACGCTGATGATCGTCATCAGCACGAGGGTGAGCACGATCAGGGTGAGCGTCACGGGCACCCGGGAGGACAGCGCGCCCAGCACGGGCTGACCCGTGAAGTACGACCGGCCCAGGTCGCCAGTGACGACTCCCGAGATCCACTCGCCGAACTGCGCGAGGAGCGGCTGGTCCAGGCCCAGCTCCACCACCTTCATCTGCACGGCCTCCTCGCTCGCCGTGATCCCGAGGATGCCGCGGGCGATGCCCACGCCGTTGCCGAAGATCAGGCAGAACGTCGCGAAGCTGACGAGCAGCAGCACCCCGATCGAGCGGAGGAGGTTCTTCAGGAGGGAGAGCACAGTTCGGATCCCGTCGGTGTCGCGGTTCGGTCTACTTGAAGTCGCGCAGCAGCGGGTGCAGCGATCCGTAGTCGGTCGACTGGGCGACCTCGATGTCCGGGCTCGTGGCGTAGAAGCCGTCCGGGTACACCATGGGCACGAACCACGCCTGCTCGGTGATGTAGCGGTTGATGTCCTGCTGCGCCTGCGCCGCCTCCTCCGGGGTTCCCGTGAGGACGGTGTTCCAGAGCCCGTCGATCGTGGCGTCCGGCTGGTGGGAGACGTTCCAGTTGCCGTCGGTGAGGACGTAGTCCGAGATGTCCTGCAGGGACTCGCCGTAGTTGCCCAGCTGCCAGAGCGGCACCGGGTAGTCGCCGCTGAGCAGGGAGGTGATCGCCGTCGGGCCCGAGAGGGTCTGCTGCTCGACGGTGATGTTGATCTCGGCGAGCTGCGAGGTGATGTACGGCAGCAGGATGTCGAGGTTCTGGCCCTCGAGGAACGGCATCGGCAGGGTGAAGCCGTCGGCGTAGCCGGCCTTCTCCATCAGGGCCTTGGCGCCCTCGAGGTCGAACGGGTACGGGTCCTCGAGATCCTCGATGTACGCCGTCGTCCCGGGTCGGAAGATCTGGTAGGCCGGGTCGCCCTGGCCGCGGTAGAGCTGAGAGGTCATGGCGTCCTTGTCGAAGACCATGTTCATCGCGCGGCGCACGTCCACGCTGCCGAGGGCGGGGATCTTCTCGCCGAGGTGGTCGGTGATGAGGAGCCGCGTCGTGTTGCCGCGGAGGGTCTGCAGGTTCATCTTGGCCGCCTCGGCCTGCTCTGCCGTCGTCGCGGAGAGCAGGGTGCCCTGGATCTGGCCTGTGGTCAGAGCGTTCAGCGACGCGGTCTCGCTCTCGAGGACGCGCAGCTCGAGGGTCTTGTAGGGGTAAGCGTCCGCGTCCCAGTAGTCGTCGTTCTTCACGAACGAGTAGACCGAGCCGCCGGTGGTGGCGGCGGCGTCCAGCGTGTAGGGTCCGCTGCCGACCGGAGCGACCTGAGTGTCGCCGGAGGCGAGGTAGTCCGGGCTCGCGATGCGCGCCTCGCACAGCCGCAGGACGATCAGCGGCTGCGGAGTGGGCCAGGCGATGGTGACGGTCGACTCGTCCGGCGTGTCGATGGTGATGCCGGCGAAGCGCGTGGCCGATCCACCGTTCTCGGAGGCGTACTCGAACGATGCCTTGACCGCCGCGGAATCGACCGGCGACCCGTCCGAGAAGGTCATGCCGCTGCGGATGGTCGCGGTGACCGAGGTCCGGTCTTCGCTGAGCTCCCACGACTCGGCGACGTCGGGCAGGGGTTCGCCGTTCTCGTCGCAGGCGACGAGGGAGTCGTAGACGGCGTCCGCGCCCCAGCCCTGGTAGGACGGCTGCGCCGTCGGGTCCCAGCCCTGGATGTCCTGGGTCATGCCCAGGACCAGCTTGGCGTGATCGTTCTCTCCGCCGCCGGCGGTGCCGCCGCCCGAGCTCGGGGAGCATCCCACGAGCGCGAGTGAGGCGACGGCGGGGATGGCCAGCGTGACGAGGATGCGTCGCCGCATGCTTCTCATGACAACTCCTTTGTTGAGGGGGAACGTCTCCATCGCGGCGGAGGGGGAGCCGGCGCACAGTGTGCCGAGAGCGCCGCGGATAACGTTCTACGGCGAGAGTAAGGACGGCCTCGCAGGTCGTCAAAGCGTTTGCGCAAAAGGCCCTCCGTCATCTTGAGCCCCGGCTCTGCGCCGTGTAGAACGTTGTACGGGAACCTCCCATGACGGTTCGGGGATCATGACTGAGATCAGGCGCACGACGGCGGATCCGGGCCCGAGCGACTTCCGGCGGGTCACCATCCGCGACGTCGCGCGCGACGCCGGAGTATCGGTCTCGGCGGTGTCGAAGGTCGTCAGGGACGCCCCCGGTGTCAGTCCGCAGATGCGCAGCACGGTGACCGCGGTCATCGACCGCCTCGGCTACCGCCCGCACGCGGGCGCCCGCGCCATGCGCGGCAGGTCCTTCACTGTCGGAGTCGTGCTCACCGAGATGTCCTCGCCGTTCCAGGTCGAGATCGTGGACGGTCTCGGCGCCGGGCTGGAGGGCACCGGGTTCCAGGAGGTCGTGATCGCCGCGGGTATCGAGCCCCGCCGCCAGATCGCCCGCATCCAGGCGCTCCTCGACCGGCAGGTCGACGGCCTCGTGCTGATCGCCCCCTGGATCGAGCACGCGCGGCTCGAGCAGATCGCGGAGCGGATCCCCCTGGTCGCGGTCGCGCGGCACGGAGGTGCCGCCCACTTCGACACCATCGTGGACGACGACGCGCGCGGTGCGGAGCTCGTGGTCGACCATCTGGTCGGGCTCGGGCACCGGCGGATCCTGCACACCGGTCAGAGCGCCGGCGGCCTCGAGTTCCCGCACGTGCTCTCGCACACCGCCCGAGCGGCCGGGTACGAGGCCGCGATGCGCAAGCACGGTCTGCAGCCCGAGGTGATCGTGACCGAGTACTCGGAGGAGGGTGGCCATCGGGCGGCTCTGCAGGCCCTCGACAGGCCCGATCGTCCGACCGCCGTCTTCGCGGGTGCCGACATCGCGGCGCTGGGAGTGCTCCGGGCGGCGGAGGAGCGCGGCCTGCGCGTGCCCGAGGATCTCTCGGTCGCCGGGTACGACAACATCTTCCTCTCCGGAACGGGCCGGGTCGCGCTCACGACCGTCGATCAGTCGGGTCGGTCGACCGGCCTCGCGGCCGGCCGCCTGCTGCTCGAGCGCATCGGCGGCCGGATCGCGGCCGAGCGGCACGTCGTGGGCTCGGATCTCGTCGTCCGCGCGACGACGGCGCCTCCGCACCGTCGGGACTGACGTGGCCGAGCGGCCGGCTCGCTCGTGCGGAGAAGCCCCAGCCGGAACGGTGCGCCGAGATGTATGGACAGCGCTGGACAGCGCGACGGTGACGAGCAGAGGAGTCCGATGATGACGATGATGGGTCCGCACTCGACGCTCGAGGAGGTCCTCGCGGACCCCCGGGCACGCGAACTGCTCGGCGACGCCCTCGGCGACGCCCTCGGCGATCTGCCTCCGGGCAGGCGCGTGCAGCCGATCTCCATCGCGCTGCTGCTCGGCGACGTGCCCCGAGCCCGCGCCGCTCGGATCGAGGCGGACCTCGGTACTGTTCCCCGCGCCTCCGGGGACCACGGCCCGGCGCTCGCCGTCGACGCCGACTACGCCGATCCGGGCGCGCCGGCCTCCGCCGTCGTGCGCCTCCCGGACACCGCCTCCGTCCACCGACCGGTCGAGATCCGGTTCGAGGGCCACTCGGTGGGCAACCCGTTCGTCGACGTGGAGTTCTCGGCGGACATCGTCGACCCGCAGGGGTCCGTCCGTCGGGTCGGCGGCTTCTACGACGGGAACGGCGCCCATCTGCTCCGGTTCCTGCCCGAGACCCCGGGCGAGTGGACCTTCGTCACCGAGTCGAACGCCCGCTCGCTCGCGGGCATCCGCGGTGCGGTCCGCGTGGCGGAGGGCACCGCTCACGGCGTGGTCCGCGTCGCCGACCGGTTCGGCTTCGCGCACGCGGACGGGACCGTGTTCGTTCCGGTCGGCACCACCCTGTACGCCTGGACGCACCAGTCCGAGGACCTCCAGCGCCGCACGCTCGCCACGCTCGAGGCCGCGCCGTTCACCAAGGTGCGGATGTGCCTGTTCCCGAAGTGGTACGACTTCACCCACGTGGAGCCGGAGCTGCTGCCCTTCGCTCGGGACGGCGACGGATACGACACGACCCGCTTCGATCCGGCCTTCTTCCGGGCTCTCGAGCGGCGAATCCGCGACCTCGACGAGCTCGGGATCCAGGCCGATCTCATCCTCTTCCACCCCTACGACAAGTGGGGGTTCTCCGACCTCGGGCCGGCGGTCGACGAGCGCTACCTCCGCTACGTCGTCCGCCGACTGGCGGCTCAGCCGAACGTCTGGTGGTCGCTCGCCAACGAGTACGACTTCCTCCCGTCCAAGGACGTCGACGACTGGAACCGGCTCGCGGAGGTCGTCCAGGAGGAGGACCCGGCGGCCCACCTCCTCTCGATCCACAACGGCGTCCACCCGTTCGATCCCGATTCGCCGTGGACCACGCATGCGAGCCTCCAGCGGTGCGACAGCATCCGCTCGACGGACGTGGCGGTGGAGGTGCGCCGGCGCTGGGGGAGGCCCGTCGTCTTCGACGAGCCGGGCTACGAGGGCGACATCGAGTGGGAGTGGGGAAACGTCACCGCGACCGAGGTCGTGCGGCAGTTCTGGGAGGCGATGACCGGCGGGACGTACGTGACGCACGGCGAGGTCTACCGGAACGAGCGGGAGGAGCTCTTCTGGTCGAAGGGCGGCGAGCTGGTCGGCGAGGCGCCGGCGAGGATCGCCTTCCTCTCCGAGGTCGTGGCCGCCTCGCCCTCCGGTCGCCTCGATCCGATCCGCAGCGGGCTCCAGGGCCACGTGGGCGGTGTCGCTGAGCAGTACGAGGTCCAGTACCTCGGTCTCTCCCAGCCGCGCTCGCTCACCCTCGTCGTGCCGGAGGGGCGCCGGGCTGCGATCGACGTCCTCGACACCTGGGCGATGACGGTCGAGCCTCTCCCCGGCATCCACGAGGGCACGGTCACGGTCCCTCTGCCGGGCCGGCCGTCCCTCGCGGTCCGGATGCGCGCGCTCTGAGTCGTTCCTCGAGCGACGCGGCGACGGGGCACTCCGCTGCCGATGAGGAGATCGTCGCAGCCGTCCGCTCCGGCGCTCTCGACGAGGAGGTGGTCACGGCCGGCAGCCGTCGGATGATCGCTCTGGCCGCCCGCGCCGAGCGGGCGCGGCGGGAGTTCCCGGACGCGCGACTCGATGTCGATGCGCACCACGCCCTCGCCCGCGAGGTCGCCGCGCGCGCGATCGTGCTCCTGAAGAACGACAGCGGGACGCTGCCCCTCGAGCGGTCGGGACGGCTCGCGGTCGTCGGTCCCTTCGCGACCGAGCCGCGGCTCCAGGGGGGCGGGAGCTCCCGCGTGGTGCCCACCCGGGTCGACGTGCCCGTCGAGGAGCTCCGCGCCCTCGCCCCCGAGGCGCTGACCGAGACCGCCCAGGGCTACCGGCACGACGGTCGCGACGGTGAGCGGCTGCGCGCCGAGGCGGCGCGAGCGGCTGCGGAGTCGGATGCCGCTGTCGTCTTCATCGGCCTCACGGCGGAGGACGAGGCCGAGGGCACCGACCGGCTGCACATCGACCTCCCGGCGGAGCAGGTCGAGCTGCTGCGCGCCGTCGCCGCCGCCCAGCCGCGCACGGTCGCCGTCGTCGTCCACGGCGGCGTCGTCCGGCTGCACGAGGTGGCGGCGCTCGTGCCGGCCGTCCTCGACGCCACGATCCTCGGGCAAGCCGGAGGCGGAGCGGTCGCGGACGTGCTGGTCGGGGCTGCCGAGCCGTCCGGGCGTCTCGCCGAGACCGTGCCGTTGCGGCTCGAGGATTCCCCGTCCTTCCTCACCTATCCCGGTGACCAGCTCCACGTGCGCTACGGAGAGGGCCTCTTCGTCGGATACCGCGGCCACGACCGTCTCGGGCAGGACGTCGCCTTCCCCTTCGGCTTCGGCCTGTCCTACACCTCCTTCCGCTACGACTCGCTGCAGGTCGTCGCGACCGGCGACGGCCTCGAGGTGGAGGTCGTCCTCACCAACACCGGCCGCCGCGACGGCCGCGAGGTCGTGCAGATCTACGTCTCGAAGAGCGGAGGGGTGCAGCGCGCGCCCCGCGAGCTCCGCGGCTTCTCCTCCGTGAGCGTTCGCGTGCGCGATTCCGCCACCGTCCGCATCGACGTGCCGCGCAGCGAGCTCGTCCACTGGGACCTGGGGCACGAGGGCTGGATCGTCGAGGGCGGCGAGTGGTCCGTGCACGCGGCGGCCTCGAGCCGGGACGTGCGGCTCACCTCGATCGTCGAGATCCGGGGCGACGAGATCGTCGCGCCCTTGACCGAGGACTCCACCCTCGGGGAGCTCCTGCAGACCCCCGAGGGGGCGCAGCAGCTGGGCTCGCTGTTCCAGCAGGTGCAGGCCGAGCGGGCCGGCGACGCCTCCGACGCGCTGGGCATCGACGCGAACGCGAGCGGCATGCGCATCCCCCTCGGTCGCATCCGCTCGCTCAGCGCCGGGCAGCACCTGCCGAGGCCCGAGTTGACGGCGCTCCTGGCGCGAGTGAACGCGGCTCGCGCGCAGAAGGCGGAGCAGCGGTGATGCGGGTCGACTCCTCCACCGTCGCCGTCGTCACGGGCGGGTCCAGCGGGATCGGGCTCGGGCTCGCCGAGGAGCTGGGCGCCCGCGGCGCGCGAGTCGTGATCGCCGACATCCGTGAGGACTCCCTCGAACCCGCCGTCGCGGGACTGCGCGCGGCGGGCGTCGAGGCCGTCGGAGTGCGGGTCGACGTCGCCGATCGCGCGGACGTCGAACGGCTCGCCGCTCGAGCGGTCGCCGAGTTCGGCTCGGTCGATCTTCTGTGCGCCACTGCGGGTGTCGTCCCGCCGGCCGCGCCGCTGTGGGAGCAGACCGAGGAGACGTGGCGGCGGATGATCGACGTGAAGATCCTCGGGGTCGTCCACGGCGTCACCGCCTTCGCTCCGCTGTTCCTCGAGCAGGGCCGCGGTCGCTTCCTGATCACGGCCTCCTCCGGCGGGCTCGCCCCTCTGCCGACGAGGACGCCGTAGACCACGACGATGCACGCCGTGGTCGGGCTGACCGAGACGCTCGATCTCGAGCTGCGGGAGCACGGAGAGGAGTTCGGAGCGACCGTCCTGTGCCCGGGTCTGGTCGACACGCCGCTCGGGCAGAACTCCGCCGCACTCGGCGTGCTGCCTCCGAACGACGGACCGGTGCGATCGATCCGCTCCGTCGGCGACGCGCTGTCGCCGCGCGAGGTGGCGGTCGCGGCACTCGACGCCGTGGAGGCGGGACGGGTCCACGTGGCCCCCGGAGCCGGTGTCCTCGATCGGGCGCGTCGGCGCGTGCAGCACCTCCTCGACGATCTCGACGCCGCTGCGGCGGAGGGCCCCTCCCGATGACGGCCGAGGACGCGCCGACCAGGACGGTCACGGCATCCCCGGCCCCTGCTCCGGCGCGCGTCGGTCCGGTCCTGACCGGTCTGCTCCTGGGCCTCCTCGTCGCGATGCTCTCGAGCTCGATCATCTCGACCTCGCTGCCCCGAGTCGTCGCCGACCTCGGCGGAAGCCAGGCGACCCTGACCTGGATCGTCACCTCCGCGCTCCTCGCCACCACGGTCAGCACTCCTGTCTGGGGCAAGCTCGCGGACGTGCTCGGCAGGCGCGGCCTCGTGGCGGCCGCGCTGGTCCTGTTCATCCTCGGCTCGACGATCTCCGGCCTCGCACCCGACTCCGCGATCCTGATCGCGGGGCGCGTGGTGCAGGGGGTCGGCGCGGGAGGCCTCCTCACCCTCGTCCAGATCGTGCTCGCCGACATCATCAGTCCCCGCGAGCGCGGCAAGTACATGGGTCTGTTCGGCGCCGTCATGGCGCTCGGCACGATCGGCGGACCTCTCCTGGGCGGTGTCGTCACCGACGCGGTCGGATGGCGGTGGAACTTCTACGCGGCGATCCCGATCGCCGTCGCCTCCCTGATCGTGGTCGTCGTGACGCTCCGGCTGCCCGTGCGCCGCGGACCCGTGATCATCGACTACGCAGGAGCGCTGCTGATCACGGCCGGCGTCTCCGGGCTGCTCGTCTGGGGTTCCCTGGGCGGCGCTTCCTTCGCCTGGGACTCATGGATCTCCTGGTGCCTCCTCGGCGGATCCCTGCTGATCCTCGCCATCGCGGTGCTCGTGGAGTCACGCGTACGCGAACCGATCATCCCCCTCGGGCTCTTCCGGCAGCGGGGGTTCGTCCTCACCGTCCTCGCGAGCCTCTCGGTCGGAGTCGCCACCTACGGAACGGCGGTATTCCTCAGCCAGTACCTGCAGCTCGCCCGAGGTGCCGGCCCGACGGAGTCCGGCCTAAGCGTGCTGCCGCAGGTGATCGCGGTCACGATCGCTTCCACCGTCGTCGGCGCCCTGATCAGCCGGACCGGACGCTGGAAGGTCTGGATGGTCCTGGGTGCCTCGTCGCTCACGCTCGGCGTCCTCCTGCTCGGCACGCTGACGGCCTCCACGCCGCTCCCGCTGCTCTGGGCCTTCCTGGCACTGATCGGCATCGGCATCGGCTGCGTCATGCAGAACCTCGTCCTCATGGCCGAGATCTCGGTGCACCCCCGCGATGTCGGCGTGGCCAGCGCCGGAGTCGCATTTTTCCGGAGTCTCGGCGGCACGATGGGCGTGACCCTGCTCGGCGCGGTCCTCTCCTGGCGCGCACAGGCCGGCGTCGAAGCGCGAGGCGACGAGCTCGAGGCGGCCGGTCTCGAGGTGGACTCCGTCGACCTGACGCGCATCGGCGACGTCGCCGCGCTGGCGGAGCCCCTCCGTACGGTCGTGCAGGAGGCGTACGCGCGAGGGGTAGCCGAGGCGTTCCTCTTCTCGGCCCCGCTCGGGGTCGTCACGATCGTCGCGATCGCACTGCTGCCCGCGCAGATCCTGAGCACGAAGACCCGGGGGGAGCGCCTGGCCGAGCACGAGCACGGAACGGCCGAGTCGGCGCGGTCGTGACGTCGCTCCTGCCGCAGCAGTGACCAGATGCGGCCATCCCGGCTCCTCAGGTTCGAATAGCCGGCGAAATGTCCGAAATTTTGTTTCTCTGAAGAGGCTGAACGCGGTTGTAGTGGCAAGAAAGGCCTTTCTGAGTTTTCCCTCACAGTCCCGTTCCTGGGAGGCGCAGCGCCCTAGCGTGGAACTCATCGACGTGATGTCCACGTCAACACATCGAAGGAGACGACCATGCAGAGCCGCACCCGCCACTCCCTCCGCACCCTGTTCGCAGCCGCCGCGACCGCGGGCCTCGCCCTCACCGCCGTCGGCACGACTGCCGCGCCGGCCGTCGCCGCCGAAGGCGAGATGACCTACACGCTCTATCAGGAGGCGAACCCGACGCCGGACCAGGCGGACGCGTACGCCCGGATCACGGCCGCGATGGACGCCGCCGTCGCGCGCTTCAACGCGCAGACCGACATCACGAAGGTGCTGAACGTCTACTACGAGCCGTCCGTCCCGACCGCCGACGCGGACGGGAACGGCAACGGCACCATCCGTTTCGGCGCCGACCGCCGGTACCAGGTGGAGGGCACCGCCCTCCACGAGATCTCCCACTCGGTGGGAGTCGGAGTGACGGGCGCGTTCTACGACAAGTGCTCCACCGGTGTCTGGTCCGGCCCGCAGGCCACGGCACTCGTGAAGTCGTGGGACGGCCCCGAGGCCGAGCTCCGCTGCGCCGGCATCCACATCTACCCCTACGGGCTGAACTTCGACAACGAATTCAGCGAGCTCGCCTTCGAGCGCCACGTGGAGGTCACCGAGGCGATGATCGCCGACGGGATGTAGTCGTCGCAGGATGGGAGCGGAGGGGGCGTCGACCGCGGTCGGCGCCCCCTCCGCCCGTCCCGAGGGCGCGGCCCGACGACGAGAGGCGGGGTCGTGTGCGCAACATCGGCCGAGGCTGGGGGATCGCGGCTGACAGCCGAGAGGCCCCCCTCTCAGCTGGGGTTCTGCGCGGCCGCCCGGGTCAGAGCGGGTCGATGCGCAGGATGCGGTCGTCGCCCTCGCGCGGCTCCAGTCGGCTGTTCGTGTTGCCGGTGACGAACCAGAGCGAGCCGTCCGGGGCCGGAGTGACGGCGCGGATCCGCCCGTACTCGCCGGTGTAGAGGTCGGTCGCGGAGGAGGGATCGTCGACCGGCACGGTGCGCAGGCGCTCGCCGCGCAGGTTGGCGAGGTAGACGGTGCCGTCCAGCACCGCGACTCCGCTCGGGCTGGCGTCGGCGGGCGCCCACTGCTGCACCGGGTCGACGAAGTCGTCGTCGCCCGCGACTCCCTCGACCGCCGGCCAGCCGTAGTCCGCGCCGGCGGTGATGATGTTCAGCTCGTCCCAGGTGTCCTGCCCGAACTCGCTGGCGAACATCGTGCCGTCCTCGGCCCAGCCCAGTCCCTGCACGTTGCGATGGCCGGAGCTGTAGACAAGGGAGGCGGGGTACGGGTTGTCGTCGGGGACGCCTCCGTCGGCGGTCATCCGGAGGATCTTGCCCGAGAGTGCGCCGATGTCCTGCGCGCTCGCACGGTCGCCCGCGTCGCCGACTCCCGCGTAGAGCAGTCCGTCGGGGCCGAAGGCGATCCGCCCGCCGTTGTGGAACGTCGCCGACGGGAGGCCGTCGAGGATCGTGCGCTCGTTGTCGAGCCGGAGGGACCCGGGAGAGCCGGCGAGGTCGAAGCGCTGGATGCGGTTGCCGTCGGGGCCGGTCGAGTAGGCGTAGAGGCGGCTCTGCTCATCGACCGCGAGACCCAGCAGCCCGCCCTCGCCCTGGTGCACGACGTCGTCGAGCTCGGCGACTTCGCGGGCATCGCCGCTGTCGTCGAGCTCGAGGATCCGGCCGGTGTCGCGCTCGCTGACGAGCGGCGTCGTGCCGGCGAAGACGATCGACCAGGGGGTGGTGAGGCCGGTCGCGATCTCGGTCGGCGCGGGAGCCGCCGTCGCGGTGGCTGGAGTGGTCGTGGCGCTCGGGGTGTCCGAGGCGGTGCAGCCGCTGAGGAGCACGGCGACGGCGACGGTCAGGCCGAGGGAGCTCGGGGTGCGGCGGGTCATGGCGTCTCCTGCCGGGTCGGTCCTCCCATGGTGTCACTCGTCAGGGTGACGTCGGGAGCGATCCGCAGGACCGCCTGGACCCGCGGACGCGCGCGGCCCTGCGCCTACTCCCGTCAGCAGGCCCTCGGCGCGTACCCGAGCACCCGCTGCTCGACCGCGTCCGCCTCGCCGAGCAAGACGGTCACCGATCCGGCGGCGAGCGACGTCGTCCGCGTCGTGAACGCGTGCGTCGCGCTCGACCCCGGAGCGACGCTCGCGAAGGTGCGCGCGCCGAAGGCCGTGTCGAACACGACGCGCAGCGGCACGGACTCCTGGTTCCTGCACGTCACCGTGACGTACGCGCTGCCGCGCAGGCACCGCGTGCTGACGGTGGCGGTCGCGGCGTACTGCACCGGCGCGGCGCCCAGTCGCGTGACCGAGAGGTCCCGGAACTCCGCCGTGCCGAAGCCGTAGCTGCTCTGCAGGCCCACGTAGCTCGCCTCGGGGCGGTGCGTGGTGTCGGTCGTCGACAGCACGAGCATGCTGTCGTCGAAGAGCCGCAGCTCGGCGCCCTCGAGCTCGAAACGCAGGCGGTGCTGCACCCCGGCGATGATCTCGCTCGCCGAGCCGACTCCGGCGAGCTTCGTGTTCTGCCCGTTCGCGAAGCGGCCGATGGCGTAGCGGTTCCCCCATGCCGAGATCCCCGCGTAGTAGTGGTCGCCCCGGGTCGTGCTGCGCGCGATCACGACCGTGTCGCGACCCTCCGGCGTCGATGCGGTGGGCGTGACGGCGACCGACACCGCGTAGTCCGGCGCCGGCAGCAGGGTGTTGCCCTGAAGGGCCTGCGGCGAGGTCCGCGGCGCGTTGCCGAGGCTGCGGGCCGCTCCGTCCCGGACCTCGAACGAGGCCCCGGTGGGCACGACGGCCGCGTGCGTCATCGCCCACTTGGCGGGGTCGATGATCGCGACGGAGTCGCTCCACACGGCGAGCTGGATCGTCTCGTTCCACCCGGGCCGGTTGTTCTTGACGTTGTAGAGCAGGTGGGTGCGACCCTGGTGCTCCACGGCGTAGGAGCGGTAGATCATCGAGTCCTCGGGCCCGCCGACGACGCCGAGATCGAGGTCGAGGCGCGAGCGGTCGAGCGTCCAGGCGAGGCCGTCGGGAGAGGTCATGCGGCCCCCGCGCGACGGGTGGTCGGCCTGCCAGCCGATGACGCGGCTCTCGTAGGTGCCGTCGGCGAGCTTCCTCACGTTCGGACCGCCGACTCCGAGCGACGCCCAGCCGCCGTCCTCCATCGGCCGCACGAGGGGGTTGGCGGGGTGCTTCGTCCACGGCCCCTCGGGGCGGGTGGCGGTGGCGTAGCAGATGAACTCCGGCTCGCCGCCGGCCGACGCGATCTTGCCCGCGGTGTACCACATCTTCCACAGGCCGGCCGTGGCGTCGTACAGGAGCGACGAGTTGTAGAGGAAGCCGTCCTCCCACGCCGCGGTGGGCGCGAGCACCACGCCCTTCCTCTGGAACGGGCCGTCCGGCTGCGTCGCCACCGCGTAGTGGATCCGGCCGATGCCCGCAGTGTCCATGCCGAAGTAGGTCATGTGCCACAGGCCGTCCTTCAGCACGACGCTGGGCTGGTTGAGGTAGCCGCGCTCGGTCTCGAGCGTCGGGAGCAGGAGCGCCTCGGGGCGCTTCGTCCAGGTGAGGCCGTCCTCGCTGGTCGCGTACCCGATGCCGTGCAGCGAGCCGTACCAGACCTTGAAGAGCGGTCCCGAGCCGGAGGCGTAGACGCAGCTCGGGTCCTGCAGGATGTCCGTCTCCCACGGGAGGTCCCTCTGCAGGATCACGCCGCGCCGCTCCCAGCCGGGGACGGGCTGGAACGCGTCGCGCAGGAGCACCTGTGCGGGTGCTGCTGCGAGGCCGGCGGCGGCGAGGGGTGCGGCCTGTGCCGGCTGCGCGGCGAGCAGGACCGCTCCGCCGGCGAGCGCGCCGCCGAGCAGTGCGCGCCGGGAGGCGTGGGGGAGGGGGTGCGGATCGGTCACGGGTGGCTCCTCATCGAGCGGGTGGTGTGCGGACGGCCCGCGCGAGACGTTCGCGCGGGCCGCAGGGGTGGAACGGGACGGGCGCCCGCTACTCCATCAGCGTGAGCGTCAGGGTCGAGCTGTAGTCGCCCGCCTCGGTCGTGGGCAGGGTCTCGAGGACGAGCTCGGCGGTCGACGTCCAGCTGCCCTCGGCCGAGACGCCGGCCGAGTCGTCGGTCAGCGCGAGGAACTCCTGGTCGATGAGGCCGACGTTGCCGGGGGCCTCGTCGAAGACGGTGCCGACGTCGGAGCCGGCCGAGACCACTCCGCTCTCGCCGCCGTCGATCAGCCGGGGGGACCAGCCGAGCTGCGTCGCCGGGATCGCCTCCTGGCCCGCCCCGCCGATGAACTCGGAGGCGGAGCCCATGACGTACCAGCCCGCCTCGTCGGGGATCTCGTCGGCCGCGCGGGTGTCGGTGACCGTCACGGTGGGGAGGGAGCCGGTGAAGCGGCGGAGCTCGGGAGTCGATCCGGTCTCGGTCAGGGCGGTGGAGGTTCCGTCGACGGTCATCGACAGCGCACCGGGACCGGTGAGCGGGGTGATCGTCACGTCGACCGAGACGGAGTCGTCGTCGAGTTCGGCGGCGACCGCCTGGCCGGCGACGGCGGTGAGGAGCAGGCACCCGGCGGCCGCGGCCGCGGTTCGGGTCCAGAGGGTTCGAGGCGTCATCGCGTCTTCTTTCGGGTCGGACTCGCCGGGGCGAGCGCGGGAGGGTGTCGCGGGGTGGAGGAGGGGCGGGAGCGGATCGACGCTCCCACCCCTCCGGCGCTCAGCAGGTGCGAGCGGTGTAGGGCGCTTCGACGGTGCGGCTCAGCGCCTTGCCGTTCACGGTGGCCGTGGCGTCGACCGTGGCGGTGCCCGCCGGGATCGAGCCGAGACGGGTCGTGAACGCCTGCGTGGCCGAGGAGCCGGGCTTCACTCCGGTGAACACCTTGGTGCCGTAGGCGGTGCGCAGCGTGATGCCCATCGGAGTCGACTCCTCGTTCTTCGCCGTCACCGTGAGCACGACCTTGCCGTTGATGCAGCGCGAGCTCGTCGACGCCGTCACCTTCAGCGCGGGGGCCGCGGCGATGGTGAAGGTCGCGGTGGGCGACGCGGCGGAGGTGCCGACCGGGTTGGTCGCGACGACGCTCGCCGTGTACGTCCCTGCGGGCAGGGCGGCGAACACCGCGCTCGTGGTCGTGCCGGTCCGCGTGATCGCCGCGCCTGCGGTCGGAGTAACGGTCGCGGTGTAGCCCGTGATCGCCGCTCCTCCGTCGGCCGGAGCCGTCCACGACACGGTGGCCGCGTCGCCGGCGACGGCGACGGCGGGTGCCGCCGGTGCCTTCGGAGCGGTGGCGGCGCCCGGCTCGACCGTGACGGTCACGCTGGGCCGGACCGTGGTCCCCGCCATCGCGCCGAGCACCGTGAAGGTCCCGGCGGTGGCGTACGAGGCCGGAGCGACCGCGTCCCACGTGACGGCGCGCGACTCCTTCGCCCCGGTGCCGCCGCTGAAGACGGCGACCGCAGTGCGCGGGAGGACGGGTGCCTTGCCGAGGGCGGTGGTGGCGGTCTGCTGCTCGATCGAGGCGATCTCGCTGCCGCTGTCGCCGACGCTGATGGTCGCGGTGACCGCCTGCGTCGAGCCCGTCAGCACACCGGTCGCGGTGATCGTGCCGGGAGTGGCGAAGCGGGAGGCGGGGATCGCGTCCCAGGTCGCGCGCAGCTCGCCGCGCGATCCGTCGGAGTAGACGCCGACGACGGTCGCGGGCAGCGTCACCGGGGTGTTGACGGTGGTGCGCTTGGCCACGGCCTCGAAGGAGCCCGGGTAGTCGGCGTACACGTCGAACTCGGAGGCGCCGATCGCCGAGTGGGCGCCGCTGGTCGAGCGGCTGGCCTGGAAGGTCGCGCGCAGCTGCGTGGTCGTCACCGGGGTGAAGGCCACCTCGCTGGGAGTGCCCATCGCGTTCACCGGGTACTGAGTGCCGGGGCGCAGGGCGACCGGCTTCCAGGTGGTGCCGTCGAGGTACTCGAGCGACCAGGAGGCGGGGAGGGCGACGCCGCCCCCGCTGCCCTGGGCGGCGTCGTTCCAGAACGAGGCTCCCGCTCCGGCCAGGCGCGTCGGCGTCGACCACGTATAGGTCAGCGTCTGGCTCGCCGGACGGGCGCCGTCGGCGTACGTCCCCCAGAGCTTGGTCTGCTCGGTCTGCACGCCCGGCACGGTCTCGCCGTCGTTGATCGAGGCGAGGCGGTTCCATGGGGCGACGTAAGAGGCGGACGGAGTCGCGTACGACCCGACCTCGGGGCCCAGCGGGCGGACGTCCGAGACCTCGACGACCTGCTCGAAGGTGGTCTGCTTCACGGTGTCCGAGGCGGTGAAGCGGAGCGTGTACGAGCCGGGCTTCGAGAAGCGGACCGTCGTCGCCGCGGAGGCCGCGTCGGTGAAGGTCGCCGTCGAGTCCGCGGGCTTCGCGACCACGGTCCAGGCCTGGGTGAGCTCGCCGATCGGCAGCCCGTCGTCGGACGCGGTGCCGACGAACCGGGCGATGCTCGGGTCGGCGACGGCGAGGCGCTGGATCGACACGACGGGAGCCGCGTTCTCGGCCGGCGTGTAGGCCGCGGCCACGTTCTTCAGCTGCACCTCCTTGATGCCGGTCTTCTGACCCTGCTGGTGCGAGACGAGGACCCGGATCTTCTGGGTCGTCACGTCGGCGAACCGGACGGTGTTCTCGTTGCCGGTCGGGACCTTCGGCGTGCGGGCCTGGGCCGTCACCGACTTCCAGGCCGTGCCGTCCCAGTACTGCACCGAGTACGACTTCGGGGCGGAGTAGCCCTGCATGGTCGTGCCCGAGGAGGTGCGGTAGAAGTAGATCCCGGCCTGGTTCACCTTCTGCGCGCTGCCGAGGTCGATCTCGAGCCAGTCACTGGCGTTCGGCGATCCGGCGGTGCCCCAGAAGGGCTCGTTGACGGTGGAGCCGTCCACCGCGTTCGCCGGCACGAGGCTCTTGCCGGAGGGGGTGCTGCCGCTCGCCGAGTAGGAGGCCGTAGCGGTCCTGCCCTGGGCGAGGTCGGGAGCCGCACTGGTCGTCGGGTCGATGTCGACGCCGGCCTTGCCGAGCAGGTCGACGACCCGATCGGTCGAGGCGAAGCGCACGTCCTGCGCGGGCTTCACGGCGTTCGCGGCCGAGAAGAGCACGGTCGCGTCGGTCGTGACCTCACCGGTCACGGTGTCGAACTCGACCGGCACGAGGCTGTCGATCGTGAAGGCGCGCTCGCCGTCGAGGTAGACGGAGTAGCCCTCGGGGGTGTCGCCGTAGTGGCGGGTCCCGCCGGGCTCGTCCCACACGATCGTGAGGTCCTTGTCGTGGTACTTCAGGTTGTTCGCCGTGAAGTGGTCCCAGTCGATGTCGATGGGCGAGAGCTCGAGGACCGAGTCGGTGCGGGCCTGCAGGCCCATCGCGTCCTCGACGACGGTGAAGTTCGTCGTGCCGAGCTGCGTCTGGTGGATCCACGAGCGGTACTTGATCGAACCGCCGTCGGCGGCCGAGCCGTGCGACCAGAACTCGTTCTCGTTCTGGCGGGTGACATCGCCCTTCTCGTAGCTGGCCCAGGCGTTCCAGTAGAGCATCTTCTTGTAGTAGTCGCTGGTCAGGTACGAGTTCGGGTAGTCGCGCAGCGTCGAGGACAGCAGGCGGAACATGACCGTCGAGTTGATGGTCGAGAAGTTGTTCGAGTAGTGCTTGCCCGATCCGGCGTCGCGCAGAGCACGGGCCTTCGCGTCCTTCTGGTTGGCGGTGTAGAAGGGGAACGGGGCGTACTGCTCGCTGTCGACGAAGAGGCGGAAGGCGTCGAGGTACTTCTGGTCGAAGTCGGCGTCGCCGGGCTTGGGCATGAGGCCGACGGTGTACGGGTAGTACATGTTGACCTCCTTCCACGGGATCTTCGATCCGGCGGGGAGGCCCGAGGAGCCGTCCGAGTAGGAGGCCTTGATCATGTTGCCGAAGAAGCCCGCCTCGTCGGCGGTGCTGCGCTTGTCCTCCCAGAGGACGTCGAGGACCGACTTCTTGATCGCCTCGGCCTTGGCCGTCATGCGGTCGGCTCCGGCGGTGTCCCCGGCGAGGCGGTACGCCTCGGCGGCGGCCACGGCACCGGAGTAGAGGTACGCGCTCTCGGGGCGGTCCATCGGGTACGAGTTCCACGCCTCGGTGTTGCGCCACGAGAACGACACGGCGTCGACGTCGTTGCCGGTGAGGGCCGGGTTGGCGTACTCGAGGAGGTTGTTCTTGTTCTTGTCGAACTCCGCCAGCTGACCGGCGATGTCGTCCTCGGCGTACGTCGCGAGCTTGTCGGCGATCGCGGCGTCACCGCCGTGCAGCGCGTAGGAGTTCCACGCGGCCTCGGAGATGTAGTTGGTGTAGCTGCTGTTCCAGTTGACCGGGTTGCCGGGGTTGTCGATGTAGCGGCTCTCGCGGGCCGTCTCACCGGCCGACAGCCAGGTGCCGTAGGCGCTGGAGGGGTCGCGGAAGTACTTCATGTCCTCGATGAACATGCCCGCGGTGAGGACGATCGCGTTGTTGTACGCCTGACCGAAGACCCCCTCCATCGAGGTGGGGAACTGGTAGTCGTTGCCCGGGACCTGCGCGTCGAGGAAGTTCGTGCGCAGCAGCCACCAGCGGTAGAAGAGCGTCTTGTCGATCTCGCCCGAGGGGGTCTCGAGGTAGGGGATGTTCTCGACCCACCACGTGTTGTAGCTCGTGGTCTGCGTCGTGAACGCGGACGCCGGAGTCGCCGCGGCGATGGACTGGAACTCGGTGGTGCTCTCCGGGATCTCGGTGGTGGTGAAGCCGAGCTGCAGCTTCACGTCGGCCGGGGTGGCCGAGGCCGAGACGGTGCGGGTGAGCGCGGTGCCGTCGACGCCGAAGCCGTCGCCCGAGAAGCGGGTCGCCACCTGGGTGACGTTGTGGGCGGTCGTGACGGAGCCGGTCAGCTCGCTGCCGGCCGCGGTGCGGGCCAGGCCCGACTCGGCGCGCAGGGCGACCGTCTTCGTGGATCCGTCGGTGGTGCTGATCTGCAGCCGCTCGACCGCGACGTTCTGCCGCGAGATGAACTTGGTCTGCTTCACCAGCAGCCCGCCGCCGGTGTACTCGGAGTACCAGTAGCTGGGGGTGTTGTGGCGCTTCGCCTGGTTCTCCTGAAGGGAGACGGCGGCGCCGTTCACGCTCGCGGTCAGCGTCGATCCGCTCTGCCCGAGGTCCTCGATGTAGGCGATGCGGCCGCGGAAGCCGAGGCCCGCGTCGGAGTTCTGCATGTAGACCGCACGGCCGCGCGAGAAGAAGACGCCGTTGTTGTCGTAGTCGATGTTCGCGGGCTGGTCCGAGACGAAGTCGAGACCGCCCGCCTCGTCGGGCTGCACGCCGTCGCGGGAGAGCATCCGGTCGAGCCAGAAGTCCTTGCCGGGGGCGGAGCCGGCGCCGGCGGCCAGGTCGGCGGCGTAGATCTTCCCGAGGTGGGAGACGGTGGGGTCGTAGGTCGCCGTCGTGGACGGGATCGCCGTGGCGCCGTTGGTGAAGGTGGGGTAGCCGAGGCTCTCGTTGCTGTTCTGCAGGCCCTCGTCGTAAGGGTCCCAGGCGGTGGCCGCCGAGGCGGGAGCCGCGACGAGGACCGAACCGGCGAGGACCGCCGTGAGGGCGGTGGCGAGTGCGGTCGTGACCGCTCGGGTTCTTCTGGGTGTTCGCATCGTCGCGGACGCTCCCGTTCTGTTCGGCAGTGAGGAAGGGACGGGTCGCTCGAGCCGGTGGGCAGGAGGGGCCACGAGCACGGTAACAATTTCCTCAGGAGAACGAAAGCCTTTTTAAGAGTTTCGCCCGGCGCGCCTCACGACAAGAGGAAACGGCGCCGTTAAAGACATGCGGGCTGGCACCCGGACGAAAACTTCGAAAACAGCCGACCTGAACGATCCTGCGAACGACGGAGGGCCGCCGCGGAGCACTGCTCCACGACGGCCCTCGTCCGAGCGGTCGGCGACCGCCCCTCGACCTCAGTCGGCGACCGGGATCCACACCCGCATCGTCGAGGGACCCCGCTCGGCCCAGTCGTAGTACGGAGTCAGCGAGACGGGCCAGTGCCCCTCCACCCGGCTGCTCGCCGAGGGCGAGGAGGAGTAGGGCCACGTGCCCTCCACCGGCGCGATCGAGATCAGCCGCACCTGCACGTCGCTGCCGACGGTGCGCGGCTCGACGCCCGTGTCCAAGCGCAGCGTCGAGACGTCGGCGGCGTGCAGCTGCTCGGGCACGTCGGTCGACTCCAGCGCGTAGACCAGGGGGCCCCGCTCGACCGCGACGCAGCCGCGCACGGCGTCGACCCGCGGGTCGGCCCGGACGAAGCGCGCGGGCAGGGCCAACTCGACGACGATCTCGTCGCCGCGTGCGAAGGTCGCGCCGAGCTCGAGGTAGCCATCGCGGAGCCGCTTCTCGAAGGTCTTGACCGAGCCGTCGGCGCGGCGGAGGGTCACCGGGGGCTCGGCGGCCCAGCCGGGCACGCGCAGGCTCAGCGTCCACGGCGCGGGTCCGCTCTCGAGCACGCGCACCGCGATCCGGCCGGTGTCCGGGTAGGCGGTCTCGACGGAGAGGTCGATCGCCTGGCCGCTCGCGAGCGTCGTGGTGATCCGCGACGACGCGAACTGGTGCAGCTGGATCCCGTGCGCGTCCTTCGTCGCCAGGTAGGCGGCGAGGCTCGCGAAGGTGCGCGCGACGTTGGTCGGGCAGCACGACACCTCGAACCACGGGGCGCGCAGCGACGAGGAGGCGCGCACGGACGCCTCGTAGGGGTCGGCCGGGGCACCGGGGCGGCGCTGGTGCAGGGTGTTCGCGTAGTAGAACGCCCGGCCGTCGCGCGACGGCGAGGTCGCGACCACGTTGAACAGCGTCCGCTCGATCAGGTCGGCGTACTCGGCGCTGCCGCGGGCCAGCAGCAGGCGCCAGCTGAACTGCACCGACGCGATGCCGGCGCAGGTCTCGGAGTAGGCGCGGTCCGGCGGCAGCTCGTGGTCGTCGCCGAAGGCCTCGTCCTGGTGGTGCGAGCCCTGCCCGCCGGTGATGTAGGTGCGGCGGGAGGCGGTGGCGTGCCACTGGCGGTCCAGAGCGTCCAGCAGCTCCTCGTCGCCGGTCTCGACGGCGAGGTCGACCGCGCCCGAGGCGAGGTAGTTGGCCCGCACCGCGTGGCCGCGCATGACGGTCGAGGAGCGGATCGGCTCGTCGTCCTGGTAGTACGAGCGGCCCCACTCGATGTCGGCGAGGACGCCGTGGCCGCGACGCTCGACGAACAGGCGCGCCAGCTCGAGGTAGCGGTCGTCGTCGGTCACGCGGGAGAGCTCGACGAGACCGGTCTCGACCTCGGCGTGGCCGCAGACCGACTCGATGCCTCCCTCGCCGAAGACGAGGCAGATCAGATCGGCGGCCCGACGGGCGATCGCCAGAAGTCCGTCGTCGGCGCCCGGACGGGTGCGCTCGCGCGCCACCGCCGCCTGGAAGAGGTGGCCCAGGCAGTAGAGCTCGTGGCCCCACTCCAGGTCCGACCAGCGAGGCTGCTGTCCCTCGCGGCCGAAGCGGGTGTTGAGGTAGCCGTCGCGCTCCTGCGCCGCGCCGATCCGGGCGACGAGCGCGCGGAAGCGGGCGTCCAGGGCGTCGGAGTCCGTGCGGCCGATCTCCCAGGCGAGCGCCTCGAGGTACTTGTAGACCTCCGAGTCCGCGAACTCGCGGCCCTTCCGGCGGCCGGCGAGGGTGCCGGCGGCGGCGAGGTCGAAGTTGGGCAGCCAGCCCTCGCGCTCGAGCCAGTACTCGATGTGGTCGAGGGTGGCGGAGCCGTTGACCCGCTGGCGGTCGGCCCAGAAGCCCGAGGTCAGCACGACCTCGTCCAGGCCCAGCGGAGTGAGGGCGCCGGCGGCGGGGACGGCCGGGGCGACGGTCCGGGCGAGGGCGTCGCGGTCGCGGGACGTAGGGGTGCGGGGGTGCGTGTCGATGGTCATGGTCATCCCTTGAAGGCGCCGGACATGAAGCCGCGGACGTAGTGGCGTTGCAGGAGCAGGAACAGGAGGATGCACGGCAGCGCGAGGACGACCACGCCGGCCTCGGTCGCGCCGTAGTCGACGACTCCCTGCACCTGGCCGCGGAGGTTCGAGATCGCGAGCGGCATGGTCATGCGGTCGGAGTCGGTGATGAGGATCAGCGGCGCCATGAAGTCGTTCCAGGCGGCGAGGAACGCGAAGAGTCCGACGGTGATCAGTCCCGGCTTCACGGCGGGCAGCAGCACCTTCCAGAGCACCGACCAGGTCGTGCAGCCGTCCATCTTCGCGGCCTCGTCGAGCTCGCGCGGCACGGCGTCGAAGCCGATCCGCATGAGGAACGTCGACAGCGGCAGCTGGAACATCGTCAGGACCAGGGCGACTCCGACGAGCGAGTTCGAGAGGCCGACGATGTTCAGCAGCACGTAGAGCGGGATCAGGAGCGTCGCGTACGGCACCATCAGGATCGCGAGGGTCGAGAGGAACAGCAGGTTCTTGCCCGGGAACTCGAAGCGCGAGAACGCGTAGCCGCCCAGCAGCGAGGTTCCCAGCGTCAGCACGACGGTGAGCCCCGAGACGAGCAGCGAGTTTCCGAGGTAGACCCAGATGCCGGCCTGGTAGTCGACCAGGGTGGCGTAGTTGCCCAGGCCCCAGCCCTCGGTCTGACCCGTGCCGGCGCGCGGGGCGACGGAGGAGATCGCGGTCCAGATCAGCGGGTAGAGGAAGATCACGGCGAGACCGCCCGTGAGGACCCAGAAGGGGGTCTGCACCGCGATGCCGGCGAGGCGGGAGCCGCGCGGTCGGCGGGCGGAGTGCGAGGGCGACGGCTCCGGGGCCGGTTCGGCCGCAGCGAAGCGCTCGAGGTCGGTGGAGAGGGTCATCAGTCGTCTTTCTTTCCGAAGGAGCGGATCTGCGCGATGTTCAGCACGACGAGCGCCAGGAGCACGATCACCGAGAGGGCTCCGGCGACGCCCAGATCGTTCTGGCCCTGGAAGGCGATGCTGTAGATGAGCTGCACGACCGTGATGGTGGAGTTGTCCGGCCCGCCCTTGGTGAGGATGTAGAACTGCTCGAACGCGAGCAGCGACCCCGTGACGCAGAGCACCGTGGTCAGGGCGAGGGTGGGCTTGAGCAGCGGCAGCGTCACTCCGGTGAACGTCTGCAGGCGCGAGGCGCCGTCGATGCGCGCGGCCTCGTAGACCTCCTCCGGGATCCCCTGGAGGCCGACCATCATCAGCAGCATGTAGAAGCCCGCGAAGCGCCAGACGATGAGGAAGATCGTCGACCAGAGCGCGCCGGTCGGGGTGCCGAGGAACGTGATGCCCCAGCTCTCCATCAGCCCCGCGAACGGCCCGGCGAGCGGGGAGTAGAGGACGTAGAAGAGGAGCGAGGCCGAGGCGAGGCCGAGGGCGGTCGGGATGAGGAACGCCGTGCGGAGGAAGGTCTTCCACCGGGTCGACTCCTGCACGATCAGCGCGAGGGCGAGGCTCAGGGCCAGCAGGATCACGGTCGTCAGGACCGTGTAGAGCAGCGTGAACCGGATGGACGCCCAGAAGAAGCGGTCCGTCACGGCGTCGCCGAAGTTGGTGGGGAAGTTGACGCCCCGGTTGCCCGCGAGCAGGGGCCAGTCCGAGACCGACATCTGCAGCACGAGCCCGAGCGGGACGAGGAAGAGCAGCGCGACGAACAGCGCTGTCGGGGCGGCGTACGCCCAGCCGAGGAGTCCGGGGGCGCGGCGGCGGACCCGGGTGCGGCCGACGTCGCTGGCGGTGGCTGTCATCGTGTGCTGACGCTTTCTGTGGGGCGCTCGGGCCGGAGCCGTGGACGGCGTCCGGCCCGAGCGGGTGGGTGGAGCGGCCTACTGGCCGAGGATCGACGTGATCGCGTCGTTGTCGGCGTCGACGGATTCGCCGTCACCGAGGACCGCGTCGCGCACGAGGGTCAGCCAGGGGCTGCTCGGTGCGTTGAAGGCCTGCTGGAAGCTGGTCGAGAACGGGGTGTCGCCCTCGGACGCGACCTCGTTGATCGTGACCAGGCGCGGGTCGAGCTCCGAGTACTGGTTGCTGGCGAGGTCCGAGCGCGAGACGACGTCGTTGTTCTTGGCGAGGACGCCGACCTGGGCGTCCTCCGACATCATCCAGTTGAGGAAGTTCCACGCCTGGGGCGACTTCTCGGAGTCCTTCGAGATGCCGATGCCGTCGCCGCCCACGAACGTGGAGCTGCCGCCGTCGGGGCCCGGGATGCCCGAGACGCCCGCCTCGAACGGGGTGGAGGAGAGCAGCGTGGCCGGGTAGAACTGCAGTCCGACCTTGCCCTCGGTGAAGCCGGCGGTCCAGGTCGGGCCCGCCTCGTCCTGCGAGGAGGGCAGCACCGCTCCGGAGTCCCAGAGGTCCTTCCAGGTGGAGTAGACCTCCTTGGCGGTGTCGCTGGCGAGGAGCGACTCGGTGCCGTCCTCGTTCATGACCTCGTCGCCGCCGGCCCAGATGGTCGGGAACCAGGTGAAGACCAGGCAGCCGCCGCAGTTGAGGCCGGTGGCGGTGCCGTAGGTGTCGGGCTTGTTCAGTGCCTGGATCGCCTTCGCGTCCTCGGCGAACTCGGCCAGCGTGGTCGGGCCCTGCTCGGGATCCAGTCCCGCCTCCTTGTAGAGCTCCTTGTTCCAGAACAGCATCGAGAGGTCCAGGACGAAGGGGAGCGCGTACTCCTTGTCGTCGTACGTGCCGGCGGCGAGGTGTCCCTCGTTGATGGAGTCCTTGAAGTCGAGGCCGTCGATGCTCGAGGTGAGGTCCTGGAACAGGCCCTGCTCGGTCCAGTTGGGCATGTAGACGATGTCGGCCGCGAACAGGTCGGGGAGTCCGTCGGAGCCGGCGGCGGCTCCGACCTTCGCGACGTAGTCGTCGTTGGGGACGACGGTCAGGTCGACCTGGTTCTCGTGGCTGGCGTTGTACGCCTCGACGAGAGCCTTGGCCTGCTTCTCGAGGGGGGCGCGGGTCCACAGGGTGAGGGTGGTGCCGTCGTCCGTCCCCTCGGTGCCGCCGGCGGCCGGGTCGGCGTCGCCGCCTCCGGACGAGGCCGAGCAGGCGGCCAGCGACAGGGCCATCGCTCCGGCGAGTGCTGCGGCGGCCAGGCGGCCGAACCGACGATGAGTGACGTTCATCTTTCTCCTCATTGCTCTTCTTTGAGCTGACCTGGTGGGGGATGGCGCCAGGTCTAGCGAAAACACCGAAATGCGTTTCGCTCAGTAAAGACGACGTGCTGCACCACCGTCAAGAGAGCCGACTGTTACCTTTGCGTAACGGAGGCGAAAAATGGCGCAATCACGATCCTCAGGGTCCAGGACCTCGACACTGAGCGACGTCGCGAAGCTCGCGGGAGTCTCGATGGCGACCGCGTCGAAGGCGATCAACGGCCGGAGCGTGGCCCCGGCCACCCGGGTGAAGGTCATGGAGGCCGCGCGCGAGCTCTCGTTCACGCCGAACGCCCTCGCCCGGAGCCTCGTCGAGGGCCGCACCGGCACCGTCGGCATCCTGACGAACGACCTCGAGGGCCGCTTCGTCATCCCGATCCTGATGGGCGCCGAGGACGCGTTCGGCGCCGGCGCCGTCAACGTCTTCCTCTGCGACGCCCGGGGCGACGCGATCCGCGAGCAGCACCACCTCGCGGCGCTGCTCAACCGCCGCGTCGACGGGATCCTCGTCGTCGGCAGCAGCACGAACCCCCGACCGTCGCTCGGGCACGACCTGCCGGTGCCGGTGGTCTACGTCTACGCGCCGTCCGAGGACCCGACCGACGTCTCCCTCGCCGCCGACAACTACCAGGGCGGTCGGCTCGCGACCGAGCACCTCCTGGGGCTGGGCCGTCGGCGGATCGCGCACCTGACCGGCGATCCGAGCTACCAGGCCGCCCAGGACCGCGCGCGGGGCGTCCGCGATGCGATGCGCGACGCCGATCTCGAGCTGGTGAGCGACGTCATGTTCTCGGAGTGGTCCGAGTCGTGGGGCCGCGACGGCACCGCCGTGCTGCTCGAGCGCCACGCCGACCTCGACGGCATCGTCTGCGGCTCCGACCAGATCGCCCGCGGCGCCCTCGACAGCGCCCGCGACCTCGGCCGGAAGGTGCCCGAGGACGTCGCCGTCGTCGGCTTCGACAACTGGCTGGTCCTCGCCACCAACGCCCGCCCTCAGCTCACGAGCATCGACGCCGACCTCCAGGAGCTGGGCCGCGCCGCCGCCCACCGCGTCTTCGAGGCGATCGGCGGATCGCCGGCCGCCGGCACGGAGTACCTGCCCACCCGTCTCGTGATCCGCGGCTCCACGATCCAGCGCCGCTGACCGCCTCCGCCCGCCGTCCTCCTACCAGCGGCTCCGGATGCGGGACAGCCCCCTCCCGCAGCTGGACGCGTGAGGTGGACTGGACGCGACGGCCCGAGACCCGGCCGGGGAGCAGCAGGAGACCATGCCCGATCAGTACACCTTCACGAACCCGGCGACGCAGTACCCGAACACCACGCCTCCCGTGCAGCACCAGGAGGAGCCCGGGCTGCAGTCGCGCCTCGACCCGCGGCCCGATCTGGGGGAGGACACGTACCGCGGCACGGGCCGGCTGACCGGCCGGCGCGCGCTCATCACGGGGGCGGACTCCGGGATCGGCGCGGCGGTCGCCATCGCCTTCGCCCGCGAGGGGGCCGACGTGGCGCTCGCCTACCTGCCTGAGGAGGAGGAGGACGCGCAGCTCGTGATCGAGCTGGTCCGCGCGGCCGGGCGCACGGCCCTCGCGCTCCCCGGGGACCTGCGCGACCAGCGGTACTGCACCGAGCTGGTCGAGCAGGCGGTCGAGGGGCTCGGCGGGCTCGACGCGGTGGTGAACGTCGCGGGCAAGCAGGTGTGGCAGCAGGACCTGCTGGAGCTCAGCGATGAGCAGTTCCTCGAGACGTTCCAGGTCAACGTGCTCGCGATGTTCCGCATCGTGAAGGCGGCGGTGCCGCACCTCGCGCCCGGATCCACGATCATCACGACCGCGTCGGCCGAGGCGCACACTCCCGCCCCCGACCGGCTCGACTACGCGATGACCAAGGGCGCGATCAACAACCTGTCGAAGGGGCTCGCGCAGCAGCTCGCGCCGAAGGGCATCCGCGTCAACGTCGTGGCGCCGGGGCCGACCTGGACGGTGCTGCAGGTCACGGACGGGGTCGACCCCGAGAGCCTGCCCGACTTCGGCTCGAGCGAGTCGCCGATGGGGCGGCCGGCCCAGCCGGCCGAGCTCGCGCCCGCCTACGTCTTCCTGGCATCGGCCGAGTCGAGCTTCGTCGCGGGCGAGACCCTCAACGTGAACGGCGGGATGCCGACGCCCTGACGCGCCGGCTTCTCCGCGATCCGTCACGATCGGCCGCTCCTGCGCCTCCGAGGCGGCGATTCGTGACGGATGGGCGGCGGGCGAGGGGTGGAGCGCCGTTCACGACCGAGGGGCGGCGTCGCGGGCGGGGCCGTCGGCTGATCCGTCACGGACGGCCGCCCCCGCGCTTCCGCGACGGCCGTTCGTGACGGATCAGCAGCGCGGGGACGACCGCCGGTAACGGAGGCGCGCCGCGCTCACACCGCACGCGCCAGCACCAGCACCGTCACGTCGTCGTCGTTCGCGCCGCCCTCGGCGCGTGCGCTGATCCGCGCCACCGCGTCGGCCGCGTCGGCCGACTGCGAGACGAGCGCGGCGACGTGCCGGAGCGACTCCACCCGCCCGTCGTACAGGTCGAGGATCCCGTCGCTGCAGCTGACCAGCGAGTCGCCCGGCAGCAGCACGAGCTCGGCGGTCGCCCAGGCGTCCTCGCCGATCCCGACCGGCAGGTTGTGCGAGGCCAGGCGGTCCCACGACCCGTCGGCGCGCACGTGCAGCGTCAGCCCGTGCCCCGCGTCGAGGTAGCGGACGACGCCCGTGGTCTCGTCCAGGCGCGCGTGGAACATCGTGGCGAAGGAGGCGGTGTCGCCCAGGTCCGAGGCGAGGCTCTCGGAGGCGCGCGACGCGGCCACCGCGAGGTCGTCGTGGTTGCGGGCGCTGCGCACGACCGCGCGGACGGTGGCGGCGATGATGCCGGCTCCGACGCCCTTGCCCATCACGTCGCCGACGGTGAAGGCCGCCCCGCCCTGGATGTCGTACCAGTCGAAGAAGTCGCCGCCGATCGCGCGCGAGGGCAGGCACACTCCGGCGAAGGCGTAGCCGTGCAGCTCGGCGCGCTCCTTGGGCAGCAGCGCCTGCTGCACGGCCGACGCCTGGGTCAGCTCGAGGTGCGTGAGCTTCTCGCGCGCGCTGATGTCGGCGACGCGCTCGCGCGCCATCCGGGACAGCTCGTTGACGACCAGGGCCGCGAGGCCGAAGGCGCCGGCCGAGAAGACGCCGCGCGCCAGCTCGTTGGGGTTCTCCTCGAGCGTCGACCCGAGGAGGAACGGGAGGACGAGACCTGCGACGACTCCGAGGCTCGCCAGGGCGATGTGCCGTCGGCCCGGCCCCGCCGCGACCCACACGGTGGGCAGCACGGCGAGGGAGGCGAAGATCGACGCGCTCTCGCCGGTCGCGAAGCGCAGCACGCCGACGGCCAGGAAGTCGATCGCGGGGATCACCAGCGCCACCCGGCCCAGCGCGTCCGTCCGCGGCATCACCGCGGCCAGCGCGGTCGCCGCGACCATCATCAGCACCGCCGCGACCAGCGCGGTCGCGCTCGTGACCACGAGGGTCGGCACCGACACGCTCAGCGCGACGGCGACCAGGAACAGCCCGAGGACCGGGAGCTGCTTGACCAGCGGGGTCTGCTCGTCGAACCCGTTCGCCGTCAGGGCGAGGGAGTCGACGGGCGGCAGCTCCCGGACGCGGCGGCGGGCGAGGACCGGTCTCACGGCGTCGGGGCGGGGCGGTGCTTCGCGATCGTCCAGACGTTGCGCCCGTGCTCCCGCTCGTGCTCGAACGTGTCGACCAGGGCCTGGATGAAGGGGATCCCGCGGCCGGACTCGGCGAACTCGTCCGGCATCTCGACCACCGTCTCGGTGTCGACGAGCGGCGGGTCGGCGGTGTCGACCAGCGTGGCCCGCAGGACGTGCTCATCCGCCACGAGGCTCAGCTCGCAGATGATCGTGGTCGTCGAGGAGGCGTGCTGGACCACGTTCGAGACGAGCTCGACGAGCGCGGTCTCGAACATCATCCGCTCCATCTCGTCGACGTCGGTGCGGTCCTGCCACAGCGTCTCGAGGGCCGAGTGCACGGTCTCGACACCGTCCGGAGGAGTCCGGAAGACGACGGAGCGCTCAGACACGGTAGGCGTCCTCGGCGCTGTCGAAGCTCGCCAGGACGCGGTCGAGGTTCGAGAGCCGGAGGACCATCGAGACCTGCGGGCTCGGGGAGGCGATGCGCAGGTCGCCGCCCGCCTGCCGGGCGCTCTTGAGGCAGCCGACGAGGGCGCCGAGTCCGGAGGAGTCCATGAACTCGATGCCGCTGAGGTCGACGACGACGCGGTTCTCGCCCTCCTCGATCACGCGCAGCACGAGGGTGCGCAGCTCGGGGGCCGAGACCATGTTGAGCTTGCCCTCGCCGCGGACGACGGCGATGTCGGGCTCGATCTTCTCGGTGGTGAACGTCATGCGGACTCCTTCTCGGGAACGGGGGACTCCTCGGGGGAGAAGCCCTGGTAGTGGACGGCCTGGAACAGGACGCTGAGGACGACCAGATCGTAGATCGCCCAGGCGATGTTGACACCGGTGCCGATCGGCTCGGCGCCGTTCACCACGAGGTGGAAGACGCCGACGACGATCGCGATCACGAGCAGCACCATGACCACGAGCTGCACCTTGATCAGTCTCCACGGTGTGCCGGTCGACTCCTGCCGCGTCTTCGGGGTCACGGCGAAGCCGAGCGGGATGCGCAGGATCACGTTGTTCACGGCGGTCCGGCACGCCTCGATCCAGACCGGGAACAGGGCGAGGCTGTACTGCTGGCCCCGCCACGTCGGTGTGCCCTTCGCCGAGACGAGGAACAGCAGCTGGTTCGCGATCATGAACGGGATGAACCGGACGAAGAAGTCGGCCGCGAGCGAGGACACCGGCAGGATCCCGAGGATCAGGAACACGATCGGCGCCGCGAAGTAGACGACGGCCGCGTAGCCGCTGAGGTAGCTCCACATCGTGGCGAAGTACATCAGCCGCTGCGGGATCGAGAGGGCCCGCTGCAGCAGCGGGTTCTCGCGGAGGAACACCTGCATCGTGCCCTGCGCCCAGCGCAGCCGCTGCACGAGCATGGTGCCGGCGTCCTCGGGGGCGAGGCCGTCGGCGAGCAGCTCGTGGTGGTAGACGGTCTTCCAGCCCAGGCCGTGCAGGCGCATGCAGGTCGCCATGTCCTCGGTGACCGAGATGGTCGCCAGCGGCATGATCGGCTGCGCCTCGTCGGGCCGGTCGACGGCGATGCCCTGCAGCACCGCCTGCACCGACTCGAGCGCGTTCAGCGGCGAGAGGTCGCGGTCGGCGAGCGACGAGACGATCTGCTCGATGTCGACGATCGTGTCGCCGTCGCCTCCGTCGGCCCGCGCGAGCGCCCGGATCTCGGCGAGGTCCTCCTCGAGTCCGGCGACGTCGGAGGCGACGAGGGAGTAGCTCGCCTGGTCGACGGCGCGGTGCAGGTCGTACGTGATCGAGCCGATCGGCGCTCCGGAGGCGAGCGCCGTGCGTGCGTGCGCGATGGCCGCCGACACGTCGTCGAGGGCGCGGGCGACCGCGGCGTCGCGGGCGGCGGGGTGCGAGCGGGCCTTGGCGACGGCGCGGGAGGCGGTGCGCAGCGCCCGCGCGATGCTCCGGTCGAGCTCGCGGATGTAGCCGGTGATGCCGAGCTGCATCAGCGCCTCGCGGCGCAGCATCGCGTTCGAGCCGCAGAAGAAGGCGGCGTTCCAGCCGTCCTTTCCCTGCTGGATCGGGCCGTAGAACAGCGGGGCCTGGCTGCCGAGCGGGTCGCCGGTGGCCACGTTCGAGAAGACCTGGGGGGTCTGCACGAGCGCCACCTCCGGGTCGCGGAAATAGCCGAGCGTGTGCTCGAGGATCTCGGGCCGCGGGATCTGGTCGGCGTCGAGGATCAGCAGGAACTCGCCGGTCGTCTGCTCGAGGGCGTTGTTGAGGTTGCCCGCCTTCGCGTGCCGCGGCATGTCCTTCCACGCCTGCGAGCGGGTGATGTAGCCGAGCCCGGCGCCCTCGGCGGCGGCGCGCATCTCGGGCCGGTCGCCGTCGTCGAGCACCCAGGTCGAGTGCGGGATCCGCGCGGCCTGCGCGGCGAGCGCGGTCTCCATCACGAGCTCGATCGGCTCGTTGTAGGTGGTGATGAAGATGTCGACGGTGGCCTCGGGGTCGGGCTCGGGCGGAGCCGGCCGGCCGCGCGCCCGCCACATCGTCATGCCGTAGAGGCAGACGTCGATCAGGCTGTAGGTCTCGGCCGCCACCAGCGGCACGGCGATCCACCAGGCGTCCCAGTTCAGCGAGGCGATCCAGCGCCAGGCGACGTAGTTGACGCCGAGCACGATCGTGAGCAGCACGATGATGCGCAGGAGCAGCATGCGCCCCGGCGAGACGAGCGTGCTCTCGGTGCCCGGCCCCGTCACTCCGCTCGTCGTCTTCTTCTCGTCCCGGTGGGCGCTCA
This sequence comes from Rathayibacter sp. Leaf296, assembly GCF_001423045.1. Taxonomy (NCBI): domain Bacteria; kingdom Bacillati; phylum Actinomycetota; class Actinomycetes; order Micrococcales; family Microbacteriaceae; genus Rathayibacter; species Rathayibacter sp. Leaf296. The sequence goes on from NZ_LMNR01000001.1 coordinate 173,462, forward strand.
TCGCGGCACGATCCCGAACAGGAAGCGCGTCTTGACCATGACCCAGAGCAGAGCCAGGACGACGACGTAGGCGAGCGAGTCGATCACGATGCTCCCTCGATCGAGGAACGGGAGGTTGGCGACGATCAGCACGAAGAGCACGTGCATCACGAAGACGTAGAGGGTGGCCTGGCCCAGCGGGATGAGGAACCAGCCCAGGACCCGGTGGATCGGCTTCCAGAGCACGCTGAGGAGCGCGTACCCGGTGATCGTCACGAGCAGCACGTTCAGCACGCGGCCCGGGTCGAGCGTGGTCCGCTCGAACGCGACGGAGTAGATCGACGAGAACGTGTTCGCCGGCACGAGGTCCAGCCGCAGGTCGTAGGCGCTCGAGAGGTACGGGTTGTTCCACGAGAACAGCGCGAGCGCGACCGTGGCGATCACCGAGACGGCGAGCACGATCCGCCCGGCGCGGGTGGCGAACCAGCCCAGGATCTCGCGCCGGTGGAAGCCGGCGACCATGCCCGTGACGAACAGCGCCTGCCAGGTGAGCAGCGGGAACGAGTCCTCGAACTGCGAGGGCAGCAGACGCAGGCCCAGCAGCATCTGCAGCACGTAGACGCCCCAGCTCACGGCGAGCACGAGGATCCAGCGGCGCCGCGAGAGCGCCCACAGGATCAGCGGCGCGAGCGCGAGCATCACGACGTAGAGGCCGAGGACGTTGACCTGCCACGGTCCGATGCGCAGGAGCGCGAGGTCCACGATCACCGTCGGATCGACGGGGTAGCGGACGAGCCCGTCGAAGCCGGAGTACAGGTCGTAGACGCGGCCCGTGGCCTCGCTGCCCGCGGCTCCGGTGCCCTGGTCGACGTAGGTCGTCGCCGGCACGGCGTTCAGGAACGGCACGAGGCTGACGAACCCGACGATCAGGGTGACCGCGATCGCCGTGACGTAGAGCTTCCAGGCGCGCGCGCCGGTGCGCAGCGTCACCTCGCCGATGCCGCCGCCGATGATCTTGGGGCGGTGCACGAGTCCGAGGACCGCGCCCGAGAGCAGCACGAACAGCTCCGCTCCCGAGACCATGCCGATCGCCTCCTGCGTCGCGTTCTGGAAGACCGAGACGAGGGCGAGGTGGTTGATCACGACGAAGACGATCGCGCCGCCGCGGAGGAGGTCGATCCGCAGATCGCGCGAGGGCGGCCCGACGTAGGCGAGCCGGCTCGTGCGGCCCCGGAGCAGTCCCCAGACCGTCAGTGCGACGGCCGCGAGCAGGACGGCGGCCACGACGATCCACGCGGCGGCGCCGCCGATGGTGCCGCCGCCCGTGCTCACCGGCCCGGCCGTGCCGTAGGGCGCGTAGAGCGGACCGAAGACGAGCTCGCTGCCGGCGGCGTCGGCGCGGAACGCCGACGCCGTCTCCTCGCTGGTCGAGATGCTCCAGTCGATGACGACCTCGCCGACGACGGCGCGGGCCGACGACGAGTCGCGCCAGAGCACGACGTCCAGCAGCGGGTGCTCCTGCTCGGAGGCGGCCGTGAGGACCTGGCGCCACCACTCCTGCTTGATCTCGAGAGCACCGGGCCCGCCCGCGCCGGGGCTGAAGAACGCCGCCGTCTCGAGCATCATCGGGGTGCCGGTCGAGGTTGCGAAGCGCTCGTAGAAGTCGAGGTCGCCGCCGCCGTCGAGCGCCGTGTCGAGGGCGCCGGCGCGAGGAACCTCGTTCAGCGGCTGCCCGCCTCCGCTGGGGTCGTGGTAGGCCGAGAGGCCCACCCAGTCGACGTACTCGTCGCCCGGGTAGTAGGGGCCGTAGGGGTCGTCGCCGGCTGCGAGCCGGCCGTCGCCGTCGGTGTCGAGCGCCGAGTCGGCGCCGTCCGGCTCCGCCGTGAAGGGGTAGGCGCCGCCCGCGACCGGGGACCACACCACGACGGCGCCGGGCAGGTCGGCCCGCACCGCTTCCGAGAAGAGCCGGAACGCGTCGATGTAGGCGTCCGGATCCTGGCCCCACTGCACCCAGTCCGCGTTCATGTCCGGCGCGAAGCGCAGGTAGAGCGGCAGCGCGTCGTCCTGGCGGGCGCGGGCGAGAGCGTCGACCGTCTCGGCGGCGTCGGACTCGTCGAACCCGACGAGGTCACCGGAGGGGCGCAGCGTGATCGCGGCCAGCGCGCCCTCGCCCTCCGCCTGCCGCAGGAACTGGGCCAGGTACGTCGTCTCGTCGTCCGAGACCGGCAGCGTGGCCGAGTGCTCGAGCACGGCGGAGGAGGCGCCGAGGCGCTCGCTCTGCTGCGCGGCGCTGTCGATGCTCCAGTCGAGGCTCGCTCCGAAGTAGGCGCCGGAGTCGGGGACCAGCACGTCCGCGGACGGCGCGCTCTCGGCGGCGGCCGCGACGGGCGCGCCGAGGAGCGCGAGCGCGAGGGCCGACGCCGCCAGGAGGAGGACGCGTGCTCGGTGCGGTTCTCCGCGCCTCACGTGCGGGTCACCACCAGGACCGTGATGTCGTCGAGGGCCTTCTCCGAGGCGGCGAGGGCGCGGATCGCGTCGAAGAACTCCTGCGTGCTGCCGCACGAGCGGGCGAGCGCGGTCGCCTCGGCGAGCGACTCGAGGGTGCCGTCGTAGAGGTCGAGCAGGCCGTCGGTGAACGAGAGGAGGGAGTCGCCGGGCGCGAGTTCGAGGGTCTGGTCGGCCCAGCCGCCCTCGGCGGCGATGCCGAGCGGCAGCCCGAGCGACGCGAGGCGCTGGAACGAGCCGTCCGGGCGCAGGAGCACCGACAGCCCGTGGCCGGCGTCGACGAAGTCGAGGCGCCCCGTCGCGGTCTCGAGCCGCGCGTGGAACAGGGTGGCGAACGTGCCGGTCACCGCGAAGTCGTCGAGCAGCTGCTCGTTGACGGCCGCCACGGCGACGCTCGGCGTGGATCCGGAGCGGGCGTGGAACGCCGAGCGGACCCCCGCCCCCACGATCGCCGCGGCCGCTCCCTTGCCCATCACATCGGCGAGGGTGAGGTCGATGCTCTCGTCGTCGCCGCGCCAGCTGTAGAAGTCGCCCGCGAGCCCGTGCAGCGGGATGGACAGGCCGGCGAGCTCGTAGCCCGCCGGGTGCGTCTCGTCGGCGGGGCTGAGGCGCATCTGGACGTCGGCAGCGCGGTCCCGCTCGACCCGGTCGCGGAGCTCCCGCTCGACCCAGTCGCCCAGCTCGTCGAGCAGCGCCTGCTGATCGGCCGAGAGGTCGCGCGGGACGAAGTCGAGGAGGCAGAGGGTGCCGACCGCGAGGTCGGCCTCCACCATCAGCGGGCGGCCCGCGTAGAAGCGCACGTGCGGGGCGCCCGCGACGTTCTCGTGCTGCGCGAACTCGCCGTCGGTCCCGAGATCCGGGATGACGAGCATCCGCTGCTCGCGGAGCGTCGCGTCGCAGAAGGTGCCGGCCCGCGGATACTCGAGCGGCCAGCCGGGCAGCTGCGGCGACTTCGTGAAGAGGGTGGTCTCGTCGAGGAAGTGGATCTCGGCCACCGCCACGCCGAAGAGGTCCTTCGCCATCCGGGTGATCCGGTCGAAGCGCTCCTCGGGGGGCGTGCCCATGATGTCCAGCTCGTCCAGAGCTGCGAGCCTCGGATCCGGTACTCGGTCTCCCAGCATGGCGTGACTCCTCCGGTCGACGGTCCCGAGCGCGGGCGATCGGCACCGCCCCAGCGGTGCACCCACGACTCTGCACGGAGGTTCGGCGCCGGTGCGCGGATAGATGGGAATCGTCACAGAAACACCCACTGACGGGGGGGTCGGGGGCGACGTCGTCCTCTGCTGGTCGCGGCGTATCGAGACCCATGTGTCCCGGGCGGTGGTGGATCTCGATACGGCCGCTGCGCGCCCTACTCGATCAGCAGGGAGGGAGTCCTGCGGCCCTACTCGATCAGCAGGGAGCGGGCCCCTGCAGGGCTCCGCGATCAGCGCGGAGGGACGCCCCCCCTTGCTGGTCGAGTAGCCCCGTAGGGGCGTATCGAGACCCGTGTGTCCCGGGCGGTGGTGGATCTCGATACGGCCGCTGCGCGCCCTACTCGATCAGCAGGGCTCCCTCACTCCGCCCGCGGCCACTCGCTCGTCAGGTACGCCTCGATGGCCCGGTGCCGGAACCGGTACAGCGTTCCGCGGTCGATGATCCCGCGCACGGTGTCGAGGCGCTGCGCGGTGGTCCCCGCCTCGGTCGGCTTCGAGAGGCCGATCGCCCGGGCGATGCGGGTGAGGGTGCGGTCGCCCGCGGGCATCGACGCCATCGCCTCGAGGAACGCGAGTTCGCGCGGAGGCAGCCGCCCGAGGATGCGCTCGACGTGCGCCGCAGCCTCCCTCTGCGCTCCGCGCCACCCCGCGAGCACCTGCTGCCGGGTGATCGTCGTGCCGGTCCCGGCGTACCAGGCGCTCTCGCCCGCGAGCTGGAACAGGAACGGCTCGCCGCGGCACAGCTCCACGACCGCCGCGACCGCGTCGCTCTCCATGCGGATGCGGGTCGACCCGCCCCGCTCGTCCGGAACGTCCCAGCCGGGCAGCACGAAATCCTGGAGCGCCGCGACGATGTCGTCGTCGTCGATCGCCGTGAGCACGGTCGTCTTGAACCGTCGCGCGAACGTCGCGCCCTTCTGAGCACCGGCCCGGTCCTCGAAGTCGGGGAGGCCCGTCAGGTAGACCGCCAGCGGCAGGAAGCGGGTCACCCGGACTCCTCCGGGCAACTCGACGGGCACCTCGTGCGTGATCGCGTCGCCGAGGGCGATCAGGAGCTGCGAGAGGGCGCTCTCGTCGACGATGTTCTGCACCTCGTCGAGGTGGATGAGCGCGACCACGTCCTGCGCGATCGCCGCGCGGCCCACTTCGACGAGCAGCTCGGTGAGAGCGGTGTGGGGCTCGGGGCCCTCCTTCCCGCGGAGGGTGAGCGAGATCCCGGACGCGGCGACGGCCTGCACCCGTTCGAGGACGCCGGCGAGCCGCTTCTCGCGCGCCGTCGCGAGCCCGGCGGCGTCCGCCAGCACCAGCAGTGCGCCGGCCAGGAGCTTCAGTGGATCGGCGCCCGAGGGGATGCGCAGCTGCGGGGTCACCCAGTCGCCTCCCGCCGCCGCATCCTGCGCGATGCGCCGCACGAGTGACGACTTGCCCAGTCCCGGCTCGCCGAGGATCGTGCGGCCCCGCTCCGGCAGCCCGCGATGCAGGCGCGGACGGAGGATGTCGCGCCAGTCGCTCAGCTGGGCCGTGCGTCCCGCCCAGATCTCGGGAACAGTGTCGGAGCCGGGGTTGAAGGGATTGTCGACGGCATCGCGCATGCTGATAACATTACCAAATCGCATGGTCTTGATAAGGTTACCGCGGGTGGTCGAGCGGTTCGCATCTGCTCGGGTGGCGGCGGACCTCGACTCGGCCGCTGCGCGTCCTACTCGGTCAGCGGCAGCAGCGGCGCGCTCGCTGATCGAGCAGCCCCGCAGGGGCGTCTCGAGACCCGCCGCGCCAGACGCTCACCGCCCCGGCGGCGGCCCCGTCGTCGCGCGCTGCACCAGCTGCGTCGGCAGCCGCACGTGCAGCGAGCGCGGCGTCTCGCCCGCCATCAGCGCCGTCAGCATCTCGGCGGCCGTCGAGCCGAGCGTCTGCATCGGCTGCCGGACGGTCGTCAGCGGCGGATCCAGGCGCGACGCCTCCGGGACGTCGTCGAAGCCGACGACCGACAGGTCGCGCGGCACGTCGAGCCCGATCCGCGCCGCGATCTCGATGATCGCGATGGCCGACACGTCGTTCGCGGCGAACACGGCGGTGGGCCGGTCCGGGAGCGACAGCAGCGCCGAGGCGGGCCGGCGCGCGGTGTCGTGCTGGTACAGGCCCACGTGCACGAGCCGCTCGTCGAACCCGATGCCCGCCTCCGACAGTGCCGCGCGGTAGCCGGCCTCGCGCAGGCGCGCCGAGCGGAGGTCCGGGCGGCCGGCCACGAAGCCGATCCGCCGGTGCCCGAGCTCGACGAGGTGCCGCGTCGCCTGCAGCGCGCCTCCGTAGCTGTCGGACTCGACCGTGGGCAGGTCGGCCCGGCCGGTGTGCGGGTCGATGGCGACGAGCGGGATGTCCGACGCCGCGGTGAGGACCGTCGGAGTGACCATGATCGCGCCGTCGATCAGGGTGCCGCTCAGGCGGCTCAGCGAGCGCCGCTCCCAGCCCTCGCCCTCGCCCTGGTGCGAGCCGCTGTAGGCGAGCAGGTCGAAGCGCGAGCCGCGGAGCTCGGCGCCCACGCCCTTGAGGATCTCGGCGCTGAACGGCTCGAAATCGGCGACCAGCACGCCGATCACCCCCGTGCGCCGCGAGCGCATGCTGCTCGCGACGAGGCTCGACTCGTAGCCCAGCTCGCGCACCACGTCGAGCACGCGAGTGGCCGTCGCGGCGGCGATGCCGTACCGGCCGTTGACCGCCTTCGAAACCGTCGCGACCGAGACTCCGGCCGCAGCGGCGACGTCGTGGATGGTCGGACGGTGACTCACAGGACCGACCGTAACCCGCGCCGACGCCGTGTGGAAAATGATTTCGAAAACGTTTGACGGTCCTGCGGAGCAGTACGGAGACTGACCTCGCCCACCGCTGACGCGGCGGGTGCACCTCGGCGCCGCTCTCCCTGGCGGCGCCCACTCGATGAAGAGAACAGGTCGAACGATGAAGTTCAGAAAGATCGCAGTGGCCACCGTCGCCCTGCTCGGCGCGGCCGCGGCACTGAGCGGATGCTCCTCCCAGGACTCCGGCTCCTCCGACGGCACCGTCTCCATGACCCTCTGGCAGAACTCCACCACGGGCCCCGGCCAGGAGTTCTGGGACAAGACGGTCGCCGACTTCGAGGCCGCGAACCCCGGAGTCACCATCACCCCGCAGGCCATCCAGAACGAGGACCTGGACGGCAAGCTGCAGACCGCGCTCAACTCCGGCGACGCGCCGGACATCTTCCTCCAGCGCGGCGGCGGCAAGATGGCGGCCATGGTCGCCGGCGGCCAGCTGATGGACCTGACGGACAAGATCTCGGACGAGGCCAAGAGCGAGATCACCGAGGGCTCCTTCGGAGCCAACACCCTCGACGACAAGGTCTGGGCGATGCCGGTCGCGGTGCTCCCCGGCGGCGTCTTCTACAGCCAGGACCTCTTCAGCGCGGCGGGCATCAGCACCCCGCCGTCGACGCTCGAGGAGCTCGACTCGGCCGTGACCGCCCTGAAGGGCAGCGGCACCCAGGCGATCGCGCTCGGCGGCAAGGACGCCTGGCCCGCCGCGCACTGGTACTACTTCTTCGCGCTGCGCGAGTGCAGCGCCGACACCATGGCCGAGGCGGCCGACTCGAAGGACTTCTCGGACGAGTGCTGGGTCAAGGCAGGCGAGGACCTCCAGACCTTCTCCGAGACCGAGCCGTTCAACGAGGGCTTCCTCACCACCGCCGCCCAGCAGGGCGCCGGCAGCTCGGCGGGCCTGCTCGCCAACCACCAGGCCGCCATGGAGCTCATGGGCGCCTGGAACCCCGGAGTCATCGCCTCGCTCACCCCGGACGAGCAGCCTCTGCCCGACCTGGGCTGGTTCCCCTTCCCCGAGGTGGACGGCGGAGCGGGCGAGCCCGGCTCGATCATGGGCGGCGTCGACGGCTACTCCTGCTCGGTCGACGCTCCCGCCGAGTGCGTGGACTTCCTGAACTACCTGGCCACCGCCGACGTGCAGAAGGAGTACTACGCCGCCTTCAACGCCCCGCCGGTCAACCAGGTCGCCCAGGAGGCCGTCACCGAGCCCTACCTCCAGGACATCCTGAAGGCCTACAACTCGGCGCCCTACGTGTCGCAGTGGCTCGACACCGTCTACGGCCTCAACGTCGGCAACGCGCTGAACGTCGGAGTCGTCGACCTGCTCGCCGGCAAGAGCGACCCGGAGCAGCTGGTCGAGGCCGTCAACGCCGCTGCGAAGAAGGCGTAACCATGGCGCTTCGCGAGAGCCCGCTCCTCGGAGCGGATGCGCCCCGCGATCGCGAGACCACCGGGGGTGCTGCGGTCGTCGCAGCACCCCCGGTGCGCCGGCGCCGCCGCAGCCTCGGCTGGGCGGGCCGGCTCGAGGTCGCGATCCTGGTCGGCCCCGCGCTGATCGTGTTCCTCGCCTTCGTGATCTTCCCGGTCGTGATGGCGGCCTACTACGGCTTCTTCAGCTGGCAGGGCTACGGAGTGCCGACCGACTTCGTCGGCTTCCGCAACTACCTCACGATCCTCCAGGACCCGACCTTCCACGAGGCGCTGTCCCACAACGGCACGATCGTGATCCTCTCGCTCGTGCTCCAGGGTCCGGCCGCGATCCTGATCGCGCTCCTGCTCAACCGCAAGCTGCGCGGCCAGTCGATCATCCGCGTGCTGATCTTCGTGCCCTACGTCATCTCGGAGGTCGTCGTCGGCACCGGCTGGAGCCTGATGCTCCAGACCCGCGGAGCGGTCAACGGCATGCTCGAGAACATCGGGCTCGGCGCCCTGCAGCAGGACTGGCTGGCGAACCCGGCGATCGCCATGTGGACGCTGATGCTGATCATCACGTGGAAGTACATCGGCTTCGCCGTGATCCTCTTCCTCGCCGGTCTCCAGGGCATCCCCGAGGAGCTGTCCGAGGCCGCGGCCATCGACGGTGCCTCCTACTGGCAGGTCCAGCGGCGCATCACCCTGCCGCTGCTGGCCCCGACGCTGCGCATCTGGGCGTTCCTCTCTATCATCGGCGCCCTGCAGCTGTTCGACCTCGTCTACATCATCTGGGGCCAGTACGTCTCGTCGACCGCCGGCACCTCGACGATGGCGACCTACCTCGTCACCAACGGCCGCAACGCCGGCAACTACGGGTACGGGAACGCCGTCGCGGTGATCCTGTTCCTGATCTCGCTCGTCGTCGCCCTGCTCTACCAGCGCTTCGTGCTGCGGCGGGACACCGAGGGCGCACTGACCGGAGGCAAGCGATGACCACCACGATGACGGCCCCGCCGATCACCCCGGAGACTCCGCGTCCGCTCGCCGTGAAGCGCCGCCGCCCGCCGAGGGGCCGCGGAACCACCGTCGCCTACGTCGTCGCGATCGTCGTGATCGCGCTGATGCTCGCCCCGGTCGCGTACATCATCATCGGCGGCTTCCGCACGAACGCGCAGATCACCACCGACCCGGCCGGGTTCCCCTCGCCGTGGAACGTGCAGAACTACCTCGACGTCATCACGGGAGGCATCTTCTGGCGCGAGGTGGGCAACTCCACGATCGCGGCGCTCGCCACCACCCTCGGCGTCGTCGTGCTCGGCCTCATGGCCAGCTACGTCCTCGCCCGGTACGACTTCTCGGGCCGCGGAGTGTTCTACGCGCTCTTCGCGGCGGGCCTGATGTTCCCGATGACGGTCGCGATCACTCCGCTCTACCTGGTGATCAAGAGCCTCGGCCTGATGAACTCGCTCGCCGGAGTCGTGCTGCCGCAGATCGCGTTCGGCCTGCCGACCACGATCATCATCCTGGTCCCGTTCCTGCGGGCGATCCCGGACGAGATCCAGGAGGCGGCGTTCATCGACGGCTGCAGCCGGATCGGCTTCTTCTTCCGCATGGTCGTGCGCCTGGCGATGCCCGGGGTCATCACGACCGGCATCCTCGCGTTCATCGCGAGCTGGAACAGCTACCTCCTCCCGCTGTTCATCCTCAACGACGAGTCGACCTTCACGCTCCCGCTGGGCGTGCAAGCCTTCTCGTCGCAGTACTCCGTCGACACCGCCAAGGTGCTCGCGTTCGTCTCGCTGTCGATGATCCCCGCGCTCATCTTCTTCAGCGTCTTCGAGCGCCGCATCGTGGGCGGCCTCACCGGGGCGGTGAAGGGATGACCTCCACCCCGCCGTCCGCTTCCAGCAGAGAGGGTCACGCCGTGGCCGAACCGCACGTCCCCTCGGCCCGCGTCGCCGAGCTCCTGGAGCACATGACGCTCGAGGAGAAGCTCGCCCAGCTCGTCGGCTACTGGGTCGACCAGGGCGGGGAGGTCGTCGCGCCGCTGGCCGGCGAGATGGCCACCTCCACCCGCTACGAGGATGCGACGACGCACGGGCTCGGACACCTGACCCGCGTGTACGGCACGCGACCCGTCGATCCGATCGAGCGCGCGCAGTGGCTGTGGGCCGAGCAGCGCCGCCTCGTCGAGGAGACACGGCTGGGCATCCCGGCGATCGTGCACGAGGAGTGCCTGACGGGGCTCGCGGCGTGGAAGGCCGCGACGTTCCCCACCCCGCTGGCCTGGGGCGCGTCGTTCGACGCCGAGCTCGTCGAGGAGATGGGCCGCCTGATCGGCGCGTCCATGCGCGAGCTCGGCATCCACCAGGGCCTCGCGCCCGTGCTCGACGTGATCCGCGACCCCCGCTGGGGCCGGGTCGACGAGTGCATCGCCGAGGACCCGTACGTCGTCGGCACCCTCGGCACCGCCTACGTCCGCGGCATGCAGTCGGAGGGGGTCGACGCGACGCTGAAGCACTTCATCGGCTACTCCGCCTCCCGCGGCGGCCGCAACCACGCACCGGTGCACGCCGGACCGCGCGAGATCGCCGACGTGCTGCTGCCCCCGTTCGAGATGGCGATCCGCGACGGCGGCGCGCGCTCGGTGATGAACTCGTACGCCGAGATCGACGGCGACCCCGTCGGCGCGACGCCCGCCTACCTCACCGACGTGCTGCGCGGCGCGTGGGGCTTCGACGGAGTGGTGGTCTCGGACTACTTCTCGGTCGCGTTCCTGCACCTCATGCACGCGGTCGCCGCCGACCTCGGCGAGGCCGCCGAGCTCGCGCTCGAGGCCGGGATCGACGTGGAGCTGCCCACGGGCGACGCGTTCCTCGCTCCGCTCGCCGCCCGCATCGCCTCCGGAGCGATGAGCGAGGAGCTCGTCGACCGCGCGGTGCTGCGCCTGCTCGCGCAGAAGGAGCGCCTGGGTCTGCTCGACGCCCGCTTCGACGACGTGCCCGAGTCGATCGACCTCGACTCGCCCGCGCACCGCGACGTCGCCCGCCGTCTCGCGGAGCAGTCGCTCGTGCTGCTCTCGAACGACGGCGTCCTGCCGCTCGCGGCGCCGCGACGCCTCGCCCTGATCGGCCCGAACGCCGACAGCGCGCAGGCCCTCATGGGCTGCTACTCCTTCGCCAACCACGTGCTGGCCCATCACGAGGGCGTGCCGCTGGGCTTCGAGATCCCGACCGTGCGCGAGGCGCTCGCCGACGAGTTCGCGGGCGAGATCCTCGTGGCCGAGGGCTGCGCGGTCGAGGGCGACGACGACTCCGGGATCGCCCCCGCCGCCGAGCTCGCCCGCACCGCCGACGTGGCGGTCGTCGTGGTCGGCGACCGCGCCGGCCTGTTCGGCCGCGGCACCGTCGGCGAGGGCAACGACGTCGAGAGCCTCGAGCTCCCCGGCCGCCAGCGCGAGCTGGTCGAGGCGGTCGTCGCCACCGGCACCCCCGTGGTGCTCGTGCTGCTGACCGGACGCCCCTACGCGATCGACTGGGCCCTCTCGGGCGCGTCGGCCGTGCTGCAGGCGTTCTTCCCCGGGGAGGAGGGGGCCGGCGCGATCGCGGGCGTCGTCTCGGGCCGCGTCGTGCCGTCCGGCCACCTGCCGGTGTCGCTGCCGCGCTCGGCCGGAGCGCAGCCGTTCTCGTACCTGCACCCGATCCTGGGCGGCCCGTCCGACGTGACGAGCGCCGACAGCACTCCGGTGCTGCCGTTCGGGCACGGGCTCTCGTACACGACGTTCTCGCGCGGCGACCTGTCGCTGCTCGACGACTCGGTGCCGACCGACGGAGCGTTCACCGTCTCGGTGCGCGTGCGCAACACGGGCTCGCGCAGCGGCTCCGACCTGGTGCAGCTCTACGCCCGCGACGTCTACGCGAGCGTCACCCGCCCCGTCGCCCAGCTGCTGGGCTACGCCCGACTGGAGCTCGCAGCGGGGGAGGAGGCGCAGGTGCGCTTCCAGGTGCCCGCCGCGCGCCTCGCGTTCACCGGCCGCTCCGGCCCGCGGATCGTCGAGCCGGGCGAGGTGGAGCTCTGGGTCGGCCCGGACTGCGCGACGAAGGAGACGACGGCGTCGCTGACGCTGTCCGGCCCGGTGTCGGTGGTCACGGCGGCCTCGGAGCGCGTGGTGCGCACGTCGGTGCTGCTCGAGGAGGCGGGCGTGCTGGTCGAGTAGCCCCGCCATCGGGGATCTCGATATGCGCGCTGCGCGCGCTACTCGATCAGCAGGGTTGCGCGCGGCGCCCCTCCTCTTGCTGGTCGAGTAGCCCCGCAGGGGCGTATCGAGACCCGCCGAGTCCCGGGACGTCGTGGATCTCGAGACGCGCGCTCCGCGCGCTACTCGATCAGCAAGGGGGACGGTCCGATCCATCGCGGTCGGCCGCCGCAGAACCCCAGCCAGGAGTTCCCGTCAGCCACCATCGCGGCTGAGCCGCCCTCCCCACTGAGGTTCTGCCCCTCCTTGCTGGTCGAGTAGCGCCGGAGGCGCGTATCGAGACCGACCGAGTCCCGGAGATCGTGGATCTCGAGACGCGCGCTTCGCGCGCTACTCGATCAGCGCGGGGAGCAATCCGTCGCGGACGGTGCCCCCCGGCCCGATCCGGCGACCTTCCTCGCCGGATCGAGGGAGCCCGCCGGATCGTGACCAGAGCGGACGTCCTTTGGTGCGCTGCATCGCGCCGTCCCGTCGTCACCCGGACCCGGTACTTCTCTCCTGTCAGGGTGATGATCCGCTCTGCCATACTCGCCCGATGACGAACCCCGAACCGCCCGCCGGCGGCTCGCAGGAGCCCCGCCCTGCCTATCCGGCCCCTTCCGCACCGCACCCCACCGCGACAGGCACCCTGCCTCCTCCGCCCGTCTCTCCTCGCAAGGCGGCGGGTCTCGCATTGGCCGCCTTGATCGTCGGAATCGTCGCCTTCCTGGTAGGCCTCGTTCCGGTATTCGGAGCCCTCGTCGGTATCGCCGCCGTCGTGCTCGGCGTCCTCGCTCTCCGCAAGCGGCAGTCGAAGGGCATGGCCGTCACCGGCATCGTCCTGGGTGCGATCGCGACGATCTCGTCCGTCGGCGTCGTCTTCGGCATCGGTGCCGCGGTGAACAACGCGGTGGAGGAGCAGCCTCCTGCTGCGATCGCGGAGTCGACGCTGCCGACGGCCGAGTCTCTGCCTGCAGAGACGCCGGCTCCTGCAGAGACGCCGGCTCCTGCGGAGACGACCGCTCCTGTCGAGGTCGAGGCACCCGCAGAGGAGGCACCGCCCGTCGAAGAGGTCGAGGAGCCCGCGGCACCGGCTGTCCCGGTCGAGTTCGCCTCCGCGCTGATCAAAGCTGGGATGTACTCCGACACGCTGCAGATGAGCAAGGCCGGCATCTACGACCAACTCGTGTCGGAGTACGGCGAGAAGTTCTCCCCTGAGGCGGCCCAGTACGCCGTCGACAACCTCACGGCGGACTACAACGCCAACGCACTCGCCAAGGCGAAGATGTACCAGGAGCAGATGGCGATGTCGCCCGACGCCATCCGCGACCAGCTCACGAGTGAGTACGGCGAGCAGTTCACCGCGGAGGAAGCGGACTACGCCGTCCAGAACCTCAACAGCTGACCACCTTTCACCGCCGAGGACCTCGCTTTCGAGCGGGGTCCTCGGCCGTTATCGACGCGCCCGCAAGGGGTTGCCGCTCCGGGTCGCGGGGCGTGGGATGGACGCAGGAGAAAGGAGTCCCATGACTCAGACCTTCCCCGCATGGCTGCGGGACCAGAGCACGCGCGACGACGAGGTGGGCACCCTCGCCCAGGAGTTCGCCGCCCGCGACGACCTGCCCGAGCACGGCGGCCACTCGATCTACGAGGGCTATTTCGCGAGCGAGCCCGCCGAGGCGCAAGCCGGTTTCGACCGGGCCTGGACCGAGTTCGAGGCCGACGTGCAGCCGTCGCCCGCCTCCGACGACCCGGACGGCCTCCGATGAGCGACACGACGTCCCCGGTCCAGGACCCGGACGACCAGTCCGACAAGCCGTCGCAGGCCGAGGGTGAGGACACGCGCGACACCCCCGTCGAGGTACTGCCGGCCGACGGCAAGCCGTCGAAGGCCGAGGGCTGACGCCACTCGCGTTCACAACGAAGGAAGGATCCGTCCCGAGCTCCCGATCCCCGCGGATCCGGGGCCGCGGGAACGGATCCTCCCTTCGTTGTGAACAGGAGTCACTCCGGAGCGACGACCACCCGTCCGACACCGCGCGACACGCACGGCATCACCGCCGACTGCCGTTCCGCCGGCGTCAGCACCAGATCCCGGTGGTCCGCCTCCCCGTCCACGAGGCGCAGTCGGCAGGTCCCGCAGGTCCCGCTGCCGCACGAGCTCGGCACGTCGATGCCCGCGTCCTCGAGCGTCGCCAGCATCGTCCGGGCGGCAGGTACCGCGATCTCGGCCCCGGTCGGCTGCCACTCCACGGTGAACGGCTCGCTCAGCGCGCCGAACGCCGACACCCCCGCGAAGTCCTCCGCGTGCACGCGGCTCGGCCGCCAGTGCATCGTCAGCGCGCGGACCTCGTCCTGCAGCGCCTCGGGCCCGCACACGTAGAGGTGCCGCTCGCCCGGGTCGGCGAGCAGCGGCCACCAGTCGACCGGCCCGTGCTCACGGCGGTGGTGCACCGTCAGTGCGGGCACCGCGGCGGTCAGCTCGTCGAGGTACGGGGCCTGCTCGCGCGAGCGGGCCAGGTACAGCAGCTCCACGTCCGTCGGTCCGCGGCGCCCCAGCTCGATCAGCATGGCCCGGATGGGCGTCACGCCGATGCCCGCGGCGATCAGGAGGTAGGCGGGCGCCTCGACCAGCTCGAAGGAGTTGCGCGGCCCCTCGACCTCGAGTGAGTCGCCCGCCGAGACGGAGTCGACGAGGCTGCGCGAACCGCCGCGTCCCTCCGCCGAGCGGCGCACCGCGATCGTGAAGCGGCTCCGATCGCGCAGGTCGCCGGTGAGGGAGTAGCTGCGCTTCTCGCCCGAGGGCGTCGCGACGGTCACGTGCGCGCCCGGCTCGGCGGCAGGCAGGGCCGAGCCGTCGGCCCGCCGCAGGACGAACTCGCAGACGTCCGCCGTCAGCATCCGCCGCTCGGCGACGACGAGCCTCACGCCGCCACCACCGCGTCGAGCGTCACCGCATCGCCCGGACGCAGCACGCCGCCGGACAGCACCTCCGCGAACACCCCGACGTTCTCGTGCCCGTAGTGCTCGTGCAGCAGCCGCACCACCGGCACGTCCCTCCGCGCCGTCGTCGGATCGACCTCGGTCGCCGCGCACCGTCCGGTCTCCTCGAGCACGCGCACCTGCACGTCGCCCAGCTGCAGCTCGCGCCCCACCCAGTCGCGCTCGGCCCACGGCTCGA
>NZ_LMNR01000001.1:188873-190923 GCF_001423045.1 Rathayibacter sp. Leaf296
CAGGTCGCGCACCGAGGCGAGCGACACGAGCGAGATCGCGTTCATCAGCCGCGGCCCGTTCTTGGCGTTGTCGGTGAAGTTGTAGCCGTCCTGCTCGGCGAGCACCGGGCGGGCGCCGTCGGGCAGATCCGCGACCCGCGCGTACAGCTCGACGAACGCCTCGCGCCCCTCGGCCGTCCCCAGGTCGGCCTCGAGCACCCGATGCCCCTGCACGGTGACCTCGACCCGCCGCGCGTCGTCGTCGAAGCGGGTGCGCAACCCGGCGAGCCGCTCGGTGTTCAGCAGCACGAAGTACTCGCGCTTGGGCAGCGGCACGAACGCGTCGGCCCGGTAGGCGCCGTCGGGCTTCGCGAGCGCGAACAGCCGGTCGGCCGGGAACCCGCGACCCGGGCGCAGAACGACGCTGTCGAGCCGCTCCGGCGTCAGCCCCTTCACCGGGTAGCGGTAGAGGGAGTCGAGTGTCGTCGGCACCGTGCGAGAGTACCCCGGGGCACGCGGCAGCCGAGCGGTCCGCCTGTCAGCCCGCGGCCCGCGCCACCCGCTCGGCCAGCAGCGCCGCCCCGGCGTCGTCGAGGTGGTCGAGGGCGTACGACGTCGGCCACAGCCCGCCGTCCTCGTCGAGCGCCGCGTCGACGCTGAAGCCGAACGTCGAGTACCGCGCCTTGTCGACGAGTCCGCTGCGGAAGAACACGATGACGCGCCCCTCCTTCGCCCAGCCGGGCTGCCCGTAGTACAGCTTCGGACGCAGCGCCGGCGCCGCCTCCGTCACGAGCGCGTGCAGCCGCTCGGCGAGCGCGCGGTCGGGCTGCGGCATCTCGGCGATCTTCTCCTCCTGCGCCAGCCGCTCGGCCTCGGCCTTCTCGGCCGCCTTGCCCGCGCGCGCCTCGGCCTTCAGCTCGGCCGCCCGCGCCTTCATCGCCGCCTTCTCCTCCGCCGAGAAGCCCGTGTCGTCGCCCATCGCCGTCCCTCCGTCGTATGCTGCCACGCTAGGCCGTCGCGCGTCCGATCGAGAAGAGGACGGAGTGACGGGGTCGCGTCCCCGGGACGGGTTCCGCCGGTCACCGCCCGCCCGCGTCACTCCTCCCGGACCCGCACCGTGCGCCGCACGTCGACCGCGATCACCACGCCCGTGATCACCATCGACAGCGCGACCGAGCCCGCCGTGTCGCTCAGCCAGTGGTAGCCGAGGTAGAGGCGGCTCACGATCTGCACGACGATCAGCGTCACCGCCACGGCGATCGCGGTCACCGTGAACCAGCGCCGCTGCAGCCTGCTCGCCAGCAGATACGTCGTGATCAGGAGGAAGTCGGCCGTGCCGAGCACGTGCCCGGAGGGGAACGAGAAGGTGCGGTCGGGCCCGAACAGCATCTCGGCGACGGGCGGTCGCGGGTGCTGCACGAGCGGAGCGATCACCTGCGCGAGGATCACGCCCGTCGCCATGCCGACCAGCAGCAGCAGCGGCCGCCAGAGGTGCTTGGCCAGGATGATCCAGCCGATCAGCACGACGAGCACCACGATCGGCAGCACGACCGGCCCGAACAGCACGGCCAGCACGATCATGGGCCCGGTCCGGTCGCGCTCGACGCGCGCGTCGAAGAAGTCCTCGACCGGCCCGTCGAGCCGCTCGATCCCGGTCTGCGTGAGCACGCCGAGCAGGATCGCGACGAACGCGACTCCGCCGAGCAGCGTCAGCAGGCCCGCCGTGATCAGGAGTCGGCGCCGGGCGGCGGCGGGGAGCGTGCGGTCCTCGACGACGAACTTCTCGTGCCAGGCCGAGAGCCGGGCCGTCTTCGAGCCGCTCATCGCGGGGTCCGGTCCAGGGAGCACGGGGCGGTGCTGGTGGTCATCGGCGGGCTCCTCGATCGGTGCTCGCGGCGGTGCGGGCACGCCAGTCTGGCGCGCCGCATCGCTCCGGGGCGAGGCTTGCGCGGCGCGGCCCGGGATGCAGGGGCCGCCTCCGGCTCTCGCGCGATCGAGTGGGCGGGTCCATCCTGGGGCGATGATCGACGAGAAGCAGACCCTGCTCCTGTACCTGCAGGAGGGCCGCGAC
>NZ_LMNR01000001.1:190995-200568 GCF_001423045.1 Rathayibacter sp. Leaf296
GCACCAATCTGCTCGGGCTGGTGAAGCACGTCGCGGGCACCGAGGCGGGCTACCTCGGCCTGGTCTTCGGCCGGCCGTTCCCCGAGCGGCTCGCCTGGATGGAGGACGACTCCGAGCCGAACTCCGACATGTGGGCCACGGCCGAGGAGTCGCGCGAGGACGTCGTAGGCCACTACCGCCGCGTGCAGGCCCACTCCGACGCGGTCGTCGCCGCCCTGCCGCTCGACGCCCCGGGCGTCGTGCCGTGGTGGACGAACCGCGACGTGACCCTGCACCGGATCCTCGTGCACATCGCGGTCGAGACCCACCGGCACGCGGGTCACGCCGACATCGTCCGCGAGCTGATCGACGGGCGCGTCGGACTCCGCCGCGAGGGCGACAACCTGCCCGAGGGCGACGCGGCCTGGTGGGCCGCGCACCGCGCGCGACTCGAGGCGGTGGCGCGCGCGTCGGAGTGACGGTGCGCGCCGATCCGCCTGCAGAAGTAAGGCTGAGCGCCCGGACTCGTCGATCCACGGCCGCATCCGGCCCCTCAGCCTTACTTCTGCGGGAGCCGCGTACGCAACCGAGGGCGAGATCGTCGCGCGGCCCCTCCAGCGGCGGTTCGCCTGCCCCACCCTCGGTTGCAGACGCCTCCGCGACGTCGTGGCATCGCGCGAGCGGACCGATGCGCGGAGGGGGCCTCCGGCGTGCCTCGTCAAGGGGTGGGTCCGCCGGTGGCGGCGTCCTACCGTCGAGATAGACGGGTGCGGGGATGCCGCACGGCGCACGATCGGGAGGACACCATGCAGAAGCTCTACTACGCGAGCGGCTACGTGCTCCTCGGCGACACCATCTGCACGGCGGTCGTGGAGTACGCGCAGGCGCTGGCCAATGTCGGCAAGTCCGACCTCGTCGTCGTGCCGTCGCTGTCGGACGAGGGCATGCTCGGCGAGACGCGGCTGCTGCTGGGTCCGGCGAGCCAGCTCTTCGCGAGCCCGGCGCTCGACCGCGGCGTCGACCTCGACGACCCCGAGGCCGTGGAGTCGATGCGCGAGAAGACCCGCCGCCTGCAGCCCGCGCGGCCGCAGGCGCAGCCGGCCGAGATCGACGACGACGACTTCCTCTAACGCTACTTCTCGAGCGTCGTGCTCGGGCTCTCGCCGAAGCGGTGCGCGTACGACGCCGAGAACCGGCCCAGGTGCGCGAAGCCCCAGCGGTGCGCGACCTCGGTGACCGTGACGGTGCCGGAGTCGGTCCCGCGCAGCTCCTTCTGCACCGCGTCGAGGCGGATCCGCCTCAGGTAGTCCAGCGCGGTCATGTCGAACTCGCGGCGGAACTCGCTCTGCAGGGTGCGCAGACTCATGTCGGCGGCCGCGGCGATCTCCTCCGTGCGGATCGGCAGGTGCGCGTTCTCGTACATGTACTCGACGGCGGTGCGGAGCCGTCCGCTGCGCGGCACGAGGAGATCGGCCTGTGCGGCGAGGACCGCGTGCGGGAACGTCTCGAGCAGCGCGATCGCCGCCGCACGATTCGCTTCGCTGCGCAGGAGTGGCGTGCTCTCGTCGGAGTAGATGACGCGCGCGATCGCCGCGACGGTCGCCGACCAGCGCCGCAGCGTCTCCCCGGTCGGGCGCGCGGTGGAGTCGAAGAGCAGCGGTCCGCCCTCGACGCCCTCGACGTCCTGGGCGATGCCCTCGAGGTAGGCGCCGTCGAAGTGGATGAGGTTCTGCCGGTAGTCGTGGAACTCGAAGGCGGTCGGCCGGCCGTTCACGAACATCGCCGGCTGCCCGAGCTGCAGCGCGACCGGGTCGCCGTCGATGTCGGTGACTCCGGTGCCGGCGGTCAGCCACGAGACGACGTACTCGCCCTCGGTCTGGATGCGGCCCTGCACGGATCCGCCGAAGTAGCTGCCCCGGAGCGTCATGTCGGAGTCGCCGACGGACGTGTAGCGGTACGCGAAGTCCTCGCCGGGTTCGACGGCGAAGCGGTGGCCGTTGTAGGCCCCCTCGAACATCTGGCGGGCCTCGTCGATGTCGTGGCCGCTGATGTCGGAGCGGACGACGTCGGGGGAGGAGTCGTTCATCCCGAGGAGCGTGCCACGCCGGAGGGCCTCGCGTCGATGCGGGGGAGGGCGCAGTTCGTTAAGCGGATAAACGATTCAGAGGCCCGTACGCCCGGGTCATCGCGTGCACCGTCGCGCTGCGGAACTCCGAGAGCAGGACGACCGAGTGCCGGTGGCGTCCCTGCACGGCGAGCGAGAAGACGTCGCCGGAGGACGAGTCCCACCACGCGTCGACCTCGTCCGCCGGGATCCGGACCGTGCCGTCGTCCTCGCTGAGGACGAGGGCGTCGGGGAGGACGAGGAGCATGCCGGTCACTCCGTGCACGCGGGAGGAGCAGGTGAAGACCGACTGCGGATCCTCGCGGCCGGCGAGACCCAGGAAGTCGGTGATCTCGACGGTGGGCGCCTCGAGTGCGGTGCCGGTCATCGTGCTCCCCCTTCGCGAGGCTCCCCCCGGGTCGTGCTCGACGTCACCGGAGGAGGTCATCGTGGGTCAGGCCGCGTTCGTCAGGCCGACGCTCTCGGGCTGCGGTGCGGGCTCCGGGATGACGCGCAGGCCGCGGCCGCTGTTGGCCTCCTCCATCAGCGAGCGGACCCACGTGGGGTTGATCGCGGGCATGCGGCTCCCGTTGAACGAGAACTGCAGCGGGATGGCGGGGTGCAGCCACAGGGTCTGGCGTCCGGTGCCGTGGGTGTTCGACGCCTCGATCTGGAAGGCGAACGCCTCGTTGCGGCGGAACTTGTTGATCATGACGATCTGCAGGTGCGCGAGGGCGCGGTCGTCGATGTCGTGGGCGGTAGCGGGAGTGCCGTAGAGGAGGGAGCCCATGTGCGGAGGTCCGTTCTGTGTGATCGCCGCGGTGTCGGCCGCGACTCGTGCGGGGCGACCCGACGGATCCGTCGGGGGTGGGGAGTTCGGAAGGCGGTGCCGGCTGGGAGGAGCGGCGTCCGCGCGTCGCCCGGGTTCCGGGGGCGGAGTCGCGGGGCGGTGGGGCCGACGGGGATCGCTCATCCCGCCGTGACACCAAAGTAGGGGAGGGGCAGGGGGCGATCCCGGTTCCTATCCGCTTTGCGAAACCGTGCTGCGAGCTGCCCGCAGGCGCCTGTGGGGTGCCTCAGCGGAGGGTCTCCACGCCGCGTCGGGGGCCACTCAGAACGCGTAGCGGACGCGGCAGTAGGGCAGCTGCTGCTGCAGCAGGGCGAGGAACCGATCGAGGGCGGCGCGCTTGAGGTCGCGGCGGTAGCGGATGTTCACCGCTCCGTTCTCGGAGACCTTCGACTCCTGCACACCCGGGGTCCAGAGCAGCTCCTCGGCCTTCGGGTGCCAGCCCGTGTTCACCTCGTGCAGCCGCTCGTTGTGGGTGAGCAGGATCACCTCGGCGGCGAGCTGCGCCTTCGCCCGCGGGTGCAGCGCCGCGTCGAGCTGCTCGAAGAGCTCGGCCCAGTCGCGCTGCCAGGTGGGGGTGAGGATCACGGGCGAGAAGTTGACGTGCACCTCGTAGCCGGCGTCGACGAAGTCGTTGATCGCGGCGATCCGCTCGGCGATCGGCGAGGTGCGGATGTCGGTGACCTTCGCCGTCTCGGCGGGCATCAGAGAGAAGCGGATGCGCGTGCGGCCGAGCGGATCCCACTCGAGCAGCTCGCGGTTGACGTACTTCGTCGCGAACGAGGCCTTCGCGGTCGGGGACATGCGGAACAGCTCGCAGAGGTCGCGCACGTTCTCGCTGAGCATCGCGTCGACGGAGCAGTCGCTGTTCTCGCCGATGTCGTAGACCCATGAGTCGGGGTCGCACTGGTTGCCCTCGGTCTTGGGTCCCTGCTTGGCGATGTGGCGGGCGAGGTGCCGCTGGATCTGCTCGATGTTGGTGAAGACGGTGACGGGATTGCTGTAGCCCTTCCTCCGCGGCACGTAGCAGTAGACGCACGCCATCGCGCAGCCGTTGGCGTGCGACGGCGCGATGAAGTCGGCCGAGCGGCCGTTCGGACGCGTGACCAGCGACTTCTTGACGCCCAGCACGAGCGCCTCGGTCTTGATCCGCACCCAGCGCGCCACGTTGGTCTCGTCGCCGTGCACCTCGGGGATCATCCAGTGCGACTCGACCGGCACGATCTCGGCGCCGGGCCAGCGCGCGACGATCTCCTGCCCGCGCGGCTGCTCGAGCGCCGCCGGCTCGGCGTAGATGCGCCGCACGTCGAGCAGCGTGCGTTCCCGGGTGGCGGACATGGGTCCGTTCTACCGGCGACCACCGACATCGAGCAGTCGGCGGACCCTTCGTCCGCCGACGACCCCGGCAGTAGAGTCCCCGCATGAGCGACACCTTCGAGCCCGCGGCCGACCTTCCGGGCGACCTCCCGGCCGACCTCGTCGCCGCGATCGCGACGGTCGAGGAGGCGCTCGTCGCGATGGCTGCGGGTGACGCCGATCCGTACCGCCGCTGCTGGGCCGACATCGACGACTCCACCCTCTACGGCGCGTTCGGCACGATCGAGCGAGGCCGCGCCGCCATCGACGAGACCCTGGGCTGGGTCGCGAGCCGCTTCGCCGACGGCGAGCTGCGCCCGCACTACGACGTCGTGCACGCCTCCGGCGATCTCGCCTACACGGTCGGCCGGGAGCTCGGCTCGACCCGCCTCGACGGCGGCGAGCCGCGCCCGCTCGTCCTCCGCGTCACCCACGTCTACCGCCGCTTCGACGGCCGGGGCTGGAAGCTGGTGCACCGCCACGGCGACCACCCGCCCCTGCTCGAGCGCTGACCACCGCCCGCGTCGCGCAGGATGGGGGCATGGACTCGACCGCCGACTGGTACCGCCGGGCCGCCCGCGAGCTCGCGCAGACATCCGAGCTGCAGGTGGGCTGGGCACTCGAGGTCGCCGGACGCGACGACCTGCTCGCCCTGATCGACGAGCTGCCGCGCGCGCACCGCCAGCCCTCCCTCCTCTTCTCGGTCGCCCGGTACCTGGGCGCGCCGACGGAGGCGTTCGCCGACTGGCTCGTCGCCGAGTGGCCGCGCGTCGCACCGGTCGCGGCCGAGCGCCTCACCCAGACGAACGAGGCGCTGCGGTGCGCGCCGCTGGTGGCGGCCCTCGAGCGGATCACCGAGCCGGACGAGCCGATCGCGCTGATCGAGATCGGCGCCTCCGCGGGTCTCTGCCTCGCTCCGGAGCGCTACTCCTACGCCTTCGAGACCGGCGACGACACCGTGCGCCTGGGCTCGGGCGGCCCGCTGCTCGAGTGCGCCGTGACCGGCGGATCCGCGCCCGCGCGCCTCCCGGTCGTGGCGTGGCGGCGCGGACTCGACCTGCGGCCCCTCGACGTGCGCTCGGCCGACGACCGCGCGTGGCTCGAGGCGCTGCTGCCGCCGGACCGGCCGGAGCGGACCGCGCGGCTGCGCGAGGCCGTCGCGGTGCTGCGGGAGGATCCTCCGCCGATCGTCGCCGGCGACGCCGCCGACGCGCTGCCCGCCCTGCTCGCCCAGGTGCCGCGGGGGATGCGGGCCGTCGTCGTCTCGCTCGGCACGCTGGTCTACCTCCCGCGGCCGGCCCGCGAGCGCGTGCTCGACGCGGTCGCGGCGCACGGCGCGAGCCTCGTCACCCTCGAAGCGGAGTCGCTGCTCGCGCACCTCGTCGCACCCCGCGCCGCTCTCGCCGCGCCCGAGCCGACCCCGTTCCTGCTCGCCGCCGACGGCGTCCCGCTCGCGTCCGCCACCCCGCACGGCGGCCGCCTCTCGTGGCTGACCTGACCGCCGCGCGACCCCGCTCCAATAGTTGCGGTAAGAGCTCGCCTTTCCCGCAACTTCCGCGGAAGCGCCGCCAGCGGCACTCCACGCCGCGGCAGGTGCTGCCGCTGCTTCTCCACAAGTTGCGGTAACAGCTCGCCTTTCCCGCAACTTCTGCGGAAGCGCCGCAGCGGCCCCGACCCCGCGGAGGTGCCCGACTTCACTTCTCCACAAGTTGCGGTAACCGCGCGCCTTTCCCGCAACTTCTGTGGAAGCGCCGCCAGCGGCACCCCACGCCGCGGCAGGTGCTGCCGCTCCTTCTCCACAAGTTGCGGTAACCGCGCGCCTTTCCCGCAGCTTCCGCGGAAGCGCAGGCGGCGGCACCCGACCCTGCGGAGACGCGCGAAGTCGCTTCTCCACAGGTTGCGGTAACCGCTCGGCGTTACCGCAACTTCTGCGGAAGCGCCGCCAGCGGCACCCGACCCCGCGGCCGATCCCCCCGCTACAGCGCGTCGACGAACATCTGCGTCGCCTGCGGCACGTACGACGCGTTCGTCGCCGGATCCCAGCCGACCAGCGCGACGACGTTCCCGCCGACCCGCGCCGTGATCCCGACCAGAGTGAACGGGCTCGAGCCCACCGCGCCGGTGACGGTCCAGCCGACCGACTCGTCGGTCCCGGTCGTCGCCGGCACCGTCTGAGCGACCGTCGTCTGCACCGGCACACCCTCCATCGCGAACAGCGCCGAGCCGCTCGCGCAGCGCTCGAGGGCGCCCTTCGCGTCCGCCACCAGGGCGGAGGCGGCGGTCGGGTCGGCCGCGCTCGCGACGACCGAGGTCATCGAGCGGTCGTTGCTCGTGCCGTACTGCACCGTCGAGCCCGGCGACGCCGTGTCCCAGCCCAGCCCGAACGGTGAGAGGCAGCTCGCATCCGTCGCGGTCAGCCCCGGGTAGATCGAGTCGAGCATCTCCTGGATGCTCGCGTACTGGTCCGGGACGAACTGGATGCCGGTGAACACGGCCGCCAGCTCGGGCTCGCCCAGCTGCGCGGCGGCCGCCGGGGCCGCGGGGGCGGCGGCCGTCGGCGTGAGGGTCGGGATGGGCTTCGGCGTGCTGACCTCGCCCACCGTCCCGCCTCCGCCCGCGCATCCCGTCAGTGCGAGCAGCAGTGCTCCTGCCAGTGCGATCCCTGCGGTCGTCCGCCTCATCGTGTCCCCCGATCACTCCGCCGCGGCACGTCGCCGGGCACGTCACCTCGACGCTAACAGCAGCCGCCCGCCCGGACGGAGTGGTCCGTTCGGGCGGGCGGCCCCCGTCCCGGTCACGCGCGCGGGATGACCACCGAGACGCTCGCGCGCGAGCCGCCCGAGACGGCCGTGACCGTGCCGGTGCCCGCGGCGATCGAGCTCTTGCCCGTGCGGAACACCTTGGTCACCGTGGCGCCCGGGGCGACCGCGGCCGAGGACGCCGTCCCGTAGGGCGTCGCGACGGTCAGATCGGCGGCCGCGCGGCCGGTGTTCGTCGCCGTCACCGTGACGACGACCTTCCCGAGGATCACCCGCGAGGTCGCCTTCGCCGTGACGGAGGCGCCGGGCACGACGCTCGCTCCGGCCAGTGCCGTCGTCACGCCGTCGACGCGCGCAGTGATCGAGACGGTGCCGGCCGTGGACCCGGTGCGGATCCGGGGGAGCGCGGCGACGCCGTCGGCGCCCGAGAGCACCGCGGCGGTCGTCGCTCCGCTCTCGAAGGCCGCCGGCCCGGTGATCGCGAAGCCGACCGAGCGGCCCGCGAGGGCGCGACCGGAGGAGTCGCGCACCAGCACGGACTGCGCGAGGTCGCGGGTCGTCGCGGTCGGCACGCTCTGCAGCGTCCCGCGCGCCTCGGCCGAGGCCGCGACGGCGATGCCGTTCACCTCGATCTCGGCCACGCCCGTGGATCCGCCGTACTCGCCGGCGCCCCACGCCGTGAACACGAGCCGCAGCGCCGTCGTGGTCACCGGAGCGAACGTCGCGCGGTTCAGCACGTCGCGCTCGCGGCCGGGAGCCGCTCCGCTCACGGGAGTCCAGACGTCGCCGACCAGGTGCTCGACCCGCCACGACCGCGCGGGGATCAGGCCGCGTCCGTCCGCGTCGGCCGCGTCGCTCGCGAAGAGCACCGAGGCGCTGTCGACGGTCGCGGCGCTCGGCCAGCGCAGCTCGACGTGCTGCTCTCCGACCCGGGGCCAGGAGCCCCAGATCGTCGAGGCGGCGCCGTCGGCGACCGCTCCGACCGAGGTCCACGGCGAGGTGTACGAGGCGCTCGTCGACGAGGCGAGCGGAGCGATGTCGCCGACGTAGTCGGTGCACGGCACGGTCACGGTGACCGTCGCGCGCCGGGTCAGCGCGTCGATCCGGTCGACCCGCACCGACATGCCGGAGTTGAGCACCGCGGTCTCGCCGGCGAGCACGAACTCGTTCGCCTCGCTCGCGTCACCCGGACGCTCGAGCAGGTCGCCGGCGTACGGCTGGCCCGGGTTCGAGCGCAGGATCTGCACGCCCGAGACGTCGCGGCGCACCTGGAAGGGGCTCGTGTACGCACCGCCGTCGGACGTCGTGTCGGCGCGGTCGTTGTACTGCGCCCAGTAGCGGATGCCCGCGTCCTGCGGGTCGTTCCAGGTGAGCGCGCGCCGGCCGGCGGGTCCGGCTCCGAGGGTGTCGAGGGTCGTGGTGCGGGGTGCGCCGCAGACGGGCTGGCGGGTGTTCGGCAGCGTGCCCAGGCGCGCCAGCGACGGGGACGACAGCGGCAGGAACGACCAGGCGTCGCCCATCACGTCGGTCCGGTTGCCGTACTCCTCGCGGCGGCAGTCCGCGGGCAGCGGGGTGGAGGCGTAGTCGCGGGTCGTGGCGCAGTTCACGCTGTAGGCGTGCGGCAGCGAGAGGTTGTGGCCGAGCTCGTGCGCGAGGAAGTACGCGTCCGGTCCGGGCTGGAACGCGCGTCCGCCGTCGTCGGGATCGCCGGGCTGCTCGCCGTTGGCCCAGTTCGGGCACGGGTCGCCCTCGGGCACCATGGCGACCAGGTGCTTGCCCGGTCCGCGCTGCCAGCCGGTCCTCTGCGCGATCCAGTCCTGCAGCCCGCCCGTGTTCGTGCAGCCGATCGGCTGGTCGACGACCTGCCAGTCGACGACCTGGTCGAGCTCGAAGCGGATCGCCCCACCGGTCTCGCGGGAGTAGAACCGGTCGACGAGGTCGAGGGCGCGGACGGCGTCGGCGGTCGTGTACCCGCCCGGGACCGTGCCCTGCGGAGCGACGAGCGCGATCGTCACGCGGTGCGTCTGCACCTGGGCGCGCGCCGGGATCTCGACGTCGACGAAGTCGGCGTCGAGGGCGAGGGCGGCCTGCTGCGTCGTCGCGTCCGCCTCCGGCTCGATCACGGTGGGCTCGGCGTCCGGAGCCGCGACGGGGCGGTCGGGAGCGGGGGCGGCGGGAGCGGGGGCGGCGGGAGCGGGAGCGGCGGGAGCGGCGGCCACCGGAGCGGCGGCCGCTGGAGCCGCGGCGGATCCTCCGGCGACGAGCCCGGAGGCCAGCAGCAGTCCGGTGAGCGCTCCGGGGAGCAGGGCGTGTCGTCGTCGCATGGTCGTCCTCTGGGTCGGTCCTCGCTGAATGCCCCGAGCGGCAGTGGCGAGTGCACGAGCTCCCGCCGACCTCCTCGCCGCTGAGGAGTCGGCTGACGTTACCGTGAACATCCGCGCAGGAACGGGCGGATGTCCCTCCGCGACGGCCCCTTTCCGGGTGGGGACCAGAAAAGCGGGAGGCCGGGGGCGCACCCCCGGCCTCCC
>NZ_LMNR01000001.1:200614-220977 GCF_001423045.1 Rathayibacter sp. Leaf296
TCGGATCTCGGCCTCGGCGAACGCCTCGAGCTCGAGCACGACGACCTCGTTCCGTCCCGCCCGCGTCACCGGCGACGGCACGATCAGGGTGCGCTGGGGTCCGCGCCGCCAGTAGCGGCCGAGCAGGAACCCGTTCACCCAGACCAGGCCCTTGCCCCAGTGCAGCGTGTCGACGAAGAGGTCGGACGGGGCCTCCAGCTCGAACGATCCCGAGGCGAGTGAGGGCCCGGCCGCGAAGCCCTCCGCGACCCCGGCGAGCGAGGGGAGGAGCGACACGTCGAGCGCGCGGGCCGTCCATCCGGTGAGCGCCGCCCCGTCGAACTCGACTCCGCCGATCAGTCCCTTGTGCTCGCCGATCCGCACGCCGTAGTTCACGCGCCCCTGGTTCTCGACGAGGATCGCGAGCGCCCCGCGGCCCCGGGGCAGCGTCAGCGCGCGCTCGTGGTTGTCGCGCGCGAGCACGCCCACGGGCGAGCCGTCGAGCAGCACCCAGGCGCGGTCGCGCACCTCCTCGCCGACGACCAGGCGGGCGGGGGCGTCGGAGGAGTCGAGCACGGTCTCGAAGAGCACGAAGCCGTCGGCGTGGCCGAGCTCGTCGAAGGACGCCATCGCCTCGAGCGCGGTCGCCTCGCCGAAGGCGTCGAGCCCGAGCAGAGCGGGGCCGGGGAGCAGCGGCGCGGTGAGCGCGGGCGACGGCGTCCGCGGGGCGGGCACCTCCTCCGGCACCGGCGCGTAGCGCGCGATGACCTCGCGGAACGCCCAGAACTTGTCGGTCGGGTGCCCCGCCTCGTCGAGCGGTGCGTCGTAGTCGTAGCTGGTGGTGATCGCGGCGTAGCGGCCCTTGTCGTTCGCTCCGCTGGTCAGGCCGAAGTTCGTGCCGCCGTGCAGCATGTAGATGTTCACGGAGCCGCCCACCGCGAGGAGCGCGTCGAGCTCGCGGGCCGAGGCGTCGGCGTCCGTCGTGTGGTGCTGGGTGCCCCAGTCGTCGAACCAGCCGCACCAGAACTCCATGCACATCAGCGGGCCGGTCGGCTGGAACTCGCGCAGCGTCGCGAGGCGCTCGGGCGTGCGCGAGCCGAACGAGCCGGTCAGGTGCAGGCCGGGGAGGCTGCCGTCGGCGAGCATCTGCGGCGTGGGCTGGTCGATGGTCGTGAGCGGCACGGTGACGCCGGCGTCTCGCGTGACGCGGACGAGCTCGGCGA
The DNA here is from genome assembly GCF_001423045.1 of Rathayibacter sp. Leaf296. Classification (NCBI taxonomy): domain Bacteria; kingdom Bacillati; phylum Actinomycetota; class Actinomycetes; order Micrococcales; family Microbacteriaceae; genus Rathayibacter; species Rathayibacter sp. Leaf296. The sequence continues at coordinate 201,817 of NZ_LMNR01000001.1, forward strand.
GGTACTCCTTGTCGGAGCCGTACGCTCCGTACTCGTTCTCGATCTGCACCAGGACGACCGGCCCGCCCCGGTCGATCTGCCGCGGCGCGACGATCGCGTAGACCTCGCGGAGGTACTCGCTCACCGCGGCCACGTAGTGCGGCTCGGACCGGCGGACGCCCACCTCGGGGTCGCGGAACAGCCAGGCCGGGAGCCCGCCGTTGTCCCACTCCGCGCAGATGTAGGGGCCGGGTCGCACGATCGCGTGCATGCCCTCGGCGGCGACGAGGTCGAGGAAGCGGCCGAGGTCGAGGCCGCCCTCGGCGCGGAAGGAGCCGCGGACCGGCTCGTGCGCGTTCCAGGCGACGTAGGTCTCGATGGTGTTCAGGCCCATCAGCCTCGCCTTGCGGATGCGGTCGGCCCAGAGGTCGGGGTGCACCCGGAAGTAGTGCAGCGCGCCGGACAGGATCCGGTGCGGCCGTCCGTCGAGCTCGAAGTCGGTGGCGCCGATGGCGAAGCGGCTCTCGGGTGCGGTGGTCATGATCATCCCTCGGATCAGGAGAAGCGGGTGGTACGCGAGGAGGCCGGCCGGAGCGATCCGGCCGGCCTCCCTTGGGGGGTCTGACTTACTCGGAGACCGTGAAGCCCTGCTCGTTGCCGTACTGCACGAGCTTGCCCTGCCAGTCGGCCAGGCCGTCGTCGAGGCTCGTGCCGTTGGCGTAGGCCTGTCCGACGGTGTCGCCGAACACGCTGTTCGCGTAGACCTGGTAGGGCAGGTACGACCAGCCGGGGCGGACATCCTCGGAGGCCTGGGTCAGCACCTCGTTGATCTTCTGGCCGCCGAAGTACTCCGACTCGGCCGAGACGAACTCGGGGTCGGTCAGGTCGGCGGTGGTCGACGGGAATCCGCCGCTCTCGAGGAACACGTCGACCGAGGCCGGGTCGCTGTTCAGCCAGCGCAGGAACGCGGCCGCGAGGGCCGGGTTCTCGCTCTGCGAGGTGACCGACTGGCCGCCTCCGCCGTTCTCGGCGCTGACGGGGGTGCCGTCGTAGGTCGGGATCGGCGCGACGGCCCAGTCACCCGAGGCGTCGGCGACGCTGGACTCGAGCACGCCGGGCATCCAGGCGCCGGTGATCAGCGAGGCGATCGATCCGTCGCCCAGGCCCTTGTACCACTCGTCTCCCCAGCCGGGGGTGTCCGAGAGCAGGCCCTTCTCGACGAGCTGGTTCCAGACGCCCGTCCACTTCTTGGTGCCCTCGTCGGCGACGTCGACGGTGATGTCGGTGCCCTCGAACTGGAAGGGCTGGCCGCCGGCCTGCCAGATCATGCTGGTCGCGAAGCCCGCGTCGCCGGTGTCGGCGGTGATGTACTTCGTCGGGTCGGCGGTGTGCAGCTGCTCGGCCGCGGCGACGTACTCGTCCCACGTGGTCGGCACGGCGATGCCGTACTGGTCGAAGACGGTCTTGTTGTAGAACATGGCCATGGGGCCCGAGTCCTGGGGGAGGCCGACGAGCTTGCCGTCGACGTTCACGCTGCCCCACGTGGAGGCGCTGAACTTGTCCTCGAGGTCGCTGAGGCCGTACTGCGAGAGGTCGAGCAGCGAGTCCGACAGGGCGAACTGCGGCATGGCGTAGTACTCGATCTGCACGACGTCGGGAGCGCCCGAGCCGGCCTTGATCGCGTTCTGGAGCTTGGTGTACTCCTCGGTGTTCGTGCCGGCGTTGACCAGCTCGACGTCGACCTCGGGGTAGGCCTCCTCGAACGCGGCGACCTGCGCCTCGGCGCTGGGGGTCCAGCTCCAGTAGGTGATCTTGCCGCCGGCCTCGAGGGCGGCGTCGAGGTCGGCCGCGGTGCCGCCCTCGGCGCTGGTTCCGCCGTTCCCGCCGGGGGAGGGGGCGGAGCAGGCGGCCAGCGAGCCGGCGGCCAGGGCGGCCGCGGCGGCCACGGTCAGGGTCCGCCGGAGGGCGGAGCTCGTGAACTTCATAGGGGGGATCCCTTCACTTCTTCGTGCTGCGGGTGGTGGCGGCCGGCGCGGGTGCTCCGGCTGCAGGGGGGAGGTCGGAGGGCGTCAGCCCTTGACGCTGCCGGCGCTCAGCCCGGACTGCCAGAAGCGCTGGAGTCCGAGGAAGGCGACGACGATGGGGATGATCGTGAGCAGCGAGCCCGTGATCACCAGGTTGTAGATCGGCTGCGCGCTGACGCCGGTGGCCTGGGCGTTCCACTGGTTCAGGCCCACGGTGAGCGGGTACCACGAGGGGTCGCTCAGCATGATCAGCGGCAGGAAGTAGTTGTTCCAGGTCGCGACGACCGAGAACAGCAGCACCGTCACGATGCCCGGCGCCAGGAGGCGGATCGAGATCGTGAAGAAGGTGCGGAACTCGCCTGCGCCGTCCATCCGCGCCGCTTCGAGCAGCTCGGTGGGCACCGACTCCACCGCGTAGACCCAGACCAGGTAGAGGCCGAAGGGGCTGATCAGCGACGGGATGATGATCGCCCACGGGGTGTTCGTCAGGCCCAGCTGGCTGAACATGAGGAACGTCGGGACGGCCAGGGCCGTGCCGGGGACGGCGATCGCTCCGAGGACCACCGCGAAGACCGCCTTGCGGCCGGCGAAGCGGAACTTCGCGAGACCGTAGCCGGCGAGCGTGGCGAGCAGCGTCGCTCCTCCGGCGCCGACGACGACGTAGAGGAGGGTGTTGCCGAGCCAGCGGAGGAAGATGCCGTCGCGGTAGGTGAGCGTCTCGGCGATGTTCTGGAAGAAGACGAAGTCGCCGTCGAACCAGAGCCCGAAGCTCGAGAGCAGCCCGGCCTGCGTCTTGGTCGCGTTGATGACCAGCCAGGCCAGCGGCACGAGGCTGTAGAGGATGAACGCCGACATCAGCAGGGTGAAGGCGATCGACTTCTTCGGGTGGACGGACGATCCGCGGCGGGGAGCGCGGCGCGGCCGGCTCGAGCGGGGGGCGGTGGGTGCGGTCGTGACGGCCATCAGTTCTCCTTGCGCGCGCCGCGGAGCTGGACCACGTAGGCGATGATCGCGGTGATCACGCCCATCACGATCGCGACCGTGGCCGACGCGTTGTACTGCTGACCGGCGAAGGACAGGTTGTAGGCGTACATGTTCGGCGTGAAGTAGGTGGTGATGATGTTCGGCGCCAGCGTCCGGAGGATGTTGGGCTCGTTGAACAGCTGGAAGCTGCCGATGATCGAGAAGATCGTGGCGATGACTATGGCTCCGCGCAGGGCCGGCAGCTTGATCGAGCGGATGACGCGCATCGGGCCGGCTCCGTCGATCTCGGCGGCCTCGTAGAGCTCACCGGGGATCGTCTTGAGGGCGGAGTAGAAGATCAGCATGTTGTAGCCGACGAACTCCCACGTCACGATGTTGCCGATCGAGACCAAGATCCAGTCGCGCGAGAACGGAGCGACGACGTCGGAGCCGAGCAGGTCGTTGACGTTCGCCGCGAGGCCGAAGTTGTCGCCGTAGATGAAGCCCCACATGAGGACCGCGACGACGGCCGGGACCGCGTAGGGGAGGAACACGACGATGCGGAAGAAGCCGGTGCCGTGCAGGCGACCGCTGTCGATCGCGAGGGCGGCGACGAGGGCCAGCACCAGCATGACCGGCACCTGGACCGCCAGGAACAGGACGACGCGGACGAAGCCCTCCCAGAAGTTCGCGTCGCCGAGCAGCGTCAGGTAGTTGTCGAGGCCGACGAACGCGGTGCCGCCGACGAGCTGCTCGCGGAACAGGCTGAGATAGATCGAGTAGATCACCGGAGCGATGAAGACGAGCAGGAAGACGACGAGGAAGGGGGCCACGAAGGCCAGGCCCTTCCACTCGCTCTTCGCTCGCGAGCGCGGCACCTGCTTCAGCGGCGCCGCGGGAGGGTCGACCTCGCGCAGGGGGACGGGTGGAGACGTCGTCGTCATCAGTGACTTCCGTTCGATTTCGGCCACGGTGGGGGAGGCGGCGTGTTCACGTCAACATGGCAGATCGCCACCGTACCATGTTCACGTCAACACGTTCAGTATCGATCAGATCACGGTGGTTTCCCGTACGGGGGCCCCTCGTCGCCCCGATTATGTTCGGCGACGCGCTATAAACGAGGGACCATGGCTGCCGACGCGACTCCGACGACGAGCACCGCCCCGCGTCGCCGCGGGCCCTCCATGGCCGACGTCGCCCGGCTCGCGAAGGTGTCGGGTCAGACCGTCTCGCGCGTGTCGAACGGGCGCTCGAACGTCGACGGCGAGACCCGCGAACGGGTCCTCCAGGCGATGCGCCAGGTCGGATACCGCCCCAACAGCGCCGCCCGTGCCCTGCGCACCGGCCGCTTCCACAGCATCGGCGTGATCATGTTCACGCTGTCCTCCTTCGGCAACATGCGCACGCTCGACGCGATCGCCGTCGCCGCGGCCGACGCAGGCTACTCCATCACCCTCATCCCGGTGCCCCACCCGACGCAGGGCGAGGTCTCGGTCGCGTTCCACCGGCTGAGCGAGGAGGCCGTCGACGGCGTCATCATCATCGTCGAGGCGCACCTGCTCGACGAGGCCGACATCGTGCTGCCGCCCGAGCTGCCGGTCGTCGTCGTCGACTCCGCCGGCGACGACAAGCACTCCGTCATCGACACCGACCAGATGTCGGGCGCCCGCCAGGCCGTCGAGCACCTGCTCGACCTCGGCCACCGCACCGTGCACCACATCTCGGGCCCGCCGCGCTCCTACTCGGCCGAGCGCCGTCGCGAGGCGTGGGAGGCGACGCTGCGCACCCGGGGCGCGGAGGTGCCCGAGGCGCTCGTCGGCGACTGGTCCAGCGCGTCCGGCCACCGGCTCGGAGTGGAGCTCGCCGCCGACCCCGCGGTGACGGCCGTGTTCGCCGCGAACGACCAGATGGCGCTCGGAGTGCTGCGCGCCCTGCACGAGGCGGGTCGCGCGGTCCCGGGCGAGGTCAGCGTCGTCGGCTTCGACGACATGGAGGAGTCGGCGAGCTTCTGGCCGCCGCTCACCACGGTCCGCCAGTCGTTCGCCGACACCGGCCGCCGCTCCGTCGACATGCTGCTGCGCGAGCTCGAGACGGGCGAGCGCACCGGAGCGACGCTCGTCCCGACCGGCCTCGTCGTCCGCGCCAGCACGGGGCCCGCCCCGGCCTGAGTCCGTCGCTCGCGGTCCGCCCGCGCCGAGTCGCCCGGAAGGGCGCGTGCCGACGGCGTGTCGGGAGCCCTTCCGGGCGACTCGGCGATGTGCGGTCTCGGCGCCGTCAAGGGGACCGGGTGCGCGGTGCGCGCGTCGGTACTGTGGAGGTCGTCCCGGTCGAGCGGCCGGGCGAGACGATACGGGAGAAGAACATGTCGGTCGGTCTGCTCGCGGTGGTCGATGACATCCTCACCGCCGCCCTGAAAGCCAGCGCCAAGACCGCGGGAGTCGTCATCGACGACGCGGCCGTCACTCCGCAGTACGTGCAGGGCCTGACGCCGGCGCGCGAGCTGCCCGTCGTGTGGAAGATCTCGCTGGGCAGCCTGTTCAACAAGTTCGTCATCATCATCCCGCTGGCGCTGCTGCTGTCGGCGTTCGCGCCGGCGGTGCTGCCGTTCCTGCTCATCATCGGAGGCGCGTTCCTCTGCTTCGAGGGCGCCGAGAAGGTGTCGGAGTGGTTCGGACTGCACCACGCGGCCGCCGAGACCGAGGCGCGCGACGAGAAGAAGCTGGTCTTCGGCGCGATCCGGACCGACCTCATCCTCAGCACCGAGATCATGCTGATCGCGCTCGACGGACTCGACCCCGACTTCGGCTTCGGACCCACGCTCGGGGCGCTCGCCCTCATCGGCCTCGGCATGACCGCGCTGGTCTACGGCGCGGTGGCGCTGCTGGTGAAGATCGACGACGTGGGGCTCGGGATGATGAAGAACCCCTCGCGCGGAGTCCGTCGCGCCGGTGTCCGCATCGTCGCGTCGATGCCGTTCGTGTTCCGCGTGATCAGCATCATCGGCACTCTCGCGATGCTGTGGGTCGGCGGGCACCTCGTGATCGCGAACCTGGCCGAGACCTTCTGGCACGGACCCTACGACCTCGTCCACGTCGTGACCCACGCGGTCGAGGCGGCCGGCCCGGTCGTCGTGTGGCTCGCCGACACCTTCGTGTCGATGGTCTTCGGCCTCGTGCTCGGAGCGATCATCGTCGCGATCGTCACGGGCGTCTCGGCGCTGCGCCGCAAGGGTGCGCCGGCTCCGTCGGCGCACTGAGCGCGGGGGGCCATCGCGCCCTCGTCTGCTGATCGAGTCGCGCCCGGATCGCGATCCGCGATGTCCGGGAGTGGGCGGGTCTCGAGACGCCCCTGCGGGGCTGCTCGACCAGCAAGTGCGGTGCGGAACCTCGGCCGAGAGTGCTGCTCAGCCGCGATGGTTGCTGACGGGTGCTCCTGGCCGACGTTCTGCGGCGGCCGTCGTCAGTGAGGAGGGGCGGCCGACGTCGTCCGGGACGCGGCCCGCCGGTCATCCGTCACGAACGGCCGTCCGGGAAACTCCGGGACGGCCCTCTCCGACGGATCGATCGGCGGTCCGCCGGCGATGCTCGCGTGCCAGGCTCCTCGACCGGCAGAGAGACGACGTGACCGCCCCAGCCCCGAGGGGCGGAGGCGGTCACGGGTGGTGCGTCGACCGGAGCGTCAGCCGCAGTCGCGGGCCGTGTAGGCCGCGGGGACGACCGTCGTCACGTTCTTCCCGTCGACGACGGCGGTCGCGGTGACGGACGACTGGCCCGCAGCGACCGAGACGGCCCGCGTCGAGAACGCGGCGACCGCGCTCTTGCCGGGGGCGACTCCGGTGAACTGCTTCGAGCCCCACGACGAGGCCGAGGTCAGCGACACCGGCACGGCCGAGTCGTTGCGCGCGGTCACCGTCAGCGTCACCTTGCCGGCGATGCAGCGCGTGGACGCCGTCACCGTGAGGGCGAGCGCGGCGGGCTGCCGCAGCTCCACGGTGACCCGGGTGGTGCTGGTCCGCGAGCCGTCGGCCGACGTCACCGTGACGGTGCCGACTCCGTTGGTCGCGGTGCTGGGCTGGGTCACGCGGACCGTCGCGGCCGAGTCGGTCGCGACGGCGGTGAGCACCGGCATCTTCGTGCCCTCGACGACGACCGCGTAGTCGGTGCGCGCCGGGTCGAAGCCGGCCACGCCGATTCCGTCGACGCGCAGGGCGCCGAGCGTGCTCACCGAGGCGGGCACGGCCACCTTGTCGGCCGCGTCGAACAGCTGCACCTCGGACACGATCATGTGCGTGTTGGCGTAGGCGTTCATCACGACGCGGAAGGCGGTCGCGGTGACCGGGGCGAACGACGCGGTGTACGTCGGGGCCCCGCCGGCGGGGGACTCGACGGGCTGCGCCGTCTCCCATCCGGGGACCGACGTCCAGACGCCGTCGACGCCGCGCGCCTGCAGCTGGATCGTCTGCGCCCAGCTGTTGGTGCCGTCGCGGTAGAACTGCACGCTCGCCTTCTCGACCTGCTTCGCGGCCGGGAAGGTGTAGGTGAGGGTGCTCTGGGTCGCCTTGTTCGACGCGACCCAGTTCGACCAGCCCTTGTCGCCGAGCACGCCGTTGCGGGTGCGCTCGGGGCCGTAGCCCGACTCGGACGACGACGCGGTCGCGACGATGCCGGCATCCGGGTTGAAGTTCCGCGGCGTTCCCGTGGTGACGAGCACCGTGAGGGCCGCGGGCAGCGTCGCTCCGTCGGCGGTCGCCGTGCCCGTGATCCGGACGGATCCGGTCTGCGCGAGCGAGGCGGTCGTCAGCGGCGTCCAGTCCCAGGTGACCGGGACGGCGAACGTGCTGGTCGAGGCTCCGACGCGGGCAGGGACCGTGGTGGGTGCGGCGGCGCGGACGCCCGCGGTCGCCGCTCCGGTCGCGACCGTCACCGACACGGGGTCGGTGGCGGTGAGTCCGCCCACGTCGACGAGCGCCGTGACGGCGATCGACTGGCCGTAGAGGTCGGTCGCGGTGCCGGGCACCTCGACGCGGCCGGCGGTGCCCCACGCGGAGGACGCCGGCTGCTGCCAGGTCACCGCGACGGGTGCGCCCGCGCCCCACTGGTACTGCGGGGTGACGGAGGCGGGCAGGGTCGGCGCGACGCCGACCGTGGTGCGCACCGGGACCGTCTGCGTCGCGAGCGGCGCGAGGTCGCGCAGCTGCCACGACTGGTTCGCTCCGCCGTTCGAGCCGTAGACGCCCACGGTGGTGTTCTCGGCGGTCGACTGGCCGTTGACGTCGAGCGAGAGCCCGAGCGCCTCGTTGACGAGGGTGTAGCGGACGCCGTCGGTCGTGTTGACGATCCAGCGGGTCGCGGGAGCGGCCTTCGCCGCGGCGACGGAGACGCTCCGCAGGTCGGTGCCGGCGCTGGTCGCTCCGAGCACGCGTCCGTCGGCGTTCTCGAGGACGACGCGACGGGTCGCCTCGCGCTCGCCGGCCGGCACTTCGTGCGCGGTCCAGGTCTGCTTGGCGGCGGTGCCGGAGTCGGTCGCGACCGTCGTGATCGCGGTCGACGAGGTCGTCGCGGTCAGCGCCTTGCTGCTCTGCGTGCCGACCAGCTGGTAGTCGTGGCCGTCGCGCAGGGCGGGGGCGTTCTCGGCGACGCCCGAGACTCCGTCGATCGAGAAGGTGGTGACCGACTTGGCGGGCACCGTGACGGTCGCGGTGCGCGCCTCGCGGTCGATCACGACGGGGGCCTTCTCGACGAGTGCGTTGCCGGTCGGCGCTGCGGCCGAGGCGGCCTGGGTCGTGACGTACGGAGTGACCGACGCGCCCGCGGCGATCGTGCCGAAGCGCGAGAGGTCGAGGGTGACGGTGCGCTCGGCGGTGGTGGTGTTGGTGTGCACGACGGTCGCTCCGGAGCCGTCCGCGCGGGTGGCGGCGGTGGTCGCGGCGTCGTCGACGGCGATCAGGTGGTCGCCCTCCTGGATGAACTTGGTGAAGTTGCGGATCGTGTTGAACTTCGAGTTCGTCTCGACGCCGCAGACGGGCGCCTTGGTCGAGTCGCCGCCGGCGTCCGCGACGCGGCGCACCGACTTCCAGACCTCGGCCCCGCCCTCCTGGTACGGCTTGCAGTCGAGGTCGATGAACACCGAGCCCCAGTTGAGGTTCTCGCCCTTGGGCGGAGCCTTCTCCATGTTGTAGTAGTCCTCGACGGGCTGCCAGAGCACCCACGCCTTCGGCTCGAGCTCGCGGAGGTCGTCGGTGATGCGGCCGGCGATGCCGAGGCCGTTCTCGATGCTGGTGGGGTTCCAGCCCTGGACCCAGTTGCCCTCGATCTCGCTCATCCACAGGTCCTTGTCGGCCTGCTTGGCGAGGTCGCGGACCGCGAGGCGGTCGCCGGTGCCGTAGGTGTGGACGTTCATCCGGTCGACGAGATCGCGCGCGGACTGCGGGTAGGCGGCCCAGTTGGTCCTGAAGATGCTGGGGTTGGTCTCGTCCATGGCGGCGATGCCGGCGTCGGAGTCGGACGCGGCCAGGGCGGCGGCGACGTCGGGGAGCAGGCTCACCTGGGCCGCGGGGCCCATGTGCATGCCCTCCTGGCGGCCGCCGGTGGGGACGCCGTTGGTGAGGGTGGTGCCCCAGTAGTTCGTGTTCGGCTCGTTGAACGGGTCGAGGGTGTCGAACTCGATGCCGTACTCGGCCTCCATCCGCTCGGTGACGGTGGCCAGGTACTCGGCGAACTTCGCCTCGGCGGCGGGCTTCAGCTGCTCGCTGGTGGCGTTGAAGCCGCCCGAGACGTAGCCGCTCTCGGTCATGAAGTAGGGGGCGGAGTTGGCGAACGACTCCCAGTGCGTGATCTGCTGCTCGGCGGCGAGCTTCTCGACCCACCAGCGCTGCGTCTCGTCGGCGGTGAAGTCGTAGGAAGCGGGGTCGGAGGGATCCCACTTCGCGAGCAGGGCGTCGCGGTCGGCGAGGTTCGTGGAGGTGCCGCCGTAGGTCGCCGCGTCGCCGGTGGGGTTCTTCGCCCACCAGCCCTCGACCGCGCCACCGGGGCGGAGGTAGTCCTTCACATCGGAGGCGTTGCCGCCGCCGATGTTGTAGCGCGCGATGTTGAGGTCGAGGCCCTCCTCGCCGAACACCTTCTGGTACAGGTCCTCGCGGAGGGCCTCGGGGTAGTTCCCGGTGGCGTTCGCGAACCAGACGAGGCTGGTGCCCCATCCCTCGTAGGCCTCTCCGGAGTAGGCGGGGTTCGGGGTGATGCGGACCCCGTCCGCGGCCTCGGCGGGGGCGGCCGCCGTGGGGAGGGCGAGCACCGCCCCGGCGGCCAGTGCGGCGCTCGTGGCGAGCGCGGCGAGTCGTCTAACGGACATCGACATTGATGCTGTCTCTCTTTCGCCAGTGAAAAGCGGCGCGTGTTCGCGTGAACACGTCCGGACGGCCCACGCTACATGTTGACGTCACCATGCGGAAGGCGGGCGGGTGCCGGGATCGCCCGCGGAGGCGTGACTCCTGCGCGAGATGCCGCTTCGGTGCAGCTGCTCCGGCGCGTCGCATACCGGAGTGGCATCCCGCGGGAGGCGGACGGGGTCAGGGGTGCTCGGGCGGGTCGCAGGGCTCCGCGGCGGGGTCGACGTGGTGGACCAGCACGGTGTGGCCGACGTGGGCGAGGCCGAGCTCGAGGAAGTCGCGCACGTGGGCGTCGGCGAGGGCGTACGAGGCGGTGCGGCCCTCGCGGCGCACCTCGACCACGCGGTGCGAGCGGAGGAGCCGCAGCGCGTGCGAGGTCGCGGACGGGCTCAGCCCGCTGCGCTCCGAGAGCTCGCCCACGCGCAGCGGGCCGCCGAGCAGCGCGAGCAGGATCCGCATCCGGCCCGGGTCGCCGAGCAGGCCGAACACGTCGGCGAGGTCGGCGACGGCGGCGTCGGAGGGGAGTCCGGTCACGTCGGGCAGGGAAGGGGTCACGACTGCTCCCTCCGGGTCGGGTCCCGTCGCCCCGGACTCAGATCGCATGCGCCTGCTCCGGGAACTCCTCCGGCTCGCACTGGATCGTCGCGTGGGCGACTCCGTGATCCTCCCGCAGAACGGCGAGGACCGCGCTGAGCACCTCGCGGTAGTCGGCGTCGGGAGCGACCACGATGTGGCCGCTGGCGCTCTCCATCCCGGACGTGATGGTCCAGACGTGCAGGTCGTGCAGCGCGAGCACTCCGGGCACGGCGCGGACGTCGCGCTCGATCGCGTCGACGTCGAGGTGCGCCGGCGCCGACTCCATCAGGATCCCCAGCGCCTGGCGGGTCAGCGACCACGTGCGCGGCAGGATCAGCAGCCCGATCAGCACGCCGACCACCGGATCCGCCCATGCCCAGCCGGTCGTGAGCAGCACGATCGCGGCCACGATCACTCCGACCGAGCCGAGCGCGTCGCCGAGCACCTCGAGCGAGGCCCCGCGGAGGGTGATGCTCTCCTTCGCGCCGGCCGAGAGCAGGCGCAGGCTCACCAGGTTGACCAGGAGTCCGACGATCGCCGTGACGAGGAGGGGCAGCCCGGGGACCGCGGGCGGCTCGGCGAAGCGGCGCACCGCCTCGACGATCACGAAGGCCGCGACGCCGAAGAGGAGGAGCCCGTTGGCCAGCGCGGCGAGGACCTCGAGGCGGTACGAGCCGTAGGTGCGGCCGCGGGCGGCAGGGCGAGCGGCGAGCGAGATCGCGGCCAGGGACATGCCCAGGGCGATCACGTCGGTGCCCATGTGCGCGGCGTCCGAGAGCAGGGCGAGGGAGCCGGTGCGGACGCCGACGACGAACTCGACGACCATGAACGCGGCGGTGAGGACGAAGGCGGCGAGGAGGGGACCGCGGTGGCGTGCGGCTGCCGATCCGCTCGCTGCCGATCCGCTCGCCGCGGGTCCGTGGGAGTGCCCGGCGCCCATGGTCAGGCCGCTCCTGAATGCCTGTTCATATGAACAGTCTTACACATGTCGCTCGGTCAGCGGAGGGACGGACTGTCCCAGAGGGTCTCGAGCGGGTCCTCGCGGTCGACGCCGTCGAGGTGCTCCCGGTGGCGCCGCTCCGCCTCGGCGGCGGAGATCTCGCCACGCTCCTCGGAGGCGCGGATCGCGGCGGAGCGACCGCCGTCGCGGGTGAGGAACGGATCGTCGGGAGTCGCGCGGCGCACTCCGTCACGGCGGTCGAACGAGCGGGCGCTGATGCCGGTGACGGTGCCGGAGGAGGCGAGGAGGGCGAGGGCGACGGAGTCGGCGGCCCGCCAGGCCGCGGCACTGGAGCGGCGCTCGACGGACACGGGTCCCTCCGCCGTCTCGAGGGTCAGCTGCTCGACCTCGGGGAGCAGGTGCAGGATCCGCACCGCCGCGTCGAGGGTCTCGGCGGGCACCGACTCGACCGAGCCCGAGAACCGGGGCGACCAGTCGTCGTCGGTCGGGAGGTGGCGCCGCCACTCGTCCATCGCTCGTCCTCTCCGCTCCGCACGCCCAGGGAAGGACGGCACCGGGGTCTCGGGTGCTCTATACGGGCGAATGTATCCGAACGGTTCACCGATGTCACGATCCCGCGCGCGATCAGGGCTTCTTCCCCCCACAGCTGGGGCGACCCGACCGGGGGGTGGGCTCACCTCGGGGTGAGTGCGGCGTCGGTGGGGTGGTGGTGGCTCGCAGAACAGGAGCTGAGGGAGGGGGATGTCGGCTGTCAGCCGTCAGGGGTCACTCCAGGCTGACGTTCTGCCGCGAGGAGCGGCGGTCCCTGCGCCGGTCGTGTCGCCGATCGGCGGGCGGAGGTCAGCGGTTGTCGCGGCGGAACCGGGCCTCGCGGCTGGCGAGGTGGATCCCGAAGCCCGCGATCCCGACGGCGAAGGCGGCGAGCGCGCCGAGGAAGGCGATCTCGATCCCCGCGCCGACGGCGAAGGCCGAGGCCAGGAGGGCGAGGGCGGCGACCGCGATGACGACCAGGCCGGTGATCTCACCGGCTCCGGCGCCCGAGGAGGGGCTGTGCTCGTTCGTCATGCCGCCAGCCTGCGGGGCGGGAGCGCCCGGCGCAAGGACCCGGAGGCGGCACCCGGGTGAACAGCGGGCCGCTCCCTCCGGGCGACCTGTCGGGAAGTGCGGGCGCTGAGCCGCGCGGAGCGCGGGCGGGTGCCTGCGGTGCGGTGCCTGGTCGATCCACGTGCCCCGGGGTGACCCCGGAGAGGACGGTGCAGCTCGTGCATCGTCCGCCTCGCCCGGAGGGAGCGGTGCCGCCCAGCCTAGGCTGGTGCGGGGGGTGCGCATGCGGGGTCGGGACGTGCTCGTCGAGGCGCTCGTGCACGCGTTCCTCGGGGCGGAGTGGACGCACGACGCCCTGCGCGCCGCGGCGGCCGACTCCCTCGGCGCCCGTCGGCGCTGGCTCGGACCGCTCGTCACGCGCGTGCTCGTCGCGTTCCCGCATCCGCCGGTCGACGCCCCGCGCGAGCTCGGGCGCTGCATCGCGGCGCTGCTGCCGGACCGGGCGCAGCCCGTCGTCGCGCACCTCGTGCCGGTCGCCGCGAGCGCGGCCACGTCGTCGTCGCCGGTGCCGCGGATCGACGGGGTCGCCGATCTCGCCGCGCTGCTCGGGCTGAGCATCGACGCCCTGGACGGGCTCGCCGACGCGCGGTCCTGGAACCGCCGGGCTCCGGAGGGTCGGCTGCAGCACTACGACCACGTCTGGCGGGAGCGGCCCGGCCGCGTCGCGCGCCTGCTCGAGGTGCCGCGCGGTCGGCTGCGCGCGGTGCAGCGCACGGTGCTGGACGAGATCGTGGGCCTGGCACCGGTGCATCCCGCCGCGCACGGGTTCGTGCCGGGTAGGAGCGCGATCACCGGGGCGGCGGAGCACGTCGGCAGCGCGGTCGTCGTGACGCTGGACCTGCAGCGGTTCTTCGCACAGGTGACGGCGCCGCGGGTGTTCGGGCTGCTGCGGCGCGAGGGGCTGCCGGAGGCGGTCGCGTACACGCTGACGGGGCTCTGCACCCACGCGGTGCCGGTCGCGGTGCTGCGGCGGCTGCCCGAGGGCGGGTCCCCGGAGGAGCGCGCGGGGCTGCGGCGGGCGCTGACGCTGCCGCACCTGCCGCAGGGCGCGCCGACGTCGCCGGCGCTCGCGAACCTGGCGCTGCGGCGCCTGGACGCGCGGTTGACCGGGTACGCCGAGGCGGCCGGCGCGCGCTACACCCGATACGCCGACGACCTCGCGTTCAGCGGCGACGAGCGCTTCGCGCGGCGGGCCGAGGCGTTCGCGCGCGGGGTGCAGCGGGTGGTGGAGGACGCGGGGTACGCGGTGAATCCGCGGAAGACGCGGATCCGGCGGGCGGCGGTGCGGCAGAGCGTGACCGGAGTGGTGGTGAACGTGCGGCCGAACGTGCGGCGGGCCGACGTGGACCGGCTGCACGCGATCCTGCACAACTGCGCGGTGCACGGGCCGGCGGGGCAGAACCGCGCGGGGGTGGGGGACTTCCGGGCGCACCTGCTGGGGCGGATCGCGTGGGTGGCGGCGGTGAATCCGGGGCGCGGGGCGTCGCTCCGGGCGGTGTTCGACCGGATCGAGTGGGGGGCAGGGGGCGCGGTGCGCTGATCCGTCGCAAAGCGGCTGACCGTGCGGTGAGGTGCTGACGCGTCGCGAACGGCCGGTGCGCGCCTTGCCGGGTGGGCGATCCGTCGCGAACGGCCGTCGCGTGGCGGTCGGGCCGGCCGTGGGTGACGGATGACCGCACTCCTTCACGCGTGGGTGGTCGATCCGTCGCGAACGGCTGCTGTGCTCCCTGCGGGGAAGGCGATCCGTCGCGAACGGCTGCTGCGCTCCCTGAGGGGAAGGCGATCGGTCGCGAACGGCTATCGCGTGGCGGTCAGGCCGACCATTGGTGACGGATGACCGCGCCCTTCGAGCGTGCGTTGTCGATCCGTCGCGAATGCTGCTGGGCGCACTGTCGAGAAGCGATCCGTCGCGAACGGCCGTCGCGTGGCGGTCGGGCCGGCCCTTGGTGACGGATGACCCGGCTCCTTAACGCGGGGCGGTCGATCCGTCGCAGTCGGCCGTCGCGTGGCGGTCGGGCCGGCCCTTGGTGGCGGATGACCGCACTCCTTCACGCGTGAGTGGGCGATCCGTCGCGGACGGCTGCCTCGGCGTCCGGAGGGTGGCCACTTGTGACGGGTGACGCGTGCTCTCGCGGCCGGGGGATCGATCCGTCACGAACGGCAGGTGAGGTGCTGAGGGGGGTGGTGATCCGTCGCGAACGGCCGTTGCGGAGGCGGGTGGGCGGCCGTTCGTGACGGATCGGCGGTGCGCGCGGGCTGTGGAGAACGGTGGGGGCCTGTGGACAGCGGTTCGAGGGGTGGCGGGCGCGGCAGTGTTTGCGCATGCCGAGTCCGTCCCCGCTTCCCCTCGTTCTCCGAGACACGTCCTTCACCGTCGCCGCGGCGCGAGCCGAGGGGATCGGGCGGGGGCGACTGCGCCGGAGTGATCTCGTCGCCCCGTTCCACGGAGCGCGCAGCCCTGCGACCGACGTCGATCCGAGGCGGCGGGCGGAGGCGCTGCTCGCCCTGCTCGGGCCGGGTGCCGTGCTGAGTCATCTGACCGCGGCGCGGCTGTGGCCGCTCGAACTGCCCGACCCGGCCCCGGGGGAGGGGCTGCACGTGAGCGTCCGAGCGCCGGCGCGAGCGCCCCGACGGCCCGGAGTCGTCGGGCACGCGATCAGCGATCCCCTCGTGCGGCGGACCGTGCGGTGGGGGCTGCCGATGACGGATCCGGCTTCGCTCTGGTGCCATCTCGGTGCGCTGCTCGAGCTCGACGACCTCGTGGCGGTCGGCGACGCTCTGGTGCGCGTCCCGGTCAGCGAGAAGGACGGTGATCCTCGGCCGTGGGTGACGTTGCGCGAGCTCACCGCCCGCGCGTGGCGTTTCGAGGGGAGGGGTGCGGTGCAGGTGAGACGGGCGATCGAACTGGTGCGCGACGGGGCCGACTCGCGGCAGGAGACGCGGTTCCGGCTCGCGTGCCTCCGGGCCGGACTGCCGGAGCCGCAGCTGCAGGTGCCCATCCGCTTCCCGTCCGGGCTGCTGGCGGGCTACGCGGACGGCTGGTACGAGTACGAAAGGGTCGCGTGGGAGTACGAGGGGGACGGGCATCGCACGAGCGACCGGCGGTTCGGTCGGGACATCGGCCGCTACGACGACTTCGCCTCACTCGGGATCAGGACCGTGCGGATCGTGAAGTCCGAGTTCCTGCCGTACCCCGAGCGGTCGGTCGAGCGCCTGCGGCGTGCGCTCGCGGAGCGCGCGGGCGGCGGTGACGGTCGGTGATGCCCCAGCCCGGCCACCCCGACTGCTGGACGGCGCGGCGCGGGGTCGAGAGGATGAGCGCGTGCGGAGGCGGCGAGCGGCAGCGGGGGGAGCGGTCCTCGTCGCGGCCGTGCTGCTCGCGGGGTGCGCGCCGGCCGAGGGGTGCCGGGGGTGGAGCACGACGCTGACCGTGAGCGTCGAGGGGCCGGGGAGCGGCTCCGTCGCGGACGTGCGACTGTGCTCGGGCGACGTGTGCTCGCGGCCCGAGGCGATCACTCCGGACGGGGCGCCCACCTACCCCCTCGCGCGGGACGACGACGGCGGCTGGGTGTTCGAGGTGGGCACGGAGCCGCCGGACGAGGCGACGGTCACGGTCGCGGACCGCTCGGGCGAGGTGCTGATCGAGCGGGAGCAGCCGCTGTCGTGGCGGCTGCTCGGCGAGCCGGAGGGGCCGGAGTGCGGCTGGCGCGCGCAGTCGCGGACGCTCGTGATCGCGGTGCCCGAGGCGCGCGGATCCGTGTTCGGAACCCGCTAGGGCGCGGTGCCCGAGCCGCGCGGATCCGTGTTCGGGACCCGCTAGAGCGCTCTCATGCAGACGCGGGAACGGATGCTAGCGTCGCCCGGACGACCGATCGCACCGAGGCGATCCCCACGAGAAGGCGACCCATGACCGTGACGCTCCCCGCTCCGCGACCGATCGACCCCGGCTCCGTGCCGGAACTGCGCTGGGGAGTGATCGGCACCGGCATCGCGGCCCGCTTCGTGCACGCGATCCACGCGCACACCACCCAGCGCGCCGTCGCCGTGACCGCGCGCGACGCCGAGAAGACCCGCGCGTTCGCGCAGGAGCACGGGATCCCGACGGTGCACGACTCGGTCGAGGCGCTGCTCGCGGATCCCCAGGTCGACGTCGTCTACGTCGCCACTCCGCACCCGCTGCACCGCGACCAGGCGCTCGCCGCGATCGCGGCCGGCAAGCACGTGCTGATCGAGAAGCCGATCGCGATGTCGGCGCGCGAGGCCGAGCAGATCACCGACGCGGGACGGGCTGCGGGCGTGCTCGTGATGGAGGCGATGTGGACGCGCTACCTGCCGCAGGCCGACGTCATCCGCCAGGTGCTCGAGAGCGGGGTGCTGGGCGAGCTGCGCCTCGTGCGCGCCGACTTCGGGTTCCTGATGCCGTTCCTCCCGGAGCACCGGCTCTGGAACCGCGAGCTCGGCGGCGGCGCGCTGCTGGACGCCGGGGTGTACCCGATCTCGTTCGCGTCCTCGGTGCTCGGCGCCCCCTCCTCCGTCACCGCGTCCGGCTCGATCAACCAGGCGACCGGAGTCGACGCGAGCGCCGACCTGCTTCTCGAGACGGAGTCGGGCGCGCGGGCGCTGCTGTCGACGTCGCTCGAGGCGTCGCTGCCGGTCGAGGCCCTCGTCGTCGGATCGGCGGGCCGGCTCCTCGTGCACAGCCCGTTCTTCGGCCCGAGCGGGCTCACCCTGACCCTCGGAGGGCTCGGGGCGGACGAGTCCGCCACGTGGATCGACGACTCGCACCCGGAGCTGCACGACGGGCTCGCGCACCAGGCCACGGCCTTCGCGTCGTACGTGGCGCAGGGGCTCGTCGAGTCGCCCGTGCACCCGCACCACGAGATCGTCTCGGTGATGGCGACGATCGACGAGGCCCGCCGGCAGGTGGCGGAGGAGATCGCTCCGGGCGCCTCGATCCAGCACACCGTCGCGTTCTCGCTGGTGCACGCGGCGGGCTCGCCCGAGGAGGAGGAGTTCCTCGCGAACGCCCGCCGGATCCTGACGGGGATCCCGGGGGTGCAGGACTTCACCGTGAACCGCCAGGTCAGCCCGAAGAACGGCCTCGCGTGGCAGTTCTCGATGGTGTTCGCCGACCGGGCCGCGTTCGCGGCGTACGACGCGCATCCGGAGCACATGTCCTTCGTGCAGGAGCGGTGGCTGAGCGAGGTCGCCGAGTTCCAGGAGGCCGACTTCGAGGAGGACGCGCGGATCGGCTCCGCCGGCTGACGAGGCCCCGCGGCGGGCGGGCCGCCCCGTGCGAGGGCGGGTCGGGGCGCCCGCTCAGCCGCCGAGGGCCGCCGCGTACACCGCGAGGTAGTCGTCGACCATCCGCTCGACCGCGAAACGGCGGCGCGCGCGGGCCCGGATCGCCCCGCGGTCCAGGCCCCCCACCCGCTCCACGGCGGCGGCCGCCGCCTCGGCGGAGTCGACGACGAAGCCCGTGACGCCCTCGTCGACGATCTCGGGCATCGACCCGCGCCGGTACGCGATCACCGGCGTCCCGCAGGCCATCGCCTCGACCACCG
The DNA here is from genome assembly GCF_001423045.1 of Rathayibacter sp. Leaf296. Lineage (NCBI taxonomy): Bacteria > Bacillati > Actinomycetota > Actinomycetes > Micrococcales > Microbacteriaceae > Rathayibacter > Rathayibacter sp. Leaf296. The sequence continues at coordinate 220,372 of NZ_LMNR01000001.1, forward strand.
AGAGCCCGAAGGGCTCGTCGAAGCCGATCGGATGCAGGAGCGCGGCGGCTCCCGAGAGCACGCGCGCCCGCTCGTCGGGCCCGACTGATCCGAGGTGGACGACCCGGTCGCCGTCGACGCGGGGCTCGACCTCCTCGCGCCAGTAGCGCTCGTCCTGCACGAGTCCGCAGATCACCAGCCGCCGGCCCGCGGAGGCCGCGATGCGCACGGCCTCCGCGGTCCCCTTGTCGGGGTGGATCCGCCCGAGGATCACGAGGTCGTCGCCGACCGGGCCGCCCGGCGCCGGGAACGCGTCCACGTCGATGCCGTGGTGCACCGTCGCGTCGTAGGCGAGCTCGGGTGAGCGGTCGCTGTCCGAGATCGAGACGAGGTGGGCGGTGAGGGGATGCCGGAGCGCCTCGCGGTACGCGGGCAGGATCCCGGGACCGGAGAAGCCGTGCACGGTCGTGACCAGGGGCATCGTCCACTGCGCCGCGAGGGAGAGCGGCAGCCGGTCGAGGTGGTTGTGCACCAGGTCGAGCTAGAGCTCCCGGGAGCGGGCGAGCACGTGCGCGATGTGCAGCGCCTCCTGGATCCGGCCGTCGACGGGTGCGGGCGATTCGGAGT
>NZ_LMNR01000001.1:221064-221192 GCF_001423045.1 Rathayibacter sp. Leaf296
CACGTCGACTCCGCGGCGCACCAGGCCCTCGGTGAGCAGGCTCGCCACCTGCTCCCACGGTCCGTAGTGACGCGGAGGCGTGCGCCACGCGATCGGGGCGAGCATCCCGATCCTCAGGGACGCGGTCA
>NZ_LMNR01000001.1:221270-225520 GCF_001423045.1 Rathayibacter sp. Leaf296
CGGCGCACCACGAGCGAGGTGTGCAGAGCGGCGACGGTCGACTCGGCTCCGCGGTTCTCGTTGCGCCCGGTCGGCTCGAGGCCGTCGAAGCCGGCGCCGGTCGAGGGGTCGAGCATGACGGTCGCGGAGTCGTTGTCACCCTGGAACCAGGCCCAGCAGGAGGCGAGGCCGGCGCGCCAGAGCGGGTCCTCCTCGAGGCTCAGCGCGCGGGCGCAGGCGGCGGCCAGCGCTGCCACCTCGATCGGCTGCTGATCGAACAGGGCACCGCGATCCGCGGGACCGCGGCCCTCGGTGCCCGCGACCGAGAGGTGCCCGTCGCGCGACTCCGTCTCGAGGAGGAACGCGAGCGACGCGAAGCCCCGCTCGAGCAGCGCAGGATCGCCGAGGGCCGCGCCGGCCGCGAGGAGCGCCTCGGGGATGCAGCCGTTGGCGTAGCGCAGCCGCGGCTCGGGCCACGGCCAACCGGGATCGGAGCCCCGCAGCAGCATCGGAGCGGCGTCGACGAGGAGCAGTGCGGCGGCGGCGGAGTGCGGGCGCACCTCGACGACCTCCGCGGCACCGAGCACCGCGAACGTCATCGCGCGCAGGTCGGGTGAGCGCTGCTCGGCGAGCCGGAGGAAGAGCCGCATCGCCCGGCGCCGGGTCAGGGGCAGCTCGGCGTGCGCCGCCGCGATGCCGGCCGCCCAGACGCTCCGTCCCCACCAGTCGCCGACCGAGGCGTCGTCGACGAGCGCGCCGCCCGCGTCCATGCGGTTGTGCACCGCTCCGTCCTCGTCGGCCGCGTGCTCGAGGAAGCGCAGGTACTGCTCCGTCAGCCGCCGGGTGAGGAAGGACTGCTCGGGCTCCTGCACCACGACGATCAGCGCGCGGGACGCGTCGTCGACGCAGTAGCCGTGCTCCCTCCGGGGGACGTCGAGGAGCGCGTGCTCGAAGAGGCTCCGCTCGTCGGTCAGCGCGTCGAGGTGCGCGTAGGGCAGCGGGGCGGCGCGCGGGCCGGTCACGCCGCGCGCTCCACGCGCAGGCGGCGGATCAGGTCGAGGTAGCGACCGGCGGCGTCCGGCCAGGAGAGGGCGGTGGGAGCGATCGGAGCGGCACCGCCCGTGCCGGAGAGCACCTCGTCGAGCGCCCGTGCCATCGCCTCCGGATCCTGGTGCGCGACGGACCGGCCCTGCGGTCCGCCGAGCAGCTCGAGGGCGTGCGGGAACGCGGTCGCGACCACCGGCTTGCCGGCCGAGAGCGCCTCGACCAGCACGCCGGATGTGACCTGGTTGCGCGAGTCGTAGGGGAGCAGGACCGCGTCGGCCTCGGCGACCGCGGCGGCGAGCTCACCCGGATCGAGGTAGCGGCCGTCGAGCAGGACGTCGTCCTCGAGCCCGAGCTCGGTGACGAGCGCGGCCAGGGACTCGCGGTAGGCCTCGCCGTGCGAGGCCAGCACCTTCGGGTGGGTCTGCCCGTGGACGGTGTAGGTCGCGGCGACTCCGGCGGCGCGCAGCTCGGCGATCGCGCGGATGCCCCACTCGATGCCCTTGCCCGGGCCGATCAGACCCCATGTGATGATCCGCGGTCGCTCCGGGCGGCTGCTCGCGGCCGTCGCGCCACTCCACACCGGCACGCCGTGGGCGATGACGCCGACGCGGTCCGGATCGACGTCGTAGCAGCGCTCGAGGATCTCGGCGGCGACCGCGGTCATCACGACGACGGCGTCGGCGAGAGCGGCGACCCTCTCGAGCACGAGGCGTTGCGACGGGCTCGGCGTCTCGAGGACCGTGTGCAGCACCGCGATCGCGGGAACGGTCAGCTGCTCCAGCACGTCGATCACGTCGGACCCGTCGGGCCCGCCGTAGATGCCGTACTCGTGCTGGATCACCGCGACCTCGCTGCGGCTGAGCGCACGGGCGGCGGCGGCGATGCTGCGGGGGTCGCCGGCGACGAGCTCGGCGACCACCTCCTGCCCGCGGCCGGGAGCGGCGGCGCCGGGCACCGCCAGCTCGTCCATCACCCGGACGGTGCGGATCGACGCGCCGTGCGACTCGACGAGCGCGGCCGCCAGGGACTGCGAGAAGGTCGCGAGCCCGCAGCGCGTGGGCGGGAAGGTCGAGAGCAGGCCGATCGTCGCGCTGCTGAGGGGGTGGTTCACGGTGGGCTCCCGCCGCAGAGGGCGGCCCTCGAGGGCAGGACCGCGAACGGGCGGGACGGCTGCCGGTCGGCATCTCCCGCGGGATCGCCGAGGGGCGGATCCGGTCCACGACCGGCGGACCGGGGTGAGTGCCCGACATTCTGGAGGCGCGGGATGAACATCCGGGGTCGCGGGGCTCGGGGCTTGACGGGACTGCGCACCAGGGGGGCGGCGCGGATCGACCGGTGTGACGGCCCCGGACCGGTCTGTCCACGGGGTTGCGCGCCGGGGGTCCCTGAGTAGCGTCGAAGATGCGAGGGCGTTCACGGCACCGCCCGAGCAGCGGTCCGGCGGGGATCGCGACGGCGACAGGGGTTCACCATGGGCAGGATGATCTACGACTCGACGACGGAGGCCGACTTCGACGACCGCCTGCTCGCGCATCTGCAGATCGTGATCGGCACGAAGCTCGGCAAGGGCGAGTCGTTCTACTTCTCGTGGCGCGACGCCGGAGCGGCCGGGGACGGTCGCACCTCGCTGTGGCTGCATCCGGGGATCCCGCTGCGCTTCAAGTACTTCGGCGGGCGCGCCCCGTCGATCAATCCGGAGTGGGTGCGGCGGCTGCTGATGGACTCCTACAGCGCCCAGGGGCTGCGGATCTCGCCCGAGCCGGAGCACGCGGTGCACACGGCCGCGATCTCGACGGTGTGAGGTTCGGCTGATCCCTGCCGACCGCGGGGCGACGATCACCGGCCGTTCTGCGGTCGGCGATCGCAAGCGGCCGGGCCGGGGGTCAGTGCACCCGGTCGGCCAGGCGTCCGATGATCCACTCGCCCGTGGCCCCGCGCGCCCGCACGAGCAGTCGCGTCACCGACGCGATGTCCGGCTCGCTCGGCTCAGCCGAGTCGTACTCGATGACCATAGGCGTCGCCTCCGACAGCGCGATCGTGGCGACCGAGAGCGGGGTTCCCTCGGCGACCCAGACGAACAGGCCGGAGCCTCCGTCGCGGCGAAGGATCGCCGTCGCGTACTCGAGACGCGTGAGAGTGGTGTCGTCCACCTGCAGGGACGGCAGGGAGTCGAGTTTCAGGAAGCCCATGGCGCCGCCCCGCGCCGCGCTCGTGGTCCGTCCGTGCGTGCTGTGTCCATGCGTCTCCCCGACCCTCTGAGGCCTGTCGGCCGAGCATCGGGGTCCAGGATGCGGGAGCCACGTTACGCCTCGGCGCGGGATGCGGTGGTGGGGTTGCGCCCGGCCGGGTCGCGCGAGGGGGAGGCGCAGCGTGCCGGTCGCGGCTCGGTCCGGCCCGGCGGAGGCTCCCTCGCTGCGGGATCAGAGGGTGCCGGTGGTGGCGACTACTCCGTTCGCCACGTCGCGCAGCCGCGCGCCGGTGCGGCGGCCGTGACTCCGGAGCAGCGTGAACGCGTGGTCGATGCTGATGCTCTGCCGCTCGGCGAGCACGCCCTTGGCCTGCTCGATGACGACGCGGGAGTCGAGCGCGTGCTGCAGCTGCGCGGTGAGGTCGTTCTGCTCGCGCAGGGTCTCGCTGAAGACGATGCCGAGGGTGGCGACGTCGGCGAGGGCCTGCAGGACGGCCACGTCGTTGTCGCTGAAGGGGCCGGGCTCGGTCGCGAAGACATTGATCGCGCCGAGGGTGCGGTCGCGGTGGCGCAGCGGAGTCGCGTGCACGGCGCGGAAGCCGCGGTCGAGCGCGGTGCGGGTGAAGTCGGGCCAGCGCTCGGACTGCTGCAGGTCGGCGAGCTCGACGACGGCCCCGCCGTGGAACGCCTCGAGGCACGGGCCCTCGCGGGTGCCGAGCTGCTCCTCCTCGATCTCGGCGGCGCGCTCGCTCGTGGAGGCCATCACGTGGAGGGCGCCCTCGCCGTCGGCCAGGACGATGCCGGCGTCGACCGCCGCGGTGAAGCGGGTCGCGGCGTCGACGAGCGTGTCCATCGTGTCGATGACGTCGTGCTCGGGGCGCAGGGCGTCGGCGAGCGCGACGAACACGTCGGCGAGGCGGGCTTCGCGATCGGAGGAGGACATGCATCGAATCTACGGACGGGTCGGCGGGCAGGGGAAGCCGGGAGTGCGACGGCTTCGCTCCTGGTCCGTCCGCCGGGGGTCACGGCGGCGGGG
>NZ_LMNR01000001.1:225583-226130 GCF_001423045.1 Rathayibacter sp. Leaf296
CGAGGAGCCCGACTTAGGGTCCAGAGCATCCCGGAGGAACCGCGTGACCGACCCGGAGCGCGGAGGACCCCGGGTGCGACGAGGGGAGTCGACGATGTCGAGGGACGATGTGGCGCCGGGGCGGTTCGCGCGCTTCGTGAAGTGGGTTCCGCGGGCGGACGGCTGGGAGCCGCAGTACCTGCGCGGGCGCGTGATCGCGAAGCGGGACGGCGAGTGGATCGTCTCGGTGAACGGCGAGGAGAAGCACGTGGTCAAGAAGGAGTGGAGCGTCTACCGCTGACGCTGCTCTCGGAGGACGGGAGGAGGGCGGCGTGAGACTGCCCGATCGACGCAGCCCCGAGGTCCGCGAGGCGCGACCCGGGGTGTTCGTGCTGGAGCTGCGGCGCACGCGCACGCGGCCGGCGCAGGAGCTGGGCGTGCTGGTGCGGACGGGGCCGACCTGGACGGTGCTGAGCCTGGAGGGCGTGGCCGCGGGGGTGGGCACGTTCCACGAGGCGGTGTCGACGCTGACGCCGGCGCAGGCGTGAGGGGGGGGGGGGGGGGGGGG
>NZ_LMNR01000001.1:226186-263463 GCF_001423045.1 Rathayibacter sp. Leaf296
GGCGCTTCTCCACTAGTTGCGGGAGTCGCGCGCGGTTACCGCAACTTCTGCGGAAGTGCGGAACAGGGGGCGGGCGGTGGAGTGTTCCGCCGCTCGCCTCGTGCTGCTTCTCCAGTAGTTGCGGGAGGGGCGCGCGGTTACCGCAACTTCTGCGGAAGGGCGGGGGAGCCGGGGTGCCCGAGGAGCCGGGGTTCCCGCCGTGCAGCGGTTCTCCAGTAGTTGCGGGGAGGGCGGGCGGTTACCGCAACTTCTGCGGAAGTGCGGAGCAAGGGGGGCGGGCGGTGGAGTGCGTCGCCGCTCGCCTCGTGCTGCTTCTCCAGTAGTTGCGGGAGAGGCGCGCGGTTACCGCAACTTCTGCGGAAGGGCGGAAGGGCAGGACGGGATGCGGGTCAGACGTGGCGGCCGGGGCGCTGGACGCCGACGGCGGTGAGGGTGATCGAGCCGGTGGTGCCCTGGGCGGCGGAGGGGGCCGACTCGGGGAGCCGCAGGGTCAGGCGGAGGTGATCCGTCACTCCGTTCGCGAGGGCGGGGGAGGCGGGCAGGTCGATCCGGGCGGTGGCGGGACGGTCGGGGGAGACCGCGGTGATCGTGCCGCCGCAGGTCGCGCCGTCGGAGGACCAGGGCTGGGAGCAGCGGTCCAGCGCGATCTGCAGGCCGTCGGAGGGGCTCGCGCCGATCACGGGCGCCGCTGATTCGAGCTGCAGGGCCGAGACGGCGACGGAGCCGGCGTTCGTGAGGTCGACGAGGCGGCGGGCGGTGCCTCCGGGGACGAGTCCGGTGACGGCGACCGGGACGGTGGTGGCGGTGGTCGCGGTGAACGAGAGGGTGACGACTCCGGAGCTCGTGCGGGCCTGGACGGAGTCGCGCGACGTGAACAGGGCGGTGGCGGTGGCGGTTCCGGCGAGGACGAGCGCGGTCGCGAGTCCGGCGGCGAGCAGGGTGCGGTGGCGGCGCGGGGGGCGGACGCGCGCAGCGCGGTGGGCGGCGCGGGTCACGAGGCGGCTCCGGAGCGCGTGGGGAGGTGCGCGGCGCTCGCGTCGGCAGTGACCGCATTCGGGGCGCTCGGCTCTGCGCTTCCGGCGTCGTCGGCGATCGCCCGCGCGGTATCGGCCCGCGCGGTATCGGCCTGCGCGGTACCCGTCTGCGCGGAACCCGCCCGCGCGGAACTCGCCTCCGCAGCACCCGCCTCCGCGTCGCCCACCCCGCCCGCGGGCCGACGCCAGATGACGAGCAGCACCGCGGCGACCACGAGCGCGCCGCCGCCCGCGAACAGGGCGAAGCGCGCCTCCGGGGTCGTCAGCGCGAGGGCCGGCCAGCCCAGCAGCGGCACGACGGCCTCCTCGCGCCAGACGCGGGAGTCGCCGATGGTCAGGATCCACGGGTCGGCGGAGGCGTTGTTGTCGCCCTTCGTGGTCAGGGCGAGCTGGCCGGGCTGGCGGTCGCGCAGCTGCGCGGCGTCCGCCTCGGAGTAGACGAGGGTCACCCGGTGGATGACCCGGCGCGAGGACGCGGTCGGGTCGGTGAACACGATCACGTCGCCGGCGCGGATCTCGGCCTGCGCGGAGGGGAGGGTGACGGCGAGGGATCCGACGGGAATGCCGGGCGCCATCGAGTTCGAGAGCACGGGCACCAGGCGGATCACTCCGAGCGCCGACAGGGCGAACGCGGCGACGCCCGCGACGGCGAGCAGGGTGACGAGCACGCCGGCGAGGGCGCGGAGGAGGCGGCGGATCACGCGGGGTCCTCCCGGCGGCGGCGGGCGAGCAGGAGTCCGGCCGCGAGGGCGACGAGGGCTCCGAGCAGCGCGGCGCCGAGGTCGCGTCCGGTGACGGCGAGGCCACCGGGACGCGCGGGGGAGTCGGGGGAGGCGACTCCGGAGTCAGCGGCAGGTTCCCCAGCACCGGGACCGCCAGCACCGGGACCGCCGGCGCCAGGCCCCCCGGCGCCGGGCCCACCAGCGCCGGGCCCACCAGCCCCAGGCCCCCCGACACCCGGCCCGCCCGGCTCCGCCGCCCCCGCCACCGAGAACACGACCCGGAGCGACCCGTCCGCGTCCTCGAGCGCGTTCCCCGCCGACTCCGGGAACGCCACGCGCACCCGGACGCCGACGGTCGCACCCTCGGCGATCGGGCGGGCGGTCTCGAGCCGGCCGAGCCCGGCGGCGGGTCCGGATCCGAGCGGCACGTCGCCCGAGGCGCAGGTGAAGCGCTCGACGGTGCGGCCCTCGGGAGTGGGCAGCGGAGTGGAGTCGAAGGGCGCGTCGCAGAGGTCGACGGCGAGGCGGAGCCCGCCAGGAGCGGTGAGCAGGGGCCCCTCGGAGTCGAAGCCGACGGTGAGCGCGTGGCCGACCGAGTCGGTGTTGGTCACCTCGGCGGCCCACTCCGACGAGTCGCCGGGCGCCAGATCGGCGAGGGCGACGGGCGAGGAGGAGCGCTCGCGCACGTCGAGGACGTCGCGCTGCTCGGCGCTCGCCGCGGGCGCGAGGAGGACCACCGCGGGCGCGAGGAGGACCGTCGCGAGGACGGCGCCGAGCGCGCGGGCGGGGTGCATGGTGACTCCGAAAGGAAAGAGGAGGGGGTCCGCGCCCGACCACGGGGGCCGGGCGCGGACGGGGTGCTACTTCTGGATGCCGTCGCGCTGGATCGCAGCGGCGGTGTACTGGATGGTCGCCGCGGCGTTCTCGTAGTCGTTGTCGGCGGCCGTGGGCAGCACGAGCTCGACGAGCGAGTTCAGGGTCGCGCCGGTGCCGGTGTCGGACGGGAAGGTGCCCTCGGTGGTCGGGGTCAGGCCGAAGTCGGCCGGGCCGAAGTCGATCGCGTTCGCGAGGCCGCCGATGGTCGACAGCTTGCCCTGGGAGGTCACGGTGGTGTCGCCGCCGCAGGTGTACGGGCCGGTCGGCGCGGTCGAGGTCGTCCAGGCGACCGAGCAGGTGAGCAGGCGGTAGTCGAGGCCGTCGGCTCCGGTGACGAGCGACTCGCCGAGCCCGGCCAGCGCCGGGTCGTCCGTGCCGAGGGTCTGGGCCGTGACCTCCTGGTAGAAGCGGACGGACTCGACGAGGTCTCCGTCGTTGGTCGCGTTCGGCAGCTCGATCAGCAGCGGGCGCTGCACCGTGTCGCCGGGGGCGATGTCGGTGATCGTCCAGTCGCCGGTGGCGACGATGTCGAGCTGACCGGCGTCGACGGTCGTCTCGGCGGTGTCGGAGTCGGTGAAGACGGCGAAGGCGCCGGCGCCGGCGAGCGCTCCTGCGGCGAGCAGGACACCTCCGGTGAGGGCGATCTTCTTCCACGGGGTCGTGCGGGTGGGTCGGGGTGCTGCGGAGGTCATGGCGACCGTTCCTCTCTGGTCAGTGCCCGGTGCGGGCGTGGTCTCCCTTTCGCAGGACTGCGCAGAGGGAAGCTTCAGGGGGCGAGCGGGCATCAGCAGCCCCTCGCCGAGACGACGGCCGGGGTGGTCACGGCGGTCGAGGCGGGCGACGCGACGCCGAGCCAGCGCTGCAGGTCGGGGCGGATCCGCCACTGGTAGCCGCGGCCCTCGCCGACCCTGTCGTCGGTGAACGACGTGGCCGCGGCTGTGGGAGTCGCGACGACGGTCCACGGTCCGGGCGTCGTGCCGGACGTGCGGCGCTCGAGCGTCCAGCCGGTCGTTCCCGCCACGGCCGCCCACGAGACGAGCACCGTGGGCCGGTTCGCCGTGCAGCTCGCGACGGGCGTAGCGACGACGGCCGAGCGCGTCCACGTGCCCAGGCTCACGGCTCCGCTGGTCACCTCGGTGTCGGTGAAGCCGCGGCGGGTGAGGGGCTGCGGATCGACGGACACGGTGATCGTGGACGCCGCGGTGAGTGCGCCGTCGCTCGCCGTGTACGGGATCACGACCGGGCCGGTGAAGCCGCCGCCGGGCGGCGTGTAGGTGCAGGTCGTGGTGCACGAGAGCGTGCCGCGGGCGGGGGTCTGCGCCGTGAAGGTGAGCGTCGTGCCCGGGTCCTCGTCGGTGTCGTTGGCGAGCGGCGAGATCGCGACGGGCGCGCCTCCGGTGATCGCGACCGCCCGGTCGGCGCGGGCGACGGGCGCGTGGTTGACCGCGGTGACCGTCACCGTGACGCGCACGTTCCAGGTGCCGTAGGTGCTCTGCAGCGCGTAGTCGAAGACGTCGGTGCCGACGTACGCGGCGATGGGCCGGTAGGTGCACTGGCCGCGCGTCGCTCCGGTGTCGACGCAGGTGACCGACCCCTGCACGGGAGTGGCGGGCGCGGGTGACGCGGCGCCTCCGATGCTCTTGGGAGTCGCCGAGAGCTGCGCCCGCGAGAACGTGGCGCCGGTGGCGACCGCCCCGTCGTTGGCCAGCACGTCGATCACGACCGAGCCGCCCTGCACGACCGTCACGGAGTCGGCGACCGGGTCGGGCACGACCGTGATCGCCACGGAGGCGGTGCGCGTGAAGGCCGGGCCCGTGGGCGGAGTCGCGGTGACGGTCGCCGTGTTCGCGATCGTGCCGGCCGTCACGTCGGCCGCGGTGGTCGTGTACGTGGCGGTGGCAGTGACGATCTGCCCCGGAGTGAGGCGGCCGGCGGTGCCCGGCCAGGTCGGGGTGATCGTCGAGAGCCCGGCCTTCGGGTCGCTGATCGCGACGCTCGTGAGGGTGGTGTTGCCGGTGTTCGTGGCGCGGAACGTGTAGGTGATGACGGTGCCGGCCGCGCTGATGAACGACGGGTTCGCCGTCTTGGTGAAGGCGAGGTCGTTGGTGCGGGTGAGCGCGACGGTCTTGGACGCGGTGGACGTGACGGCCGCTCCGCTCGTCGGCGTGCCCGTCGCGGTCGCGGTGTTGAGCACGCTGCCCACGTCGATGTCGGCCTGCGTGATCGCGTAGCTCGCCGTCGCGGTGACCGTCTGCGCGACTCCGAGCGTGTTCGCGGTGCCCGGCCAGCCGCCGTAGGTCACCGTCGCCCGCGGGTCGGCGATGCTGACGGCGGTGAGCGGCACGTTGCCGGAGTTGGTCAGGGTGAAGGAGTAGTCGATCCGCGCGCCGACGACGGCGGTGCCGGTGAGCGTCCCGTCCTTGGTGAGGGTGAGCCCGGGGGCGTAGCGGATGGGTGTCGTGGCGGTGCTGGTGGCCGTCACGGTCGTCGGAGTCGCCGCGAGCGTACGCCCGCTGACCGTCGCCGTGTTGGTGAGCGCCGTGTTCGCGTTGATGTCGCCCTGCGTCACCGTGTACGGGGCGGAGGTGAAGGTCGCCTGCCCGCCCGGTGCGATCTGCGCGGTGGTCGGCGTGATGCCGGCGACCTTCGGGTCGGTGACCGCGACTCCGGTCAGCGTCACGTTGCCCGTGTTGCGGGCGACGAAGGAGTAGGTGACCGTCTCGCCGACGTCGGCCCGGGTGTTGCCGTTGGTGTCGGCGAGCGCGCCGGTCTTGGCGAGGGTGATCACGGGGGCGGGTGTGGTGATGGGGGCGGTGACGGTGGACGGCGCACTCGTGACGGACGTCACGATCGGACCCGGCACCGTCTTCGTGGCGGAGGCCGTCGCCGTGTTGACGAGAGTGCCGACCACGGCCTCGGCCGCGGTCACCGTATGGCTCCCCGTACAGGTGACCGTGGCGAGGGGAGCGAGTGTCGTCGTCGGACAGCTGATCGCAGGGACCTTCGGGTCGGCGACGGCGACGTTGCTGAGCGTGCCGTTGACCGAGCCGTTGGTGACCACGAACTGATAGCGGATGATCGACCCCTCGGAGTAGGTCGCGGGCTGCGTCGTGGTGCGGTCGATCTGCTTGACGAGCGAGATGTCGTCGAGGTTGTTGATGGTGGACACCGAGACGTTGCGGATCAGGTGCGTGTCGGAGGAGCCGCCGGTCGAGGCGGTGAAGCCGAGCTTGTAGGTCAGCGGAGCCGCCGTCGTCATCGTGAACTGCATGGCCTGCGTGAGCTGAGAGGCGGCCATGCCTGCGGAGGCGCCGTAGAAGACGGTCACCACGGGGAACGTCGCGGGCGAGACGGTCACGCGGATGGTGCGGCCGGCGCTGGCCAGTGGCGCGCCGGTGTCGCCCAGATTGAGCGTGGGTCGGAGGCCGGCGAGCCCCGTGGGTACCGGAGTGCCCTGGATGTAGCAGTAGCCCGTCTTCCCCTGTCCGGGCCCGCGGGCGACGATGCGGTTCGGTGTGGAGCCCGGAGCGGTCGGCGTCGCGGCGCATCCGGTTCCCAGACCGACCTCGGGTGCCGTCGGGGGGCGCGAGGAGAAGTTGCCGAAGACGTCGAGCCCGATGCCCAGATACCCGCCGTTGACCCCGTCGAACGTCGCGGACTGCCCGTAGCCGAGGGAGCCGCCGGGAGCCCCCGCCGACGTGAGGTTGCGCGAGCCGTCGGTCAGGAAGAAGCCGATGCCGTCGGCCCCCTGGAGGCCGAGCACCGCCTGGTACTGGTACTGATCGAACTGCACGTCGAGGCCGCCGGTCGCGGGGATCGGACGGTTGAAGACGGCGCCGCCGCGCGCGTTCCCGCGGGTGTCGGTGAGCTGCAGGAAGCCCGGCGTGGTGGCGGGGCGGGGCGCCTGCTCCCGATTCGCGCAGACCCCGAGGTTGGACGTGCCCGCCGGGGGAGCGACGGTCGCCCGCGTGATGCAGGCGTTGTCGAGTGCCTGCCAGGCCGGATCGACGACGCTCGTGCCGCCGAACCCCTCCTGCAGGAGCATGGTCGCGGCCTGGGCATTCTGCGTCGGCCCGACGACGAGCACCGCGGCGAGGAGCGCGAGGACGACCGTGAGCGCGGCCCGGCGTCGGGACGCGCCGCGCCGATGCCGAGGGCGGTCGTCGAGGCGGCGCCGGGGTGCGCGCACTGCCGTCATGACCCGACCCCCGGAAGGCTCACCGGACCGTCCGAGCTGAGCGGATACGAAGATACGGTCGTGGCAGGAGGGGCCTTGTCCCCCTAAGAAGGCACGCGGCGGAGGGGTGCTTGTGCCCCTTCTCGGGGGGATGTCAGGAGGCGGTCATCCTGCGCTCACAGAGTTCTCAGGATCGGGTGCTCATTAGCCCGCGGGGCCCTCTATGAGGGCTGCACTTCCGCGCCATCGCCGGGATCGGCCGATGCGCGGAATGCGTAAGTCCTGCACGAGCGACCCGGTGGCGTCTCCGACAGGTGGCGGAGAACGGCACCCATCTGACGCGAGATCACGTCGGTGAGGCGCGCCCTCAGGAGCATGGTCGGAGTGTCGGCGCGGTCACTCCGAGGTGCGGCTCAGGTGCCCGAGAATGCTGGTCTTCAGGCCGACGTCCAGCATTCTCGGGCAACTCAGTCGAGTCAGCTCGGGAGGTAGGTGCCCAGGCCGGTCTGCGTGATCCGACCCGCTGCGACCGCCGCCGCGGTCGTCTCCTCGACCAGCGCCCGGATGTTGTCCGTCATCCGCTGGATGCCGAGGAACGACATCGTCGCCCGCACCAGGGCGAGGTGGTCGATGCCGGGAGCGGAGCGGACGCACAGAGCGACGGCGTTGATCGCCTCGAACGGGTCGATGTGCTCGTAGATCCGATCGACCGCCACGTACGCCCGGAGGCGAGCGGTGCGGTGCGAGTGCGGTTCCTGTCCGGCTGCCCAGAGGAAGCCCGGATCGTCCGCCCGGCGCAGCTCCTCCGGGAAGCAGCGGAGGATGCTGTCGGAGCGGGCGCCGTGGACCTTGAGAAGCCCGAACGCCCCGGCGACGAGCTTCGCGGCACGCATCTCGTGGATCGGCCCCTCGGCCTCCACGATCTGAACCACCAGGTCGGCGATCAGGCGCGTCGGCTCCGGCGACGGCAGTGCGTTGAGCAGCTCGAGAGTGCCGACGGTGCGTGCGGGCCAGCTGGTGTAGCCGATCTCTCCGGTCGTCCTGTCGACAGCGGATGATCCGGCTGCTCCGTCGATGAGGGGGAGCCCGGTGTATTGAACCAGGGAGCGCTCGGTGTCCCGAGAGGGGAACCTCTCGACGGTCGGCGGAAGGTACAGGGACGACGTACTGCGGACGAGCAGCACGTCGTCCTCCCGTTCCGCCGCCTCGTCGTCGGGCGCGAGCTCCAACGGAGGCGCGACCGGCGCCGGCACGGCCGCTGCGACGCGCGCCGCTTCGAGCTCCCGCCGCTCCCGCACCTCTGCCTCGGCGCGATCGACCGCCGCCCGCAGACGCGTGATCACGGCGTCGCGATCCGCGAGCCACTCCGGCAGCCAGACGCGTTCGACGGCCGGCCAGCCCATCGCGTTCTTCAGCACCGACTCGGGAAGCCCGTCCCTGTCGCTGACCGTCCGGCGTCGACGCCAGGACGGACCGTCGAGCAGCACGGCGACGAGCGGTCGATCGGGCTCCTCGACGGTCGACAGCGCGACGTCGACGCGGAACTCCGACAGTCCGATGTCGGCCCGCGCGGAGAGCCCCGCCTCGATCAGTGCGCCCGCGAGTTCATCGCGGTGCGCATCCGGGAGCGACGCCCGATCGAGGGAGCCGTCCGCCGCTCCGAAGCCGGCCTGCGCGATCTGCAGGTACGCCTTGAGGTGCTTCACTCCGACCGACTGCGTCTCGTCGGCGCGCAGCTCGGCCGGGTCGAAGCTGCAGTAGAGGACCACCTGACGCCGCGCTCGTGTGACGGCGACGTTCCAGCGCCGCTCGCCGCCGGCGCGGGTCAGCGGCCCGAACTGCAGCGGCACCACGCCCTTGTCGTTCGCGCTGAACGCGACCGAGAAGAGGATCGCGTCGCGCTCGTCGCCCTGCACGTTCTCGAGGTTCTTGACGAAGAGACCGTCCGACACGTCGAGCGACTGGGCGACCCGTGCGTCGGTGGATCCGCGCAGCATCCCGTCGATCAGATCGCGCTGCTGAGCGTTGAACGTGATGATGCCGAGCGACGGGATCTCCTCGGGCGAGGCCTCGAAGCGCCGGTGGACCTCGGCCACGATGGCCTCTGCTTCGGCAGGGTTGGTCCGCAGCGCCTTGCCGCGCCCTGTGCGGATGAACGAGCCCGCCACCCGGACGAACGAGATGCCGTAGCCGTCGTGACCGGCCCCGGTGTCGCCGTCGTGCGGAGTCGGGAACGACGAGAGCCGGCTGTCGTAGTACCGGCTGTTGCTGAAGGCGATCAGCCGCTCGTCCTGACTGCGGTAGTGCCACGACAGCCAGCGCGAGGGCACGCGGGCCTGCGACGCCTCAGAGAGGATCGACTCCTCGTCGACGACGGTCTCGGCGGCTGCCGCCTCGTCGTCGGCGGCCCCGGTCTCGGCGAAGCTCGTCGGCGGCATCTGCTTGCTGTCGCCGACGATGACCGCACTCCGTGCGCGTCCGAGAGCACCGACCGCGTCCGCGACGCGGACCTGCGATGCCTCGTCGAAGACGACGATGTCGTAGAGGTCGGAATCGACGGGGAGGAACCGCGCGACGGATTCCGGACTCATCAGCGTGCAGGGAGCGATCTGCGTGATCAGCGGGCCGAACTCCTCCATCAGCTTCCGGACCTTCATGCCGCGCAGCTTGTACTCGAGTTGGCGCTTGAGGCCGCCCATCATCGAGGTCGGGACGGAGCTCAGATCGCGGCGGGCCAGCACCTGCGCGGGGATGATTCGCGGGAGCTCGTCGCGGACGGCGCTCGCGCCGGTCGTGTAGCGACCGAGCAGCCGCTCGTGCGCAGAGGTCTCGAAGCTGTCGAGCTCGGTCCCGGCGAGGCGTTCCGCCACTGAGGCGGATGCCAGGCCCTTCTCGAAGGCGAGCAGAGCCTCGTCCGCCGGCTCCGTGCCCTCGAGGTAGTGCTTCCGCGCGGTCGTCATCAGGGCCGCGCGGAGGGGCTCGAGCTGTTCCAGGAGGGTCAGCCAGGCCTGCAGCGACCTGACCGCCGTCCGACCCGTTCCGCGCTCGACGGCCGACGCGCGCCAGCGCTCGAGGACGGGCAGGCCGTCAGCCCACTCGTTCAGTTCCGTCGAGGGCGCGCCAGCGAGCGAGAGCACGGCTCGGTACGCGTCTCCGAAGCGCAGCAGTGCGGCCCCGAGTTCGACCCGGTCGGACCGTCGGTACACCTGACGCAGCAGGTCGCGATCGACGACGTCGTTCGCTCCTTCACCGTCGACCACGAGTCGCCGCAGTCGCCGCAGGACCTCGATCTCGTCGGCGATGGCTCGGAGGGCATCGCCGTCGAACGGGCTCCAACCCGCAGGTGCCAGCGGTGCGGGGATCTGCTGCACGCGCCCGCGCAGATGTTCCGCGTACCGATGGGCTTCGAGGAGTCGATCGATCAGGGGGACGAGACCGTCGAGCGGAACGCTCTCGGGGTCGACCCGGAGATAGGGGGTGAGCCAATCCCTGACGCCGCGTCTCAGCCGCTTCCGCGAGAGCAGTCCGGCTTCATTTGCTGCGACCGCCGATGCTCGGAGGCCGAAGAGGTCGCCATCGAGCACAGCCTCCCGCACCGTGTCGAGCACGTCGAAGTGCGTCGGGGCGAGCCGCAGCAGTTCGTCCTGCGTGCTCGCGAAGTGCGCATCCCAGCCGGGATCGACGAACTGGTCGAGCACGGACGCGGGCCGGAGCTCGGCCTCGGTGAGACGGATCGCGGGCGCCAGCACGGCAGGGTCCGAGGCGCTCGAGAGCCCGGCAGTCGGGAAACCGAGGCGGTCGAGGTCGGCGAGGGCGGCGTCGAGCTCGTCCGATGCCGGCGCGAGCTGCTCCGCGAGCCCGGGAGCGAGCCGGGTCGGCGAGACGAACGACCAGGGGTGGCCGCGCCGAGGGCGTGCGGCATCCGATGCGTCGGAGAGGAACCGCAGCGCCTGCCGGATGCGATCGAACTGCTCGGAGGTTCCGTTCTCGACGAGTGGCAGCGGCACCTCGAGAGGGCGCACGTGCTCCTCCGCGAGTACCTCGCGCTGGCGCGCCTCGTACAGCGAGAAACCTGCTCCGTTCTCGTCGTGGACCCTGTCGGCGTACTTCCGGAGTCCCCGAGCAGTCGACTCCACCACCAGTTGCTTGGATTCGAAGCCCTGCTTGTCGGGCCGGACCGAGAAGTCCAGGGCCGCACGGATCTGAGCGCGCGCCTCCGCCGGCCGTGCGCCCTTGTCGTGCAGATCGAGGCAGAACGGCCCCAGCCCGACCTCCTCCAGCCGCCGCTTCACGACGTCGAGCGCCGCGCGCTTCTCGGCGACGAAGAGGACCCGCTTGCCCTCCGCGAGGGCCCGTGCGAGGAGGTTCGTGATCGTCTGCGACTTGCCGGTTCCAGGAGGGCCTTCGAGCACGAAGGTCTTGCCGGCGACCGCCGCGGCGACCGCTTCGAGCTGCGACGCGTCGGCCGGCACGGGAACGGCGGCGGCCAGGGCGTCGAGATCCAGCGTGAGATCCTCCCCGGCCGGGTCCTCGAACGGCTCGAGCGGCGAATTGATCAGGTGCGAGACCAGCGGGCTCTTCGCCAGCGTCTCCCACTGCTCGTCGAGGTCCTTCCAGAGCCGGTACTTCGCGAACTGAAGCACGGCGAGGTCGACCGTCTCCTCGACGCGGAACGGCAGACCGCGCTCGGCGAGGGTCGCTCGGACGGAGTCGAAGGCGACCCGCAGGTCGATGCCCGACTCGTCTTCGGCGGGCGCGGCGAGCCCCGGCAGGTCGAGACCGAGACTCACCCGCAGCTTCTCGATGAGGCAGAAGTTGGGTGTCGACGAGCCCGACTCGTCCAGCGTGATCGTGAAGACGGAGCCGCGCGAGGTCTCCTTGATCGTGACCGGCACGAGGACCATGGGAGAGCGCAGCTCGCGATGGTCGAGGGTCCAGACGAGCGTGCCGAAGGCGAGGTAGAGGTTGTTCGCGCCGGTCTCCTCCACGATCGTCTTGGCCGACGCGGCGAACTTGCGGAGCTTGTCGGTGTATGTCGCGGTCGTGACGTCGACGAAGACCCGCTTCTTGCCGAACAGCATCTCGGTGCGGGACTGCTCGGGCATCTCCCGCCCGTAGCGGATGCCGCGCTCGCGCTCGATCTCGGGGATGTCGTCGGACGCGACCAGCTGCACCGGTGCCGCACGGTTGACGATGTCCTCGAAGCGGGCGAGGTCCGCTCCGGGCACAGCCAGGGAGAAGCCCGCGCGGTTCGTGTAGTTGATCAGCCGGTTCCGGAGGCTGAGGTCGAGCAGGGCGTTCTTCCACGTGGCGACACGCGCGGGTCCGGTTGCGACCTCGCGGCGCCGACCGCGGTTCTCGCCGCCGAAGTCGAAGACGAACTCCGACCCCGCCGGGGTGTATTCGTGGACGGTGACAGCGCCTCGGGCGTCGACGGATCGGCTCGGCAGCGGGTAGAGGCCGCTGTTGCGCGCCTCCCGCACGTCCGCGACGCCGAGCAGCCCGGCACTCCCCGTTGCGAGGTACGAGCGGGCGGTCTGCTGCGCCTGCGCGATCGTTCGGGAGTCGCCGGTGAGCATGGTCGTCTCGACGACGCGGATCCGATCCATGTCGGCGTAGTTCACGGCGGTGCTGGCGTCGAGCGAACCCGCTGTACCGAGGGTCGATTCGACCCGCCAGTATCCGAGGAAGATGTGCCCGGGGAGGAGCCATAGTGTGCTGTTGATCCCCGCCTGCTCCAGCGCCGCTGCGAGAGTCAGGGTCAGATCGAGGCAGGTGCCGAGGCGCCCGTCGAGCACGTCGGCCGGGGTGCGGACCTTCTGGCCGTCCTCTCCCCAGCTGGCAGGCGGCTCGGTGTAGGCGATGCCGCGCGAGCGGATCGAGTCCCACACCGCCTCGACGATGCTGTCGACGCGCTCCTCGCTCTGGCTCTGGTATCCGTCGAGGTCGGAGCGACCCGTCGCCGCGCCCAGTCGCTCCGCTGCGTCGCGCAGAACCGCGCCGACCACCGCGGCGTTCGGCTGCACGAAGGACGAGAGCAGCTCGAGCCCGAGCTGGAGCGGCCGTGCCTTCCACTCGCTCGCCGCGAGGACGGTCACGTCGATGGAGGCCTCGGCGAGACGATCGCCGTCGGCGGTGCGCAGTGTCGCGCGGATGCTCCCCGGTCGACGCTGCTCGACGGCGAGCATGCGGCCGGGATCGAGGGTCAACGACACGTTCTCGAGCGGCTTGTCCTGGCCGGCCGCGAGGTCGAGGCGGATCGTCCGCGGCCCTCCGAGTGAGCCGTTGGCATCGACGACCTCGAGGTCGAGCGACGCGCCGCGGAGCTCCTCGCCGGAGTTGCGGACGAGGATCCGGGTGACCGGTTGGATGCGTGCGTTCGCCATCGCGTAGGAGAGCTCGTCATGAGCGTCGATCTCGATCGTGAGGGCTGGTGCGTCGACCCGAATCGGGTCGGCGCTGTCCGGCGTGTCCTCGGGGGAGGCGGGTTCGGAGTCGGGGGTCGTGGTCGCTGCGAGGGCTCCGGTGGTGGTCGCTCCGATCTCGACGACCGACCGGCCGTTCTCGCCCACGCCGCCCGGCGCGGGTTCGTTCGCTGCCGGCACCTCGTCCTGCGCGGCAGTTGACCGCTCGACGGTGGCGCTGTCGGCTTCCGCCAGGATCCGGAGGCGCACCTCGCCCAACTCCTCGGCCATGTGGTCCATCGCGACTTCCTGCAAGAGGGTCTGCGCAGCCAGGATGGCGCGGTTGGTCTTCGCTCGGTCGAACTGCTCGTTGTGAGCCCAATCGTTGCGCACCTGCCGCAGATGGCGCAGGCAGCCGCCGGCCAGGGGGGAGATGGCCCGTTCGAACGGTCGCCCGAGCGGATCGATCGAGTGCGTGAGCACCCGGACCAGCAGGGAGAAGTCGCGCTCCCCGTACCGCTGACCACTGTGTCGGGAGCCGGCATGCGCCTGGTCGTGCCGCTGCAGGACGACCGTCCAGTTCTCCCCCTCGCCGATGTGGGGCGCGAGCACGCTGTTCACTGTCGGGAGCAGGCCGTCGACGACCATCCCCAGTGCACGGTCGATGAGCTGGCGGTACTCGAGATCGTTCATCCGACGGGGTCCCCCTCCGATCCGTCGCGCGGAGCGCCACGGCGTTGCTCGATCCTATTGACGGGTGCCGACACCGACGACCCGGTGGCCGAGGAACTGCCTAGTGACGAGGCGTCTGTGAGCGTCTGTCACGAATGGGTGTTCGTCAGATGACGACCGATGTAGCCGATGTAGATCTTCCCCGAGCGGTCAGTGTCATCGAAGTAGTGCATCCGCGGAGCGAATGAGTCGTTGGTGGACACCTTGAAGTGGGCGGACATCATCACCAATCCGGATGGATCCACTGAACCCGGGACGGGCAGCATCCGCTCGCGCGCCCACGCTTGATTGCTGAGGACCGAGTCGCTTTCCGTTGCCGCGTGACGGATGGGGGTGCACTTGAAGCCCTGCGGAGCGAGGTCGGACGTCAAGTAGATGTGGACCGTGCCGCGTGCCCAGCCTGCAGCCTTGGCTTCCGCATAGTCATGAAGGACATGCACGAATTCCCAGACTTTCGCGGAGTACTGACCTAGGCTATCCCGCTTGTCCACATTCTCTGCGTCTGCTCGACTTCCGCAGAACTCGACGCGGTTCGCGATGAAGCCACGGCCGGGGTCACCCGAGTCGCTCAGGCATGCGACAACTTCCGACATCGAGCCCGGGGGCTCCCACGCGGCATCTAATGGAACGATGAGCTTGTCGAACGCCTGCAGACCCGCGAGCTGTTGCTTGAAGTAACGGGCTTCGCGCTCCGCTCGTCTTAGTGCCTCGCTCTCGACGGCGAGGTCGAGGAAAACGGCATCGATCCGCTCGTTCAGCTCGGCGTTCTGCGCAGCGAGCAGAGCCTGCTCCCGCCCCTGCCTGCCGAGCTCCTCCTCGGCGACCTCGACCTCCGACGCGCGTGTCTCGATGAACGAGTCGAGCCGATCGAGCGCATTCTCGTCTGCCTGCTCGGCTCGAATCCACTTGCTGACAAGACGACTCGCTCTCGCAATGACGGTGCCGAAACCAGAGACTTCATCAGACTTTGACGGTTCGGTCGCGAAGGTCAACAGAGATTCGAACGACGTTCCCGCCTCGACCGAGGCTCGAGCGGCGATCGGAGCAGCTGCTGGGCCGGCCGATGATTCGGCGACGGCCGGAGCAACGCGCGCATCGACCAGCGCTCGCCGGTGCACTCTGCTCTCGGCTTGGCTCAGTTCGTCGAGTGCCTGACGGACGTCGACGGGAAGGCCCAGTGAGAGGAACTGCCGCTTCATGGCTGCCGCGTGGGTGATCTGCAGGTGCTCGGCGACGTGACCGTTGTCGCTGATTGCACGCGCGAAAGTCGCAGGCCCGAGCACGCGGTGGCGGAGGGCGTCCTGCCTCGACGAAAGGTCCACTCCGGGGAGGAACGTACGGACTCTCCCTCGAGGAACTTCGTGGCTATCGGGCAGGCGCCGCTCGAACAAGTCGGCCATGGCCGCGCTGATGACGTAGGTGGTCGCCACGCCAACGCTCTTCCGAGTGAGGTCCGCGACGATCCGGGCGAACCGATCGTCCGTGGCGGATTCGACCGAGGTCGCAATGATGACCGAGCACCGGCGCGTCGGATCCGTGATGGCGGCCAGGGCCTCGTCGATGCCGCGATCGTCCTCGATCAACACAGGATCGGCGCTGAGGACAGTCCGGCCCTCGACGACCACCGAATTGCGAAGGAGAGCTTTGACGATGTTCGGGGGTGCGACGGCTTCGACCGGATCGGAGGAGCTTCTGTCGGTGACTCCCGCTTCGACAACCAGCGACTGGGTGAATCCGTCGGACGTCGGCGCGGAAATCGCGAGCACCGAGACGTCGAAGACCCTTCCCGAACTCGACTCCGAGAAGCTGTACCGGCGGAGCCATCGGCTGTTCATCGGATCGTCTCGATGGCTGGCGAGAAGACGACCGCCGCCGCCGAGATCGAACTCACCTTCGCCGTCCCACTCCGCGGTTGTCAGGTTGCCACGTCTGCGACCGCTCCGAAGCTTCGACTGGAGCCACTCGCGGAGGGCTCGTTCAGCGACCTCGATCGCGTCTGCAGACTCGTCGAGCCGCAGGACGGCGCGATATCCGATCACCATGATCGTCCCCCTGACTTCCTGATCACCGTAGCTGGCCGCGCAGACATCGAGAAGTTCCGCTGGGCCGACCACTTCCCGCTCTCCGAACTGTCTCGGGGTCGGCGGCAACCTGCGGTGAAGTTTCCGAACTCTACTAATCGACGCATAATGATCGACTAGTTTCTACGGTTGACGAATCTCTGTGGGCCGTGTGCCCCGGGGATTAGCGTTCGCGATGGGGTGAATGGCGGTGAGTATTGACGCGATCTGTGGGAGCAGGCGCGATACTGAGACGAAATCTTCATCGCGCCTGCGGAAGTGCATGAGAGTGTTACGGAGTTTGGAAGCGCTGTCCAGCGCTTGCTTGACCTCGACAACGATCGTAGTGTGTGTCAAGAACGGACCAGACGCTCTGTGCAGTCACTACGGCCACGAGGTCCCCGAAAGTCAAGTCGCTCGGGCTGGAAGAATCTGTCATTTTTGGACGTGAGATCAGTGCGTTTATTTCGCTGCGCGAGATCGGGCCACTGTCGAGTAACTCCACCACGATCCTGCGCAACTCGCCTTCGCATCGTTCCACGAGCACGAAGGGGCGTGCGATGTCGGCTAGGGCCTGGCCGAGGTCGGCGCTGGTCACAATCCCGGAGATCTCACCACTTGGCCCTGTCACGATGACGAAACCAGTCTTGTTGATCTTCTCGATGGCCGTCAGCAGTTCATCGTCGAGGCCCATCACCGGTGCGTCCCTGGCGACGCAGTCCTGCAATGTCGCGCGAGGGTCGTCCGACAGAGCCTGGCCGATGGACTCCCAGCTGATCGCCCCGACGGGTCTCGTGCCGCCTCCGTTGACGACGGGGAGCTGAGAGAAGTCATGCAGTTTCATCAGCGTCGTCGCTCGGGAGAGCGGATCGTTGAGCTTCACGAAGGTGACCGGTCGAACTGTTGCGCTAGGAATGAAGGCGATCTTCGGAGAGTTCGTCGACTCGTGCGTCACCAGATTCAACTTTCTGCTTGTAGTCAGGCGGACCGACTCATCGACCAGAGCTGTCGTGCATGATTCGCACGACGTCGACGAGGGCGTGGTGGGGGGACAGTGATCTGGGCTGAGAGGAAGCTCGCTCACGGTCCCTCGATCTCACACAGTTCAAGCCAGTTGAGTCGAGGGGCGCAGGTCGAGCGGTGGCCCTGTGACGAGTTCAGTCGCGCTTGCGCTTGAACAAGCCGGCGACCTTGCCGCCGACCGCGTCGGCAGCGCCGGCGACGGCCGACGCCGCCCCCTTCACCGCAGTGAGCGCCTGAGCCTCATCCGGGATGCCGTCGCCGTCGAGGTCGACGCTGCGGAACGGCCGCGACACCGCGCCGGCCGCACTGGCGACCCCTTCGCCTACGGCGCCGGCCGTGCCGGCGACCCAGGTCCCGGTCGACTTTGCCGCGTCCTCGAGGGCGGCGAGGGCGCGGTTCGGCTCCGAGTCATCGTCCTCCCCGTCGATCACGATCGAGAGGGCGAGGTGCGCAGGGAACTCCTCGGGCGCCTCCGGGAAGGCTGCGCGGGAGGCGCTGATGACCTCGCGGCCGAAGACGAAGCGGACGATCCCTCCCGACAGCGCACCGACTCCGTAGTCGACCGCCGCCTGCTGCTTGCCGCTCAGTGTGTCGCGGACGCCGGCGAGCTGGCCGGTCTGGATGGTCTGGACGAGGTCCTGGGCGCCACCGGCGGGGAGGGACTTCGCGAGAGTACTCGCCCAGGCGGAGCGCTCGACGGTCGTCGATGGGCCGGTGACCGCGTCGCCGGTGGACACGGCGGCGACGTCGGACGCCATGGCCGCGATCTGAGCGCCGCCCACCCGATCGTTCGTCAGTCCGTAGACCAGCGCCTGCGCCTGATCCTTGTCGAGGTCCATCCCGTGGATGTCGGCGATCGCCAGCGCGAAGATCGCCGTGATCTCGAATTGCAGCTGCTCGTCACCGGCGGGGAGGAGGCTCGCAGCCCGCTGCGCACCCGACTTCGCGGCGCCGAGGGCGACGTTCTTCGCGGCCGTCTTCACGGCGGCCTTCGTCGCCTCCTTGGTCGCCTTCTTCGCGGCCTGCGCCCCCACGCTCTTCACGCCGACGGCAGCGGCTCCCACCCCGGGGATCATGGCGATGCCCACGTCGGCCGCGATGGTGCCCGCCGAGATCAGAGCGCCCGCGGCGGTGATGGAGGTGCCGTAGTGGCGCTCGAGCATCCGCACCAGCTCGGCCGGCGACGCATCAGGACGCCTGCGCCGCAACTTCATCACGTACTTGCGAGCGATCGTGTGGCGGGCGCTGACCGCCTTCGCGATGTCGTGGACGGCCTCCTCCGCGGCGAGGTCGGTCTGCAGCGTGATCGGCTCGACGGCGATCGCCTCATCGACGGCGATCGCGTCACCGGCGGTCTCGGTCGTCTGGTCCTCGGTCATGGTCGTTCCCCTTCGGTGTGTCGTCGTCAGCCGGCGGGCTGCCCGCTCGGAGCGGAGTGGTTGTGGTGTGCGGTGGTCAGTGGGATCTGCTCAGGGCGTGGTCGGTTCAGTCGATCTCAGCGAGCATGACAGCGACGGCGTCGCCGGGTTCGCGGCGCGGTTCGTGGCACCGACCTGCTCGCTCACAGCCCCGCCTCCCGCTCCGTCGCGTACCGCGGCGCCATCGACTCCATCTGCTCCATCACGAGCTTGATCGCGCCGGCCTGCTGGTCCGGCGGGTAGCGGTAGCGCACGAGGAGCCGCTTGATCGACGAGCGGAGCTTCGCGCGGACGTCGTCGCGGACCGTCCAGTCGGTGCGCACGTCGCGGCGCATCGTCTGCACCAGCTCGCGCGCGATCTGCGCGAGCGTGTCCTCTCCCTGCAGCGTCAGCGCCGACTTGTTCTGCGCGACCGCGTCGTAGAAGGCGACCTCGTCGCTGCTCAGCGGAGGATCGAACCGCTTGCCGCGGTCGGCCTCGTCCGAGATCTCGCGTGCCAGTTCGACCATGGCCGCGATGACTTCGGCCGAGGTCAGCTGCTGGTTCGTGTACTTCGTCATCAGCTCCGCGATGCGGGCCGAGAACGCCTGGCTGCGCACGACGTTGTTGCGGGTCGCCGCGTTCGACTCGTCGACCAGGAGCTTGCGCAGTGCTTCGATCGCCAGGTGCGGGTTGCGCGCTTTCTGCGTCTTCTCGACGAACTCGGGGGTGAGCTGGTCGAGGGACGGCTTGGGCATCCCGGCGGCGTCGTAGATGTCGAGCACCTCGCCGGTCGCGGTCGCCTGGGCCAGCAGCTGACCGAGCAGGCGCTCGATCTCGGCGGGGATCGGCTCGCCCTTCGCGTGGCGGTCCTCGGCGTCGAACTTCGCCATCCAGATGCGGACGTCCTCGTAGAACGAGATCTCGGGCCGCAGCTCGGCGAGGTTCTGCGCCCCCGAGGCGAGCGCCCATGCCCGCGACAGCTTGCTCGCGAGCGCGCGGAACCGAGCGGCCGGGTCCTCCTGGCCCTCGGCGGTCGACTTCGACCGCGAGCGGAGGAAGTTCACCGCGCCCGAGGCTGCGTTGAGGTAGGCCTTCGGGTGCGTCGACGACGCCTCGGTCTTCCAGTCGTGGCCGGTGAGCAGCTCGCGCAGCTCGGCGATCATCTCGAGCGCGATCCCGACCGCCTCGTCGACGTTGCGGCCGACGGGCTTCTCGGCCTGATCCGCCGCGGTGTACTCGGCGAGGGCGGCGGTCAGGTTGTCGACCAGCGGGGCGTAGGCGACGAGCAGGCCGTCCTGCTTGCCGCGGAAGGTGCGGTTGACGCGGGCCAGCGTCTGCATGAGCAGCGCGCCCTTGAGCGGGCGGTCGAGGTAGAGCGTGTGCAAAGGCGGCGAATCGAAGCCGGTGAGCATCATGTCCTTAACGATGACGAGCTCGAGCTCGTCATCGACGTCCTTCATCCGCTTCTTGACGACGGCGTTCTGCGAGTCGCGGCGCACGTGCTCGACGACGGGCGAGACATCGGACGGGGTGCCCGAGTAGACCACCTTGATGCGACCGGTGGCGAGGTCGTCGGAATGCCACTCGGGCTTCAGAGCGACGATCGCCGCGTAGAGGCGGGCGCAGATGTCGCGCGTCGCCCCAACGATCATCGCCTTGCCGGGGGAGGCGATGGCGGCCTTCATCCGCTCGCTGCGCTCCTCCCAGTGCCGCACGACGTCGGCGGCGAGGGCGTCGATGCGCTCGGGGGCGCCGTAGAGGGCGTTGATGACGGCGACGCTCTGCTCGATGCGCGTCCGCTCCGTCTCGTCGAGACCGACGGTGGCCTCGTCGGCGGCCGCATCGATCTGCTCCTGGCTCACTCCCTCGGCGAGCTCGACCTTGATCAGGCGCGGCTCGAACGAGACGGGCACCGTGGCGCCGTCCTCGACCGCGCGGCTGAGGTCGTAGATGTCGATGTAGTCGCCGAAGACCTCGCGGGTGTCGCGATCGTCGAAGCTGACCGGGGTCCCGGTGAAAGCGATCAGGGTCGCGTTCGGCAGCGCGTTGCGCAGGTGCCAGGCGTAGCCGTCGAGGTCGTCGTAGTGGCTGCGGTGAGCTTCGTCGACGATCACGATCACGTTGCGCCGGTCGGACAGCAGGGGGTGCGAGGCCTTGGCGTCGCGCTCCTCCTTGTTCAGCCCGAACTTCTGCAGCGTCGTGAAGTAGATGCCGCCGGTGAGCCGGTTGCCGATCTGCTCGCGCAGCTCCGCTCGGCTGGTCACCTGCTTCGGCTTCTCGGGCAGGAGGAGGCTGCGCTCGAATCCCGAGAAGAGCTGCCCGTCGAGCTCGGTGCGGTCGGTGATGACGACGACCGTGGGGTTCTTGAGGTGCGGGTGCCGGGCGACGAGGTTGGTGTAGAGCTCCATCTCCATCGACTTGCCCGACCCCTGAGTGTGCCAGACGACACCGGCCTTGCCGTTGCTGTCGACCGCGGTGATCGTGCGGCCGACGGCCTTGGCCACGGCGAAGTACTGGTGCGGCTTGGCGATGCGCTTCTCGAGGCCTTCTGCGCCCTGGTCGAAGGCGGTGTAGTGCCGCAGGATCTGCAGGAACCGCGTCTGGTTGTAGAGGCCGTCGAGGGCGCGCTCGAGCGGAGTGACGACGTTGCCGTCGTCCTCGCGCTCGTCGCGGCCGACCGGCGTGCCCTCCTCGTCGACGTTCCAGGGCGCGAAGTGGTTGAGCGGAGTGAAGGGAGTTCCGTACTGCGCCTCGAGCCCGTCGGAGGCGACGGTGAAGACGCAGAACCGGAACGCGAGCGGGAACTCGCGCAGGTAGGTCCGCAGCTGAGCGTGCGCGGCGGCGACCTTCGTCGCATCGCTGCCGGCGCGCTTGAGCTCGAGGATGCTGACCGGCATTCCGTTGAGGTAAAGGACGAGATCGAACCGGCGCTTGAAGTCGCCCTGCTGGATCGTGACCTGGTTGACCGCCAGCCAGTCGTTGTCGTCGGCCTCCGCGGCGAGGAGCCGCACGGTGACATTGCGCTCGGTGCCGTCGGCCTCGAGATACGTCAGGCGGTAGCCCTCGACGAAGAACCGATGGATCCGGTGGTTCTCGGTGATCGCGTCCTGGGAGGAGGGTGTCGCGATCTCAGCCGCCGCTTGGGCGAGGTAGGCCGGCGGGATCGTGGGGTTCAGCTTCTGCAGCGCCGTAAGCAGGCGCGGGCGGATGACCAGCTCGGCCCAGGAGTCGCGCTCGCCCGTCCCCGGGGCGATCTGCTCGCCGCGGAGCGGGCGCCACATCAGGTGCTCCTCGCCGAGACGGTCGAGGGCGAGCTCCTCCCACTGGGCCTCGGAGAAGCCGGCCATCAGAGTACGTCCTCGACGACGCGCTCGGCGTCCTTGACGCGGAGCTTGCCGGACATTAGGGCGGGGAGGAGGGTGTCGCGGAGGGCGGCGAGATGGACTGATTCGCGTTGGGTTGTTTGCGACAACTTTTCGTTGAGGTCCAGCCTGCGAAGCAGGACGTCTCTCTCAGGGTCTTCGATGCTCGGTACCTCGAGTGAACGAATGTCGGCAAGGTTGATATAGGGTGCCATGTCGGTTTTATGCATCCTGAATGCCGCCTGTCGAGAAAAATCCTCGCTCCGCAACCAAGTTGCCAGATATGCGGATGTCAGCCACGAATCGGCGCGGGGTCGAAAGAAGCAGATCTGCGGGCTATAAACGATTGGTTCGGCGACGTCCAGCACGACCGCGACCCGACCGATAGTCCCCTTTGTCGTTACCAATACGTCCCCCGGGTAGCCCAGTTTTTGACCAATCTGCGCCAGGTATTCGGAGCGGACGAAGTCGGGGTTGTCGACGGAAATGAAGCCTTGCTCGATGTCGGCTACTCGCACGATACGGAATCCAGATGAGCCAAGCTGATCGGCCCGCGTGCGGTAGCCATCGCTGAAGGCAAGCGCACCTTCCGCCATTAGTTCGCCCACTGTCGGCCGCTTGAGATGTGAACCGGCCCGAGCGAGGGCATTGGTCCACTCGAGGTTCGACAGTTTGCGAAGCTTTGACGCCGTCCCGAAATCCGCGGCGATCTTATCGTCGAGCGCCCCCAGTACCTTCACGATCGCTCGCTGCTCATAGAGTGAGCGCCGCGGTACAGAAAGGCGGGAAAGGATGCCAAGATTGATGTGCGGAACCCCGGTGGATATCGCGTTGTCTTGGATCTGCCTGGTGAAAGGAGTGTTTCGACATGCATAGTAGACGAAGGTTGGGTCAAATTGCTGCGGATTTACGCGAAGTCGCATCTGACTCTGAGAGACAACGTATATGGGGTACTTTGATGGTGGCACCTGAGAAACCTGACCAAGAGTCCCGCGTTGCGTGAAAATTAGGTCGCCTGCGACTGCCGAATTCTTGCAAAGACTCTTTTCGAACTTTTGCTGGGATACGAATGCGAACTCACCCTCAATCATGCGTGACCCCATATTGCTACCGCGAATAACCGGGACCCCGTCGGCCTCATAGTCGCTCGAAGTAAGGTCAGAACCGAATGGGCCTCCAACCAGCCCTTTCGGCTCCGCGATCTCTGAAAGCATTACAGTTGCCCCACTCACAGCACACGCTCCAGCTGCTCGCGCACGACCGCGGCGAGGCGGTCGGACTCGTCCATGGCCGCGAGGAGCTCGCCACGCAGGCGCGCGATCTTCTCCTCGAGTGGCTCTCCGTCATCGGCCAGCTCAGCCGCTCCGACGTAGCGACCCGGTGTGAGCGCGTAGTCGTTCGTCGCAATCTCGGCGTTCTTCGCTGAGTAGCAGAAGCCCGCCTTGTCCTCGTAGACGGCCCCGCCCGCCGATCGGGTCCCGCGCCACGCATGCACGGTTCCCGCGATCGTCGCGATGTCGTCGTCGCTCAGCGCCCGCTCAGCCCGGTCGACCATGTAGCCCATGTTCCGCGCGTCGATGAAGAGCACCTCGCCGCGGCGATCGGTAACGCCCCCGCGCCCCGGCGACTTGTCCTTCGCCAGGAACCAGACGCAGACGGGAATGCCGGTGCTGCGGAACAGCTGGGTCGGCAGCGCGATCATGCACTGCACCAGGTCGGCCTCGACGAGCTGGGCGCGGATGGCACCCTCGCCGCCGGAGTTCGACGACATCGAACCGTTGGCCATCACGACGCCGGCGCTGCCGCCGGGTGCGAGCTTCGAGACGATGTGCTGGATCCAGGCGTAGTTGGCGTTGTTCGCCGGCGGCACTCCGTAGGCCCAGCGCGGATCCTCCTCGTTGCGCGCCCAGTCCTTCACGTTGAAGGGCGGGTTCGCGAGCACGAAGTCGGCCTGCAGCTGCGGGTGCTGGTCACGGCGGAAGGTGTCCTCCCAGCGCGGGCCGAGGTTGCCGTTCAGCCCGTGGATCGCGAGGTTCATCTTCGCGAGGCGCCAAGTCCGCTCGTTCAGCTCCTGCCCGTAGACGGAGAGGTCGCTGCCCTCGCGGTCGTGCGCCTCGAGGAACTTCTCGGTCTGCACGAACATGCCGCCCGACCCGCAGCACGGGTCGTAGATCCGGCCCTCGTGAGGCTCGAGCACCTCGACGAGCACCCGGACCACGCTCGACGGCGTGTAGAACTCGCCGCCCCGCTTGCCCTCGGCGCGGGCGAACTTCTCGAGGAAGTACTCGTAGACCTCGCCGAGCAGGTCGCGGGCGCGCGTCGATCCCTCGCCGGTGAAGCGCGCGGAGTTGAAGATGTCGACGAGCTCGCCGAGACGGCGCTGGTCGACGCTGTCGCGGTTGAAGATCTGGGGGAGCGTCGCGGCGAGACCGCTGTTGTGCTCCATCAGGAGGCCCATCGCGGCGTCGACCAGCTCGCCGATCGAGCGCGCGGGCTCGGCTGCAGTCGCCTCGGTGCCCTTGGCGTTCTCGGCGAGGTGTCCCCAGCGTGCGGGTGCCGGAACCCAGAACACCCCGCGGCCAACGTACTCGTCGACATCGTCGATCAGCTCGGCGATCTGGTCGTCGTCGAGGCCGTCGGCGGTCAGCTCGGCGCGGATCTGCGCGCGGCGCTCCTCGAAGGCGTCGGACACGTACTTGAGGAACACGAGCCCCAGGATCACGTCCTTGTACTGCGAGGCGTCCATGGAGCCACGGAGCTTGTCGGCTGCCTTCCAGAGGGTGTCCTTCAGCTCCTTCATCGTGGAAGGGACGAGGGGGACGGCGGTCTTGGCGATGCGGGGTGCCATCAGCGGCCTTTCGATGCGGTGCCGTCGACGTCGTCGAGGGCGGTCTCGGTGCGGGTGGGAAGATGAGGGTGGCGGATGCTGCCGTAGACGGCACCGTCCGCGATCAGGGTCTCGAGCTCGTCGAGGGCGCGGAGCCGGCGCTCGGTGTCGGCCCGCAGCTCGATGATGCGCGACAGCGCCGACATCAAGGGTCGGACTCGCTCGGGAGCGACACGGCGCACCTCCCAGTCGCGCCAGCGGCGGGAGCCTGGACGCCGGGCGGCGATGTCGGCTGCGAGCAGGTCGGGGACGAGTCCAGCGACCGGGTCGACGATCGAGAGGATACGGGCCGGTGAGGCGACGACCGCGCCGCCCTCGTGATCCACCATCGCGGCGAGTGGCGAGGTGCAGAAGACGACATCACCCGGCTGCGTGCGCGCCGATCGCGCATGAGCCCGCTCGAACTCCAGGATCCCGACCCGGCGCGAGCCCCGCTCGAACTCGCCGAGCAGTTCCGGCACGCCGAGCACGACATGGCCCGTGGTCCCGATCTCGGCATCGGCGAGGCGGGCGCCTGCGCGGTAGCGGAGGGTCTTAGAGGCACACAGGGCGCCGATCGAGTCGGCAGCGAGCGATGCGACTTCGACGTCGGCCGCCACCGGCTCGGCGGCCAGGTCGGCGATCTGCTCGCCGACGACCGCGAGCAGCTGCTCGATGCGAACGGCGCGCGCAGCCGCGGCGTCGAACGGCACACGGCCTACCCTTCTTCCGCGACTCCGCTGCGTCAGGAGGGAGCCGGTCTGCGCGACCACTGCCGAGGACGCCTCCACGCGGCCGAGAGCGAAAGCGTGCGCCCTGAGATCGGCCAGTCGGCCCATCGCGGCGTAGACGTCGCCGACGACGAGTGCTCGGACCGCCGCGTCGAGCGGCTGCTCGCCGACGTCCGCGAGCAGCGTCCACTGCTGTCCCTCCTCGACCCTGCCGTCGGCCGGGCCCACGACCCAGAGGGCGAGCGCCTGTCGCGGGTGGGCGGGGAGGAGGCCCTCGGGGAGTCGGACGACCGCCCGGATCCGTCCGTCGCGCAGAGCGGACCGTCGCAGGTTCGAGGCGGCAGGGGGCAGGCGATCGCAGAGCGCAGCCGCCGGGGCGATGATCACTCCGCGCTGGGTGGTCGGCATGCCGAGGAGGATCTCATCGACCGCTTCCAGCACGGGGCCGACCGCGGTCGCCGTCGCGCCCTCATGCGGGAACTGCGCGACGAGGGTCTCGACGGCGCTGCCGCTCACCTCCTCGTCAGGGCGACGATCGCGCCAGTGGACACCGTGAGCGGTGAGCCGTCGGCGGGCTCGGCGCCCGGCGCCGGCGTCGGACGGTGCGCCGAGGACGGCGTCGACCTCGCCCCCGTCGCCCGCTCGGACACCGACGGAGAGGACGAGTGCCGAGCAGACGCCGGTCGGATCGACCACGGTCCCGGTGGCGTCGCCTCCCGCGAGGACGAGGGCGATATCAGCGATGAGAGCGGCAGCTTCCGGGGCGAGAGCGGTGCGCTCGGGGCTTGCCGAACGTGCCCGCTCGAAGGCGATGGCCGGCGTCCAGGCGGCCTCGACGGCCGCATCGGCCTCCCGAGCGGCCGGCCCGAGTCGTGTTCCCAGGGCCTCGATCTCGGAGAGGAGGAAGGCATCATCGGGGTCGACCCCTCGCGCTGCTGCGAGGAGGTCATCGACGGCGCTCAGCTCCTCGCCGAGCCGTGCCCGCAAGGCCAGGAGGGCGTCGAAGGCGTTCGGGTCGCGGTCCGCACCGCGCCCGAAGGAGAGGACATCGGCGGGCGCCTCCGGATTATTGCCCTTGGCAGTACTGGCGAGCCACTCCGAGACGTCCTTCGCCGAGAAGCACTCGGATCCAAGCTCACTCGACACCGGGGCGGGGAACGGCTCAGTGCTGTCCTGAGCACGGGAGCGCCAGACCGAGACTGTCGGGCGCTGCACTCCGGCGAGTGCAGCGATGTCGGAGAGGGACAGCAGGGTGTCGGTCATCGCGCCTCCTTCAGATGCAGTTCGCGCTGATGATCCGAACCTAGCTTGGCCGACATGCTGCCGTGACATTTCAGCGATAACCTCCCTTATCAATGTTTTGCTCACGGGCTTGCAAGATCGACGTCAGTCTTCTCACCACCGCAGCAGCATCCGCCGCCGCTCCACTGCCGAGGAGGCACCATGCCCTACATCCGCCGTATCTCCGTCACCGCACCCGGGACGCGCAATGAGCACATCGTCGCCGTCCAGCACTCCGTCCAGCCGACCGGACCCCTGCACTCTGAGCCCGTGAGCTCGATCGTCGGCCGCATCGACGGAGGCACCGTCTTCCGCTCCCACAACGACCGCACCGGTGCCGAGGCAGCCGTCGTCACCCGGCGGTCCACCGCCGGCCGCCGCTACATCGCGACGGCGTCCAACGGCGTCGAGTCCGACAACCTGCTCTCGCTGCCGAGGTACTGACCGTGGCCGATGACCAGCCCGGGCCCGCGCCGGAACAGCCCGCTCCCGTGCCCGATCGTGTCGCTCCCGCGTCCGACCACGTCGCTCCTGCAACAGCGGGGCGGCGGCGGTCGCTGCCGTCGCTCCTGCCGGTGCTCACCGCGGCCGGCGGTCTCCTGATCGGAGTCGTTCTCGGACTCTGGGTCCTGCCCGCGGTCGGCACAGCCCTCGGCGCGGCCGGGCCGACCGTGATCGAGACCGCCCTCGAGACCTGCGACGTCTCTCCCGGCGGATACTTCGCGCTCGGCGACGACGGCACGAGCCTCTCGATGCAGACGGAAGGTGCGGAGAGCCCCGGGGCGGATCTCGCGGACGTCGCCTGCGTCCTCGCCGAGGTCGACGTGCCCGACAGCGTCCTCACACGCATCGACAGCACTCGAGCCCTCGACGGCCGGCAGGAGGCGTCGTGGGACGACCTCGACGCCTCCTGGGGCTACCACCCCGACAGCGGACTCGACCTCGTCCTCGAGCGTCACCGCGACTGACACCCCTTCACGAACGGAGAACGACATGTCCACCACGTCTCAGAAGTCCTTCCTCACAGCCTGGCTGCTCGCCCTGCTGCTCGGAGGCCTCGGCGCCGACCGCTTCTACCTCGGCAAGCCCGGCACCGCGATCCTCAAGCTGATCACGTTCGGCGGCCTCGGGATCTGGGTGCTCGTCGACCTGATCCTCCTGCTGACCGGCGCCACCCGCGACGGTCGCGGCCGACCGCTCGAGGGCTACTCCCGCATGAAGGTCCCGGCGATCGCCGTGACCGCGGGCCTCCTCGCGCTGTCGGTCGTCGTCGGCGCGGTGTCCGGCTCGAGGGCCCCCGCGCCGGAGCTGCCGGTCGCCTCCGCGGAGCCTGCTCCCGCCGAGGCGGCCGCGGAACCCGCGGCTGAAGCCTCCGCGGAGCCCGCACCCGTCGAGACCTCGCAGCCCGATCCCGCGATCGACGAGACCGCGGAGACCGCCGCCTGGGCGACCGACGAGTTCGGCACCTTCACCTCCGTCACCGAGTCCGGAACGGGTGACAGCATCGTGACGCTGCCCGTCGGAGCCACCGCGGGAGTGGTGACGGCCGAGTTCTCGGGCGATGGCAACTTCGCCGTGCAGATCATCGACGCGCAGAACGCCTCGACCGGCGAGCTGCTGGTCAACACCATCGGCTCCTACTCCGGAGTGACCGTCTACGGCTTCAACGCCCTCGGCACGGGCTCCTCCGCCCAGATCACTGCGAACGGCCCCTGGACGCTGCGGTTCGATCCCGTCGCGGCGAGTCCGGCACTCGTTCCGAGCGGCACGGGAGACGCCGTGTTCCTGTACTCAGGCGACGCCGCTCGCCTGACCGCCTCTCACCAGGGCTCGGCGAACTTCGTGGTGCAGGAGGAGACCGGCGGCTTCGGCTTCGGGCTGCTCGTGAACGAAATCGGCGCCTACTCGGGCACTGTCCCGCTCAGCGCGGGCCCTTCGGTGATCAGCGTGACGGCGGACGGCTCGTGGGCGCTGGTGCTCGGATGATCGACAAGGGGGAGAGTGCCACGCCGGCAGACGCACGCGGCGGCTCCCGTCCGTGGCAGTCTGACGGACATCTGTCGACCGTTTCCAGAGGAGCCGGCGTGCCCGAGAATCCGACTGCCGATGACCCGTCCGAGGAGGACCAGGCCGCGCGCGCCGACGTCGAGAAGGAGACCGGCGAGTTGCGCGCCTTCGTCTCGAGCCTGAGCGCCGACGACGTGAAGTCCGGCAACTGGTTCGAGAAGCTGATCGCTCAGTCGCTGAAGACCTACACCGAGAAGGTCGACGCGGAGTACTTCCAGAGGAAGTACCGGGGCGTACCCGCGGACGGGATCGTCGACCAGCTCATCAGGACTGCGGCGAACTACGCGGCGATCGAGGGGGGAATATCGGCGAGTGCCTACACCGTGACGGTCGCCGCGACCATCGGCAGTCTCGGGGGAGCGAGTCCGTTGACCGTCCCCGCTGCGGCGGCCACCTTTCTGGCCGACGTCGCTTACCTCACGCGGCTGCAGCTCCACCTGGCCTACGACGTCTCCGTTCTCTACGGGGTCCGCCTCGATCCGACCGACCCGGAGGACCTGTGGAAGCTGATCCGGGTGGCCTTCACCATCAAGGGCGGCGAAGTCGTGAGGGAGGGAGTGCTGAAGGCCGCCCCGGCGATGATCCGACCGTTCGTCAAGCGGTTCTACTCCGGCTCCACGCTCGCCGCAGCCAAGGGACTCCCGGTCGTCGGGAAGCACCTTCTACAGCGCAACGTCATCAAGATGGCCATCCCGGCGGTCGGCGTGCCGCTCGCCATCGGCCTCAATCGGTGGACGACCGTGATGGCCGGCCGTCATGCCCAGGCCGTCTTCCGCAACGAGGCACGGGTGATCGAAATCGCGACAGGGCTCAGCCGACGGACCCGTCGCCCGCATCTCCTCCTCTGGACGGCCTGGCTCGTCATCAAGGCCGACAAGAAGATGTCCGGCGACGAGATCCTCCTGATGCGGCACCTCGTCACGCTGGTGCGGGGCGCGCACGAGGTGATCGACGAGGGGCTCGACCGCATCGTCGATATCGACCCGGAGGACGTCTGGGAGCGGATGGCCGCGGAGGAGGGCGACCTCTCGGATGTACTCGACGCGGCTCGGCGTGTGGCGGACGTGGACGGCGTTGCGAGTGCGGCCGAGGAGGCCGTCATCGCCGAGATCGCCCGCCGCGTCGATCGGGCCTGACCGACTCGCACGTCCTCAGCGCTCCGTGTCTCCGCAGGCTCTTCCTCTACTCGAAAGGCATCACCATGACCGCTGCGAACGGCGATTTCCATGCCCGCTCCTCCGTGCAGCTGGGGTTGGACCACTTGGCTCTCCGGCTGAACGACATCCTCACCCGCAAGCTCGCCCACGTCCTCGGAACACTCGAGTGGCCCACGGTCCTGCGCGAACTCGACCGTGCGAAGGGGTACCCCGAGCGCACCTACGACTCGGCGGATCTGCAGGCGCAACTCCGCATGCTGACCGAGCGCCTCGGTGGCTTGAGGTACCCGTTCGACGATCCGTCCACCCGGGTCGTGTCGACTCTCGGCAGTGAGCTGAGGATCGTCCGCAACCGGTGGGCGCACAACGACGATTTCACCGGGCTGGACGCGTGGCGTACTCAGGACTTCGTCGTCCGCCTCCTCGAGCACTTCGACGACGGCGAGGGCCTCCCGGTCGCTCGTGAGTTGCGCGACGCCGCCATGATGGCCGTCGTCCAGGAGTACGGCATCGTCCCGACGGCCGCTCCGTCCGGCGTGGCCGAGAAGGAGGTGCCGGCGGAGAAGGAGGATGACGTCGTCCCCGATCAGTCGGTCCTCGTCCGGGAGGACGCGGACGCCACTCCGACCATCGGTGCTTCCCGGACCGAGTTCGAGCCGTGGACCGTGGTGTCCGTCGGCGACGTCGTCGTTCTCGATGATCTGCCGAAGAAGGCGGCGAAGGAGAAGGTGCGCGCGGTCGTCGCCGAGATCACCGCTTTCGAGGGCCCGATCGAGATCGAGCGGCTCGCGCAGCTGGTCGGCCGCTCCTTCGGTCTGCAGCGGGTCCACACGGCGAGGATCGACAAGATCCGAAGGCAGATCAAGGCGTCGGAGGTGGTCGTCGATCGCGAGCGCTTCGTCTGGCCCCCGGAACTGGACCCGGAGACGTGGTCGGAGTTCCGACCGAACTCGAGCGGGGCGGATCGTCCGCTCCTTGAGATCAGTCCGCGCGAGATCGCCAATGCGGCGGAGTTCCTCCTGAGGACGGACCCGCAGTTGGACCGCCCGACTCTCGAGAGCCGACTGCTCCAGACCTTCGGTCGGCGCCGGCGGACGTCCGCCTTCACCGCGCACCTGGCGAAGGGCATCGCCAAGCTGCCGAAGGGCTGACCGAGGAGCTGCTGGCGCAACCTCCGCCATACTCAGCAACAGTCACGCCTTCAAAGGGGAATCGGTTTGGAAACGTACGTCCGCACACCGCTCGATGTCTTCAACGTCCCGCAGCAGCTGGTGGTCCCGCTCTTCCAGCGCCCGTACGTGTGGAACGAGGCCGAGCAGTGGGAGCCCCTCTGGAGCGATCTGCGCCGGATCACCGAGGTGCACCTGTCAGCCGGTGGATCGCGGGCCGCGCACTTCCTCGGGGCGATCGTGCTACAGCGGATGGAGACGGCCTACGGAGCGCTGCAGGTCTGGCAGATCATCGACGGGCAGCAGAGGCTGACCACGCTTCAGCTCCTCCTCGACGCTGCGGCGTCGGTCTTCGCTGCGCGCAACATTGCTTACTTGGCCGCGCGGCTCGAATCTCTGACGCACAACGCGGCGGCGTACGTCCCCGAGGGCTCGCCGCTCAAGCTGCAGCACACCAACCGGGATGCGGCCGCCTACAGCGAGGTGATGCTCGCCGAGGCCCCGGTCGACTACGACGCGCTGGAGGCTCCTGATTCCCTCCCCGCTCGATGCCACGCCTTCTTCGCCGGCCGGATCGAGGCGTGGCTCGTCGAGCAGGACGAGGCGCTCGCTCCGATCCGTGCCGAGACGCTCGCGAACGCCCTGATGCAGGCGCTGCAGGTCGTCGTCATCCAGCTTCGCGCTGAGGAGGACTCGCAGGAGATCTTCGAGACGCTCAACGCCCGCGGTACTCCGCTGACGGCGGCCGACCTCGTGAAGAACCTGGTCTTCCAACGTCTCGAGGCCGAAGGCGTGGACACCGGCCGCGCCTATCGCGAGGTCTGGCCCTTCGAGTCGGCGTTCTGGGAGAAGGAGGTGAGTGTCGGGCGGTTCTCGCTGACGCGCAGCTCGGCATTCCTCAACCAGTGGCTTATCTCGAGGCTGGGGGAGGAGATCGGCCCCCGCCACACCTTCTCGAGGTTCAAGCACTACATCGAGCACGAGGCGGGGCTGCCGATGAGCACGCTCCTCGAGCAGATCGCGGCACAGGCCGGGCAGTACCAGCTCTGGATCGAGCGGGCCGCAGACCCCGATCGGCTGCTCAGCACGATCGAGCTCGACATCTACCGGACCGACGCGCTCGACACGGCGGTCCTACGCCCCGTGCTCCTCTGGCTGACGGCCCCGGGCTCGTCTTTCAGCGCTCGGGCGGTCGACGAGGTCGTCGCAGTGCTCGAGAGCTGGCTGATCAGGCGCATGATCCTGCGGCGCCCCAGTGGAGATCATGGACGAGTCGTCGCGGAATTGATCCGCGCCCACCGCGACAGCAGCGATGCGGAGCTCGTCGGTCGGGTGACGGGCTTCCTGAGCCGGCTGGATGCGGAGAGCACCTACTGGCCCGGGGATGACGAGATCCGAGCGGTGTTGACGGACGAGGCAGCGTACCGCCGGTACACGCGCTCGCGGCTCCGGATCCTGCTCGAAGCGGTCGAGGACGCTCACCGCGGCTACGCCGGAGTGTCGAACTCGCGCACCGGATCGCGCGTCTCTCGCGTGAGGCGTCCGATCGAGCACCTGCTGCCGCGGACGTGGAAGACGTATTGGCCGGTCGAGACGATCGCGGACGAGGTGGCTCGTGATGCTCACGTGCACCGCCTGGGGAACCTCACCCTCATCACGACGAGCCTCAACAGCGCGGTGTCGAACGGCCCCTGGCTCGGGGACTCAGGAAAGCGATCGCGACTCCGCGACCACGACGTGCTCTTGATGAACCGGCGAGTACAGGACATCTCGGCCAACGGCTGGGACGAAAGGACGATCACCGCACGGACCTCCGAGATGATCGACGCGATCCTCGCGACCTGGCCTGTTCCACGCGAGCACCGCGGCGTGATCCTCGACCGGGCCGCCCGCCCCCGCTCGGAGGCCTGGCTGCGCGATCTCACTGTCGCCGGCCTGCTGCCTGCGGGGACCGTGCTCCGTGCGCGGAGCACCGATCGAGTGACCGAGGCGGTCGTGCAGGAGAACGGAGACCTGCTGCTCGAGGGACGACTGTTCGACAGCCCGTCCGGTGCGGGAAA
This sequence comes from Rathayibacter sp. Leaf296, assembly GCF_001423045.1. NCBI lineage: Bacteria > Bacillati > Actinomycetota > Actinomycetes > Micrococcales > Microbacteriaceae > Rathayibacter > Rathayibacter sp. Leaf296. The sequence continues at coordinate 259,308 of NZ_LMNR01000001.1, forward strand.
GCAGGCGATCGGGCACGCGGTCAACGGTTGGTGGTTCTGGCGCCTCGTCGACGGGCGGACGCTGGCCGACATCCGCGCCGAATACGAGAGCCGTCGGGAGGGCGGGGCGCGGCCGACGGACGACTGAAGTCGCAACGACCGAGTGTCGGTAGTGCCCGACAGGGTCCAGTCATGCGCACCGTTCCGAAGCCGTCTCAGCTCGTCTCGACCGCACCTCTGAGGATCGCCGACGAGGAGCGGTCCGCCGAGATCGTGAGCGAATGGGCCGTCACGCATCGGCGGCCGAGCGGGCGCGTCGTGACCATCGCCACCGATGGCGCCTATCACAGGGCGGTCGGCGGCGGTGCTGTTGCGTGGGTGTCCGATGATGGTCGACACGGGGCGGCTCGAGCGCGCTGCTCGTCCAGCTTCCATACCGAGCTGATCGCCATCGACGAGGCGATTCGCGCGCAGCCGTAGTTCTCACGGGTGCATCTCCTCATCGATTCCCGCCAGGCCCTCGATGCTGTGGCCCTCGTCCTCGACAGCGCGCCTCAGCGTCGTGAGCGGTCAGATTTGATCGAGCGCCGATTGAGCTCCATCTCTGGCGCATCGGCGAATCGCGAGGTGACTGTGGAGTGGGAACGCGGGCACAACGGACATCCGCTGAACGATGCTGCCGACCGGATCGCGGTGCTCGTGAGGCGGAGCGCCGCGTGGGCAACGGGAGTGGCCACCTCAGCGGATCTCGCGACGTCGATCGCTCAGGGCGCGGCAGTGGCCTTCGCGACGAGCCGACGGCCGACTGAGTGATGCTGCGTCCGATCGGGTGACCCGCGCGGAGGACCCGAGCGTGCTCAGCCCCGGGCCTCACGTCCCAACCGCCGCCCCATCGCCGCGACCTCCGCCCACGCTCCCGTCGCGCGCTCCTCCTCCGACACCTCGCGCAACAGGGAGGCGAGCCGTTCGCGCAGCCGCAGCTCCGCCGGAGTCAGCGCGCTCTCGTGCCCATCCGCCAGCAGATACGAATGCGCATCCGTCGCGAACGCACCGAGCGCGTCGAGGAAGATCTCGAGCAGGCGGGCCGCCTCATCGATCCGCTCGGGGTCGAACGGCTCGCGAAGCATCGGCACCAGGCGCAGCCTCCCCTGCCAGAGGCGCTCGTCCAGCGGGTCCTCGAAGAGGGTCAGTGCGGTGGCGAGGTCACCCGATCCGCTCGAGGGGAAGGCTCGGCGGACGTCGTGGACGATCTCGTGGAAGTGGTCGTCGGTGAGGCCGAAGCCGACGAAGAGGAGATGGCGGGTGGCCAGGGTGGCCTGCACGATCGCCGACAGAGCTCGGCGCGAGGAGTCGAAGCCGAGGTAGTCGTCGCGGGTGAGGACGATGGAGGACGGGTCGTCGACGGTCCCGTGCAGCTTGAGCAGCCACCGCTCGCTTCCCTCCTCCTGCACGCCGGGGATGACCGAGCGAGGTGTGCCGGCATCGGCGGCGGCGGTCTCGAAGAGGCGGTCGTAGTTGAGGGTGATCGCCTGCTCGGAGTCGATCGCGGTGAGCAGTGCGGGGGCGAGTCCGTAGCGCTGGAGGGCTCCGATCTCGTCGGCGACGGCCTGGGCGAAGGAACCGGGCTCCTTTTCGTCGAAGAGGGTGGCGAGGTAGGAGGCCTGGTCGAGGACGTTCTTGTCGGCCAGGCGCGCGGCGGTGGCGCTGTCGAGCTCGATGCGCGCGGCGAGCTTTCGCAGCAGCTCACCCCAAGACGGGCCACCGGCACTCACGCTCGCTCCGGCTCCGAGGAAGGGGACGAGGCGGCCGGCTCGAGCCCGCTGGGCGAGATCGTGCACCTCGTCGAGCATCAACGGCGACAGCTCCGGCCAGGAGGTCTCGGCGTCCGCCCGTCGACGGGACTGCGCGAACGCGTGCACCTCGTCGCGGCGGGTGACGAGCGCGATGTCGACGTGGAACTCCTCCGCTGCTTCGCGCAGCACGCGCAGTTGCTGCACGAGCAGGGCGTCGCGAACCCGGCCGGAGCCGCCTCCCGCGCTGGCGAACATCGGCACGGCCAGCAGGGGCAGTGGGCGCTTCGTACGGCGGTGACTCGTCGCAATGGCCGCCCCGTGCTCCACGAAGGCCCGAAGCCGGCGTGCGACCTCCGCGTATCCCTCCGCGTCGTCGGTGCGGGTGATGGGGAGGAGCGGCACCGCGGTGAGCACCGGCGTCGGTTCTCCGTCGACCGGCACCAGCGGCAGGGCGACCGCATCGCCGCGCGCGAAGGCTGGATCGCGGACGGCGTCGACGCGGTTCTGCAGGTCGGGGATAGAGCGCCAGAAGTCGGTGATCGAGAGGTACTGGTCCGTCGGCAGGAGCCAGGCGTCGCAGGCGAAGTTGAGCAGGCTGCCTCGGGTGACGAAGACGTGGGGGAGCGGCATGCGCTCTTCCTATCAGCCGCCGCGGTGCGGGGCCGGGTCTGAATGAGCGCTCGGGAACCGCACCGATTCTCACGATGTCTCGCGAGCGACCCGCGCAACTAAGGCTCAGAGCCCGACATCCGCAGATTCATGCTGCGTCGTGACTCCCAGCCTTACTTCTGCAGCAGCCCGCCACCAACCGAACCAAGGTTTGCCTTACTAAGCACACCCTAAGTAAGGTGAGGCGACCCTAACCCAGCCCTCAGAGAGGACCTCCATCCGTGGATCCACTACGACCCCGAGCCGCCCGCGCGTCCGCCGCGCTGCTCGCCACGATCGCCCTGGCCGGCGGGGCGCTCGCGTTCGCGCCCAGCGCCTCCGCCGCGGCTTCGCCCGGCACCATCACCGACGCCTCCTTCACCTGGGGACTGAGCAATGAGGCCGGGGGTGGCGCGTTCTTCGGCGGCTGCAACTTCCTCAGCGCGGGGACGGCCGGCGACACCGGCAGCTCGCGCGTCTGGACCGAGGCCGACGGCTTCTACAAGCAGTCCGAGGGGAACGTCTCGGTCGTGAAGCCGAACGCGTCGGGCGCGCTCGTGCCCACCAGCTGGGCGACCAAGTGCCAGACGCCGGCGGGCACGCCCGTCACGGCCTCCTCCGCGACCTCGCTCACCAAGAACGCGGTCGTCTTCGACAACGGCACCGGCACCGTCGCGGCCGACGGGTCGACCGAGATCGAGTGGGACGGCTCCTTCACGGTCGCGTTCTACGGCGGACTCACCTACTGGAGCGCCAGCGACCCCGTGCTCGAGATCGACGGCTCGGGCAACGGGCAGCTCACCGCTACGGCGAGCGGCTACGGCACCGACATGAACGACCAGACCAAGTGGGTGCCGGTCGCACCGCAGACGATCGTGCTCGCCGACATCTCGAACGCCTCGGCCGACGACGACGGCTTCACGGTCACTCCCGACTACCTGGGCGTCGCGGTCACCACCGAGGGCACTCCGCAGACGACGACCGGAGCGACCTGGGGCTCGTTCCCGCAGAGCTTCGTCGACTTCCAGAACCTGACCGGGCAGAGCAGCTACTGGTACAGCTCGGGCGGATCGCGGGACGCGGCGAAGCCCGCCGCCCCGCTGACCGTGGAGTACGCGCTCACCCCCGCGACGACTCCGACCACGCCGCCGACCACCCCGCCCACGACTCCTCCCACCACCCCGGCCGAGCCGGAGCCCGGTGAGCAGGACATCACGGTCGAGGTGCCCGAGGTGACGGCTCCGCCCGCCACCGGCAGCTTCGGCTGGGCGTTCGAGAGCACCGACGCGGTCAGCCTCGGCACGGCCACCCAGGCCGGATCGACGTTCGTCGCGACCGGCGCGCTCAACACGATCGCGGTGACCGACACGCGCTCCGGCGGCACAACTCCGTTCGGCTGGAGCATCTCGGGTTCGGTCAGCGACTTCGCGTCGGCCTCGGGCGGCTTCGACGCCGGCTACCTCGGCTGGACCCCGTCGGTCGGCAACGCCGGCAGCGGAGTGGTCGCGGGAGCGGCCGTCGGCTCGACCCTCGAGAGCGGCGCAGGCCTGTCGGAGGCGGCGACGCTCGCCTCCAGCACCGCCGCGGCCAGCGCCGACGTCGACGCGGCGCTGCGCCTCGTGATCCCGACGACGACGCCCGCGGGCGACTACTCGGCGACGCTCACCATCACGGCGCTGGGCTGACCCTGCGCTGACGGCGCGGGGTGACCTGCGCTGATCCTCCGGTGCGGGGTG
>NZ_LMNR01000001.1:263521-272015 GCF_001423045.1 Rathayibacter sp. Leaf296
CGACACGGAGGAGGGTCCGCCCCGTTCCCGCGCCCGCCTCGACGACGAGCGCGCCGCGGGACCGGGCTTCCGAGTCCGCCCACTCCTCTTCCTCCTGCCGTTCCGGCATCGACACTGCAGAGACGACCCATGCGCCGCTTCCCCGCCCTCCTCGCCGCCGCCTCCCTGAGCGCCGCGGCCGCCGTGCTCCCGCTCGCCCCGGCCTCCGCCGCAGACGGCCCCGCCTGGAGCGTCGGCCCGACCGCGGACGCCTCCGGCACCACCCGCGCGAACTTCGACTACTCCGTCGACCCCGGCGCCGTGGTCGAGGACTCGATCTCGGTGCGCAACGACGGAGCGACCGAGCTCGTCCTCGACGTCTACCCGGCCGACGCGTTCACCACCCGCGAGGGCGGCATCGACGTGCTGACCGCGGGCACCGCCTCCGAGGACGCGGGCACCTGGATCGCGCTCGCGACCTCCTCCGTCACCCTCGTGCCGGGGCAGGACGCGGCGGTGCCGTTCACGGTCACCGTGCCGGCGGACGCGCGGCCCGGCGATCATCCGGCGGGCATCGTCACATCGCTCCGCGTCGAGGACCCCGACTCGCAGGTGCAGATCGACCGGCGTCTCGGCACCCGGCTGCAGCTGCGCGTCTCGGGCGAGCTCGTGCCCTCGCTCGAGCTGTCGGATCCGGTGGTTGCGTTCTCGGGGGTCTGGAACCCGTTCGCGACAGGATTCGTGACCGTCGACTACTCCGTGGGCAACACCGGCAACACGCGGGTGACCGCGCTGGCCGACACGTCGATCGCCGGGCCGCTCGGAGTGGCGGGGGTGTCGGCGCAGAGGCAGCTGCCGGAGGTGCTGCCCGGGTCGACGATCGACGTGCGCGAGGAGCTCGACGGAGTGGGCGCGCTGCTGTGGCTGTCGGGTGCGGTGAGTCTGCGGCCGACGAGCGTGGGCTTCGGCGCGGCGACTCTGGACCCGGTGACGGCGGACTTCGCGCTGGCCGCGGTGCCGGTGGGGACGCTGCTGGTGGTGCTGGTGCTGGCGACCGGGGTGGTGGCGGTGGTGCTGCTGGTGCGGCGGCGACGGCGGGGCGAGCGGGTTGCGTGACGGGCGCTGGTCGTCGGCGGCCGGGGGCGGGGTCGAGTCATCACAAGTCGTCGTAGTCGGGTGCCGAGTACGACGATTTCCGCGTAGTCGGGGCCGGGGCGAGCGGAGGGGCGTGACGCGGGCTCGGCAGGGCGGCGTCGAGTCCTCGAGAGTCGTCGTACTCGGCGTCGAGTACGACGACTTTCGTTGAGTGGGGAACGCGGAGGGGCGCGCGAGCGCGATGAGGGACGCGTGGGCACGGTTCCGCAGAAGTTGCGGTATCCGCTCGCGCTTCCCGCAACTTCTGGAGGACGGTGGCGGGTGGCGCGGGGCCGGGAGGCGGCGGCTCGCGCCGGTTCCGCAGAAGTTGCGGTAACGGCTCGCGCTTCGCCCTACTTCTGGAGGAGGGCGGCGGGAGAAGTGGCTACGGAGTTCGGGGCCCGCCTCGGTGCTGGAGGCTGGTCGCGTCGGGCGTAGGCGTAGGCGCGGGGTCCGGGCGGCCGAGCAGGTTCCGCAGAAGTTGCGGTATCCGCTCGCGCTTCCCGCAACTTCTGGAGGACGGTGGCGGGAGCCGCGGGCGCCGGAGGTGGCGGCCAGGGTCGGTTCCGCAGAAGTTGCGGTATCCGCTCGCGCTTCCCGCAACTTCTGGAGGAGGGCGGCGGGAGGCGCGGGGCCGGGAGGCGGCGGCTCGCGCCGGTTTCGCAGAAGTTGCGGTAGCGGCGCGCGGTTACCGCAACTTTTGGAGGGTGGGGGCGGGCAGTCGGGCGGGCCGTCACTCCGGAGGTGCGGGGCGGCGCCAGGGCAGCACGCGGCGTCCCGAGAGGTGCAGCGCGGCGAGCACGGCGACCAGCACCGCCAGGGTCAGGGCGCCGATCAGGAGGGGCAGGAGTCCGGAGCTCGCGACCGCCTCGGGGACGAGTCCGCCGCCGTCGCGGACGACGGTGCTCGTCTCGGCGACGAGCCCCGCGGCAGCCTGCGCGGCCGGAGCCGCAGAGGCACCCGCACCCGCGGCAGGCCCCGCTCCCGCCGGCCGCTCCGCCACCTCGTTCACCGGCCCCGCCCCTCCGCCCGCCCCGGACTCCGGAGCCGCCACCACCGCCGGAGCCGACGCGTCGAAGTTCACGAGCAGCGCGGTCGCCGGCTTGGCCGCGTCGCGAGTCCCGCCGGTCGTCAGCCAGTACCCGGCCTGCCCCGTCTGCACCTGGAACTGCAGGAAGCTCGTGGGGAACGAGCCCCAGTACGCCGCGTTCTCGGCGGTCCGCGGGGCCTGGCCGCCGGTCTGGCTAGCGACGCCGAGGTACTCGGGCACCACGCTGAAGCCGCCGTCGCCGAGCGGAGCGCCGCGCACCTCCGCGAGCACGATCTCGGTCGCGGGCAGCGGGCGCCAGAGCGAGGTGTCCTCCATCGAGGTGCCGTAGCCGCTCGCGGTCGCGGTCAGCCGGCCGTTCCCCGCGGCGTCGAGCGAGAGCACGGGGTCGCTCGCGCTCCAGTAGGTCATGCCGCCGTAGAAGGCGACGGTGAACGCGCCGCTCCAGCGCAGTGTCAGGCCGTCGGCCGAGACGGAGCCGCGCCCGCCGTCGACGACGACCTGCGACTGGGTGCTCGAGGCGAGCGACGACGCGGTGACGGGCGCGCCCGACGGATCCGTGCAGCGGGTCGCGAAGGAGGCGCGCGTCCATCCGCCGGCCGCGGTCGCCTTCTCGATCGAGACGGCGCCGGCTTCGGCGGCGTACAGCCCGTCGGACTCGGACCAGACGCGCGCGCCTCCGCTGTTCCCGGCGACGCCGGCGCTGAGGAAGTTGCAGCCGCCGGCGAAGGCGCCGCCCGAGGACTCGCGGTTGAGTCCCCAGCGCAGCTCGGCGTTCTCGATGTCGCCGAAGCCGGCGGAGGTGCCGGTCGGCACGGACACGTCGATGTCGACGCCGTCCTCGACTGCCGCGGCGGCGGGTGCGAGCCCGAGTGTCAGGGCGGCGGCGAGGAGGAGGGATCCGAGCCGCCTCATCGCGCGTCCGCCGTCTCGCGGGCCGGCAGATCGCGGGCGGTGGAGAGCTCCTCGGTGGGGGCGTCGGGGGAGGGAGGAGCAGCGCTGGCGTCCGGCTCCGGAGTCGCCTCCACGGGAGTCGCGCTCGACGCAGCGATCCGGGTATCCGGCGACACCGCCGCGCCCCCACCGGCTGTCTCCGACGACCCACCCGCACCCGCCCGCTTCCGCGCCCGCCGCCTCCGAACCCCCCGCACGATCCCCACCACGACACTCGCCAGCACGAGCCCCGCCGCGATCAGCAGCGCGATCCCGAGCGCCACGTACAGCCACACCGGCACCTCCGGCTCCGCCGCGGCGCTCGGCACCGACGCGGCCGATGCTCCCACCACGGTCAGCTCGCTCTCGGCGACCGCCCCGGATGCGGCGCCGGTCAGCGTCAGCAGGTGCGTGCCTCCGCGCAGGTCGCCCGGCAGGGGCAGCACCCCGGCCACCTCGCCGCGGGTGCCGGCCGTGAGCGGGCCCACGGCCACGACTCCGTCGTCGAGGGTCGCGACGACCTGCTCGGACACGGCGAAGCCCTGTCCCGTGAACGCCAGCGCATTGCCGGCGACGGCGGAGGAGGCGGTGTAGCCGACGCGCGCAGAGCCGGCTGCGGGCGCTTCGGTGGGTGACGCCTCCGCAGCACCCGCGACAGGGGCCGCACCCGCCGCGGGACCGGGGGTCGCGCCCGCCGCCGGCGCCGCGAACGACACCGGCGTGAACGTCTCGTTGTTCGCGTTCTTCACCCCGTGCGCGCCGATCGTGATCACTCCGCACTGCACCTCGAGGCAGTCGACGGTCGTGACCTCGCCCGAGCGGTCCTGCGCCTCGAAGCGTGCCGACGGGATCGTGAGGTCGACGCTGAAGGAGCCGTCGGCCGTGAGCACGCCGTTCGCGGCCGACTCCGTCTCGCTGCCCGGGAACGCGACGAAGCGCTCGAAGCCCGCGTTGTCCTTCGACTCGGAGTCGGGGACGTAGCGGTAGTCGGTGCCGACCTCGCCGCCGCTGCTCGGTCCCCAGCCGGCGCCCGACACCCAGCCGAACAGCACGTAGACGCCGCCGAAGCCGCCCTGGATCGACTGGAAGCCGCGGCCCGAGACCGTGATCGCCGTGGCGTAGTCGGGGTCGGCGGCGGTCGCCCCGTCTGCGAAGGACACCGACACCGAGCCGGCGGCCGACGCGGCGGGGGCGACGAGCGGAGTCGCGGCCACCGCGATGCCGAGGGCGGCGGCGAGGAGGAGGGTGCGCGGGGTGCGGGTCATCGAGGGTCTCCGATCGGGGGAGCGGGGGAGGGGGAGGCGGGGTCGGCGCCGGTCCGCAGTGCCCGCTCCGGCCGGATCGACACCGCGCCGTCGTCCTCGACGACCACCCGGATCGGATGCCGGTACACCTCGCTGAGCAGCTCGGTCGTCAGCGCGACCGCGGGCGGGCCGTCGGCGCGGACGCGTCCGCCCTCGAGCACGACGACGCGGTCGGCGTACGCGGCGGCGAGCCCCAGATCGTGGAGCACCACCACGGCCGAGCCGCCCGACTCGGTGTGCGCGCGGACCTGGCCGAGCAGCCGCTCCTGATGCCGGATGTCGAGGCTCGCGGTGGGCTCGTCGAGCAGCACGAGGTCGCACTCCTGCGCGCGGACGCGGGCGTAGGCGACGCGGGCCCGCTCGCCGCCCGAGAGCTCGGGCATGCGGCGGTCGCGGAACGCGGCGACCTCGGCGTCCTCGAGCGCGCGCTCGACCACCGCGGTCCCGTCGCCGCTCCGGGGCGCCCGGCCCATCTCGACGACCTCGAGCACGGTGAAGGGGAACGACACCTCGTTCGACTGCGTCAGCACCGAGCGCAGACGCGCCAGATCGGGGGCGCGGTAGGAGCGGAGTGGGCGGCCGTCGAGATCCAGCGAGCCTGTCTGCGGAGCGGACTCGCCCGCGAGCAGCGAGAGGAGCGTCGATTTGCCGGCGCCGTTGGGTCCGACGAGCGCGACGAACTCGCCGCGGTGCAGGCGCAGGTCGACGCCGTCGAGCACGGGGCGCGCGCCGTAGGAGAGGCCGACGCCGGTGGCGCGCATCCGCTCGCCGTGATCGGAGCGGGCCGGAGCCGCACCCTGGCTCGCACCCGCACCCGCACCCGCACCCGCACCCCCGCTCACGCCCACCCTCCCGACCGCACCCGCGCCCGGCGCAGCAGCCAGAAGAAGAACGGACCGCCGACGATCGCGGTCAGCATGCCGATCGGCAGGTCGGCGTAGGGGACGGCCGTGCGCGCGACCGCGTCGGCGCAGACGAGCAGCAGCGCGCCTCCGATCGCGCTCGTGCCGATCAGCGCGCGGTGCGCGGGGCCCAGCAGCATGCGGAGCAGGTGCGGCACGACGAGTCCGACGAAGGCGATGATGCCGCAGAGGGCGACGGCGGCCGAGGTGAGCGCGGCGACGGCCACGATCGCGGCGATGCGCGTGCGCTCGATCGGCACGCCGAGGTGCTGCGCCTGGCGCTCGCCGAGGGCCAGCAGGTCGAGGCGGCGCGAGAGGAGAGCGGCGGCGATCACTCCGACCACGGTGATCGGGAGCACGATCGCGACGTCCTGCCAGCGGGTGCCGTTGAGCGAGCCGAGCTGCCAGAACACGATCTGCTCTCGCTGCTGCGTGGTGCCGAGGAAGGTCATCAGCGCGATGCCCGCGCCTCCGACCGCGTTCACCGCGATGCCCGTGAGCACGAGGGTGACGACCTCGGTGCGGCCGCCGGCGCGGGCGGTCAGGTAGACGAGGAGCGTCGCGGCGAGGCCGCCGACGAAGGCGAAGACGGGGGCGGTGAGCGGCCCGAAGACGTTCAGCCCGAAGACGATGACGGCGCTCGCCGCCAGCGCCGCTCCGGAGGAGACGCCCACGACGCCCGGCTCGGCCAGCGGATTGCGGAAGACGCCCTGCATGACCGCTCCGCCGACCGCCAGCGCGGCGCCGACGACCGCGGCCATCGCGATCCGCGGGAACCGGATCGCCCACAGGGTCGCGTCGCCGTTGACGTGCGCGGGCAGCTCGAGCACAGGGAGCAGGCGCACGCCGAGCACGTCGTTGAGGTGCTGCGCGATCGATCCGAGGATCTGCGCGGGAGGGACCGACAGCTGCCCGAGACCGGCCGAGACGACGGCGACCACGACGAGGGCGCCGGTGAGCCCGGCGGTGACGAGCGTCGGTCGACCGAGTCGAGCGGGAGCGGCGGCCGTCGTCATCGGGTGCTGTCCGGCGCGTAGATCGCGACCGCGAGCGCCTCGAGCGTGCGCGGGGTGTCGGGTCCGAAGCTCAGGATCTGCGTGTCGGCCATGTCGACGATGCGGCGGTTCTGCCCGGCGGGGGTCTGCGCGAGCGCGGGCACGGCCTCGAGCAGCCCGTCGACTCCGTCGACCGATTCGAGGCCGCCGGTCATCATCAGCACGAGGTCGGGGGCGGCGGCCACGAGGCCCTCGTCGGTGAGCGGGCGCATGCCCTCCCAGCCGATCTCGGCGGCCACGTCGATCCCGCCGAGCGAGCGCACGAGGTCGTCGGCGCCGGAGCCCTCGCCGAAGAGGTAGTAGACGCCGGACTGGCCGCGCACGTAGAGGAAGACGATGCGCAGGCGCTGGGCGGGGTCGGCGGGCGCGACGGCGTCGATCCGGGCGATCGTCTCGTCGACGGAGGCGCTGAGGCGCGCGGTGAGCTCGGCCCCGCGCTCGGGGACGCCCAGGGCCGCGGCGACCTCGCCGACCAGAGTCGGGATCGTGGCGATCGAGCGGTCGGAGCCGACGACGACCACCGGGATCCCCGCGTCGCGCATCTGCAGCACCGTGTCCCACGGGCCCAGGCTCGAGTCGGTGAGGAGCACGGTGGGCGCGAGGTCGAGGATCGCCTCGGCGTTGAGGTCGTGGCCGTTCTGCGTGACCAGCGGGCGGTCGGCGATCTCGGCGAAGTCGCTCGAGACGTCGCGGCCGACGACGGAGTCGCCCAGGCCCAGCTCGAAGACGAGGCGGGAGGTGGAGCCGTAGAGGTCGAGGGCGAGGATCCGCGAGGTGTCGGTCACGGTGACGGCGGTGCCCTGGGCGTCGACGACGCTCGCGGGCAGGGACTGGGTGCCGGTGGTGATCGGATCGACGGAGGCGGCGTCGATGCGCGCGGTCGAGGGGCAGGTGGCGGTGCGCGGCTCGGTGAGTGGAGTGACGTCGGCCAGGCGCGGCGACGGGGCGCCCTCGGCGGCGGTGCTCGCGGAGGAGCAGCCGGCCAGGAGGGCGATCGCGGCGAGGGCGGCGACGACGTGACCGGCGGAACGGCGGGGGAGGAGGGGCACGGTCTCGCCTTCGCTACGGGTGCCCCGTGCGGGGGCTTGGGTCGAAAAGTTAGCTAATGCTAACCTAACTTCACCCGCTCGCCGCGGGACCTGGACCCCGACGAGACGAGCCGTTCGTGACCGCTGTCACCGCTTCTTCCCTGCCTGCGATCGCCGTGCCCGCCGGACCGTCCGTTGCGCCTGGGGACGCTTCTCCGGTCACCGCTGCGCCTCTCTCCGCGGCCCCTCCGCTCGGCGTGGCCGGCGCCCTGCGCGAGGCGACCGGTGACGAGCACCGGCATGCGGAGTCGCGCGGCTACATCACCGCGCTGATGCAGGGCGACCTGTCGCTCGCGGAGTTCGCGCGCTACCTCGGCCAGCTGCTCCCCGTCTACGAGGCGCTCGAGGCTCGGGTGCCGTCGGCCGCGGATCCGGCGCTGCTGCACGACACGGCCGTGCACCGGGTGCCGGCGCTGCGGGCGAGTCTCGTGGCGCTGGGCGTCGATCCGTCGACCGTCGTGCCGCTGGACGCGACCGTGCACTACGCGGCGCGCATCGCGTCGTTCGGCGCCGGCGACGGGATGCTGCACCTCGCGCACCACTACACCCGATACCTCGGCGACCTGTCGGGCGGCCAGGCGATCGCCACGATGATGGCGCGGCACTACGGCGCGAGTGCCGAGCAGCTCGCGTTCTTCCGCTTCGACGCGATCGAGAACGCGGTGCACTTCAAGCGCGCCTACCGCGCGCAGCTCGACGCGCTGTCGCTGCCGCCGGCCGCGCTCGACGCGATGGTGGCGGAGGCGCGGCACGCGTTCGCGCTGAACGCGGCGGTGTTCGACGCGCTCGACGCGTCGCGCCCGGCGGCCTGACGCGTCGCGCGTGCCGGTCTGACGCGTCACGTCTGCCGGTCTGACGCGTCGCGTCTGCTGACGGCGGTCGCCCCACCTCGACTCCGCAGAAGTCGTCGTACTCGGCGGCGAGTACGACAACTCTCGAGGAGTCGCGGGACCTCAAGCCACGACGTCCGCCGGTCGGCCCCTCCGGCGCCGCTTCCCCAGAAGTCGCCGTAACGGCTCGCGCTTCCCGCAACTTCTGAGGAAGCGCGAGC
>NZ_LMNR01000001.1:272071-318775 GCF_001423045.1 Rathayibacter sp. Leaf296
GTGATCGGTCACGCTTCCCGCAACTTCTGGAGGAGCGCCGACGGCGGCGCCGGGCGGTCAGCGGTGCGAGCGGAGAGAGCCGCCGCCCGTCGGCCGCCCCGGCGCGACGGTCACGCCCGCCACTCTCCGGCGGCGCGGAGGCGGAGGATCTCCTCCTTGAGCGAGCCGTCGCGGCCGGCGATCTCGTTGACGAGCTCGGACCCTCCGCCGTCGCCCCAGAAGTCGTCGACCGAGCGGCCGGCGAGCTGGCCCCTCCGGGTGTGCACGTCGAGCGCGTACTCCGGGATCTCGAACGGCTTCTCGGAGGCGTTGATGAGGTGCAGGGTCAGGTTGGCGAGCTCGTCCGAGGTGCGGTCCTTCGTCCGCTCGGACAGGAAGCGGATCGCGTGGGTCGCGAACAGCCAGCGGTCGCCGAAGGAGCGGTCGAGGCGCTCGTGCATGAGGTAGAGGCTGTTGACGACGACCGGCTCGGAGTAGCTGCCGTCGCCGACGTCCTCGCACGAGATGACGTTCAGGCGCGCCCACATCATCTCCTCGAGGTCGGCGCTCGACTCGTACATCTCGCGGCCGACGAGCAGGGCCAGCCGCGTGTCTCCGCGGCGGATCGACTTCTGCAGGGTCGAGATGAGCTCGTCGGCGGCGTAGCCGCGGACGGAGGTGACGCGGGTCCAGGGGTCGTCGGAGAAGTGGACGGGCATGAGAGGTCTCGCTTTCTGAGGGAGGGAGGGAGGAGGAGGGGAGGGGGTGCGGAGGAAGACCGTCTCGGCCGCGATGACGGCGAGCGGATGACGGGCAGGGACGCCGAGGGAGGAGCCCCGTCGGTTCGGACGTGCCTGCGACGCGCGAACGTCCTCCGGCGAGTCGGCCTCGCCGGGAGGACGCCGGCGGCACCCCCGTGATCGCGCACGCGGCAGCGCATGCCGCGGATCCGGCTGCTCGCGACACGGGTCGAGGCGTCGGGAACTTCACGCGATCCGAGCGGAGGGACGCGCGGAGCGGAGCGCGTGCGGTGCCGCGGTCAGGCCGCGGCGGGCGCGCGCGAGTTCGAGAGCCGCCAGGTGCCCAGCCGCCAGGCACCGCTCAGGCGGTGGAGGGGCGTGGACTCGGACACGGCGGGACTCCTCGGCGAAGCGGCGGGCTGTCGGGCGCTCCCCGTCGACGGGTGACGGGCGCCTGTGCAGGACCCTATCCGCCGGAGGAGGCAGCGCGGCGGCTCCGCGCGCGAACATTCACACGGCGGAAACCTGCCGAAACGAGCCCGTCGCACGGGGCGCAGAAGCCGACCACCTCGGAGCGGCAGTGGTGAAAGCCGAGGCGGCGTTCCTCCCGACCGCGGGACGTCCTTCCGCTCCAGCGAGCCCGGCTCCGATCCGACCGCGGCCCGTCCGGCCGCCGCCGCGGGAGTCCGGGGGGTGTCTCAGGCTCGCGACTCGGGGTCGGCCCGGGCCCCCGCCGCAGGGTCGTCCCGAACCCGCGACACGCCGAAGCGAACCTGCGACACGCCGAACAGCGTGCACCGGACGCCGTCCATCCGACGCCGCGCGACATTCGCCCTGAATAAGTCCCGCGAGTCCGCAGTAATCGTCGTACTCGAGCTCGAGTACGACGACTTCGGAGGAGTGGGCGCTGCGCGGAAGCGAGGAGGAGCCGACTTCTCGGACAAGTGATCGACTCCGGTCGGAGAAGGGTCTTCGGGAGACGACTCGGCACCTTTCCTTCGATGCGACTGCTCTCCCGAGCGCTGTCCCGTTCCGACCGAGCGGCGCTCGTCCCTCCCGCTGTCCCCGCTCTCCGCGCCGGTGCGAGCAGGCGTCCATCGCGCCTCCGGTCAGGCGGAAATCCCGGTCACGGCGCCTTTCGCCCCCGCGTCATCGTCAGCGCGCCGCCTCTGCTCTATCGAGAGGCGCCTGCCGTCGACGCCGATCCTCACGCCCTTCCGACCACGTTCCGCCGCCGTGACCACACCCGTTTCCTGCCTCCGGATCCCGGCTATCGGAGAAGGCCCTACCGATCTCCGAACAGCACCGTCGATATCGGTTACACCGTCGATATCGGAGGGAGAACGGACGTTCTTCCCCCTTTCCCTGATTCGTCGCGTCACGGTGTCTCAGAAAGGAGGCGAACATCGATCCAGAAGGCCTTTCTCGCGGCAACCCCCCTGCACCCCCGCAACCGGGGGTGAAAATTTCCTTGATTCCGCATGGATCGAGGATGTAGCTTCACCATCAAGCAACCCGATGCTGACGGATCCGCTACCCGCCACCGCGCTCACCCGAGAGCAGGCAGGTCACTCCTCCTCAGCTCGACCGGCGCCCCGAATCGCCGGCCGAGCGCGTCAGGTGCGCCCGCTCTCCCCGTCCGAACGATCCTCGAGCGCGCCCGAACGCGCTCCCGAATCGCCGGTCGTCCCCGTCCGAACGTTTCGTGAGCGCGCCCGAACGCGCTCCCGAACGCCTCCCCCCGATCGCGGCCCCCACGCGACCCCCCTCAGCGCGCGACCTCCCCCGATCGCGCCCTCCGACTCGAGGACCCTGGCCTTGACTGTGCACTCCGCGGGCACGATGCCCGCTGTGCGGACGCCCTTCCCGCACACGACATCGACGCGCGCCGCGACGCTCACCGAGCGCCCCGCCGCCCGTCCGCTGACCGCCGCGGCCCCGTTCACCCCGGTCGCCGCCGGCAACGCGAAGCCGCTCCCCGTGCGCTTCGCCGACGCTCCCGCCCGCGGTGCGAAGGCCGCGCCGGAGGAGCCCGTCCGCCGGTCGCAGACCCGCGGCGGACGCCACGCCTCGCCCGTCGTCGGCCGCCTGGTCGCCGTCCTCCCCGCGCACAACGAGGAGGCCGGCATCGCCGCGGCGATCCACGGCCTGCAGAACCAGACCTCCCCGCCCGACCGGATCGTCGTCGTCACCGACAACTGCACCGACGGCACCGCGCGCATCGCGCTCGAGGAGGGCGCCGAGGTCTTCGCGACCGTCGGCAACACCGACAAGAAGGCCGGGGCGCTGAACCAGTTCCTCGAGGTCCTGCTGCTGGAGCTCGAGGACGACGACCTCGTCCTCGTGCAGGACGCCGACTCCGCCCTCGACCCCGACTTCCTCGCGATCGCGCGCCTCAAGGTGGGCATCAAGCGGATCGGCGCCGTCGGCGGCGTGTTCCGCGGCACCCCGGGCGGCGGCGTCGTCGGCCACCTGCAGCGCAACGAGTACGCCCGCTACGCCCGCGACGTGCGCCGCCTGAACGGCAAGTGCCTGGTCGTCACCGGCACGGCCGCCGTGCTCAAGGGCGGGATGCTCCGCGAGATCAGCCGGGCGCGCCTGGACGGCAGCCTCCCCTCGGGCGACGGCCGCGGCGGCATCTACGACACGACCGTCCTGACCGAGGACAACGAGCTCACCTTCGCCATCAAGCACCTCGGCTACGACGTGCTGAGCCCCGCCGGCTGCACCCTCGTCACCGAGGTCATGCCCACGTGGAAGGAGCTCTGGCACCAGCGTCTGCGCTGGAAGCGCGGCGCCGTCGAGAACTGCGTGCAGTACGGCCTCACCCGCGTGACCTGGCCCTACTGGGGCCGTCAGCTGCTCACGATGGCCGGCTGCGTGATCACCTACGTGTACCTCGCGACCGTGATCTACGCCCTCGCGCTCGGTCAGCTCTCGATCCAGCCGTTCTGGCTCGGCATCACCCTCATCTTCGTCGTCGAGCGCATCGTCACGGTGCGCGACCGCGGGTGGAAGCACATGCTGCTCGCCGCGTCGATGTACGAGCTGTTCCTCGATCTGTTCCTGCAGATCGTGCACACCAAGGCCTACTTCGATGCGCTGACCCGCCGTCAGCGCGCGTGGTGAATCGGAAGGAAGATCCAGATCATGTACAGCAACCTCTCGCCCGCCCTGGGTGCCGGAGCCGGCGCCGGCGTCCTCGCGTCGACCGGGTTCAACTCGCTGTGGTTCGGCCTGGCGGCCTTCGCGCTCATCGCCACGGGCACCGCGATCATGCGCATCGTGCCGCGCCGTCACCGCGAGGTCGAGGAGGTCTGAGCCTCAGCGCGTGACCGCCGCGGTCGCCGCCGAGGTGCGCACGGTGCTCGTGTAGCCGGTCTTCGTGCCGGTGACCGACACCGTGATCTTCGAGCCCAGCAGCAGAGTCCCCACCTTGTAGGTGGCGGCGGTCGCTCCGCTGATCGCGACTCCGTTCGCCCGCCACTGGTACTTCAGCGTCACGGGTGACGGACCCCACGTGCCCGGCTTGGCCGTCAGCGTCGAGCCGATCCTGGCGCTCCCCGAGATCGTCGGCGTCGCCGCGGTCAATGTGCCGGTGGCGACCGGCGCCGTCGGAGCGGAGGTGCGGGTCTCGGGCGCGAAGCCGGCCTTCGAGCCGGTCACGTCGACGGTGAGGACCGCCCCCGCGGTCGCGCTGGTCGCCGTGTACGTCGCTCCTGTCGCCCCGCTGATCGGCACGCCGTTCGCCTCCCACTGGTACGAGAGGGCGACCGGGGCGGGAGTCCACACGCCGGGCTGCGCGGTCAGCGTCGAGCCGACCTTCGCGGTCCCGGTGATCACGGGGACGCCGGCGCTCAGCGCGGCGTCGGAGCGGTAGACGGCGACGTGGTCGACGCTCATGGTGCCGCCCGAGGACTTCGGTGCGCTCGCACTGTCGCAGCCGCAGACCCCGTTCGGGAGGCCGCCGCCGATCGCGAGGTTGAGGATCAGGAAGTAGTCGTTGCCGATCGCGGCGCTCCAGGCCTCGGGGCTGAGGCCGGCCTGCTCGACGGTGTGGCGGACCTCGCCGTCGACGAGGAACTGCAGCGACTCCTGGCCGGCGACGCGCCGATCGATGAGCGCGGAGTAGGTGTGGAACTCGGTCAGGCAGCCGGCGCAGTCCTGCAGCCCGCTCGTCAGCCCGTACGGCTCATCGCACTCGCCGGCGTCGACGAGGTCGCAGTGGAAGGTCTGGATGACCTGCGAGGTGCCGTTGACCGCCTCGAGGATGTCGATCTCGCCGGTCCGCGGCCAGTCGATCGCTCCGTTCTCGTCGAGGCCCAGCGCCCAGAACGCGGGCCAGTAGCCGGTCGCCTGCACGGGGTTCGGCTGGCGGATCGACGCGGTCATCAGCAGCTGCCCGCCGGCGGGCGCCGAGAACGACTTGTCCGCGGTGATGATGCGGCCGGAGGTCCAGGCGCCCGACGCGTCGCGGAGCGCTCGGATGCCGAGGTTGCCGGCGCCGTCGAGGAAGACGTTGCTGGTGGAGGCGGTGGTGCGGTCGATCGCGCCGGTGCCCCAGGTGCCGAGCTCGTGAATCCACTCGGGGCCCGCGGGGGAGCCGGCCGCGCCGTCGAAGTCGTCGGCGAACACGGTGGTCCAGCCGTCGGCGGGCGCGGGGGCGGCGAGCGCGACGGCGGAGGCGGGGGTGCTCGTCTCGGCGGCCTCCGCGGTCGGGACGGAGGCTCCGCTCAGCGCGACCGCGGTCGCGACGGACGCGATCGCGGCCAGGACACTCGTTCGAACGGCTCGTAGACGCACGGCGGACCCCTGTCTTCCTCGGCGGATCGAGGCGGCCCCTCGTTCTCGCACCGCAGGTTAGGAGCGCGGATCGAGGGCCGCTCACCCGTCGCTCGGGGGTCAAAGACTGAACGGAACCTCAGCTTGCGCTGGGTGTCCACCGGACGAGGGGCGGTCATCGGGCGGAGAGCGGCGGTCGAGGTGCGCAACCGAGGTCGGGAGCGCCGGAACCGGCGTTGTGACGTCGATCCGCCGCGTTCGACCTCGGTTGCGAACCGTATGACCTGCACAAGTAAGGAGGAGAGCGTCGACAGCGGCGGAGACGGGGCGATCGTTCCGCTCAGCCTCATCTGTGCGGGTGATGAGCCCGATACTGCGGACCGTGGGCCGCGGCCGCAGCCCGCCCGCCCCCGCCTACGATGGACCGCGATGTCGATCGCCGCCCCGTCCCGCCCCCGGTCCCGCACCGGTCGCCGCGTGGGCATCGGGCTCGCCCTCGTCGCCGCCGCCGTCGCGCTGCGGCTGCTCTCGCCCGACGCGGCGGGCGACGTGCTCTCGGACGCGATGCGCGACTTCCTCACCCTCTCGATCAGCGTCGTCATCGAGTCGCTGCCGTTCGTATTCCTGGGCATCGTGCTCTCGATCGCCGTGCAGCTCTGGGTGCCCGAGGCGGTGCTGCTGCGGATCCTGCCGAAGCGCGCCCTGCCGCGGCGCCTGGTGATCTCGCTGCTCGGCGTGCTCCTCCCGGTCTGCGAGTGCGGCAACGTGCCGCTGGCCCGCGGGCTCATCGTGAAGGGCCTGTCGGTCTCGGAGTCGATGACGTTCCTGCTCGCCGCGCCGATCGTGAATCCGATCACGATCATCACCACCTATCAGGCGTTCGGCTGGGAGGACGGGATCCTCGTCTGGCGCATCGTCGGCGGCTTCGCGATCGCGAACCTCGTCGGCTGGATCTTCAGCCGCCACTCCGAGCCGATGTCGTTGCTCACCGACCGCTTCCGCGCGGCCTGCGAGGCGGGGGAGCGCGCCCCCGGAACGCTCCGCGCCCGTTCCCGCCGCAGCGTCCTGCTCTTCGCCGAGGAGACCGGAGCGATGCTGCCGGCGCTGTTCGTCGGCTCCGCGATCGCGGGGCTGATCCAGGTCGGCGTCTCGCGCGACGTGCTCACCACGCTCGGCGGCAACCCGCTCTGGTCGGTGCTCGCGCTGATGGTGCTCGCGTTCGTCATCTCGATCTGCTCGAACGTCGACGCCTTCTTCGTGCTGTCCTTCGGCTCCACGTTCCTGCCCGGCGGCATCATCGCGTTCCTCGTCTTCGGCCCGATGATCGACATCAAGATGCTGGCGCTGCTGCGCACGACCTTCTCGGTGCCCACCCTCGTGCGGATGACGGTCCTGGTCGGACTCTGCTCCGCCGTCCTCGGATTGGCGGTCAACTATGCGCTCTGAGCGTCTCCTCACCCGCTGGAAGGGCGTGGTCCTGAGCGTCATCGGCGTCGTGTCGACGCTCTGGCTCGCGGCGACCGGCCGGCTCGGCCTCTACATCCACCCGCGCTACTTCGAGTTCACGGTGATCCTCGCCGTGATCGCGGCGGTGCTGCTGCTGCTCGCCTTCGCGATCGTGCCGGGCGCCGACGAGAGCGAGGGGGTGGGCGTCGAGGAGTCGGACGCGCACGGCCACCTGCACGATCACGCGCCCGGGAACCCGTGGCGGGCGCGGCTGGCGGTGCTCGGCGGGGTCGCGATCATCGTGGCCGCGGGAGTCGCGCTGCTCGTCGTCCCGCCCGCCGCGCTCACCGCGGGCACCGCCGTGCAGCGCGAGGTGAACACGAGCGCGGTCGACTCCGCCGCCCTGGTGGCCGCGCCGACCGGCGACTACGCCTCCTTCTCGGTGCGCGACTGGGCCACGCTGCTGCGCTCCGGAGCGAGCGAGCAGTTCCTCGCGGGCACGACCGCGACGGTCAGCGGATTCGTGACCCCCGACGCCGACGACCCCGAGAACGTCTTCTACGTCGCCCGCTTCGTCGTCACGTGCTGCGCCGTCGACGCGCAGCCGGTCGGCGTCCCCGTGTACCAGCCGGGCTGGGCCGACACCTACACCGAGGGCCAGTGGCTCGAGATGTCCGGCGGCTTCGCGGCGAACGCGAGTGTGACGAGCGCCGAGTCGGTCGTGCTCGAGCCGTCGGCGGTCGCCGAGATCGACGAGCCGGCGATGCCGTATGTCTACTGACCCATGGGGCGAGGACGCGCGCCCGCGCCGCTCCCGGGAGCCTCGTGCCGCCTCCGGCTTCTCCCGCGTGTTCTGGGGTGCGACCCTGGCCCTGGTGCTCGGCGTCGGCGGGCTGACCGCCGCGACGATCGGCAAGGGGCCCCGCGTGACCTCGCTCGAGGTCAGCGCCGACGGGGTCGTCGAGCGCGACGGCGGACGGGCCCGCGTGCACCTCGATCAGGACCTCGATCCCGACGCGCTCGAGCGCGTCACCGTGACTCCCGAGGCCGAGCACACCGTCGAGCTCGAGGACGGAGTGGTCACCGTCACCTTCGCCGACACCCTCCGCTACGCGACGGAGTACTCGATCGCGATCGACGACGCGCGCGGCCTCGCGACCGGGGCGACGTCGGACGTGACCGCCTCCTTCACCACGAAGGACCCCGACCTCTTCACCCTCGACCGCACCGCCGACCCGGCCGAGCCCGACGCGATCCGCGTGCGCCCGCTGTCCGGAGGGGAGGCGCGCGTCGTCGCCACCGCCGACCGCATCCAGGACTACGTCGTGGTGGGTCCGCTGCTCGTGCTGGCGACCCTCGAGCCCGACGACACGAACCTCCTCCGGACCGTCGCGCTCGACACCGGCGACGAGGGCGTCATCCCGCTGCCCGGTCCGGGCGTCGTGCGTGAGCTGCACGCGGCGTCCGAGAAGGGTGTGCTGGGCTGGACCTTCACCGGCGAGGCGCCGACCGGGCCGCTCGACCGCGCGCTCTACTCCTACGACCTCACCGACCAGAAGGCCGAGGCGGTCGCGGTCACCGGGATCGACGGCGGCCCCCTGCGCGCCCGCGACTGGCTGGTCGTGCCCGGCACCACCTCTGTGGTCACCCACTCCGTCGACGACACGGTGCTGCTGGTCGACCTGCTCGTGCCCGGAGCGATCAGCCCGCTCGGCCAGCACGCCGAGCTGCGCGGCTTCGTCCCCGGAGCGAACCGGCTCGTGGTCGCGGACCCCGACCGCGGCGCGCTGATCGACCTGGCCGACGGCTCGGTCGAGACGCTCGCGCTGCCGGTCGCCGACGTGAGCGCGACCGCGTCGCCGGTGCAGCTGCTGCTGCTCGACTCCTCGAGCTACGTGGAGCTCGAGGCCGAGTACTCGCCCGAGGACGGAGCGACGCAGTACTCCGTCGTGCGGGTCGACGCGAGCGGCACGTCCGAGATCTTCCGCACGTCGCCGACGGGCCGCATCCGGAGCATCTGCCTCTCGCCGAACGGGCAGTTCCTGGCCGTCGAGGCGGTGTCGGTCGAGGGTGAGCCCGACGACTACCCGGAGGTGCCGGGCTTCAGCGCGACCTCGACGGTGCTCGTCGACCTCGGCTCGGGTGACACCTCGCGCAGCGTGAACGGCGTCTCGCGCGACTGGTGCGCGTAGGGGCTGCTGCTGATCGAGTAGGCCCCGCGGGGGCCGTATCGAGATCCCCTTTTCCCGGGACTGCTGGCTGACGTGGGTCTCGATACGCCGCTGCACGGCTACTCGACCAGCAGAGGAGGGGCGGGTATCACTCCCCCCTTGCTGATCGAGTAGGCCCCGCAGGGGCCGTATCGAGATCCCCCGTCTCCAGGACTGCGGGCCCTGCGCAGCTACTCGACCGGCGGCGAGTCGAAGCGCTCGCCCTCGGCGCGGCCGGGCATCAGGAACCAGATCATCAGCACCACCCAGCCCGCGATCGGGATCAGGATGATCAGGAACCACGTGCCGCTGCGGCCCACGTCGTGCAGGCGCCGCCAGATCAGCGCGAGTCCGGGGATCAGCGTCACCAGGGCGATCAGGATCGACAGCCCGGTGACCCACGGCGTCGCGAAGTCCGTCCCCGTCGAGAAGGGCGACGTCGTGAACGTGTATTGCGACAGCGACCCGTCGGCCCACCGCAGCAGGAGGTTCACGATCAGGGTGGCGAGGATGATCCACCAGTACTCCGCGCGGCTCGCGCGCCCGCTGAACGTCGCGTACTTGCGGAAGAACCGGGCGATCGCCTCCCCGGCGGGCGCTCCCGGGTAGGGCAGGTGCAGCGGAGGAGTCGGCGCGGTGCGACTCATGAGGGCAGTCCGGCGTCGGCAGTCTTCTGGGCCATCCTCCGACGCTACGCCGCGGGACGCCGCGCGCCCTCCCTCGCGAGGGGGAGCCGACGTGCTCGGCAGCGGAGCGCATCCGCTCGTACTCGACGGAGCGCTCGACTGGACGCGGGACGGGGTGCGACGACCAGCGAGGGCCCGGTTCGCGTCGACCCAGGTGCCGGGCGATAGACGAGTGGACGCGGGACGGGGTGCGACGACCCGCCAGGCCCCGGTTCGCGTCCAGTCGGGCAGCGGGCGCCTCGCGAGCGGACGCTGAACGGGCGTCGGCTACGCGTTCACGCGCTCCGCCCGACCCTGCACCGGAGCCGCCGCGCGGCCCGCGCGCCACTCCACGAGCAGGCTCACCACGAGCCCGAGGGCCACGATGCCGAGGGCGAACCAGGGCAGGGCGCCGAGGCCGCTGCCGTCGATGACCAGGCCGCCCACGATCGCTCCGCCGCCGATGCCGATGTTGAACGCCGTCGTCTGCAGGGCGGCCGCGAGGCTGCGCAACTGGAAGGAGGCGGTCCGCAGCATCCGCGTCTGCAGCATCGCGGGGATGCCTCCGAACGCGATGTTCCAGACGACCGCCGCGACGACCACGAGCGCCGGCACTCCGGAGCCCGCCGCGAACGACAGCCCCGCGAGAGCCGCGAGGACCGCGAGGGCGGCCACGACGAATCCGGAGCGGGGGAACCGGTCGGTCGCGAAGCCCGCGAGCACGAGGCCCACGGCTCCCGCGCCGCCGAAGGCGAACAGCACGAGCGGGATCGCGTCGGGCGCGAACTGCGCCTCCTCGAGCCAGGGCGTGATGTAGGTCGAGAGGGTGTTCTGGCCGATCAGCACCAGCAGGATCACCAGGCAGACGCCGAGGATCCGGGGCAGCGAGCGGTCCTTGCGCGCGGGGAGGCGGATCTCGCCGGTGCGCACCGGGACGATGTGCTCGACCGCGGGCAGGTAGCGGATGACGACGAGCGCGAGGATCAGCACGATGCCGCCGAGGATCGCGAAGGTCGGCCGCCAGCCGAACGCGTGACCGAGCGCCGTGCCCACCGGCACGCCGAGCACGAAGGCCGCGGAGCCGCCGCCCGCCGTGATCGCGGTCGCCCGGCCGAGGTGCTCGGGCGCGACGAGGTGCGCGGAGTAGGCGGCGACGACCGCCCAGAACAGGCCGTGGGCGAGTCCGCCGAGGATCCGGGCGCCGACCAGCAGCTCGAAGGTCGGCGCGAGGGCGGCCAGGACGTTCGCGACCGCGATGACCCCCAGCGCGACCAGCACGAGGCTCTTCCGCGAGAAGCGCTGCGTGACGAGGGTCAGCGGAGTGGTCGCCACCACGACGGTCGCCGCGAAGATCGTGACCAGCTGGCCGGTCAGCGGGATGCTCACGCCGAGGTCGCGCGACATGTCGGGGATGAGTCCGGTCGGCAGGAACTCGCTGGTCACCGAGACGAAGATCGCGCCGGCCAGCGTGAGCAGGCCGATCCAGGGGAACACGGGGGTCTTGACGTCGGTCAACGGAGTCCAAGCGGGGGAGGGGGTGGAGGGGGACCCTCCAGCGTCGCACGCCGCCGGGGCCGGAGGCGGCGGGCGACGGATTCTGGACAGGGGGTGTTCATGTGGTGGATGCGGCTCCGATCGCCCTCAGAAGTAAGGCTGAGGGGCTCGAACGGGGCGGAATCGCTCGGATCGGAGTGACCAGCCTTCGTTCTGCAGGCGAATCCGCGATGACCGCTCCGTCGAGCCTCCTCCGGCGCCTCGGAAGCGGAGAGGTCCACGCGAGGACCGGTGGTTCGGGCCTGTTCCGCCGACAGCTGTCGTGCACCTACGGTCGTAACCATGCCCCCCTCCGTCGCCCGCCGCCGCCTCGCGATCTTCGCCTTCATGCTCGTCTTCGGCATCGGGATGGCGTCGTGGGTGGTCCGCACGCCCGCCGTGCGCGATCTGCTCAGCGCCTCGACCGCGCAGATGGGACTCGTCCTGCTCGGGCTCTCGGTCGGCTCGATGACCGGCGTCCTCTCCTCCGCGGCGATCGTGCGGCGCAGGGGCGTGCGGTTCACGGTGACGATCGGCGGCGTCTCGTTCACGAGCGGAGTCGCGCTCGTCGGTCTCGCCGCGAACCTCTCGTCGGCTCCGGGCGTCTTCGTCGGCCTCGCGCTCGTGGGCCTCGGCATCGGCGTGTCCGAGATCGCGCTGAACCTCGAGGGCGCGGCGCTCGAAGCGGTCTCGGGCCGCTCGGTCCTCCCCGCGCTGCACGGCTGCTTCAGCCTCGGCACCGTCCTCGGTGCGGTGGCCGGCATCGGACTGACCGCGATCGAGTTCCCCGTGCTCTGGCAGCTGCTGGCGGTGGCGGCGCTCAGCGCGGCGCTGCTCGTCACGGTCATCCGCTCGGTGCCGACCGACACGGGCAAGATCGTGCCGGGCGCGCCCGGGGAGCCCGCCGTCGTGCGCGCGGGCGGACCGGTCTGGCGGCAGCCGCGGGTGCTCGCGCTCGGGGCGATCGTGCTCGCCCTGGCGCTGGCCGAGGGGTCGGCCATGGACTGGCTGCCGTTGCTGATGGTCGACGGCTACGGAGCGACCGCCACGGTCGGCACGATCGTGTTCGCCGGATTCGCGGCGGCGATGACCGTCGGGCGCTTCGTCGGCGGTCCGCTGCTCGCCCGCTTCGGCAACGTCGCCGTGCTGCGGGCGAGCGCGCTGGTCTCGGCCGCCGGCATCGCGGTCGTGGTGTTCGCGGACAGCGCGGCGATGGCCGGAGTCGCGGTCGCGCTGTGGGGGCTGGGCGCGGCGCTCGGGTTCCCCGTCACGCTCTCCTCGGCCGCCGACAGCGACGACCCGACCGCGACCGTGGCGGCGGTGGCGACCGCCGGGTACGTGGCGTTCCTTGTCGGGCCCCCGCTGCTCGGGTTCCTCGGCGAGCACTTCGGCCTGCGCGGCGCGATGATCGTGGTCCTCGTGCTGGTCGCGGCGGTGTCGCTGCTCACCGGAGCGGCCCGCCCGCGCGCGGCCACCGGTGCAGATGCGGTGGCGGAGCCGGTCTGACCTCGCCGAGGCTCCACGGTCTGTGCGGGGATCGGCTTCCTCGTGTCGCCGCCGAACGGAGGCGAGAAGGAGGCATCATGGCTCGTCGTCCCAGGATCGAGAACGTGCAGCTCGGCACGGGCACCGTTCCCGCATCGGTCCCTGTCCCCCGGGTCGCTCCGGGCCTGATCGAGCGCTGCGGGCTCCGCTGGTCGGGTTTCGTCGACCGTTTCCGGCTGCGCATCGTGCCGGATTCGGAGCGGACTCACTACCTCCACCGGCTCGAGCACGCCATCCGCAGGAGGGAGGCCGACGTCGTCCGTGTGGAGGAGAACGCGATCTCGCGCCTGCGGGTGATGGTGCAGAGGGCGATCTTCGAGGCCGACCAGGCGATCCCCCCCACCGTCGACGAGCCGACCGCGCACGACCTCGAGGAACGTGAGGGTGCGGACCGCGTCCAGTGGGTGCGCGAGGTGAGGGCGGCGCGGGAGGCGGCGGAGGCGGCGCGGGCCGCCGCGGCCTCCGCCGCCGCAGCGCGCGTCGCCGTGGTCACCCTCCGGGAGGAGGAGCGCGGCATCCGGGCCGAGGCGCTGGCTATCCGCAGCGAGTGGCGCGAGTCGTTCGAGACCCGGGCGGCTCTGTACGAGCGCGCCCGCCACGGAGTCTGGGGGCGCCAGGTGACGAGCACTCCCACCGTCGTCCAGTATCGGCCGACGCAGGGACCTCGACCGGCCGAGGACGACGACCTGCTGCAGCCGTCCTCCGTCGGCTGACCCGAACCCGGCGCGCCGCCCTCGGCGACGGCCGTCTCCGGCCGCGGCCGGTCCCCGTCGTCACAGGTGCCCCGCCCCGCCCCACTCGTCATCCGCGACCCCCTTCTCGGCCCCCGCCCCCTGAAAGGACCCCATGTCCCTCATGACCCGCCTCCGTGCCCGGCTCCGTTCCCGCGACGAGTCCGGAGACCTCGACTCGCCCGTCCTGCTCCAGGACGCCCACTACCCGGCCCCACCGCGGACCGAGTCGGACCCCGATGCGCACCTCGCGCTGCTCCTCGCGCAGCAGCGCGGGACGGCCGACGCCGCCTCTGGAGTGACCGCCCTCGACATCGCGGCGGGCGACGGGCCTCTACCGTTCGACAAGGAGGTGGACGCCGAGGTCGTCGCGCAGCTCGCAGCGGTCGGAGTCCTCGCGGCCGAGGCGGACAAGCTGGTCGAGCGCACCGTGATCCGCGCCGTCAACGGCGAGCTGTCCGCGGCGATCGGAACGGCGAACGGCTCCCGCGAGCGCGCCGAGCACCTCCGTCGGACCTCCGAGTCCGGTCTTCCTGGCGCCCGAGCGCGCCAGGGGGAGCTTGCCTCCGTCCTCGAGGGGCGGACGAAGACGCCGGACGGTGCTTCGTGGCTCGGCGAGCCGATCGCGATCCCCGGTCGATGGGTGGACAGACCCGCCCGTCGGAGCCGGAACCCGCGGCGTGCGGGTGACGTGCATCGGCGTGCGCTGAAGCGCAGGACTCTCGGTCTCGCCGCGATCGGCGTCGGAGTCGCGGCGGTCGAGGTCACCGTGTCGACCGCGACGCTGTACGTCGGCCTGCGCGAGAGCAACTATCTGACGGCGTTCGCGTTCGCTCTCGTCTTCGTCGCGACGCTCACCGGTGGGCCGTTCGCAGCGGGTCGGGCGGCGGCGGAGCTGCGCGCCGGCCACGGGAGCAGGCCGTGGAGCATTGCGATCATCAGCCTCGCGGGGTCCTTCTGGCTCGCCGCCGCGATCTGCCTGGCCGTCCTGCGCGCGAGCGCCGAAGCCGAGAAGGCCGCCGACAGGGCGGCACGCTTCCAGCAGGGATCGGGCTTCGGAGCCGCAGTGCCGACTCCCGCCCCGACGACGGCAGCCGCGGTCGACACCGGCGGCGGCGGCGAGTTCCTGGTGCTCTTCGTCGTCGCGCTCCTCGGGCTCGGCCTGCTGATGTTCTTCCTCGAGTTCGCGGCTCACAATCCGGTGCGGCGCGAGGAGGTGCTCGCGCGCGGCGTCGTCGCCGATCTCGAGCAGGAGGCGGCCGATGCGCTCGAGTACACCGCGGTCATCGACCGCGAGACCCGCGCGCAGATGGACGCCGCGATCATCGAACGCGCGGAGTTCTCCGATCGCGCCGACGAGATCGTCCATCTCGGCGAGCAGCGCAAGCAGGTCTACCGTGCAGCGCTGGTGCGGGCGAGCGAGGACCCCGAGCTCTGGGTCGTGCTCGAGGAGCGCGACCGTGCTGCTCGGAAGGAGCCGGTGCCCGTGCGATGGCGAGGCTTCACGCAGTCGACCTCCGAGCGTCCGTGGCCGTCCTGGATGCAGGAGTCCCACCTCCGGTCGCCGCGGACGTCGGCGTCCGATGCCACGGCCATCCTGAGCGGGCACGGCACGGAGGACGGCACGGACGGCTCCGCGCCCCTGCGCACCACCGCGTCGGCTCACGTCCGCGAGGACGGCGTCCGCTCGTGAACTGGTTCTGGCGGATGGTCGTTCGCAGATCCGCCCGACCCGCCGAACTCGGACTGTGCGGAGCGTGCGGGAACAGATTGCTCCGGTGCCCGCGGTGCGCGGGGGAGTGGACAGCCGTGCGCGACTGCTCCTGCGGAATCGGCCGGATCTGCCCCCGCCACGAGCGGTTCTGGAATTGATCTCCCCCTCCCCTTCGCTCTCGCGACGCCACCGATTGATCCCCGAGAGGATCCGACCACTATGAGAACCCCATTCCGCAGAAGCACCAGGCCTCTCGCGCTCCTTTCCCTCGTCGCGCTACTCACCGCGAGCCTCACCGGCTGCGAGCCGTCGCCCTGCTGTGAGCAGAGCGACCAGCTCGCCCTCGTCGTCGGCGTCCGCACCGGCTCCGCTGTTCCGCTCATCGACGAGATCCCGGCCCTCCTCGCAAGCATCGATGCGGAGGGTGACAGCGTGGCCGTGATCGCCGCCGACGGCGAGCCGCGCGTCGTCTTCGACCTCACTCTCCCCGAGATCTCGACCAACTCGGACGATCGCGAGGAGGAGCTCGGGTGGGTGGCCGACGACGTCGGTCGTGCGGTGGGCCTTGCGCAAGCCCAGGCGGCGGAGGTGGACCAGGCCGAGTCGATCTCACTGGCGGCGTCGACCTTCGAGACGCCCGGAGGCACCATCGTGCTCCTGGATTCGGGCCTTCAGACGACCGGACCGTTCTCGATGCAGGGCGGCGGCCTGTTCGGCGATGCGGGGGACCGGGTCACGACGCTCGAGGAGTCGGGAGCTCTGCCCGATCTGGCAGGGACCTCGGTGTCGTTCCCGATGCTCGGCCTGACGTCGGAGCCGCAGGACCCGGTGACGGAGGAGGCCCGCGGCGCGCTGACCGGCCAGTGGCAGACCTTCGTCGAGCGGGCCGGGGGCGAGTTCTCCTCCGGTGGCGGCAGCGCCGTCGCGTCGCCTCAGTCGCGGACCGACCTGCCCGTCGTCACTCCCGTTCCGATCGAGCGGCCCGCGCCGGTCGCGGCGGGATGCCGGTGGACGCTGGGCGACGGGACAATCGGATTCGTGCAGGACGAGCCGGAGTTCCTCGAGAAGGCGGCCGCGGAGGCGACGATCGCGGCCGCGGCGGCCGGCCTCGCCGCGTGCGAGGGGAGGTGGACGGTGGTGGGCTCGACGAGTTCGGCGCGCGGCGAGGAGGTCAACGTCCCGCTGTCCGAGGCGCGGGTGCTCGCCGTCGCCGTTCCGCTGGCCGCTCAGCTGGGCGTGGACATCGGCACGATCGAGGTGAAGGGGTTCGGCGGGACGTGGCCCTGCCGAGTGCCCGACCGGGACGACGCAGGAGTGCTCCTGCAGGCGGAGGCCGCAGCGAACCGCGTCGTCGTCGTCTCCCGCGGCCTCGACGTCGATGCCTGCGCATGACCGACGGCGCCGCGCTCCCGTCGGAGGATGCGGGCGCCTCCGCGGACGGGCACTACGCGAAGATCCGCGGACTGCTGCGGGCCCGGCTGCGCAGCATGGACGTCGAACTCGACGAGCAGACGATGGAGGCGATGCTCTCCGCGGCCTGGCCGGAGTTCGAGCAGGGGCTGGGTGACGCGCTCCTCGCTGCATTCGGAGGCGCAACGCCGACGGAGTACGCGGGTGCCGCCGCCGCCGAGCAGCTCGTAGCCGAACACCGGTCCGCCGCGCTCGACGTCGTGGCCGTCCACTCCGAGAGCCTCGTGGCACGGCTCTCGAGCTGGGGCGCTGTGCACCAGGAGCAGCTCGGCGACCTGCTGGAGCCGCCGGCCTGACCCGCTCCAGCGCGCGCGGTCCCGCTTCAGGAGTCGCGTCGGCTCTGGGCGAAGAGCTCGAGCGCGGCCGTCGCCACCCGGTGGGCGGCCTCGACTCCGTTGCCGGCACGGTGCGCCTCGCCGGCGAGAGCCGCGTGCAGCGCCGCGAGCATCCCCTTCCGAGAGCGCACTCCGAGGATCGTGCTCAGCCCCCCTGTGGTGCGGTCGTCCGTGCCGAGCGAGGCGAGGGTCCGGACGACTGCACGGTCCTCTCCGCTCCTGGCCGCGCGGTCCGCCACCTCCGCGAGGCATCGTGCTGCCAGCGCGACGGCGTCCCGCTCCGGAGCCGAGCCGTACCTCAGGCGCGCCGCGTGGTCGGTCGTGAACGGTTCGTCATCGAGGGTGAGCATCGCCCCGGACGGGGACGTGAGATCGCTCGCCGCCTGACGGAGGACGCGCAGGAGCAGACCCCGTCGACGTCGCACTTCGCGACGCAGCTCGATCGTCCAGGCGGCTGAGCCCGGTGCCTCCGAGAGGGCGTCCTCGAGAGCGACCCAGGGACGTCTCTCGGACGGTTGCGCCAGGAGGTCGTCCCGCAGCTTGTCGTAGGCGGCGCCGACGCGCTCGGAGGAGCCGATCCGCCGGACCAGCACGTCGAAGAAGGCCGGATCGGCGATCTCTCCGTCGATCGCCGCGAAGGTCGCCCAGTCGAGCGGGCGGCAGTCCGGACGCTCACGCGCTGTCGGTACGGTACCGGTCTCGATCCACTCGGTGCGGAGGGAGAGGAGCAGTGCGTCGGCGAGCCCATCGGCGTCGTCGAGGAGTGGGGGCCGGTCGCCGATCAGGCCGAATGCGGCATCGCGGCTGCGTGTCAAGAGACGCCCGCGCAGAGTAGCGCGGTCGATTCGCTCGGCGGACTCTCGAACGGCGGCCGCGACCTCCGAGAGGACGGCTCCGTCGACGGTGAGGAGGACCGCGGCGATGACACTGAGCGCCGCCTCGGTGATCGGAAGGAGTGCTGCGACGTCCTCGGGCGACAGCTGCCCGTGTCGACCGGCGCTCGCCAGGCGGGCCGCGAGCGCCGGGTCGGTCGTCCCCAGGACCGCGCCGCGGAAGGCTGCGACGTCCGGTCCGGGCGCGACAGCTGCTCCGACCGCGGCTCCGACGTGCTTCGTGAGCAGGGACCGCCGCTCTCGGAACGCCGCCGCCCGCACGAGGGGCGCCCGGGCCAGCACGTGCTCGATGACCTCGGTGCGAGTCGCGAGCGCGGAGGTTCCGACGGGGCGGCCTCGACCGGACGACCAGGTGGAGGGCTCGCGGACGGACACCCTCGACTCGGCAGTGACGTTCTCCACAGCGGCTCCTCCCGGCGATAGAGACGTACTGTCTCTATCGAGTGGCGCCAACATACGAAGAAAACACGCCAGAAGGAAGAGTTGGAGATGTTAAGTCCTGATTACGGCGTCACTGCGCCGCGGACACACCACGCTCCCATCAATTCAGCCGGATGCCGCACATGGGGCAGGTGCGGAAGCGCTGCGGGTAGGCGATCTCACCTCCGCAGCCCCTGCAGATGTACATCGCGAAGCGCTGCGGGCGGGAGGAGGCGGAGTTCCGGGTCATCAGTACACCCTTCGACGGTGCGTTCCCATGCGGACCGCGCGTGCAGAAGAGCCGATCCCCGACACGACGGGGATCGGCTGAGAAGTGGGCGCCCTGCCCGAGTCGACAGTCCAGGAGGACGACGTGGAACTGTTCTCCGCCTTCGCGGGCCCGGTCCTGGTCCTGGTCGTCCTCGTTCTGATCCTCGCGCTCGTTCTCGGAGGCGGACGGCGCCGGCCCCGGGCCAGGATCGCGCAGGCCCGTGGATCCGGGACGCTGATGCTCCTCGCGGGCGTGACCGTCTCGGTCGCGAGTCTGGACGTCGCGCGGCAGCTCCTTCCGGGCTCCTCCCAAGGAGCCCAGGGCGTCGTGGCGATCGGAGGGGCGGTCGGGGGTGTGTACGGCTGCTTAGCGGTGCTCGCGCCGTCGTTCTCGGTCGTCGACCGCGTCGTGCGCCCCGTTCTCCAGGCCGTCGTCGGCATCCCTGCGGCAGCTGTGGGTTTGACGAGCTTCCTCGCGACGAGTGCCGCGTGCTCGGCCGCTTCGACGCCTGCCTGGGTGCCCGTGGCAGCACTCGTCCTCGCGACGGTCGTCTCCGTGCTGCTCGTCGTGCGCGCAGTGCTCGCTCTGCCCCGTCGGCCGTTCGAGGTGTTCGACACCGCATTGGCGGCGTACGGAGTGGTCGAGCTGCTGCTCTTCTTCACGCTCCCCTTCGGCCTGGCGGCGACGTCGCTGGGTGTCCCGGGCGTCGTCACCGCCGTCATCGGGGTCGCGGTCGTGCTCGTCTCTGCGGCGATCTCGGTAGAGGTCGTCATCGCGACGGCTGGAGCCGTGCTGTTCGCGGTCGTGCTGGTGGTCGACCTTCTGGTGGGGACCGACTGCCGCGCGTCGGGAGGAGACGGAGCGGCTGTGGTCGTCTCCTACGGGCTCGCCTTCCTGCTCCTGCGGTCAGTCGTGCGGATCCGATCAGGGGTCTGAGCGCCGAGACGCGGTGCCGTGCCCTCGAAGGACGGCCTCGGCCGCCAGCGGCGGCGAACCGGGCTCGGTGGCTCGGGGCCGGGTGGGATCGCAGCTCCTGGTACCGCGCGCCCGCGCCCGCCACGATCGGTCGAGCGTCGCGATGTCGTCGATGGTCTTCACCGCCGTGTCCGAGCCGATCCAGGCGGCGAGCCAGGGCGGTCAGCCCTCGACGGCCGCGATCTCGATCGGGGCGCCAGGGAGGGACGCCGTTTCGAGGATCTCGCCCGTCGCGGTGTCGACCGCGTGGATCTCGGAGGTGGCGGGCTCGGTCACGTACGCGACGTCGCCGAGCACGACCAGCGCGGGGTGCGCGTCCTGCCACTCGATCGGGCCGGACCACGGGGCGACGACCGGGTACGACGCGGTGATCTCTCCGGTGGTCACGTCGAGGGCGTGCAGCGCGCCGTCGGTGCCCAGGATCAGGCCGTTGTCGTCGCTCGTGCGGGCGATGCCGCGCCAGGTGTAGCCGACGCCCTCGGGCAGGTCGAGCACGGTGGAGGTCGTGGCGACGGTGTCGGTCAGCACCACGGAGGAGAGCTCGACGCCCTCCGCGTCCGGGTCGCTGTTGTAGTCGCCGATCGTGATCGCCGAGGTCTCGCTCACGTACTGGTTGCCGGTGCGGCCGTACGCGTCCGGAGCGCTGATCTTGGTGAACTCGCCGTCGTCGTAGACGAGCACGCCGTTGCTGCAGCCGAAGACCGCGATCTCGTCGGCGGCCGCGCCCTCGCCGTGCACCGACGGGCAGTCCTCGCTGCGGCCGGTCTCCTCGCGGGAGGAGTCGAGCGCGCGGACTCCGGTGCGCGACTCGCTGTCGCCGATCGTGGTCAGCAGGGTGCCGTCCTCGAGTTCGATCGAGACGCCGTGGTGCGCGGCGGGGGACTCGATCGTCTCGGACTCGGGCAGCTCGCCGTCGGCCACGGCCGGGGCGAGGTCGGCGGTGTCGAAGACGGTGGTCGCTCCGGTGCCGTCGGCGAACAGGATGGTCCTGCCGCCGTGGCGGACCACGTGGCCGGGGGTCGGCGCGTCGAAGACGAGGTCGGTCAGCTCGGGCTCGCCCGCTCCGGCGCCCGTGTCGAGGACCCGGAAGCCCTCCTCCGTCGACACGAGCACGGTGCGCCCGTCGCCCGCGGAGTTGACCCGGGTGAAGCCCGCGAGCTCGATGTCGGACTCGAGGTCGAGCGTCGTGCCGTCGAGCACGAGCAGTCCGCCGTCGTAGGTGAGGGCGACGCGCGGGCCGGAGGGAGCGGGAGCCGCGGCGGTGCCGCTCCCCGAGCAGGCGGTCAGGGCGAGAGCCGCGGTGGCGACGAGGGCGGCGGCGGCGAGCGCGCGGCGGTGAGGGGTGTTCATGGGTTCCTTCGTGGTCGAGCCGTCGCCGGCGCGGGGACGGAGTGTCAGGGAGACAGTCCGGTGGAGAGGAGGCGCTCGTTGCTGCGCATCATCTCGAGGTAGGTGGGAGCGCCGCCGTCGGGGGCGGTCAGCGATTCGGTGAAGAGCGCGACGACGTCGACGTCGAGGTCGGCCTCGTCGGCGAGCACCTGCACGAGGCGGTCGGGCTGCGACGAGTCGGCGAAGATCGTCGGCACGCCGGCCTCCTCGATCGCCGAAGTCAGCTCCTCCAGGTCCGAGGCGCTGGGCGCTGCGAGCGTCGTCCCGCTCGGCAGCACGGCGCCGATCACGCGGAAGCCGAAGCGGTCGGCGAGGTAGCCGAAGACGTGGTGGTTCGTGACGAGCGCGCGGCGCTCCTCCGGGATCGCGGCGAACGACGCCGTCATCTCGGCGTCCAGCGCCTCGAGCTCGCCCCGGTACGCAGCGACGCTCGTGGCGAGGGCGGAGGGATCCACTCCGTCGATCGCGAGGCGCGGCTCGAGGCCGTCGACGACGTCGATCATCCGCCGGGGGTCGGTCCAGAAGTGCGGGTCGACCTCGCCCTCCGCGTCGCCCTCGGTGTACGCGAGCGTCTCGATCAGGTCGCCCGCGGCGACCACCTCGACCCCCTCGACGGCGGCCGCGTCGACGTGCTGCTGCAGTCCCTCCTCCAGGCCCAGCCCGTTCGACACGATGAGGTCGGCGTCGAGCATCCGCGCGGCCTCCTGCGCCGAGATCTCGAACGAGTGCGGGTCGGCGTCGGGCACCATGAGCGTCATGACTTCGGCCTGGTCGCCGACGAGGCGCTCGACGACGTCGCCGAGGATGTTCGTGGTGACGACCACGAGGGGTCCGTCGGCGGAGGCGGGGCCCGAGCAGCCGGCGGTCAGAGCGCCGAGCGAGAGGGCGACGGAGGCGGCGAGCGCGCGCGTGAGGCGCTTCATCGTCCGGTCTCCACGAGCAGGCGGGCGTCGAGGGCGAAGCTGCGGGCGAGGCGGGCGGAGTCGTCGTAGTCGATCTCGTGCACGAGCCCGGTCGCGGGCGAGTTCACGTAGGCGCGCGACACGTCCACCTCGACGGCGACTCCCGCGGGCAGGCGTCCGTCGACCAGGTCGGCGGCGAGCAGCGGGTCCGTGGCGGCGACGTCCCCCTCCGGGGTCAGGGCGACGACGCGGCCGCTGCGGTCGAGGCCGACCACGGTGTCGTCGGTGTCCGAGACGGCGCTCGCCGCGAGCAGCGGCTCGGCGGCGGGGATCAGGGTCCAGGTGCGGGCGCGGGTGTCGAGCAGCCACGCTCCGCGCTCGCCGGCCACGGCGGCCACGGAGGGGCGGCCCGGGCGCGACGAGAACGCGCCGGCGACGTCGGCCGCGGCGGTCCCCTCCGGGTACGGGATGCGCTCGAACGCGACTCCGTCGTCGCCCGCCACGGCCAGCACCGCGCCGTCGGCGCAGCCGAAGACCGCGCCGACCCGGGTGATCGCGGAGCCGCGCAGCCCGAGGCACGCGGCGCTGTCACCGGTCGCCTCGCCGTCGGCCGAGAAGACCGCGACGGAGGAGGCGCGCTCGTCGCCCTCCTTCGCGACGGAGCCCACGAGCACGTCGCCCAGCGGGAGCAGCGCGCCGTCGTGCGGCACGCCCTCGATCCGCCCGCGCTCCTCGACTCCGCCCGAGGCGAGCGCGTCGGCGTCGAGCACGACGCCCGTTCCGGAGTCGCCGAACCAGGCCGCGGTCAGGGTGGCGGAGGAGGCGACGCGCGCCTCTCCGGCGCCGCCGTCGATCTCGCCCACGAGGCGCGGCTCGGCGAGGTAGTAGTGGGAGTGGTCGCCGTGCGGCACCGTCCACGCCCCGCCGTCGACGATGCGGAGCACGCCGTCGGCCGAGGAGGCGAAGGCGTAGCGGCCGTCGGTCTCGAGCCGGGTGACATCGCCGTCGAACTCGGCGAGCTCGACCGACTCCTCCGTGGCGGGGTCGAAGGCGCTGAGCACGGCGCCGGACAGGGTGACCAGGCGCAGCTGCGGCTCCTGCATCTCGGACGCGCCCTGGATGTAGCCGTGGCCGTCGGAGGCGTCGGCGTCAGACGAGGCGGGAGCGCTCGAGCAGGCGGCCAGGGCGAGCAGTGCGCCCGAGGCGGTCAGGAGCAGCGGAGTGGATCGGGGAGTCACGGGTGGGACGGCTCTTTCGTGTCGGCGGCGGCGGAGGAGGAGGCGGCGGAGGCGGTGTCGGAATCGCAGACGGCAGCGGTGGGGAGCGGAACCGAGGGGGAGGAGGCGGTGGAGTCGGACGCGGCGGCCGGGACCGCATGAAGCGCCGCTCCCGATCGCGCGGCCAGGCTGCCGACTCCGGCGCGCAGTGCCGCCGAGACCACGACGAGCCCGACCGACGCCGCGGCGATGCTCGCGCCGGCCGCCGTCGCGGCGTACCAGGACACGAGCAGCCCGATCACGACGGCGACCGCGCCGAGGACGGCCGCCAGCGCCATGGTCGCGGAGATCCCGCGGGTCCAGTGCCCGGCGGCCGCGGCGGGCGCGAGCAGCAGCCCGACCACGAGGAGGCTCCCCACGGCCTGGTACGACGCGACGACCACGAGGGTGACCAGCCCGACCAGCACGACGTGCGCCAGTCGGGGGCGCAGGCCCAGCGTCGCGGCGACGCGCTCGTCGAACGCGAGGGCCACGAACGGGCGGTGGAACACGACGACGAGCGCCAGGACGACGGCCAGCGCGATCGCCAGCAGCACCAGGTCCCCCTCGCCGATCGCGAGGACGTCGCCGAA
Organism: Rathayibacter sp. Leaf296; assembly: GCF_001423045.1. Classification (NCBI taxonomy): domain Bacteria; kingdom Bacillati; phylum Actinomycetota; class Actinomycetes; order Micrococcales; family Microbacteriaceae; genus Rathayibacter; species Rathayibacter sp. Leaf296. The sequence goes on from NZ_LMNR01000001.1 coordinate 295,921, forward strand.
CAGGATCGCGGTGAGGTCGGTGGCGAAGGAGCGCGAGCGCGACACGATGATCACGCCCAGCGCGAGCATCCCGACGTAGAACAGGCCGATCGTGACGTCGGGGGAGGAGCGGGGGCGGCGGGCGACCAGGCCCACTCCCGCGGTCATCACGCCGGCGCTGACGGCCGCGCCGAGCACCGGCGGCAGGCCGAGGAGGGCCGCGATGGCGACCCCGGGGAGCAGTCCGTGCGCCATCGCCTCGCCGAGGAACGCCATGCCGCGCAGCACGACCCAGGTCCCGACGACGCCGCACAGCACGGCGACGAGCACGCCGCCCAGTAGGGCGCGCAGCAGGAAGCCGGAGGCGAACGGATCGAGGAGGAAGGGCACGGGGCACGACCCTACATGAAAACGATTATCGTTATGATCAAGCCGTGACCTCCTCCGCCGCGCTCCTCGCCCCCGTCGTCCGCCTGCGCTCGATCGACGCCGCGCACGACGGAGTCCCCGCGCTGCGGGGCGTCGACGTGACGCTCGACCGGGGCTCGCACACCCTGCTGGTCGGGCCGAACGGATCGGGGAAGTCGACGCTGCTCTCGGTGCTCGCGGGCGTGCATCCGCTCGTCGCGGGCACTGTCGACCGGGCGCCCGGAGTGTCGATCGGCGTCGTCGTGCAGCGGAGTGCCGTGCCGGACCGACTGCCCGTGACGGTGCGCGACGTGGTGTCGATGGGGCGCTGGGCGGGCCGGCCCCTCGGCCTGCCGCTGAGGCGCGCCGACCGCGCGATCGTGGACGAGTGCCTCGAGGCGCTCGACATCGCCGACCTCGCGCGGAGGCCGCTGTCACGCCTCTCGGGCGGTCAGCGCCAGCGCGCGCTCGTCGCCCAGGGGCTCGCGCGACGCGCGGGTCTGCTGCTGCTCGACGAGCCGACGTCGGGGGTGGACGAGGGGGCGCAGCGGCTCATCCGCCGGGCGGTGTCGCTCGAGCTGGCGCGCGGGGCGACGGTGGTGGAGGCGACGCACGACGCGTCGGATCTCGGAGTGGGGAGTGCGGTCGTGCGGTTGGTCGACGGGCGCCGGGTGGGCTGACGGGCCTGCTCGCTGATCGAGCAGCCTGCGGAGGGCGGTGCCGGAGGGGTGAAGCGGTCCGACGCCGGATACGCCGACGCAACCTCAGTCGCCGAGGGGGTCAAGCGCCTGATAGGCGATACGCCCCTCGCTCAGCTGACGTCGTGCAGCCGACCGCGGGTTCAGTCGAGCGTGTACGCCCGCCCGTTGATGAGCAGGGTGTCGGGGTTGTCGACGCCGCGGTCTTCGGAGGTGTTCGACGACTCCGACGCGGCGGCGGGCTGAGCGGCCACTCCCGTTGTGAGCAGGAGTCCGGCCGCGAGGGCGGTGATCATCTTCGTGCGGTTCATCGGCGTCGTCCTTGGCGTCGTGGTGTCCGTCGCACTCCGGGTTCGAAGGCGTCGTGCGGGCGAGACTACGGTCGGAGTCGATGAGGGCCCTGGGTCGTTCCTGTGATCCGCCTGTGCCCGACAGCTTCGTCGGAGCGAGGTCGCACGAGGACCGGTGCTCAGCCTATGTTCACGCTGCCACCGGCGGAAGAGCGGAGTCGCGCGGAGTCGCGGAGTCCGAGGCTCACGTGATCCGCCGACGCCGTCACGCGCCGCCGTCCCGCCCCGTCACTCCCGTCGCGAAGACGTCGAACGCCGCATCCACGCGCTCCTCGTCGCCGGTGAGCAGGAGGTCCGCCAGAAGGCCCCGCATCACGCCGAGGATCAGCGTCGCGACCGCGAGAGCCTCGGATCGGGAGCGGCCGTCCTGCTCGAGCGCGGCGGCGAGGAGCTCGACCCGGGTGCGGACCGAGCGCGCGACCGCCGACGCGAAGACCGGCTCCTCATGCATGCTCTGGCCGGTGATGGCGAGGAACAGGCGCACGTGCCGTCGCCCGTGCTCGCTGGTGGCGCTGGCCCAGATCGCCCGCAGCGGATCACTGCCTCCGTGGCTCACCTCCGGATCCGCGAACATCACCGCGAGGACCCGGTCGACGATCTCGGCGATCAACCGGTCGCGGCTCGCGAAGTGGTGCTCGAGCGTCGCGTGACTCACTCCCGCGCTCACCGCGATGCGGCGCAGCGACAGGCCGGTGAGACCGTGCTCGAGGACGTGCTCCGTCGCGGCCGCCAGCAGCTCCTCGCGGCGGTGGGCGTAGCGGAGCGATCGGCCGTCCACTCGTTCTTCCACGGATCGGATCCTAACTCCGCGGTCACGCGGACTTTGATTGACCGACTGGTAGGGCTTTCCCTAGCCTTCTCGTGACGGGACTCCCCGTCCGACGCGGTCGTCGCGAGAGACCGGTCGAGCCCCGGGACGAAAGGACACCTCTCCGATGTCGACACTCACCGCCGGCCTCCGCACGAGACTCGGCGCCGCGGCGCTGGTCGCCCTCCTCGCGACCGGACTGGTCGCCTCGCCGGCTCAGGCCGCCGACAACCCGTTCGAGCGGGGCCCGGCTCCCTCGGTCTCGAGCATCGAGGCCTCCCGCGGATCGTTCGCCGTCTCGCAGACCAGCGTCTCGCGGTACCTCGTCTCCGGTTTCGGCGGCGGCACGATCTACTACCCGACGAGCACGGCCTCCGGCACGTTCGGCGCCGTCGCGATCGCGCCCGGCTACACCGCCCGCCAGTCGAGCATCGCGTGGCTCGGCCCGCGCCTCGCCTCCCAGGGCTTCGTCGTCTTCACCATCGACACGAACACGACCTACGACCAGCCGAGTCAGCGCGGCGATCAGCTGCTCGCCGCCCTGCGGTACCTCACCACGACCAGCCAGGTCCGCGACCGCATCGACCCGAACCGCCTCGGCGTGATGGGGCACTCGATGGGCGGCGGCGGAGCGCTCGAGGCGGCGGCCGAGAACACCGCCCTGCAGGCGGCGATCCCGCTCACGGCCTACAACCTCGACAAGACGTGGCCCGAGGTGGTGACGCCGACCCTCCTGATCGGCGCCGAGGTCGACCGGACGGCTCCGGTCGCGCAGCACTCCGAGCCGTTCTACGACTCGCTGACCTCGGCGAGCGAGAAGGCCTACCTCGAGCTCCGCGGCGCGAGCCACTTCGCTCCGAACACGTCGAACACCACGATCGCGAAGTACAGCATCGCCTGGCTGAAGCGCTACATCGACGACGACGTCCGCTACGAGCAGTTCCTCTGCCCGCCGCCGGCGGTCTCCACGCTGATCAGCGAGTACCGCAGCACCTGCTGACAGCGGGCCCGGCGCGGGGGAGTCCCTCCGCGCCGCGGTCACCGCGCCAGCGCCGCCAGCTCCGCGCGGTTCCGCGCCCCGGCCTTCCGCAGCAGGTTCGAGACGTGGAACTTCGCCGTGTTGCCGCTGATGCCGAGGTCGTCGGCGATGCGCTGGTTCGAGGCGCCCAGGGTGATCAGGTGCAGCACCTCGCGCTCGCGGGCGCTCAGCTCGGCGAGGTCGAGGCCGTCGGGCTGAGCGGGCGGGTCCAGGGGCAGGCGGATCGACAGGGTCGAGCCCCAGCCGGCGGTCGAGGTGATCGCGAGGTCGCCGTCGAGGCCGCGGACGCGCTCGGCGATCGGGCGCAGGGCCTCGTCGCGGGCGGTCAGCTCGCCGCGGCCGTCGTCGCGGATCTCGATCAGGAGATTCAGCCCGTCGCAGTCCCACTGGATCCGCACGCGCCGCGTCTGCTCCGACTCCACGAAGGCCAGCACGGCGCTCCGGACGATGGCGCGGGCCGCGTGGGCGACCTCGCCGGGGAGGGCGCGGCCGGTGGTCGGCGGCTCGACGAACTGCACGTCCAGGTCGCCGAAGCGCACGAGCGGGCGCAGGTCGCTCCGGAGGCGCGCGAAGGCGCCCACGACGGGCTCGAGCATCGCGCTGCGCTGCTCGTCCGTCGCGGTGCGCAGCTCGACCAGGGCGTTCGCGGCGATGTCGATCGCGACGGCGCGGGCCGCACGATCGTCCAGGCGCTCGGCGCGCAGGGCGGCGAGCACCGACTCCAGCGCGACCGCGTGCCGGTCGGCCTGCTCGGCGACGGTGCGGGCGTGCTCGAGCAGCAGCGCGCGGGAGGCGGGGGAGGAGTCCATCCGTCGAACCTACCCGTCCTACCTCCTGCGGAGCCCGCCTACCCGAACGGGTAGGCAGGCCTGCTCCATCAGGGGGCGGACTCCTGCGGCGGGCGCGCGCAGGCTGGAGTCATGCCCGACACCGAGGACCCCACCGCAGACCCCGCGAAGGCGCTGGCCGTGATCGTGGCCGAAGTGACCGCGGCGGCCACGTCCCTCACCGAGGACGACCGGCTCGAGCCCGTCGCCGCGCTGCTCGCCGACGCCGATCGCGTCTTCGTGCACGGCGCCGGCCGCTCCGGCCTCGCCCTGCGGATGACCGCCATGCGCCTCATGCACCTCGGTCTCGTCGTGCACGTGGTCGGCGACGTCACCACGCCCGCGATCCGCGAGGGCGACCTGCTGCTCACGGCGAGCGGCTCCGGCACCACGGGCGGCATCGTGCGCGCGGCGCAGTCGGCCGTCGATGCGGGCGCGCGCGTGGCCGCGATCACGACGGCCGCGGGATCGCCGCTGGCCGGGCTCGCCTCCGCGGTCGTGATCGTGCCGGCGGCCGAGAAGCTCGATCGCTCCGGAACCGCCTCCGCGCAGTACTCGGGCGGGCTCTTCGAGCAGGTGGTCGTGCTCGCCGGCGACGCCCTGTTCCACGCGCTCTGGAAGCGCCGCGGCGAGAGCGCCGACGAGCTCTGGCCGCGCCACGCGAACCTCGAATGACCCCCGCACTCCCCGCACTCTCTACAGGAAGCAGAACCTCATGAAGCTCCAGTTCGCCATGGACACCCTCAGCACCGAGGCCGCCCTCGAGCTCGCCGCCGCCGCGGCTCCGCACGTCGACATCCTCGAGCTCGGCACCCCGCTCATCAAGAGCGCGGGCCTCTCGGCCATCACCGCGATCAAGGACGCCCACCCCGACAAGATCGTCTTCGCCGATCTCAAGACCATGGATGCCGGCGAGCTCGAGGCCGACATGGCGTTCACGGCCGGAGCCGACCTCGTGACGGTGCTCGGAGTCGCCGGCGACAGCACGATCGCGGGGGCGATCGCCGCCGGCAAGAAGCACGGCAAGGGCGTGGTCGTCGACCTCATCGGCGTGCCGGACAAGGCCGCCCGCGCCCGCGAGGTCGTCGCGCTCGGCGCCGAGTTCGTCGAGATGCACGCGGGCCTGGACGAGCAGGCCGAGGACGGCTTCACCTTCGACACGCTGCTGCGCGACGGAGAGTCCTCGGGCGTGCCGTTCTCGGTGGCGGGCGGAGTGAGCACCGCCACGATCGAGTCGGTGCAGTCCGCGGGCGCCGTGGTCGCCGTCGCGGGCGGCGCCATCTACGGTGCTCCGGACGTCGGCGAGGCCGCCGCGGCGCTCCGCGCGAAGATCTCCTAGCCGGGTCGGGGGTCGGCTACCGCACCTCCGGCTCGTCACAGCGCGTTCGGCTCGCAGGACTCCCCGGATCCTGCGAGCCGAACGCGTTCCTGCGAGCCGAGCCCCGCGTCCGTCGCGCTCGACTCTCCAGAAGTCGTCGTACTCGAGCGCTGAGTACGACGACTTCCGCGGAGTCGCGGGCGCCAGCGTCGCCCCACCCGCCCCGCCGGTCAAGCCCCTCCCGCCCCTCCGCCCCCGCGCGGTTGTCTGGAGGACCCGACACGACAGGAGCCCCGTGCAGTCCAGCACCACCCGCATCGCCCCTATCGAGACCTACGCCGACGACGACGGCTGGCACAACCGCATCGCCGACGCCCGCGTCCCGCTGACCCACCACTCCGACCGCGACGAGGCCGAGCGCGAGGGCGCCGCCATGGCCCGCCAGCGCGGTGGCGGTCACATCGTCCACGACTGAGGCGAACGTCGAACCCGACATCCGTCCCTTATCGTGCCGCGTCCGGCCCGGTCAAGTCTCTGTCCGGCCCCGACGTGCCCGGCCTAGCCAGGCCCGTCGTGCCGCCCCGATCCCGGAGCGCACCTGACGGGAGGACGACATGGCGACCACGAGTGAGCCCACCGCGACGACCACCGACGGGCAGAAGCTGAAGCGCCGCATCACCGGCCCTCTCCTCTTCTTCTTCTTCATCCTCGGCGACGTGCTCGGCGCCGGCATCTACGCCCTCATGGGCACCCTCGCGAACGAGGTCGGCGGCGCCGTCTGGATGCCGCTGCTGCTCGCCCTCGGCCTCTCGCTCCTGACGGCCGGCTCCTACGCCGAGCTCGTCACCAAGTACCCGAAGGCGGGCGGTGCCGCGGTCTTCGCCCAGCGCGCGTTCCGCCGTCCGATCGTCTCGTTCCTCGTCGGGTTCGCGATGCTCGCGGCCGGAGTGACGAGCGCGGCCGGTCTGTCGCTCGCGTTCGCCGGCGACTACCTCGGCACCTTCCTCGATGTGCCCGCGGTGCCCGCCGCGATCGTGTTCCTGATCCTGGTCGCGTGCCTCAACGCGCGGGGCGTGGCGGAGTCGCTCCTCAGCAACACGGTGATGACCGTGATCGAGGTCAGCGGCCTGCTCATCGTGATCGCCTGCGTCGCGCTGCTCGTGGCCGGCGGCGGCGGCGGCCTCTCGCGCACGGTCGAGATCGGCGGCGAGCAGGGGCCGGCCCTCGCGGTGCTCGGCGGCGCGATCATCGCCTACTACTCCTTCGTCGGCTTCGAGACCTCGGCCAACGTCGCCGAGGAGGTCCGCGACCCCAGCCGCGTATACCCGCGCGCCCTCTTCGGATCGCTGCTCGCCGCCGGCGCCGTCTACGTCCTCGTCGGCCTCGCCAGCTCGATCGCGCTGCCCGCCGACGAGTTGGGCGAGTCCTCCGCTCTGCTGCTCGACGTCGTCACCGCCTCCGGAGTCGGCGTCCCGGCCTGGCTCTTCAGCCTCATCGCGCTGATCGCGGTCGCCAACGGCGCCCTGCTGACCATGATCATGGCCAGCCGCGTCACCTACGGCATGGCCGAGGAGCGCCTGCTGCCCGCCGTGCTGAGCAAGGTCCTGCCGAAGCGCCGCACGCCGTGGGTCGCGATCGTCGTCACCACCGTGGCGGCGTGCCTCCTGACGCTCGTCGGCGACCTGGCGACGCTGGCCGAGACCGTCGTGCTGCTCCTCCTGCTCGTCTTCATCAGCACGAACGTCGCCGTGCTGGTGCTGCGCCGCGACCGCGTCGAGCACGACCACTTCCGCGTCTGGACGGCGATCCCGGTCCTCGGAGTCGCGTCCTGCGTCCTCCTGCTGACGCAGCAGGCCCCGATCGTCTGGGCCTACGGCGCCGCCCTGCTGGGCATCGGCGCGCTGCTGCACCTGGCGACGAAGCGCCGGAGCGAGCGCGGCGAGCGGGTCCGCGACCGCGACTGACCCGGTCGCGCGCGGCCGGCCTGCAGAACGAAGGCTGAGCGGCGCCGCGGCGCTTCGCCGTCCTCTGCTGATCGAGTGGCCGCGGAGCGGCGTGTCGAGATCCGCGGGTCCGGAGTGGGTGGGTCTCGATACGCGCCTGCGGCGCTACTCGACCAGCAGGGGGTGGGCGAGTGGTCGGTCGGCGGGCCCCGGCGTGTGTGCAGCCCCCGTTTCGGGTCGAGTCGGTGCGCGTGGCTGCCGCGAGTGGTCGCGAGACGGGGCACGGCAGGGGCGCAGGAGCCGATTCGCGGCGTTCGCCTCCCCCTCTGCTGATCGAGTGGTCGCAGAGCGGCGTGTCGAGATCCGCGGGTCCGGAGCCGATGGGTCTCTGAGGAGAAGTCACGTCGCGCGTGTGGCACTGCCCTTGCTGATCGAGTAGCCCGCGCAGCGGGCGTATCGAGATCCACCAGCGTCAGAAGGCCGGGTCAGGTGGCCGATCTGCTCGCGATGGCAAGTCTCGGTACGCGCCTGCGGCGCTCCCCGACCAGCAGGGTCGCCGCCCTCGACGCCCACGACGAACGAGGACCTCCCGCGCCGAGCAGCTGCTCGACCCGGGAGGTCCTCGTCGTCAGGGCCGGTTCACGTCGGACCAGGTCCGACGCTCACACGCCCGTGCCTCACCGGCAGGTCGTCGCGGGGTGCGCCACCGTCTGCGTGTGCGCTCCCGCTCCGCCACCGGACCGGCTCACCGCCACCGACACCTCGCCGGCCGGCAGCACCGCCAGGCGGGTGCTGAAGGCGTGGGTCGCCGCCTTGCCGGGCACGACCGAGGCGAACGACTTCACGGTCGTCCCCCGCGTCATCGTCACGTCGACCGGCACCGCGTCGCGGTTGACCGAGGTGACCGTCACGACGGCCTTGCCCGCGATGCAGCGCACGGCGGCCGTGCTGGCGACGTTCAGCTTCGTCTCCTGCGCCGGCAGGACGAACGGAGCGAAGTCGATCCAGTCGACGTCGGGCGCGACGGCGTAGCCGGGCAGGACCCGGTCGTCGTTCGTGCTCGTCGTCGGGCCCTCGTCGATGAACAGGGTCGAGCGGGTGTTGCCGAAGGTCACCGGACCGGAGTCGGTCGCGAGGTCCAGCGGCAGGACCGCCTCCCAGAAGTTGCTCGAGGAGTAGGTGTAGCGGAAGGTGGTGCGGCCCACGAGGCCCGTGGTGCCGGCCTCCTCGGCCTGCAGCCCGAGGTCGACGACCTGCGGGTTGTAGTCGTGCGTCCCCTCGATGTCGTCGTTCGAGTAGTGCACGACGGCGTCGTAGGCGCCGGCCTCATCGAAGCCCGGCAGGCGGGGCACGGTGAGCGTGCCCTCGTTCGCCGGGTCCGCGTCGGTGATGCCGAGGCCGGTCACGTAGCCGGTCCCGGATCCGTTCGTGAGGGCTCCGCCGAAGCCGGCGACCGCGGCCGTGCCGCCGAGGTCGACGGTGGCGAGGTCCTCGGCCTGGACGCGGACGATGGAGGCGTCACCTGCGACCGCACGGGTGGTCGTGACCGATCCGACGCGGACGCTGCCGGTGCTCGCCAGCTCGACCTCGCTGATGCCCTCGGGCAGGTGGACGCGGACCGTCGTCGTGCCCGGCGCGAAGGTCGCCGCACGGCGGCCGTTGACGTCGACCGTCAGCGTCGTGCCGGCGGCACCCTCCCACGCCACGGCGAGGTCGTAGTAGCCGGACTCGAACGTCGACGGGTAGAGGTCGGCGCGCTCGCCGGTCTCGAGCGAGACGCGTCCGCCCGAGAGCGCCGCACCGTCGATCAGGCGGAACCCGGTCGCCGGGTACTCGACGGACTCGGCGTTCACCGTGTCGCCGACCCGGACGAGCTCGAAGCGGTCGAGCGTCACTCCGCCGTCGGCACCGGCGCCGGGCAGGAGGGTCGTCCCGTCCTTGCTGGTGCGCACTCCGACGGTGTGGGTGCCGGCGCTCAGGGCGACGTACACCTCGGCACTGCCGCGGGCGACGGTGCGGACGTTGCTCGGCTTGATCGCGTTCGCTCCGTACTGGGCGAGCGTCGAGAACGCGCCGTCGACGAAGACCGCGTGCTGCGCGGCCCGGCCGGGCGTGGCTCCGAGGATCTGCAGGCGGTACAGACCGGCCTGCGCCACCGACACGGTCCAGTCGGCGCGCGAGCCCACGGCGGCGAAGCCGGAGACGTCGCGGTCGCCGGAGGCGCGGTAGCCGTCGGGCGTCCGGGTGGCCGCGGCGGTGAGGCGCGTGGCCTCGGCCTCGATCACGTGGCGCTCGCCCTGGGCGGCGGCGGCCGCCTCCACGTCGCGGGTCGCGGCGGGAGTGACGACGACCTGGTAGGCGCTCGACGAGTTCGCGGAGGGGATCCGCAGCTCGACGCGGCCGTTCACGACGGACACGGCGTCATTGGCGAGGACGACCCGGGGAGTGCCCGCGATGCCGTCGGTGCCGCTGACGACGGCCTCGCGGACCTCGACGTCCACGGAGGAGCCGAACGTCGCGCTGTCGAGGCCGTTCAGCGTCAATGCGCCGTCACGGCCGTCGGGGATCCCCGCGACGATCACCTGGGCGCGGTCGGCGTCCCGGTCGATCGCGGCGATCGCCTTCTCGCGGTTCGTGGTGACCGCGGCCGTGCGCGATCCGGTCAGGTCGCCGTACCACTTGAAGAGCCACCAGCCGCCGTTCGCGGCGTTGACCTTCGCCTGGTTGTCCGAGAGCGTGCCGGAGGCGGTCCAGTAGGCCGTCTGGGCGTCGATCTTGGCCGCCTCGAAGCCGGCGAACCAGCGCAGGAGGTTGGCGGGCGAGCTCATGTCGGTGCTGGCGCCCCACTCGGTGATGTTGATCGAGGGGATGTCGGCGGCGGCGATGCCCACCTCGGCGGCGTAGCGGCGGAAGTCGGACGCGCGGTCGGGCAGCCACTGGTAGCCGCGGAGCTCGTGCCAGACGTAGATGTCCGGCACCGTGTTCGTCGCGCGGGCCATGGTCAGGAACGTCTTGATGTTGCCCTCGCCGCGCCAGGCGGCGTCTCCGGGGCCCGCGATCTGCGGACGCGCGAGACCGTGCTTCGCGTAGGTGGCGGTGATGACGTCCCACGCCGCCTTCCAGTCGGTCGCCCCACCGGGGGTGAAGCTGTTCGGCTGGTTGCCGACGTGCATGTAGCGGTTGTAGAGGTCGTCCGAGTTCAGCCACTGCAGGTCGACCTCGTTGAACGGGATGAAGACGTACTTCTCGGGGTTCTCGGCTTCGCGGGCGACCTCGTCGACGACGATCTCGAGCACCTCGAGGTAGTCCCAGACACCGTTGGGCGCCGCAGTGAAGTCGTCGGTCAGGCGTCCGCTCGCGTCGCGGACGTAGCTGCGGTCGTCGCCGGGGCGCTTCCCGCCGTTGTAGGGCCAGTCGGGGTAGTAGTCCTGCGTGTAGAGGTAGAGGTCCTTCCCGTACTTGTCGAAGAAGGTCTTCTCGACGGTGAAGGCGTCGCCGCCCGGGTGCTGGGTGCCGAACGGGGGCTTCTGCGACACGTTGGTCATCGCCGCGCCGTTGACGAGCGCCTGGGTCGGCGAGCCCTCGTCGCCGAGGCCGTAGAGGGTGCCGGAGGCGCCTCCGCGGAACTCGCCCGTGTCCTGACCGAAGTCGACGGCGATCGGCTCGGTCGGCCGGGCCGTGACGGTGACGGTCGTGGTGAACGGGGTCGACCATCCGGCGACGGTGCCGTTCACGGTGAACGTCGCGCCGGCGGTGGCGTAGGCCGAGGCGGGGACGGCGTCCCAGGTGATCGCCGCGGTGGCGGGGCCGGCCTCGCGCGTGACGTTCACGGTCGCGGGGAGGGTCGGAGCGACCTTCGCGGCCGTGGACGCGGTGAAGCTCTGACGCTCGACCGAGACGATCGCGCCGGCGTCCTCGAGGTAGGCGTTCGAGACCTGCTCGGCCGTGAGGGCGCTGCGGTAGATCGCGAAGTCGTCGAACTGGCCGCCGAAGAACGCGGCGTACGGCCCCGCCCACGGCACGCGGCCGATGAGGCCCGAGCGGGTGCTGGAGGGCGAGGCGAGCTTCGCGAAGTCGAGCGAGACCGCCTCCGTCCGCACGAGCGAGCCGTTGATGTAGTACGAGACGGAGTCGGTCGTGGCGACCGTGGTGATCTGCGCCCAGGTGTTCGTGGGCAGCGGAGTGGAGGACACCGCCTTGACCTCGGTGCCGGTATTGGCCGCGGCCTTCGACTGCCCGCCCTCGTTCGGCACGTGGTAGAGCCCCCAGTTGTCGCGGGGGAGCGCGTCGCTGCCGATGATGTACGACCACGGGAGCTGGCCGGCGTTCGCGCCGTCCCACTTGATCCACGTCGAGACGGTCATCGCCGACGTGTCCGCGAAGAGTCCCGCGGGGATGTCGAGGTACGGCGCGGCGGTCGTCGACGAGCCCTGCGCACCGCCGGGGAAGAGGCCGGAGGCGCCGGACCCGGCGACCGGACCCGTTCCGCGGGGCAGCGACGTCGCGTTGCGGACGCGGGCGTCGAAGGCGGAGCCGAGGGAGCCCTGGTTGGCGATGGTGGCCGCCGAGGGGTTCTGGTCGAACGTGTAGAGGACGGCGGGGGCGGGAGGCGCGTCGACCGCCGACGCTGGACCGGCGCCGACGAGTGTCGAGGTCGCCAGCACGGGGAGTGCGACGAGGGCGGCGATCGAGGCGGTGATCCGCCTCGAGAAGGAGTGGGGAGTGTGCATGGGTTCCTCAACGCTGAGAAGGGATCCGGGATCGCGGTCGAGGCGATCTCGAGAGGGGTCGGTCGCTGCACGATATCGATATCAGAGGGCGATCTCCACACATTTCTGAAATCGCCACCAGACTCGCTCGGCCTCGGGAGGGCCGTCGCAGATAACGCTTTCATCTCGGACTTGCACTTTCGTGAAATCGGTATCAGTATCTCCCCAGCCCCGAATCCGGGACCACGCCCTTCCCACTCCGCGACGACGAGGAGCCCCTGTGCCCGAGCAGCTGACCTGGGGGCCCCGCGACGGGCTCCGACTGACCTTCGACTGCTCGCCCGGAGCCCCGCTGGCCCTCGTCGTCCTCGAGACCGCGGACGTCCGCCTCGAGGCGACGCACGTCGCTCCGTTCTTCGAGATCACGACCGCCGCCGCCGGGCACGACCCCGCGAGCTCCCGTCTCACCCACACCCGCATCGGAGCGGCGATGCGCTACGTGTCGCACCGCGAGAGCCTCGTCGACGGAGTCGCCGTGCTCGAGATCGAGGCGGAGGCGCCGGCGTTCGGCGTCGTCGCCCGGGCGGTCCTGCGCCAGGTCGTCGGAGTCGCGGCCGTCACCTCCGAGGTCGCGGTCGGAGCGCTCTCGCGCCAGGTCCTGCGCTCGGTCGCGTCCTGGAGCGCCGACCTCGGCGCCCCGGCGGGCGCGGACGGCAAGGACGCCTTCACCCGCTGGTCGCTGCTGCGCGGCGAGAACGACTGGCTGGGGGAGGGGCGCTGGCGCACGGCGCCCGTCCGCGACTCCGGATTCGTCACCCTCCGCGAGGACATCACCGGCCACGACCCGCGCGGCGCGGTCGGCGCGGTGTCCACCGGCAGCTGGTCCACCGGCTCGCACCTCCCGGTCGGCGGGCTCCTCGCCCCCGACGCCGCCCTGCTCTGGCAGATCGAGCACAACGGAGCGTGGCGCTGGGAGGTCGGCGAGGACATCGACGGCGGAACGCTCGCCCTCTCGGGCCCGACCGACCTCGACCACGGCTGGATCCGCGCCCTCGAAGCGGGGGACGTGTTCACCTCGGTCCCGGTGACCGTGGTGCTCGGAGCCACCGCCGACGCCGCGGTCACCGCGTTGACGCACCACCGCCGCGCGACCCGCCGCTCCCACCCCGACGACACCGCCCTGCCCGTCGTCTTCAACGACTACATGAACACGCTCGACGGCGACCCGACCACCGAGAAGCTGCTGCCGCTGATCGACGCCGCGGCCGCCGCGGGAGCCGAGATCTTCTGCATCGACGCCGGCTGGTACGACGAGAGCGGCGTGCCCGGCGGCTGGTGGAGCAGCGTCGGCGCCTGGCAGCCGTCCGCGAAGCGCTTCCCGGGCGGTCTGGGCGAGGTCGTCGAGCGGATCCACGGCCACGGCCTGGTCCCGGGCCTGTGGCTCGAGCCGGAGGTGATCGGCGTCGACAGCCCGATGGCCGACCGCCTCCCCGACGACGCGTTCCTGCAGCGCTGCGGCATCCGCATCGAGGAGCACGAGCGCTTCCACCTCGACCTCCGCCACCCGGCCGCCGTCGCCCACCTCGACGAGACGGTGGACCGCCTGGTCGCCGACTTCGGCATCGGGTTCTTCAAGTTCGACTACAACATCGACGCGGGCCCCGGCACCGACGCGGCCTCCGACTCCGTCGGCGACGGACTGCTCGGCCACAACCGCGCCTACCTCGCGTGGCTCGACGCGCTGCTCGAGCGGCACCCGACCCTGGTGATCGAGAGCTGCTCCTCGGGAGCGATGCGGCAGGACTGGGCCGTGATGTCGCGGCTGCAGATGCAGTCGACCTCCGACCAGCAGGACTTCCGCCTCTACCCGCCGATCGCGGCCGCGGCGCCCATGATGCTCCTCCCGGAGCAGGCGGCCAGCTGGGCGTACCCGCAGGCCGACATGGACGACGAGGAGATCGCGTTCTGCCTGGTCACGGGCCTCCTCGGCCGCTTCTACCTCTCGGGCTACCTCAATCGGATGTCCGACCCGCAGCTCGCGCTGGTGCACGAGGCCGTCGCCGCGGCCAAATCGCTCCGCGGCGCGATCGCCTCCTCCTCGCCCCGCTGGCCGCTCGGCCTGCCCGGCTGGACGGACGACGCGGTCTCCCTGGCGCTGCGCACCGAGGACGAGCACCTCGTCTCGGTGTGGCGCCGCAGCGGCACGGACGTCGTCGTGCTGCACCTCCCGGAGCTGCGCGGGCGGGACGTCGACGTCTCGGTCGTGTTCCCCGTGGCGCTCCCGACCTGGGGCACCGCCTGGGACGCCTCCACGGCCCGCCTCACCGTCCGGCCCACCGGCTCCGGTCCCTCCGCCCGCACCTTCCGCCTGTCCCTCCGCACCACCTGACCCCCTGCCGGGTCCACCCGTCCCGGCATACCCTCTCCACACACAGAAAGCTCGAGTATTTCGATGAAGAAGTCACTCCTCAGCGCGGCCGTCCTCACGGCCGCCTCCGCCCTGCTCCTCGCCGGCTGCAGCGACCCGGGGGCCGGCGGCGGCACCGACGGCGGCGCGGCCGCTCCCGCCTCCTGGCCCGCCCAGGACGCCGACCTCGAGGGCACCGAGCTCACCATCTGGGCCGCGCAGAACTCGAACACCGTCCCGGAGTCGGTCGTCGAGGGCTTCGAGGAGCTCACCGGCGCCTCCGTCGAGATCGAGACGATCCCGGACCCTTACGAGCAGGGCGTGCAGACCAAGGTCGCCACCGGCGACAAGCCCGACCTGGCGTTCTGGCAGCCGACCGCCTCGCAGCTCACCGCGCTCAACGCGACCACCAACCTGCAGAGCCTCGACGGAGCCCCCTGGCTCGAGGACGTCGATCCCGCGCTCGCCGACATCACCGGCACGCTCGACGACACCCGCTACGCCGCGCTGATCTCGACCCCCGCGGTCGAGGGGGTCTACTACAACAAGAAGGTCTTCGAGGAGAACGGCATCACCGAGCTCCCCACCGACTGGGCGTCGTTCCTCGAGACCGCCCGCCAGCTCAAGACCGCGGGCGAGACCCCGTTCTTCGAGATGGGCGCCGACCGCTGGGCCACCCAGTGGTGGGTGCAGGTGCAGCTCGCCGACGCCGCGGCCGACGGCCTCTGGGACCGCGTCAACTCGGGCGAGGAGAAGTTCACCGACCCGACCATCCAGGGGGCGATCGACTCCTACAAGGGCCTGATCGACGAGGGCCTGTTCAACGAGGACATCAAGACCGCCACCTTCGAGGACCAGGGCGCCGCCCTCCTCGCCGGCGACGCGGCGATGGTCGTGCAGGTCAACTCCTTCTTCGGCCAGCTGCAGTCGCTCTCCGACACCGAGACGCTGAACGACACCGTCGGCTTCTTCCCGATCTCGCCCTCCGGCAACGTCGGCACCTTCATCCCCGACCAGTCGAACGCGCTCGTGGCCTTCAAGACCGGTGACGCCGACAAGGAGGCGGCCTCGCGCCAGCTCCTCTCCTACTGGCTCGGCGACGGCTACGCCGACTTCGTCGAGGCGCAGAACACCATCTCGCTCGAGCCCTCGGTCACCACGCCCGACACCGTGCCCACCGCGCTCGTCTCGGTGAGCGAGTCGGTCGGCACCTCGGTCGGCTCGATGCAGGCCCTGGCGATCGCCAACCCCGACCTCTACATCTACCTCGCCGACATGATCCAGGGCACCAAGACCCCGGAGCAGGTCGCGCAGGCCACGCAGGACCAGTTCGCGCAGCTCGCGAAGGCTCAGGGAGCCACCGGCTTCTAGCCACTCGACGCGGGGGCCTGCCACGACTCGACGGGCCCCCGCTCCTCCTCCTCTCTCGAAAGGCAGTGACCGCGTGTCCACCACCCGAGCAGCCGCGCCGCCCCGCGTCCTCGCCCGCGCCTCGAAGCCGGTCGCCGCGAGCGGCCGCCGGTCCGACCATCCGCTCGTCTTCCTCGTGCCGGCCCTCGTCGTGCTGGTCGTCTTCTTCTTCGTGCCGACGCTGTTCAACTTCGTCTACGCGTTCACCGACTGGTCGAGCTTCAAGTCGGCCATCGGCTTCGTCGGCGTCTCGAACTTCGTCGACCTGTTCCAGAGCGGCACGCTGATCCAGGCGCTGCGGGTGACGCTGGTCTACGCGGTGCTCGTCGCGGTCTTCCAGAACCTGTTCGGGCTGATCCTGGCGCTGCTCTTCGAGAAGGACACGCGGGTCAACCGCTTCGCCCGGGTGATGTTCTTCATCCCGGTGATCATGTCGGCGCTCGCCGTCGGCTACGTGTTCCAGGCGCTGCTGAAGCCCGACGGCGCGCTCAACGGCATCCTCTCGTTCGTGACCGGCCAGTCCGTGTCGACCGCGTGGCTCGGCGACACGACCTGGACGATCGTGGTCGTCGCCCTCATCCACTCGTGGAAGTGGATGGGCCTCTCGATGCTGATCTACCTGGCCGGCCTCAAGACGATCAGCGGCGACGTGCTCGAGGCCGCGCGGCTCGACGGATCCTCGTGGTGGCAGACGTTCCGCGACATCCGCTTCCCGCTGATCGCCCCGGCGCTGACCTTCAACGTGGCGACGGCGCTGCTCGGATCGATGAACGGCTTCGACATCGTGCAGGCCACCACCGAGGGCGGCCCCGGCGGCACGACCGAGCTGCTCAACATCTTCATCTTCCGCACCTTCGGCCAGGGCCTGTTCGCCCAGGCGACCACGATGAGCCTGATCCTCTTCGTGGCCGTCGCGCTCCTGGCCTTCCCCGTCATCCGCATCCTGCGCCGTCGAGAGGACGTGCTGTGAGCACCATGGTCGAGAAGCCCGCTCCGGCGCGGAACCCCGCGCCCGCTCCCACCCCCGTCCGGAACCGCCCGTCCGCCTCGCGGACGCTCGCCCGCCTCGCGCAGCCCACCGCCGCGCTCGCCGCCGTCGTCCTGCTCCTGGGCGTCCCGTTCTGGCTCATCATCAGCACCGCGGGCAAGACCCAGGCCGAGGCGCTGAACCCCAACCTCGCCGCTCCGTCGCAGTGGCAGCTGCTCGAGAACTTCGCCACCGTCTTCACCGACGGGCGCATGGTGCAGGCGTTCCTCGGCAGCGTGCTCGTCATGGTGCCGTCGGTGCTGGGCGTGCTCGTGCTCGGCTCGATGGCCGCGTGGATCCTCGGCCGCCGCACCGGGCGCGGGATGGCCCTCGTCTACGCCCTCGCGATCAGCGGCATCGTCCTGCCACCCGCCGTCGTGACCGTCGTGCTCCTCCTGCGCCAGCTCGGACTCGCCGGCACCGCCGTCGGCATGGTCGGCGTGTACATGGGGATGTACCTCTCGACGGTGATCTTCTTCGTCACCGGCTTCGTCCGGACGATCCCGGCGGAGCTCGAGGAGGCGGCCCGGGTCGACGGGGCGCGACCGTTCCGGGTGTTCTTCACGATCATCCTGCCGCTGCTGATGCCCGTGCTCGCGACGGCGACGATCCTGATCTGCCTCTACATCTGGAACGACGTCTTCTACGCGCTGTTCGTGGTCGGCGGGCGGCTCGACACCCTGCCGCTGAACCTCTACCAGGTGGCCAGCGCGGGGCTCTACCTCCAGAACTGGCACCTGATCTTCTCCTATATCATCCTGATGAGCCTGCCCCTCCTCCTGGTGTTCGTCTTCGCCCAGCGCAAGATCATCTCGGGCATCACGAGCGGCGCGGTGAAGTGAGCGCCTCCGAGACCGACGCGGCGCCGATCGCCTCCGCCCCCTCGTGGCTCGCCCTTCACCAGCGCGACGGCCGAGGACGGAAGCGAGACGACATGAAGCGGGACAGGGCGGCGAAAGCCCCGGTCATCGCCGACGTCGCGGCCCTCGCGGGAGTCTCGGTGCCCACGGTCTCCCGGGTGCTCACCGGAGCCGCGCGCGTGGCTCCCGACAAGCGCGAGCGCGTGCTCGCCGCGATCGCCGAGCTGAACTACCGCCCCAGCGCCGCCGCGCGCACCCTCGTCACCCGCCGCTCCCGCACGATCGCGGTCGTCGCCGGCAACACCTCGCAGTACGGCTACGCCGAGGCGATCCGCGGCATCGAGGAGGAGGCGCGCGCCGGCGGCTGGACCGTCACGATCACCGTCATCGAGTCGGCCGACCCGGACGACATCGAGAAGGCGCTCTCGCTCGTGCTGAGCCAGAGCCCCGACGGCATCGCGGTGCTGAAGTTCGACCCGCCCGGCGTCGCCATGGTCGCGGCGCTGCCGCCCGGAGTGCCGGTCGTCGCGCTGTCGGGCGTGCGCGGGCGGGGGATCCCGCAGGCCGTGCTCGACGAGCTGCACGCGGCCCAGGCGCTGACCGAGCATCTGCTCGAGCTCGGCCACCGCACCGTGCACCACGTGCGCGTGCCGCCGTCGCGCCGCGAGGACGGCCGGACCACGGGGTGGCGCCGGGCGCTGAAGGAGGCGGGCGTCGCCGTCGCGCCGACTCCGCTCGAGGCGACCTGGGAGCCGGAGTCGGGCCGCGCGCTCGCGCACCGGCTCGCGGAGGATCCCGAGGTCACGGCGGTGTTCTGCGGCAACGACGAGATCGCGATGGGCGTCATCAAGGGGCTCACCGAGGCGGGGCTGCGCGTCCCGGAGGACGTGAGCGTCGTCGGCTTCGACGACCACCCCCTCGCGCGGATGTGGACGCCCGCGCTGACGACGGTGCGCCAGGACTTCGCGGGGCTCGGTCGCCGCGGCTTCGGCCTGCTGCTGCGCGCGATGGAGGACGGCGGAGGCGCCACCTTCTCGTCGGAGCGCCCCGAGCTGATCGTCCGCGAGAGCTCTGCGCCCCCGCGCGCGTCCCACTGACGGGTCGGCGCTTCTGCTGATCGAGCAGCCCGCGCAGCGGCCCGTCTCTGCTGATCGAGTAGCCCGCGCAGCGGGCGTATCGAGATCCACCCCCTCCTGATGACGTCGGTCTCGATACGCCGCTGCGCGGCTACTCGACCAGCGGGGGAGCTCGCTGATCGAGCAGCCCTCGGAGAGGGCGTATCGAGATCCCGGTCTCCGGGCGGTGGTGGGTCTCGATACGCCGCTGCGCGGCTACTCGACCAGCGGGGGAGCTTGCTGATCGAGTAGCCCTCGGAGAGGGCGTATCGAGATCCACCCTCCCGGTGACCGCGCCGCCCTATCGCGCGCGCAGCAGCGCCAGGAACTCGTCCGCCATCGCGAGCTGCTCCTCGAGCTTCGCGCGGCGGGCGGCGGCGTCGGCGACGAAGGCGTCCAGGCGCGTGCGGATCGCGGCCGCCTCCTCCGCGGTGCCGGCGATCTCGAGGCTGTCGACGACGCGCAGCAGCTCGGCCATCGCGTCGAGCGAGAAGCCGAGCGGTTTCATCCGGCGGATGAGGAGCAGCCGGTCGACGTCGCGCTCGGTGTAGAGGCGGAACCCGCCGACCGTGCGTCCGCTCGGCTTCAGCAGCCCGACCTCGTCGTAGTGGCGGAGGGTGCGCAGCGACATCGAGGAGCGGTCGGCGAGCTCGCCGATGCGCAGGGTCGCCTCGACCTCCTCGGCCGTCCGCTCGTCCGTCACGCACTGCTCCGCTCGCTCGGGGTGTCCGCAAACCTCACGCTGCGGTAGGTTTGCTGTCGATCCGCTCCCCGCCCCCATTCTCCGGCACGGCCGGAGCGGTCCCCGCGCGATGTGGCGCTCCTCCCTCGACAGCCGCTCGCCAGAGCCGACCCGCCCCGGAGCCACCCCATGGCCGTTCCCGCCCGCCCCCGGCAAGCCCGCCCCCAGCCCGTGCACCGGGTGATCACCGTGCTCGACGCGCTGCGCTCGCCGCGGCAGCTGTCGCGCGAGGTCCTCGCCGGCATGGTGACGACTCTCGCCCTCGTGCCCGAGGTGATCTCGTTCTCGGTCGTCGCGGGCGTGGATCCGATGGTCAGCCTGGTCTCGTCGATCGTGCTCGCGCTCACCATGTCGATCCTCGGCGGCCGGCCCGGAGTGATCACGGCGGCCGCCGGATCCGTCGCGCTCGTCATCGCCCCGCTCGTGAGCGAGCACGGGGTGCAGTACGTGCTGCCCACAGTGATCCTGGCCGGAGTGATCCAGATCGTGTTCGGCCTCGCCGGCCTCGCCCGGCTGATGCGGTTCATCCCGCGCTCGGTGATGATCGGCTTCGTCAACGCGCTCGGGATCCTGATCTTCGTCGCGCAGGTGCCGCACGTGATCGGGGTGCCGTGGGTCGCGTACGTGCTCTTCGCCGTGACGCTCGCGATCATCCTGGTGCTGCCGCGCTTCACCAAGGCGGTGCCGGCTCCGCTCGTCGCGATCGTCGTCGTGACCACCGCCGTGATCGTCGCAGGGCTCGTGGTGCCGGACGTCGCCGACGAGGGGCCGCTGACCGGGCAGCTGCCGGGGATCACCCCGTTCCTGGTGCCGCTGACGCTCGAGACGCTGCAGCTGATCCTGCCGACCGCGCTGAGCGTGGCGTTCGTGGGGCTGATGGAGACGCTGCTGACGGCGAAGCTCGTCGACGAGATGACGGACACCCCGTCGCACAAGGGCCGCGAGTCGTGGGCGCTGGGCGTCTCGAACATCCTCGCCGGCTTCTACGGGGGCATCGCGGGCTGCGCGATGATCGGGCAGACCGTGCTGAACGTGAAGACCGGACGCGCGCGCACCCGCATCTCGACCGTCGTCGCCGGCGTGTTCCTCCTGGCGCTCGTGACCGGGCTGAGCTCGCTGATGGGGCGGATCCCGATGGTGGCGCTCGCCGCGGTGATGATGATCGTGGCGATCACGACCGTCGACTGGCACAGCCTCCGCCCGTCGACGCTGCGGCGGATGCCGCTGCCCGAGACGCTGGTGATGGTCGTCACCGTGGTCGTCGTGGTCGCGACCGACAACCTCGCGCTCGGCGTGCTGGTGGGGGTGGTGCTGGCGATGGTCCTGTTCGCGCGCCGGGTCGCCCACGTGATCGCGGTCGAGCGGATCCTCGCCGAGGACGGCGGATCGGTGCGCTACGACGTCACCGGGCCCCTCTTCTTCGGCAGCAGCAACGACCTGGTCGACCGCTTCGCCTACGCCGACGACCCCGCGCACGTGGTGGTCGACCTCCGCCATGCGCAGATCTGGGACGCCTCGACGGTCGCCGCGCTCGACTCGATCGAGACGAAGTACCGCGACCACGGCGCGACCGTGTCGATCGAGGGGCTGGACGAGCGCAGCACCGGGTTCCACCGGCGGCTGACGGGGCGGCTCGGTTCCTGAGCAGCGGTCAAGCCCCTGGGGCCGGGCGATCGGAACCGCTGGGATGGAGGGGAACGGAAGGAGCACCATGTCGACCGAACCCTCCCGCGAGGACCTGCCGCTGCCCGACTGGAACGACATCCCGCTCGGCACGATCGCCGAGCGCATCCGCCCCCTCGACGAGGACGGCGTCACCGCCTTGCTGAGCTACGAGGACGCGCACGGGGACCGCGCGCCGATCACCACGATCCTGCGCTCGCGACTCGCTCAGCTGCGCGAGGGCGCCGAGCCCGCCGGCCGGGTTCCGGAGTCGCTGCCCGAGACGTCGCAGGGGTCGACCGGGTCCCCGGTGTCGCCCGCGACGTCCGGCCCGCCGATCAACCCGCCGTCGCACGGGGTGCCGACCAACCCGGCGCAGCCGCGCTGACTGCACACGGTCTGCTCAGTGAGGCTTGCCACAATGGGGGACAGCCGATGACGGCGACCGGACGAGGGAGCAGTACCCGGACAGCGACAGGACTGACTCGATAGGAGTCGTCATGTCCTGGATCGTCCTCGTCGTCTCGGGAGTCCTCGAAGCCGTCTGGGCCACCGCCCTCGGGAAGTCGGAGGGGTTCACCCGCGCCGGGCCGACCGTCGTCTTCGGCGTCGCGGTCGTGGCCAGCATGGCCGGGCTCGCGTACGCGATGCGCGAGCTGCCCACCGGCACCGCCTACGCGGTCTGGGTCGGCATCGGCGCGTCGCTGACCGTGTTGTACGGCATGTTCTTCGGCGGCGAGGGCTTCTCGCTCGTGCGCACGCTGCTGGTATTCGGCATCGTCGCGTGCGTGATCGGGCTGAAGGTCCTGCACTGATCCGCGAGACGCCCCTCCGGTCCGCGACGCGCCGCGGTGGGCGTCCCGAACCGGCATCTCGCTGTGCATCCCGAGGGGTGGTTGCAGGAGAACGCGCGTTCCCCGTAGGCTCGGTGCATCAGGGGAGAACGATCGTTCTACTGCTCTCCCCGTCTGCTTGAGGAGGAACCATGCCCACTCGTTCTGCACGCACCGCCTGGAACGGCTCGCTCGAGACCGGCGAGGGCCAGGTCGAGCTCTCGAGCTCGAAGCTCGGCACCTACGACGTCTCGTTCCCGAAGCGCGCCGCCGACGACGCCAACGGCGCGACCAGCCCCGAGGAGCTCCTCGGCGCCGCTCATTCCGCCTGCTACGCCATGCAGTTCTCGGCCGTGCTCGGTGCTGCCGGCGGCACCGTCGAGGCGCTCGACGTCCGCGCCGACGTCTCGCTCGGCCCGGACTCCGCGGGCGGCTTCAAGCTGACCGGCATCCACCTCGTCGTCAGCGGAGAGGTCTCCGGCATCGACGAGGCCGCGTTCCTCAAGGCGGCCGACGAGGCCAAGGCCACCTGCCCGGTCTCGAAGGCGCTGACCGGAGTCGAGATCACCCTCGACGCTACCTTCGAGAGCTGACGCTCCCCGCACACTGAGCACCCCGTCGCGCATCGCGGCGGGGTGCTCGTGCGTCCGCCCCTCTCCTGCGGATCGAGTAGCCCGCTGCGCGGGCGTATCGAGATCCGCGATGTCTGGAGCGGGTGGG
>NZ_LMNR01000001.1:318847-318930 GCF_001423045.1 Rathayibacter sp. Leaf296
GAGGGGGCGGCCTCTTCCCGCTTGCTGATCGAGTAGCCCGCTGCGCGGGCGTATCGAGATCCGCGATGTCTGGAGCGGGTGGG
>NZ_LMNR01000001.1:319022-333455 GCF_001423045.1 Rathayibacter sp. Leaf296
GGCGGACCCGGACAGGGAAGACTGTGCAGATGCCTCCCGCCGACGAGCGACGAGAGCGGTTCGAGGCGCTGGTCGCCCGGACCGCGGATCCGGTGCGCCGCTACCTCCTGAGGCGGACCGACGCCGCGACGGCCGACGACGTCCTGTCCGAGACGATGATCGTGCTGTGGCGCCGGATCGACGCCGTGCCGGAGGAGGAGATCGCCTGGGCGATCGGGGTCGCCCGCCTGCAGCTCGCCAACGCCGAGCGCGGTCGCCGGCGGCAGGACAGGCTGGCGCACCGCATCCTGGTCGTCGATCCGCCGCGGGACACCGGACCCGAGCCCGACGACGGCACCGCCGACGCCGTCTCGCGCGTCCTCGCGCAGTTGAAGCCCGCCGACGCCGAGCTGCTCCGGCTCTCGGTCTGGGAGGAGCTCGCCCCCCGCGAGATCGCGCAGGTGCTCGAAGCGACCCCGGGTGCCGTCTCGGTGCGGCTGCACCGGGCCCGGGCGAGATTCGCGGCTCTCTGGAGTAAGACCGGCGGCACCGCCGGACATGCAGGGGAAGAGGAGGGGAGCGGACGATGACCGATCCTGATGCGCACGAGCTGCGCCGGCTCATCCGCGCCGCCGACCCCGCCTCGTCGCTCGCGCCCCTGCGCGACGACCAGCTCGCCCGACTTGCGGAGGACGCCATGACCCAGAAGCCCGCCACCACTCCCGCCCGCACGACCGCCCGTCGCCGGGCGCCCCTCTTCGCCGGACTCGGCGCGCTCGCCGGAGGGCTCGCGGCCGCCGCCGTCGCGCTCACCCTGGCGCTCGGTCCCGGCTCCGCGCCGACCCGTCTCGACCAGCCGCCGGCCGGCAGCGGCCTCAGTGCGATGTGCGCGGTGGTGACGGCCGAGGCGATCGCCGACTCCGACACCGCCTTCCGCGCCGAGGTGACCGGGATCGACGGGGACGTCGTGACGCTGTCGGTCCTCGATGTGCTGCACGGCGAGGTCGGCGACACGGTGACGGCGCCCCAGGGCGGCGGCACGGCGATCGACGGCGAGCCTCTGCAGTTCGCCGAGGGCGCGACCTACCTGCTCGCCACCCGCGACGGCGTGATCTCGACCTGCGGGCTGAGCGGCGAGGACTCGCCCGAGCTCGAGGCGCTGTACACGGAGGCGTTCCCGGGCTGAGCGGCTCGACGCGTTCACCACGAAGGAAGGATGCGGAAGAGAGCCTCCCGGGATCCGCAGGATTCCGGCGGCGGACGGACATCCTTCCTTCGTTGTGGACGCCACCCCGCCCCTCAGTCGTCCCGGCGAGGCCGGAATGCGCTTTCCACCGGCCGCGGATCCCGGGTAGCATCGGGACTCCGCATCACCGTCGATCGCCGCAAGGACGCCATGACCGCCGCCCCCCTCCTCCGCGCCGCCCTCGTCGGGACGGGCGCGGTCGCCCACCTCCACGCGCAGGCCCTCGCCGCCCGCGCCGACGTGCGCCTCGTCGCCGCCGTCGACACCGACCCGGGCCGCGCCGCCGAGTTCGCCGAGCGTTACGCCATCCCCGCGCACGGCACGAGCATCGAAGACCTGCCCGAGGTCGACGTCGTGCACCTCTGCACCCCGCCCGCCGTGCACGCCGCGCAAGCCGAGGCCGCCTTCGCCCGGGGCGCGAACGTCGTCGTCGAGAAGCCGCCGGCCCTCTCGCTCGCCGAGGTCGACCGGATGACCGCCGCGGCCGACGCCGCCGGTCGCCTCCTCGCCGTCGTCTTCCAGCAGCGCACCGGCACCGCCGCCGCGCACGTGAAGCGGCTGCTCGACTCCGGAGTGCTCGGCCGCGTGCTCGTCGCCCGCTGCGACACCCTCTGGTACCGCGACCCCGCCTACTTCGCCGTGCCCTGGCGCGGCACCTGGGAGTCGGAGGGCGGCGGCACCACCCTCGGCCACGGCATCCACCAGATCGACCTGCTCGCGCACCTCGTCGGCGACGTCGTCGAGGTGACCGGTCAGGCCTGGCGCGAGGCGCGCGACATCGAGACGGAGGACGTCTCGACGGGCGTGCTCCGCTTCGCCTCCGGAGCCGTCGCGTCGGTGCTCACGTCGGCCGTCTCGCCGCGCGAGGTCAGCGCGATCCGCCTCGACACCGAGCGCGCCACGATCGAGGTCGAGCACCTCTACGGCCACGGTCGCACCCACTGGCGCATCACCCCGTCGCGAGAGGTCGCGCCGGAGGAGGCGGAGGCCTGGGCGTTCCCCGACGACGAGGACGTGCCCAGCGGCCACGCGCCCTACCTCGACGCCGTGTACGACGCGATCGCGACGGGCGGGCCGCTGCCCGACGTCGCCTCCGGAGCGGCCCGCTCGCTCGAGATCGTCGCCGCCCTCTACCTCTCGAGCACCCGCGGCGGCCCCGTGCGGATCGACGAGCTCGCCGATCCCGCGCTGCGCGGCTCGATGCGCGCCGACGTGCAGGACCAGCGCCGATGAGCGCCGTGGAGCTGCCCGCGGGCCTCGGCGTCCTCGTGCTCGCCGAGGAGTCGCCGCGCCACGTAGAGTCGCCGCGCCCGTTCGTGCATCCGCTGCGCACCCCCTCCGGAGTCGTCGTCTCGGATCTGCGCCCGGCCGACCACGACTGGCACCACGGCCTCTCGCTCGCCGTGTCGAACATCCGCATCGGCGACGAGCCCGACGAGATCAACCTCTGGGGCGGCGTCACCTGGGTGCCCGGAGACGGCTACCGCCAGCTCGACAACAACGGGTCCCAGCTCGTCGAGTCGGTGTCGGAGGAGCACGACGGCGTGCGGCTGCGGGTCGGCTGGTACGACGCCGGGGGCCGCCGGTTCCTCGAGGAGGAGCGCCGGCTGACCGTGCACGAGGGGCCCACCGCGACGGTGCTCGAGGTCGTCAGCGAGTGGACGTCGCAGACGGAGCGGCTGCTCGGCTTCGGTTCGCCGACCACGGCCGGCCGTCCGGGAGCGGGCTACGGCGGGCTCTTCCTCCGGGCGGCGCCGTGCCTCGACGGGGCCCGCGTGCTCGCCCCGCACGGCGAGAGCGCCGACGCGATGGGGCGAGCTGAGGAGTGGCTCGCGCTGGTCGGCGCGGGCGTCACCGTCGCGATGCGCGCCGACTCCGCGAATCCGGTGGCGCCCACTCCGTGGTTCGTGCGCAGCGAGGGCACGCCGATGCTGTGCGCCGCGCCGTTCTTCCACGAGGTCTGGACCCTGCCGCCCGCCGAGTCGGCGCGCTGGCGCTGGCAGGTGCTCGTCGCCGACGGCGAGCTCGAGGCGGAGGCGATCGGGGCCGCCTGGTGACGGCGCTGCGCCCCGACGCCTTCAGCACCCCCTACGAGGACCCGCTGCTCGACGGCCCGACCGATCCCGTGCTCGTGCAGGCGCCCGACGGCTCGTGGCGCCTGTTCTCCACGCAGCGCCGGGCCGCCCTGGACCTGCCCGGCGTCGAGTGGGTGCACGGCACGCGCATCGGAGTCGCGGAGTCGGCGGACGGCGCGTCGTGGCGGTACTTCGACACGGTCGACGGCCTCGATCCCGCCGGCGCCCCGGACCCGTCGACGCAGTGGGCGCCCGACATCGTGCGGATCGACGGCCGCTACCTGATGACGCTCAGCTGGATCGAGGGCGTGCGCTCGGACTGGACCGGGCGCGCGTCCCTCGTGCAGTTCGCGAGCGACGACCTCGTCTCGTGGACGCGCCTGGGCACCGTCGACGTCGGCTCGGACCGGGTCATCGACGCGGCGATCGCGCGGTGCGGCGACGGCCGCTGGCGGCTCTGGTACAAGGACGAGGAGCAGGACTCGACGACGTGGGCGGCGGTGTCGGACGACCCGTTCGATCCGGCGTCGTGGCGGGTCGAGGGGCTCGCGATCGGCGGACGGGCGCACGAAGGGCCGAAGGTGTTCGCGCTGGGCGGGCGCTACTGGATGATCACGGACGAGTGGCGCGGCCTGGCCGTGCACTCCTCTCCGGACGGGGTCGGCGGCTGGGAGCGGCAGGGGCTGATCCTGACGGCGCCGGAGCGGCTTAGGGATCGGCCGGTCGTGGGGCGCCACGCGGACGTGGTGGGGCTCGACGCGGAGTCGGCGCTGATCGTGTACTTCACCCATCCGGGGTGGGACGGGGCGGAGCTGGCCGACGTGCCGGCCGATCGGGCGAGGCGGCGGAGCCACGTGCGCGCGACTGTGCTGCGGGTCGACGGGGGAGTTCTGCGCTGCGAGGCGGAGTGAGGCGCCCGGGGCTCGGGGAGACCTTCGGCTCGCAGGAACGCGTCCGGCTCGCAGGAATCGCGTGATCCTGCGAGCCGGACGAGGTCTCGCGAGCCGGAGCTGACCCGAGGTCAGGCCGGAGTCGCGGCCGCCTGGTACCGGAAGCCCGCGCCCAGGTGCTCCGACGGCAGGCGGTCGCCGCGCCCGTGCAGCTTGTTGCGGAGGCTGCCCTCGACGTACTCGTCGGGGTAGGCGCCGCGGCGCCGCAGCTCCGGGACGATGAACTCGACGACGTCCTCGAAGGTGCCGGGCGTGATCGCGTAGGCGAGGTTGAACCCGTCGACGTCGGTCTCCTCGACCCACTCCTGCAGGTGGTCGGCCACCTCGGTCGGCGAGCCGACGACGAACGGGCCGAGTCCGCCGATGACGCTGAGCTTGGCGATGTCGCGGACCTTCCACTCGCTGCCGTCCTCGTTCGCCTCCTGGAAGTTGGCGACGGCCGACTGGATCGCGTTGCTCTTCACGTTGCCGATCGGCTCGTCGAGGTCGTACTGCGACAGGTCGATGCCCATCCAGCCCGACATGAAGACCAGCGCGCCCTCCTCGCTCGTGTACGAGAGGAAGTCGCGGTGCTTCTCGTGCGCGGCCTCGCTGGTCTCGGCGGTGATGATCGTCAGCAGCGTGTAGATCTTGGCGGAGTAGCGGTCGCGGCCCGCGGCCTCGAGCGCGTCGCGGATCCGGGAGACGGTGGCCGTCAGGCCCGCCTTCGTCGAGGACGCGACGAAGATCGCCTCCGCGTTGCCCGCCGCGAAGCGGACCCCGCGCGGCGACGCTCCGGCCTGGTAGATCACCGGGGTGCGCTGCAGCGACGGCTCCGAGAGGTGGATGCCGGGCACGGTGAAGTTCTTGCCGCGGTGCCCGATCTCGTGCACCTTCGACGGGTCGGTGAAGACTCCGGACTCGCGGTCGCGGACGACCGCGTCGTCCTCCCACGAGCCCTCCCACAGCTTGTAGAGCACCTCGAGGTACTCGTCGGCCACGTCGTAGCGGTCGTCGTGCTCGAGCTGGTCCTCGTGGCCCATGTTGCGCGCGGCGCTGGGCAGGTAGCCGGTGACGACGTTCCAGCCGACGCGGCCCTTGGTCAGGTGGTCGAGCGTCGACATGCGGCGCGCGAACGGGTACGGGTGCTCGTAGGCGGTTCCCGCGGTGATGCCGAAGCCGAGGTGCTCGGTCGCGGCGGCCATCGCCGAGACGAGCAGGATCGGGTCGTTGACGGGGACCTGCGCGCCGTGGCGGATGGCGGCCTCGTTGGAGCCTCCGTACACGTCGTAGGTGCCGAGGACGTCGGCGATGAAGATGCCGTCGAACGTGCCGCGCTCGAGGAGCTTCGCGAGCTCGGTCCAGTACGAGAGGTCCTTGTAGCGCCAGGACTGGTCCTGGGGGTGGCGCCACATGCCGGAGGACTGGTGGGCGACGCAGTTCATGTCGAAGGCGTTGAAGCGGATCTGGCGGGTCATGGGCACGATAGTGCCCGACGCTCCGGAGGACTCGGCGGGTGCCCGACGCGGGGCGTCATACAACGACGAGTGTCGGGCGTCGGTGTCGCGTCCACAACCCGAATCATCGCCTGAGATGATTCGGGTTGTAGAGTCAACCCGAATCATCTCCTGCGGTGATTCGGGTTGCGAGAGGGGTGCGTCCATGGCATCGGCGACCGAGTGGCCCGCGCATCGATCCGAGACGCGGCCGTGGCGGCAGGCCGCTCGCGCAGGATCGCGCGCGGACAGGACGCTGTCCGAGGTCGTCGTCTCGCTCCCGCCGCTCCTCGCCGGGCCGACCTGGGACGCCGGAGTCGAGCTGCAGCAGGAGCTCGACGCGGCGCGTCGGGCGATCATCGGTCTCGACGCGCGGCACGGGAACCGGCTCGGAGCCTTCGGCCGGCTCCTGCTGCGCACGGAGGCCGTCTCGTCGTCGAGGATCGAGCGGGTCGATGCGACCCTCGAGGACTACGCGCGGGCGACGGTCGGGAGTCGTGCGAACGCGGGCGCGCTGTCGATGGTGGCCGCGACGGAGGCGCTGACGACGATGGTCGACCGCGCGGGCCGCTCCGGCACGATCGAGGAGGAGGCCCTGCTCGCGGCGCACAAGACGCTCCTCGCGGACGACCCGATGGACGGACGGTACGCGGGCACCTACCGGACGATGCAGAACTGGATCGGCGGGAGCGACTACTCGCCCCGCGACGCGATCCACGTCCCTCCGCCTCCGGGCGCCGTGCCCGAGTACATGACGGATCTGCTCGCCTTCGCGAACAGGGACGACGTCGACCCGATCGTCCAGGCGGCGATCGCCCACGCGCAGTTCGAGTCGGTGCATCCCTTCACCGACGGGAACGGCAGGATCGGCCGGGCGCTGATCACCGCGATCCTGCGCCGGCGGGGTCTGACGACCACGGTCGTCGTGCCGATCGCGTCCGCGCTCGCGGCCCGGCGCTCGCGGTACTTCTCCCTGGTGAACGAGTACCGCCAGGGCTCCCTCGCCCCGTTCGTCCAGGAGCTCGCCACCGCGGGTCTCGTCGCGGCGGAGGAGGCGGGCCGCACCGCCGAGCAGATCGAGCGGCTCCCCGGTCTCTGGGCTCGGGAGGTCGCTCCGCGCGCAGGGAGCTCTGCGGCTCTCCTGCTCGACGCGCTCCTCGACGATCCCGTCCTGACGACTGCGCGTGCGCGGGCGATCACCGGTCGGGCGGCGTCCAGCGTCGGCTCCGCCGTGAAGCAGCTCGTCGACGCCGGAGTCCTCCTCCCGCTCACCGAGAGGACGCGCGATCAGGCGTGGGTCGCCACCGACGTGCTCCTCGAGCTCTCCGATCTGGAGGAGCGGATCGGCGCGGCGATGCGGCTCCGGTCGTCCCCCTGACCCCTCAGCCCAGCTGCCGCGCCAGGAACGCGAGGTGCTCGGCGATCTGGAACGCCTCGCCCTGCTCGTGCCCGTTGTACGGGTAGATCCGCATCTCGCGCGGGCCCGTGTAGCGGTTGTAGGAGGCGTACACCGTCGACGGCGGGCAGATGTCGTCGAGCAGGCCCACCGAGAACATCGCGGGGATCCGGGCGTGCGGCGCGAAGGACGTGCCGTCGAAGTAGGCGAGGGTGGCGAAGACTCGCTCCTCGGAGCCGCGGTGGATCCGCAGGTACTTCACGATCTCGCCGTACGGCATCGTGTCGATGATCCGCGTGGCGTGGCGCATGTGGCTGAGGAACGGCACGTCGATGATCGCGGCCTGCGCCGACGAGGACTCGTCGAGCATCCCGAGGATGCCCGCGACCGCGAGGCAGATCCCTCCGCCCTGGCTGCCGCCCGAGATCGCTACCCGCGACGGGTCGACGGACGGGTGCGCGCGCAGCACGTCGAGGGCGCGGACGGCGTCGGTGAAGACGCGGCGGTAGTAGTACTCCTCCGGCGAGGCGATGCCCTGGGTCATGAAGCCGTTGGCGTGCGGACCGCTGCCGACGGGGTCGGGGGTGTCGCCGGTGCGGTGTCCGGTGCCCTGGCCGCGGGTGTCCATCACGAGGTGGGCGTAGCCGGCGGCGCTCATGGTGGTCCACTCGGTCAGCTGCCCGCGTCCGCCGCCGTAGCCGATGTAGCTCACGAGGGCGGGGAGGGGGCCCTCGACGCCGCGGGGGAGGATCAGCCAGGCGCGGATCGGGTGGCCGCCCCAGCCCGAGAACGTGACGTCGAAGGTGTCCAGCAGCGTGAATCCGGCGTCGACCTGCTCGAGCACGGGCTCGACGGCCAGCGCGCGGGCCTCGGCGACGGTGCTCCGCCAGAAGTCGGCGAAGCCCTCGGGCTCGGCGAGTTCGGGCGCGTACTCCTCGAGGAGCTCGAGGGGCAGGTCGAACTGGGGCATCGGGGTCTCCTTCCGCGGTGCGGCGACGGTGCCGCGGATCCGCTACTTGACGTCCATCCGATATCGAACCTATCGTAGGGCAAACGCTTTCCCGGAACGTTTCACATGCCGATGCGGACTCCCGACAGATGTCGGGTAGGTTCGGGTCGAATGCTCCGGGACTGGAACGAGGAAGTTCACGAGAGGACGATGATGTTCAGCACCAAGCGCACACGACTCGCCGCCGCGGCGATCGCCGCCGTCGCAGCGATCAGCCTGACGGCCTGCTCCGGAGGGGGTGCCTCCGGCTCCGCCACCGTCGACCCCGACGAGGAGATCACGCTCGACTACACCTTCTGGGGCAACGACGACCGGGCCGCCCGCTACGACCAGGCCATCGCGCTGTTCGAGGAGGAGCACCCGAACATCACGATCAACTCCACCTTCACGGACTACCCCGGCTACTGGGAGAAGCGCCAGACCGAGGCGGCCGGCGGCGGACTGCCCGACGTGATGCAGTTCGACTACACCTACCTCCGCCAGTACGGCGACAACGGCCTGCTGGGCGACCTCAGCGAGTACTTCGGCGGCGTCGTCGACGAGAGCACCATCTCGGAGGACCTCCTCGCGACCGGCGAGCTCGACGGCGCGACCTACGCGATCCCCACCGGCTACAGCGCCTGGGCGATCTTCCAGAACCAGGACCTCCTCACCGCGAACGGCCTCGAGCCCTACCCGGGCGGCGGCAGCTGGGAGGACTACGCGGCCTACGTCGCGGACGTCACCGAGAAGACCGGCGGCGCCGTCTACGGCGGAACCGACTACACCGGCCGCATCCAGAACTTCGAGCTGCAGCTGCGCGCCGACGGCAAGGAGCTGTTCACCGAGGACGGCGAGCTCGGCTTCACCGAGGACGACCTCGCGGCGTTCTGGGAGCAGGGCGACGAGATGCGCACCACGACCGGCGTGCCGGCCGCGCGCCTCCAGGAGCTGCTGCCCAAGTCCGGCTTCGGCGCCGGCATCGCCTCGAGCGAGATGAGCTGGAGCAACTTCCTCGGCGGCTACATCGGCGACTCCGGAGCCTCCGAGATCGTCATGACCGCGCCGCCCACCGCGGACGAGGGCACCAAGGACCTCTACCAGAAGGTCGGCCTGATGCAGGCGATCTCCTCGGCCACCGAGCACCCCGAGGCGGCTGCCACGTTCCTCGACTTCCTCATCAACAGCCCCGAGGTCGGCGAGATCTTCGGCGCCACGCTCGGCATCCCCGCCTCCTCGGCCCAGCTCGAGGGCGCGAACCTCGAGGGCCCGGACAAGCAGGTCTCCGACTACCTCGAGTCGGTCTCGGACCGCATCGGAGAGGCCCCGGCCGCACCGGTCGCCGGCTACGGCGCCATCGAGGCGAACTTCCTCGACCTGGGCACCAGCCTGGGCCTGGGTGCGGTGAGCGTCGACGAGGCGGTCCAGCAGTTCTTCGACGAGACCGCCATCACCCTCGGCAACTGATCGATCCCGACGGCCAGGAAAGGCATCACCCATGACGACGACGTCGACCCCGAGCGGCACCGCCGCAACCGGTCGCGTCGCGCCCACCGCCGGCCGGACGAGCACTCCTCGTCCGGCCGGTGACGGGCCGCGGCGCCGCCCCAAGCGCGACACCCTGGCCGGATACGCCTTCCTGTCCCCCTGGCTCATCGGCTTCGTCGGGCTCACGCTCGGCCCGATGCTGATGTCCCTCTACTTCGCCTTCACGGACTACAACCTCTTCACCGCACCCGAGTGGGTCGGTCTGGCCAACTTCGAGCGCCTGATCGGCGACCCGAAGTTCATCCAGTCGGTGCAGCTGACCCTCGCGTACGTGTTCATCGGGACGCCGGTCAAGCTCGCCGCGGCGCTGGTCGTCGCGATGCTGCTCAACTACTCCGCCAAGGGCACCGGATTCTTCCGCTCGGCCTTCTACGCTCCGTCGCTGATCGGAGCGAGCGTCAGCATCGCGATCGTGTGGCGCGCGATGTTCTCGACCGACGGCCCCGTCGACTCCGGTCTGCAGGTCTTCGGGATGGACTTCGGCGGCTGGGTCGGCGTGCCGGCCCTCATCCTGCCGATGATGATCATCCTCGCGGTCTGGCAGTTCGGCGCCCCGATGGTCATCTTCCTGGCCGGCCTCAAGCAGGTCCCGGCCGAGCTCTACGAGGCCGCGATGATGGACGGCGCCGGCTTCTGGCGCAAGTTCCGCAGCGTCACGCTGCCGATGCTCTCGCCGGTCATCTTCTTCAACCTGCTGCTCGAGATGATCAACGCGTTCCAGGTCTTCGCCTCGGCGTACATCATCGGCAACGGCACCGGCGGCCCCGCCGGAGCGACCAACTTCTACACGGTGTACCTCTACACCCGTGCGTTCACGAACAACCAGATGGGCTACGCCTCCGCGATGGCCTGGGTCCTCCTGCTGTTCGTCGGCATCCTCGCCTTCGTCCTCTTCAAGACCCAGAAGAGCTGGGTGCACTACTCGGGAGACACGCGATGACCACCTTCGACACCACTCTTCCCTCGGCCGACACCCAGGTGCTGACCGAGCCGGCGCCGAAGAAGCGTCCCGCCCGCAAGCGCCCCAAGGCGACGACGATCGTCTGGATCGTCGCGATGATCGCCCTGACGGCGGTCGTCCTCTACCCGCTGATCTGGATGGGCGCCGCGGCGTTCAAGCCCAACAGCGAGTTCGGCGGCCAGACGTCGCTCCTGCCGCAGAACCCCACGATCGACAACTTCGTGAAGGTCTTCGCGGGAGTGGGAGGAGTGCCGCTGTGGCAGTTCTTCCTCAACTCCACGGTGCTCGCGATCGGGTCGGTCATCGGAGTCGTGATCTCGTCGTCGATGGCGGCCTACGCCTTCGCGCGGCTCGACTTCCGCGGCCGTCCGCTCTACTTCGCGCTGATGATCGGCACGCTGCTGCTGCCGATGCACGTGCTGCTGATCCCGCAGTACACGATCTTCCGCACCCTCGGCATGATGGACACCTACTGGCCGCTGCTGATCGGCAAGTTCCTGGCGACCGAGGCGTTCTTCGTCTTCCTGATGGTGCAGTTCATCCGCAACCTGCCCCGCGAGCTCGACGAGGCCGCGCGGATCGACGGGGCCGGCCACATCCGGGTCTTCGGCTCGATCACGATCCCGCTGATCCGCCCCGCGCTGATCACGTCGTCGATCTTCGCGTTCATCTGGAGCTGGAACGACTTCCTCGGCCCGCTGCTCTACCTGAACACCCCCGACAAGCAGCCGCTGCCGCTGGCGCTGCGCGTCTACAACGACCAGACCTCGGCGTCCGACTACGGAGCGACGATCGCCGTCTCGGTGCTCGCGCTGCTCCCGGTGCTGATCTTCTTCATCATCTTCCAGCGCTTCCTCGTCGACGGGGTGGCGACGCAGGGTCTGAAGGGCTGACATGACGCTCCAGCGAGGGGAGTCGAAGCGGCGCTCGCGCGCGACGGCCTCGGCCCGGCGCGCGGCCGCCGACGGGAGCGGGCTGCGCTGGCCCGGTGCCGCCGACCGCTTCGCCCTCCTCGCGGAGGTCCTGTTCACGGGACTGATCGTCGCGGTCGTGTCGCTCGGGATCGTGACGATCCCGCTCGCGCTGGCCGTGGGCATCCGCCACCTCCGCCGTTTCGTGCTGGCCGAGGCGACGGGGCTCGCGCTGGTCTGGGCCGACGTCCGTGCCGGGTTCGTCCGGGTGCTGCCGGTGGGGGCCGGCGTGGCGCTCGCCGGTCTGGTGCTCGGCGCCGACCTCGTGCTGATCTCGTCGGGTGTGCTGCCCGGCGGAGTCGCGGTGGCGGTGGTCTGCACGGCGCTGCTCGCGGCGGTCGCGGTGGTCGTGCTCGTCGCGGCGACCGACTGGGAGCCGGGGTCGCGGTGGGGGGCGCTCGTGCGGTCCGCCGCCCGGCGCTCGGTGCGCGACGTGCGTGGCTCCGCTCTGCTGGCCGGGGGGCTGCTGCTGACCGTGGTGTCGGCGTGGCAGCTGGCGCCGCTCGTGGTGCCGGCGCTGGGCTGCCTGGTGTTCGCGGCGCTGGCGGTGCGGTTGTCGGGGGAGGCGCGCTGACTCCGATCCGCTTCCTGTGAGGCGGACGTCGCGGTCTGACCGGGGCCTGAACGCGCAGTGCGAGAAGCTCGGGAACGGGAACACATGCGCGGGGAGTGCGTTGAAGCCCGTATGACGACTTACGGAATCATCGGAGCAGGCAACATCGGCAGCCAGATCGCTCGCGCGGTCATCGGCCAGGGCGACGACGTGGTGATCGCGAACTCCCGCGGACCCGAGACCCTCGCGGACCTGATCGCGGAGCTCGGCCCTCGGGCGCGGGCCGCGACGGCGCAGGAGGCGGCCGAGGCCGCGGACGTCGCCGTGGTGACGGTGCCGCTGAAGAACCTCGACCAGGTGCCGGTCGCCCCGCTCGCGGGCAAGATCGTGCTCGACACGAACAACTACTACTTCGAGCGCGACGGTCGCATCTCCGCGCTCGACGCGGGAGACACCACCACGGCCGAGATGGCGCAGGCGCACCTGCCCGAGTCGAAGATCGTGAAGGCCTTCAACCACATCATGGCGGCCGACATCACCACCGACGGCTTCCCCGCCGGCGACCCGCAGCGCCGCGCGCTCGTCGCGTCCAGCGACTACCCCGAGGCGCTGCACTTCGTGACCGACCTCTACGACCGGCTCGGCTTCGACACCGTCACCGTCACTCCGCTGTCGGAGTCGTGGCGCGTCGAGCGCGACCGCCCCGCCTACGGCGTGCGGCAGTCGAGCGCGGAGCTCGAGGCCAACCTCGCGAAGGCGCCGCGCACGGTCTGAGCGACCGCGCCGGCTGCGGCCGCCCAAGTCCGTGAACGGCCGCAGCCCGCATCGTCCTCGCGCGACCCGTCACTGATGGTCGCGCGTCGGCCGTTCTTCCGACCGTTCGTGACGGATGAGAGCGCCGCCGGACTCATCCGTCACAGGTGGTCGTCCCTCCGCCGACTCGGCGACCGTTCGTGACGGATGACCGGACCGCGGGGCTCATCCGTCACTGATGGTCGTCCCTCCGCCGACTCGCCGGCCGTCCGTGACGGATGACGGGACCGGGGGACTCATCCGTCACCGGTGGTCGTCCCTCCACAGCCTCGGCGACGGTTCGCGACGGATG
This sequence comes from Rathayibacter sp. Leaf296, assembly GCF_001423045.1. Taxonomy (NCBI): domain Bacteria; kingdom Bacillati; phylum Actinomycetota; class Actinomycetes; order Micrococcales; family Microbacteriaceae; genus Rathayibacter; species Rathayibacter sp. Leaf296. Next base: position 332,270 of record NZ_LMNR01000001.1, read on the forward strand.
ACCGGACCGCGGGGCTCATCCGTCACTGATGGTCGTCCCTCCGCCGACTCGGCGGCCGTCCGTGACGGATGACGGGACGGTGAGCGTCATCCGTCGCCGACGGCGTCCCCACGAGTGCTGGTCGGCCGTTGGTGACGGAGGGAGTCGACGACGCAGAAGCCGCCCTTCGTCCGCGCGGACTGCGCGCCACCGGGCGTGCGCGGCCGGCCGGCGGCACTCATCCGTCGCGAACGGCCGCGTGTCCACCGGTTTCCCGGCCGTTCGTGACGGCTGAGCATCGCGGATGCCGGCGCCGACCTCCCCGGGGCTCGGGGTGCTCCGCCGGCCGCCGTGCGGGCTTGTGCGGTTCATCCGACGCGAGTGGTCGCGCCTTCGCCCGGACGACGGCTTCTCGCGACGGATGGGGGTTCGGGTCGTTCTCGCGCGGTGAGGCGTGATCATCCGCGTGCGTGACGGATCCGCGGGGCTGATCCGTCGCAGACGGCCGCGCGATCGTCCGAGCCGCGGCCGTTCGTGACGGAGGGGGCGCCCGCGCGGCGGACGTGGCTCCCCGGAGCGTCTGCTGCGGCCCGGTGTCGCACGCGCCTGCGAGAGTAGAGCTGTGTGCAGACGAGCCGACCGGCTCGCACCGGAGGGGACCGCCATGTCGTCCGATGACCGTCGCATCCGCACGAGAGGCGCGCTCTCGCGGCGCGGGGTGGTCCTGGGGCTCACCGTCATGCCGGTCCTCCCGCTGCTCAGCGCCTGCACTCCCGGAACCGACGACGGCGACCGGCAGTCCGACTCGCCGGAGCGTCCGCGCACCACGACCGCGGCGCCCGCCGGTCCGGTCGTGCTCGCGGCCGACGCCCTCGCGACCAGTGCGGCGCTCTTCAGGCAGGCACCGCTGGTGGTCGTCGCCGAGGAGGCGCCCGCGTCCGTCCCGCTCGCCGCGCAGCTCGCGATCACGTGGGGTGTGCCGCTGCTGGTGTGGCCGACAGCCGAGTACGTCGCGTCCACCACGGCGGATCCGGAGCCGGGCCCGCTCGACGCCGAGCTCGCCCGCCTGGGCGCCGCGCGGGTGGTCGCCGTCGGCTCCGTTCCCGCACCCGCGGGCGTCGAGACGGTGCAGGCGGGTGCGACGCCCGAGGCGATCGCCGAGGCCACCGGAGTCACGGTGTCGGCACTCACCGCGGCCGAGCTCGCG
>NZ_LMNR01000001.1:333522-370098 GCF_001423045.1 Rathayibacter sp. Leaf296
TCGCCGGGGTCCTCGCGCTCGCGCAGCCGGTCGACGCCGACGTCCCCGCGCTCGCGACGGCCCGCGCCGCCGGGGTGCCGGTGACGCTCGTCGACACCGCCGACCTGCTCGCCTCCGGCACCGCCGTCACCGCCGTCGCCGACTCCGCTCCCACCGCGACCCTCCTGCTGGGTGCGCAGCTCGCCGCGCAGACCGCCCCGGAGTGGTCCCTCCGCGCCGCCGCGACCGGCTGGCAGCTGCCGGGCGGCGGGCAGCGGCTGTTCGGCGGGCACCTGTTCGTCGCGATCTACGGCACGCCCGGCGCCCCCGTGCTCGGGGTCCTCGGCGAGCAGGGACTGGAGGCGACCATCGAGCGCGCCGCGACCGTCGCCGAGCCGTACCGCGAGCTCACTCCGCTGCAGGTCGTGCCCAGCCTCGAGATCATCACGACTGTCGCGGCCGGCAGCGCGGGAAGCGACGGCGATTACTCCAACGAGCTGCCCGCTGAGGGCATCCGCCCCTACATCGACGCGGCGGCGGCCGCCGGCATGTACGTCGTGCTCGACCTGCAGCCGGGCCGGTCCGACTTCCTCACCCAGGCCCGCGCCTACGAGGAGCTGCTGCGGCTGCCGAACGTGGGCCTCGCCCTGGACCCGGAGTGGCGGCTCGCCCCCGACGAGGTGCCGCTCGCGCAGATCGGCCGCGTCTCGGCCGCGGAGGTCGACAGCGTGTCGAGCTGGCTCGCCGACCTCGTGCGCGACGCCGGACTTCCGCCGAAGATGTTCGTCCTGCACCAGTTCCGCTCGTCGATGCTGCAGGACCGCTCCAGCATCCGCCGCGACCGCCCCGAGCTCGAGTTCCTCGTGCACGTCGACGGCCAGGGCGCGCAGCCCGACAAGCAGGCCACCTGGAACGCGCTGCACCGCGACGCCCCCGAGGACCTCGCCTGGGGCTGGAAGAACTTCTACGACGAGGACCTGCCGATGCTCACCCCCGCCGAGACGATGACCGAGGTGTCGCCGCTGCCGGACCTGGTGACGTACCAGTAGGCGGGCGGCGGCCCCCGAGCTCAGCGGTAGCGGGTCTCGATACGCGCTGCGCGCTACTCGACCAGCGGGCGATTCTGCTGATCGAGTAGCCCGCGCAGCGGGCGTATCGAGATCCCCCACCGCATGCACGGTTGCCGAACGGTCCCGAAACGGGGCCTGCGCCGCTCCGAGAGCCCGGTTCGCGCCCACTCGGAGCCGGTCATCGTCGCGAGTCGGCGCGAATCGGGCTCCGGAGGCGCCCGACGGCCCGTTCCGCGGCCACTCGCCGCACTACTCCGGAGCGTCGACGAGAGTCAGCGCGGGCAGCCTCGCCGAGGCGTCGGCGCTCCACGCCGCGAGGACGCACGGACCGAGGTCGGCGGCGGCCGCGACTCCGGCGTCGAACCGCGTGGTCCAGAGCGCGAACGTCGAACCGTCGACGTCGAGCGGCTCCCAGTCCCCTCCGGTCGCGGCGAGCACGGCGGATCTGGCCAGGACCGCCTCCATCGCCGCGCGGTTCTCGGCCCGGGACCCTGCGAACACGGTCGTCTCGAACAGCAGCCCTTCGACGGCCAGCGCTGCCGTGCTCACCCGATCGGTCCGGGTCGACAGCACCACGCCCCGCACCATCCGCGTCCCGGTTCGCCTCAACGTCCGCAGCCTGCCGCCCTCGAACGCGACCGAGACGTCGGAGAGCAGTCCGTCGTCCTCACCCCTGCCGACGATCTCCCAGGGCCGGTCGACGGGGACGAGGATGCGCATCGTCGCATCCTGCCACCTCGGCCCCGGTCAGGCGTCGGCGGTCCGGCTGAGCCGAGCGCTGATCTGCGCCGCCGCCTCGGCCGCCAGCTCGTACGAGTAGCCGCGCACGAAGGGGAGCGACCTCGACACGAGCAGGAAGTCCGACTCGACCTCCTCGGCACCGTGCCGCCAGAGGATCCGGAGCGCGGGGATCGGATCCACCCCGTTCACGTGGACCGCCTCGGCGGACAGGACGTCCGCGAGCGGGAGCGCGACGAGTTCTCGCGGGGGATCCGCCCGCCACACCGCGATCCGCTCGTCGTCGACGCTCAGCACGTAGTGCATCGACACGCTCCACGCGGGCGCCCTCTCGGCGAGCCGGTCGGTCAGGTCCTTCACTCCCAGGTCGTCGCCCGCGGCGTGGCCCCGCGCCGGGAAGAGCACGGCGTCGGGGAGGAGGCGCCGGAGTGCACGCTCCGTCAGCAGCGCTCCGCGGCGGGAGAGGTACCAGAGCATCGCACCCAGCAGCAGCCCGCACAGGGCCGCAGCCCATCGGGACTGTCCGACGGACATCAGGACGGCGGCGCCCGCGATCACCGCCATGCAGCCTGCCAGCGTCGACCAGCGCTCGATCGACTCCTTCATCCGCCCATGATGACAGGCGGTGCTCAGGAGCCGGCGGCGAGCCTCAGCGCACCCCGCCGGTCGACGCGCGGACGATCAGCTCGGGGTCGAAGCCGGCGGAGCGGACGTCGGCGTCGCCTCGGATCGCCGCGATCAGCAGTTCGGCGGCGCGCTCGCCCATGCGGTGGGTGGGCTGCCGGATCGAGGTCAGCGGCACGACGGCCGCGTCGGCGAAGGGGATGTCGTCGTAGCCGACGAGGGCGATGTCGCCAGGGATCGAGACCCCGCCGCGCACCAGGCTCTGCATGACGCCCAGCGCCAGCTCGTCGTTCGCGGCGAAGATCCCGTCGGGCCGCTCGTCCGCCGGCATCGCCAGGATCCGCTCGCCCAGCTCCCGGCCGAGGCCCGGACCCATGCCGACGGTCTCGATCGAGGAGAAGGCCGCGCCCGACGCGCGGACGGCCGCCGAGCAGCCGTCGAAGCGGTCGCGCACCTGCGGGATCCCGAGGGTGCCGCCGAGGAACAGGAGGCGGCGGCACCCGTTCGCGAGGAGGTGCTCGGCCGCCATCCGACCGCCGAGGACGTCGTCGAGGGCGACCGACAGCAGCCGGCCGCGCGGGTCGACCTGGTCGACCAGCACGACCGGGACGCCGCGCTGCTCGAAGACGTCGAGGTGGTCGAGCGAGGACGCGATCGGCGCGAGCAGCACGCCGTCGACCCGCTGGCGGGCGAACAGGTCGAGGTAGCGCAGCTCGCGGGCGGCGGAGTCCTGGGTGGCGCCGAGGACGAGGGAGTAGCCCGCCTCCTCGGCGCCGTGCTCCGCTCCGAGCGCCAGCTCGGCGTAGAACGGGTTGCCCAGGTTCACGACGGCCATGCCGACCGCCATGCTCTTGCCCGCGCGCAGCTGCCGGGCGGCCACGTTCGGGATGTACCCCAGGGCGGCGACCGCGTCGGCGACCGCCGCCATCGCCGCGCTGGACACCCGCTCGGGGCGGTTCAGCGCGTACGAGGCGGTGGTCACCGAGACGCCGGCGCGGGCGGCGACGTCGCGGATGCCGACCTGGGGCACGGGATCAGTCCGTGCTCGAGGAGCGGCGGCGGGAGCCGATCAGCAGGGCGGCGCCGCCGAGCAGGAGCGCGAGCACTCCGGCCGGGAGCAGCGACAGGTCGGCTCCGGTCGACGCCAGTCCTCCGTGCGAGCCGCCCGAGGCGCCGGGCGCTGCGGTGCGGGTCGGCTCGGGACCCGGCACGACGGGCGCCGGAGCGGTCGCGGTCGGCTCGGGAGTCGGCTCCGCGGTCGGTCCGGGAGTCGGCTCGACGGTCGGCTCCGGCGTAGGCGTCGGCCCCGGCGTCCCCTCCTGCGCGAGCACCGGCACCGCCGACCAGTCGATGTCGCTCGCCAGGCCGTACGAGGTGTACGACGGCTGGTTGTACGCCGTGTTCTGGCGCGCGACCTCGACCCGGTACTGCGGGTCGTGCATCAGCGTGGTCAGCTTGCGGTCGGTGACCTCGGTGCTCGAGTAGATCCGGATCGCGCTCGAGTCGGCGGTCGGCAGCAGGAGCTCCTCGCGCCAGTCGCCGAGCACGTCGGCGACCAGCGACGGGTTGCCCTTGGTGCCGTTGTTCGTGACGGTCCCCTCGGCCGAGAGCAGCACCTCGCCGGCGCCGGTGACGATCGTCGGAGTGACGGGAGTCGCGTCCTGCATCGTCGTGCTCGCGACGATCTGGGTGGTCATGTCGGCAGCCCAGCGGATGCTCTGGTTGGTGCCCGGCTGCGTGTCCGAGAGCGGCTCGCCGCTCGCGCTGAGCGTGCCGACGGCCCAGACCTCCTGGCCGGGCAGGGCGGGGTCGATGTCGCCGATCATGCCGCGACCGGTGTCCTTGCCGGTGTAGGCGCCGAAGAGCACCTCTCCGGTGGCCGCGTCGCGCAGCGCGTACCCGTACGGGGCGTACGCGCCGCCCTCGTGCACCGTGAAGACCTCGAGCCCGGGGCGGGCGGGATCGATGTCGGTGACGTGCATCGCGTCGCCGTGGCCGAGGCCCGCCTCGGTGCCGGGAGCCGCGCTGCCCTCGGGGAGGGTGTCGAACGACGTGTACAGCAGGCCGCCGTCGTCGTCGAGGGTCGCGGAGCCGTAGACGATCTCCTGGCGCCCGTCGCCGTCGACGTCCGCGGCGCTGAGCGAGTGGAAGCCCTGCGTGGTGAGGCGGCCCCACTCCTCGCTGGTGCCCTCGCGGCCGTGCGGGCCGTCGTTGAACGGGTTCGTCATCGGCACGTGGCCGCTGTCGGCGATCCACCGCTTCGTCAGATCGGAGCCGTCCCAGTCGTAGGCGACGACGACGGCGCGCGTGTAGTAGCCGCGGGCGAAGACGGCCGAGTGGGTCTCTCCGTCGAACGACGCGACTCCGGCCAGGAAGCGGTCGACGCGGTTGCCCGGCTCGATGCGCGACATCGCGTAGTCGCCCCAGAGCAGCCCGTCGTCGCCGCGGCCCGGCTCGTAGGCGGCGGTCTCGAGCTCGGCGCCGGTCTCTCCGTCGAACACGGTGAGGTACTCGGGGCCGGTGAGGACGAAGCCCTCGAAGGTGGTGAGGTCGTTGCGGTCGCTGCGGCTGGGCGCGTAGACGTCGATGAAGTAGTCGACGAGCTCCTCGGCGCCGGTGCGGTCGAGCGGGTACTCGTGCGTCGGAGTGGTGCCGAACGCCTCCTCGAGGGTCGCGGGCCACTGCCCGCTCGTCACCTCCTCGCGCTCGCCCCAGCCCTGGAAGACCCCGATGAGGTGCTCGCGGTAGTCGGCCGCGGACATCCGGTAGTCGTCGTCGGCGGTGACGCCGGCCGCGACGTCCTCGGGCAGCAGGGTGATCGATTCCGCCTCGGAGGCGTCGCCGCCGGGCAGCACGCGGGTGCCGGGCGCGGTCTTGGTCATGATCTCGGAGCGGCCGTCGCCGTCGAAGTCCGAGACCATGAACTGCGTGTAGTGCGCGCCCGAGCGGATGTTGACGCCCAGGTCGATGCGGTGCAGCAGCGTGCCGTCGGCCTCGTAGGTGTCGAGGTAGGTGTTCCCGGTGTACCCCTTCTGCGAGACGTCCTTCGCGTTCGACGGGTACCACTTCACGACGTACTCGTAGTCGCCGTCGCCGTCCATGTCGCCGACGCTCATGTCGTTGGCGCTGTAGGTGTACGCCTCGCCGGCCGGAGTGACTCCGTCGGCCGGCTTCTGCAGCGGCAGGGTCTGGAAGGCGTCGGCCGAGGCGGTGGCGCGTGCGCTGGGCTCGCCCGGCTCGCCGTCGACGATCGGCACGACCCGGTACTCGTCGCCGGGGGCGCCGTCGGGGTCGTGCAGGTTGGTGCTGTCGGTGACGACTCCGATCCGCTCGGTGCCGCGGAGCACGGCGAAGTCGGCGCCGACCATGCCGGTCGCGGACGAGCCGGTGACCTCGGTCGCGAGCAGGCGCCAGCTGACGAACACGCTGCCGTCGGGCGAGGCGAGGGCGACGACTCCGCGGTCGAGGTCCTCGAGCTGCTGGGTGAGCAGCGGGTTCGCGGCGGGCGCGGTCAGCGGGGCGGCGGCGGAGGGGGCGGCGGCGGCGAACGAGACGCCGGCGACCAGGGCGAGGCAGAGGCCGGAGCGCAGGGCCCGGCGGGAGGAGGCGGGCCCGGTCGGGACCGGACGGCGTGGACGTAGGAACGAATTCGGCATTGAATCCCTCGGCATCGATGGAGTCCGGGAAGCAGGAATGCGTTTTCCCGGAACGTTCGCCAGCCTAGGCGACCCCTTTCGCGGGGGTCAACCACGCGACTGCGAGGGATGCGCCGCGTCAGCCCTCGCCGAGCAGCCGCTTCGGAGCGCGCGCCCGCCAGGCCTCGTGCAGCACCTGCTCGAGGTCCTCCGCTGACACCTGCTCCAGTCGCACGATCACGCTCGCGTGCCCGTCGTAGTGCGGAGTCGTCGTGAACGCCTCCGGGTCGCGCCGCAGCAGCGCCTCGCGCTCGGCGAGGTCGGCGCACCAGCACAGCAGTTCGCCCGGCCGCTCGAGCAGCCGGGCGAAGACGGTCCGCCCGACCACCCAGGCGGGCGTGGCGTAGGACGTGCGCTCGTGCACCTCGGGCAGCGCCAGGGCGATCCGGCGGGCGTCGTCCTCGGTGCTCATGCCGTGCCTCCTGCGGATCAGACGCCCGTGCGGGCGCCTTCGCGCAGTCCTTCCTCCTTGGCCTCGCGCACGAGCCGCTCGATGCGGCGGCGCGAGCGGATGCGCCCGGCGAAGAGCGCGAACAGGATCAGCGCGATGCCGAGCAGGGCCAGCAGCTGCGGCAGCGGGATCGCCGTCACCGAGGACGACTCCGAGACCGGGGCGACCTCGATCTGCTCCTCCGACGGGGTGACGACGGTCGGCGCCACGGTGAACTCCACCGGCACCGAGAACAGCGGCCAGACGTCGTCGAGGACCACCGAGACCGCGCGGCGGTCGCCGGGCAGCAGCTCCTGCGCGGTGGCGTCCTCGGGGATGAGCGCCGCGGAGGCGCCCTGCGCGCTGACCGTGCCGTCCAGCAGCAGGCGCACGTTGCCGGTGTTGACCACCTCGGCGTCCACCGTCACGGAGCCGGGACGCAGCGGGTTCCACGAGACGCGGTACTCGCTCTGCACGTTCTCGACCGCGACCCCCGGGGAGACGTCGCCGGACACGCGGGTCATCACGCGGAAGCCGATGCGGCTCTCGACGCCCACGGCGGCACCGCCCGCCTCGGAACCGACCGAGAGGACGGACGCGGCGATGCCGGCCGCGTGGTCGCCCGGCTCCGCGTCCTCGGGGACCGTCACCGTGAAAGGCACGATCGCCGTGGCGCCGGGATCGACGGTGACGCTCTCGGGAGCGTCGATCCAGGTGCCGGCCTCGACCGACTCCTCGGAGGAGGAGAGCATGTTGAAGCGGCCGGTGTCGGTGAAGTAGCCGTCGGCCGCGGTGATGCGGAAGGTCACGGGCTGCGTGCTGAGGTTGCTGACCGCGGCCTCCTCCTGCGCCTCGGCGCCGGGATCGAGATCGAGCTCGATCCAGGAGCGCTTGTCGGGAGCGCCGTCGGCGGCGGGGCGCATCGCCCACGAGATCTGCCCGGCCGTGTCGTCGGCGAGCGCGGGAGGTGCCGCGGACGCGGCGACCGCGGCGACCGCGAGGGCGAGGAGGGTGCGGAGGGCGGCTCTCGGCCGGCGGGAGGATCGTCGCTGATCGGTCATGAGGTGTCCAGGATGCCACGGTCGGGGAAAGGACGACGCGGCCGAGCAGTGGCTGCTCGACCGCGTCGGGGTGTCCAGGAGGCCGGAGCCTCCCGGCGTCACTCGAAGAGCGACAGGGTGAGGGTCGACGAGTAGTCGCCGGCCTCGACCGTGGGTGCGGTCCTCAGGAAGAGGTCCGCGTTCGCGGTGAAGGGGCCGGTCGGGTTGACCTCGGCCGACTGGTTGGTCAGGGCCAGCAGCTCCTGGTCGACGAGTCCCGTGTTGTCGTCTCCTTCGTCGACAGCGGTCTCGACCCGGTCGCCCTCGGCGATCAGGCCGGTCTCGCCGCCGTCGATCACGCGGGGCTGCCAGCCGAGGTTCGCGGCCGAGATGACGTCACCGGTGGTGTTGGTGAAGTCGTCCGCGGTTCCGACGACGTACCAGCCCGCCTCCGCGGGGACGTCCTCGGCGTCGCGGGTGTCGGTGATGGTGACGGTGGGCAGGGTGCCCGTGAACTGGCGGATGACGGACGTGGAGCCCGCCTCGGTCAGCTCGGTCGAGTCGCCGGCGACGGTCATCGACAGCGCGCCGCCTCCGGGCAGCTCGGCGATCTCGACGTTGACGTCGACGTCGTTGGACTCGAGCTCGACCTCGGCGGCCACCGCGGTGCCGGCGACGCCGAGGAGGAGGAAGCCGCCGGCGAGGCCGGCCACTCCGCGGGAGACGATCGTTCGGGTGTTCATTGCGGGTGTTCTCCGTTCTCCGCGGCGGCGCCGTCGCCGCCGCGGTTCTGTGTGTCGGATGGTAACCGAGGTCAGCCGCAGCTGATCGCGGAGGTGGGGGTCGTGGTGGTCGCCGAAGCGGGGACGTTCGCCACGAAGGCGGTGGAGGTCGTGGTGACCTGGCCGGCCGGGATCGCCGCGGTCCTGGCGGTGAAGGCGGCCGTCACCGTCTTGCCCGCGCCGACCTCTGCGAAGGTCTTCGAGCCGGCGGCCGAGGTGACCGTCGTCTTGACCGGGAAGGCGTTCGGGTTCGTCGCAGTGACCGTGATCACAGGCTTGCCCGCGACGCAGCGGGTGCCGGTCGTGACGGTCGCTCCGACGATGCCGGTCGTCCCGGCCACCGCGGCGGTCTGCGCCGTCGCCGTGGCGGGGGACCAGCCGGGCTTCGTCGCCGACACCGTCACCGAGACCACGGTGCCGCGGTCGGCCGCGGTGAGGACGTACGTCGACGCGGTCGCGCCGGCGATGTCCACTCCGCCGCGCTTCCACTGGTACGCCGTGGCGGTCCAGGGGGAGGAGGCGGTCGCCGTGAGCCGGGTCCCGACCGTGGCGGCGCCGGTGATGGCGACGCGCAGCGGGGCGGGGTCGGTGATGGTCTGGCCGGCGACGCTCTCGAGGGTCGGGACGACCTTCTGCATGAGCCCGGTCGCCGGGTCGAAGGTGACACGGTCGATCGTGGTCTCGCGGTGCTGGCCGTCTCCACCGGGCATCGCGAACCGGTGGTAGGCGATGTACCAGTCGTCGGTGCCGGGGACGTTGACGATCGAGTTGTGGCCGGTCGCGAGGATCCCCAGCGACGGGTTCTTCTCGAGGATCACGCCGCGGTAGGTCCACGGGCCGTCGACGCTCGTCGAGGTGGCGTAGCCGACCTTGTAGTTCTCGGATCCGGTGTCGTCGATGGAGTACGTCAGGTGGTACAGCCCCTGGCGGTAGTTGATGAAGCTGCCCTCGCGGTAGTCGGTCAGTCCGCTCATCCGCTTGATGGTGCCGGCCTTGACCGAGAGCATGTCGTCGGACAGCTCGGCGTAGACGGGCGAGCCGTTGCCCCAGAAGAGGTAGGTCTTGCCGGTGGCGGGGTCGGTGAACGCGGCCGGGTCGATCGCCTGACCGGAATTGACGGACTCGCCGTTGGTGATCATCGCGGTCGGCTGCGCCGTGAACGGACCGGCGGGGCTGTCGGCGACGGCCACTCCGATCGTCTTGCGGTTCAGCGAGGTGTTGTGGCCCGAGAAGTAGAAGTAGTACTTCCCGCCCTTCTCGATGATCGTCGGCGCCCAGGCGTTGCCCTCGGCCCACGGGACGTTCCCGTTCGCGCCGTCGAGGGTGAGGATCGGCTGCGCCGAGCGCGTCCAGTCGACGAGGTTCTTGGAGGACCAGACGTAGAAGGTCTTCCCGCCCCAGCCCGGGAACCCGTCGGACGTCGCGTAGATGTAGAAGGTGTCGCCGAACGCGACGATGTTCGGGTCGGCGTAGAGACCGGGGATCACCGGGCTCTTCATCTCGACGGCCTTCATCGTCCAGGTGGCGGTGGCTCCACCCGCTGCCGTGAGCGTGTACGTGACCGGCGTGCGCAGGTCCCGGACGGTGCCGGAGGCGGGGGAGGAGGTCGTGCCGGTCGCCGTGGCGAACACGGGGGCCAGCTTCGAGCGGTCGGTGCCGGGCTTCACCGCGAAGGTGACGGTCCGGGCGGTCGAGTCGACGATCGGAGCGACCTTCAGCACGTCGGGCGCGGTGAGCGAGACTCCGGCGATCTGGTCGGCCGATCCGGAGCGGGTCAGCACCTCGCTCTCGCTGAGAGCGCGGTTCCAGAGCGCGAACTCGCGGTACTCGCCCTTGAACAGCTTGTCGCCGCCGTAGAGCGAGCGGCCGAGGTAGTTGGCCGCGGTGCGTCCGCCGCCCAGATCGGCCGGCGTCGTGGTGACTCCGGTCTTCGTGGCGACCTTCGCGCCGTTCAGGTAGATCGTCGCCGTGCCGCCCGAGAGCGTGTAGGTGAGCTTCGCCCACTGGCCGCGGGGGAGGTTCGACCCGGTCCCGGCGGTCTGCTCGGTCTGCCAGTTCCCGGAGGCGATGCTCGTGCGGTACGAGTCGCCGGTGGTGAACAGGTAGCCGTTGCCGGCGTTGTTCGACGAGTTGCCGAGTCCGTAGAGGAAGTACGGCGTGCCCTGGGTCGGGTCGATCTTGACCTCGGCCTCGACGGTGATGTCCTCGACTCCGGTCAGCACGTCGTCCGGCAGGTCGACGTAGTCGTCCGTGCCGTCGAACACGAGGGCGCCGGACTGCCAGGCGGCGCCACCGACGATCGCGCCGTCGCGGTCGTTGCCCGACACATCCTCGAGCGTGATGCCCGAGCCGTTGTCGAAGGAGTAGCGCAGGATCTCACCGGCGGCGTTCGCGGTCACCGGGGTCGGGCCGGCCGGCTCGGCGGCGCGCAGCGCGGCGAGCTCGGTGGCCGTCACGGGGAGGACCGTGCCGTGGCGCGGGCTCGCGGGGAGGTCGTAGTTCGAGGCGACCTGCCAGTTCGGCGCGTTCAGGTCGGCGGTCTTCAGCGGGATGTAGCCGCGTCCGCCGTACTCGTCGACGAAGAGGTAGTTCGTCTGGCCGTTCACGTCGCCCGGGTTCGCGGCGAAGGCGGTGGGGCCCTCGACGGCGCCGGTCCCGGCGTCGCGGCCGATGCAGCTGTCGACGGTGGTCCAGCCGGTGAGCGGAGCGCGGAGCTGCGTCGACTTCTCCTGGATGATGTCGGAGCAGCCGGTGCCGCTCGCGCCCTCGTCCTTCGTGAAGCGGTGGAAGGTGCCGTTCTGCTCGATCACGGTGGAGTCGATGCGCGAGGTGTTCTGCCAGACCTGCGGGGTGGAGAACGTCGTGAAGTCGCGGGTGGTGGCGTACATCATCACGTTGTTCACGTTGCCGGTGTGGTTCGGGTCGTTCTCGGCGTAGAGCTTCGAGGCCCAGTAGACGACGTAGGCGCCGATGCTCGCGTCCCAGTGCGCCTCGGGCGCCCAGGTGTTGCCGGCGGTCTCGGGCGAGACCAGCACGTGGCGCTGCTCGGACCAGTTCACGAGGTCGTGCGACTCCCAGACCTCGAGGTAGCGGCTGCCCTGACGCTGCGAGCGGTCCCAGTTGCCGTCGCGACCGATGGAGAGGTCGGTGGCGATCAGGTAGAAGGTGTCGCCCTCGGGGGAGCGGATGAGGAACGGGTCGCGCAGGCCCTTCTCGCCGAAGGTCGAGGTCAGCACGGGCTGACCGCCGTTGAGCTCGTCCCAGGCGAGGGCGTTGTTGCCCTTGCTCGCGGCCAGGAAGATGTTCTCGCCCTCGATGCTGTTGCCGGTGAAGTAGGCGAACGCGTAGCCCTCGAGCGGAGCGAGCTGCTTCGCGGCGCGCACCGTGGCGACGAGCTCGCGGGTGGCGGTGGCCGAGTTCTTGGTCACGGTGGCACGGAGCGTCACGGTGCGGTCGGCGGACTGCCGCGTGACGACTCCGGCGGTCGAGATCACGGCCGGATCGCTGGAGGTCCAGCTGATCGAGGTGCCGGCGGGAGCCGCGGGGATCGTGATGTTGCCGCGGACGTCGGTGAGGTCCGGGATCGTGAGACCGGCGGCGGCTGCGTCGACGATCTGCTGGTCGCTGGCGTTCGAGAGGACCGTGGCGGTGAAGGCCTTGGTGCGGGTCTCGGAGCCGCTCGTGATCGTGGCCGTGAGGGTGACCGTCGCGTTGCCGGCCGACGCGGCGGGCCGGGTGACGACTCCGCTGGTCGAGATCGTCTGCGGAGCGCTCGAGGCCCACGTGATCGCGGAGCCGTTGGCGCCGGTCGCGGGCAGCGCGAGGTTCGCCTGGACGGCCGAGAGGTCGCCGAGCGACAGCGCGGACGCGTCGCGGGTGGCCTTCGTCGCCGCGGTCGGCTGCAGGGCGGTCACCTCGGCGGCCGTGAGCGCGTTGTCGTAGATGCGGAAGTCGCGCACGCTGCCGGCGAGCGTCTTGTCGGCGGCGTAGTTGGAGCGGCCGATGAAGTTGGAGGTGGTGGTGCCGCCGCCGATCGCGGAGGGCTTCGTGGTGACGCCGGTCTGGACGGCGACCTGGGTGCCGTCGAGGTAGAGGCGGGCGGTGTCGCTCGCGTCGTCCAGCGTGTAGGTGAGGGTCTTCCAGACGCCGCGGGGGAGCGGGGTCGTGGTCTCGGCGTTCTGCTCGCCCTGCCAGTTGCTCGGCGTGATCGTCGTGCGGTAGCGGTTGTCGGCGAGGGTGGCGAGGTAGCCGGCGCCGGAGTTGCTGGTCGCGGCGGTGCCGAGTCCGTAGACGAAGTAGTTGCCGGACTGCTCGGGGCGCACGAGCACCTCGGTGCTCACGGTGATCGAGTTCAGCCCCGCGAGGATGTTGTCGGGCAGCTTCACGGCGTCGTCGGTGCCGTCGAGGACGACGCCCGCGTCGCCGGCGGTCCTCGCACCTCCGACCAGCGTGCCGTTGCGGTTCTTCCCCGAGCTGTCGACAGCGACCGTGCCGCTGGTCTCGTTCAGCTGGTAGCGCAGCACGAGGTTCTCGGGGTTCGCGGCGGCCTGGGCCGGCATCGCGGAGAGGAGGGGGAGGGCCAGCGCCGCGGCTGTCGCCAGGACGAGGGGTCGTAGGTAGGGCTTCATCGCGCTTGCTCCTGGATCGGCACCATTGCTGAGGGAGGGGAAGGGGTGCCGAGACTCTCGGCGTGTTCACGGTAACACGATGTTGACGTCAACGTGAAGGGGTCGGGCGGTATCGATCGGACTCGATCACCGGATGAACCGGAACGGCACCCCCGCCCCGGAGGAGGGGGCGGGGGTGCCGTCGCAGCAGAGCGTCGGAGGGCGCTCTAGGTCCTGCTGCGCGACATGACCGCGCGCTGCAGGAGGACGAAGACGAGCAGGATGCCGCCGGTGATGATCGTGGTGGCCTCCGGGGGGATGCCGCCGTCGCGGGTGATCAGGACGTTCATCAGGCCCAGGACCAGCGCGCCGACGACCGAGCCGAGCACGAAGCCCACCCCGCCCGTGAGCAGTGTGCCGCCGATGACGGTCGCCGCGATCGCGTCGAGCTCCCATCCGGTGCCCGTGATGTTCTGCGCGCTGCCGAGGCGGGCCGTGTACACGACGCCGGCCAGACCGGCGAGCGTGCCGCTGATCACGTAGATGAAGAGCTTCGTCCGGAGCACCGGGAGCCCCATCAGGGCCGCCGACTGCTCGGAGCCGCCCATCGCGTAGACCGTGCGGCCGATGCGGGTGCGGTGCAGGACGAAGAACGCTCCGGCGACCACGAGCAGGGCGATGATCACGCCGGGGCTGATCACGAAGTCGTTGACCTTCGGGCCGTCGATCAGCTTGATCGGCGTCGCGAGCGAGGTCACGGCGGAGTCCTCGGGGAGGCGCTCGGGCACCGTGCTCAGCATCGAGGCGAGGCCCCGGGCGAGGAACATCATGGCGAGCGTCGCGATGAACGGCTGCACGTCGAAGTACTGGATGAGGATGCCCGAGATCAGGCCGAAGGCCGATCCGATGACGACCATCAGGACCATGACGAGCCAGGGGTTCCAGCCGGCGTTGATCAGCAGGACACCGCTGACGCTGCTGAAGGCGATCACCGCGCCGACCGAGAGGTCGATGCCGCCGGTCAGGATCACGAAGGTGAGCCCGACGGCGAGGATGATCAGGTGCGCGTTGTTGACCAGGAGGTTCGACAGCGTGCTGGCCTGCAGGATCCGGCCGTAGGCCGCCTCACCGTAGACGAGCATGCCGACGAAGATCACCAGGGCCGCCACGGTGGGCAGCTTGTCGAGGTGCTGGCTGAAGAAGGACCGGGCGCTCGTGCGCTCGGAGCTCGCCGGAGGGGCGGAGCGGGTCAGCAGGGCGCTCATGCGGGGATCGCCTCTTTCTGCGGGGCGCGACGACGCGCTTCGCGACGGTGGGAGAAGGCGGAGCGGACGCGCTCGGACTGCAGGAGGCAGAGAGCGACGATCACGATCGCCTTGAAGGCGGGCGTCGCGGAGGAGGAGACGCCGAGGAAGACCACGGTCTTGTCGAGGGTCGCGATCAGGATCGCTCCGACCGCGGCGCCGGCGATGTTGAACTTGCCGCCCGCGAGCGAGGTGCCGCCGATGACGACCGCGAGGATCGCGTCGAGCTCGAGCTGGTACCCGGTGCGGGAGGTGTCGACGGTCATGACGCTCGCGGTGGCGAAGACGCCCGCGACTCCGGCCAGCACGCCGCTGCTGATGTAGGCGGTGAGGAGGAGGCCGCGGCGGTTGATGCCCGCGAGGCGGGCGGCCTTGGCGTCCATGCCGATGGCCTCGATCATCAGGCCCAGCGCGCTGCGGCGGACCAGGAGGCCGACCGCGACGACGATGGCGATGGCGAGGAGGAACACGACCGGGAGGCCGAAGACGTAGCCGTTGGCGAGCCAGCGGAACGGCTCGTTCGTGGCGGCCGTGTTCTGGCCACCGGTGATCACCTTCGCGAGTCCGCGGCCGGCGAGCATGACGACGAGGGTGCTGATGAAGGGCTGCAGGCCCACCACCGACACGAGCACGCCGTTGACCGCTCCGAGCACCGCGCTGACCAGCAGGGCGAGGCCGAAGGCGGCCGCGGCGGCGCCGAGGGAGTCGGGAGCGCCCTGGGCGTTCAGGAACTCCATCGAGACGGCGCCGGCGACGACCATGATCGAGCCGACCGAGAGGTCGATGCCCCCGGTCGCGACCACCAGGCACATGCCGACGGCGATCATCAGGATCGGAGCCGCGGCGCGGGCGATGTCGATCACGTTGCCGACGAGGTAGCCGGTCGTGGGGCTCATGGAGACCGAGAGGTATCCGGGGTCCTTGACCACGTTGATCAGCAGGAGGAGGACGATCGCGACCGCTCCCCAGAACCACTGCCGCCGGATCAGGCCGGTGAGGAGCGAGGTCCTCCCGGTTCGGGTGTCGCTGCTCATGATGCGGCCTCCTGCGTGGCGCCTTCGAGAACGACGACGTCCTCGTCGACGACTCCCTCTGCGGCGATGGTAGTGACGATGGACTCCGCTGTCACCGCGGGGCCGTTGAGGATCTCGGCGATGACCCGGTGGTCCTTGAGCACGATGATGCGGTCGCTGAGGCGGACCACCTCGTCGAGCTCGGACGAGATGAAGATCACGGCGACGCCTTCGCCGGCGAGGGCGACGACCTTCTCCTGGATCTCGGCCTTGGCGCCGACGTCGATGCCGCGGGTGGGCTCGTCGAGGATCAGGATCTCGGGGTGCGTGGCGAGCCAGCGGCCCAGCAGGACCTTCTGCTGGTTTCCTCCGGAGAGCTTGCTGATCGGGCGGTCCGGGTCGGCGGGGCGCACGTTGAGCTCGACGAGGTACTTGTCGACGATCTCGTCCTTCTCCTTCTTGGAGAGGGGGCGGGCCCAGCCGCGCTTGGCCTGCACCGCGAGGATCAGGTTCTCGCGGATGGAGAGGTCGCGGATGATGCCCTCGTCGCGGCGGTTCTCGCTCGCGAAGGCGATCTTGTGCGCGAGTCCGGCGGTGGGCGTCGCGACGTCGACCTTCTTGCCGTGCAGCGTGACCTCGCCCGTCTCGGGCTTGTCGACGCCGTAGATCAGGCGGGCCAGCTCGGTGCGGCCGGAGCCCAGGAGGCCGGCGAAGCCGACGACCTCGCCGCGGTGCAGCGTGATGTCGGTGGGCTCGATCGAGCCCTTCCGGCCCAGGCCCTTGGCCGAGTAGAGCGGCGCGTCGCGGTAGAGGTGCTCGCTGTTCTCGCGCTCGGAGTCGAGGGAGCGCAGCGCCGCGATGTCCTTGCCGATCATCTTCGAGATGAGCGAGGTGCGGTCGAGGTCCGGAGTGAGGTACTCGCCGATGTACTTGCCGTTGCGCAGCACCGTGAGACGGTCGCTGATCGCGTAGACCTGGTCGAGGAAGTGCGAGACGAAGAGGATCGCGACGCCCTCCGCGCGCAGCCGCCGGATGACGACGAAGAGGTTCTCGACCTCGTTCGCGTCCAGGCTCGAGGTCGGCTCGTCGAGGATCAGGACCTTCGAGTCGCTCACCGTGGAGCGGCTGATCGCGACCAGCTGCTGCATCGCGATCGAGAGCGACGAGAGCGACTGGCGGGTGTTGAGGTGGTCGAGCCCGAGCTTGGCCAGGGCGACCTTGGCCGCCGCGTGGGTGGCCTTCCAGTTGATGCCGAAGGGGCCGCGGACCTCGTAGCCGAGCATCACGTTCTCGCCGATGGAGAGGTTCGTGACCAGGTTCACCTCCTGGTACACGGTGGAGATGCCGGCCGCCTGCGCATCGGCGGTGCCGGAGAGGCGCTTGGGCGAGCCCGCGACGAGGATCTCTCCGCTGTCGATGCGGTAGACGCCGGTCAGGGCCTTGATGAGCGTGGACTTGCCGGCGCCGTTCTCGCCCATGAGCGTGTGGACCTCGCCCGGGAAGAGGCGGAAGTCGACGCCGTCGAGCGCTTTGACACCGGGGAAGCTGATCGAGATGTTCTTCATCTCGACGATCGGAGGCGAAGCTGTCATGTCGCGTCCTTCCGTTCTCGAGCGGGGCGGACCGGAGCGGTGACGCCGTGGGACGGAGACGCGGGGCCCGGAGATCATCCGGGCCCCGCGTCGTCCGCAGGGGTGGGCGTGAGCCCTGGTGGTGCTGCCTCCCGGGAGGCGCCGACCTGCGACGCCCCCCGGTGGGTCTGACTAGACGGTTCCGACTGGACCGTTCCGACTAGAACTTGCGGTCGGGGAGGACCTCGGCGGCCACCTCGGGCGAGTCGAAGGTCTCGCTCGGGACGACGATCGAGGACTCGACGGTCTCGCCGGCGAGCGTCTTCTCGACGGCGTCGAGGGCGGTCTCGCCGAACAGCGGGTTGTACTCGGCGACGAAGCTGAGCTCACCGTCGGCGAGGGCCTGCAGCGCGTTCTTGGTGCCGTCGATCGTGGCGATCTTGACGTCGGTGCCGGGGGTGAGGCCGGCCTCCTGGACGGCCTGGACGGCTCCGAGGCCCATCTCGTCGTTCTGGGCGAACACGAGCTGGACGTCGTTGTTGTTCGACTTCAGCACGGTCTCGAAGACGCTCTTCGCCTCTTCGGTCGACCAGTTGGCGGTCTGCGCGCCGAGCTTGACGAACTTCGAGTCGGCTCCGATGACCTCGTCCCAGCCCTCGTTGCGCTCGTTGACGACCGAGACGCCCGCGGGGCCCTCGAGCGTGAAGTAGTTCGCTCCGTCGGGGAAGGTGGTCGTGGCCCAGTCGGCGACCGAGGTGCTGACCGCGATGTTGTCGGGCGCGATGCGGGTGACGTAGAGGTCGGTGTTGTCCGGCTCGATGCCGCGGTCGATCAGGATGACCGGGATCTCGGCCTCCTGGGCGCGCTCGAGCGAGTCCTCCCAGCCGGAGCCCTCGGTGGCCGAGAGCAGGATGATGTCGACGCCCTCGTCGACGAACGAGGTGAAGGAGTCGATCTGCGACTTCTGGTCACCGTTCGTGGCGGGCGCGTACTTGAGGTCGTAGCCGGCCTCCTCGGTGAACGTGTCCTCGATGTTGGTCTCGTTCGCCTGGCGCCACGCGCCCTCGGGGCCGACGGCCACGAATCCGATGGTGGTCAGGTCGCCCTCGCCGCCGGCGCCTGCTTCCGAGTCGCCTCCGGAGCAGCCTGCGAGGCCGAGGGCCATCGCTCCGACCGCTGCGAAACCCAGGAACTGGCCGATACGCCTCTTCGTGGACATGTGTCTCCTCCTTGAGACCGCGGGCGCGCTGAGGAGCGCCCGGGATGGGGTGGGTCCGAAGACCCGGGGAATGGGGCCCAGGGGCCCTGAGATGCGGTGATTGCAGTGCTCGTGGACACGACGGGAGCGCGTCCTGTTCCGAATGTTACCGTGAACAATCTTGTCGGTGCAATGACCGGTTTATAACGGGTCGGTGTCGTCCTCGTCGGCGTCCGGATCCGCGTCCGCGGCGATCATCTCGACGATCGTGTCGACCGTCAGCCACGGGCCGTTGCTGACCTCGCCGATCTTCTCGCGGTCCTTGAACACGACGATGCGGTCGCTGAGGCGCACCACCTCCTCTAGCTCCGAGGAGATGTAGACCACCGAGACGCCCTCCTTGGCGAGCTGCGAGACGTGCGCCTGGATCTCGACCTTCGCGGCCACGTCGATCCCGCGCGCCGGCTCGTCGAGTACGAGCAGCCGGGGGCGGGTCGCGAGCCAGCGCGCGAGCACGACCTTCTGCTGATTGCCGCCCGAGAGGTACTTCACGGGGATGTCCGGGTCGGCCGGAGTGATGTTCAGCGCCTCGATGTACGTGGAGACCAGGTCGTCGGCCTCGGCCGCCGAGAGCGGGTGCGCCCAGCCGCGCAGCGCCTGGAGGCCCAGCACGAGGTTGTCGCGGAGGGAGAGGTCGCCGATGATCCCGTCCTCGCGGCGGTTCTCGCTCGAGTGCGCGATCCGATTGCGGAGGCCGGAGCCCGGGTCGGTGATCTGCGCGGGCTCGCCGTCGATCAGCACGCGTCCCGAGTCGGCGCGGTCCACGCCGCTCAGGAGGGAGGCCAGCTCGGTGCGCCCGGAGCCGCGCAGACCCGCGAAGCCGACGATCTCGCCGCGGTGCAGCTCCAGGTCGGTCGGGGCGACGGCTCCGCGCCGGCCGAGGCCGAACGCCCGGTAGATCGGGGGCCCGGTGGGCTGGCGGCGGTGCTCGCGGCGGTCGGAGCCGATCTGCCGCAGCGCGTCGATGTCCTTGCCTATCATCTTCGCGATCAGCTCCGCGCGGTCCATGCTCCGGGCGGGGTACTCGCCGACGGTGCCTCCGTCGCGCAGCACCGTGAGGCGGTCGCTGAGGGTCAGCACCTGCTCGAGGAAGTGCGAGACGAAGAGGATCGCGACGCCGGAGTCGCGCAGGCGCCGCAGCACGGAGAAGAGGCGGGCGACGTCGCCGAGGTCGAGGCTCGAGGTGGGCTCGTCCAGCACCAGCACGCGCGGATGATCGACCATCGCGCGGCTGATCGCGACCAGCTGGCGGATCGCCGGGGACAGCGAGCGCAGCGGCAGGCGCGGATCGAGATCGCCGAGACCGAGCTCGCCGAGCATCTCGGCGGCGCGCTGATGGGTGCGCGACCACGAGATGCCGAAGCGTCCGCGGACCTCCTGGCCGAGCATCATGTTCTCGCCGATGCTGAGGTTGTCGGTCAGCCGCTCGTCCTGGAACACGGCCGAGATGCCGGCGGACTTGGCGTCGGCGGGCCCCGAGAAGCTGCGCTCCACGCCGTCCACGGTGATCACTCCGGCGTCGGGGCGGTGGATGCCGGTGAGCGTCTTGATCAGCGTCGACTTGCCCGCGCCGTTCTCGCCCATCAGGCCATGGATCTCACCGGGGAACAGGCGGAAGCCGACGTCCTGGAGGACGCGGCCCGAGGCGAACGAGACCGTGATGCCCGTCATCTCGACGACGGGGACAGCAGAGCGCTCCGTCGTCCTCGACTGAACTGCCACGTGCCGCCCTCGGTTCGTGTCGCGCGCGAGCAGATGTCTCACGCCAATGGGTGCCGCCGATGATACGCGAGCACGGGAGCCGGGAAGGTCCCGGAAGGATCACGACCGGGGAGCGGCCGTCGACTCCCTCACGATCAGCTCCGTGGGGATCCGCGTGCGCTGAGGGATCTCCTGACCGCGGATCCGCGCATGGATCACCTCGGCGACGGTCGAACCGAGCTTGTCGAAGTCCTGCTTCACCGTGGTGAGCGGCGGCAGGAAGTGCCGCGCGGTGGGCAGGTCGTCGAAGCCGATGATGCTCACGTCCTCGGGCACGCGGATGCCGCGCTCGACGAGTCCGTGGATCACTCCGAGCGCCATCTCGTCGTTGGCGACCACCATCGCGGTGAAGTCGGGCACCGAGCGCAGGCTGGTCGCGAAGTCGTAGCCGGAGTCGGGGGTCCAGTCGCCGACCACGATGGGCCGCTCGTGCATGCCCCACGCCTTCGCCCGCGCGTGGAAGGCGCGCTCGCGGGCCCGGGCGTCGAGCCAGTCGAGCGGGCCGGACATGTGCAGCACGTCGCGGTGGCCGAGCGCCGCGAGGTGGTCGACGGCCTGCGCCATGCCCGCCTGCTGGTCGACCGAGACGGTGAGGAAGGTGGGGTCCTTGTCGGACTTGACGACGAGGGTCGGCACGCCGATCTCGACGGTGCGCAGCGTCGCGACCGAGGAGGAGCGCGGGGCGATGACGCAGAGCGCGTCGATCCCGAGGCCCGTGAGGTGGTTGATCGCGTCGACCGGAGTCATGTCGTGGTCGTCGCGCAGGGCGACCGACGTGATCGAGTAGCCCTTCTCGCGGGCCGCGCGCTCGATCGCCCGCAGCGTGCTCGAGGGCCCGAACTCGGCTCCGCTCTCGACCATCACGCCGATGCGGTCGGTGCGCTGCGTGACCAGGGAGCGGGCGGCGATGTTGGGCCGGTAGTTGAGCTCGTCGACCGCCTCGAGGACCCGCTGCCGGGTCGACTCCTTGATGTTGGGATGACCGCTCAGCACGCGGGAGACCGTCATGTGCGAGACGCCGGCGACGGCGGCGACGTGCCGCAGATTGGGCCGGTCGGCCATGTGCACCCCCTCCGGTCCCCGGGCGTCGAGGTCGCGAACCCGCGGATCGGCACGGGCTCGCCGGTCGTGGGTGGCACAAGCATAGTCAGCCGCTGTGACGGCAAGCGGAGGGGCTGACCCCCTTTCAGGGCCCTCCCATGGGCCGGCGCCCGGGCTCAGGGAGCGGCGAGGAACGCGCCGCGCTCCTGCAGCAGCCGGCGCAGGTGCCGGGTCAGGACGAGGCGCTCCGCGATGCTGCCGAGCGGGCCGAGCGGAGCCGAGTAGTCGAGACGGTCGGTCATGACGGAGCCGGTGCCGTCGGCCTCGAAGAGGTGCTCGTGCCGGAAGCGGGCGAACGGGCCGCGGATCTGCTCGTCGACGAAGCGGTGCGGGGCGTCGAACGCGGTGATCCGGCTGGTGAGGAGGAGCGGCACGCCGAAGTGGCGGGCCCGCCACGTCACCTCCTCGCCGGGGCCGATCAGGCCGGAGACGACTCCGGCGACCGCGCGCTCGCCGGCCGCGGACTGCGAGGCGGTGTGCAGGCCGATGTCGCGCGCGCGGTCGAACATCTCGGCAGGGGAGCGGGAGGAGCGGGTGGTGACTCGATCGACGCGGTCACGGGGTCGATCCTCGCGCAGGGTGCAGGGGTGCGGGGACCGCGCGCGGGCACTCTTCGGCGACGGAGTCGCGGACGAGCACTCGTGCGACGAGGCCCGGCCTACCACTCGCGGTGCCCGTCTGCGAGGCTCGCCCGATGACCGACGATGCTCCCGCCCCGCCCCGGTTCGCCGATCCTCGCCGCACCGGCGCGCTGATCGGGCTGGCCGGAGCCGCGGTGTTCGTCTTCTCGTACACGTCCTCCGGCGCTGCGGCGCTGGTGGTCAGGATCGGGGTCGTCGCGCTGATCGCGGCGACGCTCTGGTTCCTCTTCGTCCGGCCGCGGGGCCTCGGCCGCTTCGCGCCTCCGACCCGGGTGGGCATCGTCGTCTACCTCGCCTGCGTCATCGGCGAGCTGGCGCTCATCGCGGTCGGCACGCGGCTGCTGGAGGAGGCGGGTGCCGGTTCGCTGCGGCCCGCCCTGATCGCGCTGGTCGTGGGTCTGCACTTCCTGCCCTTCTCGTGGGCGTTCCACGAGCGGATGTTCGCGCTGCTGGGCGGGCTGCTGGTCGTGCTGGGCGGGATCGGCCTGCTGACGGGCGCGGCGGAGGCGATGGCGGTGGCGTCCGGAGTCGTGATGGCGGCGCTGCTGCTCGGGTACAGCCTCGGGGCGTTCGCGCGGCGCGGCTGAGGTGGTGCTCGGCTGGGCCGCTGCTCGGTTGCTCCGCTACTCGGAGGGAAGAGGGGTGGGGCCGACCCTGGACGACCCCACCCGGGAGGACGGCGGGGGAGGAGCGGCGTACCCGAAACGCCTGCTCGACCCGGGGGCCGTCCCGCTCCCTGCGACGCGGTGTTCCGCGGTCGCCGGGTTCCGGATCGAGACGGGTCCGGGTCTCGTTACTCCGACGATTGTGGCGCACGACGGTTTCGGTGTCCAACCGGCTCGACTGCGGGTCGTGCCCGCGACGGGCCCGATCCGTCGCGGACGGCCGCTCGCAACTGTGGGAGGCGGCCGTTTCCGCCGGATCGACCGAGGTGTGCCGCCGATCCGCGGGGGCGGACCCGTGCGGAGGCGGGACACCGGCGTCGCCCACCGGTTCCGGATCCGGGCCGTGCCCGTGCCCACCTATCCGTCGCGAATGGCCGCGGCGACCCGGGATCGGCGGCCGTTCCCGCCGGATGGACCCGAGCCGCCCGTCGATGCGCCACCGGACCATTGCTGGTGCAGGCCGTCCGCAGCGCCGACGCGGTTCGGCTCGAGGTCGTGTCTCCATCCTCCGATCCGTCACGAACGGCCGGGCCGGCGCGGGACGGGCGGCCGTTCTCGCCGGATGGACCCGAGTCACTCGTCGGTCCGCCACCGGACTGCTGCTGGTGCGGGCGTCCGCAGAGCCGCGGCGGCGCGGATCGAGGTCGTGTCTCCGTCCTCCGATCCGTCACGAACGGCCGCGCCGATGCGGGACGGGCGGCCGTTCTCGACGGATCGACGGCGTTTCTCGTCGATCCGTCGAGGAGGGTCGTCGGGAGGGGTCAGAGGCGGGAGGCGAAGACGACGAGGTTGTCCTCGTAGCGGCCGATGCTCGTGTCGTAGTCGCCGGCGCAGGTGACGAGCACGACCTCGTCCTCGAGGGTGCCTCCGAAGACGGCGGCGGTGGGGAAGGCGGCCTTCGGGTGCGCCTCGGTCGCGGTCACCCGGTAGCGGTGCAGCGAGCCGTCGACTCCGGCGAGCTCGATCTCGTCGTCGACGCCGAGCTCGCCCAGGCGGAAGAAGACGGCGGGGCCCGAGCGGGAGTCGACGTGCGCGGCGATCACTGTGCGGCCGGTGCCGCCGGGACGGCCACCGCCCGAGAACCAGCCGACGTCGTCGTAGTCGACGGGCACCTCCATCGTCCCGTCCGCCGCGATCCCCAGCGGGATCAGCGCCTCGTCGAGGCCCATCGCGGGCACGGAGAGGCGCGCGGGCTCGACGCCGACGCCCAGGACGGGGGTCAGGGCGGCCGTGACCGGAGCGGGCGCCACCGGAGCCGGGTCCGACGGGGTGGGTGACGCCGGAGAAGACGCTGCCGGAGAAGACAGGGTCGGAGCGGACGCCGCCGGAGCGGACGCTTCCGGAGTGGTCGTCGCGCGCGGGGACGCGACCGCGGGAGGCGCCGCTCCCGCCGCCCCGGACACGGGAGGCGCGGACGCGGCGCACCCGCTGAGGAGCAGCGCCGCGCAGAGGACCGCACCGCTCCTCAGCCGAGTGCCCACGGTCAGGAGGCGGTGCGTCGGCGGGCGACGACGACTCCGAGAGCGCCGAGCGCGGCGAGAGCGCCGATGCCCGCCACTCCGATCGCCCCGGCGTCGGGGCCGGACGCGGCCGCGGTCGCGCCGCCACCGGTCTGCAGACCGCCGACCGGCACCTGCGCGAGCTGGCCGCGCACGACGCCGGCGGCGAAGGACGCGGTGTGCGCGTCTCCGGTGAAGCCGGCGGGATCGGCCTCGAGCGCCTTCAGCGAGAAGCCGGTGCCGGTGTCGGCGCCGTTCGCCTGCACGCCCGTCGTGAACGGGCCCTGCAGGCAGCCCGAGCTCGTGCGCGGTCCGTCGCCCACGGGCGAGGGGTTCGGGAACGCGATCCGCGGGGGTCCGGACTTCCCGAGCGCGGCCTGGTGGATGTGCGTCGCGGTCTTCGCCGGGCTCTGGTACTCGCCGGTGACGCCGATGACGGTGATGTCGTAGCAGATGATCTCGAGGTCGCTGTTGACCCGGAAGGTCATCTCGCCGGCGGCTCCCGCCTCACCGGGGGTCGCCGCGGAGTCGGCGTTGACGACCTGGTCGGGCGTGGCCATGACGGTGAACGCGCTGGTGAAGCTCGACGGCGCGGCCACCTCCGTCTCGGCGTGGGCGGGCGCGGCGGCGAGGAGCGAGGCGGCGGCGACGGCGGTGATGCCGCCCAGGGCGAGCAGGCGGTTCCGGGTGGCGGACGTCTTCGTCATGGTGGAGCCTTTCGTTCGCGGGCGACCGGGTGGGCCCGATGCAGGGGTCTACGGACGCGGCGTGCTCCGCGTTCATCCGGTTCTGAGAAGTTCTTCATAGACTCGGGATCCGCCTCCGGATGAACGGAGCGTCCCGCGCGGACGTACTCCTCTCGACGGGCCGATCGGCCCACGATCGGGGAGGTGCCGATGACGGCGACGGCGATGCGACGACGGGAGGAGCCCGCGGTGACGAGGCTCCCCCGCGACCCCGCCCCGGTCGCTCCGCTGCGGCCCGGAGCCGGCTTCGACCTCGCGGCCGCGTACGACGAGCACGGCGGTGCCCTGCTCGGCTTCGCGGTGAACGCGCTGCGCGACCGCCAGCTCGCGGAGGACTGCGTGCAGGAGACGTTCCTCCGCGCGTGGCGGTCGCGCGCCGGCTACTCCGCCGAGCGGGCGAGCCTGCGCACCTGGCTGTTCGCGATCGCCCGCAACGTCGTGATCGACGTGCACCGGTCGCTGCAGCGCCTGCCCCGCCTCGTCGAGGCGGAGGTCCTCGAGGAGGTCCCGGGCGACGAGCGCGACCCCCTCGAGCCGCTCGCGATGGCGGAGGCGCTCGCGCGGCTCACGGAGCAGCACCGCGCCGTCGTGGTCGCGATCCACCTCCGCGGCGAGAGCTATTCCGACCTCTCGCAGGCCACCGGCGTGCCGATCGCGACGCTGCGCACCCGCGCTTTCTACGCTCTCCGAGCACTCCGCACCCACCTCGCGGAGGCCGACCCCACCGACCAGGAGCGACCATGACAGGCACCGAGCACCCCGGCGGACGCCGCGAGGAGCTGATCGCCGCGGCTCTGGCCGGCGAGCTCTCGTCCGAGGAGGCGGTCGAGTTCGACCGTCTGCGCTCCGAGGACCCGACCGTCGACCGCGAGCTGGCGGCGTTCGGCGTCGTCGTCGACCGCCTCGTGGCGCTTGGCGGGTGGGAGGAGGGCGAGGCGTCGGCCGCGCTCCGCTCGCGCGTGCTGCGCATCGAGGAGGAGGAGGAGGAGGCCCCCGCGCGGCCCCGGCGCGGTCGCCTCGCGCTCGCCGTCGGAGCCGTCGCGGCGTCGGTCGCCGTCGGCGCGCTCGGCGCGACGCTGCTCCACGGCGCGGGCGAGCGGCCCGTCGCCGGACCGCCCGGGACCCTCGGCGCCGTCGAGACGATCGCCTTCGAGGAGTCGACGGCGGTCGACGTCGAGGGCTCCGTGATCGCGCACACGTGGGGCACCGAGACGGTGCTGCGCGCGAGCGGCTTCGCGGTGGGCGAGAGCTACGACCTGGTGCTGGTCACGGAGTCGGGGGAGCGGCTGCCGTCGGGCTCGTTCCTGGGCAGTGCGGTCGAGATCGACTGCGAGATGAACGCCGCGGTGCCGCGCGAGTCGGTGGCCGCCGTCGAGATCGTCGCGACCGGCGGCGACGTCGTGGCCAGCGCGGAGCTGCCCGTCGTCGAGAGCTGACCCGCCCGCGCGAGACCGCTCTTCCGGGGAGACGACTCCGGATCAAGACCCGTCTCCGACGGCCGCCTCCGCGACTGCGCGGATCAGTCCCGGCGCCGAGCCTGCCGCGACCCCACGCGGGTCCCCGCCCAGAACGCGAGCACGACGACGCCGAGTGCGAGGAGCGCCGCGGATGCGAGCCACTCGCGGCGCATCAGGAGCGTGCCGTCCGGAGTGAAGACCTCGGTCGAGAGGGGTGCGTACGCGAACCAGCCGAAGGAGGTCTCGCGCGGCGCGACCAGGGCGACGACGACTCCGGCGACGAGCAGCAGGGCACCGAGGGCGGGGAGGAGGCGGGCGCGCGTCATTCGGCGAGAGTAGCGGAGGGGTGCGGGCGCGGCGGGGCGGTGACCTCGGGGACACGGTCGTCTGCTGGACTGGGGTCGGCTCCCGAGAGGCGCCGGAGAGAGGGGACGGGATGAGGACGCTCGTGCCCACGGTGCTCGCCGCCGCACTGCTCCTCGCCGGCTGGCAGGCGATCGGGCCCGAGCATCCCGGCTACGCCGTGGTCGCACAGCTGGTGCTCACGAGCTGGGCGGCGCTGACCTTCGGATCTCGGACACGGCCGCTCGAGCAGCCCTGGTTCGCCGTCGGACCTCGCGAGCCCGCCCTGCTGCGCGCCCTCGGGGTCGGCCGCTTCGGGCGGCTGCTCGACGTCGTCGGCTGGAACCGCGTGATCACCCGGGTGCGCGCCTACGACTCGACCCGGCGCGGGCTGCCCGCCCTCGACCAGCACACCCGCCGCTCCGAGGCAGTGCATCTGGCGTGCACGGCGATCGGAGTCGCGCTCGCGCTCGCCGCGCTGGTCGCCGGTGCGCCGGCGGGAGCGGGATGGCTGCTCGCCTCGAGCGTCCTCGTGCAGCTCTACCCGGCGCTGCTGCAGCGTCTGGTGCGGTCGCGGATCCAGCGGGCGGCGCTCGCCGCGGCCCTCGCGTAGGGTCCCCTGGTGACCAGCACCCGAGCAGCCCGAGCCTGGCGAGCGGCGACGGCCGCGCCGCGCCTCCTCCTCGCGGCGAAGACCGCGCTCGCGGTGGGGATCGCCTGGGCGCTCGCGCCGCACGTGCCCGGCGTCGCCGAGGAGTACCCCTACTACGCACCGCTCGGCGCGCTGGTGAGCATGTACCCGACGCTGATGGGCTCGGCGCGCACGGGGCTCCAGACGCTCGCCGGGCTCGCGGCGGGGATCGCGCTCGCGACGCTCGTCGTCGTGACCGTCGGGCCGACGTGGTGGACGATCCCGACCATCGTCGGGCTCGGCGTGCTCGTCTCGGGCACCGGCTGGTTCGGCGCGGGCAAGGAGTACGTGCCGATGGCGGCGCTGTTCGTGCTGATCATCGGAGGAGCGGACGCCGAGGACTACTCGCTCGGCTACCTCGTGCAGATGGCGGTCGGAGTGGTCGTGGGACTCCTCGTGAACCTGATCGTGGTGCCGGGGCTGACCAGCGAGGCCGCGGTGGCCCGCGTCGACGAGTTCCAGGAGCGTCTGGCGGGCGTGCTGCGCGACACGGCCGACGCGCTCGACGAGCCGTGGCCGCCCGAGCACGACTCGTGGGCGAGCACGGGGGAGGAGCTCGCGCTGACCTCGGAGGACGTGCGGTGCACGCTGGTCGAGGCCGACGAGAGCCGCAAGGGCAACCCGCGGGCGCTGCTGCACCGCCGCGACTCCCGCTCCGATCACGACCGGCTGGCCGTGCTCGACACGATCCTCTTCCACGTGCGCGATGCGACGAGCGCCCTCGCCGACACCCTGTGGGACCGACCGGGGGCGCTGCGCTTCGACGAGGAGCTGCGCCGCCCGCTCGGCGACGCGCTGCGGACGGTGGCCGCCGCTGTCGACCGCCATGGCGCGGGGACGGCCGAGGCGCACCGGCTGCTCGCGGAGGCGACCCGCTCGGTGCGACTGCTGGTGCAGGCGGTGGACGAGCGGGCGGTGGCGGCGGGCAGCGCGATGGGGCCGGGAGTGCTCGTCGCGCTGCACCTGCGCCGGATCGTGGTGCTGCTGGCGCACGGCGCGGGCGAGCGGGACTAGCGCGAACCGGCCAGGGCGAGCAGACTGCTCAACCCCTCCGGGCTGCCGGGCCAGTGCCGGCGGATCGCCTCCGGCCCTGCGCGGCGGATCGCGAAGCGCAGGACGAGGGCGACGACGAGGACGTCGTCGGCGACTCCGAGCACGGGGATCACGTCCGGGATCAGGTCGATCGGGAGCAGGAGGTAGCCGAGCAGACCGATCAGCGACCAGCGCACGGTGCGCGGCACCGTCCGGTCGGCGAGGAGGGCGCGGAGGAGCCGGACGACGTCCGGGATCAGGCGCAGCGCCTCCCGCCAGTCGAGGGCGCGGCCCCTCCGCCGCTGCTCGCGCCAGAGCACGAGGACGAGCGCGCACCAGACGAGCACGGCGCCGCCGAGCACGGCGAGGGCGAGCGCCCACCAGCCGTCGGCGGTCATCGGGAGACGGGTGCGGGGCGGGTCACTCCGTCACCGTAGCGAGCCGCCGGGCGCGAGCGCGGCTCCGAAGCGGGAGGGGAAGTGTGCGATCTGCAGGTACTTCGCACAGGAATGCGGTTCCCGCCGCGGCACGAGGGCGGAGGGGCGCCGGATCCCCTGCAGATCGTGCATGCGCCCACCCGCAGAGGGTCCGATGGGGGCGAGCGCTACTCCGCGTCGCCGTCGAGCCGGTCGCGGACCGAGGTCTGCACGTCGACGCGTTCCTTCCGCACCGAGTCCGAGACGGTGCGCATCTCGACGATCCGGTCGACGAGCACGCTGACCCGCTCGACGGGCACGACGCGGGTCGTCGGCACGAGCTCCTCGGCGTGCAGCACGAAGATGATCGGGGCGGGAGGCTCGGCATCGATCGCGGGCCCGGCGCCGTCGATCGGCTCGCGCTCGATGACCAGCTCCTCGCGGCGCAGCGGCACGGTGACCGTGCGCTCCTCCGTCACGACGACGCGGCGGATCCGCACCCTCTCCGTGGCGGTGCTCACGGTCGTCGCCGAGAGGCGCTCCTCCGAGCGGATCACCGTGACGGCGTCGTCGGACGGGCGGTCGGCCGGGGGTCGGCTGTCGGGCACGGGGTTCCTCACGGGCTGCGGAGTGGGAGGGGTGCCGGCGGCGGGTGGGGTCCCGCCGCCGGCGACGGGGATCAGAGTCCGTCGCGGTCGCGACGCGGGGTGACTCCGTCGTCGTCGACCTCGATCTCCTCGTGGCGGACGTCCTCGGTGACCTGCTGCTGCTCGGTGACCGTCTCGGTGCCGAGCGAGACGCGCTCGACGGGGACCGTCTCCTTCGCGGCGACGACGCGGTCCTCGGTCAGCACGACCTCGTGCTCCTCCTCGCTGAGCTCGGGGCCGGAGGTGGCGGCGCCGACGTTCGCGTCGGTGATGGGCTCGCGGACCACGCGGACCTCGTCGTGCGAGACGGGGACGGTGACGCTCTCCTGCTCCGTCACGACGTGCTTGCGCAGGCGGGCGCGACCGGTGGTGACCTGCTCGGTGCCGACGTGCAGCTGCTCCTCGGAGCGGGTCATGGCGTCGTCGGTGGTCGGGCCGGAGGTGTCGCGGCCGACGTTCGTGTCGACTCCGGTGGTGCCGGTGCCGGTGCCGGTGCCGGTCGTCGTGTCGGCGTAGCCCGCCGAGCCGTCCACGCCGTCCGAGACGGAGGCGGCGCCGGAGAGGTTGTAGTAGCGGTACAGCTCGGCCTCCTCGTCCTCGGTGAGGGAGCCGTCGGCGTCGATGTTCGGAGCGTCCTTCACGAAGGACTTGTCGTACGAGACCGTGAGGCGGTCGCCGTCGAACGAGGCGCCCTCGAGGGGGACGAAGGTCTCCTTGGTGCCGAAGAGGCCGGTGCGCACGGTCGCCCAGACGGGGTTCCCGGTGTCGTCGGCGAGATAGACCTGCTCGACCGAGCCGATCTTGTCGCCGTCCGATCCGTAGACGGTCGAGCCGTAGATGCTGTCGATAGCGGTGGTGTCGATCATGGGACTTCCTTGCTTCTCGAGTTCCGGTGGGGCGGAGGAAGGACGGCCCGAGTCGACGCCGTCCTCGATGCCGACGGTAGGCAGGATGGCCGCGGAGCGAAGGCCCGTTGACAGTTCCCTCGGGCGGGGGAGTATGCCCCCGCGCCCGCCCGGGCAGGAGGCTCGAGGCGGCCGCGTCACCGGCTCGGGGGGCGCCCGCAACGACCGCCCGACCGCCCCGCCACAACCCCCTGGTGCGTCCGGTTCCGCCGCGGTGTCCTGGAGCATGCGCGAAATGAAGTTCGTGAGACTCGTCAGCCGCCTCGAGAACGCCGCCGCTCTGGATCCGCTCGTCAAGCGGGCCCGCGCAGTCGTGAACTCCGTGATCCGCCCCCAGCCCGTGCGCGACGTCCTGCACGGCGTCCCGGTGGGGCACCCCGTGCATCCGCTGCTCGTGCTCGTGCCGACCGGCGCGTGGGTGTCGGCCGCGGTTCTGGATCTGCTGCCCGGCAACGACCGCGCGGCGCGCACTCTCGTCGGACTCGGCGTCGTCAGCGTGCTGCCGACCGCGGCGGCCGGATGGACGGACTGGTCCGAGTTGCACGAGCAGCAGACGCGGGTCGGGCTCGTGCACGCCTCCGCCAACGTGGTCGCGACGGCGCTCTACGCCGCGTCGTTCGTCCAGCGGGCGCGGGGGCGCCGCACGAGCGGGAAGGTCCTGGGCATGCTCGGACTCGCCGTCGTCTCGGGCGGCGGCTACCTCGGCGGCCACCTCAGCTACCGGCAGGCGGCGGGAGCGAACCACGCCGAGGACGTGCCGCACCGCTTCCCCTCGGGCTGGCAGGACCTCGGGCCGCTGGACGAGCTGCCCGAGCGCGAGACCGTGGTGAAGGAGGTCGGCGGGGTGCCGCTGCTCGCCTTCCGCCGCGGCGACCGGGTGAGCGTGCTGTCGAACGTCTGCAGCCATCTCTCCGGACCCCTCGACGAGGGTGCCGTCGGCGACCGGTCCGGCGAGGCGTGCGTCTCGTGCCCGTGGCACGGGAGCGTGTTCTCGCTCGACTCGGGCGAGGTCCTCCGGGGCCCGGCCACGTCTCCGCAGCCGAGGTTCGAGACCCGGGTGTCCGACGGCCGTGTCGAGGTGCTGCTGCCGAACGCGGGCTGACGGAGGAGCGCCGCGCCCGGCCGGGTCGCGGGCCGCCGACGGACGGATTGACCGTTCGCGAGGCGCGATGTTACCGTGAACAGGGCCGGAGGGCCGCGCGGGCGACGGGTCGAGGACGACCCGGCAGCCTTCCGCACGATGGCCTCCCGGCTGTCCGCAGCGCACCGCGTCCCCGCGACGCACCCTCGACGATGGAGTCACCCATGACAGCAGCCCCCTGCCCCACGAGCATCTGTCCGCGGGTGGTGACGGCGTGCTGAGGTCCGCGCGCCGCCGCCTCACGGCCGGGCTCCTGATCCTCCTCGCGAGTGTCGTCGCCCTCCCGATGCTCGCCGCCGCTCCGGCCGCGGCGCTCGGGGAGCCGACCTTCACCAACCCGATCGACCCGGACACCGCCGACCCGACGATCGAGTTCCACGACGGCAACTACTACATGGTCGCCACGACCTGGGACAACCGCGTCGTGATGCGCAAGGCCCCGACCCTCGCGGCGCTCGGCACCACGACTCCGGTGACCGTCTACACCGACACCAACCCCGGCCGGAACGCCAACATGTGGGCTCCGGAGCTGCAGCGCCTGAACGGGCCGAACGGGCCCCGCTGGTACCTCATGTACACGATGGGCACCGGCGGCAACTTCGACCGCCAGCACCTGCAGGTCATCGAGAGCGCGGGCGACGACCCGATGGGCCCCTACACCTACAAGGGCCGCCCGATCCCGACCGACGACTGGAACATCGACGGCGCGTACCTCGAGCTGAACGGCGAGCTGTTCGTCACCTGGTCGGCGTTCTCGGCCGGGCCCAACCGCCTGCAGAACAACTACATCGCCCGGATGTCGGACCCGTGGACCGCCACCGGACCGCTGAACGTGCTCTCGCAGCCGCTCCAGCCGTGGGAGACCATCGGCGCGCCCGTGAACGAGGGCCCTGTCCCGCTGCAGAAGGACGGCCGCACCTGGATCGTCTACTCGGCGAGCTTCTGCGGCACCGAGGACTACCAGCTCGGCACGCTCGAGTACGACGGCACCGGCGACCCCGTGCTCTCCTCCTCCTGGACCAAGAGCGACGGACCGGTCTTCTCGAAGGCCAACGGCGAGTTCGGCACGGGTCACAACGACTTCTTCGACTCGCCCGACGGCACCGAGACCTGGAACCTGTACCACGCGAACCCCGGCCCGAACGACGGCTGCAGCCGCCAGCGCTCGGCCCGCGCGCACATCGTCGACTGGACCGCCGAGGGCGAGCCCGACTTCGGGACTCCGCTCGGCACCAGCGCGCAGATCCCCGTCCCGAGCGGCGAGAACGCGCCGATCACGGCCCGCGTCGAAGGCGCTCCGTGGCAGCTCGTCAGCCGCAGCACCGGCCAGTGCGCCACCGTCTCGCCGACCGCGAGCGGCGACGGCGCCGCCGTCGTGCAGGGCTCCTGCTCGACGCCCCGCGCGAACTGGAAGCTCGACAGCACGGGCGACGGCTTCGTCCGCCTCGTGAACGCCAGCAGCGGCAAGTCCCTCGGGTCGGTCGGCTGCTCGACGGCCTCGGGCGCGGGGATCCAGCAGTCCTCGTGGCTCGCGACCGGCTGCCAGCAGTGGAGCGTGAACCCCGGGACCGGCGGGTACTCGACGCTGACCTCGCGCACGAGCGGCCGACTGCTCGAGGCGTCGGGCACGTCGGTGCGGCAGGCGACCGTGTCGGGTGCGGCTGCGCAGGAGTGGTCGCTCCGACCCTCCGGAGCGGTCGCCGTGAGCTCGTTCGCCACCGGCAAGACGTTCGATCTGCCCGGCTGCTCGACCGCCGACGGCACGGCCCTGCAGCAGCGGGAGTGGACCGGCGCGGCCTGCCAGCGCGTCACGTTCACGCCGACCGGCGCGGGCGACGTCGAGATGCACCCGGTGACGGCGGCGGGCAAGTGCCTCGCGGTCACCGGAGGCTCCACCGCGAACGGCGCGACCGTCACGCAGGGCGCGTGCGGCGTCACCGGGAGCGCCTGGCGCCTCCGCCCGGCGAACGACGGCACCGTCGAGCTGCGCGCCGTGCACAGCGGCAAGGCGCTCGACCTGTTCAACTGCTCGGCCCTCGACGGGACGCTGATCGGCCAGTGGGACGTGCTGAACAACGACTGCCAGCGCTACCGCGTGTCGGTCGGCGCCCCGGAATCGACGACGCCGCTCACGGTCACCGCGACCACCACCGCACGGTGCATCTCGGGCAAGGCGGTGCTGACCACCACGGTCCGCAACACCGACGACCTGCCCGCCGACGTGACGGTCGCCTCGGTGTCCGGGACGAAGACCTTCCCGGCGCTGGGCGGCGGGAAGGCCGCGACGGCGAGCTTCACGACGCGCCAGGTGGCGCTGCCGGCGGGATCGACCACGGTCACCGCGGCCGGGATCGACGACGCGGGGCGCAAGGCCACGGTGCAGTCCGCGTACGCGGCGCTGACCTGCGGCTAGGCCCGCACCCTCGCTGATCGAGTAGGTCGCTGCGCGGCCTCCCCCCCCTGCTGATCGAGTAGGCCGCGCAGCGGCCGTATCGAGATCCGCGTCCTCCGGCAGCACTGCTGAAGGACGTGGGTCTCGATACGCCGCCTGTGGCGGCTACTCGACCAGCAAGGGTTCTCCGCTGATCGAGTAGGCCGCTCGGCGGCCGTATCGAGATCCCCCCGACATCCCCTCGTGCGAAGGAGCACACCATGACCACCAGCACCAGGCGCGCACCGCTGCGTGCCGCCCTCGCGACGCTCGGGCTGGGGGCGGTGCTGCTCTCCGGCCTCGTCGCCCCTCCGGTCGCCGCCGCGGAGCCCGCGCAGATCCCGCAGTCGGGACTCCTCGCGGAGTACCGCTTCACCCAGGCGACGGGCGCGAGCGTGCCCAACACGGCGGCCTCGGCCGTGGGGCCCGCGCGCGTCGTGAACGGGACCGACTCCCTGTGGACCGGCACGTCGCTCCGTCTCCCCGGCGGCGCCAAGACGAGCGCCGCGCCGTGGGTCGAGCTGCCCGACGACCTGCTGACCGGCCGCCAGTCGGCGACCGTGACCGTCGAGACCCGCGCCGACGCGTCGATGCTCTCGACCTTCCACTTCCTCTGGAACATCGGCAGCGACAGCACGAGCCAGTACTGGTTCGCGTCGGTCCGCGACCGCGTCCGCACCGCGATCACGACGAACGGAGGCGGGGCCGAGAACAACGCGCGCGGCGCCTCGGGCATCGCCGCCGACCGCTGGTACAGCCTCACCTCGGTGATCGACGGCGCGGCCGGCACGATCTCGTTCTTCGTCGACGGCGTGCGCGTGGCCTCGGCGCCGACCGCGCTGCGTCCGTCCTCGGTGACGGACCAGTCGCTGAACACCATCGGCCGCGCGCCGTACCCCGACCCCTTCTACAAGGGCGAGGTGTCGACGTTCCGCGTCTACGACCGGGCGCTCACCGGCACCGAGGTCGCCTCGGTCTCGACCGCCGACGCGCAGCTGCACGCGAGCACCTTCGCGCCGCTCGCCTCCGCGGTGCTCGACGGAGTCGCTCCGCTGACCGTCGACGACTCGACCACGAACCTTCCCGACTACGGGGGAGCGGTGACCTGGAGCTCCAGCGACCCCGCCCTGCGGATCGGCGCGGACGGCCGCACCCTGAGCGCCGACCGCCCGGCGGCCGGCCAGCAGGCGCGCACGAGCACCCTGACGGCGACGGCGAGCATCCGCGGAGTCGCCGCCACCCGGCAGATCGCCGTCACCGTCGAGCCGCAGGTCGGCGTCGACACCCCCTACGGATACCTGATGGTCCACTTCATCGAGGACGCGCAGGGCTACGCCGAGAAGATCTACGTCGACGTCTCGCGCGGCGACGACCCCGAGAAGTGGGACCCGTTGAACGGCGGGAAGCCGATCCTCGCCTCCGACCTCGGCACGACCGGCGTCCGCGACCCGTACCTCACCTACAACCCCGAGACCGAGAAGTACTACATCATCGCCACGGACCTCCGGGTCTTCGGCGGCGACAGCGGCACCGGCTCCTGCACCACCTGGTGCTACTGGACCACCCAGGGCAGCGTGAAGATGAACGTCTGGGAGTCCACCGACCTCGTGTCGTGGAGCGACCTGCGCCAGTTCGACGTGTCGCTCGACGACGCCGGGCAGCGGGCCCTCGAGGCCGGCATGATGTGGGCGCCCGAGGCGACCTGGGTCGACGACTTCGACGGGCAGGGGAACGGCTCGTTCGTCCTCTACTGGTCCTCGACGGTCTACCCGACCGCCGCGCACACTCCCGGCACGGGAGCGTCGCGGATCCTCTGGGGCTCGACGACCGATTTCACGCAGGAGACCTACTCCTACGGCGGCACCTTCGTCGACACCGGAGCGGATGTGATCGACACGACGCTGATCCAGGACGGCGGCACCACGTACCGCATCTCGAAGGACAACGGCACCGGCCGCGGCATCTACATGGAGTCGACGACCGCCGCCCAGTGGTGGCTGCCGGCGGCCCGGTGGACGCCGATCCAGGACCGCATCGGAGCGGTCTGGGCCGGCGGCAACGCGGGCGGAGTCGAAGGACCCGCGGTCTTCAAGGACCACGACGAGGACCGCTGGTACCTGTACGTCGACGTCATCCCCGCGACCGGCTACCGCCCGATGGTCACCACCGACCTCGATGCGGGCTGGACGCAGCTGACCGACCCCGGGTTCTCGATGGCGCCATCGACCAAGCACGGCGGCATCGTGTCGCTGACCGCGGGGCAGTACGACGAGGTCCGGACGGCGGATGCGGCCTCGGCCGTGCGCGCCGATCTGGGCGACGTGAGCGTCGCCTCCGGAGCGAGTGCCGCGGCCGTCACCGCCGCGCTGCCCGCCCGGACCGACGTCGTCCTCGCCTACGGGCGCGGCACCGCGTCGCAGCCCGTCACCTGGGACACGTCCGCGGTCCGCGCCGCCACTCCCGGCCGCTACGCGGTGACCGGAGTGGTGCGCACGATCGGCGCGAACGAGAACCAGTGGGTGGGCGCCGGCGGATCGACGGCGTGGAACGCGACGGGCAAGGTGCTGTCGAGCTCGACGGCGGTGCGCGTGACGGCGACCGTCGTGGTGACGGCGCCCGCCGTGTCCGCGACGCTCACCGCCTCGACCCGCTGCATCGGCGGCAAGGTCGTGGCGACCGGAGTGGTGCGGAACACGGGCACCTCGCCGGCGAGCGTCGTGCTGCGCTCGGCCTGGGGCACGTCGCCCGTGCTGACCGCGGCGCCCGGAGCGGCCGCGACCCACGCCTTCACCACGCGTGCGGTGTCGGTGGCGGCCGGGTCGCTGAACGCGACCGTGACCGTCGGAGGCGCCTCCACGGTGCTCGAGGCGCCCTACGCGGCGCGCCGCTGCTGAGCGCCCGGGTCAGCGAGGAGGGCGCTCGCCTTCTGCTGATCGAGTAGGCCGCTCGCGGCTGTATCGAGATCCGCGTCCGCCGTACTTCTGGTGGAT
>NZ_LMNR01000001.1:370170-370237 GCF_001423045.1 Rathayibacter sp. Leaf296
GCGGGTCTCGATACGCCGCTGCGCGGCTACTCGACCAGCAGTAGCTCGTGCTGATCGAGTAGGCCGC
>NZ_LMNR01000001.1:370321-379812 GCF_001423045.1 Rathayibacter sp. Leaf296
GAAGCGGCCGTATCGAGATCCCCGTCCGCCGGGCTTCCGGTGCACGGCCGTCTCGAGATCCACCGCACGCCCACCGCCGCGCTCGGCGGGCGCCCATCGGGGGGTGGGATGCTGAGCGGATGCCCGCCGCCGGAACGACGCCCCCCTCCTCCCTCGACCGGGTGCGCGTGCGCGGCGCCCGCGAGAACAACCTGAAGGACGTGGACGTCGACCTCCCGCGCGACGCGCTCGTCGCGTTCACCGGCGTCTCCGGCTCGGGCAAGAGCTCGCTCGCGTTCGGCACCCTCTACGCGGAGGCGCAGCGCCGCTACTTCGAGTCGGTCGCGCCCTACGCCCGCCGGCTGATCGACCAGGTCGGCGTGCCCGACGTCGACTCGATCGAGGGACTCCCGCCGGCCGTCGCCCTGCCTCAGCGCCGCTCCGCGGGCTCGGCCCGCTCCACCCTCGGCAGCGCCACCACCCTCTCGAGCGTGGTGCGCATGGTCTTCTCGCGCGTCGGCACCTACCCCGAGGGCGCCCCGATGCTCCTCGCGGAGGACTTCTCGGCCAACACCGTGCAGGGCGCGTGCCCGACCTGCCACGGCATCGGCCGCGTCTACGACGTGCCCGACGAGCTGATGGTGCCCGACGACTCGCTGAGCATCCGCGACGGCGCCCTCGCCGCGTGGCCCACCGCCTGGCACGGCAAGCAGCTGCGCGACAGCCTCATCTCGCTCGGGCACGACATCGACGTGCCGTGGCGGACGCTGCCCGAGGATGCGCGCGACTGGATCC
Organism: Rathayibacter sp. Leaf296; assembly: GCF_001423045.1. Lineage (NCBI taxonomy): Bacteria > Bacillati > Actinomycetota > Actinomycetes > Micrococcales > Microbacteriaceae > Rathayibacter > Rathayibacter sp. Leaf296. The sequence goes on from NZ_LMNR01000001.1 coordinate 371,096, forward strand.
TGCACACCGACGAGTCGCCGCAGGTCCCGATCTTCACCGACCGCTCGCCGGCCGATGTGCGGAAGGCCGTCGCGGCGGGACTCGAGCCGCGCTACATGAGCACGTTCCTCGGAGTGCGGCGCTACGTCCTCGACACCTTCGCCGGCTCCAAGAGCGCCCGGATGCGCGAGCGCGCGGCGACGTTCCTCGTCAGCGTCGCCTGCGGCACCTGCCACGGCCGCAAGCTGAAGCCCGAGGCGCTCGCCGTCACTTTCGAGGGCCACGACATCACCGAGCTCGCCGCGCTCCCGCTCGAGGAGCTCCAGGTGCTCCTCGGGCGCGTGCTCGAGCCCGACTGGACCCCCCTCGGTGCCGCCTCCCCCGCTCCCGAGACCCGGCTGGCCGCGCAGCGCCTGGTCGGCGACCTGATCGCCCGCCTCGCTCCGATCGTCGACCTCGGCCTCGGCTACCTCTCCCTCGACCGGTCGACGCCGACCCTCTCCTCCGGCGAGCTGCAGCGGATGCGGCTGGCCACCCAGGTGCTCTCGCGGCTGTTCGGGGTCGTGTTCGTCCTCGACGAGCCGTCGGCGGGCCTGCACCCGGCCGACACGGAGGCGCTGCTCGGCATCCTCCGCACGCTCCGCACCACGGGCAACACGGTCTTCTTCGTCGAGCACTCCCTCGACGTCGTGCGCGAGGCCGACTGGATCGTCGACATCGGTCCGGCGGCCGGCACCGAGGGCGGCTCCGTCGTCTACTCGGGCGAGCTCGACGGGCTGCGGCACGTCTCCGACTCGGCGACGCGGCGGTACCTCTTCCCGGAGCCCGACTCCGTCCCTCCGCTGCGAGAGCGTCGCCGCTCGACGCAGAGCATCGAGCTGAGCGGAGTGACGCGCAACACCCTCCGCGACCTCGCGGTGTCGTTCCCGGTGGGTGCCCTGACGGCGGTCACGGGGGTGTCCGGATCGGGCAAGTCCACGCTGGTGAACCAGGCGCTCCCGGATCTGCTGCGCGCGAGCCTGCACGCCGACCTCGCCGAGGACACCTCTCCCGATGACGATCGCGGGGGAGCGGATCCGCTGCTCGGCCCCGCGGAGGACGTCACGCTCGGCCGGGCGCGGGGACCGGCGGAGCGTCTGCGCCGGGTGGTCCAGGTGAGCCAGACGCCCATCGGGCGCACCTCGCGCTCGAACGTCGCCACCTACACCGGTCTGTTCGACCGCGTGCGGGCGCTCTTCGCCGCGACCCCGGAGGCGAAGCGCCGCCGCTACTCCGCGAGCCGCTTCTCCTTCAACCTGCCCAGCGGCCGCTGCCCGGTCTGCAAGGGCGAGGGGACCATGGAGGTGGAGCTGCTGTTCCTGCCGACGGTGGAGGCGCCGTGCACCGAGTGCGGCGGGACGCGGTACAACGCCGAGACCCTGGAGGTGACGCTCGACGGGCGCTCGATCGCCGACGTGCTCGCGTTGAGCGTCACTGCGGCCCGGGAGGCGTTCGCGGAGGAGCCGGAGGTCGCGCGGCACCTCGACGCGCTGGTGGACGTCGGGCTCGGCTACGTCTCGCTGGGCCAGCCGGCGCCGGAGCTCTCGGGTGGCGAAGCGCAGCGGGTGAAGCTCGCCTCGGAGCTGCGCCGCGCCCAGAGGGGCGACACCCTCTACCTGCTCGACGAGCCCACGTCCGGCCTGCATCCGGCCGACGCCGACCGGCTGCTGACGCACCTGCAGCACCTCGTCGACGCGGGCAACACGGTGATCGTCGTCGAGCACGACATGCGGATCGTCGCCGACGCCGATCACGTCATCGATCTCGGTCCGGGCGCGGGGCGGGCCGGCGGGACGATCGTCGCGACGGGCGCGCCCGAGGAGGTCTCCCGGGCGGAGGGCAGCCGCACGGCGCCGTACCTCCGGGCGGCTCTGGAGAAGCGCGGAGCCTGACCACGCGGGTCTCGACACGCCCCTGCGGGGCCACTCGACCAGCGGTGGGCGGCCTCTTGCGGATCGAGTAGCCCGCGCGGCGGGCGTATCGAGATCCACCCTCACCGCCGCGCACCCTTCGAGCCCGCTCAGCCCGCCCGCCGAAACCTCACCGAAAAGTAATTGTTAACGGTAACATTCGGCACATCCCCGTCCACGGCGCCCCCCGACGCCCGGACGACGATCTCAACGACGAGAGGCACCACGAATGACGACCAGACGACGGACCCCGATCGCAGTCGCGGCGGTGATGGCGCTCGCGGCAGGACTCCTGTCGGTCGGAGCGCCCGCGAACGCCGCTCCGAGCACCTCGCTCGATGCGAAGAAGGTGCTCGAACTGCCCTTCGACGGCAGCCTGACCGACACCAGCGGCCGCAGCACCCCCACGGGCATGCAGAAGGGCACCGCGAGCTACGCCCCCGGACTCTCCGGCCAGGCCTTCTCCTTCACCGGCTCCAACGCCGTGAGCCTGGGCACCTCGGCCGCCCTCCAGCCCGCCGACCTCACCGTCTCGTTCTGGTACAACCCGAGCGTCGCGATGACCGGCGAGCAGGTCTTCACCTGGAACAAGACGGCCTACAACTCCGACGGCTGGTACCTCACCTCCGAGGGCGACGGCACTCCGCTCGCGCTCTCGATCGGCCCCTCGAGCGGTCAGCCGTACAAGGTCGCGGTCGAGTCCTCGCGCGCCGCCTTCTTCCCCACGAACACGTGGACCCACGTCGTCGCCACCTACGACAAGGCCACCATGCAGGTCGCCTTCTACCGCAACGGCGTCAAGCAGCCCAGCGCGGTCAAGACCGCGCCCTCCGCCGCGGCGTCCGGGGTCCTCGGCTCCGAGGGCACGTCGACGAAGACCATCGGCTTCAACGGCCCGCAGTACAACGGCGCGCACCTGCGCGGCCTGCTCGACGAGTACGTCCTCTACAACGGAGTCGCGACCACGACCGACGTCGTGACCCTCACCAAGGCGGGGAACCCCTCCTTCGACGCCGCGGCGGTCGCGAAGAGCGACCTCGACGCGGTCGCCCTGCCCTCGAGCACCGTCCTCGACTTCCCTGTGCCGACCACCGGAGCCAAGGGCTCCACGTTCTCGTGGACCTCCTCCGACCCCGCGCGGATCGCGATCGACGGCGGCAACGCAGCCGTCACTCCTCCCACCGGCTCCACCCCCTCCTCCGTGACCCTCACCGGCTCCGCGAGCTACGGTGGCAGCGTGCCGGTGACGAAGACCTTCACGGTCCAGGTCCTCCCCGAGGGTCTCGAGAGCTCGATCTACCTGCTCGAGGCCGGTCTCTCCGACGTCGACGTCGAGGACCCGTACCTCGAGAACGGCGAGAAGCAGACCGTCGAGTACCTGCTCAGCCTCGACCCCGAGCGCTTCCTCTACTCCTTCTACCGCGAGGCGGGCCTCGCCCCCACGACGACCGGCGGGTACGGCGGATGGGAGCGCGACACGAACGTCCGCTTCCAGGGCCACTTCTTCGGCCACTACGTCTCGGCGCTCTCGCAGGCCTACTCGACCGCCGAGGACCCGACCACGAAGGCGTCCCTGCTCGCCAAGCTGACCGCCTCGGTGGACGGCCTCAAGAGGGTCCAGGACGCGTACGCGCTCAAGGACCCGACCAACGCGGGCTACGTCTCGCCGTTCCCCGTGTCGTACCTCCCCTCGGGAGCCGACGGACTGCTCGTGCCGTTCTACAACCTGCACAAGGTCCTCGCGGGCCTCCTCGACGCCCAGAAGTACGCGCCCCGCGACGTGTCGGCCAAGGCCCTCACGGTCGCCGACGGCTTCGGCACCTGGATCCGCAATTGGGGCGGCCGTCAGGCCGACCCGACGCTGCTCCTGCGCACCGAGTACGGCGGAATGAACGAGGCGCTCTACAAGCTCTTCGAGATCACCGGCAAGTCCGAGCACAAGCGCGCCGCCGAGTACTTCGACGAGCGGGCCCTGTTCGAGCGCCTCGCGAACAACGAGGACGTGCTCAACGGACTCCACGCGAACACGACGATCCCCAAGCTGATCGGCGCGCTCAAGCGCTACACGGTGTTCACCGACGACCCGGCTCTGTACGCCACGCTGACCGACGCCGAGAAGGCGGACCTCGGCATGTACCGCCGAGCGGCCGAGAACTTCTTCCGCATGGTCGACGAGACGCACACCTACGCCAACGGCGGCAACAGCGAGTCCGAGCACTTCCACGCTCCCGGCACGCTCTACCAGTACGCGACGAGCGGCCGCACCACCGGATACGGCGAGAACTCGACGTCCGAGGGCTGCAACATCTACAACATGCTGAAGCTCTCCCGGGCGCTGTTCCAGGTGACGAAGGACGTGAAGTACGCCGACTTCTACGAGGACGCGTACATCAACGGCATCCTCGCCTCGCAGAACCCCGACACCGGCATGGTCACCTACTTCCAGCCGCAGACCGCCGGCTACGCCAAGATCTTCGGCAAGGAGCAGGACGAGTTCTGGTGCGACCACGGATCGGGCATCGAGAGCTTCACGAAGCTCGGCGACTCGATCTACTTCGAGGGCGAGAACACGGTCTACGTGAACATGTTCCGCTCCTCGGTGCTGAAGTCCGCGGCGTCGAACCTGAGGCTCACGCAGACGGCCGACATCCCGAACGGCGACACCGCGACGTTCACCGTCGCCGGTCTCGACGGCGGCGCCGTCGCGTCGGGCGCCACGGTCCGCCTCCGCATCCCCGCCTGGGTCGACGGAGCGCCGACCCTCACGGTGAACGGAGCGCCGCGCAGCATCGCGACGATCACCGAGGTCGGCTACGTCGTCGTCCCCGTCGCGGCCGGTGACACCCTCACCTGGAAGCTCCCGGCGAAGGTCACGGTCTCGGCCGAGACCGAGAACGCGAACTTCGCGGCCTTCAAGTACGGTCCCGTGCTGCTCGCGACCGAGCTGAACCGGAACAACGTCGAGGCGTCCTACCCGGCGGGCGTGCTCGTGCAGATGGGCGTCGCCGACAAGACGGTGAACTCCACCGTGACCGTCGCCGACTCGAACGCCTGGAAGGCGGGCATCCGCGAGAACCTGGTGCGTCTGCCCGACGGAGCGAACAACAACGGCGTGCAGACGATGCGGTTCGGCATGAAGAACGTCGACGCCGCCTCGGCGGCCCGCGTCTTCGAGCCGTACTACAGCCTCCACGACGCCCGGTACGCGACGTACCTCACGCTGATCGCCCCCGACTCCCCGGAGGCGCAGGCGCTGATCCTCAAGGAGAAGCAGCAGCTGCGCACCGACGAGACGACGATCGACTCGCTCACCTCGTTCGACAACAACAACAGCGAGGCCGACAAGAACTACAAGTACAACCGCTCGAGCGTCGGGACCTGGCGGGGAGAGGGCTACCGTGACGGCGAGCGCTCGCCCGAGGCGTGGTTCCAGTACGACATGATCGTCGACCCGACGCTGCCGAAGAACTATCTCGGCGTCCGCTACTACGGCGGCGACGCGGGACGCACGTTCGACGTCCTCCTCAACGGCGTGAAGCTCAAGACCGAGGTGGTCTCGGGTGCGGCCGGATCGACGAACTGGTACATCCAGTACGACGAGATCCCGAAGGCGGTCCTCGACGGGATCGTCGCGAAGGACAGCTACAAGCGCGACCAGACCGGCAACTACGTGCTCGACGCGAAGGGCCAGAAGGTGCCGGTCGTGACCGTGCGCTTCCAGGGCATCAGCACGACCAGCAACGTCGGCGGCGTCTTCGGCGTCTACACGACCGAGTCGACCTCGTTCGGCACGAACGCCGAGCTCGCGAAGATGACGTCGGACGTCGGGACCCTCGCTCCGGCGCTGGCGACCGGCGTGCGCGACTACACGCTCACGGTGCCGGCCTCGACGACGAGCGTCTCGCTCGACCTCGACCCGGCCGTCGCGAGCGGACTGGTCCGCGTGGACGGCGTGCTGATCGACGACACCGAGCTGCGCACCGTGCGCCTGGCCGCGACGGGGACCACGAACGTCGTGATCACCTCCGCCGCCCAGGACCACACGACGACGGCGACCTACCGCCTGGCCGTCGTGAAGGCGGCCGCCCCGGCGCTGAAGACCACCGTGACCACGTCGTCGCGCTGCGTCACCGGCAAGGTCGTGCTGACGGTGACCGCTCGGAACGACTCGAGCGTCACGACGGGCCTGACCATCGGCTCGCCGTTCGGATCGAAGGCCTTCACCGGCGTCGCTCCGGGCAAGACGGTGACGCACGCGTTCACGACGCGCGCGACGTCGATCGCCGCGGGCTCCGTGACGGTCACGGCGACCGGCACGGTGAACGGCTCGCCCGTCACCGCGGCGACGCCGGCGACGTACACCGCGCGCACCTGCTGAGCGCACTCGGCTGAGTGACGGCGGCCGCCGGGGGACCTCCTCCGGCGGCCGCCGTTCTCGTGCGGGAAGCGTTACCGAACCGTTACCGGATCGGGGCCCGCGCGACCAAACCAGTGGTACCCGGTGAACGAGCAGGTCAGGGGCGAAAACTGCCCTTATGAACGAGACAGCGGGACCCGTGCGCCAGAGGCGATTCCTCCTGCTCGCCGCCTTAGCGGGGGTGGTCACCGCCGGTGTCCTCCTCGCGGTCGCCGAGCTGATCGCCCTCGCCGTCGCCCGGACGGCCAGCCCCGTCCTCGCCCTCGGCTCCTTCATCGTCGACATCGTGCCGCGGCCCCTCAAGGAGTTCGCGATCACGACGTTCGGCGAGAACGACAAGGTCTTCCTGCTCGCCGGGATCGGGGTGGCGGTGCTCGTCGCCGCCGCGCTCGCCGGAGTGCTGCAGCTGATCCGGCCGCCGCTCGGGCAGATCGTCCTCGTGCTGGCCGGCGTCCTCTCGATCGCCGCGATCGTCACGCGCGCCGGAGCGACTCCGCTGTCGGCCGTGCCGACCCTCGTCGGCCTCGTCGTCGCCGTGGTCGTGCTGCACCTGCTCACCTCGCGCCTGCGCCGCTGGCGCGCGGCCCGGGCCGCGGAGGCGCAGGGGCGCGTGCCCGCCCACTCGGCCGGTCTCGAGCGCCGCGGCTTCCTCCGGGTGTCGCTCATCGCCGCGGTCGGAGCGATCGTCGTCGGCGCCGGAGCCCGCGTCGTCAGCGCCGCCACCTCCACCATCGCCGGGGTGCGCGAGGCGCTGCGCCTGCCGAGCCCGCGGACCGCACTCACGGTGCCCGCCGGCGCCGAGCTCGACATCGACGGGATCACGCCGCTCTTCACCCCCAACGCCGACTTCTACCGCGTCGACACGGCGCTGACCGTCCCGAGCATCGACCCGTCGACCTGGACCCTCACCATCACCGGCATGGTCGACCAGGACGTCGTGATGTCGTTCCAGGACCTGCTCGACATGGGCCTGGACGAGTACGGAGTGACCCTGACCTGCGTCTCGAACGAGGTCGGCGGCGGCCTGGTCGGCAACGCGAAGTGGCTCGGAGTCCCGATCCGCGACGTGCTCGCCCGCGCCGGCGTGCAGTCCGGAGCCGACATGGTCCTCTCGCGCAGCGTCGACGGCTACACCGCGAGCACGCCCCTCGAGGCCCTCACCGACGACGGGCTCGACGCGATCCTCGCGGTCGCCATGAACGGCGAGCCCCTGCCGCTCGAGCACGGCTTCCCGGTGCGGATGGTCGTGCCCGGCCTGTACGGCTACGTCTCGGCGACGAAGTGGCTGACCGAGCTGAAGGTGACCACCTTCGCCGCCGATGAGGCCTACTGGACCCCGCGCGGCTACTCCGCCGAGGCCCCGATCAAGATGTCGGCGCGCATCGACACCCCCCGCATCGACGCCGCGATCCCGGCCGGCCCGACGAAGATCGCCGGCATGGCCTGGGCGCAGACCGTCGGCATCGAGAAGGTCGAGGTGAGCATCGACAACGGCGACTGGCAGCCCGCGACGCTGTCGACCCCGGTCAACACCGACACCTGGGTGCAGTGGTACGTCGACTGGCAGGCCGAGTCCGGCTCGCACTACGTCGCCGTCCGCGCGACGGACGCGAACGGCACCCTCCAGATCGAGGAGCGCGCCCCCATCGCCCCCAACGGCTCGTCCGGCTGGCAGCGCACCCTCGTCCGCGTCACCTGACCCCGTCTCCCTGCTGGTCGAGTAGCCCCGCAGGGGCGTATCGAGACCCCCGTTCTCCGACCTTCCGGTCGAGGTGGATCTCGATACGGCTGTTGCGCGGCCTACTCGATCAGCGGGGGTCGGGCGTCCCGCCCTGCCTGCTGGTCGAGTAGCCCCGGAGGGGCGTATCGAGACCCGCGTGCGTCAGCGGTCCGGGTCCGCCGTTTCGGCGGACTCGGCCTCCGCTGAACGGAACACCTTCTTCGACGCCGCTCGCAGCGCGACGTAGTCGCCGCGCATCAGGGCCTCGCGCTTGGCGCGGCTCCAGTTCTGGATGCGCTTCTCCCACCAGAACGCGTCGGCGATGCTCTCGAACTCCTGATGCCAGAGCAGCACGATCGGAAGTCGCCTGCTCGTGTACAGGGCGCCCTTCCCCATCATGTGCGCGTCGACGCGGCTGTGCAGTGAGCGCGTGCTGCCGACGTAGTAGCTGCCGTCGCCGCAGCGGAGGATGTAGACGAAGGCCATGCGGGAGAGGGTGCCCGTCGTGTGCGGTCGGATGAGGGCGTCGTCCGAGATCCGGGGGAGAACGGCCAGTAGGAACGTGGTGTGGAGGCCGCACCTGCGGGCGGTGGGGGATCTCGATACGCCCGCGGTGCGGGCTACTCGATCAGCGGGGAGTGCTTGCTGGTCG
>NZ_LMNR01000001.1:379899-379968 GCF_001423045.1 Rathayibacter sp. Leaf296
CCGGATGTGGGGGATCTCGATACGCCCGCGGTGCGGGCTACTCGATCAGCGGGGAGTGCTTGCTGGTCG
>NZ_LMNR01000001.1:380034-398760 GCF_001423045.1 Rathayibacter sp. Leaf296
ACGGTCGCGGGGCGAGGAGCGGCGATCGCCGCCCGCCCCGAAAGACGGGCGGCGATCTGAACCAAATCGGTTCGCCGTAGCGGAGGCAGTGCCCCGCGTCAGCTCCCGGACACTCCCGAGACCCCGAAGCGGAACACCAGCCGGCCGTCGCGCGGCCGCACGAGGTACTCCGGATGCGTCCGCGCCCCCCAGGAGTCGTCTCCCGCGACCCCGCGACGCCGCAGCGCCGGCCGCAGCACGGTCCGCTGCACCGGCGGCAGCTCGTTCGGGTGCTGCGCGTTCTCGATCTCGAACGGCGTCCAGTGCAGCGCCGAGAACTCCATCCCGCCGTCGCAGTCGAGACGCAGGCCCCAGCCGTCGTCGCCGGTCACCTCGGCCCAGCGCACACCGGTGCGACTGCCCGCCTCCTGAGGCTTCAGGTAGGGGGTCAGCTCCCGCGCCACGTCGCTCGACCAGACGTCCAGCCGCGCGCCGAGGCGGCGATCGGAGTAGCACTCGTCGGGTCCGTCGCCGTACCAGCGGAGGCGGTGCGCGTCGGCGCTCGTCGTCCACTGCATCCCGAACTCGGGCAGGTCGGGCAGGCCGTCCGGCACGTCCATGGCCACCGTGACCTCGATCCGCCCGTCGCCGGTCACCCGGTAGTCGACGTCGCAGAAGGCCCGCGGGGTGGTCGGCAGCTCGTAGGTGTACCCCACGGTCACGGCGGAGTCGTCGGAGGAGACCCGCGCGGTCCGCAGCGCCCCTCCCGCCGCCCGGGCGTACCGGCTCGCGAGCAGCCACTGGCCGTCCTCGAACGGCCCGCCCCAGCCGCGCTCGTTCGAGGTGGGCGCGTGCCAGAACGACGGCATCGGCATCGAGTCGAGCAGCTCGCGCCCGCCCTCGGCCCCGCCGCCCCAGCGGTAGGACTGCAGTCCGCCGTGCAGGCGCGAGAACAGCACGCTGAACCCCTCGCCGCGGACGCCCACGTTGTGGGTGCCCTCGACGACCTCGGGTCGGGGTCGGCTCTCGACGTGCGGTCGGCCGACCACCTCGAGCACCCGCTGGCCGCGGGCCACCACGTGCCCCGCCTCGGCCCAGCGGGTCGACGACGCCTGCCGCAGCTCGACGTCGAGCGTGTACTCGCCCGGCAGCTCGGGCACCGGCACCGGGCTCGCGAAGGTCGCGCGCCCGCCGGGCTGGACCGAGGTCTCGAGCGTCTGCTCCGCCAGAACGCGGCCCTCGCGGCGCAGCGTCACGACCACGTCGAACGCCGACGACGGAGTCGACAGCAGCCGGTTCTCGATCGCGATCCCCTCCTCCGACACGTCGATCCGGAACGGCTGGTAGAGGAACGCGACCTCCTGCAGCTTCGGCGTGGGCGTGCGGTCGGCGAAGAGGATCCCGTTGCCGCTGAAGTCGCCGTCGTGCGGGGCCTCGCCGTTGTCGCCGCCGTAGCCGAAGTAGGGCACGCCGTGCCGGTCGACCATCGCGATCGCCTGGTCGGCGAAGTCCCAGATGAAGCCGCCCTGGAACAGCGGCTCCCGCGCGGCGAGATCGAGGTAGCGGTCGACCGCGCCGAAGGAGTTGCCCATCGCGTGGGCGTACTCGCACAGGATGAACGGCTTGTCGCGGTGCTCGCGCAGGTACGCCTCGACCTCGGCGGCCGGCGTGTACATCTGGCTGACCACATCCGTCGTGTCGGGGTAGCGGGAGTCCCAGTGCACGCCCTCGTAGTGCACGGGCCGGTCGTCGACCTCGCGGAACCAGTCCGAGAGGTCGCGCAGCACACTGCCGCCGAAGGACTCGTTGCCGAGCGACCACATCACCACGCTCGGGTGGTTCTTGTCGCGCTCGACCAGGCTCCGCGCGCGGTCGTGCAGTGCGGCGGCCCAGCGGACGTCGTCGCCGGGCACCGCGTCCTCGACCGGGGCGTCCAGGAAGCGCACCCGGTCCCACACGCCGTGCGTCTCGAGGTTCATCTCGTCGATGACCAGGAACCCGTACTCGTCGGCGAGCTCGTAGAAGTAGGAGTTGTTGGGGTAGTGGCTGGTGCGGATCGCGTTCACGCCGGCGCGCTTGAGGATCCGCAGGTCCTCCTCCGTCTGCTCGCGCGTGACGACGCGGCCGTCGACGCCGAACTCGTGGCGGTTCACTCCGAAGAACACGATGCGGCGGCCGTTCAACCGCAGCACCCCGTCCTCGATCCCGAAGCGGCGGAGGCCGACCGACTGGGGGACCACCTCCGTCTCGACGCCGTCGGCGTCGCGCACGCGCACGATCAGGCGGTGCAGGTGGGGGTCCTCGGGGCTCCACAGCCGCGGGTCGGCGAGGCGGAGGCGGTGCCGCCCGTCCTCGCCCTGCCGCAGCACTCCGACGCCCTCGAGCTCGACGACCACCGAGCCGTCGCCGTCGAGGCTCGGCTCCACCGCGATCTCGGCCCAGGAGTCGCCGACGACGGTCGTCACGCGCAGGTCCTCGAGGTGCGTCCGCGGGCGGCGCAGCAGCACCACGTCGCGGAAGATCCCGGAGAAGCGGAAGAAGTCCTGATCCTCGAGCCACGACCCGGCGCTCCACTTGACCACCCGCGCGGCCAGCACGTTCTCGCCCTCGACCAGCAGGTCGGTGAGGTCGAACTCGGCGGGCGAGAAGCTGTCGGCCGAGAAGCCGAGCCAGCGCCCGTTCAGCCAGAGCGCGATGGCGCTCTCGGCGCCGCGCACGTCGAGCGCGATCCGCTCGCCGGGCGCCGGCGGCGCGTCGAGGGTGAACACCGTCCGGTACGACGCCACGGGGTTGAAGCGCTGCGGAGCCTGCCCGGGGGCGAGGTCCTCGTGCCCGTCCCACGGGTACTGCGTGTTCACGTACTGCGGGCGGTCGTAGCCGTGCAGCTGGATGTGCGCGGGGACCGGGATCGTGTCCCAGTCGTCCGCGTCGAAGCCGGGCTGCTCGAATCCGGGGACCGTGCCCGCGAGATCGGGCGAGTAGTGGATCCGCCAGCGCCCGTTCAGCGACTGCTCGAACGAGCTGACGCCGGTCGCCGCCTCGTCCACCGAGCGGAACCAGCGGTGGTCGGAGTGGGCCGGGCGCCGGTTCTCGGCGAAGTACCCCGGATCCGACAGCCGCGACGGGTCGAACCCCGGCGAGGCGGCTGCGGCCGGCCGCGGATCGTGCGCGAGGCTCACTTGATCGCTCCCGTGATGCCCTCGGCGAACGAGCGCTGCAGGATCATGAAGACGACCATCGTCGGCACCGAGGCCAGCAGCACGGCCAGCATCAGCACTCCGTAGTCGGTGACGTAGCCCGCGGCGAGGTTCGAGATCAGCATCGGCATGGTCTGGAAGTCGTTGTTGACCAGGATCACCTTGGGCCAGAGGAAGTTGTTCCACGCGGTCATGAAGGTGATGACGGCCGCGGCCGCGTAGGTCGACTTCATCGACGGCAGGTAGATGCGCGCGAAGATGCCCAGCTCGCTCACCCCGTCGATCCGCGCGGCCTCGATGATCTCGTAGGGGAACGAGCGCGAGGCCTGGCGGAACAGCAGGATCAGGAACGGCGTCGAGATCGCCGGGATGATCACCGCGGCGAGCGAGTTGACCATCCCGACCTCGGCGAAGACCTGGAACAGCGGGATCATGGTCGCCGCGAACGGGATCATGATCGCGATCAGGAGGATCGCCATCACGAGGTCCTTACCCCGCGAGTGGAAGACCTCGAAGCCGTAGCCGGCGATCGAGCAGACGATCAGGGCGAGGATCGTGGTGCCGATGGCGACGGTGGCGGAGTTCCACATCGCGCCGCCGACGTCCTGCAGCCCCGAGAGCTTGCTGAAGTTCTCGAACAGCTGCGTGCCGGGCAGCATCCGCGAGTCGAGCACGTCCTGGCTGGTGTTGGTCGCCGAGACGGCCATGAAGTACAGCGGGAAGATCGAGAAGACCGCGAAGACCGTCAGGAACGCGTACTTCGGCACCGCGCGCAGGCGCGAGGCCACCGGGACCGAGCGCTTGGCCGGGGTCGTGGGCCCGGAGGACTCCGTCTCGGGGAGCGAGAGGACGGGATCCGTCACGGGGAGGGTGCGGGTGGGGTCAGTCACGCTTGTCACCGACTTTCAGCTGGGCGAACGCGAGGACCGCGACGAGGATGAGGATCACGTACGACAGCGCCGACGCGTAGCCGAAGTTCGGGTTCTTGAGGAACGAGACCTCGTAGAGGTAGTGCGACATCGACATGGTCGTGTACGCCGGTCCGCCCCGGGTCAGCGCCCACGACTCGTCGAAGAGCTGCAGGGTGCCGTTCGTCGACATGATCGCGGTGAGCAGGATGATCGGCTTCAGCTGCGGGATCGTGACGTGGAAGAAGGTCTGCAGCGAGCTCGCGCCGTCCATCTTCGCCGCCTCGATGCTCGAGTAGTCGACGTTCTGCAGGGCCGCCAGGTAGAAGACCATGTTGTAGCCGGTCCAGCGCCAGAGCAGTCCGAGGATGATGACGAAGCGCGCGGTGTCGGGGTTGCCGAGCCAGTTGACCGGGCTGTCGATCAGGCCGATGCCCAGCAGCAGGTCGTTGACGAAGCCGTCGTTCGCGAAGATCGTGCGGAACACCAGCGAGTAGGCGACGAGCGAGACGGCGCAGGGCAGGAAGATCGCGGTGCGCCAGAAGGTCTTGTACTTCAGCGTGCGGTCGTTGAGCAGGTTGGCGAGCACCAGCGCCATGATGAGCATCACCGGCACCTGGATGAGCAGGTAGATGAAGGTGTTCTGCAGCGTCAGGCGGAAGATCTCGTCCTGCAGCAGCCGCTCGTAGTTGAGCCAGAAGGGCTGCGCGAACGAGAGGTTCGCGCCGCGTCCGGTCTGCAGCGAGAGCAGGAACGCCTGCGCCATCGGCAGGAAGCTGACCAGCAGGATCAGCAGCGAGGCGGGCAGGAGGAAGGCCCAGCCGGTGAGGCTGCGGCGGCGCTCGCCGGTCATCCTCACGGGTCGGTGGGAGTCGCGCTGCCTCTGCGGAGGAGTGCGGGGTCGGGTGCGCGGTGGCGCGGAGGTCGTCACGGGGTGCTCGCAATCTGCAGGAGGAGGAAGAGAGGGGACCGGGCCGGGGCGTCTGCCCCGGCCCGGTCGAGAGCCGTCTAGCTCATCGCGAACTCGACGTTCGCCTGCGCCTCCTCGAGCGCCTTGGCCGGGTCGGCGCCTCCGATGATCTGCGTGATCGCAGCGCTGACGGAGTCGCGGCCCTCGTAGTAGTACGCGCCGGTGTTGTTGCTGGGCACCTCGGCGCCGAACTGGGCGACCTCCGAGAAGATCGGCTGTCCGCCGAAGTACTCGCTGGGCTGCTCGTAGGCGGGCGACGACGCGGCGGGCAGCCAGTTGGCGACCGCTCCGGTGGCGGGGAGGATCGTGTCGTACAGCTCGGTCGAGCCGGCGAAGGTCGACGCGAGGAAGTCGGTGGCGAGGTCGACGTCGGCGTTCGAGCTGATCGTCCACGACGATCCGCCGTTCGCGGTGTAGTTGGTCGCGCCGTCGACGCTGTCGAGGGCGGGCACGTTGGTGACCTGCCACTTGCCGGCCTGGTCCTCGGCCGCCTGGATGGAGCCGACGATCCAGATGCCGTTGATGGTGCCGCCGACGGAGCCGTTCACGAAGGTGCCGAGGTACTCGTCCCACGAGTTGACCTCGACGAAGACGCCGGACTCGACGAGCTGCTTGTAGGTGTCGATGGCGCTGAGCAGCGCGTCGTTGTCGCTGATCGTGGGCATGCCCTCGTCGTCGAAGAGGCTCGCTCCCGCGCTCTGCAGCATCATCATGATCATGTCGGCGGAGCCCGCCTGGCCCGACAGCAGCGGCGAGCCGGTCTTCGCCAGGACGTCCTTGCCCTTGGTGAGGAAGTCGTCCCAGGTGATGTCGGTGAAGTCGTCGATCGTGTAGCCGGCCGCCTCGAGGACGTCGGTGCGCAGCGCGGTGACCGCGGTGCCGGAGTCGAACGGGACGCCGTAGTTCACGCCGTCGACGGTGGAGTACGCGGTGACGGCCTCGGGGAACTCCGAGAAGTCGACGGCGTCGGTCGAGATCTCGCTGAAGATCTCGGGGTAGTTGAGGGCGTTCTTCTGGAACGCGTTGTTCTGCATGAGGAAGATGTCGGGCAGCTCCTCGTACTGACGCGACTGGGCGAGGGTCGTGAGCTTGGGCTGCAGGTCCTCCCACGGCGTCTCGATGATGTCGAGCGAGAAGTCCGGGTTGTCCTTCTGGTAGATCTTCTCGGCCTCCTCGAGGGCGGCGATGTTGAACGCCGGGTCCCAGGCCCAGACGGTCAGGGTGTTGTCCCCGTCGCCTCCGCCATCGCCGCCGGAGGACGAGCCTCCGCCGGAGCAGGCGGTCAGGGCGAGGGCGAGGGGGAGGGCGACGGCCACGGCGGTCGTGACCTTCTTGGAGAGAGTTCGCACGGTGTCTGTTCCTTGTCTGTGATGGCAGGTGCTGTGTCGGGTGCTGGAGGGTTTCCGCGGCGTTCCCGGAGGGGCGGATCGTGATCGGATCCGCTCCTCCGGGGTCGGCCGGGGGCGCACTCGGGGGTCCGAGTGCGAGCGGAGGGAGGTCAGCGCAGGGGCTGCCAGGGGCCGTACGGGTCGCCGGGGGCCTGGTTGCGGGTCCACCACTTGGCGCGGAAGCGCTGGCCCTGGTGGACGACGACGTCGCCGGTGTCGAAGATGCGCGAGGCGGTCCAGATCGCGGTGCCGTCGGGCGCGGTCAGGATCTGCTGCCACGGTCCGTTGACGTCGCCCGGCTTCTGGTTGCTCGAGTACCACGAGGCGCGCCACTCGGATCCGGCGTAGAGCACCGCCGCACCCTTCTGGTAGACGGCCTTCGCGTTCCAGGCCGGCAGCACCGAGACGGTGAGGCGGGCCTCGACGGTCGCCCCCTCGGCGAGGAGTGCCGGGAGGACCGCGACGGTCGCGGTGCGCACGCCCGCCGTCGTCGTCACGAACCCGGTGACCCGGTACTCGCCCGCGGTGAGGGCGCGGGAGCTGCCGTCGGCGAGGGTCGCGGTGACCGTGATCGACGCGGGATCGAACGCCGCTCCGACCGGCACGAGCACCGTCGCCGGAGCGATGACGATCGAGCGGACGGCGGGGACGAGCGCGGCGCGGGCCGACTCCAGCGCGGTGCGGGCGGCGTCGACGGCCGCCTGCGTCGCCGGACCGGCGAGTACGGTGGTCGCCGCCGACCGGGCCTCGGCGAACGGAGCCCAGCTGCCGGCCGTGGAGTCGGCGGGCACGAGGCCGGCCGTCGCGTCGACGAGGGCCTGCAGCGGCGCCGTGTCGACGCTCTGCCTCCGCAGCGACAGCGCGTCCACGCTCACCGACTGCCCGCCCGTGCCGGTCGCGGTGATCGCGACGCGGACGGTGCCGGCCGGCAGGACGAACTGCTCGGACGCGACGTCCGCCCATCCGGCGGTCACGGGGATCGCGGTCGTGTGCGTCACGCCGTCGGCGCCGATGACGGACACCTGCGCGGCGGTGAGGCCGCCCGGGTTGCTCGCCTTCAGTGCCAGCGAGTAGACGCCCGCGGGCACCTCCTCCTCCTGCTGCACGCCGCCCGAGAAGGCCTCGGCCGCACCGAGCCGGAGGGCGAAGCGGGAGCCGTCGGCACCCGGCGAGGTGTTCTGCACGAAGGCGGTGGTGGCGGAGGAGGGGTCGGTGACCTGCGTCCATCCGGTCACGGTCGTCACGGCGATGCGGTCGGCGGCGAAGTCGGGGTTGAGGATCCAGTTGTTGCCTTCGCCCACCTCCCACGCGCCGGTGCCGGCGTTCAGGTCCCACTCGCTGAGCGAGTTGAACGACACGTCGGCGCCGGTGCCGGAGAGAGGCACCCACTGGTTGTAGCCGAGGCCGTTCCAGGCGAAGTCGGCCCAGCGGTCGCCGGCGTAGATCACGGTGTCCTGCTCGGTGCCCTGCACGGTGAGGAAGAAGCCGCTCTGCGTGACGTGGCTGTAGTCCTTCTCGGTGCCCGGAAGCACGTACATGCTCGAGTAGGGGCCCTGGATCCGTCCCTCGAGCGAGCGCACGAGGTAGGTCTGCGAGGTGTTCCAGCCGTGCAGGTCCGAGCTCGCGACGTAGTACTGGCCGTCGAGCTTGAACATCGCGTTGCCCTCGCGGCCCGCGCCGCGGTACACCTCGACGGCGGTCTCGACCGAGAGCGAGTCGCTGTCGGTGATCTTGCCGACGTAGGTGCGGCTGCGGCCGTCGCGGTACGAGAAGACGAGGTAGTCCGAGCCGTCGTCGTCGGTGAAGACGGTCTGGTCGCCGGTGCCCTGGTTCCAGCCGGGCTTGTTCGGGTTGTTGTAGACGCCCGGGATGTGGGTCTGCAGGTTCGCGTACTCGAAGTCGTCGACGGGGGAGTCGCCGCTGAGGAACAGCACACCGGCGTTGGTGATCCGGGCGGGGTCCGGGCTCTCGAACTGGGTGAGCAGCACGTAGCGTCCCGTGTTCTCGTTGTACGCGACTCCGAGGCGCCCGATCCAGACGGCGTCGGCGAGCGTCTCCATGTCCGAGAAGTAGGAGCCCGTGACGTCCTTCGACGTCGGGATGTGGAGCGGGGTGTCCTTCGTGGCGACGTCGTTCTCGAACGTCCAGTTCACGAGGTCCTCGGAGGAGTACGCCGTGACGGCCACGAAGTCGACCTCGCCGGCCCGCGTGTAGGTGCGGGTGGGGGAGTCGTAGTACTGCTGCGAGCCGGTGTACTCGACGCCGTACCAGTAGTAGCGGTCGCCGAAGCGGAAGATGCCGCCGCCCTGCGAGAAGATCGGGTCGCCCGCGGTGTCGAGCCAGAAGCGGTTGTTCTGAATGGTCTGCAGGTCGCCGTCCGACAGCGGATCGAGCGCGGCGGCCGTCGTCTGCAGGCCGTTCTTGGCGGCGACCACGGCGGAGGCGCTCGCGGCCGGGTCCTCCAGGACGTCGCCGGCCGTCACGGTCGCGGCGGCGAAGGGCGCCCACGACTCGGCCGTGTAGGCGGAGGGGACGCGGGTGCGGTACTGCTCGAGGATCTCGCGCAGCCCCGAGACGCGCACCAGGGCGGTCTCGGCCTGCTCGAGGTCGGCGCGGGCGGCGATCAGCTCGGCGTCCGTGGCGGCGACGGAGTCGCGGACCGCGGTGGCGGCCGCGAGCTCGGCCGAGAAGGCGGTCCAGGAGGACGCGGTGAAGTCGTCGGCGGACGAGGCGCTCAGCCGGTCGAGTGCTTCCGTGAGGCGCGCCCGCTCGTCAACCTGAGTCGTGGCGGTGAACTCGGCCGAGGCGTGGTTGATGAAGCCCACGGTGACCACGCGCAGGACGTGCTCGCCCGGCTGGAGGCCCGTGTGGCTGAAGATCGGGACCGTGGTGGTCGACCGGGCGCCGCGGTAGTCGGCCGAGCCGACCTTCACTCCGTCGACGAACACGTCGGCCGTGCCGTTGGTGGTGGCCTTCCGGCCCGAGAGGGCGACGGTCTCGCCGGTGAACGCGATCTCGAACGCGGCTCCGCCGGTCGCCCAGGTGTGGGTGCTGTTCTTCGACCACGCGCCCTCGTAGAAGGTCTTCAGCGGCGTGCCGCGGACGGTCGTCGTGTCGGTGAAGGCGACCGTGGAGGTCTGCACCTCGGCGGCTTCGGCGCTCGACACGGCGGTCTGGCCGGTGAGCACGAGCAGTCCGGCGAGCAGCGCCGCGACGAGGGCGGTGAGCCGTCGGGTCGCGGGCCGGGTGGCCGGGCGGGTGGTCGATCGTGGGATCGATCGCGTCAAGGGAGTCCTCCGTCGTCGCAGGTCCTACGTGGTACAGCGCTGTACCACGGGGGCGAATCTAGACCGAGGACGGCTCCGACCGCAAGAAGCGTTTTCCGACAGTCCTCGTCGTCCCCCGCTCGATCACCTTCGAGCGTGCGAACTCGGTGGTCGGCGCGCCCGCCGCGCGGTCGATCCGGGCGATCAGCTTGTCGAGCGCGGTCTCCGCGATCCAGTCGATCCGCGAGTCCATCGTGGTGAGCGGCGGATTCAGGTACGCGGACTCCTCGACGTCGTCGAAGCCGATGACCTGGACGTCCTCGGGGAGGCGCAGGCCCCCCTCGCGCAGCGCCGACACCGCTCCGATCGCCAGGCCGTCGTTGAGGCAGACGAGGCCGTCGAACGGCGGGCCGGTCTCGATGAGATCGCGGGCGACCCGGAACCCCGAGCCGATCGTCCAGTCGTAGCCGGTCACTCCGACCAGTCGCGGATCGAGGGTGCCGCCCCACGCGGTCACCTCCTCGAGCACCCCGCGCAGGCGCAGCTCGGCGTTCCCCTCGCGCGCGGCGCCGATGCGCTCGGCGTCGAACGGCACGTGCGCGCCCACCACCGCGATCGACGTGCTGCCGCGCTCGAGCAGGTGCGCGGTGGCGGTGCGGGCGTCGTCGACGTCGTCGGTGGTCACCCGATCGGTCAGCCCGTAGGTGTTCCGCGAGCCGAGGCAGACGAGCGGATACGGCACGTCCAGCGCCTCGCGGTCGAGCGTCTCGTGCTCGGACAGCGAGAGCAGCAGGCCGTCGGTGAGCTGCGAGTTGAACTGCTGCAGCAGCCGGCGCGAGCCGGTGCGGCCCTCGTCCGGATACGTCGTCACGTAGACGACGAGGTCCCTCCGGCGCGCGGTGTCGACCACGACCTCGGCGAGCTCGGCCAGGTAGGCGGCCCTCAGGGTGGGCACCGCCAGCGTGACGGAGTCGGTGCGCCCGCGGGTCAGGTTCCTCGCGGCGACGTTCACGGTGTAGCCCAGCTCGTCCACCGCCGCCCGCACGCGCTGACGGGTCTCGTCGGCCATCCGTCCAGTGCCGTTGACGACGTTCGACGCGGTCTTCAACGACACCCCGGCGTGCTCGGCGACGGCCAGCAGCGTGGCCTTCCTGCGCGGCGGTGCCATCGCGTCCCCCTCCGGTGCGGCGCGGTGCCCGTGCACCGTGCTCCCGCCCATGGATACACCACGGCTCGTGGGACGCGGCAGGGTGCCGCTACGCTGACGCGGGTCCGGCCGAGGGGAGCGACGCGATGACCACCGCTCCGACGAGGCGATCGCTGCTGCTCGAGAGCGTCGTCGACCACATCCTCGAGCACGGCGTGGCGACCGTGTCGCTGCGCGCTCTGGCCCGCGCGGCCGACTCCAACAACCGCATGCTGCTGTACTACTTCGGCTCCCGCGCCGAGCTGCTGTCGGAGGCGCTCATCGCCGCCGCCGTGCGGTTCCCCGACATGCAGCGCGCGGCCGACGAGCTGCTGGTGCCCGGCCGCCCGCTCGGCGAGCGGCTCGACCGCTCCTGGGAGGCGCTCGCCTCGGCGGGCAACCGGCCGTATCTGCGGCTGTTCTTCCAGGTCTTCGGTCTCGCGGCGTTCGAGCAGGCCGAGGAGTGGCGGGCGACGCGCGGCCGCTTCGACGAGTTCCTGCAGCCGGAGCTGCGCCGGGCGCTCGCCGAGTCGGGCGTGCCGCCGGAGGAGGTGCCCGTGCTGGCCCGCGAGATCGTCGCGTTCTGGCGGGGACTCGAGATCCTGCTGATCTCGCTCGACGACGACGCCGGCGTGGACGCGGTGCGCGTGCGCGCCCACGCCGACCTGCTGGCGCGCCTGCCGCCACCTCCGCTGGTCGAGTAGCCCCGCAGGGGCGTATCGAGACCCACGTCCACCGACCACGCGGCCGCCGTCTTCTTCCCCCGACTGACGCGGATCTCGATACACCGTGCTCCGCGGCCTACTCGATCAGCGAGCGCTCGCCCAGCAGCCCCGCGATCACCGCATCGAACTCCTCCCGCAGCCGCGCCTTCTGCTCCGGCGGACAGAACGCGGCCTCCACCCCGTTCCGTGCGATCGTGCAGGCGTCGTCGATCCCGAGCCCCAGCGCGGGCAGCGCCTCCCGGTACTCGCGGCCGATGTCGGTGCGGAAGAACACGGCGTCGTCCGTCGACACCGTGACGCGCAGCCCGGCCCGTACCATCTGCGCGATCCGGTGCTGCGGCTCGAGCGCCCATCCCGAGCAGATCGTCGTCGAGATCGGTGTGGTCGTGAATCCGATGCCGGAATCCCGGGCTCTCGCGACCAGATCCGGATCGTCGAGGATCCGGTATCCGTGGTCGATCCTGTCGACCTGCAGCACGTCCAGCGCGATCCGCACGGAGTCGTTCTCGGACCGGTCCGTCTCGCCGACGTGGGCGGTCAGCGCGAGTCCCGACCGGCGCGCGAGCGCGAACGCCTCGCGGAACCGGCCGGGATCCTCCGCGCCCTCGGGCGTCAGATCGTCCATGCCTAGGGCGACGACCTCCTCCCGCGGGTGCCGACGGATCGTCTCGACCAGCTCGACGGCGCTGCCCGCGCACTCCCTGCGGTTCACGGCCACGACGATCCGGAACCCCACGCCGAGGTCGCCCTCCGCGGCGCGCAGTCCGTCGAGGATCGGATCGAGCACGTCGGCGTACCCGAGCCCGCTCCAGCCGAGGTAGGTCGAGTCGGCGAAGTACTGCGGGTTGATCGCGTACTCGCGGTAGCGCAGCCCCTGGGCCGCCGCCGCGCGCACCCCGTCGTAGGCGACGGTCGCGAGGTCGGCGGGCGTCCGCAGCACCCGGTGCGCGGCCCGGAACGCGACGAGGAACTCCTGCAGGTCGGCGAAGTCGAACAGCGTCGCCGGGTCGGTGGACCGCAGCTCCACCCCGTAGCGGTCCGCGGAGGCGACCAGATGCGCGGCGCTCATCGTCGACGCGAAGTGGCAGTGCAGCTCCGTCTTCGGCAGCCGCCGCAGGACCTCGTCGTCGTCGATCCCGGGCTGCCGCCGTGCACTCATGCCCCCATGCTGCCAGCGCCCGCCCCACCCTCGGAGGCCGCCTCTCGAGACAGTTTTCCAGCGCCGGCGGATCTCGATACGCGCGCTCTTCGAGCAGCGAGGGGCGCACGGCCCCTCGCGAGTGGACGCGAACCGGGCCCCACCCCACCGCCGGAGCCCGTTCACCGCCGAGTCGGCACCGCGAGCGCGCCCGAGTCGTCGCGATCCGGGCCCTGTGCGCCCTGCAGGCCCCGCTTCGTGTCCACCCGGCCGACCTCGAGCGGCGGGCCGTCCACCACGCCGTGCACCCAGAGTTTATCCAGCACTCGAATCAATTCGACTAGGCTTCGAGCATGACTGAGAACACCTCCGAGCTCCGGGTCGGCGTCGTCGGCCTCGGCTTCGCCGGCACCACCCACCTCGACGCCTTCCAGGCCCTCCCCGGCGCGCGCGTCGTCGCCCTCGCCGGTCAGGAGGAGGCGCGCCTGCGCGAACTCGGCGCGACCCGCGACGTCCCCGACCTCTACTCCGACTGGGAGGACCTCGTCGCGCGCGACGACCTCGACGTCGTCTCGATCGGCGTGCCCAACCACCTGCACCACCCCATCGCCGTCGCCGCGCTGGCGACCGGCAAGCACGTCTTCTGCGAGAAGCCGCTCGCGACCACCGCCGACCTCGCCGCCGAGATGGTCGAGGCCGCCCGCGCCGCCGACCGCGTGCTCGAGATCGCCTACAACCACCGCCGCCGCGCCGACGTGGCCTACCTCCGCCGCTACCTCGACGACGCTCCGCTCGGCGACGTCTACCACGCCCGCGCGAGCTGGCAGCGGCGCACCGGCATCCCCGGCATCGGCTCCTGGTTCACCAGCAAGGCGCTGGCCGGAGGCGGTCCGCTGATCGATCTCGGCTCGCACGTCCTCGACATCGCGCTGCACCTGCTCGACGAGCCGCGCGTCACCAGCGTCTCGGCCGTCGCCTACGGCGAGATCGGGCGCTCCGGACGCGGCGGACGCCCCTACGGAGTCGCCGCGAGCGGCACGCACGCGTTCGAGGTGGAGGACTTCTCGAGCGCGCTCCTGCGCCTGGACAACGGGCGCAGCCTCCAACTCGACGCCTCCTGGGCCAGCTACTCCAAGGTCGACGAGGACATCGAGGTCGAGCTCCTCGGCTCTGCGGGCGGCGCCCGCCTGCACGTCGCCGACTACGCAACGGAGGGAACCGTGACCCTCTACTCCGAGGTCGCCGGCGCCCCCACCACCTCGCGCCCGACCATCCCGGTGCCGTCGGGCCACCACCGCTCGGTCATCGCCGAGTTCCTCGAGGCGATCGCCTCGGGAGCCGACGCGCCCGCGGGCGGTCCCCGCTACTCCGGTCACTACGGCGAGTACGCGCTGCACCGCAGCCGCGTGATCGACGCGATCTACCGCTCCGCAGCCGAGAAGAAGGAGGTGGCGGTCGCATGAGCGCCCTCGACACGACCCCCGCGAGCACCCCGGCCGGACCCGTCGAGGTCCTCGTCTGGAACGAGTTCCGTCACGAGACCCGCGGCGACGAGACGGTGATGAAGCACTACCCGGAGGGCATCCACCGGGTCATCGCCGACGGTCTCGCCGACTCGCTCGGCGACGGCGTCGCGGTGCGCACCGCGACGCTCCCCGAGCCCGAGCACGGTCTCACCGAGGAGGCGCTGGCGCGCACCGACGTGCTCCTGTGGTGGGGCCACATCGCGCACGGCGAGGTGTCGGACGAGGTGGTGCAGCGGGTGCTGCGGCACGTGCAGGAGGGGATGGGCATCCTGGTGCTGCACTCCGGCCACTACTCCAAGATCTTCCAGGCGCTGATGGGCACGACGTGCTCGCTGAAGTGGCGCAACGATCAGGACCGCGAGCTGGTGTGGACGATCGCTCCGACGCATCCGATCGCGCAGGGTGTTCCGAGCCCGATCGTGATCCCGCAGCAGGAGATGTACGGCGAGTACTTCGACATCCCGGTGCCGGAGGAGACGGTGTTCCTCTCGACGTTCACCGGCGGCGAGGTGTTCCGCTCGGGAGTCACCTACACGCGCGGCCTCGGGAAGGTGTTCTACTTCTCGCCCGGCGACCAGGACTACCCCGTCTACCACCACCCCGACATCAAGCGCGTGCTCGCGAACGCCGTGCGCTGGGCCCGCCCGACCCGCGAGCGCACCCCGCTCACCGCCGACCACCACCCCCGCGGCTGGTTCGAGAGCTGACGCCTTCCCGTGCTGGTCGAGCAGCGCCGCAGGCGCGTATCGAGAGGCGCGACACCGGGAGCCCGGCCGCCGGGAGTGCCGGCGTGACCGACCTCCTCGACCTCGTGGCGCGCGAGCCCGACGCGGTCCTGCGCTACGGAGCGGCTCCGCAGCAGATCGCGGACCGGTACGCCGCGCGGCCACCCGGCCGCGGACCCGTCGTGCTCGTGCACGGCGGGTTCTGGCGCGCCCGCTGGGATCGCACCCATCTCCGTCCGCTCGCCGCGGCGCTCGCCGACCGCGGGTACGACGTGCTGCTGCCCGAGTACCGCCGGGTCGGCGATCCCGGAGGCGGCTGGCCGGGGACGGGAGCCGATGTCGTCGCGCTCGTCGCAGCCCTGCCCGCTCTCGTGGGCGCGGCGCCGCGGACGACGCTCGTCGGCCACTCCGCGGGCGGGCACCTCGCTCTGTGGTCGCAGGCCGCGCATCCGTCGCCGCACATCGGGGCGGTCGTGGCGCTCGCCGGAGTCGCCGACCTGCGCGCCGCCGCCGATCTCCACCTCAGCGACGACGCCGTGCTGGAGCTGCTCGGTGACCATCCGCTCGCCCCCGCTGATCCGCTGCAGCTGCCGGCGCCTCCGATGCCCGTCACCCTCATGCACGGCACGGACGACTCCGATGTGCCGCCGGCCCTCGGTCGGGCCTACGCCGCTCGGCACCCGCGAGCGCGCCTGATCGAGCTCGCCGGTACCGACCACTTCGATCTCGTCGACCCGCGCACCCCCGCCTTCGACACCCTCCTGACCCTGCTGCCCTGACAGCGAGAGGCCGCTCCGGAACGCCGACGACGGCGGACCGGAGCGGCCTCCCGCGGACGGGACCGGACTCAGCAGGACACGAGTCGCGCGACCCGGTCCGAGAGGGTCCCGGTGCTGCCGAGCAGGATCACGGTATCGGCGCCGAGCGCGGTCACGTCCTGGAGCACCTTCGGCGGAACGCAGTCGGGCCGCACCGCGAAGAGCGGGCTGCTCGTGAAGCCGGCCGCCGTGGCCCCCGCGAGGGCGTCGGGGAAGTTCTCCCCGGTGGCGAAGTACACCGTGCTCGCCGAGGGGAACGCCGCGCGGTTGAGCTGCTCGGAGGTGTCGTAGCGGTCGGAGCCGCCGATGCGCGTCGCCGGCACCGGTAGCGAGCTCTCGATGCCCGCGCTGACCGAGAGGGCGCTGCCCGCGATCGTGACGGAGCCGGCGCCGAGGTCGGTCAGCAGCCCCTTCGTGCGCGGGTCGGCCGAGGTCGCCCCGCCGTTGACGAGCAGCACGGGAGCGTCGACCGCGCCGGCGGCCGCGCTGGCGCCGAGGGCGTCCGGGAACTTCTCGCCGGTCGCGATCCACGCCGTCGAGGCGCCGGAGGGGAACGCCGACCGCACGATCTTCTCGGCCGTGTCGTAGCGGTCGACGCCGCCGATCCGCTCGATCGAGCCGGCGTAGCGGGCGAGCTCGGCGTAGAGCGCGTCGCCGACGCTGAGTGCGGAGCCGACGACCACGATCCGCTGCGGCTGCAACCGGGCCAGCTCCTGCTTCACGCTCGGGCTCATGCTGTCGCGGTCGACGAGCAGGAGGGGTCCTCTCTGGGTCGCCGCGGCGGGCGCGGCGGCCAGCGCATCCGGGAACTTCGCTCCGGTCGCGATGTAGGTCACGGGGACGCCGGGCGCGAAGGTCGCCTTCGAGATCTCGACGGCCGTGCCCTGCCGGTCGCTGCCCGAGAGGCGCTTCACCTCGACGTCGGGAGTGGGGATGTCGGTGCGGGTGACGGTGAGCTTGTACTCCTGGCCGCGGGTGATCGTTCCCCCCCGGGATTGAATGAGGAAATACACGTTCCCCGCAGGCGCGGCGATCTGGACACTTCGAAGATTCGCTCCGTCGCAGTCCGAGCCGCGGATGTCGGAGCGGGTCAGGCGGTTCCCTGCGTTGTCGTAGGTAGCGAAGATGTAGATCTCGTTCGTTCCGAGATCGCACGAGAAGCGGAAGTCCGCGCTGAGCCTCGACTGCTGCGGCATTGTGAGCTTGTAGAAGTCACAGTCATAGAAGTTGTTGTCGCAGTCTCCGTTGAAGCTGGAGCCGGCCACAGTCGTTCCAAGACCGATGGGGTCGGCGTTTGCGGTGGAGTTGTTCCGTTCCGTCTCCACGACGCCGGAAGCGACGGCTGCTGAAAGCGAGTAAGGCTGGTTCGACCAGATGTATCCGCTGCTGAAACCACTTGTCCTGGTCGTGAGTGCGACGTAGAACACGCCTGCATCCACATACATCGCGAGTCCACGGAGCGCGCTGCCGTCGTAGTCAGCGGACGAGATGTCTTGGCGGTAGAGGGAGGTGCCGTCGGAGGCGAAAACAGAGAGGCCGAGGCTGGCTTCGGTGCCGAGCGACCCGGAGAATCGCAGATCGATTGTCAGCCGTCCTGCGCTCGGTGCGGTGAACTTGTAGATGTCGCAGTCGTAGAAGTTGTTGTCACAATCGCCCCTCGGCCCGAAGATACCTGAGACTGAATCTCCCAATTGCAGCGGTTGCGCCCGGGCCGTCGAGTTGTTCGGCTCCACCTCCAGCACCTCCGCCGCCCGCGCCGGTGGCGCGGCGAGGAGCGTCGCGAGCAGGAGCAGCAGCACGAGCAGGGCGAGCAGCGGGCGGACGAGTGGACGGGGAGCGGCGTGGGACGACATCGGTCGCCTTTCTCGGCAGTGAGGAGTGGTTCCGGGCGCCGCGGCCGCCTCGAAGGCGCCGCGTGCCGCTCACTGTAGGGACGCCCCGAACGCGGGTCGATGGGCACCACTCCCCATGCTCGACCGCGCGGAATCCCGCCCGCGCTACAGCGCCGGCGGGTACAGGAAGAGGGGCACCTGCGCCGTCGGGAAGGTGCGGGTCACGTAGCTGTGCTTGCCGCCGTAGTTGTACTCCTCGAGGAGCACGGTGCCGTCGTCGTTCACCTTCTGCACGTACGAGACGTGGTTGTAGGTCCACCACGCGACGCAGCCGACGATCGGCACGCTGCTCGTCGCCCAGCCCTTGGCGGCCCAGTTGTCGGGCCACTCCCACGCGCTGCCGCCCATCGGGGTGATGTTCCCCCAGGTGTACTTCCACGGCGACGCGGTCGCGCCGGCGTCGCGGTTGAGGCGCCACGCCACGAAGTCGACGCACTCGCGGTAGTAGTAGCCCAGGGGCGAGAGTCCACCGCCGTCGTCGTCGATGGTCTCGTAGGGCCACGGGTAGTCGTCGCCCACGGCGCGCGTCTGCACGGTCGTGAACTCCCCGCCGTTCGAGCCCGAGAGCACGGCCGCCTGGCGGCTCGCCTCGTCGAGCTGCGCCTGCGTCGGCGCGGCGAAGGCGTCGCGCACCGCGGTCTGCCCGGCGGTCTCGGAGGAGACGGTGAGGTTCTGCAGGCCCGCGCGGTTCGCGGCGGTGCCGGCTCCGCCCGAGGCGGCGGTGGTGCCGCGGGCGCCGTACGCGGGGATCGCGGTGGTCGCGACGAGTCCGCCGACGATCGAGAAGGTGGCGAATCCGAGCGCGCGGCGGCTGAGCGAGGGGGTGCTCGACGCGGCGGGGCGGGCGGAGGAGCGCGGAGGGGTCGCAGGGCGGGCGGGAGCGACGACGCGAGCCGCGGCCGGAGCCGACGCAGAAGGAGTGACGATCACAGCAGGAGCGACGATCGCAGCAGGAGCGACTGCCGCAGGCACGACACCTGCACTCTCACGAGCAGCAGCAGCAGCAGC
>NZ_LMNR01000001.1:398812-440949 GCF_001423045.1 Rathayibacter sp. Leaf296
CCCCTCCGCGCGCTCCGGATCCTCGGGAACGCCAGGGTTCGACACGCGCGCGTACTCCTCGGGATCGTCCGTCCGCGGGGCTTCGGGGCCACCGGCGGGGCCGGTCGGGCACCGGCGAGGAGCGAGTCTAACCCGACCCCCGCGGATAACGAAAGGATCACGGCCCGTCGCGCGGTCCCCGGTGCCAGGATGGACGGGCAAGGGAAGGAGCCGTCCATGACCGAGTCCACCCCCACGGGTCCCGTGCTCGTCGGCGTCGCCGAGGGTCAGCGACCGGAGGTCCTGCGCACCGCCGCGCGCTTCGCGAAGGACTTCGGCGCTCCGCTCCTCGTCCTCTACGCCGCCCCCGATCCCTACCTCGTCGGCGAGTACGTCGATCCGATGACGGGCGCGATCCCGGTCGTCGGACGAGGCCGTCCGTCCGACCGGCCGACCGCTCCGCCGAGCCTCGTGGCCGAGGTCGAGTCGATCCTCGACGGCGCCGAGCACACGTTCCAGGTCGCGGAGGGCGAGCCCGCGCTCGCGCTCAGCGATGCGGCCGAGAAGACGGACGCGCGCATGATCGTCGTCGGCACCCGCGATTCCGGGGTGCTCGCGAGCATCGCCGAGTTCCTCAGCGGCAGTGTGGCCGTGCACCTGGCCCACCGCCAGCACCGGCCCGTCGTCGTGGTGCCGCGCGCCGAGCGCGACGCGTCGCACCGCGTGCCGTGGGATCTCGCGGAGTGACGCGCCCGCTGCATCTGCGCGCCGGTCCGATCCTCATCGTCGTGGCGGGCGGCTCCGTCGGAACCGCCGCCCGGTACGCGACCGCGCTCGCACTGCCTCCGGTCGGCGGCCTGCCCCTGCCGACGATCGCGGTGAACCTCGTCGGCGCGTTCCTCCTGGGCGTGCTCCTCGAGTCGCTCGCCTGGAGCGGCCCCGACGACGGCGGCCGTCGCGCGGCAAGGCTCCTGCTCGGCACGGGCGTGCTCGGCGGCTTCACCACCTACAGCGCCTTCTCGCTCGACACCGCGGAGCTGCTCCTCGCGGGACGCGTCGCCGAGGCGGCGCTCGCCGTCGCGATCACGCTGGTGCTCGGCACCTCGGCCGCCGTGCTGGGCATCCTGCTCGCCCACCGCGCGCGCGCAGAACCGACGCCCGCCGGTCGGACCGCGGAGTGACTCCGCTCGCCCTCCTCCTGGGCACGGCGCTGGCCGGCGGTGCCGGCTCGGCCGCGCGCCTCGTCGTCGACGGAGTCGCGCGCTCGCTCGTGCCCGTGCGCTGGCCGATCGGCACGGCGCTGATCAACGTGGCCGGGTCGCTGCTCCTGGGGCTCGTCGCCGGCCTCGCTCTCGCGGGCGTCGTCGCCGAGGAGTGGCGGATCCTGCTGGGCACGGGGCTCCTGGGCGGATTCACCACGTTCAGCACCGCGAGCGTCGAGGCCGCGCGGATGCTGCTCGAGGGGCGCCGGGCCGCCGCACTCGCCTACGGCCTGGGCACGTGGGCGGCGGCGCTCGCCGCGGCGCTCCTCGGTCTCGCCCTCAGCGGGGCCCTCTTCTAGGGGTGACGCCGCGAGACCGGGCGGCGTTCGGCCACCGTGTCGATGCGCGATCATGGATCCGTGACATCCGTGGGGGGCGTTCGAGATCTGAGGGTGGCCGTCGTCGACGACCAGCCCCTCTACCGGCAGATGCTGGCGTCGATGCTGCGCTCGGTGCCCGGCGTGCGGAGCGTCGTCGACGCCTCCTCCGTCGCCGAGGCGCGCGAGCGGCTGCAGCCGGAGTCGCTCGACGTCGCGATCCTCGACATCGAGCTGGGCGACGGCGACGGCATCGAGCTGGGCCGCGAGCTGCGCGCCCGCAATCCCGAGCTCGCCGTCGTCCTGCTCTCGGCGGTCGACGCGATGCACCGCTTCCTCCGGCTCGACCGCTCCGAGGCCCGCGGCTGGAGCTACCTCTCCAAGACGTCCTCGCTCTCGACCCCCGCACTGCTCACCGCGATCCGCGCGACGTCCGACGGGCGGACCGTCCTGGATCCGGCCCTCGTCGCCGCCCGCACGGCCCGCCGCAACTCGCCCGTCGCCGCCCTCAGCCGCCGCCAGTACGAGGTTCTGACCTGGCTCTCGGCGGGCCTGACCAACGCGGCGATCGCCGAGAAGCTGGGCATCGCCGTCCGCTCGGTCGACAACCACGTCAACGCGGTCTACGCGGGCCTGGGCCTGCGCGCCGACGGCGCCCGCAACCCCCGGGTCGAGGCGACCCTGCAGTTCCTCGAGCACACCGGATGACCCTCGTCGACGGCGCCGATCGGACCCGCGAGGACGTCCGCGAGGACAACCGCATCCTGGTCGGAGTCGTGTCACTCCTGGGCGGCGTGCTCTCGGTGCTGGCCGCGCTGCAGGCGGTCTTCGCGCTCGGCATGCTGTCGCAGACGGTCCGCGGAGTGGCGGGCGGGCCCGTCCTGGACGTCGTGGTCCGCGTGAGCGTCAACGTCTCGGCTATCGCCCTGGCGGTCCTGGTGCTCGCGGTGCTGCGCCCCGAGCGGTGGCCGCGCCGCACGTCGGTGCCGGCGGTCGTGGCGCTCGCGGTGGGGGTCGCCCTCGTACGCTGCACGCTGCAGGTGCTCGCGGCCGTGTATCCGCTCGACGCGATCGACGCTCTCGTCATCGAGCTGGCCGTCGGCACCGTCGTCATCGGCATGATCACCGCGTTCGGCTTCCTGCTCGTGCGCACCGCGCGGCGGGTGCGCGAGAAGGAGCGCGAGAACGCCCGCGTGCTGCTCCAGGCGGTCCAGGCCGTGCAGGCGCTGCAGGAGGAGGAGCTGCGCGTGCGCCGCGAGGTCGCGCAGAACCTGCACGGTCGGCTCCAGAACTCGCTCGTCGTACTGAGCGCCGAGCTGCGCGCGGCGGCGGACGCCCCGGCCGATCCCTCCCGCGTCGTCTCGATCGCCGACCGCCTCGACGAGCTCCGCGAGCAGGAGGTGAGAGCCGCGAGCGGCGCGCTCTACCCGGTCGACATCGACCACGGCCTGGTCGCGGCGGTGCGCGACCTCCTCGCGCGGCTCCCGCTCGAGATCGCGGTCGAGCTCGACATCGACGAGCGCTACGCCGAGGTGGAGGAGCGCGCCGTCCCCCTGGATCAGCGCGTCCTGCTCGTGCGCATGGTCGAGGAGGCGCTGACGAACGCGCTCAAGCACGGCGGGGCGGACGCGGTGCGGCTGACGGTCGCGGTCGACGACGCTCCCGCCGTGCTGGTGTCCCTCGAGGACGACGGCCGGGGTCCGGGCGAGGCTCCGGAGTGGAGTGGTCTCGAGCGTCTCGCCCGCCAGTTCGCGGTCTACGGAGGCGGGCTCGAGCTGCTGCCGTCCGCCTCGGGCGGTGCGCGGCTCGCGGCGCGCCTGCCGGTGCAGGGCTGAGGCCGTGACGGCGTCGCCGGGGCGCCGATCCCGATCCCGCAGGGGAGGGGCGCTCCCGCCCGCCGATCTGCCAGAGTGGGCGAATCCGCACCAGAGCGGACGCGGGGGGTCCGAGTGAGTGACGGAGTCGTGAGCGCGCGCGCCGACGAGACGATCCTGCTGCCGAACGGGGCGGAGGCTCGAGCGTCCGCGCGGATCCGCGCTCTCCGCCTCGGTGTCGGCGCGGCCGGGCTGCTCGTCACGGCCGTCCTCCTCGTGTCGAACGCGACCGTGCTGCCCGCTCTCGGACTGCCGTTCCTCGTCCTGCTCGCAGCGATGTGGATCATCGCGCCGTTCCGGCTCGAGCTGTCCTCCGGCATCGGCACCGTGACCTTCGGGGTCGGGGTGTCGGTCCTCGCGTTCCTCGCCGAGGACATGCCGAGGGCCCAGGCGCTGGTGCTCTGGGTGCTGGCGCTC
The DNA here is from genome assembly GCF_001423045.1 of Rathayibacter sp. Leaf296. Lineage (NCBI taxonomy): Bacteria > Bacillati > Actinomycetota > Actinomycetes > Micrococcales > Microbacteriaceae > Rathayibacter > Rathayibacter sp. Leaf296. The sequence continues at coordinate 402,662 of NZ_LMNR01000001.1, forward strand.
GCGGTCGTCCTGGTCGTCGGTCGCCGGCCGTGGATGGTGATCGTCTACCTGACCGGGCTCGCGGGACTCTCGGGCGGCGCGTTCCTCCTGACGCTCTCGCTGTTCCCGCACACGGGCTGGTGGCCGGTGATCGCGGCCGTCCCCGCGGTGCTCGTCTACGGCCTGTTCTCGATCGGCATCGAGAACCTGCAGGCGTGGCTGACGCTCGACGAGGTGGCGGATGTGCCGCGCCCGGCTCTGCGCCCGGGCCGCGTCGTCCTGGCGCTCGCCCTGAACATCGGGCTGGTGGCGCTCGCCTACGGCGCCCGGCTCTCCTCCGGGATCGAGAGGATCGACGTCGGCGTCGGCCTCGACATCCGCTCGGCCAACACCCTGCTGCTGATCGCACTGGCGATCGCCGTCGTCAGCCAGCACCTGCGCCGCACCCGCGTCGAGCGCAAGCTCGAGGGCCTCGTGCGGGCATCGCTCGCGCTGCCGTGGGGCGACCAGGCCGCGATCTTCGAGACGCTCGAGAAGTCCGCGCGCCAGTCGATCCCGTCGGCCAGCGTCCGCGTCGCCGCGGAGCCGGGGCGGCCCTTCGAGCTGTCCGCGCCCGTGACCGCACCGGGGACCGGCGTCCGCCACGTCGTCCTCACCCGCCGCCCCGACTCCGACGGCTTCAGCCCGCTGGAGCGCAGGACGCTGCTCGCCCTCGCCCACATCGCCACCCAGGCCCTGTACGACCGCCGCAACACGCGTGCCCTGCGCGATGCGGCGACGACGGATTCGCTCACCGGCCTGACGAACCTCCGCGGCCTCTACGAGGAGTTCGACGCGATCACCGATCCGTCGCGCCGCGCGATGCTGTTCATGGACCTCGACGCCTTCAAGGCGATCAACGACACCCACGGCCACTCGACGGGCAACACGGTCCTCGAGGAGGTCGGCCGTCGGATCCGCGAGAGCGTGCGCGGCGACGACGTCGTCGCGCGCATCGGCGGCGACGAGTTCGCCGTGCTGCTCGACTCGGCCACGGCGGGAGCCGTCGCCGAGCGCATCAGCCGCGCCGTCGAGCGTCCCGTCCTCGTCGGCGGACTCACCCTCCACCCCCGCATCAGCATCGGCGCCCCGGTCGCCGTCGACGGCGGCAGCTTCGACCGGGTCATGCAGGAGGCCGACGAGCGGATGTACGAGTCGAAGAAGGAGCGCAAGGGGGCGCCCCAGGACCCGACGGGCGAGGACCTGCTCACCGAGATCCACGAGGCCGTGCTCGACGGGGCGGTCCGCGTCGCGTTCCAGCCGGTCATCGACGTGGCCGAGCGCCGCATCGTCGGCTTCGAGGCCCTCGCCCGATACACGCGCCGCGACGGCACTCCGCTGGGCCCGCCGACCCTCGTCGATGTCGCCCGCTCACTCGGGCTGCTCGACCGGTTGACGATGCAGATCATCGACCAGGCCGTCGCCTGCATGGTCGAGTTCCGCGAGATCGACGACACGGTCACGTTCCTCAGCGTCAATCTCGAGGCCGACCAGCTCCTGCACGACGACGTCCTCGACCTCGTCCGCGGCCACCGCACGGCCGAGAAGGGCATCCAGCTCTGCCTGGAGCTGACCGAGGGCTCGATCGGCCACGTCGACGCCGAGGTGATCGAGCGGGTGCGCCGGCTGACGGAGGAGGGCATCGCGATCGCCCTCGACGACTACGGCCAGGAGCACGCGGGTGCCGTGGCCCTGCTCACGGTGCCGCTGAGCATCGTCAAGATCGACCGCGTCTTCCTGGCCGACGAGGAGAACCCCAAGCACGCCACGATCCTCCGCTCGATCATCAACCTCGTCTCGGACCTCGACATGCACACGATCGTCGAGGGCGTCGAGACGCCGTCGGCCCACGAGCTGCTGACGTCGCTGCGCGCGGAGCGGGCGCAGGGCTACTTCTACGGCCGACCGCTCTTCCCGGAGCTGGTGAAGGAGCGCCTGCGCACGACGGGGACGGCGGCGCTGCCGGACCAGGCGGGCTGAGGCCGCCGGCGGGCCGCCGTCAGGCGGGTTCGTCCGCGCGGTGCGCCCGTCGCCAGGACGCGAGGACCACGCGGTCCTCGCCCGGCACGTCGAGGCGGAGCGCCAGCGCTCCGGGCGCGATCGCGAGCGCGCGCGAGTCGGCGGGCTGAGCCGCGGCGAGGAGCGCGAGGGCGGAGGACAGGTTCTCGGCGCGCCCGCAGGCCGCTTCGACGCTCCAGCCGGAGTCGTGGATGAGGTTCAGCACCGCGGTGGGCGCCGCCGTCGCGGCGACCGAGACGGGAGCGTCCCCGCGGAACCGGATGCCGTCGCCGGGAGCGAGCCGGTGCTCCTGCCCGTCGATCCGGAGCAGGATCCCCTCGGGTCCGAGGATGGTGAGGAGGCGGTCGCGACCGGTGAGCACGGAGAACGGGGCGGCCTCGTGGATCCGGGCGACGCCGACCTTCAGGCCCTCGTTCGCGTGCACCGACCGCGTCTCCCCGAGGCCGTTGGGCCACCTCCCGGAGGGGAGGTCGCCGAGCCGGACGAGCCGCGCGGTCACGACAGGTCGTCCAGGATCGTCGCGAGGCCGTCGAGGAGGACGCCCGCCTCGTCCAGGTCGCCGCGCAGATCGCGGTCGGAGTCGTCCGACGGGAGTGAGGCGACCAGTGCGACGGCCTGTCCGAGCAGCCCCGCGTGGCCTGACGCCCTTCCGCGCTGGCGCAGTGCGCGCACCGCTCCGACGAGTTCGCACGAGAGCAGGACCCGGTAGGCCGGGACCGCGCGCTCCAGCTGGGCGATCGCCTGCGCGGTGAACGGTGCGTCGTCCTCGGTGCCGCGCGACAGTGAGACCGTGCCGAGGGACGCGGGGTGCGCGGCGGCGCGGATCTCGGCGATCGCGGCAGCGGCCACGTACTCCACCATCATCAGGCCGGAGGCGCCCGCGGGGCCGGCCGCGAGGAACGGGCGCTGCCCGCTGTACTCCGGTTCGTTGAGGAGGCGGATCCGCGACAGCGTGGTCGACGTCGTGCCGGCGAGGGCGAGCGACGCGGACTCCCCGGCGAGCGCGAGGGCGGTCTGGAAGAAGCCGCCGTGGTGCACGACGGTCCCCGAGGCGGGGTCGAAGAGCGGATTCTCCTGCGCGGTCCCCAGGAGCGCCTCGGCCTGATCGGCCAGCGCTCGACGGCCGGCGAGGAGCGCGCCCTGGGTGTGCGGGACGACGCGGAAGCCGTACGGGTCCTGGACGCGCGCGGCGAGGATCCGATCGTCGCCCACTCCCGCGAGCAGCTGCCGCACCGACGCGGACACCTCGGCGACACCGGGCGCTGCCGCCGCGTCGGCGGCGCGGGGTGAGAAGGCGCCGGGCTCGGCGCCCAGAGCCACGGCGCTCATCGCGAGGACGACACGTGCGGCGCGCTCGAGGCGGGAGAGCTCCTCGACGGCGAGGCACGCGCGTCCGATCGTCAGCGCGTTGCTGCTGATGAAGGCGAGGGCGCTCTCCGCGCCCCAGGGCTCCAGTGGCGGCAGCGGGTGCGTTGTCGGCCGCTCGCCCAGCAGAGCCAGGGCCGTCCCGGCCAGCGCCGTGAGATCGCCGGTCCCGAGCGAGCCGAGCGAGCGCACCTCGGGGAGGGCATCGAGCTCCAGCATCCGGAGCAGCCCGCTCGCGACCCGGGGGTCGATGCCGGAGCCTGGGAGGCACAGCTGGTTCAGCCGCACGGCGAGCATCGCGCGGACGGCCCGGGCCGGCAGGGCGGGCCCAGCGTCCACGGCGTGACTGCGCAGGAGCCGGAGAGCGTGCCCGTGGTCAGCGGCGACCGCGGTGGTGCGGTTCGCGCCGACTCCGGTCGAGCGGCCGTAGACGGGGTGGCGGTCGGCGATCGCGGTGGCCGCGGTGGCCGCCGCGGCGATCCGATCCAGCTGGCCGTCTCCGAGCGCGGGGCGGCGACTCCTGTCCGCGAGGGCGACGACGCCGTCGATGCCCAGGGAACCGTCGAGCGTGATCATCGGGACCTCCTGCCTGTGTCCGACCATCCTGACCCACTCGATGGTGCATTCCATCCAGTGGCAATCACGTTTTACTGAACGGAAACATGAGGGCAGGTCAGCCGAAACGAGCGGTCCCTAGCGTGGACGTCATCGCCGGAACGACCCGCGGCACCCATCGAGACAGGAGGAGGCACCATGGCCGAGGAAGCCGCCACTCGCACCGTCGACCGGGCACTCGCCCTTCTGGCCGTCGTCTGCGACCGGGGGAGCGCGACGCTCGCCGAGAGCGCCCGCGCCACCGACCTCGCGGCCAGCACGGCGCTCCGGCTGCTGCGCACACTGGAGGGCAGCGGATTCATCCGCCGCGACGACGACGGCACCTTCCGCCCGGGCAGCCGCCTGATCCAGCTCGGCGCCCAGGCTCTCACGAGCGAATCGCTGGTCGCGTTGGCGCGTCCCGTGATGGAGGACCTGGTCGAGGAGACGGGGGAGTCCGTCTACCTCAGCATCGAGGGCCACGGAGCGACCGCGCTCTACATCAGCATCGTCGAGGGCACGCACTCGGTCCGGCACGCCAGCTGGGTCGGCCGCTCGATCCCGCTCGACGGCTCGGCCGCCGGTGCCGTGCTGACCGGGCGGACTCCCGACGAGGGTTTCGTCGTCGTGGTCAGCGGCATCGAGCCCGATGTCACCGCCATCGCCGCACCCGTCCTCGCCGGCACCCGGATCATTGGGGCCCTGAGCCTCGTCGTTCCCAGCTACCGCGAGCGCGCCGTCGACGAGATGCGGCACGGCATGGCGCTCGCGCGAGCCGCCCGCCTCGTCTCCGCCGGCCTCGGCGGCACCGCATGATCGCCGCACCCCCGACCCGCCCCGCACTGCAGCGCACCCCCCGAGGAGCTCGTTCATGATCACGTTCCAGGAAGTCTCGAAGGTCTACCCCGACGGCACCGTCGCGGTCGACCGTCTCACGCTCGAGGCGCCGCAGGGCAGGATCACCACGCTGGTGGGCCCGTCCGGCTGCGGCAAGACCACCTCGATGCGGATGATCAACCGCCTCATCGACCCCTCCTCCGGCGTCATCGCCATCGACGGGGTCGACACGCAGAGTCTGGACCGCGTGGACCTGCGCCGCCGGATCGGCTACGTCATCCAGAACGCGGGCCTCTTCCCGCACCGCACGGTCGTCGACAACGTCGCGGCCCTGCCCCGGCTGCTCGGCCAGGGCCGCAAGGAGACCCGGGCCCGTGCGATGGAGCTGCTGGAGCGCGTCGGCCTCGATGCGAAGTTCGCCGGCCGGTATCCGTGGCAGCTCTCGGGCGGCCAGCAGCAGCGGGTCGGAGTGGCGCGAGCCCTCGCGACGGACCCGCCGTTCCTCCTCATGGACGAGCCGTTCAGCGCGGTCGACCCGGTGGTGCGCGCCCAGCTGCAGGACGAGTTCCTGCGGCTCCAGGCCGATCTCTCCAAGACCATCGTGATGGTCACCCACGACATCGACGAGGCGCTGAAGCTGGGCGACCGGGTCGCCGTGCTCCGCGAGGGCGGGACGCTGGCACAGGTGGCCGCCCCGGCCGACCTGCTCGCCGCTCCGCACGACTCCTTCGTCGCCGATTTCGTGGGATCGGCGCGCGGCTACCAGGCGCTGGGCTTCGTGCCTGCAGCCGGGAGCGTCGCGGTCGGCCCGGTCGCGAGTGTCCGCCTCGGCGAGCCGCTGCCTCCGGGCGCGGACGAGTGGCTGGTGGCGGTGGACGGCGGCGGACGCCCGCTGGGCTGGATCGATGCGCGTCGCGTGCGCACCTCGGTCGTCTCGCACGAGGACCTCGACCTGTCGGGGACCGCGGCCCCCGCCGACGGCACCCTGCGCGCCTACCTCGACTCCGCTCTCTCGAGCCCGGCCCACCGCGCGATGCTCGTGGATCCGGCGGGTCTGCTCATCGGCACCGCCGACGCGGCCGACGTCGTCGAGGCGATCCGACTCGCGAAGCAGGACCGGGCAGCGGCATGAACGCCGACTGGATACTGCAGAACCTCCCGACGATCGCGACGCTCACCGGGAACCACCTCGTCCTCACGCTGGTGCCGACCGTCCTCGGGCTCCTCGTCGCCCTGCCGCTGGGCTGGTGGGCGAACCGCTCCCGCCGGGGCTACCCGGTGATCGTGGGCGTCGCGGGCCTGCTCTACACGATCCCGTCGCTCGCGCTCTTCGTGGTGCTCCCGCCGATCCTCGGAACCCGGATCCTCGATCCGCTGAACGTGGTCGTCGCCCTGACGGTCTACACGGTGGCCCTGCTGGTCCGCGTCGTCGCCGACGGCCTCGCCTCGGTGCCGGCCGACACCAGCCAGGCCGCCGAGGCGATGGGGTACCGCGGATGGCAGCGGCTGCTGCTCGTGGAGCTCCCGGTCGCGGTGCCCGTGATCCTCGCGGGGCTGCGCGTCGCGGTGGTCTCGAACGTCAGCATCCTGACCATGGCCGCGCTGCTGGGGATCCCGCAGCTGGGCACGCTCTTCACGCAGGGCTTCCAGCTCCGCCTCGTGGTGCCGCTGCTCACCGGCATCGTCCTCTGCGTCCTCCTCGCGGTCGTCCTCGACCTCCTCGTGCAGTGGCTCAGCCGAGCGCTGACCCCCTGGCGCCGCAGGACGGTGACGGCATGACGATCCTCGACTGGTTCCTCGCCCCCGAGAACTGGGCCGGCGCCGACGGCATCCCCGCGCAGGTCGGCTTCCACCTCCTCTACTCCGCCATCGCGCTCGCCGTCACCCTCCTCATCGCCGTGCCGCTGGGAGTCGTCATCGGCTACACCGGCCGCGGAGAGACGGTCGTGGCGGGCGTCGCGAACTCGCTCCGCGCCCTGCCCACGCTGGGGCTGCTCGTGCTGCTCTTCCTCGTCGTCTCGCCGGTGGTCGGCGGTCAGCTCGTCTACGTGCTGCCGACGATCGTGGTGCTGGTGCTGCTGGCGATCCCGCCCGTGCTGACCGGCACGTACGCCGGCATCCAGAACGCCGATCCGGACGCCGTGGGCGCCGCTCGCGGCCTCGGCTACACGAAGTGGCAGATCCTGGTGCACGTCCAGCTGCCGTGCGCACTGCCGCTGCTGCTGTCCGGCGTCCGCAGCTCGACCCTGCAGATCGTCTCGACGGCCACGGTCGCCTCGTACCTCGGACTGCAGGGCCTGGGCCGCTTCATCATCGACGGACGGGCGCAGGGCGACTACATCCAGATGGCGTCCGGGGCGATCCTCGTCGCCGTGCTGGCCCTCGTGCTGGAGCTCGCGTTCACCGCACTCACCGGGCTCGTCGTCTCGCCGGGCCTGCGCCGCACGGCGAAGGTGCGCCGCCCGCGGCCGACCGACACGGCCACCCGGGCACTGACCCTCACCTAGCCGTCCCCCTCTTCCCGCCGCGCGTCCCGTTCCTCCGCGCGGTTCCTCCGGCGACCCCGCCACCCCTTCCCGCACGCGCCCCACCCGACCGAAAGGCCCACCATGTCCCGTGCCACCACCGGAGTGCTCCTCGCCTCCGCCGCCGCGCTCACCCTCGTCCTCACCGCCTGCTCGGGCGGAGGCGACCCTCTCGCGGGCGGGTCCGCCGGCGGATCCGACGGCGAGCAGATCATCATCGGCTCGGCCGACTTCACCGAGAGCCAGCTCATCGCCACGATCTACTCGCAGGCTCTGCAGGCCGAGGGCGTCGAGGTGAAGGAGCAGTTCAACATCGGCAGCCGCGAGGTCTACATCGCCGCCCTCCAGGACGGCTCGATCGACCTCGTCCCCGAGTACTCCGGCGCGTTCCTGAAGTACCTCGACCCCGAGTCGAAGGCCTCCACCTCGGAGGAGGTCGACGCGGAGCTGGCCGGCGTGCTGCCCGAGGGTGTCGCGATGCTCGAGCCCTCCGACGCCCAGGACAAGGACATCCTCGCGGTGACCCGCGCGACCGCCGACCAGTACGGCCTCGAGTCGATCTCGGACCTCGTGCCCGTCGCCGGTGAGCTCTCGCTCGGCGGCCCGCCGGAGTGGAAGACGCGCGTCAACGGCGTGGTCGGTCTGAAGGACGTCTACGGCCTCGAGTTCAAGGAGTTCGTCTCGCTCGACGCGGGCGGACCGCTCACCATGACCGCACTCACCAGCGGCCAGGTCCAGGTCGGCGACATCTTCAGCACCGATCCGGGCCTCACCGCCAACGACCTCGTCGCCCTCGAGGACGACAAGTCCCTGTTCGCGGCCGAGAACGTCGTGCCCGTGATCGCCGAGGCGAAGCTCGACGACACCGTGAGCGCCGCTCTCGACGAGGTCTCGGCCGCCCTCACCACCGAGGACCTCATCGCCATGAACGCCGAGGCGGCCACCGGTGCCGATCTCACCGGCATCGCGAAGGCGTGGATCGCCGAGCACCTCTCGTGACGGCCCTCGACACTCCCACCACCGCTCCCCGCACCGAAGGATCCTCCATGCACGGCCCCCGCCCCGTCCGCGCCGCCCGCGGCACCGCCCTCACCGCCAAGAGCTGGCAGACCGAAGCCGTGCTCCGGATGCTGATGAACAACCTCGACCCGGAGGTCGCCGAGCGCCCCGACGACCTTGTTGTCTACGGCGGCACCGGCAAGGCAGCCCGCAGCTGGGAGGCGTACGACGCGATCGTCCGCACGCTCGAGGCGCTCGAGTCGGACGAGACGCTGCTGGTGCAGTCGGGCAAGCCGGTCGGCGTGTTCCGCACCCACGAGTGGGCGCCGCGGGTGCTGATCGCGAACTCGAACCTCGTCGGGGACTGGGCCACCTGGCCCGAGTTCCGCCGCCTCGAGGCGCTCGGGCTCACCATGTACGGCCAGATGACCGCCGGCTCGTGGATCTACATCGGGACGCAGGGGATCCTCCAGGGCACCTACGAGACGTTCGCGGCCATCGCCGACAAGCGCTTCGGCGGCACCCTCGCGGGGACGCTCACCCTGACGGGAGGCGCGGGTGGGATGGGCGGCGCCCAGCCGCTGGCGGTGACGCTCAACGAGGGCGCGGTGCTGATCGTCGACGTCGATCCCGCGCGGCTCCAGCGCCGGGTCGACCACGGCTACCTCGACGAGATGACGCACGACCTCGACGACGCCCTCGAGCGGGTGCTCCGCGCCAAGGCCGAGCGGCGCGCCCTGTCGGTCGGCGTCGTCGGCAACGCGGCCACCGTGTTCACCGAGATCCTCGAGCGCCGAGTGGCCGTCGACATCGTCACCGACCAGACCTCGGCGCACGATCCGCTGTCCTACCTCCCCGAGGGCACCGGAGTCGCCGAATGGGCCGAGCGCGCCGCGGCGGAGCCCGAGGACTTCACCGTCCGCTCCCGTGCCGCGATGGCCAAGCAGGTGCGCGCGATGGTCGGCTTCCAGGACGCCGGCGCCGAGGTCTTCGACTACGGCAACTCGATCCGCGCCGAGGCGCAGCTGGGCGGGTACGAGCGCGCGTTCGACTTCCCCGGCTTCGTGCCCGCCTACATCCGCCCGCTGTTCGCCGAGGGCAAGGGACCGTTCCGCTGGGCGGCGCTCTCGGGCGACCCGGCCGACATCGCCGCGACCGACCGGGCGATCCTCGAGCTCTTCCCGCACGACGAGAAGCTGCGCCGCTGGATCACCTCGGCCGGCGAGAAGATCGCCTTCGAGGGTCTGCCCGCCCGCATCTGCTGGCTGGGCTACAAGGAGCGCCACCTCGCCGGGCTGCGCTTCAACGAGATGGTCGCCAGCGGCGAGCTCTCGGCGCCCGTGGTGATCGGGCGCGACCACCTCGACTCCGGATCCGTGGCGTCGCCGTACCGCGAGACCGAGGCGATGGCCGACGGCTCCGACGCGATCGCCGACTGGCCGCTCCTGAACGCGCTGCTGAACACCGCGTCCGGCGCCACCTGGGTCTCGCTGCACCACGGCGGAGGAGTCGGCATCGGCCGCTCGCTGCACGCCGGACAGGTGATCGTGGCCGACGGCACCGCTCTCGCCGCCGAGAAGATCGAGCGCGTGCTCACGAACGACCCGGGCACCGGAGTGATGCGGCACGTCGACGCCGGCTACGAGCGGGCCGCCGAGGTCGCCCGCGAGCGCGGCCTGCGCGTGCCGATGTGGGAAGGGGTCGAGGCCGAGTGAGCGCGACCGGAGGCGTGCCGGCGCTGCTCGCCGAGATCGACGGGGTCGGCCGGGACCGCACCCGCGGCGGCTACTCCCGCCACGTGTTCGACCGCGGTGAGCGCGAGCTGCGCGAGTGGTTCGTCGAGCGCGCGGAGGGTCTCGGTCTCGGCGTCGAGACGGATCGGAACGGGAACCTGTGGGCCTGGTGGGGCGAGCCCGGTGACGACGCCGTCGTGACCGGCAGCCACCTCGACTCCGTGCCCGGAGGGGGAGCGTTCGACGGTCCGCTCGGAGTCGCCTCCGCCCTCGTCGCCGTCGAGGAGCTGCGCGCGAGCGGAGTCGTGCCCTCGCGTCCGTTCGCGGTGGTCGTGTTCGCCGAGGAGGAGGGGTCGCGGTTCGGCATCGCCTGCCTCGGCAGCCGCCTGCTCTCGGGCGCGATCAGCGGCGAGCGGGCCGCCGCGCTCCGCGACTCCGACGGTGTGAGCTTCGGTGAGGCGGCCTCGGCCGCCGGGCTCTCGGTGCCCCACCTCGGCGTCGACCGCGAGGCGCTCGGGCGCCTCGGGCTGTTCGTCGAGCTGCACGTGGAGCAGGGGCGCGGTCTCATCGATCTCGACGCGCCGATCGCCGTGGCGTCCAGCATCCTGGCGCACGGGCGCTGGCGCCTCTCGTTCTCGGGCGAGGGCAACCACGCCGGCACCACCGCGATCGAGGATCGGCGCGATCCGATGGTCGCCGCGGCCCGCGCCGTGCTCGCCTCCCGCGAGGTCGCCGCCGAGCGGACACCGACCCGGGCGACCGTGGGCCGCCTCGTGCCCGTGCCAGGAGGGACGAACGTGATCGCCTCGCGCGTCGACACCTGGCTCGACGTGCGCTCGGGCGTCGACGCCCAAGCGCGTGCGGCGGTCGAGGACATCTTCGCCCGGGCGCACGCCGCCGCTGAGCAGGAGGGGTGCGCGCTGGAGGTCGTCGAGGAGTCCTACGGCGCCGAGGTCGCCTTCGACCCCGCCCTGCGGGATCGCCTCGTCGGGGCACTCGGCGGCGCAGTCCCGGTGCTGGAGAGCGGAGCGGGTCACGACGCCGGCATCCTGGCGGGGTCCGTCCCCACCGCGATGCTGTTCGTGCGGAACCCCACCGGCGTCTCGCACTCGCCCGAGGAGTTCGCCGAGGACGACGACTGCCGTCGCGGAGCGGATGCTCTCGTCCGCGTTCTGAGGGACCTGCTGTGACGGCCTTCTGGTGCGAGCGAGCGCTCGTCGATGCAGTCCCGGTGGATCGGGTGCGCATCGTGGCGGAGCGCGGCGTCGTCTCCCGGCTGGAGACCGGAGTCGACCCGCAGCCGGGCGACCACCGGCTGGGCACGGTCGCTCCGGGTTTCGCGAACGCCCACTCCCACCTGTTCCACCGGGCGCTCCGCGGACGCACTCACGCCGACGGCGGCGACTTCTGGCGCTGGCGGGACGAGATGTACGCCGTCGCCGCCGTGCTCGACCCCGCCCTCTACCGGGATCTCGCCCGCGCGGTCTTCGGCGAGATGCTCGCCGCCGGATACACGGCCGTCGGCGAGTTCCACTACGTCCACCACCGCACCGACGGCGCGCCCTACGACGACCACGCGATGGAGCTCGCCGTGGTCGACGCCGCGCGGGATGCGGGCATCCGGCTCACCCTCCTCGACACGCTCTACCTCGGGGCCGGACCCGGCCGCGGGCTGGAACCGGGCCAGGTGCGCTTCGGCGACGGCAGCGCCGGCCGATGGCTCGAGCGCTGGCACCGGCTCCGCTCCCGTCTCGCCGACCGGGGCGACGTGCTGCTCGGCGCGGCGATCCACTCCGTGCGCGCGGTCCCGGAGGAGGAGATCGCGGCGCTCGCCGCGGGGCTCCCCGCCGACGTGCCGCTGCACGTGCACCTCTCGGAGCAGCCGCGCGAGAACGAGGAGTGCCTCGCCGCGACCGGGCTCACTCCGACGGCGCTGCTCGCCCGCGCGGGCGTCCTCTCCGACCGCCTGTCGGTGGTGCACGCGACCCACCTGACGACGGCCGACCGCGACCTGCTCGGCGCGGCCGGCGTCTCGGTCGTGATGTGCCCGAGCACCGAGGCCGACCTCGGCGACGGCATCGGACCCGCGCGCGACCTCGTCGACGCTGGCACGTCCCTCGCGATCGGCTCCGACCAGAACGCCGTCGTGGACCCGCTGCTCGAACTGCGCGGCCTGGAGGCGGGGGAGCGCCTGAGCCGCGGCCGTCGCGGAGTGTTCACGCCCGCCGAGCTGTGGCGGGTCGGCACCGACGGCGGGTACCGCTCCCTCGGCTGGAGCGGGGGCCTGCGCGTCGGCGCGGTCTGCGACCTCGTCGAACTCGATGCGGAGTCGGATCGGACGACCCGCGCGCCGCTCGACTCCTCCCCGCTCGTCGCGACGGCGGCCGACGTGCTGACGACGATCGTCGCCGGCCGGCTCGTCGCTCCCGCACGGGGCCTGCTCGCACCGGCGCTGGACGCGATCGACGCGGCGCGCTCCGCCTCCCTCCCCTGACCTCCTCGGAAGGCCACTGCCATGACCTCGACCCTCTTCACCGGAATCGGACGGCTCGTCACCAACGTGCCGGCGGACGGCTCGCCTCCCCGCATCGGCGAGCTCGGAGCGGTGACCGACGCCGCGCTCGTCGTCGAGCACGGGCTCGTGGCCTGGACCGGCGCGGCCGCCGACGCCCCGGCTGCCGACGTCGCGGTCGGGATCGACGGCCGGGCGGTGATCCCCGGTTTCGTCGACTCGCACAGCCACCTGCTCTTCGCGGGCGATCGCGCCGCCGAGTTCGAGGCGCGGATGGCGGGCGCGCGCTACTCCGCCGGCGGCATCCGCTCGACGGTGTCGGCGACGCGCGCCGCGGACGACGCGACCCTGCTCGCGAACGCGCGGCACCTCCTCCGCCAGGCGCACGCGCACGGCACCACGACCCTCGAGATCAAGAGCGGCTACGGCCTCGACGTCGCGACCGAGGAGCGCCTGGTGCGCCTCGCCGCGCAGCTGAGCGACGAAGTGACGTACCTCGGAGCGCACGTGGTGCCCGCCGAGTACGCCGAGCGGCGCGACGAGTACGTCGACCTCGTGGTCGGCGCCATGCTCGACGCCTGCGCCCCGCACTCCCGCTGGATCGACGTGTTCTGCGAGACGGGTGCGTTCACTCCGGAGCAGGCCCGCCGCGTCCTCACCGCCGGCCGCGACCGCGGACTGGGCGTGCGGGTGCACGCGAGCCAGCTCGGACCCGGCGAAGGCGTGCGCCTCGCCGTCGAGCTCGACGCCGCGAGCGTCGACCACTGCACCTACCTCACCGACTCCGACATCGCCGCTCTCGCCGGCTCCCGCACGGTCGCCACCCTGCTGCCCGGCGTCGAGTTCTCGACCCGGCAGCCGTACCCGGACGCCCGCCGGCTGATCGACGCGGGCGTGCGGATCGCGCTCGCGAGCGACTGCAATCCCGGCTCGTCCTTCACGTCGTCGCTGCCGTTCTGCGTCGCGCTCGCCGTGCGGGAGATGGGGATGACCGCTTCCGAGGCGCTGTGGGCAGCGACGGCGGGAGGCGCTGCGGCGCTGCGTCGCGACGACGTCGGGTCGCTCCGCGTCGGTGCGCGGGCGGACCTCGTCGAGCTCGACGCTCCGGATCCGGCGCACCTCGCGTACCGCCCCGGGGTGCAGCTGGTGCGCAGGGTCTGGCGGGCGGGCGAGCTCGTCGCGGGGTGAGAGGCCGCGCGGCGACGCGGTGACCGGCTCAGGAGGGCAGATCCGGTGCGGGGTAGGCGTCCCAGCCGCCGTTGCCGCTGTCATCGCGGGCTTCGGCGGCGAGTTGGCGACGGATGTAGGCGCCGAGGTAGGGCAGGGAGAACTGGACGTACCCGCGTCCGGCAGCATGGACGTAGCCGCTCTCGATGAGCCGCTTCTTGTACACCTGGACATATGCGTCGGACACGCCCATCTGCTTGACGATGTCGGCGACCTTCGTGCGGTCGTCGTTCTCCGCCATCGCAGTGAGGAACTTCTGGTCGACGTCCGAGAGGTCCCCGAAGACGCGGCTGATGACGCGGCTCTCGACCGCCTTGATGGCCTTGTCGTGGGCGACGACGGCGTCGGCGAGGGTGATCGCGGGTGAGGTGGAATCGTTGCGCCAGGCGTAGTCGCCGGCCAGCTGCACCAGGTACGGGTAGCCCTGGGAGAGGGAGACGAGCTTCTTCAGTGCGTCGCTCTCGATGCGGCGGCCGCCGAGGCCGGCGGTCTCCACGAACACGCGGCTGGTCTCAGGCGCGGACAAGCGCTGGAACTCGACCTCACGAGAGCGCCGGAGGAAGGTGGTGTGCTCTTCGGCGAGGAGAGCGTCGAGGCTGACCCTCACTCCGGCGAAGACGACCATGATCTGGGCGCCGTCCTGGAGTGCGTGCGAGACCTGCAACGCGAATCGGCTCAGCTCACGCAGGCGCACCTTGCCGGAGGACACTTCGTCGATGGTGATGAGGATGCCGCCGCTCGCGCCGAGCGCTGAGGACAGGGCGACGAGGTCGGTGCGCAGCTGCGGCTTGACGCCGCGGTGCCGGTCGACGTACTCGATCTCCGCGCTGATCTCCCAGACCCCGAGCGAGGTCAGACGAGTGCGGCTCTCCGGGGTCATCTCGTTGATGAGCGCCGGGATGGTCGAGTCCATGACCCGTCCCATCAAACCGGCGCTGGCGTCGTCGCTGATGACCAGCCAACCGGCGTCACGCGCGTCGTCTTGAAGAGTCGTCAGGAACGAGGTCTTGCCTGCGCCGCGCAGACCCGAGACGAGAACGGAGTGGTTCTCGCCGAAGTCGAGCGTGTCGAACACCGCTCGGAGCTCGGTGAGCTCTTCCCCGTGACCGCCGAAGACGGCAGGCTTCCTGCCGTAGCCAGGGGTGAACGGACTCGGCGCGGTATCCACCATCTCGACCTCCAAACGGTATTTATTTTATTCTATCGCTCTTCTGAGTAATCGGCCCTTCTGCTGGCGGGTACTGTCGCGCGACCGCCTGCCTGTGCCACAGCCTTCCCGGGGGAGGTGCCGACCTCGCCGGCCCGCTCGGAACCGGTCCGGTAGCCGCGACTGTCGAGGAGCCCGCTCTGCGCACACGCCGCCCTTCGAATGCCGTCCGCGACCGTCCGACTCCTGCCGGTGCTTCACCAGTGGGACCCTCCGGTTGAGACCGATGCAGGCAGGTCAGTGTTCCGATCGTCATCCCGCCCGCCACACCTTTACACCGTCGAAGAGCGCGTCGAGACCCGTTCGAACTCGATCTTGTAGTGGCAACCCTCGCGGGCCAGCGCGACGAAGTCTTTCATCAGGTACGTGTGCAGCGCCGCCGCTTCGGCTGGCCGGGCCGGGTGCGTGGCGGCCGCGGTCTCGGCCGGCGCCCTGCGGTCACAGTTGAGTCCGCGCCAACGCAAGATTCTTCGCGGCTCGTTCTACGTCAGCCGACAGTTCCGACGATGACTGAGCGATCGCCAGGTTTTGCTCAAAAAGTTGTACAGCCTTCACCGCATTGCCCGCACTAAGGAAAATTTCCCCCAGATTATTTCGAGACACGAATGTCATCTGATTGGCGGGGCCGAAGGTGCTTACGCAATATTCAAGCTGCCTTTTTAGCAGCTTCAATGCTTTCCAAAAGTTGCCGCTTGAACGGTATGCTGCAGCTAAACTTCCGATCGCCGTGATGGTCGCCGGGTGGCTCGAACCCAGCGCCATCTGAGCTATTTCGTAGGCTTCCTCGCATAAGGTCACAATTTCTGCACCCCTGTCGAGTCGAATATAGGCTCCGACAAGGCTGTTCCTGCTTGTGATGGTATGTGCATGATCCAGTCCGTAAACCTTTTCTCGAGTACCGAGAGTGCTCCTATATAGATCGATCGCGACATCGACACTCCCAGACGAGAAGTAGGCATTTGCTAAATTATTCTGACTTGTAAGCGTATCCTTATGTTGGTCTCCCAGCAATGCGGCGCGCCCCTTGAGAACTCTCTGGTGAATCGAGATCGCCTGCCCAGCGTTACCACTTCTCTCATAGGCGCCGCCGAGGTTGTTCAAAATATTAAGAACAACTTCCCCGTTCGTGCCATGTATCCGCTCGGCAATCGGTAGGATCTCAAGGTAAATGGATATCGACTGTGAAAACTGGGTATCTCGTTCGAGAGCGAGGGCATAGTTGTTGAGTCCATGGATCGCGTCTGGATCACTACTCGATTCGAGCTTTCTCCATTCCGAGTGATTTACTTCATGAAGAGCCAAGGCTTTAGTCGTGAACCCGCCATGCAGGTACGATACGGCTAGAGCGTCACGAATATTCATTACAAGTTTATGGGTTTTGCCCAAGTGCCCCTCGGCGATGTCTAAGTATCTTGACAGGGCCATGGCTGGGCCCGGATCCGAAATTTGATTCTGTAGTCTCTGCACTTCAAGGACGATGCCGAGCACAGCGGGCGAATTCCAGAGCGTCCTCAACTCGTTCTGAGGAGTTAGGTCCGTAAGACTCTGGCCCAGCTCTCTCAAAGCGACCCGCGCTCGCTGGTGTTGCGCATCGCGAAGTTGCTGAACTGCGATCGATATCGCGGTTCCGAAAACGTTTAGCGCGGAATCTAATGATTCATCTTCATACTCTCCTAAACGCGCGTCGTCCCTCACCAAGCGCGCGAAAAGCCGATGCAAGGAGACTGTGCGATCAACAGTTTGCGTAAGGATCGACTCCCGTACAAGTATGCCGACAGCATCACGAGCTGTTTCTTGCTCGCCCAGTGCATATAGCCACTTTCTCGGAACGGAGCCACCGCCATGAAGCGCCAGGGCCTCCAGGATCCGCCTAGCCGCTGAGCGAATGGCGTCAGTCGGCATGCAGTCGAGGACAGACTGCTCGGCAAGTCTGAGCGCGCGCGTAACGTGAAGAGGGTACGGGTCTCCGCCTTCGCTCAGGAAAAGGGAATCGAGCGCTTGTGAGGAATTCAGCGCTTCGAGATATTCGCCATAAGTGTAGTCGCGGAGGCGGATGGTCGTCGCTGCTTGAGTTAGAGCAAGCGGTAAATACCCTAGTTTGGTGGCGATAGGCGCAGCCCGCCCGTCGTCCCGGAGTCCTGTCCCGTTTTCCAGGTGAGCTACGGATTGTTTTTCATCAAATAGCTGTACGGCGATCTTTATCCCGAAGTTTGAATCGACCACTGTTGTCGTCACAAGGACTCGAATGCCGGCGCCGGACGGTAGAAGCTCATTTAGGTCTTCGAACGCTTCCACGTTGTCGAAGACGAGCAGTCGGTCTCCTGAAAGATTCGACAAGTGCGTCAAAAGCATCTGAGCAGCTTCTTCGGCGCTAGCGTCGGACCTGAGCAGTTTTGCGCTCCAGGCCATGGCAGCTAAGTCTGCTATCGCTTGAGTTCTCGACGATGCTGTCACCCAACCGACAAAGGCCCAGCTGGCGTTCTCGCAGCGCTCTGCGAACAGCGCAGCCAGTTGCGTCTTACCGATTCCTCGCATTCCTCCCAAGGAGCAAATAGTTGCTCGGTCGTCGGCGACGAAAGCTTTCTCTAGGGCTAGCAACTCATCTCGAGCCACCGGTGTTGATATGACTCGTGGTCTTCGACCTGCCACGCGGAGGGCAACTGGTCTTTCGTCTTCAATCGTCTGTAGGGCTTGTGTGATCAAGTCTTCGACTTCGGCACGTGTAGTGCTCGCATCCACCAGAGGGGCTACGGTCTGCATCATCGCTACTACGCTGGCCCCGACTACGTCCGAGTCTATTGAGAGAGAACGCACGACTCCGTGCGTTGTTGCGATCAGAGCGTCGAGGTAGAACTGCCCTTCTTGGCTAAGGCCGTCCACTCTTGCGTCCACTTGTCCAAGTAGTTCGACTCGGAAATGACCTTCGGCTAGGAGTGCGCTACCGAGTAAGTTGCTTCGGTCGGCTCGATCGATTGCGCTCGTGAGGTAGGCGATGGACGCCTGCTTGTCAGCGTCGGTTACTTGCGAGTACTCGCCAGGTTGATCGGCCAGTCTGGAGGCGGCTTTTTCTGCCGCCAGACTAAAGGCCAAACTTCGACTTTTCTGCGCTCGATTAGAGCTCGCTGCCTCGCCCGCAAGGCTGACAGACCCTACTAGCAAATCAGGCATCCCCAAAAGCGTAAGGATGCTTGACGCGAGGGAAAAGTGATTTGGTCTACTCATCATTACTCGCTCTGTTCATCGTGTTCGATTTTCGACCTCTTCGCGTGATCTTAGATCGCGCTCGAGATTCGCGCTAGCGATCTATGCTTTTCGCGGTTCGTCAGTTGGCGGCCGGCAGACCATCGGACGCCCACTAAGCGGAGGAAGTGATGCGCCCAAGCTACAACTCGTGCTGCAAGTGGCGAGTCAGCGCCTCACGAGCAGGTGTACGTCACCCCGTCCACCACATGCACGCCCTCGCCCAGCTCCGCGCACGTCGCGAAGAGCCCGCCGAACAGCGTCCCCAGCAGCACCGCTCCGGCCGCCAACAGCAGGATCGTCACCGACGCGACGATGATCCCCGCCAGCGCCAGCCCGCGCGGCCCGCCGTCACGGCGGCTCTTCCGGAACGCGAGGACGCTCAGCACCAGCCCCGCGACGTCGAAGACGGGGAACAGCGCGAGCACGAGGCCGGTGACGGCCAGCACCACCGTCGTCGTGTACGCCGGCGTGGCGGCCGCGCGATCGGTGCTCACGCCCGCCCCTGCAGGATCAGGTTCCAGTACACCCACGGCAGCACGAACCGGTCCGCGAGGAACGTCGCCCGACGCTCCTTCGCGAGCCCCTTCCAGAACGGGATCGTGGGCTTCGGGCGGTAGCGGTCGTCGAACTCGGCGAACACGACGGTCTTCCGCGACACGACGAACGGGCAGACGGAGTAGCCGTCGTAGGTCATCGGCAGCGGCTTCCCCTTCCGCGCGGCCATGAGGTTCTTCGCCAGCGTCTTCGCCTGCGGGCGCAGCGCCCCGCCCGACTTCGAGTTGGTCGTCGCGGCCGCGTCGCCGAGCGACCAGACGTCCGGGAAGCGGACGTGCCGCAGCGTCAGCGGGTCGACCTCGACGAAGCCGCCGTCGGTCAGGCCCGAGCCCTCGAGGAAGGCGGGCGCCGACTGCGGAGGAACGACGTGCAGCACGTCGTAGGCCAGCGTCTCGCGGTGGTCGCCCTCCAGGCCCTCGAGCGACGTCGAGTGATCGGGTCCGAGCAGTGCGGTGGGCCGGTCCTCGCCCGCGAGCTCGATCGTCTGCGACGCGGCGTCCACCTCGACGAGCTCGCGGTCGTAGTGCACCTCGATGCCGTACTCGGCGACCTTGCGCTCGAGCTCGGCGTCGATGAGCGGCATGCCGAACAGGGTCGGCGTCGGCACGACCAGCACCACGTGGATGTCGTCGAGCACGCCCGTCTTCTGCCAGTAGTCGCACGCCAGGTACATCGGCTTCTGCGAGGCCCCGGAGCAGGTGGCCGGTCCGCTCGGCTGCGTGAAGACGACGGTTCCCGAGTGGACGTCGCGCAGCACGCTCGACGCCTTCCGCGCGTACTCGAACTCGTAGTTCGAGATGCCGACCGGCGACTCCATCGCCTCGACGAGGCCGGGCACCGCGTCCCAGTCCTTCCGGATGCCCGGGCACACCACGAGCTGGCCGTAGCCGACCGCGCGCCCGCCCTCGAGCGTCACCGTCTTCGCCACCGGATCGATCGTCGCGACCCGGTCCCGGATCCACGTCACGCCCTTCGGTGTCACCTCGCCCTGCGGACGGGTCGCCTTCGAGGCCGGCGCCGTGCCTCCGGCGACGTGCGAGAACATCGGCTGGTAGTAGTGGGTCGTGCGCGGCTCGATCACCGCGACGTCCGACACTCCGTAGCGTCGCAGCCGCCCCGCCACCGAGAGCCCGGCGTTGCCACCGCCGATGACGAGCACGTCGTGGTGCAGGGCGCGGGAGCCGGAGTCGGTCATGTGCCCACCGTAGGGGCCACCCCGCCCGCCGTCACCGGGTGCCCGCGCCCCTTGCGCGCCCGGTTCCCGCCGCCTAGCGGACACGAGCACTCCTTCGGGGCGAGCCGCGACCGGTGCGAGGATGACGTCGTGGCAGTGCAGAGGCGCGGACGATGACGGGCGCTCGGAGAGTCGTCGCAGGGCTCGTCGCGGAGGCCGTTTCGACGACCTCCCCCGCTCGGCGGCGGGAGCTCGCCGCCGACGCGTCTCCTCGGGTGCGAGTGGCGGTCGCCGAGAATCCCGGAGTGAGTGACGACCTGCTGACGGTGCTGCTCGGCGACGACGACCACCTCGTCCGCGTCACGGCCGCCGGTACCGCCGTCGACAGGGAGGTGCTCGAATCCGAGCTCGTCCGATCACCGGACCCGTGGGTGCGCTTCGTCTTCGTCAGCGCTGCCTGCGCGACGGGGCGGATCCCGAGTCGTGCCTCCCAGGAGCTCCTCGTGCGCGACGGCATGGCGGAGTCGCGGGAGATGCTCGCGCAGATCACGAGCTACCGGGACCTCTTCGATCTGCTGCTGCGCGACGAGAGGCCGAGTGTCCGCGGGTGGTGCGCCGCCAATCCGCGCGCTGATCGGACGGACGTCGATGCCCTGCTGAGAGACCCCGATCGCCGCGCGCGCTGCACGGCCGTCGCTTCCGGACTCAGCTTCCCGGACGCCGAGCACCTCGCCGTCGCTGCCCGCGACCGCTCCGCCGATGTCCGCTGGGCCGTCCTCTACCGCGCAGGGGCCCCTCGAGCGCTCGCCGAGTCGCTCGTGGACGATCCGATGGAGGACGTGCGGACGGCCGCGCAGACGATGGTGTCGAAGAGCGGGCTCTGGGGGCCGGGCGCCGAGGAGGAGGTGCTCGTCGACCGCGCCGAGCGGCGCCGCCGCGCCGGGATCGGATCCTGGATGCAGGTCTGAAGACCTAGCTCACACCGCGTACAGCTCGACCGGCTCCAGCACGAACCCGACCTCGACCCCCGGGGCCAGCTCGCGCCGCGCCGCCTCCGCCGGAGTCACGTCGGCCGCGAGCACCCGCCCGTGCACCCGCACCGCGTCCCCGCGCGGCTCCAGGTCGACGATCTCCTCCCGCAGCCCGCCCTCGCCCAGCGTCACGGCGGAGGGGCGCACCGCTGCGGCTACGGCCGACCCCACGGCAGCATCCGAGACGCCCGCGATCTCGCGCCCGTCCTCCAGCCGCAGCCCCGCGGCCGTCCGCACCCCGCGCACGAGGCGCAGCCCGGACAGCTCGGCGGTGAACGCCGTGCGCGGCCGCTCGAGCACGTCGGCGGTCCGCCCCTCCTCCACCACGCGCCCCTCGTGCATCACGACGACGCGGTCCGCGAGCGTCCACGCGTCGAGCACGTCGTGGGTGACGAGGATCGTGGTGCGGTCGGCGAGCACGGTCCGCAGCATCCGCCGCAGCACCGGTGCGACCCGCACGTCGAGCGCGGCCATCGGCTCGTCGAGCAGGAGGAGTCGCGGATCCGTCGCGAGGGCGCGCGCCAGTGCCACGCGCTGGGCCTGCCCGCCCGACAGAGTCCCCGGCCGACGATCGGCGAGGGGCAGCGCGTCCACGTCGGCGAGGCGGCGCTCGGCACGCGCGCGCGCCTCCGCCCGGCCCACCCCCGCGCTGCGCGGACCGAACGCGGCGTTCTCGCGGACGCTCAGGTGCGGGAACAGCAGCGGATCCTGCGCGAGCAGGGCGACCCCGCGACGGTGCGGGGGAGTCCACGCACCCGGCCCGAAGAGGACGGAGTCGCCCAGGCGAGCGCTGCCCGCATCGGGGCGCACGAGGCCCGCGAGCAGTTCGACCAGGGTCGACTTGCCGGCGCCGTTGGGCCCGAGCACCGCCACGGTCTCGCCGTCGGCGACCTCGAGCGCCACGTCGAACCCGCGGGAGGCGAGGCGCGCGTCGAACCGGAGGGTCACGGTCGCGCCTCCCGCCGGCCGTACGCCAGCCCGATCACCAGCACCGCGACGACCACGAGCACCAGGGCCAGCGCGACCGCCGCGTCGGGATCGCTCTCGCGCTGCAGGTAGATCTCGAGCGGCAGGGTGCGCGTCACTCCCTCGAGGCTGCCCGCGAAGGTCAGCGTCGCGCCGAACTCGCCGAGCGCCCGCGCGAACGACAGGACCGCTCCGCTCGCCAGCCCCGGCAGGATCAGCGGCAGGGTGACCCGGCGCAGCACGGTGCCCGGAGACGCGCCGAGCGTCGCGGCGACCGCCTCGTAGCGAGCCCCCGCGGTGCGCAGCGCGCCCTCCAGGCTCAGCACCAGGAACGGCAGTGCCACGAACGTCTGCGCCAGCACCACGGCGGTCGTCGAGAACGCGATCCGCACCCCCACCGCCTCGAGCGCGCCGCCCAGCAGGCCCAGCCGGCCGAAGGTGTACAGCAGCGCGAGGCCGCCGACCACGGGCGGCAGCACGAGCGGCAGCAGCACGAGCGCGCGCAGGATCCGCTGCCCGGGGAACGCAGTGCGCGCGAGCACCAGCGCCATCGGCGTCCCGAGCAGCACGCACAGGAGGGTCGCCGCGGCCGACGTGCGCAGGCTCAGCAGGAGCGCCGCGACCGACGAGTCGGAGGTGATCAGCGGCACGAAGCGCGGCCAGTCGACCCGCGCGAGGATCGCGACGAGCGGCAGCAGGACCAGCAGTGCGCCGACCGCGGCGAGGGCCACGACCCAGCGCGGCGGCGCGGATCCGGTGCGCATCAGGTGCGCGGCAGCGGCGTCTCGACGATCACGGTGGTCGCCTTCACCACCGCGGTGGCGGGGGAGCCGGGCTCGAGGCCGAGCTCGCGCACCGCCTCGCTGCTCATCAGCGAGACCACGCGGTGCGGTCCGCACTGCAGCTCGACCTGCGCCATCACGGTGTCCATCACGATGCTCGTCACGATGCCGACGAAGCGGTTGCGGGCCGAGCGCGCGACGGGCGACGGATCCTCCGGCAGCACCGCGTTCGCCCGGGCCAGCTCGGCGACCGCGAGTCCGTCGACGACGAGGCGGCCGGAGGCGTCCTTGCCGCTCTCGAGGACCCCGTTGTCGATCCAGCGGCGCAGGGTGTCATCGCTAACTCCGAGGGCGGCGGCGGCGTCACGGATCCGGATCTGCGGCATGAGGACGAGTCTAGGACCGCGGACGCGGAGACGCCCGGACGCTCCCACGGGTGGCCGGGCGATGGCAACCCCCTACAGCTCCGGCGGGAGCGCGACGGAGGCTGTCGGCGTCGAGGAGGAGGACGCATGCGAGCCATGACCTACCGGGGTCCGTACAAGATCCGTGTCGAGGAGAAGGGCCGGCCCCGCATCGAGCACCCGAACGACGCGATCGTGCGGGTGACGCTCGCCGCGATCTGCGGCTCCGATCTGCACCTGTACCACGGGCTCATGCCCGACACGAGGATCGGCCACACCTTCGGCCACGAGTTCATCGGAGTGGTCGACGAGGTCGGCTCGTCGGTGCAGAACCTGAAGGTCGGCGACCGCGTGATGGTGCCGTTCACCATCTACTGCGGCACGTGCTTCTTCTGCGCGCGCGGCCTCTACTCCAACTGCCACAACGTGAATCCGAACGCCACGGCCATCGGCGGCATCTACGGCTACTCGCACTCGACCGGTGGCTACGACGGCGGGCAGGCCGAGTACGTGCGCGTGCCGTTCGCCGACGTGGGGCCGAGCGTGATCCCGGAGTGGCTGCCCGACGAGGACGCGCTGCTGCTGACCGACGCGTTCTCGACCGGGTACTTCGGCGCGCAGCTCGGCGACATCGTCGAGGGTGACACGGTCGTGGTGCTCGGTGCCGGCCCCGTCGGTCTCGCCGCCGCCCGCTCCTCCTGGCTGATGGGAGCGGGTCGCGTGATCGTCGTCGACCAGCTCGAGTACCGACTGGCGAAGGCGCGCGACTTCGCGCTCGCCGAGACGGTGAACTACCTCGAGCACGACGACATCGTCGTGCACCTGAAGAAGACGACCGGCGGACTCGGTGCCGACGTGGTCATCGACGCGGTCGGGGCGGAGGCCGACGGCAATCTCATCCAGCACGTCACCTCGGCCAAGCTCAAGCTCCAGGGCGGCTCGCCGGTCGCGCTCAACTGGGCGATCGACGGCGTGCGCAAGGGCGGCACGATCTCGGTGATGGGCGCCTACGGTCCGCTCTTCAGCGCCGTGAAGTTCGGCGACGCGATGAACAAGGGCCTCACGCTCCGGATGAACCAGGCGCCGGTCAAGCGCCAGTGGCCGCGCCTGCTCGAGCACATCCGGGCGGGGTACCTGAAGCCCAGCGACATGATCACGCACCGCATCCCACTCGAGCACATCGCCGAGGGGTACCACCTGTTCTCGTCCAAGCTCGACGGCTGCATCAAGACCGTCGTGGTGCCGTAGGAGGTCACCGTGCCGTACACCGCCGACAAGCCGATCCCGCCGCCGACCGCGGAGGAGCTGCGCGCCCGCATCCCCGGCTGGGGCGCCGACCTCGACCCGGCCGACCGGCCCTCGTTCCCGCGCGAGCGCTTCGATCTCGAGACCGGGGCGCACTGGCACAAGCCCGAGCCGATGGATCCGGGGGAGTACCGCGAGAAGAGCATCGAGCACGAGGAGCTTCCGCCCGTCTTCGGCACCGCGCAGCCGCTGCACGGGGTCTCGGGAGCGATCCGCCGCTACGCCTACGACCGCTTCAGCGAGGGGCGCGCGGCCCACTGGCTGCTGCTGGTGCTGGGCGACCGGGTCGACGCGACCGGGGCGCACCTGCGCTCCCTCGCGACGCTGCGGCCCGACAACCCCGTCACCGAGACGGGCGTGCTCTCCGAGCTGGAGGCGCATCCGATCGCGTCGCGGCGCGGCCGCTCGGACGTGCGGCACCAGCTGCTGGATCCGCTGCTGGTCGCGGGGCCCTGGGTGCTCGGCGGCCTGGCTGCCGTGGCGCTCGGCCGGCGGCTGCTGCGCTGACGGCGGTCGTCAGGGAGCGCCGAAGCCGGCCGCGTCGAGGACCGCACGGCCGCTGTCCGCGGTGACGAACGCGGTGAACGCGGCGGCCGCCTCGGAGTCGGTGAGCGGAGCGATCGGGTAGGTGTTCACCGCCTGCTCGGCCTCGGCGAACGGCACGCCGACCACGTCGTCGCCCGCGCCCCGGACGTCGGTGACGTAGACGAGACCGGCGTCGGCCTCGCCCGAGCGGACCTTGCCGAGCACGTCGGTGACCGACGACTCCTCGCTGACGGGCTCGATCGTGAGGCCCGCCGCGCGCTCGACGGCGTCGGCCGCGGCTCCGCACGGCACCTGCGGTGCGCAGACGACCGTCGCCACGCCCTCGCGGGCGAGGTCGGCGAGGGAGCGGACCCCCGCGGGATTCCCCGGCGGCACGGCGATCTCGAGCACGTTCGTCGCGAACGGCACGGGATCGGCGGCGGTGAGCCCCGCCTCCTGCACCGTCCGCATCGTCGCGGTGTCGGCCGAGGCGAAGACATCGGCCGGTGCGCCGTTCTCGATCTGCGTGGCGAGATCGGACGAGCCCGCGAACGAGAGCTCGACCGTGGTGCCGGGGTTCGCGGCCTCGAACTCGTCGGCGAGCTCGGTGAAGACGCCGGTGAGGGAGGCGGCGGCGAAGACGGTGATGCTGCGGGGCTGGGGCGCTGCGCCGGGGTCGGTGGAGGGGGCGCAGCCGGCGAGGGAGCCCGCCAGGGCCGCCGCGGAGAGGGCGGCGAGGGAGCGGACTCGGAGCATGGGGATCCTCGGGTCGGTGCGGTTCCGCATCTGCGGCTGTGCGCCCACTCTACGACTTCGAATGCGGAGATCGGGCGGCGGAGGCCCGGATCGCCGCAGCACGCGAGGCGACGAGCCCTGCAGAACCTCAGCCGAGAGGGGGCTCTGACCGCTGACAGCCGAGAGACCCCCTCCTCAGCTGATGCTGTGCGCGCCTCCCGTCCCGGAACCGCAGGATCCGCCCCGTGCGCGCGCGCCTGCGGCACCCGGCATGGCATCGTCGAGGGACGTCGACGAGGAAGAGGACGAGCATGCCGGACACCACGCGGACCAGGAGCGCACTCGTCGTGCGCGGCGGCTGGGAGGGGCACCAGCCGGTCGAAGCGACCGACCTCTTCCTCCCCTTCCTCGAGGAGCAGGGCTTCGCCGTCCGCGTCGAGGACTCGCCCGAGGTCTACGCCGATGCCGACGCGATGGCGGGCCTCGACGTCGTCGTGCAGTGCGTGACCATGTCGGAGGCGTCGCCCGCCGCGATCGCGGGCCTGCGCGCCGCGGTGGCCGGCGGCACCGGGTTCACCGGCTGGCACGGCGGCATCGCCGACTCCTTCCGCGCCTCCTCCGACTACCTGCAGCTCGTCGGCGGCCAGTTCGCCACGCACCCCGCGGTGGCGGAGGGAAGTGAGGACGCGTTCCGTCGGCACCGCATCGAGTTCACCGGGCTCGAGCACCCGATCACCGCCGGACTCGACGACTTCGAGCTCGTGACCGAGCAGTACTGGGTGCTGCACGACGACCTCAGCGACGTGCTCGCCACGACCACGCATCCCGCCGAGGCGTGGCAGGAGTGGCACCGCCCCGTCACGTCACCCGCGGTCTGGACCCGGGACTGGGGGCGCGGGCGCATCGCGGTGAGCACCCCCGGGCACAGCGTCGAGGTGCTGCGGCATCCGACGGTGCGCACGCTCGTGGAGCGCGGGATCCTCTGGACCGCGCGAGTGCTCTGATGCGGCCGCTCCGACCCGGCCGCTCCGACCCGACTCCTCCGACCCCGGCCGCTCCGCTCGGCCCCCTCCGACCCCGACCGAAGGACCTCCTCATGACCGATCGCCTCCGCGTCGTCGCCGCCACCCCGATCAGCGACGAGCTGATCGCCCGCGTGGTGGAGCTCGAGCCGCGCCTCGACTTCGTGGCCGACCAGAGCCTGCTCCCGCCGATGCGCCACCCCGGCGACCACGGCGGCGATCCCGCCTTCGAGCGCACTCCCGAGCAGCAGGCCGCGTTCGACGAGCTCGTCGACTCCGCCGAGGTCCTCTACGGGGTCCCGGACGAGACGCCGTCGGCCCTCGCGCGCACCGTCGCCGCGAATCCGTCGCTGCGCTGGGTGCAGACGATGCCGGCGGGCGGCGGTGGCCAGGTGAAGGCTGCGGGGCTCGACTCCGACGCGCTCGAGCGGATCGCGTTCTCGACGAGCGCGGGCGTCCACTCCCAGCCGCTCGCCGAGTTCTCGGTGTTCGGACTGCTCGCCGGCGCCAAGTCGCTGCCGAGGCTCCACGAGCTGCAGCAGCGGAAGGAGTGGGGCTCGCGCTGGACGATGGGCCTGATCTCGGAGCAGACGATCCTCATCGTCGGACTCGGCACGATCGGCCGGGCCACCGCGCAGAAGCTGCACGGCCTGGGAGCGCGGGTGATCGGCACGAGCCGGCACGAGGACTCCGTCGAGCACGTCGACGAGATCGTGCGGCCCGACGCGATCGCCGAGGTGGCCGAGCGGATCGACGGGGTCGTCGTGACGCTGCCCGGCACCTCCGCCACCGAGAAGCTGGTCGGCGCCGAGTTCTTCGAGGCGCTGCGACCGGGAGCGACGCTCGTCAGCGTCGGCCGCGGCACCGTGATCGACGAGGACGCGCTGCTCGCGGCACTGGACGACGGCCGCGTCGGCTGCGCGGTGCTGGACGTGACCGCGCAGGAGCCGCTCCCCGGGGACAGCCCGCTGTGGACGCATCCGGCCGTGCTGATCAGCCCGCACACCGCGGCGCTGAACGCCGCCGAGGACCGGCTGATCGCCGAGCTCTTCGCGCGCAACGCGACGCGGTTCCTCGACGGCGAGGAGCTGATCAACCGCGTCGACACGGTCGAGTTCTACTGACGCGGGCGGGCCGGGCGACGGCCGGGCCGTGCGGCGGGCTCTGCGGTCGTGCACTTCCGATCCGTCGCGGACGGTCGCGTGGAGCCGTCTACGGCGACCGTCCGTGACGGATGGGAGTGAAGTGACGGCGGGCCGCACCGTGAGTTCTGCAGTCATGCGGTTCCGATCCGTCGCGGATGGTCGCGTGGAGCAGCGGACGGCGGCCGTACGTGACGGATCCGAGCGAGGGTGGGCTGCGCGGCGACGCGGCTCCGATCCGTCGCGATCGGCCGTGCGGATCGCCCGCCGGCGACCGTTCGTGACGGATCAGGCACGGACCCCGACGGCCGGGGGAGGCCCGTCGCGCACCGGAATCGGCGCCGCGAACCTCCGAGTCGCCTCCACAGGCCCCCGGATCGACTACGATCCGGGCCGATCAGGGCGATGCGGCCACCGCGGAGGGCCTCGACGGCCTACCGTTGCACCATGGCGTCAACCGAAACACCCGATACCGCCCCCGAGGATCAGAGCGCGACCGCGGCTCAGAACGCCTCCGAGGCTCCGACCACCGAGGCCCCCGCCGCTCCCGCCGCCGCGGCCTCCGACGAGCCCCGCTCGCTCACCTTCTCCGACCTGGGCCTCAGCGAGCCCGTCCTCAAGGCTCTCAAGGAGGTCGGCTACGAGACGCCCTCGGCGATCCAGGCCGCGACGATCCCGTCCCTCCTCTCGGGCCGCGACGTCCTCGGCGTCGCCCAGACCGGCACCGGCAAGACGGCCGCGTTCGCGCTGCCGATCCTCTCCCGCCTCGACGTCTCGCAGAAGACCCCGCAGGCCCTCGTGCTCGCGCCCACCCGCGAGCTCGCGCTCCAGGTGTGCGAGGCGTTCGAGCGCTACGCGTCGGCCCTGCGCGGCGTGCACGTGCTCCCCGTCTACGGCGGCCAGGGCTACGGCACCCAGCTCTCCGCGCTGCGTCGCGGCGTCCACGTCGTCGTCGGCACGCCCGGCCGCATCATGGACCACCTCGAGAAGGGCACCCTCGACCTCTCGGCGCTGAAGTACCTGGTGCTCGACGAGGCCGACGAGATGCTCAAGATGGGCTTCGCGGAGGACGTCGAGACGATCCTCGCCGACACCCCCGTCGAGAAGCAGATCGCGCTGTTCTCGGCGACGATGCCCTCGCAGATCCGCCGCATCTCGGGCAAGTACCTCAAGGAGCCCGAGGAGATCACGGTCAAGAACAAGACCACGACCTCCGTCAACACCACGCAGCGCTACCTGATGGTGTCGTACCCGCAGAAGGTCGACGCGCTCACCCGCATCCTCGAGGTCGAGAACTTCGAGGGCATGATCGTCTTCGTCCGAACCAAGAGCGAGACCGAGACGCTGGCCGAGAAGCTGCGCGCCCGCGGCTACACCGCCGCCGCGATCAGCGGAGACGTCGCCCAGGCCCAGCGCGAGCGCACCGTCGAGCAGCTGAAGTCGGGCAAGCTCGACATCCTCGTCGCCACCGACGTCGCGGCCCGCGGTCTCGACGTCGAGCGCATCAGCCACGTCGTCAACTACGACATCCCGATCGACACCGAGTCGTACGTGCACCGCATCGGCCGCACCGGCCGTGCCGGGCGCAGCGGAGCGGCGATCAGCTTCGTCACGCCGCGCGAGCGCCGCCTGCTCGCCGCGATCGAGAAGGCGACCCGCCAGCCGCTGACCGAGATGCGCATGCCCAGCGTCGAGGACGTCAACGTCACGCGCCTCTCGCGCTTCGACGACGCGATCACCGCGGCGCTCGCCGACTCCGAGCGTCTGCAGCGCTTCCGCGACATCATCGGCCACTACGTCGAGCACCACGACGTCGTCGAGTCGGATGTCGCCGCGGCGCTGGCGATCGTCGCCCAGGGCGAGGAGCCTCTGCTGCTCTCGCCCGACGACCCCCGCTTCGCCCGGCGCGAGCGCGAGGACCGCGAGCCGCGTCCCGACCGGGGCGACCGCCCCGAGCGCGGCGACCGCTTCGACCGCGACCGGGGCGAGCGTCCCGAGCGCCGCCAGCGCCCGGCGAACAGCAACCTCGCGTCGTACCGGATCGAGGTGGGCCGCCGCCAGCGCGTCGAGCCTCGCCAGATCGTCGGCGCGCTCGCCAACGAGGGCGGCCTCAACCGCGGCGACTTCGGGCACATCGACATCCGCCCCGACTTCTCGATCGTCGAGCTGCCGGCCGACCTGCCCCAGGACGTGCTCGACCGTCTCGCCGACACCCGCATCAGCGGCCAGCTGATCGAGCTGAAGCCCGACCGCCGCCCGAGCCGCGCCGGCGCCGACCGCGGCGGACGCCCCTCCGGCCCGTCCCGCTCGTCCGAGCGCCCGGACCGCAAGCCGCGCTACTAGCGCTCGCGCGCCGACCCCGAGGGGCCGGTCCGCCGACTGGGGAGCCACCGCTCCCCGCCGGCGGCCCGGCCCCTCCGTCGTCCCGCCGCTCCTCCGAGTGGACGCGCAACGGGCCCTGCCCGCCCGCCGGTGCCCTGTTCGCGTCCACTCACCGCGGCGGCGGAGGGGGACTCGTCGCGGAGCGGGCGCACAGAGACAGTCGAAGCCCGGTTGGCGTCGACTCGCGGGCGAGGCGGATCTCGATACGCCCGCTCCCGCGGGCTACTCGATCAGCGAGGGACGATGCGGGGCGCAGGGCGTGGGCGCGGCTTCGCGCATCCCTGCTGGTCGAGTAGCGGCGGCACGCCGCGTATCGAGACCCGCGTGTCCAAGGGGGTAGATCTCGATACGCCCGCTGCGCGGGCTACTCGATCAGCAAGGGACGGCGTAGAGCGTGGGTGCAGCGGCGCGCATTCCCTGCTGGTCGAGTAGCGGCGGCACGCCGCGTATCGAGACCCCCGTCTCCAGAAGCCCCCGCCCTACCCCGGGTGCCGCCGCGGCGCGCCGAACAGCAGCGCGGTCGTCGCCGCGACGACGGCGCCCGCCGCGAGGGCCGCGGCGAGCACGACGAGCTGGAACTGCGCGGCCTCCAGCGGGGACGCTCCCGCGAACACCGCGCCGACGAAGGCTCCCGGCAGGGTGACGAGCCCGGTCGTCCGCGTCTGGTCCGTCGCCGGGGCAAGCGCCGTCGAGGCGGCCGCGCGCACCAGGCGCACGGCGGCACGGCGCGGCGTGGCGCCGAGCGCGAGCCAGCCCTCCACCTCCTCCGTCCCCGCGGCGAGACCGGTTCGCAGCTGGCGTCCCATCAGCGACGCGGCGGTCATCGCGCCGCCGATCACGATGCCGCCGGTCGCGAGGAGGTAGCGCGGCTCCGCTCCGACGGCGCCCGTCGCCACCACGACCGCGAGAGGGACGCCCGCCGCGGCGAGGAGCACGACGAAGGTCCGCAGACCGCGGCGGTCCAGGCCCGACCGGGCACGCACCGTCCAGGTCGCGGCGACGAGCATCAGCACCAGGAAGGCGGCGACCAGCCGCGCATCCTCGATGATGCCGTGCAGCACGAGGCTGAGGAGTCCGAGCTGCAGCGCGGCCCGCGCGATCGCGACCACCTGGGCACCGGGACGCTCCAGGCGCAGCGCGGCCGCGATCGCCGTCGTCACCAGCGCGAGCACCAGCACGGCCACGACGGTGGGGACGGTGGCGGAGGTCATGGTGCGACGAGCCTACGAGGCGCGGGGCCGTGCGCTCGGACCGGCCCCGTCACTCCGCCCCTCAGCGCCGCAGGACCCGCCGCGCGAGCACGTTGCCGAGCAGCTGCACCAGCTGCACGATCACGATGATCACGAGCACCGCGCCCCACGTCACGACCGGCTCGAACTGGCGGTAGCCGTACTGGATCGCGAAGTTGCCGAGGCCCCCCGCGCCGATGTAGCCGGCGACCGCCGACATGTCGACGATGGCGACGAAGACGAAGGTGTAGCCGAGGATCAGCGGGCCGAGCGCTTCGGGGAGCAGCACGGTGCGGACGATGCGCAGCCGGCTCGCTCCGACCGAGCGCGCGGCCTCGATCACGCCGGGCTGCACGGTCAGCAGGTTCTGCTCGACGATGCGGCCGATGCCGAACGCGGCGGCCAGCGACAGCGAGAAGATGATCGCGTCGGTGCCGATCCCCGAGCCGACCACGAGGCGCGCGAGCGGCTGGGCGGCCGCGATGAAGATGATGAACGGGATCGGTCGGAAGACGTTGACGATCACGTTCAGCAGTCCGTAGACCAGGCGGTTCGCGAACAGCGCGCCGCCGCGGGTGAGTGCGAGGCCGAGGCCGATCAGCAGGCCGCCGAGCCCGCCGAAGAGCAGGCTGAGGGCGACGATGTAGAGCGTTTCGCCGGTGGCCTTCGCGAGTTCGGGGAGCAGCTCGATCAGGGCGTTCATCGGGGCACCTCCGTGAGGCCGACGCGAGCGCCGAGGCGGGCGAGAAGGGGCTCGACGACGTCGTCCGACGCGTCGAGGGCGACCGTGAGGTGGCCGAAGGCGCGTCCGCGGACGTCGGTGATGCCTCCGTAGACCAGCTCGAGCGGCACGCCCGCGGCGGCGATGTCGGCGAAGACGTCGCCCTGCGAGGCGGAGCCGTCCGAGAACGAGAGCGTCACGAGCCGGCCGCGGTGGCGCTGCCGCAGCACGGCGGCCTCGGCGGGGGAGGGGACGGAGCGGACGACCGTCGAGACGAAGCGCCGGGTGACCGGCTCGCGCGGAGCCGAGAACACGTCGAACACGTCGCCGCGCTCGACGATGCGGCCCGACTCCATCACGGCGACCTTCGTCGCGAGCTGCTGGATCACGTCCATCTCGTGCGTGATGACGAGGATCGTGACCCCGAGCTCCTCGTTGATGCGCCGGAGCAGCGCCAGGACCTCGCCGGTCGTGTCGGGATCGAGAGCGCTGGTGGCCTCGTCGGCGAGCAGGATGCGCGGCGAGGCGGCGAGGGCACGGGCGATGCCGACCCGCTGCTTCTGCCCGCCCGAGAGCTGCTCCGGGTGGCTGCGTGCCTTGTCCGAGAGGCCGACGAAGCTCAGCATCTCGTCGACGCGGGTCTTCAGCTCGGCGCGCGGAGTGCCGGCGACCTGCAGCGGGTAGGCGACGTTCTGCCACACCGTCTTCGAGCCGAAGAGGTTGAACTGCTGGAAGATCATGCCGATGCCGAGCCGGATGCGGCGCAGCTCCCGCTCGGGCAGGCCGACGATGTCGCGGCCGTCGATCTCGATGCTGCCGGAGGAGGCGGGCTCGAGCGCGTTGACGAGGCGCGCGAGCGTGCTCTTCCCGGCACCGGAGTAGCCGATCACGCCCTGGACGTCGCCGGCCTCGATGTCGAGGCTGACGCCGTCGACCGCGGTCGAGGCCGTCGCCCCGCGGGACAGGGGCGGGTAGACCTTGCTCACGTCGGTGAGGCGGATGAGCGGCACGGCGCTCCCTTCGAACGGTTCGGGCGGGGGTGCCGGTGTCCCGGCGGACGGACGGGATCTCCCGCCGGAGCAGGGGATCCCGTCGCGAGGAGAGGACGGATCAGCTCGCGGCGGATCAGCCCTGCGCGGCGGTGTCCGCCTCGACGGTCTCGAGCGAGGCCTCCAGCTCGTCCGCGGGCGTCTTCACGAAGATCGCGGTGCCTCCGGACTGCTCCGACACTCCGTCGAGCACGGCCTGGCTGCTCTGGTAGATGTCGACGAGCTTCTTGTAGGTCTCGTTGTCGGCGTCCTCGGAGCGGGCGGCGAACACGTTGACGTAGGGGAGGGCGTTGGGGTCGCTCGGGTCGTCCGTCGCGATCGCGTCGGTGGCCTCGAGGCCGGCGTTCTCGATGAAGTCGTTGTTGATGATGGCGGCGGCGACGTCGGGCAGCGAGGTCGGGGTCAGCGACGCCTCGAGGGCGGTCACCTCGACCTTCGACGTCGCGGTGTCGACGTCGTCGACGCTCGAGAAGATGCTGCCGCCGTCCTTCAGCTCGATCAGACCGGCCGACTGGAGCACGAGCAGGCCGCGGGCCTGGTTGCTCTCGTCGTTCGGGACGGCCACGGTCGAGCCCTCGGGGATGTCCTCGACGCTGTCGTACTGCGTGGAGTAGAGGCCGAGCGGGTAGATCGCGGTCGCGCCGATGGGCACGAGGTCCTCGTCGGCGGAGGTGTTGTACTGCGCCAGGTAGACGATGTGCTGGAACTGGTTGAGGTCGATCTCGCCCTCGGACAGCGCCGGGTTGGGCTGGTTGTAGTCGCTGAAGTCGACGATCTCGACGTCGATGCCGGCGTCGGCCGCGGCCTCTTCGTAGGTGGCCCAGTAGGGGTCGCTGGCGCCGACGACGCCGATGCGGACGGTG
The DNA here is from genome assembly GCF_001423045.1 of Rathayibacter sp. Leaf296. Lineage (NCBI taxonomy): Bacteria > Bacillati > Actinomycetota > Actinomycetes > Micrococcales > Microbacteriaceae > Rathayibacter > Rathayibacter sp. Leaf296. The sequence continues at coordinate 436,826 of NZ_LMNR01000001.1, forward strand.
TCGCTCTCGCCCGCCGAGGCGGAGCAGCCGGCGAGGAGGAGGGCGGAGGCGGTGATCGCGGTGGTCGCGAGGAGCGTCGTGCGCAGGGACATGCTGTGTGGATCCTTCCGTGGAGAGGATCCGCTCGGTGCTGCTTGCTGACGGAGCGGCGACCACGGGCGGTGCTGATCACCGCCGGCGCTGCGACCGGCCTCCGATCGCACGACGCCGCGTCGACGCGGATCCCGGGGACCACGGTACGGATGTCGCGCGGTGGACGCGAAACATGCGCGTAACACGACGACTCGCGCCGCCGGGGGAGCAGGGTCAGCCCGCGAGGGCTTCGGCCTCCGCGGCCTCGTGCTTCGCCAGGCGCTTCGCGATCGCATCGCGCTCGGCCCGGAGCGACGCGATGGTCGGCTGGTCCAGGCGCGGGTCCGCGAGGTCGGCGAACGGGCTCGCCGACCCGGTGCGGGCCGAGACGAGGGCGGCGTAGGCCTTAGTGGCGGAGCGCAGCTCGGCGCCGGCGCGCTCGACCTTCCGAGGGCTCGAGTCCTTGTCGGAGACGAGTCGGGCGTGCTTGTCGAGGGCTGCTACCAGTGCCTGGTGGGCCGCGTCAATCTTCTTGCTCATAGGCGCATTATGGCGCAAGCTCGCCTCACGAGGCGAGACCGGCTCCGCGACTCCGGCCGGTCGGCTGGCGGAAGGTCCACCGATCGGCTGCCCCGCCGCGAGGGTCAGACCGGACCGGATCCCCGCGCGACGCTCGTCGACTCGGAGTTGCGCCCCGCGCTCGTCGAGACCGCGTCGAGCACCCGCTGCACGTCGAGCGCGTCGTCGAACGTCGGAGCCACCGGGGTGCCGCCCGCGATCGCCTCGACCAGGTCGACGACCTGGTGCGTGAAGAGGTGCTCGTAGCCGATGCCGTGCCCCGTGGGCCACCACGCCTCCATGTACGGGTGCGCGGGCTCGGTCACCTGGATGCGCCGGAACCCCTGCGCCTCGTCGTCGTCGCGCGCGTCGTAGTACTCGAGCTCGTTCATCCGCTCGAAGTCGAACGCGATCGAGCCGGTCTCGCCGTCGATCTCGATGCGGTTGGCGTTGCGGCGGCCGGTCGCGACGCGGGTCGCCTCGAAGACGCCGAGGGCGCCTCCCTCGAACGCGGCCGTGAACGCGACGGCGTCGTCGACCGTGACCGGACCGCGCTCGGCGCCCTCCTCGGCGCGCCCGCCGAGACCCGACTGCTCGGCGAGCACCGGCCGCTCGGTCGTGAAGGTGCGCAGCACGGCCGAGACGGAGGAGATGCGCCGGCCGGTCAGCCACTGCGCCGTGTCGATGCTGTGCGCGCCGATGTCGCCCAGTGCGCCCGATCCGGCGCGGTCCTTCTGCAGGCGCCAGGTCAGCGGCGCCTCGGAGTCGCGCAGCCAGTCCTGCAGGTACTGCGCGCGGACGTGGCGGATCGCCCCGAGCCGGCCCTCGTCGACGAAGCGCTTGGCGAGGGCGAGCGCGGGCGTGCGGCGGTAGCTGAATCCGCACATCGCGACGCGGTCGGAGGCGCGCGCGGCGGCCGCCATCCGCTCGGCCTCCTCGACGGAGTTGGCGAGCGGCTTCTCGCAGAGCACGTGCTTGCCCGCCTCGAGGGCCGCGATCGCGATCTCGGCGTGCGTGTCCCCGGGGGTGCAGATGTCGATCAGATCGATGTCGTCGCGCTCGATCACCGCGCGCCAGTCGGTCGAGGACTCGCTCCAGCCGAGGACCATGGCGCGTTCGCGGGTCGTCCGGGGGTTGCTCCCCACGAGCACCGCGAGCTCGGGCTGGAGCGGCAGGGGGAAGAAGCGGCCGGCGGTGCGCCAGGCGTGCGAGTGGGTCCTGCCCATGAATGCGGTCCCCACGAGTGCCACCCGCAGTGCTCGGTCGTTCGACATCCTCGTCCTCTCGTCGGCGCTCCCGACCCTGCCACGGGACGGGGTCGGAGGGCTACCACCCGCAGCCGGGCCTTCCCGGCCGCCTGACGTCCGTGCCCCCCGCTACGGTGAAGCCCGAACGGAGGCGCCCATGACCTGGCAGCTCGAGACGATCCCCTACGACCATCCCGACGCGGATGCACTCCGCGCCGCCCAGCGCGTCGAGCTCGACGAGCGCTACGGCAGCACCGACCACGAGCCCGGCGTGCCTCCCTCCGCCGCCGACGTCCCCGTGTTCGTCGTCGCCCGCGACGCCGACGGCACAGCACGTGCTTGCGGCGGCCTCCGACCGCTGGCCGACTCGGTGCTCGGCCCCGGAGTGATCGAGGTCAAGCGGATGTTCGTGGACCCGTCGGCGCGCGGCTCCGGCGTCGCGACCCTCGTCCTCCGCCGGCTCGAGCAGCTCGCGGCTGGGCTCGGAGCGACGCGACTCGTCCTCGAGACCGGCACCCGGCAGCCCGACGCAGTCCGCTTCTACGAGCGCGAGGGCTACACGTCCGTCCCGCTCTTCGGCGCCTACATCGGCGGCGAGTGGTCGCTCTGCTTCTCGCGCGACCTCTGAGCGCTGCGCCTCGAGCGGCGCACCAGTGGGAACGACGGAGGGGCGCCCCTCTCGGGACGCCCCTCCGGTAGTGCCGAGACCGCTAGGCGCGGCGGCGGCGCGTGATCATCAGCGCGAGTCCGCTGAGGATCCCGAACGCCGCGAGGGCGAGGGGAGCCGCAGGCGAGACGCCCGTCGCGGCGAGGACCGGCCGGCCTGCCGTGACTCCGGTGCCCGAGCCGGTGCCCGCGCCCGTCGATGCGCCGGCGCGGGCCGCCGCCTCGGCGACCGAGCAGTCGGCCCCCTCCGCGATCGGGTCGGCCTCGGTCGTCCCGTAGTCGTAGGCCGTGCTCGCGACGCGGCCGCTGCTCGCGCCGACGGCGACGACGCAGTAGACCTCGGCCTCGGGGTCGGCGAGGGGGTACTCGCCGATCGCGATCGGGGTCCAGCCGACCGCATCCACGGTGTACGACAGGCGAGTGCCGCCGTCGGCCAGGCGCTGGCGCGTGCCGTCGACGGAGTGGATCGTCACGGTCACGCTCTCGCTCGGAGCGAAGCCGAACACCCATCCGCCGCTCGTGGGCTGTCCGTCACCGGGAGCCGGCTCGAACGGAGCCTGGATCGGCCAGATGCGGATACCGGGGTCGCCGGCGACCTGCACGAGCGAGGCCGAGACGGTGCGCCCGCTGGTCTCTCCGACGCCCGTCACGGTGAAGGTGCCGAACTGGTCGGCCATCGTGTCCTCGGTCAGCGGCACGGCGGCCTCGCCGTAGAGCGGATTGGAGTACTCGCCGACGATCGTCGTGACCGTGCCGTCGGGAGCGGTGAGCGTCGTCGTGACCGTCTCGTCGCGATCGAAGCCGCTCAGGACGCCGACCGCTCCGAACACCCGGAATCCTGCGACGCCGATCTCGGTGCCGGCAGGGATTCCGAACGTTTCTTCGACCCAGAAGGTGACGGCGGGGTCGGGCTGCAGGATCGTCAGCGGCGCGGCGTTCGAGGAGACCCTCTGCCCGGCCGCGTCGAGGCCGGTCGCGACGACGGTGATCCGCTCACCGGGTCGGGGGAGGTGCGGGTTCAGGCTGGTGCCGTCGGTGAGGGTCGAGGGCGACCAGTCCGTGACCGCTGCAACTCCTGACGTGGAGACGATCGACTCGGTGCGGGCCTCCTCGGTCGGCCCGTCCATCAGCGAGACGGTGACGATCGAGTCCGGGGCGAATCCGGTGAGGAGGGCGTTGATCCCGTCGCCCCAGCCGAGGTCGCCCTCGCGGGGCTCCAATCCGGCCGTGTACGTCGTGCGGGTGAGGGTCAGGACCGGAGTCGCGGCCGCAGGAGCGGCCGGCGCCGCGGTGGGCGCGGTCGTCGCCTCGGGAGCGCTGGTCGGCACCGGAGCCGGCTCGGGCGTGCTCGTCGCCTCCGGAGTGCTCGTCGGCTCCGGAGTGCTCGTCGGCTCCGGGTCGCTGGTGGCGATCGGGGTCGGCGTGGGCTCGAGTACCGGCGCGACCGCGGTCGGCGTCGCCTCGGAGGCGAGTGCCTCGAGGATCTCGGTGGCCCCCGCCGCGCTCGGGAACGCGAGTGCTCCCAGCAGTGCGGCGGTCGTGATGACGGAGGCCGTGCGGCCCCCTCGCGCTGTACGCACG
>NZ_LMNR01000001.1:440965-442749 GCF_001423045.1 Rathayibacter sp. Leaf296
ACTTCCTCCGGGGCGCAGTGCGCTCTCCCGGCTTCCCCATGGATCCGGGGGCGATGCGCCCCCTGGTGCTGATCCTGGCCGAGCGGAGCCCTGCGACACGACGTCCCGACACAACGAACGCATCACGGTTCTCGGCGAGGCGGTTGAGAGGGCGCGGTGCTCGTCGACGGCCGTCCGAGGGGCGGGAACGAGGGAGGGGCGCCCCTTGCGGGACGCCCCTCCGATGGTGCCGTGACCGCTAGGCGCGGCGGCGGCGCGTGATCATCAGCGCGAGTCCTCCGAGGATCCCGAACGCCGCGAGGGCGAGGGGAGCCGCGGGCGAGACGCCGGTCGCGGCGAGGACGGGCCGGCCGGCCGTGACTCCGGTGCCCGAGCCGCTGCCCGCGCCCGTCGTCGCACCGGCTCGGGCCGCCGCCTCGGCGACCGAGCAGTCGGCCGACTCCGGCAGAAGGTCCGACTCGGTCGTGCCGTAGTCGTACGAGGTGCTCGCGGTGCGGCCGCTGGTCGCGCCGAGGGCGACGACGCAGTAGACCTCGGCGTCGGGGTCGTCGAGCGGGTACCGGCCCAGCGCGATCAGGCTCCAGCCCACCCCGTCAGCGGTGTACGCCAGGCGGGTGCTGCCGTCGGCGAGGCGCTGGCGCGTGCCGTCGACCGAGTGGATGCTCACCGAGACGAGCTCGTTCGCCGCGAAGCCCCAGAGGGCTCCGCCGCTCGTGGGCTGCCCGTCGTCGGGCCCCGGCTGGGAGGGAGCGCTGGAGGGCCAGATCCGGATCCCGGGCTCGCCGGCGACCTGCACCAGCGAAGCCGAGACGCTGCGGCCGCTCGTTGTCCCGACGCCCGTCACTGTGAAGGTCCCGAGCTGGTCGGCCATGGTGCTCTCATCGAGACGGACGAAGGTCTCGCCGTAGATCATCGACCAGGGGTCGTCCGCCGTCAGGGTGGTGACGGAGCCGTCGGGAGCGGTGAGGGTCGTCGTGACGAGCTCGTCACGGTCGAAGCCGACCAGCAGTGCGACCACTTCGAAGACCCGGAATCCGGCCACGCCGACCTGGCTGCCGGCCTCGATGCGGCCGCCGTCCTCGGCGACGACGAAGGACACCCCCGCAGCGGGCCGCGTCATCGTCAGCGGCACGGTGTTCGACGTGATCGGCTCCCCGGCCGCGTCGATCCCCGAGGCCACCACGGAGATCCGCTCACCGGCCCGGGGGAGGTGCGGGTAGGTGCTGAAGCCGTCCGAGCCCGTGGGCAGCCAGTCGTTCAGCACGATCTCGCCGGTGGCGGAGGCGACGACCGTGGTGCGCGATTCCTCGTCCGGGCCGTCCATGAGCGAGATCACGACGACGGTGCCGGGGGTGTAGCCGGAGCCGGTGACGTCGATGCCGTCGCCCCACCCTGCGTCCGGTCCGCCGACGGCGGTCGATCCGACGACGAACGTCGTGCGGGAGAGGGCGAGCTCCGGAGCCGCGGACACGGGAGCCGCGCTCGGGACGGCGACGGGCGTCTCGGTGGCGACCGGAGTCGCGACCGGTGCGCTGGTCGGCTCGGGCGTGCTGGTCGGTTCCGGCGTACCCGTGGGCGCCGGAGTGCTCGTCGGCTCCGGGTCGCTGGTGGCGATCGGGGTCGGCGTGGGCTCGAGTACCGGCGCGACCGCGGTCGGCGTCGCCTCGGAGGCGGGTGCCTCGAGGATCTCGGTGGCCCCCGCCGCGCTCGGGAACGCAAGCGCTCCCAGCAGTGCGGCGGTCGTGATGACGGAGGCCGTGCGGCCCCCTCGCGCTGTACGCACG
>NZ_LMNR01000001.1:442775-620367 GCF_001423045.1 Rathayibacter sp. Leaf296
GCTTCCTCCGGGGCGCAGTGCGCTCTCCCGGCTTCCCCATGGATCCGGGGGCGATGCGCCCCCTGGTGCTGATCCTGGCGGAGCGGAGGGTCGCGACACGACGTCCTGACACAACGAACGCATCACGGAATCCGCCGGCCGGAGGAGACTCCGGCCGCCGGCCGTCGACGTCAGCCCGCGAGCGGCAGCAGGATGCCCTTCACCGTCTCGTCGGTCGCCAGGAACTCCTGCACCGCGGGGTCCTGGAACGCCTGCACGAGCTTCCGGATGTTCTCGGTGTCGGCGTAGCGGGAGCCGATCGTGAGCTGCCCGGCGAAGTCGTCGGGGGCGGTCGGCGCGAAGATCTGCTTCTCGATCGGGATGTCGGCGGCGAGGTAGTACTCGGTGTAGCCGACGGCCGCGTCGAGGTCCGGCAGCGCGCGCGACTGGGCCGCGAAGTCGAGCAGGGTGAACTTCAGGTTCTTGGGGTTCGAGGCGATGTCGTCCTGCGTCGCCGTGCCGGGCTCGGTGCCCGGCTTCAGCTCGATCAGCCCCGCGCTCTGCAGCAGCCAGAGGCCCTGGGCCTCGTTCGCCGGGTCGGAGTAGAGCGAGATCGTGCCGCCGTCGGGGATCTCGGACACGTCGCCGTACTTGTCGCTCCAGAGTCCGAAGCCCCAGCGGAACACCGGAGTCGCGGCCTCCTCCTCGAAGTCGGGGTTCGACTCGAGCACCTGCCCGAGCCAGAGCTTGTGCTGGTAGACGGTCGCCGCCACCTCGCCCTCGCTGACGGCGCGGTTGATGGTGTTGCTGTCCGAGAGGCCCTTGAACTCCACCTCGATGCCGTACTTCGGCGCGACCTCGTCGGCGACGAACTGCACGAGCGCCTGCTCCGACGCGTTGCCCTCGGCGGTCGCGACGTAGAGCGTCGCTCCCTCGGTCTCGTTCGCCGAGACGGCGGGGGAGAGGATCGGGACGACGATCGCCGCGCCGACGCCGAGCGCGACGACCGCGCCTCCGGCGATCCACGGCCAGCGGCGCTTCTTCTTCAGCTCGAAGCCGAGCGTGTCGGAGGTGTCGGGGGTGTCGTTCTGCGTGGGCATGAGAGGCCTTCCGGAATGCGCGCGCCGGGTTCCGGGCGCGCGAGAGGGACGCCGCGGGGGGAGGCCGGGCGAGGGGTGGGGGAGAAGAGGGGGGAGCGGTCTCAGACCGCGACGGCGACGCGCTCGGACCGCCGGGTGCGCGAGGCGCTCGGCGTCGTGGCGCGCACGAGGGCGTCGCCGGTGAGCTGCACGAGCGCGACCGTGGCGACCAGGATCACGATCGTCGCGAGCATCACCGTGTTGTCGAAGCGCTGGTAGCCGTAGGTGACTGCCACGTAGCCGATGCCGCCGGCTCCGATCGTGCCCGCGATGGCCGAGTACTCGATCATCGCGATCGTGTTGATGGTCAGGCCGCCGATGATCTGCGGCACGGCCTCGCTGAGCTGCGCCGAGCGGATGACCTGCAGTCGCGACGCTCCGGAGGCGCGGGCCACGCGGGTCAGCGCGATCGGCACGCTCCGCAGCGCGTTCTCGACGATGCGGGTGAAGAACGCGATGCCCGCGATCGCCATCGGCACGACGGCCGCGGCGATGCCGATGTTGGTCCCGGTGATCAGCCGGGTGAACGGCATGATCGAGGCCATCAGGATCAGGAACGGCAGCGAGCGGCCGATGCTGATCACCCAGCTCAGCGTCTGGTGCGCGGCGCGGTTCTCGAACAGCCCGCCGGGCGCGAGGTTGTGCACGGCGGCTCCGAGCGGGATCCCGACGAGTACGACGATCGTCATCACGATGCCGACCATGATCAGGGTCTCGCCGAGCGCGGGCAGCACGAGCGCCGGGATCTCGGCGATCGGGACGCGGTTGTCGAGGTGCACGCTCATGCGGCGATCTCCTCGGTGAGCTCGAGCGGGGCGGAGTCGAGGCGGACGGGGGCCGGGCGGACCGACAGGCCCAGCGCTCCGGCGGCGTCGACGAGGCGGCGCTCGTCGACGGGTCCGAGCGCGATCGTGGCGTGGCCGACGGCCCGGCCGCCGATCGTCTCGATGGCGGCGCCCAGGAGCGACACCGGCCCGACCGCCTCGCCCAGGCGGGCGATCCAGTCGGCCGGCACGTCGGAGCGCGCGTAGCCGAGCACCCACTCGGTGAGCCCGGGGGCCGGAGTCGCGGCCGGGCGCAGCGGGTTGAGCGCGAGACCCAGCGGCGAGGAGGCGTCGCGGAGCAGGTCGACGAGGCGCCCCGACTCCACGATGCGGCCGTGATCGAGCAGGGCGGCCGAGTCGGCGACCTGCCGCACCGTCTCCATCTCGTGCGTGATGAAGAGGATCGACAGGCCGAGGTCGTCGCGCAGCTCCTTGAGGAGGGTCGTGATCGCGGTCGTCGACGCGGGGTCGAGTCCCGAGGTGGCCTCGTCCGAGAGCAGCACGCTGGGGCGCAGGGCCAGGGCCCGGGCGATGCCGACGCGCTGGCGCTGACCGCCCGACAGCTGGTGCGGGTAGTGCCGGGCGCGCTCGGCGAGTCCGACGCGGTCGAGCAGCTCGGCGACGCGGCGCGTGGTCTCGGCGGGCGTCACTCCGAGGTACTCGAGCGGCAGCGCGACGTTCTGGGCCGCCGTGCGGCGGCTGAAGAGGCCGTCGGACTGGAAGACGGTGCCGATGCGGCGGCGCGCGACGCGCAGCTCCTGCTCGGACAGCTGCGAGAGCGCGTCGCCGTTCACGACGACCGAGCCGGAGGTGGGGCGCTCGAGGAGGTTCACGCACGCGGCGAGCGTGCTCTTCCCGGCGCCGCTCGGACCGACGACGGCGAAGATCTCGCCGGTCGCGACCGAGAAGTCGAGGCGGTCGAGCACGGTGACGGCGGCGTCGCCGTGTCCGTAGACCTTCGTGAGCTGCTCGAGGCGGATCATGCCTGCTGTCCTTCCGGGACGGTGCGGAGCGGGCGCCGTCGGCGCACGGGGACGATGATGGAGCATCGCCGCCGCCCCGCGTCGACCGCGTGACGTCCGCCGTAACACTCCGCCCGTACTGGCCCCTGGAAGGGAGGCGTCAGTACACGAACCAGCGCAGCCAGTCGCGGTTGTGCGCGTGCACCAGGGCCAGGAAGACCACGAGGTCGAAGAGCAGGTGCACGCAGATCACGTAGGTGAGCGACTTCGTCTTCGAGAAGATCCAGCCCTGCAGCAGCGCGAACGGGATCGTGAACGCCGGAGCCCACTCGCGGTAGCCGAGCTCCCAGAGGAACGACACGAACACGACAGCCTGCAGCACGTTCGCCCACCACATCGGCAGGTGGCGGCGCAGCACCGCGAAGACGACGCAGATGAAGAACAGCTCGTCCCAGATGCCGACGAAGCCGACTCCGACGAAGAGGCGCGCCACTTCATCCGGAGCGTGGATGGCGGGCCAGTTCAGGTACGCGCCGGAGCGGATGAAGTAGAACGGCAGCAGGATCCAGCCGAGCACCAGCACGGCGGGCAGGTACGACTTCTCGAGCGGCGTCCACTTCTGCCCGGTGCGCAGCGGGAAGCGGATGATGCGCCTCTTCGTGCCGTAGCGGTCGATCGCCCAGGGCACGGCGACGGCCGCCGACAGCACGGCGCCCATCAGGGCCATGTTCGGGTAGTCGAGGTTCGCCTCGACCGAGATCGTGCTGACGATCACGAGCCCGGCAGCGATCAGCGACAGGTCCACCGCGAGGACGCGGTCGATCACGAGGGCCAGGAGCAGGCTCGCGCCGAGCACGAGGTAGCCCGCGAGCGGGAGGCGGAGTCCGAAGAGGAGGACGGCCGAGACGGAGATCCCGGCGGCCGGGGCGAGAGCGGGAGGCACGGCTTCAGGGTAGGCGCGCGGCGTCTCGCGCCTGGCTCGGGCTTGCCGGTCGAGCGCGGTTGAATCGCACTCCGAGGAGGACCGATGACCGTCACAGCCACTGCCCACCGCTGGGATCACGGGTGGGAGCTCCGGATCGACGGCGAGACCGCGACCCAGGTCGACTCACTCGACAGAGCCGCTCGGTAGGTGCGCGACTACCTCGACACCGTCGAACCCGGAACCGATCACAGCCGGTGGGAGGTCGAGATCGTTCCCGAGATCGGCGGCATCGAGATCGGCGGCTCCGTCGACGGCTGACATGACCGGCTCCGACGCACCGGGACCACCGCGTCAGCGGAGCGCCTCCAGTGCGACGGATGCAGCCCGGGCGACGAGGGCGTCGTCGTACGGGAGCGTCGGGTCGGTGCGCTCGGTCAGCACGGCGATCACGATCGGAGCCGCACCCGGCCGCTCGACGACCGCGAGGTCGTTCCGGAGGCCGCCCGCGCCGCCGGACTTGTCGAGGACGCTCCAGCCGTCGGGAGCGCTCGCGCGCACGAGCGCGTCGCCCGTCGCGTTGCCGCTCATCCAGTCGCGCAGCTGGGCGCGGTCGGCCGAGTCGAGGGGGTCGCCCAGGAGGAGCGTGCGCAGGTCGGCGGCGAGCGACCGCGCGGTGCCGGTGTCGAGTCCCTCCGGTGAGACCCGGTTCAGCTCGGGCTCGACCCGGTCGACGCGCGTGACGTCGTCGCCGAGCGCGCGCAGCGCCTCCTGCAGGCCGGCCGGCCCGCCGAGCTCCTGCAGCACCACGTTGTGCGCCGTGTTGTCGCTCAGACGGACCGCGGCCTCGGCCACCTCGCCGAGCGGCAGGCCCGTCGCCGTGGCGGGACCGGTGACGGGGGAGTGGTCGACCACGTCGCTCCAGGTGACGACGCGCTCGAGATCCGAAGGCTCGGTGCGGGCGAGCAGCGCGCCCGCGGCCAGGGCCTTGATCGAGGAGGCGAAGCGGAACCGCTCGTCGGCGCGGTGCTCGACGGTGCGCTCGTCCTCGGAGTCGACCGCGACGAGCCCGATCCGGGCGTCGTACTCGGCTTCGAGGGCGGAGAGGGCGGCGTCGACCGCAGCGGCGTCGACCTCAGGGGCGCCGGCCGGAGTCGTCGCGGGAGGGCTGGTCGCGATCGCGGTCGTGCCCGGAGTGCCCGCTCCAGCCTCGCCCGGATCGGCAGCATCGGGAGCGCACGCCGCTGGCGCGAGCACCAGGACGAGTGCGCCACCGAGCCCGCGCAGCGCCGCCGTGAGAGGACGGCGCGGGAGGGAGCGATCGGAGGCTGCGGGCACGGAGGAGAGGCTACGGCGCAGCACCGTCACTGCGCCGTGCCAGGGAGTTCCGAGGCGCTCGCTAGAGCACGCCTCGGGCGGGCGGGCATGCTGGAGGGATGACCGACGCCTCCGCATCCGCCTCCCCGTCCGCCGGCCCCGCCGCCGCCCGTCCCCGCGGCGAGCGCCCCGTGCGCACGCAGCACGTGCTGACGGTGCTGCGGACCGAGCGGTTCGGCGACCACCTCGCACGCGTGCACCTCGGCGGCCCGGGCTTCGACGCCTTCGCCGCAGAGGCCGATCCTGCGGCGCTCGCCACCACCGACAAGTACGTGAAGCTGCTGCTGCCCCGCGCCGGCGTCGACGTCGAGCCGCCGTACGACCTCGACGCGCTGCGGGCGACGCTCGCCCCCGAGGACCTGCCGGTGCGCCGGACCTACACGATCCGCTCCGTCGACCCGGCGAACCGCAGCCTCGCGATCGACTTCGTCCTGCACGGCGACGACGGAGTGGCGGGGCCGTGGGCCGCGTCGGCCGTCCCCGGCGACCGCATCGCCTTCAACGGCCCGGGCGGCGCGTGGTCGCCGAGTACCGAGCCGGGGGCGTTCCACCTGCTGCTCGGCGACGACTCCGCTCTGCCGGCGATCGCCGCGGCGCTGGAGTCGATGCCCGCGCACGCGCGCGGTCTCGCGCTGATCGAGGTGCACGGCGCCGAGGACGAGCAGCCGCTCGCGGCACCCGACGGCGTCGAGGTCCGCTGGCTGCACCGCGGCGAGCTCGCCGCCGGCCGTGCGCTGGTCGCCGCCGTCCGCGCCGAACCGCGGCCGTCCGGGGTGCTCGACGTCTTCGCACACGGCGAGCGCGGCGCGATGAAGGAGCTGCGCGCCCTCCTGCAGGACGACTGGGGCCTCGAGCGCCGCGCCCTGTCGCTGTCGGCCTACTGGGCGCTCGGCCGCGCCGAGGACCGCTTCCAGGCCGAGAAGCACGAGCCCGTCGGCGAGATCTTCGCCGACTGACCCGCGCGCCGATCCGGAGGTGCCCGGAGCGTCAGACCAGGCGCCGCCCGCTGAACCGGTCGATCGACGCGTCGCGCGCCATCGCCCGCTCGTACATGCGGTGGAACGGCGCGGTCAGCACGCCGTTGGTGCGATCGAGCGAGTCCTGCCACGCGACGATGTCGCCCAGCTGCGCAGCCAGATCCGCCCGCAGCGCCTTCTCGTCGACCGTCGTCGACTCGCCGCCCGCCACCACGACCCGGCCGGCCACGATCACCGTGTCGATCGAGGAGCCGTTCTCGGAGTAGACGAGCTGGTTCTCGAGTCGCTGGCGCGGCGTGAAGTTCAGGGTCTCGAGGTCGAACAGCACGAGGTCGGCCTGCTTGCCGACCTCGATGCTGCCGGTGACGTGGTCGAGCACCGCGCTGCGCGCCCCGCCGATCGTGCCCGCGGTGAGCACCTCCGCCACCGTCGGCCACGACGCGAGGTCGGGGTCGGTGACCTTGTGGAGCAGGGCCGCGGCCTTGATCACGTCGAGCATCCGCGGGGAGTCGCTGCTCGAGCAGCCGTCGGTGCCCAGCCCGAGGTTCACTCCGGCGTCGTGCAGCGCCCGCCACGGTGCGATGCCCGAGCCGAGCTTGAGGTTCGACAGCGGGTTGTGCGAGATGGACGTGCCGGCCGCCGCGACCCGGTCCATGTCGGAGTCGGTGAGCCAGATGCCGTGCGCGAACGTGGTGTTCCGCGAGAGCGCCCCGATCCGCTCCATGTACTCGACGAGGGTGCCCCCGTACGACTCCTCGCCCGTGACGAGCTGGGTCTTCGTCTCGAGGACGTGGATGTGGCACTCCGCGTCGTGCTCGAGCGCCAGCTCGGTCGCTCCGACCAGCAGCTCGGGCGCGACCCGCTGCGGAGCGGAGGGGGCGACCATGAAGCGCAGCCGGCCGCCGCCGCGCCCGTGCTGCGTCGCGAACGCCTCGCGGCTGAACGCGAGGTACCCCTCGGTGGTCGGACGCGAGGCCGCCCGCGCCGACTCCAGGACGTCCGCCGGCAGCAGCTCCTCGAGGAACGGCATCGTCTCGAAGAACGGCTTGCTGATCACGTGCCCCGAGATGTTCGCCCGGATCCCGATCTCGTCGTACGCGTCGAACACCGCCGCGAGCTGCGCGGCGTCCTGGTCCGGGTTCTCGAGCACGTCGTCGACCAGCGTCGTGACGCCGGCCTTCAGCGATTCGAGGGCGAACAGCGACGAGCGCAGCCGCACCAGGTCCGGTGCGACGCGGCTGTCGCCGAGGATCGGGTACGAGAGCAGCATCCACAGCTCGAGCGGCAGGTTGTCGTAGCGCCCCTTGTAGAGGTACTCCCACGAGTGGGTGTGGGCGTTGACGAAGCCGGGGGTGACGAGGCGGTCGCGGCCGTCGATCACCTCGTCGCCCGGTTCCGCGACGAGCCCCGGGCCGATCGCGACGATCACGTCGTCGACGATCCGGATGCTCGCCGTGATCGGCACGGCGCCCGAGATCGGGTCCATGGTGATGACGGAGGCGTCGGTGATGAGCAGCGGCATGGCGGTTCCGTTCGTGGTTCGAGGTGCGGTGGAGCAGGTGGTGCGGCGGGGGTGGGAGGAGAGCGGAGTGACGGGGCCGGCTACCCGAGGACCGGCTCGGCCGCCCGCGGCGCCCGCTCCAGGGCCTCGCGCCTCTCGACCCAGGCGACCGCGTCGCGGCGTCCGAGCAGCAGGTAGGCGACGCCGGCCGAGACCGCGCCGGCCAGCCACGAGACGTCGATGCCGCCGAGGGAGGTCGAGGCCGGCCCTTGCAGGGCGGGGACGGAGCCGTTCATGAACATCCAGGTCAGCGTCGCGCCGATCGCGAACGAGAGCAGGGCGCGCCAGCGCACATCCGGGAGCAGCGGCGAGCCGACCGGGGCGAAGAGGTGGCCGAAGGAGCGGACGCGCTTCTCGAAGACCGCGTAGTGCACGAGCACGATCGCGCCCCAGGGAGCCACCCAGCCGACGAGTCCGACCAGCCACGCGTCGAGCGTGGTCGCCAGGTCGTCCTGGAAGACGAAGAAGACCGCGGCGGCGAAGGCCAGCACCCCGACGATGAGGCTGAGGGTGCGGCGTCCGAGCCGGACGTCGAGCGCCTGCGTCGCCATGCTGAACGAGTAGATGTTGAGCACGTTCGTCGCGATGGGGCCGTGCACCACCAGGAGCAGCACCGGGATCGCGAGGGCGCCGAAGTTGTCGACGATGAGCTCGCCCGGATCGACGCCGCCGTTCTTCGTCGCGAGGGTCGCGCCGAGCAGGCCCAGCCAGACGACCGGGATGAACTGGCCGAGCACGCTCGCGAAGTACAGCTTCGGCCGCGAGGCGCGCGGGCTGACGAAGCGGGAGTAGTCGCCGGCGTAGGCGAGCCAGGTGAGACCCCAGCCGATGCCGATCGCGGTCATCACGATCGACATCGCGGCCAGGCGGTCGCCGCCGGTGAGGGCGCCCTCGGCCGGGCCGTCGTAGGACCAGTCGATGTCGAGGAAGAACCAGGCGACGACCGACATCAGCGCGAGGACGATCAGGGTCGGCGGCACGGTCCAGCGCTCGAACGCGGCGATCGCGCGGTAGCCCAGGAACGAGATCCCGACCTGGATCGCCATGATCACCGCCGCGACGGCGATCTTCCAGCCGACGTTCGAGTCCTCCGGATCGACGAGGCCGACGGAGCCGAGCAGCGCGATGACGAGGTCGAGCACGATCCAGGTGTTGATGGCGCACCATCCGATCACCACGACCGCCTGCACCGCCGCGGGAGCGTAGTTGCCGCGGCGCCCGAAGACGGCCCGGCCGATCAGCATGCCCGTCGCTCCGGTGCGCTGCCCCAGCAGCACGAAGAAGCCGAAGACGGCCATGCCGACCACGTTGCCCAGCACCAGGACGGTGACCGTGTCCCAGAGGCCCAGGCCCATGTTCACGCCGAGGGCGCCGAGGACCCAGTTGATCGGGGCGATGTTGGCGCCGGCCCAGATCCAGAACTGGCCGTCGAGCCGGGCGGTGCGACGGGAGTCGGGGAGGGGCGCGAGCGCCTCCTCGGAATCGGCGGTGCCGTGCAGGGCGTCGGTGCTCATGGCGGATCCTCTCGGAGTGAGGTGGGGAGCGGAGGGGGAGGTGCGGGGGCGCCGGGCGGACGTGGTGCGGGAGGTCCTCGACCGGCGGTGAGGCCACTCTGCTCCGGACCAGTTTCGCGCGACGCGCCCCCGTGTAAATTCGCCGTGACGCGAGAGGACGTTCTGTATGGCCCACCTGCTCCTGGACGCCCTCCGCGACCCCCTGCTGTCCGCCGCCCTCCCCGTCGTCGTGGCCGGAGGCGACCCGGCGCTGCGCGCGATGATCCGCTGGGCGCACGCGAGCGAGCAGCTCGACGTCGGACCGCTCCTCCTGGGCGGCGAGCTGCTGCTGATGGAGGGCGTGCACCTGGCGTCCGACCAGGACCCGGCCGAGTGCCGCCGCTACGTGGAATCCCTGGTCGCGGCCGGAGTCGGCGCCCTGGCCGTCGAGCTCTCGCCGCGGCTGCCCGAGGTGCCCGCCCCACTCGTGGCGGCCGCCGACCGGCTCGGGCTCCCCGTGCTCTCGCTTGCGAAGCGGGTGCCGTTCGTGCAGGTGTGCGAGAGCATCAACACCCGGCTCACCGAGCAGAAGTTCCGGAGTCTGCGGCTGGCGGACAGACTGTCCGGTCGCCTCGGCGAGGCGGCGGCCGCGGAGGCCACGGTGGAGGAGCTGCTGCAGGTCGTCGCCTCCGAGACGGGCGCGAGCGCCTCCCTCGTCTCCGCGACCGGCGAGCCGATCGGTCGGGCGGATCCCGGGGGCGGCATCGACACGGCCAGGACCGCGGGTGCCTTCTCGGGAGTGCTGCACGCCGGCGACTCCCTGCTCGGCACGCTGTACCTCCGCGCGCACGTCGACGCCGACGTGCACTCGGTCGCGGTGGCCCTGGACCGGGCGCCCGACGTGCTCGCGATCGCGGTCCTCCGGAACCGGCCGCCGTCGGTCGACGAGCGGCTCGCGGCGCAGCTCGTCGCGGTGCTCAGCGCTCCGCAGCCGCCCAGCACGCTGGATCTGCAGGTCGACGCGTTCCTCGAGCGGCTCGGTGCGGGCGGGCGCGAGCGCTACCTCGGGGTCTCGGCCGAGGTGGAGCACGACGAGCGGGTGCTGCGGCAGGTGCGCGGCGCCCTGCGCGCGGTGGGCGAGTCGGAGCCGGTGCTCAGCGTGGTCGGCACGGAGGTCCTCGCGGTGCTCGCCTTCTCGACGACGGCGGCCATGGAGCGGGCGCGTGCCGAGCTGCTCGTCAGGGCGGCGGGGATGCGAGCCGGCCAGGTGTGCGTCGGGAGCGGCATCGGCGACCAGCGCTCGCTCCAGCGGGAGCTGGCCGAGGTGCGGGGAGTGCGCGAGTGGGCCCGGCCCGGGGGCGTGATCGACGCCCGCCAGCACCGGCTCGAGCGCTTCGCCAGCGCCCTGCGCGAGGCGCACGAGGCCGACGACTTCGTCGAGGACCTGCTCGGGCCCCTCCTGGCGCACCGGCCGGACCTGCTGCCGACGCTCGAGACCTACGCGTCCCTCTGGGGCGGGAAGACCGCCACCGCGGCGGCTCTCGGCATCGGGCGGCAGACCCTCTACGACCGCCTCGAGCGGATCGAGGACCTCCTCGGCCCGCTCGACGCCTCGCCTGCGCGCACCCGCGCGATCATGACCGCCGTCTTCCTCCGCGGCGCCCGAGCGGCCCTGCCGCGCTGAGGGGGGTCGCGTCGATCGGAGTCACGCGACAGGATCGACGCGACCGCGCGTCACTCCTTCTCTTCGACGATCTCGGTGTCCGTCTCGTCGGCGCGGTCGCGCAGCGCGTCGGCCATCGCTCCGGCGCCCTCGGCTCCGTGGTCGTGGTCGACCTGCTCGACGAGGCCGCTGAGCTTCTCGTCGTTGGTCGCGTCGTCGCTGCCGTCCATGACCGGCTGGTCCTGCTCGTTCTCGCTCATCAGTGGCCTCTCTCGTCGCGTCCACGGATCGGGCGCGGGAGTCCGACGCTACGACTCCGTCGGGTCGTGCGCCCGTCCTTGACCATCGGGTGAGGACGTGGGACGAGAGCGGCGAAGGGGCCCGCCGGAGTCCCCAGTTCGGGTGTGGATGCAGTCCTGCTAGGCTCCGATCCGTCTCGCACTACGCAGGTTGCTCGTGAACCCTGTGGTGACCGCCCCCTCACCATCGGCTCCCCCCGACCGGAAGCAAAGGAACGCCGTGGCGTCGTATCTGTTCGTCTGCTCCGGCGGCGGCCACCTGTCCGAGTTGCACACACTGGCCGAGCAGCTCCGGATCCCGGTCGAGGAGCAGTTCTGGGCGACTCCCGAGGGCGGACTGAGCCGCAGCCTCCTGGCGGGGCGCGAGGTCGTGGCACTCCACGAGGCGCCGCCGCGCGCGGTCGTCCCGCTGCTGCGCAACGTCCTCCTCGGCTGGCGCATCCTGCGCGGCCGCCGGTTCGACGCCGTCTTCAGCACTGGAGCGAGCCCCGCGCTCTCGATCCTCCCGCTCGCGGTGCTGCGGGGGATCCCCGCGCACTACATCGAGAGCGCCGCGAGGGTCGACGGCCCCTCGTTCTCGGGCCGGATCCTCGCCAGGCTCGCCGGCGTCGCGACCTACACGCAGTACCGCTCCTGGGCCGATGCGCGCTGGCGCTTCGGCGGGGCGATCTTCGAGAACTACCACGTCGAGGACGTGCCGCCGCAGCCCGTCCGCCGTGCCGTCGTCTCGGTCGGGACGCAGGACGGGTACCCCTTCTCGCGCTTCTTCGAGGCCGTGGTGCCTCTGCTCGACGGCGTCGAGGTGCTCTGGCAGACGGGCATGACGGACGTCTCCGGCCTCGGCATCCAAGGGCGGCCCTCGGTGCCGCACGGCGAGCTCGTGGCGGCGATGGCCGAGGCCGATGTCGTGATCGCGCACGGGGGAGTGGGCACCGCGCTCAGCGCCATCGAGCAGGGCCGCGTCCCGATCCTCGTCCCGCGCCGTCTCGCGCACGGCGAGCACGTCGACGACCACCAGGTCCAGATCGCGGCGCGACTGGCGGAGTCGGGCCTCGCGGTGCACGCGGAGGCGGGCGAGCTGTCCCGCGAGATCCTCGAGCGCGCGGCGAGCCGGCGGGTGGTCGCGGCGGCCGAGCGGCCGCGCTTCGTGCTGCAGACCCCGGTGCCGAACCCCCGCTCGCGGTGGCGGCGGCTGACGTCGCTCGTCGGCGGCCTCGTCCCCCGCCGGGCCCGGGGCTGAGGTGCCCCCGGCCCCCTCGGCCGTGCACGGCGACGGCCCGCCACGTAGGATCGGCGGGCGGGTGATCTCGCAGAGCCTCGGGGCGGCTCGGATCGTTGCGCCCCGCGCCACACCTCGACCGCCTGTGAAGGACTCCGCCATGACCCGACCCCAGTCCCCCCGGATCTCCCGACGAGCGCTGCTGCTGTCGTCGGCCGCCGCCGCAGGAGTGGGAGCGACCCTCGTCGTCGCGTCGCCGGCCTCCGCCGCACCGAACTACTCGGTGATCCCCCGACTGCCCGGCGAGATCTCGCGCACGGACACCGTGGTCTCGCGGGTGGGCAAGAAGAAGTACGAGGTCATCGACGTCGTCATCTCGGGCGATCGCGCCCGGCTGTTCGTGCCGCACTCGGCGAAGCCGGGGTCCTCGGTCTCGATGATCTGGTACTACCACGCGAGCGGGAGCAACTACGCGGCCCTGTCCGGTGCGTACCAGTACTCGGCCGATCAGGCCGTCGACCAGGGCCTCGTCTCGATCTGCCCCAACTACGGCGGCTCGCTCTACACGAACCCGGTCGCGCTCGCCGCTCAGACGAAGGCGGCGGCGTGGGTGTCGTCGGTGTGGACGGTCTCGGCCAGCCTGCTCCGCTCCAACTCCGGCGGCGGCACGCTGCTCGCCTGGGCGTACGGCAAGCGCATGGTGCCCGCGATCCGCGGGGCGTACCACGCGAGCGGCTCGTACGACATGGAGGACCTGGGCCGCCGGGATCCCTCGCGCGTCCTGCCGATCTACGGCAACGACCCCGCGGCCCTCTGAGCCGCCAACCCCCTCCGCCTGCCCGAGTCCGCCTGGGCGGGTGCGCGACTGCGCGTCACCGGCTCCTCCGAGGACGAGCTCGTGCCCCTCGAGCTGCACGGCGGGCGCTTCTACCGCCGGGCGCTGCCCCTCGCGAAGGAGGCGACCATCGTCGCCCACTCCGGCGAGGGCAGGGAGAACGGCCACACGGTCCCCTCCTTCACCAACGCCGACATGCTCACGACCTTCCAGCGCTGGCTGCGGGAAGGCCCGGCCTGATCGATGGCGGAACCGGCACCCCTTCGGATCCTGAGTGACACCTGGTACGGACGGGTCGTGGGCGCGGACGTGGCAGGCACGAACACGAGCGCGCTCCGTCGATGGCGGACCACGCTGCGGATGTGCCTGCGCAGCCGTGACTACGACCTCGTGCTGACGTCCCAGGGGACCCGTCGGATCGGCGGTGTGGTCGTGCTCGCGGGCTTCCTGGCCCTCACCGGCCGCCGCCGGCTCGTCCTCACCGAGTTCATGCCGAGCACGGTCCGCCCCGGGCTCAAGGGCGCCGCGGCCGTCCGCCTCTACCGGCTCCTGCTGGGCCGCGCGGTCGCGCGGATCCAGGTCATGACCGAGTGGGAGCGGGAGGAGTACGCCGAGCGCTTCCGCATCCCGCCCGAGCGCATCGTGCACGTGCCGTTCTACTGGTTCGACGACCGCGTCCCGCCCGCCGAGCCGACCGCTCGCAGCGGTGCGATGGCGTCCGGGCGCAACTCCTGCGACTGGGAGACGTTCTTCGCCGGCCTCGGCGAGCAGGGCGTCCCCCTCACCGCGGTGTGCGATCACCGCGACGCCGTGCGTGCGCGGCGAGCGGCGACCCCCGGCAGCACGGTGCTGGTCGAGGTGCCCCGCGAGGAGCACGACCGACTCCTCTCCTCCAGCGAGCTCTACGTCCTCGCTCTGAAGGACACGCGCAAGAGCACCGGGCACGTGCGCCTCGCCTCGGCGGCCACGCGCGGCACCCCGGTCATCGCGTCGGACGTCGCGGGGATCCGCGGCTACGAGCACCTCGCGGTGGCGGTCGTCCCCCCGGGACGGCCCGAGGAGCTCGCCGAGACGGCCTCGCGACTGCTGGCCGATCCGGCCGGTCTGCGAGCCCGAGCGGAGGAAGTGGGTCGGATCGCCCGGTCCCGCCCCTACAGTCGTTACGTCGAGGAGATGCGCTCCTTCGTCCTCGGCTCCCCGATCCTCTGCGCCGTCCGGTGACGGCCGGGGTCCCCGCTCCACCCCGCCTCCGATCGCACCGCCGGCCTCCGCACCGCCCGCGCCCCCTCCTCCCGCTCCGACTCCAGAAGGATCCACGACCGTGATCGATCTCCTGCCCCGTCGGCTCGTCGTCGCCGGTGTCTTCTCGTTCGCCACCATCGTGGTGGCCGGCCTGCTCTACGTCATGACCACGCGCTCCATGACCGGGAGCGCCAGCCTCGTCGTGCTCGCCGCCGGCGGGATCGCCGGAGCGGTCGTCGTGCTCCGGGTGCCCGCGCACTGGCTCCCCGCGCTCGCGCTGGCCCTCTTCGCGATCGTCCCCTCGCCCCTCACCCCGTCGGGCTTCACCTTCCGCGTGACGCTCTGGGCGGTCGTGCTCGTCGTCTGGGTCGCGCGCCGCGCCCTCTCTCCCGAGCTGTGGCGGGCCCCCATCAGGGAGTGGACGAGCGAGCTGGTGCTGACCGCGCCCCGCGCGATCGCGATCCTGAGCGGGTTCGCGCTCCTCGCCTGGTCGGCCGTCGTGTCGCTCCGCTCCGAGTACGCCTCGGCCGGGATCTCGTGGATGATCAGCATCACGATCTGCCTGATGCTCCCGCTGTTCGTGTTCGACGCCCAGCGCGAAGCCGTGCTGCTGCGCAAGACCTGGGTGATCCTCGCCGCGGTCTTCGGCTTCTACGCCTGCATCGAGCTCGTCCTGCAGGGCTCCCCGCTGTACGGCACCGTCTACGAGATCCTCGGCCGCGAGACGGTCCAGCACTGGTCGCTGTACCGGGCCGAGGCGACCTTCGGCCACCCGCTGCTCGCCGGCACGTTCTTCACCGTCGGCGCCGCCCTCGGCTTCGGCGCCTGGCTGCAGGGCTCGCGCCGCTCCGACCTCATCTGCGCGATCATCGCCGCGGCCGGAGTCGTCGGCACCGTCTCGCGCGGCCCCATGGCGGCGGTCGGCATCGCGATCGCCGTGACCCTGGTCGCGGTGGCCTTCATGAACCCGAACCGGTCGCTCTCGCGGCCCGGCTCCATCGCCGTCGCCGGCATCATCGCGGCGGTCGGAGTGCTCAACTTCGAGCCCGTCACCGCCCGCAACAACAACCTCGACGCCGCGATCTCGGCCGACGCCCGCGACGAGGGCATCACGGTCGCTCTGCAGGCTGCGGACTTCTCGAACTGGCTCGGCTCCGGCGCGGGCACCTCCGGCATCACCGGCCGCCTCTTCTCGGAGGTCGTGATCGAGAACTCGTTCCTGCAGCTGCTGATCAGCGTCGGGATCCCCGGAGTGATCTTCTTCCTGATCTTCGTCGGCGCCCTCGCCGCGAGCGCCCTCTCGAAGAAGGACGTCGCGCCCGCGACGGCCCTGCTCGGCTTCCTCATCTGCCTCGCCGGCTACAACGCGATCGACGCGGTGCGCCCGAGCCACCTCCTCCTGGGCTTCCTCGTGATCATCTGCCTGAACCCCGTCCACGTGCCGGAGTTCTCCAAGGGGATCCGGATGCGCCGCCAGCCGCGCGGTGCCCGCATCTTCGACGCCCCGGTCACCGCCAGGAGCGGACGATGACGGCCGGGCGCGACGGCGCCGCGAACCTCGTCGTCCAGCAGTCGCTCGCGCCGCCGGACGACACGACCCAGTACGTCGACTCGATCGTCGACGGGCTCGCGCCCGGGGTCGAGCTCCTCTTCTTCTCGTGGCGCAGCGCCCTGACCGCCCGCTACGACGTGCTGCACGTGCACTGGCCCGAGCTCATGATCCGCGGCCGCAGCCGTAGCCACCGGTTCCTGCGGCGCCGGGCCCTGGACGTCCTGCTGGTCCGCCTCGCCCTGCAGCGGATCCCGCTCGTGCGCACGGTGCACAACGCCGAGCCGCACGAGAAGGGTCCCGTGGCGGAGCGGCGCTCGCTGCGGCGCATCGACAAGGCGACCGACCTCTTCGTCCGGCTGAACCCCACCACGGTCACCCCCGCCGGAGTCCCGGCCGTCACGATCCTGCACGGGCACTACCGCGACCAGTTCGCCCGCCACCCGCAGCCGCCGTCCGAGCAGGGCCGCCTGCTGTACTTCGGCATCATCCGCCCCTACAAGGGCGTCGTCGAGTTCATCGACGTCTTCCGCGGGGTCGAGGACCCGACGCTCTCCCTGCACGTCGTGGGCAGCCCCAGCGCCGGCCAGCGCGAGCTCGTGGAGGAGCGCGCCGCGCGCGACGACCGGGTCTCGGCGACCCTCCGCCGGGTCGACGACGACGAGATGGTCGCCGAGATCGCCCTGGCCGAGCTCGTGGTGCTGCCGTACCGCGAGATGCACAACTCCGGGTCGATCCTGGTCGCCCTCTCGCTCGCCCGGCCCGTCCTCGTCCCGAGGACGCCCGCCAACTCCGTCCTGGCCGAGGAGGTGGGCAGCGACTGGGTCATCGAGTACGACGGCGAGCTGACCCCGGAGACGATCACGGCGACGATCGCCGACCTCCGCGCCCGACCCCGCACCGGCACCCCGGCCCTCGCGGGACGCGACTGGGACCGGCTCGGACTCCAGCTCAAGCAGGCGTACCAGGACGCCGTCATCAGGAAGAAGAAGTCGAAGCGATGAGCGCAGCGCCCCAGGCCCCCGGCAGTCTCGGTCGATCGGCGACCCGCGGCGCCGCAGTCACGATCGGCGGCCAGGCCGTCCGGATCGTCATCCAGCTCGGGAGCATCGTCATCCTGGCGCGCCTGCTCGCGCCGGCCGACTACGGTCTGATCGCCATGGTCACGGCCATCATCGGCATCGGCGAGATCTTCCGCGACTTCGGGCTCTCCTCCGCGGCGATCCAGGCGAAGGAGATCAGCCGCGGGCAGAAGAGCAACCTCTTCTGGATCAACTCCGCGATCGGCCTCGTGCTCACGCTCCTGGTGATCGCGGCGTCGTGGCCGGTGGCCGCGCTGTACGGCGACCCGCGGCTCCAGCTGCTGACCGTCGCGCTCTCGTCGACGTTCCTCCTCAACGGAGTCGCGACGCAGTTCCGCGCGGACCTCGCCCGCCACCTCCGCTTCGTGAAGCTGACCGCGGTCGACATCGCGGGCCAGGTCATCGGACTCGCGCTCGGCGTGATCCTCGCCCTGTCCGGAGCGGGCTACTGGGCGCTCGCCGCGTCCCAGGTGGTGCAGCCGCTGGTGGGAGTGATCGTCCTGATCGCGATCACGGGCTGGCTCCCCGGCCGCTACCGCCGCGGCGAGCCGATGAAGGCGTTCCTCCGCTACGGCGGCGGCGTCTTCGCGACGCAGGCGCTGACCTACGTCAGCAAGAACGTCGACTCGGTCATCATCGGCGCCCGGTTCGGCCCGGTCGACCTCGGTCTCTACAACCGCGCGTTCCAGCTGATGATGCTGCCGCTGCAGCAGCTGAACGCGCCGGCGCAGCGGGTCGCCCTGCCGGTGCTCTCGCGCCTGCAGGACGAGAAGGAGCGCTTCCGCACCTTCATCCTGTTCGGCCAGTCGGCGATGCTGACGGTCATGGGCCTCGTGCTCGCGGTGCTGGGATCCCAGGCCGACTCGGTCATCCGGATCCTGCTCGGCGAGCGCTGGCTCGCCTCGGTGCCGATCTTCCAGATCCTGCTCGTCGCCGGCTTCTTCCAGGCCACCGCCTACTGCTCGTGGTGGGTGTTCCTGGCGAAGAACCTCGTCCGTCAGAGCGTCTGGTACAGCCTCTGCACCCGCCCGCTGATGGTCGTCCTGATCCTGGTCGGCTCGAACTGGGGCGTGACCGGAGTGGCCGTCGCGTACGCCGCGTCCCTCGCCCTGACCTGGCCGATCGCGCTGCTGTGGATCGGCCGCACCTCCGACGCCCCCGTCGGCGAGATGTTCCTCAACGGACTGCGCAGCCTCGTCGTGTTCGGCAGCATCACGGTCGGCGCGTTCTTCGCGACGATCGCGCTCCCGGCCGACGTGCCGATCCTCCGCCTCGCCGTCGGCGTGGCCGCCGTGCTCGTGGGCGTGGGCCTGTGGATGCTCGTCCTGCCCGCGTTCCGCCGCCAGATCCTCGGGCTCGCCGATGCCCGCCGCCACCTCAAGCGCGCGCCGAAGGCCGCCGCCGCTCCGGTCCCCACCGACGAGCCGACCCTCGAGTCGGACCCCGCCGCTACCCCTAGTGAAAGAGACCGATGAAACTCAAGCTCGGCGTCGTGAAGTCCTGGAAGAAGGACTTCGTCACGACCACGCTCCTTCCCGCGAAGCGCGACGCGAAGGTCTTCCGGGCCGCCGTGTCGTCGCTCCCCGCCGCCCCCTCCGCGCACCTGCTGCTGGCCGCGCCGGGCAGCGGCAACATCGGCGACCAGGCCATGCTCGAGGCGTTCCTCGAGAACACCTCCGGCCCGGTCGTCATCATCGAGCGCTTCGCCGGTGATGTCGTCGTCCCCGCCGACCAGGCCGACCGCGTCGAGGTCGTCGTCCTGCCGCACCTCGTCTACGGAGTGGGGGAGGACCACGCAGCGGACCTCCGCCGCTTCGCCGAGCTGGTGCGCCGCGCGAGCACGTTCTCCGTGATCGGCGCCGACATGATGGACGGCAAGTACAGCCTCCGCGGATCCGTCCGCCGCTCCCTCCTCGCGCAGCTGGCCGCCGAGGCCGGGGTGCCGACGCGCATCCTCGGCTTCAGCTGGAACGGCAGCGCCCGCCTGGCCGCCAAGCGGAGCCTCGCCGCCGCGTCGCGCGCCGGTGCCGTCCCGATGCTGCGCGACCCGGTCTCGGCCGAGCGCGCCCGTGGCGACCGCGCGAAGGGCGTCGTCGAGGTCACGGACATCGTGTTCTCGGCCCGGACGCGGGACCGCAGCGCCCGCGACGCGCTCGACCTGCCCGTCGGCGTCCCCTACGCCCTGGTGAACGCCAGCGCGCTCGTCGCCAAGTCCGTCGACCAGGTCCCCGAGTACGAGCGGATCGTGGCCCGGCTGCGCGCCGCCGGCGTCCACGTCGTCCTCCTGCCGCACGTGTCCCGTCCGATCGGCGACGACAAGGTCGCCGTGCGCGCGGTGGCCGAGCGCGTCGGGACCGAGGGCGTCACCGTCGTCGACCGCGTGCTGTTCCCCGCCGAGATCCGCGGCCTCGCCGAGGACGCGCTGCTGGTCGTCACCGGCCGCATGCACCTGGCGATCATGTCGCTCTCGCTCGGAGTGCCCGCGATCACGCTGGCCACCCAGGGCAAGGTCGAGGGCATCATGCGCCTCATCGGCCTGCCCGAGCTCTGCGTCGAGCCCGTCCCGGGCTTCGCGGACGCGGTCCTCCCCGTGCTCGACCGGATCCTCACCGGACCGGACGGAGGCGGACTGCGCGCGACCATCGCCGCGGCGCTGCCCGAGGTCACCCGGCTCTCGGCGCTGAACACCCAGGGACTCGACTCGGAGGTCGTCAAGTGAGCACGACAGCACCGTCCACCCGTCCGAACCGGATCATGTTCGTCGTGACCTCGCTGCACGGCGGCGGGGCCGAGTTCGTCGCCCGCACCTGGATGCAGTGGCTGCTCGACCAGGGCTACCACGTCGACGTCGTCACGACCTCCTCGAAGGCCACGGACGAGTACCTCCCCGAGGGCGCCGTCCTGCACCGCATCGGCAACGGCACCGGTCACGTGGGCAAGGCGAAGATGCTCAAGGAGCTCTTCCAGCGCCGCACCCCCGACGTCGCCATCGGCCTGCAGGGCTACCCGAACATCGTGCTCCTGGCTGCGGCCGAGACCACTCCGAAGCGCTACCGGCCGAAGACGATCGTCAGCGAGCGCAACCTCGTCTCGCTGGGGATCCCCGGGTTCTCGAAGGTGCAGAAGGTGCAGCTGGGTCTCGCGAAGACGCTGTACCGCCGCGCCGACCACGTCATCGCGATCTCGCATCCCGTGGCGGGCGAGCTCGTCGCCGGTTTCGGCGTCTCGGGCGAGCGCTGCACCGTGGTGCCGAACCCCGCGACCGCCAAGGTCGACCTCACGCAGCGCGTGCACCGCGTGCCCGGCGCGGCGAACGGCCTGCAGATCGTGCTGCCCTGCCGCCTCGTCGTGCAGAAGCGGCCCGAGCTGGCGATCCGCGCGGCCGAGGAGCTCGGCCGCCGCGGCGTCGACGTGCGCGTCGTCTCGTTCGGCGGCGGGCCGCTGCTCGACAGCATGCGCTCCGAGGCGACCCAGCGGAAGGTCGTCTTCGAGGACATGGGCTGGGTCGAGGACTGGTTCACCCACTTCGACGAGAACGCCGTCGTGCTGCTCCCGTCGCTGCGCGAGGGCTTCGGCAACGTGCTCGTGGAGGCCGCGGCCGCCGGAGTGCCGTCCGTCGCCGTCTCGGGCGCCCTCGGCGTCGCCGACGCGATCGTCCCCGGTCTCACCGGTGAGCTGTCGCTGACGGCCTCCGCCTCCGACCTCGCCGACGCCCTCCTCCGGGCGAGCGAGCTCGAGGTCACCGGCGTCGAGCGCTGGCTCGACCGCTTCTCGCTCGAGTCCAGCGGACGCGCGCTCGAGATCGTGCTCGCGCGAGTGATGGCGCAGCCGTGACCTCCGCCGAGACGCTCGTCTCGATCGTGCTGCCCTGCCACCAGGAGGAGGAGCACCTCGCCTCGGCGCTGGAGCGGCTGCTCCGGCAGACGCACGACCGGATCGAGATCCTGGTCGTCGACGACGCCTCCACGGACCGGACGGGCGAGATCGCCCGAGCCGCAGCCGAGCGCGACGAGCGCGTGCGCCCGCTGACCCAGGAGGTCAACGCCGGAGTCGCGGCCGCACGCGAGCGCGGCGTCGGCGAGGCCCGCGGCGAGTGGATCTGGATGGTCGACGCCGACGACGTCTGGCCGGACGACGCCGTCGAGGTCCTGCTGGCCGCGGCGCTGTCGACGAGGGCCGACGTGGTCGTGGGAGGCGCCGTCACGGTCGAGCCGGGAGGCACGACCCCCATCGGGGGCCTCCGCGGACCCGTGGCGCTGAGCGGCCGGGGCGCGTTCGACGCGCTCCTCGTGGGCGAGCTGACCGGGCACCTCTGGAACAAGCTGTTCCGACGGACCCTGTTCGACGGCATCGACTTCACGAGGATCCGGCAGCACTCCGACCAGGCCCAGGTGGCCCAGCTCCTCGCGGCGGCCGACGAGGTCGCCGTCATCCCGGACCGGGTGTACGAGTACCACCTCCGCTCGGGGTCGATCATCCGGTCGGGTGCGAAGCGCGCCGACTCGCTGGCGGCGCTCGCCCGGGTCGTCGAGACGACGGCCGAGGGCCTGGACCCCCGCCTCACGCGCTCGCCGGAGTTCTCGTACTACCAGGCGCGGTTCAACCTGCTGTCCCGCTTCAAGGACGCCACGTCCGGGGCTCACGAGGCCGGCGAAGCGGACCGACTCTGGCGCGAGACGCACGGCGAGGCCTCCCTCCGGCACCTGATCGCGCTCGCCGGACGCCGCGATGCGAAGCGCGCCGTGCTCTTCGCCCTCGCCTGGAGAGTCCCCGCGCTCTACCGGCGGGCGATGGACGCGGGACGCGCCCGACGCTGACCGACCGGCGGTGTCCTCACGAAGGGGGACGCCGCCGGAGGCTCGGCGGGAGCGGTACCACGTGTCCCCCCGAATCCTTCCAAGTAGGTGTGAGTGTCGCGCCTCCCGTAGGCTGGCCGGGCTGCGACGCGTGCCGGGCCCTGCCCGGTCCTGCGGAGCGGCTGGATCCGAGGGTGGTCCGAGAAGTGCAAAGGGGGGTGGAGATGGTCAAGATGATGAAGGCGCCGGCCAATGCTCGGCGCGAATGGGTCGACTTCGCCAAGGGCGCAGCGATCTTGTTGGTCGTGTACTACCACACTTCGCTCTACCTGGGCGATATCGGCGTGGAGAACACGCTCGGGCGGATCAAGGTCGTCTTCGAGCTCTTCCCGATGCCGGTCTTCTTCCTGGTCTCGGGGCTCTTCGGGAGCCGGATCCCCACGTGGTCCTTCCGCGACCTCTGGCGCCGGAGGCTCTACCCGCTGCTCTGGCTCTACGTCGTCTGGTCCGTGCTGCGCATGGTCTTCTACCTGGTCGTCCCGCTCGCCAACGGCGGACTGGGCGAGCTGCCGGCGACGGATCCGCTCAACCTCCTCCTCCTCTTCTTCTGGCCCAGCAGCAGCTACTGGTTCATCTACGGCCTCTTCCTGTTCACTCTCGGGGCCTGGCTCCTGCGTAAGGTCGATCACCGGGTGCAGGTCGCCTTCGCGGCGATCCTCGGCACGCTGTTCACCACCGGACTGATCAACACGACCAACGTCGGCTGGAACCGCATCGGCGCCCTGTTCGTCTTCTTCCTCGTCGGGACCCTCTACTCGAAGAAGATCATCGACTTCGTCGAGCAGAAGGGCGCGAAGGCCTACCTCATCGTGACGCCGGTCTTCCTCGCCCTCAGCGTCGTGCTGTTCGTCTTCCCCGTCCGCTGGGTGCCGTTCCTGGTGCTCGCGGCGCAGATGGCGGCCGTCGCGATGGGCATCCTGGTGTCCCGTTCGCTGTCCCGAGTGCGGTTCCTCCACTTCGTCACCACGTGCGGCGAGCGGAGCCTGCACATCTACCTGCTGCACCTCTACGTGATCGTGGCGAGCATCACGTTCCTCCGCTTCGCCCTCCCCGAGGACCGCTCGCGGCTCGCCGGGCTCGAAGTGCCCCTCCTGCTCGTCGTGCTGGTCCTGGCCGTCGTGATCTCCCTCTTCGTGACGCGGTACCTCTCGAAGATCCGCTGGATCTACGTGCCGCCCGCGATCCTCGGCGGCCCCGGAGCCAAGCGCAAGCCGCGCCAGGGCACCCCCGCCGTCAGCCCCGAAGCCCGCGCGACCGATTCCGTGAGCACGCCGGACATCGGCTCCCGCACACCTCCCTCCCCCCGATCCACGAAGGCGGACACCGAAGAGTGACGAAGGCAACCACGTACCGCAGAGCCGGACTCCTGGCGATGGCCCTGGCCGCCGCCGCGACGCTGGCGGGCTGCACGGCGAGTCCCGGCCCGGTCTCCACCCCCGCCGGCTACACGACCGAGAAGGCCATCGAGTACCGCTCGATCGACGGCACGTCGCTGAAGGCGGACGCCTGCCTCCCGACCGGCGAGACCGGTCCGCTCCCGGCCCTGCTGCTGATGCACGGCGGCGGCTTCGTCGAGGGCGCCCGGAACGAGGGCGGCATGTCCGAGCTCTGCGCCTACTACGCGCAGCGCGGCTACGCGTCGTTCACGATCGACTACCGCCTCCTGCCCGAGAGCCTCTACCCGGGGCAGATCGAGGACGCGCAGGCGGCCGTGGAGTGGCTGCGCGACCCGGAGCAGGTCGAGCGCTTCGGCATCGACCCCGCCCGCATCGGAGCGATGGGCAGCTCGGCCGGCGCCATCATCGCCGCGTCCCTCGGCACCGCGGGCGAGGGCCCGCTGACCGAGGGCTCCCGGGTCAAGGCGGTCGTCGCCTTCTCGGCGGTGGCCGACATGACCGAGTCGGGCCTCTCGCTCGGCGATCCCGCTCCCGAGGCGGAGCAGCAGATCGTCTCGTACCTGGGCTGCGAGTCCGTCAGCGAGTCCTGCCCCCAGGCGGTCCCCGCGTCGCCCATCACCGCGGTCGACGCGAGCGATGCACCCCAGATCTGGCTCACGTCCGAGGACGAGCTCGTCCCCGTCGAGCAGGCCGAGGCGATGCAGGCGGCGCTCCAGGGCGTCGGAGTGGCGGCCGAGGTCGGCATCGACGGCGAGCAGCACCACGGTCTGCAGAACAACACGCCCAACAACAAGAAGGCGATCCTCGCCTTCCTGCAGGCGAATCTCTGATCCACCGCCTCCCGCTGCACCTTCTCCGATGAGCCGCGGAACCCGGCTGAAACATCACGACGCTAGAGTCGGCTCCCGAGTACCCACGGTGCCGATCACGAAAGGGACACCAGAATCATGACCTTGAACGGACTTGTCGCCGGCATCTGGCGGAGGTGGATCGTGATCGTCGCCTTCACGCTCATCGGGATCATCGGCGCCCTCATCGTCAACGCGGTCGTGCTCCCTCAGTACCGGGCCGAGGCCCGCGTCTACGTGGCGGTCTCGACCACGGGCGCGCTCTCGACCAGTGACCGGGTGGCCGCGAACAGCGCCGCGGCGCAGGCGACGGTCACCTTCGTCGCCCTGGGCACCTCCGACACGGTCCTGCAGGGCGTGATCGACAGCCTCGGGCTCGACGAGACGATCGAGGACCTCGCGTCGCGCGTCGAGGTCACCTCGGAGCTGGAGTCCGTCGTGATCACCATCGCGGCGACCGACCCGAACGCCGAGCAGGCGGCGGTGATCGCGAACGCCCTCGCGGCGCAGCTCGACGCCTCCGTGCAGGGCACCGAGACGCCGGCGGTCACCGCTCAGCCCGTCCCGGTCATCCAGCTCGAGGTGCTCAGCCAGGCGATCCCGCCGCTCATCCCCGTCACGGGAGGCCCGATCGTCCTGCTGATCCTCGGTCTGCTCGCGGGCGCCGTGATCGGCGTCGGAGTCGCGATCGTGCTGACCGCGCTCGACCGCCGCATCCGCGACGGCGACGACGTGCGCACCGCCCTCGAGCGCCCGCTCCTGGGCGTCGTGCCGTCGAAGGTGGCGAAGCTCGGCGAGCTCCTCGCGTCCAACCGCATCCCGGCCCGGTACTCCGCCGTCGCGTTCGAGCTGTCCTCGATCGGCCGCGCCCGCTCGGTGAGCTCCTTCGCCCTGGCTCCCGCCACCTCGAGCACGCCGCACATCACGAGCGCCGTGCTCCTCGCCAAGGCGATCGCCGCCGTCGGCTCCTCGGTGATCCTGGTCGACGCCACCGCCGACGGATCGGCCCTCGCCGACGCTGCCGCGGGCCGTCCCGGGCTGCGGGACGTCGCGTCCGGCACCGCCTCGCTCGACGCCGCCGTGGTGCGCCGCCAGGACGACGGCATGGACCTCCTCCCCGCCGGTGGTCGCAACGCCGCCGCTGCCGGGCGTCCGGAGGCTCTGCGGGCCGTCATCCGCGAGCTCGAGCAGGTCTACGACATCGTGCTCCTGATCACCGGAGTGGTCGGCTCGACCGAGGAGTCCATCGCGTTCCGCGGGCTGGCCGACGCGGCCGTGCTCGTCCTCGTCGAGGGCAAGGTCGAGGGTCGCCAGGCCGCCGCCGACACCCACTGGATCGAGACCGCCGGTACCCCGGTCGTCGGCGCGCTCGTCGTGGCCCGCCGCCGCCTGCAGAAGACGCCCGCGATCGTCTGATCGCCTCCCCCTGAAGCGCGTGCCGCCCGACTCCCGTCGGGCGGCAGGCGCTTTCGTCGTCTGCGCCCCTCTCGTCGGTCGGGCAGCCCCGCCGACTCCGGCCGGGGGTGGATCTCGATACGCCCGCTGTGCGGGCTACTCGATCAGCAGGGGTGCGGGGCTTCGGAGCGCCCACGAGGGCGCCCCTCTCGCTGGTCGAGTAGCCCCGGAGGGGCGTATCGAGACCCACGGCTCCGAGCGGTGGTGGATCTCGATACGCCCGCTGTGCGGGCTACTCGATCAGCAGGGGTGCGGGCCTTCGGAGCGCCCACGAGGGCCCCCTCTCGCTGGCCGAGTGGCCCCGGAGGGGCGTACCGAGACCCACGA
Organism: Rathayibacter sp. Leaf296; assembly: GCF_001423045.1. NCBI lineage: Bacteria > Bacillati > Actinomycetota > Actinomycetes > Micrococcales > Microbacteriaceae > Rathayibacter > Rathayibacter sp. Leaf296. Next base: position 468,782 of record NZ_LMNR01000001.1, read on the forward strand.
CCCCGAGCGGTGGTGATCTCGATCCGGCCGTTGAGCGGCCCACTCGATCAGTAGGAGGTGGGCTCGAGCGACCCACCCCGCAACGACAGCGCCGCCCCCGTCAGGACGACGGGGGCGGCGCGGGTGCTCGGGCAGGCGTAGGGCCGGTCAGTGCGTCACGGGGTGCAGGGCTGCGTTCCGACGGGGTCGGCGCCCGAGTTGGAGCAGCTGAGCGTGTTGCCCTCGGTGCTCCACTTCGACGGCTGGTGCAGGTAGACCGGCGCCGACGTCGAGCCGACGGCGAGGTTGCCGTCGATCGAGTTGTCGTTACCCGAGCCGTCGGCGCGCGTGATGACCTGGTAGCCGTACGTCGTGCCTCCGGTGGCCGTGTTGCCGCTGACCCGCCACTCGTTGCCCGACACCAGGACGAGCGAGGCGACGTCGGAGTCGAGGCGCGACCCGGCCGAGACCGTGTTGCCGAGGATCGACCCGTCGAGCGTGCCCTCCTTCGCCTCGATCGGCTCGGCCCCCGTGTCGCTGATCGTGTTGTCGATGATCGAGATGCGGGCGGAGCGGTCGGGGTCGCAGTCGTTGTACTTGCACCAGTTGCGGTCGGAGGTGCCGATGTAGACGCCCTCGCCGAACTTGGCGGTCACGAGCCCCGTGCGGCGGATCGTCGTGCCGGTGATCAGCGAGTCGGTCGTCTGGCTGCGCAGGTGCACCGCCTCGTAGCCGATCCCGGTGACCGTCAGTCCGGCGATGGTCACGCCCTCGCTCTCGAGCACCTGGACGCCCTGGAAGGAGTCGCGCACCGTGAATCCGGTGAGGTGGACGTCCTCGACGTCGTTGAGCATCAGCGCGGTCCCGGAGGAGACGCCTCCGGAGGTCACGACGGCGTCGGGGGAGCCGCAGAGCCAGACGTCCTTCTTCTTCCGCAGCGCGAACTCGCCGGTGTACTCGCCGTCGGCGAGGCGGATCACGTCGCCGGAGCCCGCGGAGCGGAGCGCCGAGTCCAGCTCGCCGGAGTCGGACACCGTCGTCGTGGGGGTGGGGCAGTCGAAGGCGGCGCTCACCGCGGCGCGCTGCGAGCGCATCGCGTTCGTCGTCGAGACGGACTCGCTCAGGCGGGCGCGGCTGCCGGAGCCGTCGACTCCCTCGACCCAGTAGCGGTAGGCCTCGTCGGCGGAGGCGTCCTCGTCGCGGTAGAGGCGCACGGGGTCGGCGACCGAGGCGAGCTTCCGCTCGTCGGAGCCGTCGGCCTTCGAGCGGAAGACGTCGTAGGACTCGGCGCCGGACGAGAGCGGTGCGTTCCACGCGACCGCGTAGCCGTCGACCAGCGGAGCGAGCGTCACTCCGCCGACCGCGAGCCCGTCGGCCGAGAGCACGAACGCGTCCACGATCAGGTTCTTCCCCGACGACTTCGGGTTCTTCTTCCCGGTGAACGAGACGGTCACGGTGTGGCGGCCCTGGTCGAGGCCGTTCTTCTCGAAGACGGGCACCTGGTACTCGGCCCTCGGGCTGTAGCGGTCCACCGCCGTCGCCGGACCTCCGTCGATCGAGACGTCCGCGATGCCGGAGGAGGAGGTCGTGCGGCTGAGCCAGCGGAAGGACGTGCCGATGAAGTCGAACGAGACGGAGCCCGCCGAGGTCAGGTACTTCATCGAGCCTCCGCTGTCGCCGCCCTTCAGGTTCTTCCAGCGTCCCTTCCACACGAGGACGGGGTCGGTCTCCTCGGCGACGAGCGGAGCGGTCGCGGACGGGGTCAGCGCCGGTCGGGCGGGCGTCGACGGGTCGCTCGTCGGGACCTCCGGCTCGTCGGTCGGGGTCGGTGCGTCCGAGGGGGTCGGCTCCGGAGTCGATCCGTCGCCGCGGACGATGTCGAACGCGTCGATGACGAGGTTCTTGTCCTTCGAGGCCGCGGCCCGCGTGCCGGTGTACGAGATCGTGACCGTGTGCTCCGCGTCCGGCAGCCCGCTCCGAGAGAAGACCGGCACCTTGTACTTCGCGGTGGGGCTGTAGCGGTCGACCGAGGCGATGTCGTCGCCGTCGAGCGAGACGGAGGCGATGCCCGCGTAGGAGGTGGTGCGGCTGATCCAGGTGAACCCGGTGCCGCGGAACGTCAGCGTGACCGATCCCGCGCGATTGAGGAAGCGGATGCCTCCGGCGCTGTCGCCGCCGGACATGGTGCGCCACGGCCCGTCGTAGACGAGGGCGGGGTCGCCCTCCTGCACGCGGACGGTGTTCCCGGCGCCGGGGTCCAGGGTGTCCGCCGAGGCGGCCTGCGAGACCAGCGGGGTGGCGAGGAGGGCGAGTGCCGCGACGAGGGCCCCGACGATGACGCCGCGGCGTCGGCGCGCGGGGCGGCTCCGCTCGCGGGGGAGGGTGTGCGGTGAGGGGTTCACGAGTGGCTCCGGGGGCTCAAGGGGGCTCAGGGGGCGTGCGGTGGGACGTGGGTTGGGAGAGTGCGAGCCCTGATGCGGGCTTCCTGGCTGCCCTCGACGCCGGTTCGCGGCGCCTCTGCCCGCAGGGACGGGCAGGCGTGGGATCGCTGCGATCCGGGCGGGCGGGGACCGGCCGGGCTCGACGGCGAGAGGATGCGGTGACGGACGAGGAGGGGATCCGGGCTTCGGGGTGGGGCCGCGGGAACGCCTCCATCCTACCCGTGACCGCTGTCCCACTCCTTGGGGGTACGAGCCGATACAGTCCGACGTGACGGAGAATTCATCTCCCCGATTCATCGGCGAAACATGCAGCTGAGATAACGTCATGAGACCCTCGGGCCGGACTCCCGGTGCCGGCGGCGCCGATCGGGTCGATCGAGCGCGACGGGGATCACGGAGGGTGGCGATGGACGGGATCACGACCGGCACCGCGTCGACCGACACCCCCGCACCCACCCCGACCCGACGGGGCAGCGGACGCCGGGCCAAGCGGGTCGTCCGGGCCGTCCCGCGCTGGTGGCTCCTGCTGCGGCGGGTGCTCCTCGTGCCCCTGCTCGCGCTCGCCCTGCTCGGCGCCGGGATCCCGCTCTACGTGACTCCGCCCATCGAGCGGATCCCCGAGCAGGCCGACGCCGTCTTCGTCCTCGGTCCCTCCACCCGGGCCCGCGTGGAGTACGCGCGCCGCATCATCGAGTCGGGTGCCACCGACGTGATGGTGCTGTCGGTGGGCCCGGAGGAGATGCAGGCCGACTACGAGGACAAGAAGTACAAGAAGTGCAACGAGGAGGGCGGCGACGTCCTCTGCTACGCGGCCGAGCCGCTGACCACCCAGGGCGAGGCCCGTCAGCTCGAGCGGATGGCCGAGGAGTACGGCTGGGACTCGGTGATCGTGATGACGAACGAGCCGCACATCGTCCGCGCGCGGATGATCATGGAGCGCTGCTACTCGGGCGAGATCTCGATGATCCCCTCGAACGAGCCCATGGGACTCGACTACCTGATCGGCCAGTACTTCTACCAGACCGGCGGATTCCTGAAGGCGTTCTTCGTCACGAACACCTGCTGAGCGCTGCGATAGTGTTCATGCGCGTCGCGCCGAGGTGCCTCGCGAGGACGTCCGGAGCACTCCCGGGGAACGCCCGGCCGGCGGATCGCCCCGCCGGGCGACGCGACAGACCCCGACCCGCACCCGAAAGGCCCGCCTGTGACGCAAGCACGCTCGATCTTCGCCGTCGGACGAGGACAGTACGAGAACATCGGCGACATCATCCTGCGGCGCCAGCTCCTCGACTGGCTGCGCGAGGCGGGTCCGATGCACGTGTACGTCGGGAACTCGCCGTGGGGCTACGACGACGGCCTGCGCCTGGGCCCGGACGACAAGGTCTACCGCTCGCTGGTGCGCTGGTACGCGGCCCTCGCCCGCGAGGCGCTCGCCGGTCGTGCGCACTCGGTCTTCAAGCCGGGCGAGATCCAGCTGACGCTGATCGGCATGAAGGAGCACCTGGTCATGCTCCCCGGGATCGCCCTCGTGCGCCTGGGCGGCGGGAAGGTCATCCGCGCCGGAGTCGGCACGAGGAACTTCGCCCCGCTGCCGCGCGCGATCATGTGGCCGTCGATGGCCCTCTCGAGCTACACCCGCTGGCGCGACGACCGCACCGCCTCGTACATGCGGGTGGGAGCGGCGATGCCGGACCTCGGCTACGGCGAGGGCGCGACGGACGACGAGATCCGCTCGTTCCTGCAGGAGCCGGAGGACGAGCGCCGCATCCTCGTCCTCTCCCTCCGCGAGGACCACGAGGTCGACGCGCGTCCCTACCCCCGCAAGGAGTGGCTCGACGCCATCGCCGCGTACGCGCAGGGCGAGGACCTCGACATCCACGTGGTCACCCAGGTCGCGGTCGACTCCGACCGGTCGCGCCGTCTGGCCGCCGACCTCGGCGCCGAGCTCCTGGACTGGGACCCGAGCGACACCCACGACCAGCACGAGGTGAAGCTCCGCGAGCTCTACCGCCGCACGCGCATCGCCCTGAGCGACCGCCTGCACGTCATCATCATGGCCTTCACGGAGGGCGCGGTCCCCGTCAGCCTGCAGATGGACTCCTCGACCAAGGCGTCCCGCCACTTCGAGACGATCGGCGTCGACGGCGTCACCCTCGACATGTCCAAGGCGCGCCCCGAGGACGCGGTCGAGTTCCTCGGCGCCGTCGCCGGACGCCGTCGGGAGCTGCTCGAGGCACTGCTCGAGGCGCGCGCTCGCCTCCGCGGCGTGCGCGACGACATCCAGTCGCTCCTCCGCACGCCCAGCCGGGGGAGTCGCGCCCGCGGTGCCGCCGCGAAGCGCCCGGTCTACCACGTGGGCCGCAGCGGCGAGGTGCCCGGGGGCATGACCCAGGTGGTCAACGGCTACCTGGCCTGGCCCTTCGAGCGCTCCGAGGTCGGAGTGATCTCGTCGCGCACCGCTCCCGGCGAGCACGTGGCGGGGGCCCGCCTGGCGGCGTCGGCCGCCGCGAGGATCGTGGCGCTCGCCCGGCGCGAGCCGCAGGCCGTCGTCGTCGTGCACCTCTCGGAGCGGGGCTCGTTCCTGCGCGAGGGGTCCCTCCTGCGCCTGGCGCACCGCCTGGGCCTGCGCACCGTCGCCCACCTGCACGGCAGCGAGTTCGCCGCGTTCACCCGGGCGCACCCGTCGCTGGTGAAGAACGTGCTGCGGAGTGCGGACGAGGTCATCTCGCTCTCGGACGAGACGTCCGAGATCTGCCGGCGCTACGTGCCCGCCGACCGCGTGCACCTCGTGCCGAACGCGATCGAGAAGGGGACGCCGTCGGCCAAGACCGACACCGTCGTCTTCGGCGGAGTCGTCAGCCGGCGCAAGGGCGTCGACGTGCTGCAGAAGGCCTGGGCCGACCTCGCGCAGGGCGACATGTGGCGCCTGCTCGTCGCGGGTCCGATCCGCGAGGAGGAGATCGTCGACCGGAGCATCCCCGGCATCGAGTTCCTCGGCTCGCTCGAGCACGACCGCCTGCTCGACCTGCTCGACGAGGCGGCGATCGCGGTCCTGCCCTCGCGCGACGAGGCCATGCCGATGTTCATCCTCGAGGCCATGGCGCGCGACGCCGCCGTCGTCTCGACCGCCGTCGGCGGGATCCCCGAGGTGCTGTCGGAGGGTGTCGGCTCGGTCGTGCCCGCGGGCGACGCCGAGGCGCTCGCCTCCGCGCTGCGCGAGCTGATGGACGACGCCGAGGCGCGGGCGCGGATGGTCGAGCGGGCTGCGCGCCGGTTCGACGAGCGCTTCTCGGCGACCGCGGTCTTCCCGCGGGTCGAGGACGTCTGGCTCGGCACCGTCGCGCGCTGACCCGCGAGGTGCGCGGTCGGACTCGACCGCGCACCCGGGGACCGGCGACTCGCCGGGGATAAGGCTGGGGAAGAGGCGCCGGGCGCTCGTGCGCCGGGCGGGGGCGTAAAATCGACGTGCCTGCGGGATCCGGCGGGTCCGCCCGCGCGGCCGACGCCCGCACCGGACCGCATCCCGCCGCCCCGTGAGGCGGACCTCCCCGCATCCTCCGCCGAACGCACCACCAGAGAGGCTCGATCGTGGCCGAAGCCGCCGACACCGCCCGGACGACGAGCCGCACCTGGCTCCTCCCGCTGGGCCGCGCGATCGTCGCCGCCGTCGCCGGATGCACGGTCACGTTCTCGCCCGACCACAGCCCGGTCCTGGGGCTGGCCGTGTTCGCGGGCTTCGCGCTGCTCACCGGCGCGCTGTCGCTCCTCCTGGCGCTGCGCACCCTCACCGGTCCCGGACGCGCTCCCGCGCTCGTGTCGGCCGGAGTGACGCTGCTCGCGGGAGTGCTCGCGCTGGTCGCGCTGCCCGTCCCGTCGCTGATGCTCTTCATCGCCCTCGTCTCGGGCTGGGGACTCGTCGCGGGCACCTTCGAGCTGGTCTCCGGACGCCGCCGCAGCGGACTCGCCGCGCGCGACTCCGTCGTCGTCGGAGCTGGGACGCTCCTGCTCGGAGCGGCCTTCGCGCTCCTCCCGCCCCACCCCGTCGTCTCGGTGGGGCTCCTCGGCGCCTACGCCGTGATGGTCGCCGTCTACCTCGGGATCGCCGCGTTCTCGCTCAAGTGGGCAGGCGCCTCCGACGCCGTCGCGCCCTCCACCCCGACCACCGGAGGAGACCGATGACCGCCGAAGGCCCCACCCCCGACTCCGGCTCGACCCCGGGCGCCGACGACGAGCACTTCACGCCCCGCACGTTCCAGCCCACCCGCAAGGACCGGCTGCGCCCGCTCGAGCTGATCGGCTTCTCGGCCGTCATGGCGCTGTTCGTCGGCGGCGTGGTGCTGCTGTCGACCCGCGAGATCGTGGTCGCGCTGATCTCGTTCGGAGTGACGTTCATCGTCGTGCTCGTCGTGATCGCGATGTTCTCGCTCACGTTCAAGCCCGACGGCGCCGAGATCGCCGACATCGACGAGCAGGACCGCGGGCACGGGGCCTGATCCCCGCCGCGGTCCCGTGACCGCCTGAGCGCGTCCTTCGACCGCTGCCGTGTCGGAGGTGCGCGTTAGCGTGCCGCCGTGGCTGAGCAGATCGGACGATGGTGGCGGCGCCGGCGCTTCTCGCGCGGCGTGGACGTGCCGTACCCGGTCGGCACCTATCGCGAGGCCTGGCGGTCGTACCCGGTGCTCGTGCGCCAGTACCGGCCGGAGTACAACGAGGGCATCGTCCTGAGCCAGATCCCGCCGGCCGCCGACGTCTACCTCTGCTGGCTCTGCGACACGGGTCACCTGTTCGTGGCGACGCCCGAGGAGCAGCGGATGCGGCCGGGGCGCGAGCGTCGGCGCTCGTCGTGGTGCCCGGACTGCGCCGAGGCGGCGGCTCCGCGGGCGCCCCGGGCGGCGCCGATGCGGGAGGACGTGGGCGAGCCGATGGTGGTGGCGCTCGCTCGGGCCGCGTTGCTTGATCCGGGGCGCGCCGCCTCCGCGGCGGCTGTTGCTGCTGCTCCCGCGCGTGCCGCACGCACCTCCACCCGTCGTCCTCCTCGGCTCTGCTCGAAGACGCCCGATCTGCCCGTCGGCGAGCCGTTCGCGAGCCGCTGCGCTCCTCCGCCCGCCTCGGCCGTCGAGGCGCGGCTGCGGGCTCTGCTCGCCGAGCGCCTGCAGTTCGAGCCCGGGCTCACGGCGGTGCGGCTGCGGCAGCCGTTCTTCGACCATCTCGAGGCGTGGCCGGATGTGGTCCTCGCCGAGCTGCGCGTCGCGATCGAGTACGACTCGACCGGTCGGCACGGGCTCGAGCACGTCGGGAAGCGCGAGGAGGCCGACCGGAGGAAGGACCGCGCACTGCGGGCGGCCGGCTGGGAGGTGCTGCGCGTGCGGACGGGGAGGCTCGCTCCGCTCGGTCCGTTCGATCTGTCCGCGTCGGCGGTCTCGCCGGCGCTCGCGGATCGGGTCCTCGACCGGCTGCGCGAGATCCGCGGGCCGCTGCTCGTGGACGCGTGGTGCCGCTGACTCCGGTGCTCGTCAAGTGCGCAGCGCCAGGGCCTCGCTGACCCAGCGGCGGTGCGTCGCCCACGGATCGGGTTCGCCCGCCCGCATCGTCTCGACGTGGCGGTCGAGGGCGGGGCTCCGCGCGAACCACTCCGTGCGCTCGAGACGCTCGGCGGCGAACTGCGCGTGCCGGTGCTGCTCGAGCGCACGGCCACCGCGCTCGAAGGCCAGCAGCTCCTCGTGCCGCAGCTGGTGCAGCCGTTGGCGCGGGTTGGCGCTCGTGCCGATCTTCAGCCGGTCGCCGAAGCGGATGTAGTACACCACCTCGACGCGCGGCGGCCCGAGCTCGCCGTCGGGCACCTCGCCGTGCCGCCACTCGCACGCGGCGCAGAGCCAGGCCGACGGCAGGCGGACGCCGAGCCGGGAACCGCAGACGGGGCACGGCGACGGCAGCGCGTCGACGACTCCGTCCTCCCGGGCGACCCAGTCGTGCGCGAGGCCGAGGTGCGCCGCGCACAGCGCGACGGGTGCGCCCGCCTCGGTCGGCAGAGCGCACCCGTCGATGCTGCAGGCGGTGACGGCGGCGGTGCGGCGGCGGGGCATGCCCCGACGCTACGCACGACCGCCGACACGGGGGTGGCCGCCCCCGTCAGTTCAGGCGGTCGACCAGGGCCGAGGCGGCGCCCGTGTAGCCCGCGGGGGTCAGCGCCAGCAGGCGCGCCTTCGCAGCCTCGCCGATGTCGAGACCGTCGACGAAGGCCGCGAGGTCCTCGGCGCCGAGGCGCTTGCCGCGGGTGAGGTCCTTGAGCATCGCGTAGGGGTCGGTGATCGAGGAGCGGCCGGCGGTCACCTCCGCGCGGATCACGGTCTGGATCGCCTCGGCGAGCACCTCCCAGTTGGTGTCGAGGTCGGCCGCGAGCGCGCGCGGGTCGAGGTCGATCTCGAGCAGGCCGCGCGCGATGTTGTCGAGGGCGAGCAGGGAGTGGCCGAAGGCGACTCCGATGTTGCGCTGCGTCGTCGAGTCGGTCAGGTCGCGCTGCAGGCGCGAGGTGACGAGGGTCTGCGCGAGCGAGTCGAGCAGTGCGCTCGAGAGCTCGAGGTTCGCCTCGGCGTTCTCGAACCGGATCGGGTTGATCTTGTGCGGCATCGTCGACGAGCCCGTCGCTCCGGCCTGCGGGATCTGCCGGAAGTAGCCGAGCGAGATGTAGGTCCAGATGTCGGTGCAGATGTTGTGCAGGATCCGATTGGCGTGCGCGGCCTTGCCGTAGAGCTCGGCCTGCCAGTCGTGCGACTCGATCTGGGTGGTGAGCGGGTTGAAGTCGAGACCGAGCGAGGTGACGAACTCCTCGGCGAGACCGGCCCAGTCGACGTCGGGATCGGCGGCGAGATGCGCGGCGAACGTGCCGGTCGCTCCGCTGAACTTGCCCAGGTACTCCGTGGCGTCGATCTGCGTGAGGACGCGCTCGAGGCGGTACGCGTAGACCGCGAACTCCTTGCCCATCGTGGTCGGCGTCGCCGGCTGGCCGTGCGTGCGGCTGAGCATGGACTCGTCGCGGTAGCGCACCGCCAGCTCGCGGAGGGAGTCGACGACCGAGCGGAGCTTGGGCTGCCAGATCTCGCCGACGGCCTGCCGCACGACGATCGCGTAGGAGAGGTTGTTGATGTCCTCGCTGGTGGCGGCGAAGTGGGTGAGCTCGGCGATGCGGTCCAGACCCAGGTCGGCCAGCCAGTGGCGGACGAGGTACTCCACGGCCTTCACGTCGTGGCGGGTGGTCGCCTCGAGGGTCGCGAGCTCGTCGATCTCGGCCTGGCCGAAGTCGCGGGCCCGACGGCGCAGCTCCTCGGCAGTGGCGGCGTCGACGGGCTCGGAGCCGAACAGCCGGCGGTCGGTGAGGGCGAGCAGCCACTCGACCTCGACGTGCACCCGCGCCCGGTTCAGGCCCGCCTCCGAGAGGTACTCGCCGAGCGAGGAGACGGCGGAGCTGTAGCGGCCGTCGAGCGGGCTGAGCGGCTGGAGGGGGAGCGTCATGCGGTGGTGCCTTCCGGTTCTCGGGGGGAGTCGGTGAGGGACGCGCGGTTGCCGCGCAGTCCGGGTTCGATCTGGGCGAAGAGCGACTCGCAGGCCCGCTCGATGAGCGCGAGCACGGAGTCGAACGCCGCCGCATCGGAATAGTAGGGGTCGGGCACGTCGCCCTGCGGGGAGAGCCCCGGCTCGAAGGCGAGCAGTCGGCGGACCTTCTGGCGGTCGACGTCCGTCCGCGCCCAGGAGCGCAGGGCCCGCTCATGACCGTGGTCGAGGGCGACGACCAGGTCGAACTCCTCGAACCGCGAGGGATCGAAGAGCTGGGCGCGGTGGCGGGCGCCGTCCAGGCCCCGTCGCTCGAGGGCGTCGAGCGCGCGGTGGTCGGCCTGCTCGCCGAGATGCCACTCGCCGGTGCCGGCCGACGTGATCTCGATGACCGAGCCGAGGCCTGCCCGCTCGGCCAGCGAGCGCAGGACGACCTCGGCCATCGGCGATCGGCAGATGTTGCCGGTGCAGACGAAGCACACGGCGAAGGCCGAGGGCGCGAGGGGGCGGGGGGTCACCCGCTCATTCTGGTGCACGAGGGCTCCCTCACACCCGGTCGATCCGCTCCGTCGTCCCCCGAACCGACCCGGCGGCGCCCGGCCGTGCGGTCGCGTGGCGATGCTGGCTCCGCGGGGGCCCGATGACGGAGGCGAGCACGGTGATCGAGCACACGGCGCAAGGGGCGGGGCCGCAGCTCCGCGCTCTCGCCGAGAGGGTGGGCGAGCTGCGGGCGGAGGCGGCGGGGCTCGTCCCCGACGCCGACTGGGAGGACGCGGCGGCGAGGGGCTTCGCGGAGCGGGCGGCCGGGGTCCTGGGCGATCTGGCGGTCCTCGAGGCGAGCGCGGCGATGCTCGCGGAGGGCGTGCGGTGACCGCGCGGGTCGAGACGCTCGAGCTGGACGAGCGGAAGCGGATGCTGAGCGTCCTCGGGGCGGGTCTCGCCGAGTGCGCGGCCGGGGTGGACGCCGCGGCACCGGCCGTCGCGCTCACCTCGCCCGAGCGCTCGGGTGAGCTCGCCCTCCTCGGTGCGCGGCTGCGCCTGCTCGCCGAGGAGGCGGACGTGCTGCGGGCGGCTCTGGCGAGCGCCGCGGCCGCGTACGAGCGGGCGGAGGAGCCGCCGCCGCTGCCGCCCGGGTCCGCTCCCGTCGTCGCGGTGGTCGCCTTCGCGCGACGGGCGGAGGAATCGCTCGAGCACCGCGCACCGACCGCGCTCGCGGACGCCGCGGCTCTCGTACGCGCGACGACGGACGCTGTGCACGGTGTCGGAGCGGCGCTGCTGGCCGGCGGCGACCGGGCTGCGCTCGAGGAGGAGCGCGACGAGCTGGTGCGGGCGCTGCTGGGTGATCCGCTGGTGCTCGAGGGGATCCGCGCGCTGATCTCGACGATCGGGCTGGGGACCGAGATCGGGGTACTGCTGCTGCCGCCGCCGATCGCGGCCGCACTCGGGGCGCCGCCCGACGAGCGGGTGATCGGCACCGGTGTCGGCTCGGCGTCGGGGGTGCTCGTCGTGCTCGGGACGCTGCTGGGTGCGGTGCCTCCACCCGGTGAGCGGCGGCTCCGTCTCGAGGAGGCGGATCCTCCGGCGCCGCCGTTCGGATCGGTCGCCGCCCCGCCGCGCGGCTGGGGCGAGCTCGCGGCGCGGGTCCCGCCGAGCGACCCGGACGGGCCGCAGGTCGTGATCGAGCGCTACGGATCGGAGTGGCTCGTCGCCGTCTCGGGGACGACCGACTGGAGCGGGGATCCCGCGCAGGCCTTCGGGGCCGCCGCGAACCTGCAGGCGATGAGCGGGGGCGCCGGGACCTCGGTGCAGGGGACGCTGGCCGCGATGGAGGCGGCGGGCGTGCCTCCGGGGGCGCCCGTCACGATCGTCGCGCACTCGCAGGGCGGGCTGATCGCGGCGCGCGTCGCGCAGTCGGGGCGGTACGACGTGCACGACGTGGTCGCGTTCGGCAGTCCGATCCGGGGCCTGGACCTGCCGGACGGCACCCGGACCGTGTCGGTCGAGCACTCGGACGACCTGGTGCCGGCTCTCGCCGGCTTCGGGCGGACGAGCGCGCTGGAGCCGGGCGTCGTCCGCGTGGAGCGGGGGTCCGATCCCGCCGCGACGCTGCAGGAGGGCGCCGTGCCCGCGCACGCACTCGACTCCTACGTCGCCACCGCGCAGACCCTCGACGGCGACCCGCGTCTGGCGGTCGCTGGAGCGGGGCTGTTCGCGCTGTGGCGCTCGGCACCCGACACCCGGGTCGGCGTCCGCGTGACGACGGTGCCGGTCAGCTCTCGCGGCCCCGCAGGAACGGGCGCACGAGGAGCCCGATGAACCAGTTCACGATCGCGAGCACGAGGGCGCCGAGCACGCCCCACCAGAAGCCGTCCACCTCGAGTCCGAACCCGAACAGGCCGCTGACCCAGGCGGTCAGGAGCAGGAGCGCCCCGTTGACGAGGAACGAGATCAGTCCGAGCGTGAGCAGGTACAGCGGGAACGCGACCACGCGGATCACCCCGCCGACGACGGCGTTGACGACTCCGAAGATCACCGCCACCAGGAGGTACGTGAGGACGGCGGCCGTGGCACCCTCCTCGTACGGAGCGACGCGCACCCCCGCCACCACGAGCGTGGTGAGCCAGATCGCGACGGCGTTGGTCAGGAGGCCGAGGAGGAGTCTGCGCATGCCTCCACTATCCCGGTCCGCGAGGCGGCCCGCGAGGGCCGGTGGATCAGAGGGGGTCGTCGATGGACGGCGAGGGGACGGGCGGGCAGAGCGAGGGGTCGCTGCCGCAGTCGGGGATCGGCTCGATCGGGGGCTGCCGGGTCGGAGTGGGCTCGGGCTGCACCGGCGGTTCCGGCTGCGCGGGGGGCTGCGCCGGGGGCTCGGGCTGCGCAGGGGTCGCCGTCGGCTGCGGCTCGACGGGCGGCTCGGTCGGAGTCGGCTCCGGGGTGGGCTGCGCTGGCGGGGGAGTGGCTGCGGGCGGTGCGGGCGCCTGCGTGGCGCGCGGCGGGACTCCGCTGCCGGGAGGCGGGATCAGCGGGTCCCGCGCATCCAGTACGGCTCGGGCGGGAGCAGCCAGACCGCTGCGTGCAGCGACGGCCGCCTCGAGCTCGCCCATCGCGGCGCGCAGGGCGGCTCGGCGGGCGCTCGATCCCGCTCCGGAGGCGAGGGTGCCGGCACCGAGGCCCAGCACGCGGTCCGCGACGACCAGCTCGGCGTCCACGGCGGCATCGGCCGCGGCCGTGAGCTCCTCCGTCGAGACGCCGGCGAGGGCGGCGGTGAGAGCGGGGACGGAGGCCAGGAGGTCGCCCCTGGCGCTGCCCTCGACCGAGCGGTCGGTGGCCGCGAGCAGGGCGAGCACGTCGTCGCGGACGCTCAGCGCCCGCTCCTTCGCCGCGGTGAACTCGGCCGGAGCGGTCACCTCGATCGACGTCTCCCGCGCCGTCGGAGGGGGACCGGCCGCGTCCTCCTGAGGGGTGCAGGCGACGACCGCGAGGGTCAGCAGGCCCGCCGAGACGGCGGCGACGACGCGGTGAGGCGCCCGGTGCGCACCAGGGCACCGCTCGGTTCGCCGTCGACTCCGCATGACGGCACCTTATCGGGGGACATGGCCACAATCGGCCCCCGAAGAAGGGAGCTTGCCGCGGGCCAGGGGGTGTGTGTCCTCCCTGCCGCCTACCATGGGCGGGTGACAGACCCGTCGGCCCCTCCCGTCCGCCTCCGCCCCGAGATCCTCGCCCTCCCGGCCTACCGCCAGGGTCGAGCGGCGGCCGCCGACGCGTTCAAGCTGTCGTCGAACGAGAATCCGTTCGATCCGCTGCCCTCCGTCCTGCACGAGGTGCAGTCGGTGAGCGACTTCAACCGCTACCCCGATGCGGCGGCGACCGCCCTGCGGACGGCGCTCGCCGACGAGTACGGCGTCGGGCTCGACGAGGTGATCGTCGGGGCCGGCTCCGTCGCCGTCATCGCGCAGCTCATCAGCGCGGCGGCCGGAGCGGGCGACGAGGTCGTCTACGCCTGGCGCTCGTTCGAGGCGTACCCCTCGCTCGTCACCACCGCCGGAGCGACGAGCGTGCGCGTCCCGCTGCGCGCCGACGACACGCACGACCTCGACGCGATGGCGCTGGCGATCACCGAGCGCACCCGCCTGGTCGTCGTCTGCAGCCCCAACAACCCCACCGGCACGATCGCGACCGCCGACGACGTCGAGGCGTTCCTCGAGCGGGTCCCGAGCGACGTCCTCGTCCTCCTCGACGAGGCGTACGCCGAGTTCGTCGACGACGAGCGCGCCGTCGACGGCACGGCACTCCTCGGCCGGTACCCCAACCTCGTGATCGCCCGCACCTTCTCGAAGGCCTACGGGCTCGCGGGCCTGCGCGTCGGCTACGCGATCGGCCACCCGCGGATCCTCGACGCCGCCCGGTCGACCGCGATCCCGCTCTCGGTGACCCGGTTCGCCGAGACCGCCGCCGTCGCGTCCCTCCGACACCGCGAGGAGCTGCTCGAGCGCGTGCACCGCATCGTCGCCCTGCGCGACCGCGTGCAGCAGTCGCTCCGGGAGGCGGGCTGGACGCTGCCCGACTCGCAGGCCAACTTCCTCTGGTTCGACACGCGCGAGCAGACGGAGTGGGCCGCGGGTGTCTTCGAGCGGGCCGGAGTCGTCGTCCGGGCGTTCCCGCCGGAGGGCATCCGGGTCTCGATCGGCGAGGAGGAGTCTGTCGACAAGCTCCTCTCGGCGGCGGCCGAGATTGTGGGGTCCCTCCCGCAGGGGCATCCCGCGAGGCGGATAGGTTAGTCGGGTGGTAGTCACCAGCACGGAGTCGCCGACGGTCCAGTTCCTCACCGCGGACGGGCGCTTCGCCCCGACCCCCGCGGCAGAGCAGTACGCCTCGTTCCTCGACGGGATCGGCGAGGAGCAGCACCGCTCCTTCTACCGCGAGATGGCGGTGGTGCGCCGCTTCGACAAGGAGGCCGCGAACCTCCAGCGGCAGGGTCAGCTCGGACTCTGGGTGCCCAGTCACGGCCAGGAGGCGGCGCAGGTCGGCTCGGCGTTCGCGATGCGCCCGCAGGATCACGTGTTCCCCTCCTACCGCGAGCACGTCGTCGGCAAGATCCGCGGCATCGACCTGCTGAACGTCCTCGCGCTGCTGCGCGGCACCACGCACGGCGGCTGGGATCCCACCGATCCGGCGAACGGCAACTTCCACCTCTACACGCTCGTGCTCGGCTCGCAGGCCCTGCACTCCACCGGCTACGCGATGGGGCTGACCTTCGACGGGGCGACCGGCACCGGCGACCCCGAGAAGGACGCGGCGGTCGTCGTCTACTTCGGGGACGGCGCCTCGAGCCAGGGCGATGTCAGCGAGGCGATGGTGTTCGCCGCGAGCTATCAGACGCCCCAGGTCTTCTTCCTGCAGAACAACCACTACGCGATCTCGGTGCCCGTGGCGACGCAGTCGCGCAGCCCGCTCTACCTCCGCTCCTCCGGATTCGGGATCCCCGGCGTGCAGATCGACGGCAACGACGTGCTCGCGAGCTACGCCGTCACCGCGAAGCACCTCCAGGACGCCCGCTCGGGCGGCGGACCCCAGTTCATCGAGGCGCTCACCTACCGCATCGGCGCGCACACCTCGAGCGACGACCCGACGAAGTACCGCACCGACGACGAGCTCGCCTCGTGGATCGCGAAGGACCCGCTCACGCGCTTCTCCGCCTACCTGCGCTCCGAGGGCGTGGAGCAGGCCTTCTTCGACGAGGTCGACGCGGAGGCGGAGGATTACGCGTCCGACATCCGCCGCCGGCTGCTCGAGCTGGAGGCGCCGCCGGTCGACGTGATCTTCGACCACGTGTACTCGGAACCGCATCCGCAGGTGGCCGAGCAGAAGGCGTGGCTGCAGCGCTACGAGGACTCGTTCGGAGGCGACCCGCGATGACGATCGACACCAGCACCACGGCTGCCCAGCCGCACCTCTCCGAGGAGCAGCTCCAGTCGATGTCCATGGCCAAGGCGCTCAACGCCGGCCTCCGCCGCGCGATGACCGAGAACGAGCGCGTCCTGCTGATGGGCGAGGACATCGGCCCCCTCGGCGGCGTCTTCCGCATCACGGAGGGACTGCACGCCGAGTTCGGACCGCAGCGCGTCCTCGACACCCCGCTCGCCGAGTCCGGCATCGTCGGCACCGCGATCGGACTCGCCATGCGCGGCTTCCGCCCCGTCTGCGAGATCCAGTTCGACGGCTTCATCTACCCGGCCTTCGACCAGATCACCTCCCAGCTGGCCAAGATGACCAACCGGCACGAGGGGCAGCTGAGCATGCCCGTCGTGATCCGCGTTCCGTACGGCGGGCACATCGGAGCGGTCGAGCACCACCAGGAGAGCAACGAGGCGTACTTCGCGCACACCGCCGGCCTCCGCGCGGTGAGCCCGTCCACGCCCAACGACGCCTACTGGATGATCCAGGAGGCCATCGCCTCGGACGACCCGGTCATGTTCTTCGAGCCCAAGAGCCGCTACTGGCCCAAGGGCGACGTCAACCTGCGCGCCTCCGCCGCCCCGCTGCACGCCTCCCGCGTCGTGCGGCCGGGCACCGAGGTGACGGTCGTCGGCTGGGGTCCGATGGTGTCGGTGCTCCTCCAGGCCGCCGAGCTCGCGGGCGAGGAGGGGACGAGCGTCGAGGTCGTCGACCTCCGCTCGCTCTCGCCGATCGACTGGGAGCCGCTGCTCGAGTCGGTGCGCCGGACCGGCCGCCTCGTCGTCGCGCAGGAGGCGTCCGCGAACGTGAGCCTCGGCTCCGAGATCGCGGCGACCGTCACCGAGCGGGCGTTCTACTCGCTCGAGGCGCCCGTGCTGCGGGTCGCCGGCTTCGACACCCCGTTCCCGCCCGCCAAGGTCGAGAAGATCTTCCTCCCCGACGTCGACCGCGTGCTCGAGGCCGTCGACCGCTCCCTCGCGTACTGACGCTCCCGCGTCCCGTCCGACGCGTCCGCGTCCCTCCAGCGTCAGAAAGCAGATCCCGACGATGACAGAGCAGTTCCTCCTCCCCGATGTCGGCGAGGGCCTCACCGAGGCCGAGATCGTGGCCTGGAAGGTCAAGGTCGGCGACGAGGTCGCCGTCAACCAGGTGCTCGTCGAGATCGAGACCGCGAAGTCGCTGGTCGAGCTTCCGTCCCCGTTCAGCGGCACCGTCGTCGACGTCCTCGTCGACGAGGGCCAGACGGTCGACGTCGGCACCCCGATCATCACCGTGCAGGCGGGCGCCGGCACCCTCGGGTCCGAGATCCCCGCGATCCCCGCCCACCCGGCGCAGGCGGCTCCGCCCGCCCCGTCGACGACCGAGCCCGGAGAGGGATCGGGCGCCGCGCTCGTCGGCTACGGCACCGCGGGCGGCCACGTCGCCACCCGTCGCCGCCGACCGCAGGGCGCACCCGCCGCCGCGGTCCCCGCGCGCCCCGCCGCGCCGCCGCGCCCGACGTCGGTCCCCGCCGCGGCCGCGCTCCCCGTCATCGCGAAGCCGCCGATCCGCAAGCTCGCGAAGGACCTCGACGTCGACCTCCTCGAGGTGCAGGCCACCGGCCTCGCCGGCGAGGTCACCCGCGACGACGTCATCCGCCACGCCTCGCAGGCCAGCGTCTTCCGCAACATCCAGACCCCCGCCTGGGCCGACTCCCGCGAGGAGCGGATCCCGGTGCGCGGCGTCCGCAAGGCCATCGCTGCCGCGATGTCGCAGAGCGCCTTCACCGCGCCGCACGTCAGCGTCTTCGTCGACGTGGACGCCACGCGCAGCATGGAGTTCGTCAAGCGCCTGAAGAACTCGCCCGACTTCGCCGGCACCAAGGTGTCGCCGCTGCTGATCATGGCGAAGGCCATCATCTGGGCGGTCCGGAGGAACCCCACGGTCAACTCGGCGTGGACCGACTCCGAGATCATCGTGCGCCACTACGTCAACCTCGGCATCGCCGCGGCCACCCCCCGCGGACTCATCGTCCCGAACGTGAAGGACGCCCAGTCGATGAGCCTGCTCGAGCTGGCCCAGGCCCTCGAGAAGCTCACCCTCGACGCCCGCGACGGCAAGACGGCGCCCGCCGACATGCAGAACGGCACCATCACGATCACCAACATCGGCGTCTTCGGGATGGACACGGGCACCCCGATCCTGAACCCCGGCGAGGTCGCGATCATCGCGCTCGGCACGATCAAGCAGAAGCCGTGGGTCGTCGACGGCGAGGTCCGGCCCCGCTACGTGACCACGGTCGGCGGATCGTTCGACCACCGCGTGGTCGACGGGGACGTCGTCAGCCGTTTCGTGGCGGACGTGGCGAGCGTGCTGGAGGAGCCGGCGCTGCTGCTCGATTGAGCGGACTCCTCCTGCGTCGTCGTCCGCTCCGCGGTCGGCTCTCGCAGGAGGTCGGGTTCTGTAGAGCGGGGCGCGTTCCGCTACGGCGATCCGCTGGCACGCGGATCGCCGGTTCGCTCGGCGGTTCCGCCGTTGCTGACGGGTGGTGGTCGGAGCTCGCGCAGTCTGCTGGTCGAGCAGCCGCCGAGGGCGGCGTGTCAAGACCCGCCTGTCCCGTGGGGGGTCTCGATACGCCCGCTGCGCGGGCTACTCGACCAGCGAGGAGCGGGCGTCTCCTTGTCCCTGCTGGTCGAGTAGCCGCCGGCGGCGGCGTATCGAGACCCCGCCACCGAGGGCGGGCGCTACGCCGTCAGGGCGACCGCCGTCCAGGAGACCGGGGGCAGCGTCACCGTGA
The DNA here is from genome assembly GCF_001423045.1 of Rathayibacter sp. Leaf296. Classification (NCBI taxonomy): domain Bacteria; kingdom Bacillati; phylum Actinomycetota; class Actinomycetes; order Micrococcales; family Microbacteriaceae; genus Rathayibacter; species Rathayibacter sp. Leaf296. The sequence goes on from NZ_LMNR01000001.1 coordinate 487,484, forward strand.
GGGTGCCGTCCGAGAGGGAGGCGTCGACGGCGTCGCGGAGGCCCACGCGCTCCTGGTCGTCCTTCGTGTTCTTCGCGTAGGGGTCCTCGTCGAAGAGGGCCACCGCCTCCGCGATGCTCGAGACGCCGAGGCCGGACACGTCGACCGTGACCGTGATCGACTCCGTCTGCGAGCGGTTCACGAGGAACACCGACGAGCGGTCGCCGTCGTGCGTCGCGACCGAATCGACGAGGGGAGCCTCGCCGTGACGGGCGGTCGAGTAGGTGCCGGCCTCGATCCGGGGCTTGAGCACGGTGCCGGAGGCGAGACGCGCGGTCGTGGAGAACGGGAAGAACGTGGTCTGGCGCCACGCCGCTCCGCCCGGCTCGGTCATGATCGGCGCGATCACGTTGACGAGCTGCGCGAGCGACGCCGAGGTGACGCGGTCGGAGTGCTTCAGCAGCGTGATCATCAGGTTGCCCAGCACGACCGCGTCGGCGACCGAGTAGACGTCCTCGAGCAGGCGGGGGGCGTAGGCCCACTCGCGGGTGCTCTGGTCGCCCTCGGCGTCGGCCTTCTCCTTGGCCTGCCACTCCTCGAGGTACCAGATGTTCCACTCGTCGAAGGACAGCATGATGTCCTTCGACTTGCGGAGCTTGTGCTTCACGTGGTCGGCGGTCGCCACGACGGTCGCGATGAAGTACTCCATCTCGAGCGAGGAGGCGAGGAACGAGCCCAGGTCTCCGCCGTACTCCTGGTAGTAGGCGTGGCACGAGACGTACTCGATGTCGTCGTAGGTGTGCTCGAGGACGACGCGCTCCCACTCGCCGAAGGTCGGCATCGACGATCCGGACGAGCCGCAGACCACGAGCTCCAGCGACGGGTCGGCGATCTTGAGCGCCTTGGCGGTGCGGGAGGCGAGCTTGCCGTAGTCCTCCGCGTTCATGTGGCCGACCTGCCAGGGGCCGTCCATCTCGTTGCCCAGGCACCACATGCGGATGTCGTAGGGCTCGGTGCCGCCGTTGGCGATGCGCTGGTCGGCGAGAGCGGTGCCGGCCGGTCCGTTGGCGTACTCGAGCACGTCGAGCGCCTCGAGGACGCCGCGGGTGCCGAGGTTGACCGCGTACATGATCTCGCTGCCGGTGAGCTCGGCCCAGCGGGCGAACTCGTCGAGTCCGACCTCGTTGGTCTCGAGCGAGTGCCAGGCCAGGTCGCGGCGGCGGGGGCGCTCGGAGCGCGGTCCGACCCCGTCCTCCCAGCGGTAGCCCGAGACGAAGTTGCCGCCGGGGTAGCGGATGGTCGTGCTGCCCAGCTCCTTCACCAGGTCGACGACGTCGAGGCGGAAGCCGTCCTCGTTGGCGGTGGGGTGCCCGGGCTCGTAGATGCCGTCGTACACGCAGCGGCCGAGGTGCTCGACGAACGAGCCGAAGATCCGCGGATTCACGGGGGCGACGACCGCAGAGGGATCGAGGGTGATCCGGGCCGAGGAGGTGGACGGGACGGCGCGGGGAGCGTCGGTCATGACAGGGCCTTTCTGAGGCGGTGACGGGCCCCTCCTGTTCCGGAGGGGAAGGGTGCGCGGATGCGGTCGGTCACTTGACCGAGCCGATGGACAGACCGCCCTGCCAGTACTTCTGCAGGGTGAGGAAGGAGACGATCAGCGGGATCACCGAGATGAGGGCCCCGACGATCACGAGGTTCCACAGCGACTGCCCGCCGGTGTTGACCGACGCCTGGGTCTGCCAGGTGCCCAGGCCCACGGTGACGGGGAAGAGCTGCGAGTTCGAGAGCATCACGAGAGGGAGGAAGTAGTTGTTCCAGGTTCCCACGACCGACAGCAGCAGCACCGTCACGAGCGCAGGGCGCAGCAGCGGCAGGGCGACGCGGAAGAAGACCGTGATCTCGCCCGCCCCGTCCATCCGCGCGGCGTCGAGCATCTCCTCCGGCACCGCGTCCTGCGTGTAGACGCGCATGAGGTAGACGGCGAACGGGTTGAGCATCGACGGCAGGATGACCGCCCACATGGTGTTGGTGAGCTGCGCGGCGCTGAACATGACGAACAGCGGGATGACCAGGGCCGTCGCCGGCACCATCACGGAGCCCAGCACCAGCGAGAAGAAGGCGTTGCGGCCCTTGAACGCGTACGCCGCGAAGCCGTAGCCCGCGAGCACCGACAGGACCGTCGCTCCGAGACCGCCGACGAAGGCGTAGAGGAACGAGTTGCCGAGCCACTTCCAGTAGAGCCCGTTGGAGTAGGTGAACAGCGAGCCGATGTTCGTGAAGAACTCGAAGGAGTCGCCGAACCAGAGCGGGCTGACGGTCCCGGAGAAGAGGCCGACCTGGTCCTTCGTCGACGCCACCACGAGCCACCAGAACGGCAGGGCGAAGTAGACGACGAAGGCGAGCAGGATCACGTGCGGGAGCAGCTGGCGTCCGCCACGGCGGCTGCGGGCGCGGACGGCGTCGTCGCGCCGCTGCACGCGGTCGCGCTTGGGGGCGAGTTCGAGGGTGCTCATGAGAGTCCGTTCCGCTTCTTCGTGGCCGCCAGGAACAGGTACGACCCGACGAACACCACCAGGCCCAGCGCGAACGAGATCGCGGAGGCGTAGTTGAACTGGTTGTAGGAGAAGGCGAGCGTGTAGGCGTAGATGTTCGGCGTGTAGGACGCGTCGATCGAGCCGGACGCCAGCGAGCGCAGGATCTGCGGCTCGGTGAAGAACTGGAGCGTGCCGATGAGGGCGAAGACGAGGATCAGCACCATCGAGGAGGAGATCATCGGGATCTTGATCCGCAGCGCCGTCTGGATCGCGCTCGCTCCGTCCAGGCGGGCGGCCTCGTACACGGCGGGGTCGATGCCCTGCAGTGCCGCATAGATGATGATCATGTAGTAGCCCGCCCACTGCCAGGTGACGACGTTGACGAGGCTGCCGAAGATCGACTCCTTGCCGAGCAGATTCGGAGCGTCGAGGCCGAACCAGCCGAACACCTCCGAGGCGGGGCCGAACGACGGGCTGTAGAGGAAGCCCCACATCAGCGCGCCGATGACGGCCGGGACCGCGTACGGCACGAAGATCATCAGCCGGGCGAAGCGCGAGAACCGCGAGGTGAGCGCGTCCAGCATCAGTGCGGCGATCAGCGAGACCAGCATCTGGATCGGGATCAGGATGAACGCGAACCGGACGACGAGCCAGACGCCCTCGAGGAAGAGGGGGTCCGAGAACGCCTTGGCGTAGTTCGCGAACCAGACCCACTCGGTGCCGGTGGCGACGGTCTTGTTCTGCAGGCTCAGGATGAACGAGTAGATCAGGGGAGTGATCAGGAAGACCACGAGGAAGACGCCGAAGGGGGCGACGAAGACCCAGCCCCAGCGGGCGCGGCGCGAGGCGACGACTCCGGTGCGGGGCTTCTTCGTGCGGCGTTCGGCGGTGGTGGCGGGCGCGGGGACGACGAGGTTCGACATGGTGCTCCTTCGAGACGGGACGGGGCGGCCGCCGCCCTCGCGGACGGCGGCCGCCGGTCGTCAACCGACCGTGTAGCCCTGACCGGCGGCGTAGTCGCTGACCGCGGTCTGGTAGGTCGAGAGGGCGTCCTCGACGCTGGACTCGCCGCTGTTGACCGCGTTCACGGCCTCGGTGAGCTTGTCGTAGGCGAAGTTCTGGAACGGCGAGACCTGGAAGCCCTGGTACTCGGTCGCGGCGGTGAGGAAGACGTCCTTGTTGATCTGCTGACCGCCGAAGAAGTCGTACTCGAGGTTCGCGAAGTAGTCGGACTCGAGGATCGGCTTCCAGAGCGGGAACAGCGCGCCCTTCTCGATGCCGATCTTCCAGGCCTCCTCGGTGCCGAAGATCTCCTTGGCGACGAGGGCCGCCGCCTCCTTGTCCTCGGCCTGCTCGGTCACCGCGAACGCGGATCCGCCGATGTTGATCTGGGTCGGCTCCTCGCCCTCCCACTGGGGGACCGGAGCGGCGCGCCACACGGCGTCGGGGTCGGCGCCCTCGAAGCCCTGCAGGTAGCCGGGCAGCCAGGCGGCGGCGATCACGGAGGCGTAGGTGCCGTCGACGAGGTGCGTGTTGTAGTCGGTGGTCGAGCTGTCCTCGGTGCCGACGAGGCCCTTGGTGACGAGGTCGTTCCAGTAGTTCATGACCTTCGCGCTGGCCTCGTCGTCGAGGTCGACCGTGACGTCGGTGCCGTCGACGGTGTAGGGCACGGAGCCGGCCTGCGCGAAGAGCGCCTGCTGGTAGGCGCGGCCGTTGCCCGCGTAGTCGGTCATCAGCGTGGTGGAGCCGGCGTCCTTGAGCGCCTGCGCGGCGGCCGCGTACTCCTCCCACGTGGTGGGGACGGGGATGCCGTACTCGTCGAGGATGTCCTGGCGGTAGAGCATGCCGACGGGGCCGCCGTCGACCGGGATCGCGTAGGTGGCGTCGCCGCTGGAGACGTCGGCCCAGGCGCCCTCGGAGTAGTTCTGCTGCACGTCGGACGCGCCGTACTCGTTCAGGTCGACGAGGGCGTCCTGCGGGATGTAGCTCTGCACGACCTCGCTCTCGAGCATGACGACGTCGGGGGCGCCCGAGCCGGCCTGCACGGCGGTGGTGAGCTTGGTGTACTCGTCGTTGCCGGCGCCGGCGTTGCTCCAGCAGATCTGGACGTCGTCGTGGCTGTTGTTGAACAGGTCGACCACGCCCTCGAACTCGGGGTACCAGGCCCACATCGTGACGACCTTCGCGTCCTCGTTCACGATCGTGTTCTCGCAGTTGGCGGCGTCGCTCCCGGCGGAGCAGCCCGTGAGAGCAGCGGCGGAGGCCGCGACGGCCACCCCCGCAGCCAGCAGTCTCTTCGAATGACGCGTCATTGCGTTTCCTTTCGGATGCGGCCGTCGTCGGCCTGAGGAGGGTTCCACGCGGGAGCGGGGAGGTTCTGCAGCGTGTCCCCGACGTTTCTACAACGATGGAGACAACGTTGTAGAGACGATGATGCGGAGTCGCCGCGGCGCTGTCAAGAGCGGCTCGCCGAGCGGCCCGGGCGGTGTCCGCCCAGCCGGGCGTGCTGGACTGGGCGGGTGGGAACGATCGACGCGTGCCGCCTCCTCGCCGACCGGGTGGAGGCGCTCGCCGCCTCCGATCCACCGCCCAGGGCTCTGATCCGCGCGGTGGCGCGCGACATCGCCGGCATCCGGGGCGGGCTCCTCGGGCCGCTCGATCTGGTCGGCGGCGGACGCAACCGGATCCGCGGCCGCGGGTTCGCCGAGCCGTACGACGACGACACGCGCGGGCAGGCGCGCCACTTCGCGGGCGTGGCCGGAGCGACGCTCTCCCTCGGCGGTCCGCTCGCGCACCTGCTCCTGCGCACGCTCGGCGGCGATGCCGCGGGCAGCGCCGACGACCGGCTCACCCGGCGGGCCGTGGAGTGGAGCCGGCTGCTGCGGCGCGGCCTTCTGCCGGTCGGCGACGCGGGGGAGTGGATCCGCCGCGAGATCTGCGACTGCGCCTGAGCGCTCAGGCGGGAGCGCTCGACTCCCGCGCCACCACCGAGAACGCCGCCGTGCGCAGCCGGTGCGGACCGGTCTCGGTGCCGTCGATGCGGGCCTTCAGCAGGTCGACGGCCGTCTGCGCGATCTCCTCCCGCCCCGGGTCGATCGAGGACAGGCTCGGGACCGAGTAGCGCGACTCGTCGATGTCGTCGAAGCCGATCACCACGACGTCGCCGGGCACGTGCCGGCCCGCGTCCTGGAGGGTGCGGATCGCGCCGAGCGCGAGGGTGTCGTTGAATGCGAAGACGGCGTCGAAGTCGACGCCCGACTCGATGATGCCGCGCATCGCGACCGCGCCGTTGGCCCGATGCCAGGGGCCGGAGTAGCCGATCAGCCGTTCGTCGTAGGGCACGCCCGCCGCCTCCAGCGCCTCCTGATAGCCGCGGGTGCGGAGCACGGCCGAGCCGACCTCCTCGCCGGCGTGCGCGCCGAGGGCGACGATGCGCCGGCGTCCGCTCTCGAGCAGGTGCGCCGTCGCGGCGCGCGCCGCCTCGACGTTCTGCATCGTGACGTGGTCGACGCGCTCGGTGAAGATGCGCTCGCCGAGCAGGACGAGCGGGTAGTCGACGGCGAGGGCGGGCTCGTCGGCCATGTCGATGCCGAGCGGGCTGAAGAGGAGGCCGTCCGTCAGCTGGCGGCGGGGAGAGGTGAGGACGCTGCGCTCGCGGGCGGGATCGGCTCCCGTCTGCTCGATCAGCACCGTGAGTCCGCGGCGGTCGGCGGCGCGCATCACGCTGTCGGCGAGCTCGGCGAAGTAGGCGAGGCTGAGCTCGGGGAGCGCCAGGCCGATCACTCCGGTGCGGCCCCTGCGCAGGCTCCGCGCCGAGAGGTTCGGGCTGTAGCCGAGCTCCGCGATCGCGGCCTCGACCTTCTCGCGCGTGGCCGGACGGATGTGCGGATAGTCGTTGATGACGTTCGAGACCGTCTTGATCGACACTCCGGACGCACGCGCGACGTCGTGCAACGTGACCGCCATCGGTCCTCCTCCGCTCGGGGATGCGCCCAACCTACAACGTTGTACCGCCGCGCGTCCCGCGGCGTCCTGTTCTCGCGGGACACGGTGTCGCGGCGGATGCGGGCCCCGGACGGGGCGGAGGCGGCGCGGCCGTGTCGCGGCCGGGCGGCGGCGGGCGCGTCCCCCACGCTGGAGACTCGACGAGAGGGGGCGCGATGGATGCGCGCGAGCACGAGGTCCGCCGGCGGATGGACGCCCACGAGCTGTACACCGATGCGGGCGACGGGCTCGCGGCGCTCGAGGAGGAGCGGATCCGCGGCAAGGAGCTCGCGCACGCCTACAACGCGACCGGGCCCCGAGAGGCGGACGAGCGGCGCCGGCTGCTGCACGAGCTGTTCGAGGCGGTCGGCGAGGGCGTCTGGGTCGAGCCTCCGCTGCACGTCGCCTACGGCAACCGGGTGCGGCTGGGCGAGAACGTCTACGTGAACTTCGGTCTGACGCTCGTCGACGACGTCGAGGTCGTGATCGGCGACCGCGTGATGATCGCTCCGAACGTCACCATCAGCACGACCGGGCACCCGGTGCACCCGGAGCTGCGCCGCGACGGCACGCAGTTCTCGGCGCCGGTCGTGATCGAGGACGACGTCTGGATCGGGGCGGGCGCGATCCTGCTGCCGGGCGTCGTGGTCGGCGCGGGCTCCGTCGTGGCCGCGGGTGCGGTCGTGACGGCGAGCGTGCCTCCGCTGGTCGTCGTCGGAGGAGTGCCGGCGCGCGTGCTGCGGGCCATCGGCGACGAGGACCGGGAGTGGGAGTACCGCGCGCCGCGGGTGCTGGGCTGACGCGGGGGCGGTGCTGCCCGGCTGTGCAGGGCGACCACCCTTGCTGATCGAGTAGGCCGCGGAGCGGCCGTATCGAGATCCGCGGCTCGAGAAGATCGAGTCGGAGTACCGGTCTGCTGGCGCTGGTGGGTCTCGATACGCCCCTGCGGGGGTACTCGACCAGCAGAGGGGGGCGGACCTGCCTGCTGATCGAGTAGGCCGCGGAGCAGGCGTATCGAGATCCGCGTGCTCGGGAGCGGGGTGTTCTCCCCGGCTCGGTAGGCTCCGCGGGTGACCCGCTCCCGCCTGATCCTGCTCGACATCGACGGCACGCTGATGGACGGCGGCGTCGTCGCGCCCTCGGCCGCCGAGGCCGTGGCGGGCGCCCGCCGCAACGGGCACCTGGTGCTGCTCGCGACCGGCCGCTCGCGTCCCGAGATCCCGCAGAAGGTCCTCGACCTCGGCTTCGACGGGGTGGTCTCGGCCGCCGGCGGATTCGTCGAGCTCGACGGCGAGCTCGTCTCGCGGAGCACGATGCCGGCGGACGCGGTGCGCGAGGTCGTCGCGTTCTTCGAGGTGCACCGGATCGAGTACACGCTGCAGGCGCACGACGCCGTGTTCACGAGCGGCGGGCTCGCGGCGCGGGTCGCCGAGCTGCACGCGCGGCGGGGCGAGGCGGTGGAGCCGGTCGTCGAGACGCCGCGCGGCCCGGTGCCGACCGAGGGGATCGCGAAGGCGACGTTCTTCGGCGACCACGACGACACCTTCGCGGTGGTGCGCGACGGCCTCGGCGAGCGCTTCCACGTGGTCACCGGCACCATCCCGTACCTCGGGCACGCCGGCGGCGAGGTGAGCCTGCCCGGCGTCGACAAGGGCGCGGCGCTCCTCGCGCTCGCGGCGCGGCTCGGGCACCCGGTGGAGGACACCGTGGCGATCGGGGACAGCTCGAACGACGTCGAGATGATCACCGCGGCCGGGCTCGGGATCGCGATGGGCAACGCCACCGACGACGTCCTCGCGATCGCCGACGACGTGACGACGTCGGTGCACGAGGACGGCGTGCGGACGGCGTTCCTCCGTCACGGCCTGATCTGAGCCGGCCCCGGCTCGCCGGAACCGGGGCCGACGGCGATCAGGTGTACCAGGAGGGCTCGGGCACGTCGCCCAGCAGGACGAAGACGCCCACCTCGCGGCGCTTGTAGGCGATCGGATCGTGCAGCGAGTGGGTGCGGAGGTTGCGCCAGTAGAGGTCGAGCCCGACCGTGTTCGCGCTCGCTCGGGCGCCGGTCAGCTCGAAGACGCGGGTCGCCGTCTCGAGTCCGTCCTCGACGATGCGGGCCTTGGCCGCCGCGATGCGCACGGCGATCTCGCCGCGACGCCGGGGCGTCAGCTCCTCGCGCGGAGCGTGCAGCACGGCCGAGAGCTCGGCTCCGGTCGCGTCGATCAGCGCCTCGGCCGCCCAGAGCTTGGCCTGCAGATCGCCGTAGCCCTCGAGGAGGTACCACTCGTCGGTCGCGCGCTCCTTGTCGTCGCCGCCGAACGGCCAGGCGCGGGTGCGCTCGCGGGTGTAGCGCGCGGCGTGCTCGAGGGCGCCCTGCGCGATACCGAGGTAGAACTCGGCGAACACCTGCTGGATCGTCGGCACGTTCAGCGAGTTGTAGACGAGCGGCTGGAACTCGCGGTCGACGAAGCCGGCGGCGGCGGCCCACGGCACGCGCACGTCGCGGATCTCGACCGAGCCCGACTCCGTGAGCCGCTGGCCGAGGCTGTCCCAGTCGCGGCCGAACACGATGCCGTCCTGCGCGGTCGGCACGATCGCGAAGACGTGCGTGTCCGTGCCCTCGAGGATCCCCTCGAGCACGGTCAGGTCGCTGACCACGCCTCCCGTCGAGAACGACTTGCGGCCGGAGAAGACGAGCTCGTCGCCCTCCTCGCGGATCGAGAGGTCGGAGTCGCGCGGGTTCACGGCGCCGCCGTAGAGCAGGTTCCCCTCGGTGGCGAGCTGCTCGACGGCCGCGATCTGCTCGGGGGTGCCGACGAGTCGCGCCGCCCACACCCAGAGGTAGTGGTAGCCCAGCAGCTGGCCGATCGAGCCGTCGGCGCGCGCGACGGTGCGGATCACGCGCAGGGCGGTGGTCCACTCCTGCCCGCCTCCGCCGTGCTCGACGGGGCCGAGCAGGGTGACGAGGCCGGCGTTCTTGAGCAGGGCGACCTCGGTGAAGGGCGCGGCGCCGGCCCGGTCGCGCTCGAGGGCGTCGACCGCGAGGACCGCGGCGACCTCGTCGGCACGGGCGATCCACTCGGCGGGGGACGCGGGGCGCGGGGCGCCGGACCAGCGGTCGGTGAGCGGGTCGCCCAGCGCGGTGGCGCGGGCGGCGGGCTCGTGGCCGGCGGGCGGGGTGGTGGTGCCGGTGGGCGTGGGGGCGGATGCGGTGCTCACGGTGGTCCTCTCTCGAACGGTGCGGCGACTCTCGCAGCCGGGCGCGGCGGATGCACCGCGTGCGTCGGGCGGTGACGGCGTGTGACTCCGGGTGTCGTCGCGGTCGGCGGGGCGGCCGTGCTGAATCGATGCGCTCTCGATTTTGACAATCGTTATCAATAGTCGCTACCGTGAAGCCACCCCGACCGTCCGACTCCGGACTCAGATTGGCTCTCCGTGACGACCCGCACCCGCACCCTCTCCGCAGCCGCCCTCGTCGGCGCCGCGGCCCTCGCCCTCTCGGCCTGCTCCGGCTCCGGCTCGGCGAGCGACGACTCCGGCCTCGTCTCGATCGTCGCGTCGACGAACGTCTACGGCGACCTCGCGCAGAGCGTCGGCGGCGACCTCGTCGAGGTCACGAGCATCATCGATAGCCCGGAGAAGGACCCGCACGAGTACGAGGCCACCGCGCGCGACCAGCTCGCCGTCTCGGACGCGCAGCTCGTGATCGAGAACGGCGGCGGCTACGACCCCTTCATCGACACGATGATCGACGCGTCCGGCTCCGACGCGCCCGTCGTCACGGCGACCGTCGTCGCCGGGCTCGAGGACGAGCACGCGCACGAGCACTCCGACGAGGCGGGCCACTCGGACGAGGACGGCCACGAGCACGCCGCCTACAACGAGCACGTCTGGTACGACCTCGCCGTCGCCCGCGACGTCGCGACCGGCATCGCCGACGAGCTGTCGAGCATCGACCCCGACAACGCGTCGACCTACTCCGCCAACGCCGAGGCGCTCGCCGCCGACCTCGACGCGCTGATCGAGCGCGAGCAGGAGCTGAAGGGCACCCTCGAGGGCCGCTCGATCGCCATCACCGAGCCGGTGCCGCTGTACATGACCGAGGCGCTCGGCCTCGTCGACGCGACTCCGGAGGAGTTCAGCGAGGCGATCGAGGAGGGCACCGACGTGCCCGCCACCCTGCTGCAGGAGACGCTCGCGCTGTTCTCGGACGGAACCGTCGACGCCCTCGTCTACAACGCCCAGACCTCCGACGCGCAGACCGAGGCGGTCCTCGAGGCCGCCGAGTCGGCCGGGATCCCCGAGGTCGCCGTCACCGAGACGCTGCCGGACGGCGAGGACTATGTCGGCTGGATGACCGCGAATCTCGACGCCGTCGAGGGGGCGCTCTCGTCGTGACGCCTCCGTCCCCGATCGATCGGCCCGCCTCCCCGGAGGCGGGCCTTCCGGCGTCTCCGGCCGTGCTGCGGATGCGAGGCGCGGGTCTCCGCTTCGGCTCGCGCGAGCTGTGGGGCGGGGTCGACCTCGACGTCCGGGCGGGCGAGTTCGTCGCCGTGCTCGGCGCGAACGGATCCGGCAAGACCAGCCTGCTGAAGGCGGTCCTGGGTCAGCAGCCGCTGAGCACCGGCGAGCTGCAGGTGCTCGGCGCGCCCGTGCACCGCGGCAACCGCCGCATCGGCTACATCCCCCAGCAGAAGCTCGCCGACGACGGCACTCCGCTGCGCGCCCGCGACCTGATCGGGCTCGGGATCGACGGCCACCGCTTCGGCCTGCCGCTGCCCTCGCGCTCCCGCCGCGAGCAGGTCGACGCGCTGCTCGCCGCCGTCGGAGCGACCGAGTACGCCGACGCCCCGCTCGGCAGCCTGTCCGGAGGCGAGCAGCAGCGCGTCCGCGTCGGCCAGGCCCTCGCGGGCGACCCGGCGCTCCTGCTCTGCGACGAGCCGCTGATCGCCCTCGACCTCGCGCACCAGCGCGCGGTCAGCGAGCTGATCGACCGCCACCGGCGCGAGCGGAACCTCGGCGTCCTCTTCGTGACGCACGACGTGAATCCGGTGCTGCGGATGGTCGACCGCGTGCTGTACCTCGCCGGCGGCCGGTTCCGCATCGGCACGCCCGACGAGGTGCTGCGCTCGGAGGTCCTCAGCGATCTGTACGACGCGCCCGTCGACGTGATCCGCGCCCGCGGTCGGATCATCGTGGTCGGCGCCCCCGACCACTCGCACGTGCACGAGCACGAGGCGGAGCACCGGCACGGATCGGAGCGCCGGCACGAGCCCGAGCGCCGGCGCGAGCACCGCCACGACACCCCGGAGGAGCGCGCCTGATGGACGACGTCTGGTCGCAGATCTTCGACTTCTCGGACTACGGAGCTCTGCTGGCGCTGCTCCGGAACTCGGTCATCGCCGGCGCCGTCCTCGGCGTGGTCGGCGGGCTCATCGGCGTCTTCGTGATGTCGCGCGACATGGCCTTCGCGGTGCACGGCATCAGCGAGCTGTCGTTCGCGGGCGCCTCCGCGGGCCTGCTGCTCGGGATCGGCGTCGTGCAGGGCTCGATCGTCGGCTCGCTCGTGGCGGCGCTGCTGATCGGCCTGCTCGGCTCCCGTGCCCGGGATCGCAACTCGATCATCGCCGTGCTCATGCCGTTCGGCCTGGGCATCGGGATCCTCTGCCTCGCGCTCTATCCGGGGCGCAGCGCGAACAAGTTCGGCCTGCTCACGGGGCAGATCGTCGCGGTCGACGACCCGCAGCTCGGCTGGCTCATCGCGATCTCGGTCGTGGTCGTAATCGGCCTCGCGCTGATCTGGCGGCCCCTGACCTTCGCGAGTGTGGACGCCGACGTGGCGGCGGCCCGGGGAGTGCCGACCCGCGCGCTCTCGATCGTCTTCATGCTGCTGCTCGGTCTGGCCGTGGCCGTGTCGGTGCAGGTCGTGGGCTCGCTCCTGGTGCTCGCGATCCTGGTGACCCCGGCCGCCGCCGCCCTGCGGATCTCGGCGTCGCCGGTGATCGTGCCGCTGCTGAGCACGCTCTTCGCGGTCGGGTCGCTGGTCGGCGGGATCCTGCTGGCGCTGGGCGGCTCGGTGCCGATCAGCCCCTACGTGACCACGATCTCGTTCACGATCTACGTCGTCTGCCGGATCGCCGGGCGGCGGGGAGTCCGGCGCCGCCGCTCACCGGTGCTCGCCGGGGCGGGGGTATAGCGTGGCCCGGGTCGTGAGACGGGAAGGTGGTCCGGTGGTCAAGCGGAACACGTGGCAGAGGGAAGCGGTGCGCGAGGCGCTGACCGGGCGCGACGACTTCGTCAGCGCGCAGGGGCTGCACAGCGCGCTGCACGCGTCGGGCTCGCCGATCGGCCTGGCGACGGTGTACCGCGCGCTCGCCGACCTCGCGGTCGAGGGCGAGGCCGACTCGCTGCAGTCGCCCGACGGCGAGAGCCTCTACCGGGCCTGCACTCCGGGCACGCACCACCACCACCTGATCTGCCGGCGCTGCGGGCTGACCGTGGAGATCGCGGCCGACGAGGTCGAGACCTGGGCGCGCTCCGTCGCGGGCCAGCACGGCTTCACGGATGCGCACCACGTCGTCGACGTGTTCGGCCTCTGCGCCGAGTGCACGCGGGCGACCGCGGACTGAGCGGTCAGGCCGGGAGGAAGACCCCGGCCGCCCGATCCTTCACGACCGCTCCGGCGGGCAAGACCCGGCCGCTCATCGCGACGTAGACGCCCGGCGGCAGCAGCTGCACCGCGGCCACCGCGGCGCCGAGGTTGAAGGACGCGTCGCTGTCGCGCATCCGCGCGGGCTGCATCGCCCCGGTCAGGACCACCACGCGGTCGCGGACGGTGCCGATCGCCTCGGCCGTGGCGGTCATGGTGTCGGTGCCGTGCGTGAGGACGATGCGGTCCTCCTCCGCCTCGAGGACCCGCTGCCGGATGAGGGCGCGATCGTCGTCGTCGAGGTCGAGGCTGTCCTTCGCGAGCACCTCCTCCACCCGGAACTCGAGCGTCGAGAGCACGGGCTCGAGCAGGCGCGGGACGGTCGGCGCGCCGATCACGAGCTCGCCCGCGAGCGAGTACTCCTTGTCGATCGTGCCGCCGGTGGTGAGGACGAGGATGCGATCTGTCACTCCCTCACAGTAGGGCGGGCCTCCGACACGGGGCGCGCGGGCGGATCGGATCCGGCTACAGCTCGTCCGACCGGGTGGGAGCCGGGCCCCGGGGGATCGCGCGATGACCCCAGCGGTTCCAGGCCGCGATGTAGATCGCGAGTCCGGTGACGAGCCCGGCGATCACCCACAGCACGACGAGGTAGTCGATCCAGGAGCCGACCGGGGGTGAGCCGGGGAGGAAGTTCCGCAGCGGGATGACGGCGAAGAGCATGGCGCCGATCCAGCTGGTGAGAGTCGCCTCCACCCTGCGGCGGCCGGTGTAGGCGCTGATGGCGACGAACAGGACCAGCACCGGGGTGACCGCCATCATCCCGAGCAGCACGATCCCGAACGCGACCGTGCTCGCCGAGCGGGTCGCGGTGATGATGACCGAGGTCAGCGCTTCATCGCCGTCGGCGGTGGGGACGCTGTCGCCGGGCTGGGCCTCGGTCACGGTGTCCAAGTGCCATCCCGGCACGGAGTCGTCGATGCAGACCCGGGTGGGCAGGGCGGTGTGCTCGTGGTCGTCGTGATCGTCCTCCCCGAGGAAGGCGAACGTCGTCAGGTCCGCCCGGTAGCTGTCGAAGGGCCACTCCTCGACGGTCCCCTCGGCGAAGTCCGACTGCACCGAGCTGTCGAGCACTTCGCCCGCCGGGAACGTCAGGACGCTCGGCCCGTCGACCGGGAACGTCACCAGGCTGATCGTCTCCTCGGCCGTGTACCCGTCGGAGGAGGTCAGGCCCTTCGAGGGCACCAGCGTCATCTGGAACTCGAGCCTCTGGCGAGCCGCGTTCACCTCCGCCGGCTGGAGCTTCACGGTGACCGGGTCGGCGCCCGCGATGACCGTCTCGCAGCCCTCGCTCGAGTCCCGGATGCCGCCCGCGTACGTCAGCACGACCGTCGCGTACACGAGGACCGCCGCCAGGACGGCGAGGAGGACCGGCCATCGACGGCGCCGGGGACGGGGACGCGGGTCGGTCATCTGCCGAGCATAGGGGGCGCCCGTCGTCTCCGGATCGGTCCGGGAGCGAGGGCACGGGCGGGAGCGTCGGCGCACCGCTCTCCGGGCGGGCCGGGTGCACGTCCGTGCGCAGGAGGCGGCCGGAAGCGCCTCCCGCCGCCCCGGCGCGGCACGATGGACGGATGTCCTCCGTCTCCGCCCTGTCCGTCGCCCGCACCGGCGCCAAGCTGCTGCTCGGCTCCGCCCTCGTCTTCGCCGGGGTGAGCCACCTCACCCGAGCGCGCGAGGAGTTCCAGGCGCAGGTGCCGGAGTGGGTGCCGCTGGACGAGGACACGGTCGTGCTGGCGTCCGGCGTCGTCGAGATCGGCCTGGGAGCGGCACTCGTGCTCTCGCGCCGCACCGCGCCGCTCGTGGGGAACGCGGCCGCCGCCTTCTTCACCGCGATCTTCCCGGGCAACGTCTCGCAGTACCTCACGAAGACCAGCGCGTTCGGCCTCGACACCGACCGCAAGCGCGCGGTGCGGCTGCTCTTCCAGCCGCTGCTGGTGGCCTGGGCGCTGTGGTCGACGCGGCGTCCGTGACGTCGGCTCCGGCTCAGGTCCTGCCGCGCCCGAGCGCGGCCAGAAGGTTCTCGAGGCCGAACTCCCAGGCGTCGTCCACGTCGCCGCCGAGGGTGAACGCGCCGTTGATCTCCATGCTGATGAAGCCCGTCGCCCAGGCCGTGAGGGTCCGGGCGGCCTCCAGGGCGTGCTCGGCACCGGCGAGTTCCTCGGCCGCCCGGAGGAGGGAGGCGCTCGCCGCGACCCGGTACTCCTGCGCCGCCACCGGCGTCCCGGCCGCCGGAGTCATCACGAGCTGGAACGCCGCGGGCCGCTCGTGGCCGAAGCGGCGGAGCTCGGCCGCGATGCGCGCGGGGTCGTCGTGGGCGCCGAGCCGCTGGGCGTAGTCGCGCAGCGTCGCCTCGGCCACGGAGCGGATCAGCGCCTCGCGGCTCTCGACGCGCTTGTAGAGGGAGGGGGCCCGCACGCCCACGCGCTGGGCGACGGCCTGCATGGTGACGCCGGCGAGTCCCTCCTCCTCGAGCAGTGCGGCGGCGGCGACGACGATCGCGTCGTGAGTGGTGCGGTCCGGAGTGGGCATGCCCCCATCATAGCTATTGACAGTAGCCATGATGGCTAAGTAGCGTAGCCATCATGGAACTCACCCCCTCGCTCCACCGCCTCGGCTCCGACGTCGTCGCCTCCTACCTGGTCGCGACCCCCGAGGGCGTCACACTGATCGACACCGGGCTCCCCGGACACTGGTCCGATCTGCTCGCCGCGCTCGCGGCGCTCGGCCGTCCGATCGAGGACGTGAAGGGCGTCGTCCTCACCCACGGCGACTCCGACCACATCGGCTTCGCCGAGCGGCTGCGCCGCGAGCACGGGGTGCCCGTCTTCGTGCACGCCGCCGACGCCGATCGGGCGAAGGGCGGGAAGAAGCCCGCGAACGGGAAGCAGTCGATGCGGCTCGGCGCGATGGCGGGATTCCTCGCCTACTTCGCGCGCAAGGGCGGACTCCGCGTCCCTCCGTTGACCGAGGTGGTCGAGGTCGCCGACGGCGACGTGCTCGACCTGCCCGGCTCGCCGCGCATCATCGGCCTGCCCGGTCACTCCGCCGGCAGCGTCGCCGTGCACGTGCCGGTGGTCGACGCCGTCTTCGTGGGCGACGGCCTGACGACGCGCCACGTGCTCACCGGTCGTTCGGGCCCGCAGCCCGCCCCGTTCACCGACGATCCGGAGCAGGCGCTCGCGTCGCTGCGCCTCCTCCTGCCGACCGGGGCCGCGTGGGTGCTGCCCGGGCACGGGGCTCCGTGGCGAGACGGAGTCGCCGCGGCGGTCGAGGCCGCCGAGGCGGCCGCCCGGAGCTGATCGCCGGAGTCAGGACGCCGGCACGAGCTCCCAGCGCGCCGCGAGGACCCGCAGGCCCTCGTCGAAGACGGCCGACCAGGCGGTCGCGTCGTGGGCGCTGCCGGGCACCTCGAGGTACGAGGTCCGCATGCCGGCGGCCGTGGCGGCGGTGTGCAGCGTCTGCACCCCGGCGCGGAACGCGGTGTCGTCGGCACCCACTCCGAACACCGCGACCGTGTCGGAGTAGGGGGCGTGCGCGGCGAGGATGCTCGCAGGCGTCGCCGCCTCGTAGGCGCTCGCGCTGCCTCCGAAGCCCTCGCGGATCGTCGTCGCCTCGTCGCCCAGGCTCGGTGCCAGCTCGCCCGAGGCGTCGATGATGCCGCCGAAGAGCTCGGGATGCGCGGCGCCGAGCTGGATCGCGCAGGTGCCGCCCTGCGACAGCCCGCCGATCGCCCAGTCGGCCGGATCCGGCAGGACGGGCAGGTGCGCGCGGATCCACGCCGGGACGTCGACCGTGAGATAGGTCGCGGAGTTGCCCAGCGGCGAGTCGACGCACATCGGGTTCGCGGTCGGATCGCCGAGCTGGTCGGGCGAGACGACGATCGGCGCCAGCCCCGCGTGATCCGCCGCGTAGGCGTCGAGGGTCTGCTGCAGCTTCTCGGTCGAGAGCGGATCGGAGGGGGAGCCCGGCTGTCCGGACAGCATCACCATCACGGGCAGCAGCGGCGGGTCCGCCGTGAGGGCGGCCGGCGGGAGGTAGACCACGGCGTCGCGGGCGCGGAAGCCCGAGACGGTGGCGGGGATCGGGATCGACCGCACCGTGCCGGCGGTCGGCATGCCGGCGGGAGCGGTCCAGTCGGAGAACGGGGTGCGGCTGCCGTCGGCGACGGCGGGGAGCGCCCGGACCGCAGGGTAGGCGCTGAGTCCGAGGGCGCTGCGCAGCGTCGGGTACTGGCCGAAGTCGAGGTTGACGGTCATCGCGGAGGTGGCGACGACGAGCACGGCGACGCCGACGGACGCGAGCGCGCGTCGCACCCGCCGGTGCCGGAGGGCGTGCACCAGGACGACGACGGCGACGCCGAGACCGCCGAGCCCGAGCCCGGTCCAGAGCCGCGTGACGGGAGTCAGGTCGACGCCGAGGGGTCCGTCCGCGCCGTCGAGCAGGGCGGCGAGCGAGGCTCCGCCCACGACGCCGACGAGGAGCACGGCTGCGAGGACCGCCGCGCGCCGGACGCGTCCCTCCGGGCGCGAGCGGGCGTACGCCACGACGAGCCCTGCGAAGGCGAGGGCCGCGACCGCGTAGACGGTCACGACGAGGGGCCCGGAGGAGAGGCTCAGCCCGAGGAGTGCGTTCATGCGTCGATCCGGTCGTCCGGCCGTCGGGAGAGGGCGGCGGGCGTCAGTCTCGACCCGCGGTCTGGATGTCCGCTGGAGGTCTTCTGGACGACCGGGAAGGCAGCCTCCCTCCCCAGCCCGCGATCCTCCGGACAGTCCCCGGCTCGCGCGCAAGCCCGCGCATCGCCGCGCCGACCCGCCTACCGTGGAACGCGAAGGACACGCAGACCGCGCCCTCACGAAGGAGCCCGAACCATGATGCAGATCCCCCTCCCCGTCGTTCCCGAGCGCGAGGCCCGCGCATGAGCCGCGGAGTCGCCGTCGTCACCGGAGGCACCGCCGGGCTCGGCCGCGCCACGGTGCGCGAGCTCGCGAAGCGCGGATGGGACGTCGCCGTGCTCGCGCGCGGAGCGGACGGGCTCGCGGCCACGGTCGCCGAGATCGAGCAGGCGGGCCGACGCGGTCTCGGAGTGCCGACCGACGTCGCTGACCGCGAGGCCGTGGAGGCGGCGGCCGACCGGGTGGAGGCCGAGCTCGGCCCGATCGAGCTGTGGGTCAACGACGCGATGGTCGGGGTGTTCGGCGAGTTCCTCTCGACCGAGCCCGCCGACTTCGAGCGCGCGGTGGCGGTCAACTTCTTCGGCTTCGTCAACGGCACCCGGGCCGCGCTCTCGCGGATGACCCCGCGTGGCCGCGGTCACGTGATCCAGGTCGGCTCGGCGCTCGCGCACCGCGGCATCCCACTCCAGGCGGCGTACTGCGCCTCGAAGTTCGGAGCCCGCGGATTCACCGAGGCGGTCACCGCCGAGCTCCTGCACTCCAAGAGCCGCATCCGGCTCTCCGAGGTCGACATGCCGGCCCTGAACACCATCCAGTTCAACTGGGTGAAGTCGCAGCTGCCGCACCACCCGCAGCCCGTCCCGCCGATCTACGAGCCCGAGGTGGGCGCCATCGCGATCGCCGACGTGGCCGACAAGCCGCGCCGCCGCACCTGGGTCGGCGAGCCGACGGCGGGCACGATCCTGGGCGACCGCTTCGCCGGCGCGTTCATGGACTGGTACCTCGCGCGCAGCGCCTTCGACGGCCAGCAGGCGCCCGACAAGAAGGAGCCGATGCTCCCGAACAACGTCTACGAGCCCGTGCCCGGCGACCACGGCGCCCGCGGCCTCTTCAGCGACAAGGCCCACACGATGACTCCGCAGATCTGGATGATCCGGCACCGCGCCGCGAGCTACGCCGGAGCGGCGGTCGCCGCGGCGGCCGGTGTCGTCGGCGTCGTCGCGGCCCTGCGGAGGAAGTGACCGTGGCCGACGTCGATGCCGTCGTCGTCGGGGCGGGGCCCAACGGCCTCGCCGCGGCGGTCGTCCTTGCGCGGGCGGGGCTCTCGGTCACGGTGCTCGAGCGCAACGAGCGGATCGGCGGCGGCGCGCGGACGGCGGAGCTCACGCTGCCGGGCTTCCACCACGACGTCTGCTCGGCCGTGCACCCGATGGCTCTCGCGTCCGAGTTCTTCCGGCGCTTCCGGCTCGACGAGCGGATCGACCTGCGGGTGCCCGACATCTCGTACGCGCATCCGCTCGACGGCGGCCGGGCCGGCATCGCCTACCGCGATCTCGACCGCACGGCCCAGGCCCTCGGGCGCGACGGAGCCGCGTGGCGCGCGCTGATGGGCCCGCTGTCCGAGCGCGCGGACCGCGTCTCGGGCTTCACGAACGACCCGCTGCTGCGCGTGCCGACCGATCCGAGCGTGCTCGTGCGGTTCGGGCTCCGGGTCCTCGAGCAGGGCTCGCCGTTCTGGAACCTGCGCTTCGCCGAGGACGTCGCCCCCGCGATGCTCACCGGAGTCGCGGCGCACTCCATCCGCCCGATGCCGAGCCCGTCGACCGCCGCCGCCGCTCTCGCACTCGGGACCTACGCGCACGCCCGCGGCTGGCCGGTGCCGATCGGCGGCAGCCAGTCGATCGTCGACGCCCTCGCCGACGACCTCCTCGCCCACGGCGGCACCATCGAGACGGGGGTCGAGGTCACCTCGATGGCGCAGCTGCCCCGCGCCCGGGCCGTGCTCGTCGACCTCACTCCGAAGGCGCTGCTCGCGCTCGCCGGCGACCGGCTGCCGCGCGCCTACGCGAAGGCCCTCCGCGCGTTCCGCTACGGCAACGGCGTCGCCAAGGTCGACTTCGCGCTCGACGGACCGGTGCCCTGGTCGCACCCCGAGCTCCGCCGCGCCGGCACCCTGCACGTCGGCGGCACCCGGGCCGAGATCGCCGGAGCCGAGCGCGACGTCGCCCGCGGACGCCACAGCGAGAACCCCTACGTGCTCGTCGCGCAGCCCTCGATCGCCGATCCCGGCCGAGCGCCCGAGGGCAAGCACGTGCTGTGGGCCTACACGCACGTGCCGCGCTACTCCCCGCTGCATCAGCAGGAGGCGATCACCGCGCAGATCGAGCGCTTCGCTCCGGGCTTCCGGGATCGCGTGATCGGGGTCTCGTCGATGACAGCCCGCGACATGGAGCAGTACAACCCGAACTACCTCGGCGGCGACATCGCGGCGGGAGCGGCGAGCGTCGTCCAGCTGCTGTCGCGACCGGTGCCCTCGCCCGACCCGTGGCGGACGCCCGCGAAGGGCCTGTACCTCTGCTCGTCGTCGACTCCGCCCGGCCCGGGAGTGCACGGCATGGCGGGCTGGCACGCCGCCCGCAGCGCCCTGCGCCACGAGTTCGGGATCACCCGAGCGCCCGATCTGGCACCCTGAGGGGAGGGGCGACCCGCTCCCGAGCACCGACCGCCTTCCGAAGGAGCCCGCGATGTCCCGCAACACCCGCGTCTTCCGCTGCCCGCCCGAGTCCGTCTTCGCCGCCCTCTCCTCCGGATGGCTGTTCCCCTCGTGGGTGGTCGGCGCCTCGCGGATGCGGAAGGTGGACGAGGACTTCCCGCACATCGGATCGCAGTTGCACCACTCGTTCGGGCTCTGGCCGCTCGTCATCGACGACCGCACCACCGTCCTCGAGTGGGACCCGCCGCGCCGGTTCATCATCCAGGCGGCGGGCTGGCCGATGGGCGAGGCGCGGGTCCGGATCGAGGTGGAGCCGCACAAGCGCGGGTGCCGCGTGCGGATGCACGAGACGGCCGTGAAGGGCCCCGGCACGCTCATCCCGAAGCCGCTGCTGCACTCGTTCCTCTGGCTGCGCAACATCGAGGCGCTGCAGCGACTCGCGCACATGGCCGAGGCGGGCGCGGGCGGCCGGGTGCTCGAGCCCCGGTCCCTGCCCTCGCCCCGCGACCGCGAGGGCGTCGACACTCCGAAGCACCTGGTGTCGCGGACCATCGGCACCCTCGCCTCGGTGGCCGTCGGGTCGCTGGTGCTGCGCGCCGCGGCGGCGGCGATCAGGCGGGCCCGCGACTGACCGCGAGCCCGCGACGGACCGCCGGCCGCGGCAGGGTCAGACGATGCGCTCGACGAGCCGCACGTGGTGCACGGCGACCCGCTTCGGCTCGCCCGCGAACGCGGCCGCCCGCTCCGGGGAGTCCATGTAGGTCTTCTCGATCGCGAGGAACGACTCCGCGTCACCCGGCGTGCTGACCGCCCAGACGAACTCGTTCACCTCGCGGTCG
The DNA here is from genome assembly GCF_001423045.1 of Rathayibacter sp. Leaf296. Lineage (NCBI taxonomy): Bacteria > Bacillati > Actinomycetota > Actinomycetes > Micrococcales > Microbacteriaceae > Rathayibacter > Rathayibacter sp. Leaf296. The sequence goes on from NZ_LMNR01000001.1 coordinate 508,921, forward strand.
GCGTAGGCGAACTCGATCCGGAAGCCCAGCGCCTCGCGCGCCGGCACGATCCTCGCCCGGAACCAGGCGAGGAACTCGTCGATCACCCCGTCCACCAGCTCGTAGCGTCGGAGTTGGATGGTCCTGGTCTCGGCAGCGTCGCTCATGCGCTCGACGGTACCGGAGTCGCGGACACCGCTCCCGCCCGCCCGTCCCGCTCGCGCACTCACCGCCCGTCCGTCCGTCCGTCCGCCCGTCCGCCCGCCCGCTCCCGAGGAGGCACCCCCTGGATCCCCGCCGCACCCGCGCCCTCGCGCTCCTCGTCGCCGGCTGCTTCTTCATGGAGAACCTCGACGCGACGATCGTGACCACCGCGGCGCCCGCCATCGCGGCCGACCTCGGCGTCGACTCCGCCGCGATCGCGATCACCGTGACCGCGTTCCTGCTCACCGTGGCGGTCCTGATCCCGGCCTCGGGCTGGCTGAGCGAGCGCTTCGGCGTGCGCCGCGTGTTCGCCCTGGCGATCGCCGTCTTCACGCTCGCGTCCCTGCTGTGCGCGCTCAGTCCGACGCTCCCGGTGCTGATCGCCGCGCGGGTCCTCCAGGGCGTCGGCGGAGCGCTCATGGTGCCGGTCGGCCGCCTCGCGGTACTGCGGGTCACGCCGCGCGAGCGCATCATCGAGGCCATCGCGATCCTGGTCTGGCCGGGCCTCGTGGCGCCGATCGTCGCTCCGTTCGTCGGCGGACTGCTGACGACCTACGCGTCCTGGCACTGGATCTTCCTGATCAACCTGCCGCTCGGGGCGGTCGCGTTCGTCCTGGCGCTGCGCATCGTGCCCGGCGGGCGGGAGGAGGCGCCGCCGCCCCTCGACGTCGTCGGCCTGGTGCTCGTCGCCGTCGGCCTCGGCGCGCTCGTCGGCGCCTCCGGGCTGGTCGCCGCCTCCGTCTCGGACCCGCGCGCGCTGACGCTCGCCGTCGCGGGCGTGGCCGTGACCGCGGTGGCCGTGCGGCACCTGCGCCGTGCGCCGCATCCGCTCGTCCGCCTCGACGCCTTCCGCTTCGCGACGTTCCGGGTGGCGAACGCGAGCGGATCGCTCTACCGGGCGACGATCAACGCCGTCCCGTTCCTCCTGCCGCTGCTGTTCCAGGACGCGTTCGGCTGGAGCCCGGTGCAGGCGGGCTCCGTCGTGCTCGCCCTGTTCGTCGGCAACCTCGCGATCAAGCCGGCGACGACGTGGCTGCTGCGGACCCTGGGCTTCCGGACCGTGCTCGTCGTCGCGAACGCGATCGGAGTCGCGTGCATGGCGGCGATGGCGTTCCTCACCCCGGAGGTGCCGATCGCCGCGGTCGTCGCCCTGCTGGTGCTCAGCGGTGTCGCCCGGTCGGCCGGCTTCACCGCCTACAACACCGTCACCTTCGCGGAGGTGCCGCCCGAGGGGATGTCCGGCGCGAACACGCTGAGCGCGACCACGCAGCAGGTCGCTGCGGGCTTCGGAGTCGCGGTGGGCGGCGTCGCCCTCGCGGTCGGGACCGCACTGGGCCCGGGCCTCGTGCCCTACCGGTTCGCGTTCCTGGTGATCGCAGTGCTGACCCTGGTGCCGCTCGTCGCGGCGGCGCGCCTGACCCGCGACTCCGGCAGCGAGCTCACCCGCTGACCGAGGGGCCGCTGACGGAGCGGCCCGCTGACGGCGAGCGTCAGAGCGCGCCCTGCTCCGGCGTGCCGGCGGGGATCGGAGCGAGGCGCACGATGCGCGGCGGCTCCTGCAGCAGCCCCTCGAGCGACGCGTTGAGGCGGGCGACGGGCTCGCCCGCGCCGTGGGCGTCGAGCTCGGCCGCGGTGGTCCACTTCTCGATCATCACGACGGTGCCGTCGGGCGCGTCGTGGATCGAGTAGAGCTCGCAGCCCGGCTCGCCGTGCACCTCCGCGATGCCCGCGCGCAGGGCGTCGATCATGCGCTCGCGGGCGCCCTCGGCGGGGGTGAAGACGACGTGGACGACGACGGGAGCGGTCATGGCGGGGTTCCTCACGGTGGGCGGGGCGGGACCGTCCACGCTACTCCGCTCGGTCGGTGCCCCCGCCGAGGCCGAGCGCCATGCCGTCGAGGAGGTCGTGCGCGGTCGAGGTGACGGAGTCGAGTCCGGGCGCGGCGCTGCTCGCGGCGCTCAGGACCTCGCCCCAGATCAGCGCGCCGGCGGCGATGACGTCCTCGCGGCCGGCGCGCAGGTAGGGCAGCGCCGCGGCGTCGGCCGGGGAGAGGCGGGCGAGGTCGTCGCAGGCGGCGAGCACGGTGGTCAGGGGGAGCTCCGCCTCGAGCGCCGCGCGGTCGTAGGCGCGGAGCCGGAGCGCGTGCGCGGTGACGGTCAGCACCGTCGCGGCGACGCCGACCACGCTCCGGGCGCGCGAGAGGTCGACGGAGGAGGCGGCCAGCGCCGCGCGGACGTCCGCCCGCATCGCCTCCCGCTCCTCGTCGGTCGGCGCCGCGGCCCGGCGGTGGCGCTCGGTCAGGCGGACGCTGCCGACGTCCATCGAGTGCGCCTGCTCGGGCGCCTCGTCGCCGAGGACCAGCTCCGTCGATCCGCCGCCGAGATCGACGACCAGCACGGGCCGGTCCGTCTCGACCACCCCGGTGGCGCCGCGGAACGAGAGCGCGGCCTCCTCCTCGCCGGTGATCGTCTCGGGGCGCACGCCGATGATGCGCTCGACCGCGTCGAGGAACTCCTCGCGGTCGCTCGCATCGCGGGTGGCGGACGTCGCGGCGAAGCGCAGCCGCGTCGCTCCGGCATCGCGGACCAGCTCGGCGTACTCGCGCGTGACGGCCAGCGTGCGCTCGAGCGCCGCGGGATCGAAGCGGCCGGTGCGGTCGACACCGTGCCCGAGACGGACGAGCTCGGTGCGGCGCACCACGTCGGTCAGGCGGTCGCCGTCGACGTCGGCGATGAGGAGGCGGAGGGAGTTGGTGCCGCAGTCGAAGGCGGCGACGCGCGTGCGAGGCATGCCGCCATCCTCCTGGACCCGGCGCCGGAGCGGGGATCCGGCCCCGCTAGCCTGGGAGGACGAGCCGAAGGAGCCCCCCGTGCACGATCACCACGTCCGCGTCCACCGCAGCGACGAGAACCTCGAGCGCACCGGCCAGCTCGCCCATGCGCTCGCCGAGATCGCCGTCGACCCGGTCGCCGTCGACGACGAGGTCGCCGAGATGGTCGTCAACCGCGTCATCGACAACGCGGCCGTCGCCACCGCCTCGCTGCTGCGCCGCCCCGTCGTCGCCGCCCGCTCGCAGGCGCTCGCGCATCCCGCCTCGATCGGGGGAGAGGGCGCCGTCGTCGTCGGCACCGACCTCTCCCGCCGCGTCTCGCCCGAATGGGCGGCGTGGGCCAACGGCGTCGCCGTGCGCGAGCTCGACTATCACGACACCTTCCTCGCGGCCGAGTACTCGCATCCGGGCGACAACATCCCGCCCCTGGTCGCCGTCGCCCAGCACGCGGGCATCGGAGGCGCGCAGCTCGTGCGCGGCATCGTCACGGCCTACGAGGTCCAGGTCGACCTGGTCAAGGCGATCAGCCTGCACCGGCACAAGATCGACCACGTGGCGCACCTCGGCCCGTCGGCCGCCGCGGGCCTGGGCACGATGCTCGGACTCGACGTGGCGACCGTCGAGCAGGCGATCGCCCAGGCGCTGCACACCACCACCGCGACCCGGCAGTCCCGCAAAGGCGAGATCTCGACCTGGAAGGCGTACGCGCCGGCCTTCGCGGGCAAGATGGCCATCGAGGCCGTCGACCGGGCGATGCGCGGCGAGACCAGCCCGTCGCCGATCTACGAGGGCGAGGACGGCGTGATCGCCTGGCTGCTCGACGGCGCCGGCGCATCCTACGACGTGCCGCTGCCCGACCGCGGCGAGGCCAAGCGCGCGATCCTCGACACGTACACGAAGGAGCACTCGGCCGAGTACCAGGCGCAGGCGCTGATCGACCTCGCCCGCCGTCTGCACCACTCCCACCCCGAGGCGGCCGACCCCGAGCGCGTCGAGCGCATCGTGATCCACACCTCGCACCACACCCACTTCGTCATCGGCTCGGGCGCGAACGACCCGCAGAAGTACGACCCGCAGGCGTCGCGCGAGACGCTCGACCACTCGGTCCCCTACATCTTCACCGTGGCGCTGCAGGACGGAGCCTGGCACCATGTGCGCAGCTACGCCCCGGAGCGCGCGGCCCGGGCCGACACCATCGCGCTCTGGCACCGCACGACGACGGAGGAGGACGCGGAGTGGACGCGCCGCTACCACTCCGAGGACCCGGCCGAGAAGGCGTTCGGCGCGCGCGTCGAGATCCTGCTCACCGACGGCACCACGATCGTCGACGAGATCGCGGTGGCGGATGCGCATCCGCTCGGCGCCCACCCGTTCTCGCGCGAGCAGTACGTGTCGAAGTTCCGCACGCTCGCGGCCGACGTGCTCGAGGAGCGCGAGATCGAGCGCTTCCTCGACCTCGCGCAGCGGCTGCCGGAGCTGACCCCCGAGGAGGTCGGGCAGCTGACCGTCGTGGCGGCCCCGGGCGTGCTCGCCTCGGTGGAATCGCCGCGCGGCCTGTTCTAGCCGGTCGTGCAGCGGCGTTCCGAGACTGACGTGTCCGGCTGTCGTCGATCTCGATACGCCCTCTGCGAGGGCTACTCGATCAGCAGGGAGTTGCTGGTCGAGTAGCCGCGGAGCGGCGTATCGAGACCGACGTGTCCGGACGTCGTGGATCTCGATACGCCCGCTCTGCGGGCTACTCGATCAGCAGGGGGCGGGCTCTCTGCGAGGGCGCCACCTGCGGGGCGCATCCTTGCTGGTCGAGTAGCCGCGGAGCGGCGTATCGAGACCCGGCGGGTCAGAGCAGGGCGTCCGTCAGGTGGTCCGGCGTGCCGAAGCGGTGCGCGGTGATCGAGACGGCCTGCTCGCGGACGAACGGCAGGAGCTCGAGGCGACCCGACTCCGTGACGGCGCCGGCGTACACCGCGAGGTCGGGGCGGCCGTCGGTGACCGAGGTCACGGCGGAGGCCGGTGCTCCGATCAGCCGCACCCGGCCCGCTCCGTAGGCGCGGACCCGCCGCGACCAGGCGGCGTCGTCCTCGACGACCACGTCGGCCACCGCAGCCGTTGCGGCGGCGACCTGCGGAGGCAGCGACGTCGCGCTCGACACGACCACCGCTCCTCCGACGCCCGCCGCCGCGGCGACGACCTGCACGAGCGGGCCCACCGGCTCGCCCTCGGCCAGGCGCACCAGAACCGGGGAGCCGTACGCGAGCCGCCGGAACACGTTGCGCTCGGCCGCGAGCCCGGTCACGTCGCGGGGCGCGTGCTCCGCGAGCGCCTCGGCCGCGCTGCGCGCCGTCCGCTCGACGGCTCCCGCCTCACCGGCCGACAGCTCCGCCCGCGCCGCGGCGACGAGCCTCGCCGCTGCAGCGGGCACCTCCGCCGTCGCGGTCGCCTCGCGGGGCGTCCACGTGCCGAGCCCCAGCAGGTAGTCCGGCCCACCCGCCTTCGTGCCCGGCCCGACCGCCGACTTCTTCCAGCCGCCGAACGGCTGGCGCTCGACGATCGCGCCCGTGATGCCGCGGTTCACGTAGAGGTTGCCCGCCTGGATGCTCTCGAGCCACGTGCCGATCTCGGCCGGGTCGAGCGCGTGCAGCCCCGAGGTCAGGCCGTAGTCGACCTCGTTCACGATCGCGATCGCCTCCTCGAGGGTCGGCGCGGTCATGATGCCGAGCACCGGTCCGAAGTACTCGGTGCGGTGGTACTCGGACCCGCGGCGCACGCCGTCGCGGACCCCCGGGCTCCACAGGCGGCCGGAGTCGTCGAGCTTCTTCGGCTGCAGCAGCCAGCTCTCTCCCGTGCCGAGCTCGGTGAGTCCGCGCAGCAGCTTGCCGGCGGCGGGCTCGATGACCGGTCCCATCCGCGTGGCCGGATCGGTCGGACATCCCACCGTCAGCGAGGCGACGGCGTCGAGCAGCTGCGCGCGGAACCGCTTCGAGCGGGCGACGGAGCCGACGAGCACGACGAGCGACGCGGCCGAGCACTTCTGGCCGGCGTGGCCGAACGCGCTCGACACGACGTCCTTGACGGCGAGGTCCAGGTCGGCCGAGGGAGTGACGATGATCGCGTTCTTGCCGCTCGTCTCGGCGAGCAGCGGGAGGTCGTGGCGGAAGGAGCGGAACAGCTCGGCCGTCTCGTAGGCTCCGGTGAGGATCACGCGATCGACGGCGGGCGAGGCGACGAGATCCGCGCCGAGCTCCTCCTCCGGGACCCGCAGCAGGAGCAGCGCCTCGCGCGGCACCCCCGCGGCCCAGAGCGCCTCGGCGACCACCGCGCCGCAGCGAACCGTCGGTCCGGCCGGCTTGAGTACCACGGCCGATCCGGCGGCCAGGGCGGCGAGCACGCCACCGGCCGGGATCGCGACCGGGAAGTTCCACGGCGGAGCGACGAGCGTCAGCTGCGCGGGGTGGAACTCGGCGCCGTCGACCGAGTCGAGCTCGCGAGCCCGCTCGGCGTAGTAGTGCGCGAAGTCGATCGCCTCGGACACCTCCGGGTCGCCCTGGTCGATCGTCTTGCCGGCCTCGGCCGCCATCACCTCGAGCAGGTCGGCGCGGCGGGCCTCGAGCTCCTCGCCCGCGCGGTGCAGGACCCGGGCGCGCTCGTCGGCGGGGACGCGGCCCCAGGCGAGGCCGGCGTCGCGGGTCGCGGTGAGCGCCGTCTCCAGCCCGGGCAGCGAGGTGATCGTCGCGGCCTCGATGCTGTCGACGCCGAGCCGGGAGAAGGGGACCCGCGCGAGGATCGCATCGGCCCAGTCGCGGTTCGCCGCGACGGAGGGGTCGGTGTCGGGGGTGCTGCGGAAGTCGCCGAAGCCGGGGCGCCCTGCCGCGGCGAAGCGGTCGGCGACGCGGTGCGCGGGCGGCACCGCACCGTCGAGGGCGGCGACGGAGGCGCGGAACCGCGACTCCTCCCGCGCGAACAGCTCGGGCTGCGCCTCGAGCTCGAAGACGGCCGACATGAAGTTCTCGCTCGAGGCGCCCTCCTCCAGCCGGCGGATCAGGTACGCGATCGCGACGTCGAACTCGGCCGGGGCGACGACCGGCGTGTAGAGCAGGAGCGAGCCGACGGTGCGGCGCACCGCCTCCGCCTGGCCCTGCGCCATGCCCAGCAGCATCTCGTACTCGATGCCGTCGCGGACCCCGCGCTCCCCGGCGAGCAGCCACGAGTAGGCGACGTCGAAGAGGTTGTGGCCGGCCACGCCGACCCGGACGTTGCGGATGCGCTCGGGGTGCAGCGCGTAGTCGAGCACGCGCTTGTAGTTCGTGTCCGAGTCCTGCTTCGTGCTCCAGGTCGCGAGCGGCCAGCCGTGCACCGAGGCCTCGACCTGCTCCATCGGCAGGTTCGCGCCCTTCACCACGCGCACCTTGATGCCGGCACCGCCGCGGGCGCGACGGGAGGCGCTCCACTCCTGCAGGCGGATCATCGCCGACAGCGCGTCGGGCAGGTAGGCCTGCAGCACGATGCCGGCCTCGAGGTCGTGGAACTCGGGGCGGTCGAGCAGGCGGGTGAAGACCGCGATCGTGAGGTCGAGGTCCTTGTACTCCTCCATGTCGAGGTTGACGAACTTCTTCGGCGTCGACGACGCGGCGCGGGCGAACAGCGGAGCGAGCTCGTCGACGATGTCGTCGACCGCGGCATCGAAGGCCCACGGGTTGTGCGGGGCGACGGTGGAGGAGACCTTGATCGACACGTAGTCCACGTCGTCGCGGGCGAGGAGGCGGTGCGTGCCCTCGAGGCGGCGCTGCGCCTCCTTGCGGCCGAGCACCGCCTCGCCGAGGAGGTTCATGTTGAGACGGACGCCCTCGCGGCGGATCTTCGCGATCGCGGGGCCGAGCTTCGCGTCGGTCGCGTCGATGATGAGGTGGCCGACCATCCTCCGCAGCACTCGGCGGGCGATCGGCACGACCACGTCGGGCAGGATCGGCGCCATCACTCCGCCCAGGGCGACCGCGCCGCGCATCGGGGCGGGGAGGAAGCGGGGCACGCCGCCCGCGATCGAGCGCAGCGCCGCGCCGGCGACCCGGGTGTCCTCGGGGCGGACGACGCCGTCGACGAAGCCGACGGTGAAGTCGAGCCCGGAGGGGTCCTTCAGCACGCCGGCGAGCTGCGCCCCGGACGCGTCGGTCGGGATGTCCGCGGCCTCGCGGAGCCAGCGGCGCACGAGGGCGACGCTCGCGTCGACGAGCGCCGGGGCGACGGAGTCGGGGGAGGGGGCGGTCGAGGTGGTCGCTCCGCTCGTGGCGGGGCGTGCAGCGAGGTCGGTCACGGTCGTGTCCTTCGGCTCGTGCGCCGCGCGGTCGGAGCGGCGTCTCCCCTCAGTATTCGACGCGGTACCGTTGAGCAGAAGCGATGATTCGTGACCGGTACCGGTCAGCTGAGCTGATGAATCGGAGGCGCCTCCCGTGCTCGACGTCCGCCGCCTGGTCCTGCTGCGCGAGGTCGCCGTCCGCGGCACTCTCGCGGCCGCCGCCGAGGCCCTCGCCTACAGTCCGTCCGCCGTCTCGCAGCAGCTGAGCGTGCTCGAGCGCGAGACCGGCGTGGAGCTCCTGCGGAAGGTCGGGAGGCGCGTGCAGCTCACTCCGCAGGCCGAGATCCTGGTCGAGGCGGCCGGCGAGGTGCTCGCGCTGCTCGAGCGGGCGGAGGCGGCACTCGCCGCGTCGGGGGAGTCGGTCACCGGGCGTGTGCGCGTCGCGGTGTTCCAGTCGGCCGCCCTGGCGCTGATGCCTCGGGCGCTCCGGTTCGCGGCCGAGCGGTTCCCGGAGGTGCGGGTCGAGATGGTGCAGCGCGAGCCGGAGGGAGCGCTGCACGAGACCTGGTCCCGCGAGTTCGACCTCGTGGTCGCCGAGCAGTACCCCGGCCACGCGACGTCGTGGCTGCCGGGTCTGGTGCGCGCCGACCTCACGAGCGACGCGATCCGGCTCGCGGTGCGCCGCGACTCCGCCGTCCTGCGGCTCGCCGACGCCCGCGACGAGGCCTGGGTGATGGAGCCGCGCGGCACCGCGAGCCGCCACTTCGCCGAGCAGCTGTGCCGGGTCGCCGGCTTCGAGCCCGACGTGCGCTTCGAGACGGCCGACCTGCAGGCGCAGATCCGCCTGGCCGCGTCCGGCAACGCGGTCGCGCTGATGCCGGACCTCGTGTGGGCGGGCGGCGAGCCGGACTGCCGCCTGCTCGAGCTGCCGGGAGCGCCCCGGCGCACGATCTTCACGGCGCAGCGCGAGGCGGGGCTCGCGTCACCGGCGGTCCGGGTGTTCCGGGAGTGCCTGGAGGAGGCGGCGCGCGCGTACGCGTGAGCGTCCGGGTCTCGGCACCGGCCCGCAGAACGAAGGCTGAGCGCCGTGATCCGGGTAAGAAGCGCCGGGTCGAGTCCTCCAGCCTTACTTCTGCAGCCGGAGCGTCCCCCGGGGAACCGACACGGCCCAGCAATGCTCCTCGCGGAGTCTCGCGCGGCAGAGGCGAGACGGCGAAGGCTAGGCGGAACGAGTCGCCCGAGTTCCCGTCGCGGGGAAGCGGCGGCCGGCTACTTCCTCGTCAACGGGCCGATGAGGAAATCGGCGGCGACCTCCTCCGCCGATCGCTCCTGCATCCCCGCCGCCGCGGCGTGCCCCGGCCACCCCCGGAGCGCGGTGGCGACGTCGATGATGATGCCGGCGGCGTCCTTGACCCGCTGGGCCGCGGCGAAGTCGACCAGCTCGCGGCGTCCGATGTCGCGGAATCTCCCATTCACTCCCATCAGGTGCGCGCTGGTCCATCTCGACGCGTCGTCGTGAGCATGGGTGACGTCGTAGGCCGGGCTCAAGGTCCACGTCCCGTCGGGCGACATCAGGAACGAGTGGTTCTTGCTGTGGTCGTCGCAGTTCGCCGCCATCCAGTTGAACACCAGTCGGCGGAAGGCCTGGTCGCGTGCGTCCTGCCCCAGCCCGAGCGACTCGATCACCTGGAACAGCTGCGCGTAGTCGTTCGTGCCGATCTGGTTGTAGTCGACGACACCGAGTGCGCAGAGCGTCTGGGTGTGCAGTCGGCTGCCGTCGAGAGGCCGGTCGAAACGGCGGGTCATGAAGTGGGCGCGGCCGTTCTCCTCGAGAAGGCGCGTCTCGGTCATCACGATCCCCGCGGCCTTCGCCATCAGGGCGTAGGCGTGCTCGATCCGGCCGTATCCTCCGCTCGTGCCCAGGTCGCGGTCGCGACCGACCCCGTCGAACTTCAGGAGCCAGCTCTCGTAGCCCGGAATCGGCTTCTGACCGGGGCGTAACTCTCGCGTCTCCGGGTGGAGGTTGACGACGGCCTTGGCGCGCGCTCCTCCCGCGCTGGTGCCGATCGCCAGGATCTGCTGCAGAGCCACCCGGGTCTCCGACTCGTCGTCGCCGAGAGTCCCCGCCAGGACGTCGCGGGCGACGTCGACGAGGTCTCCCACCATGAGCGTCGTCGGAGAGGCGTCGGAGGGGCCGGTATCTGGGACGAACTCGAGCGCTCCCATGGCGCGCGAGCCCGTGTAGACGAGGCGATCCAGCGGTGTCGCCTCGTCGGGGCGGGCGCCGCGGCGGGCGAACTCGGCGTCGATGATCGCGTTGCCGAACCTGTCGGGGAGGGAGTCGGCGATCGCCGGGGGGAGCCCGTGCCAGGTGTCGGGGTTGAGGCCGGGGAAGCGCTGCGCACCCCTCTTCGAGACGGGCAGGTGGAGCGGCGACAGCTCGAGCCCGGTGGCGCGCCACTCGGGTGCGTACTCGAACTCGTACGCCCGGCTGCGCTGACCGGTGGCGAGTGCGCCCACGGTCCTCCCCCAAGCGCGGACTTCGACCACCTCGGTCGGGACGAACGGCATCAGGGCTTCCTCGAGCGGGGGACCCGCTGCGGCCTGGGTGGTCGGTTCTGCGCGATGCGGAGACGCTCCATCGGACCGGGCTCGCCGACGCCCTCATCGAGCGCCTCGAGCCAGTCCTCCCGATCGAGGGCGCGGACCGTTTTGATCAGCGTTGTGAGGGACGATCCGCGGCCGGCCTCGAGGTTGCCGAGCGAGCGGGGAGCGATATCGGCGAGGCGTGCCAGCGTCACCTGGTCGAGGAGGCGATCGATCCGCGCCTCCCGGATGGACTGCCCGAGGCTCGCCAGCCACTCGTCGTCAGTCATTTTCCTCGGCATGTTCTTGCCTCCTCGGTGCGATCCTACGCCCAAGAGGCACATATCTGCCGACTCGGCACCCCTTCCGATCGAGGCGCACGCCCGTCACGCCGGCGCGTGCACCAGCTCCGAGATCCTGCGCTTGTACTCGTTGAACTCCGGAGCCGTCACGTCGCGCTCCTCGGGCAGGTCGATCGGCACGATCTCGCTGATGTGGCCCGGCACCCCGTGCGAGGCGCCCCCCGTCATCACGACGACGCGGTCGGCGAGGTACACCGCCTCCTCGATCGAGTGCGTGACGAAGAGCACGGTCGTGCGGGTCTCGCGGTGGATGCGCTTGAGCTCGATCTGCAGATCGGAGCGGGTCAGAGCGTCCAGCGCGCCGAACGGCTCGTCCATCAGCAGCACCGACGGCTCGTTCGCGAGAACCCGGGCGATGGCGACGCGCTGCTGCATGCCACCGGAGAGCTCGCCCGGATACCGGTCGGCGAAGCGGGTGAGCCGCACCGCCTCGATGAAGCGGTCGGTCACCTCCGTCACGGCCGCCTTCGACAGCTTCTTGCGGCGCGGTCCATACGCGACGTTCTCCCGCACGCTCAGCCACGGGAAGAGGCCGTAGTCCTGGAACACGACGCCGCGGTCGGGTCCGGGCGCCGACACCGGGGTGCCGCCGACCTCGACCACGCCCTCGGTCGCCTCCTCGAACCCGGCGAGGATCCGCAGCAGCGTGGACTTGCCGCAGCCGCTCGCTCCGACCACCGCCACGAACTCGCCGGAGGGGATGTCGAGCGTCACGTCGGCCATGGCCAGCACGCCGCCGCCCGCGGTCTCGTAGCGCTTGACGAGGTCGAGCACGTGGACGTCCGCGGTGCGGACGGTGGGGGTCGCGACGGTCATCGGGCACTCCTGTTCAGAGGTGACGCGGTCATGAGATCAGCGGCCGGCGGCCGAACAGCAGGCGGAACACCAGCAGCAGCAGCCGGTCCGAGGCGAAGCCGGCGATCGCGATGCAGATCATCCCGACCACGATCAGGTCGGTGCGGACCACGTCGCGGGCGAGGAAGATCGTCGAGCCGAGTCCGGTGCTCACGCCCGTGGTCTCGCTCAGCACGAGCACGACCCAGGCGAGCCCGAGTCCCACCCGCATGCCGTTGACGATCGCGGCGGCGGAGGCGGGCAGCACGACCCGCGCGAGCACGCCCGCAGTGCCGGTGCCGAGCATCCGCGCCGCCTCGATCAGCCGGGGCGGCACCTGGCGGGCGCCGCTGATGGTGCCCAGCACGATCGGGAAGAACGCCGACAGCGTGATCAGGAAGATCGACGCCTGGTCGCCGTAGCCGATCAGGAGCGCCACGAGCGGCACCCACGCGGTCGCGGGAACCGGTCGGAACAGGTTGATGAACGGGTCGAACAGCGAGTTCACGACGTAGTAGCGGCCCATCAGCACGCCGAGCGGCACTGCGAGGACCGTCGCCAGCGCGAAGCCGCCGAACACGCGTCCGGCGCTCGCTCCGAGGTCGGTCCAGAGCAGCCCGCTGAACGCGTCGTTCCGGAGGCCCGCGAACGCGTAGTCGATCAGCGAGACCAGGACGTCGCCCGGGTAGGGGAGGAACGCCATCCGGATGCCGAACGGCAGCTCCCATTCGCCGGCCCGCCCGAACTGCCAGAGCAGGACGAACAGGATCGGGACGGGCAGGCCGAGCAGGAACGTGGTCCAGCCGGATCGCCCGGGCCGGCGTCGTCGCTTCGCCGTCGCGAGCCGCTCGGTGGCGGTCGAGGGCTCGAGGGTCGTGGTCATCGCGCGGCCGCTCAGGAGGTGGGCGCGAACGTCGTGTCGACGACGTCCTCGATCGCGGGCGCCTCGTCGATGAAGCCGAGCTGCTGCATCTGGCCGGCGAGCGCCTCGAGCTGGCCCTGGTACTCCTCGGTCAGGTCGGAGCGGAGCCAGAAGTTCTCGAGCGCCGACTCGAGCACGTCCTGGTCGCCGCCGAACTCGGCGATCATCTCGGGCAGCCACTCGTCCACGTTGTCGGCCATGTACTCGGTGGTCGCCGCGTGGGTGTCGACGACCTTCTGCACGACCTCCGGCTGCTTCTCGATCATCGCGCCGGTCGTGACCAGGCCGATGTTCACGCGGCCGATCGGAGTCGCGTACGGGTCGGCGATCTCGGTCGCGCCGGCCGCCTCCGCGATCGAGACGCCGATCTCGACGCCGAAGAAGGCGTCGATCGAGCCGCTCGTGTACGCCGAGGCCATCTCGGGCACCGGGATCGTGGTCAGCTCGAGGTCGGAGTCGGTGAGGCCCGCCTCCTCCAGGTAGTAGCGGAGGGCCACCTCCTGGGCGCTGCCCTGGATGTAGCCGACCTTCTTGCCGGCGAGGTCCTCGACGGAGGAGATGCCCTCGCCGCCGAGGAAGCCCGAGCCGCCGTCGGCCGCGGAGGCGACGATCTTGAGGTCGCGGTCCTGGGCGACGGAGGAGATCGTGGGCGTCACGCCCGAGATCGCGAAGTCGATCGTCCCGGCGACGAGCGCGTCCGACAGGGCGGGAGTGGTGTCGAGGGTGATCACCTCGAACTTCACGCCCTCCTCGGCGAACTGCTCGTAGAGGAACGGCTGGTAGAAGTGCGGCTGCCCGCGCAGCGTGCCGACCGTCACGGTGACGCTCTCGGCGTCCGATCCGGTGTCGGCGTCGCTCGCGCCGGAGCAGGCGACGAGCGAGAGGGTGGCGGCGAGGGCGCTGCCGAGGGCGAGGGCGCGGACGGCGGTGCGGGTGCGGGCGGTGGTCGGGCGCATGGGCGGGCTCCGTGAAGGTGGGGGATGGCCGCGGCCCACCGTGCTGTCGGCGGGGCGGCCGGGTCGCCTCCTACTCAACCGTGCGCAGATGCTGGGGGGTTTCTGAGGGGTTTCGGACGTGTAAAACCCGCGCCTGTTCACCCGAGCGGCCCCGGCCCGACGTCCCCCGTCCCTTCTGCGCGTGCCCGTCGGCGCGCTACGGTCACCGCATGGAGACGGTGCGATGGCACGAGACGGTGGCTCTGCCCGTCGCCGCTCTAGCGTTCGCGGCCGCCGCGGCCCTGTCCTTCGGCCTCGGCGACGCCCTCGAGACGGTCTCGGACGAGGCGTTCGCCCTCTCCTGGATCCTCGGTTGGGCGCTGCTGGTCTGGTCCGGGCTGCTCGGGATCCTCGCCGTCGCGCTGCTCGCCTCGCGTCGGCCGCTCTCGCGGACCGGTCTGGCCGCCTGCGTCGCCGCCGTCGCGCTGATCGCGGTCGTGGCGGCGACGCATCCGCTCGTCGGCTCGGGGTCGGGCGTCGGCTGACCGGTCGGTCAGACGCCCCAGTTCACGAACGGCGCACGGATGCCCGAGACGGTGATCTCGTCGTCGGCGAGCACACCGACGGAGTTCGTCAGCTCGGTGCCGTCCAGGACCCCGACCGGCGTCCGGTCGAAGTCGAAGATGCCGAGGGAGTCGCCCTGCACGGCCTCGGGGTGCTCGTCGCGCACCTCGACGGCGGCATCGCCCACCGCCACTCCGCTCAGCGTGCTGATCGCGACGTCGCCGACCGCGGGGGCGTTCACCGCGAGCAGGAAGTCGGGCTCGGGGTACTGGGACTCGGGTCCGCCCGCGTCGTAGACCTCGGTGTCTTTGAAGTCGAAGCCCGGCCAGCTCGAGTTGCGGGTCCGGTAACCCTCGTAGGGGACGTCGTCGGACTCGGTGGGGGCGCTGCCGAACGCCTCGGTGAGGGCGGCCACCGCGCCGGTGCCGTCGCGGTAGGCCCAGGTGCCGAGCTCCGTGCCGGCGTCGTCGACCAGGGAGAAGGAGGTCGGACCGACGAGGAGGCTCGTGGCGTCGGCGGCGGTGGGAGCGGCGGTGGGAGTCGCCGTGGGGGTCGGTGTCGCCGGGTCGCTCGAGGGCGTGCTGGTCGCTCCGGGCGCCGAGGTCGGGGCGCCGGCGGACGAGGTCGGCTCGGCCGCCGGGTCGGCGGGAGTGCAGCCGGAGAGTGCGGCGAGGGCGGTGAGAGCGACGGCTCCGAGGAGCGTGCGGGAACGGACGTGCATGGTGGAGGACCCCCGGAGAGCGGACGACAAGCGGACGACGGAGGCGCTGATCGTCCCCCTCCGCTCAGTGTCGGGCCGAGCCGGTCCGCACACGCCCGGGCGCGGATAACGATCCGGTCGTTCGCGAGGAGCCGCCGTCCACCCCTGTCGCTCCCGGCGCTCACCCGCTGGACTGACGACGTCCCGCGCACCGTGCGGGCACCGCGAGGAAGAAGGACCGCATGACCACCTGGCTCATCACCGGCTGCTCCACCGGGCTCGGACGCGCGCTCGCGCAGGCCGTCCTGGCCCACGGCGACGACGTCGTGGTGACCGCGCGCGAGGTCGACTCCGTCCGCGACATCGTCGAGCCGTATCCGGAGACGTCGCTCGCCGTCGCCCTCGACGTCACCGACGAGACGCAGGTCGCGGCCGCGGTGCGCGCCGCCGAGGAGCGGTTCGGCCGGGTCGACGTGCTGGTCAACAACGCGGGCTACGGCTACCGCGCGGCCGTCGAGGAGGGCGAGGAGGACGCCGTGCAGCGCCTGTTCGACACGCAGCTCTTCGGATCTGTCCGCACGATCAAGGCGGTGCTGCCCGGGATGCGCTCGCGCCGCTCCGGCACCATCGTGAACCTCTCGTCGATCGGCGCGCGGATCTCGCCGGAGGGGTCCGGCTATTACGCCGCGGTCAAGGCCGCGATCGAGGCGCTGACGCTGTCGCTCCGCAAGGAGGTCGCTCCGCTGGGGATCCGCGCGTTCTCGGTCGAGCCCGGAGGGTTCCGCACCGACTTCGCGGGGCGCTCGCTCACGCAGTCGGCGGAGCCGATCGCCGACTACGCCGAGACGGCGGGGCGCCGGCGCAAGGAGGTCGACACGGTCCACGGCACGCAGGCGGGCGACCCTGAGCGGGCGGCGGCCGCGCTGATCCGCGTCGTCGAATCGGAGTCGACCCCGTCGCTACTCCTGCTCGGCACCGACGCGCAGGACGCGTTCCGCGCCGCGCTCGACGCGCTGCGGACGGACGCCGACGAGTGGGAGGAGCTCGGCCGGAGCACCGACTTCGACTGAGCGGCGTTCCTCAGCCCGCCGCCTCGGCGAAGGGGAACACGAGCAGCGTCGACGTGGCCGTCGCGACCAGGCGTCCCTCGGAGTCGGCGACCGTCGCCTGGGCGAAGGCGATGCGGCGGCCCGGCTTCACGACGGTGCCCACCGCCAGCAGCTCCCCGCTGTCGAGGTGCACTCCGCGGAGATAGCTGACGGACAGGTCGAGCGAGGTGTAGCCGACTCCGGCGGGCAGCGTCGACTGCACCGCGCAGCCCGCGGCGGAGTCGAGGACCGTGCAGACGAAGCCGCCGTGCACCCTGCCGATCGGGTTGTAGTGCGACTCGTCGGGCCGGCAGCGGAACTCGACGCGACCCTCCTCGACCTCGCCCAGATCCATGTTCATCATCGTGATGATCGGGGGAGGCGGGATGCTGCCGTCCTTCATGGCGCGGAGGTGGTCGAGTCCGCTCATCCGCATCGCCGCGGCGGCCGTGGCCATCGGGTCGTGCCAGGTGATGGTCCTGCTGCGCTCGTCGCTCATGGTCGTCCTCGTCCCCACTCCGTCGTGGATCGCGACCCTACGCCGGGTTCGGCGCCCTAGGCGGACTCGCGCCGCACGAACTCCGTGGCGAGCTGCACGTGGGCCGGCTGCTCGCCGTCGATCTCGGCGATCAGCAGCCGGGTCATCTCGCGGGCGATCCGCTCGAAGGGCTGGCGCATCGTGGTGATGGCGGGGGAGGCGGCGCTCGCCGCAGGGCTGTCGTCGAAGCCGCCCACGGCGACGTCCTCGGGCACGCGGCGGCCCGCGGCGACGAGCGTCGAGATCGCGCCGGCGGCCATCCGGTCGTTCGCGGCGAACACGGCGTCGACGCCGGGGGTGGAGTCGAGCAGCCGGGCCATCGCCTCGGCGCCGCTGCGCTCGGACCAGTCGCCGAACTCCACGGGGGCGGGCTGCGCGGCGACGTCGCCGAGAGCGTCGCGGAACCCGTCGACCCGGAGCGAGGCGCCGAGCCGGTCGTCCGGTCCGGCGATCATCGCGACGGAGCGCCGACCCAGGCTCAGCAGGTGCTCGGTCATGCGGCGCGCACCCTCGCGGTCGTCGGCGGCGACCCAGCCGGCGTCGCCGCCGCGCCGCTCCGGAGTGCCGCAGCAGACGACGGGCAGGCCCGCCGCGCGCAGCTCGTCGAGGAGGGTGAGGTCGCGGCTCCACGACACGAGCATCACGCCGTCGACCTGACCGGTGCCGAGGAAGTCGAGGGCGTGCTGCCGAGTGGCGGTGTCCGCGGCGAGGAGGAGGACCATCGCGTGGCCCTGCTCCGCCAGCGCCTTCGAGACGTGGGTGAGCAGGACGGCGACGTTGGGGTCGGCGAAGAGGTGCTCGACGTCCTCGCCGAGCACGAACGCGATCGCGCCGCCGCGCTGCAGGCGCAGCCCCCGAGCGTGGGCGTTGGCACGGTACCCGGTGCGGCGGACGGCCGCGTCCACGGCGTGCTGCGCCTCGGGGCTGACCCATCTGCCTCCGTTCAGCGCCCGCGAGACGGTGCCGCGCGAGACGCCTGCCGCGCGGGCGACGTCGTCGATGGTGGGGCGGCGCCGGGGCTCGCCGGGGGAGGGCATGGGGCCAGTGTAGGCGGCTGGCTGGAAACGATCACAGCCTGGTGCGCTCCATCAGGCGTGTGGTGCTCGGCGCGAAGGCACTTCACGACTGGGAGCGATTACAGCTAGCCTGACCCCGCGGCTCCCGCGTCGGAGCGCCGCCGCCCGATCAGAAGGAGCCCTCGCGATGCCCGGACCCGCCGACCTCGTCGATCCCGCTACCGCGCCGCCCGCCGATCGAGCCGAGACCGCCACCGTCCGGCACACCCCCTGGGAGCACGAGCGGCGCGAACCGCCGATGAGCACCGTCGAGGACCCCCACTCGCGCTACCGCCTGACCGACCGGTACGTCCTCCGCGACGGCGTGCCCTTCGTCCCCGTCTCGGGCGAGTTCCACCTCACCCGCGTCCCGCGCGAGCGGTGGGAGGAGCGGCTGCGGTTGATGCGCGCCGGCGGAGTGAGCGTCGTCTCGTTCTACGTCATCTGGATCCACCACGAGCCCGTCCGGGGCGAGCGCCGCTTCGACGGCGACCGCGACGTCGCCGCCTTCGTCGACCTCTGCGCCGAGGTCGGGCTCGACGTGATCCTGCGGATCGGCCCGTGGGCGCACGGCGAGGTCCGCCACGGCGGCTTCCCCGACTGGGTGCAGGAGGCGCCCGTGCGGCACCGCACCGACGACCCCGAGTACCTGGCGCTCGTCGAGCCCTGGTACGCCGCGATCGGCGAGCAGCTCGCGTCGCGCTGCGGACCCGACAGCCCGGTCGTCGCGATCCAGCTCGAGAACGAGCTCTACGACCAGCCCGAGCACCTGCGCACCCTCAAGCGGATGGCGCGCGCGGCCGGCCTCTCGGCTCCGATCTGGACCGCGACCGGCTGGGGCGGGGCCGACCTGCCCACCGACGCCGTGCTGCCGGTCTTCGGCGGCTACCCCGACGGCTTCTGGCTCGATCACGACCAGCCGTGGGACGACACGTTCCGCGAGCACTTCCTCTTCTCGCACGTCTGGGACGACCCGGGCATCGGCGCGGACCTGCGCCAGGGCGTCGCGCTCGAGGCCCCGCGCACCCCGTCCGAGCTCTACCCGGCCGCGACCTGCGAGCTCGGCGGCGGCATGGCGCTCGCCTACCAGCGCCGTCCGCGCGTCGAGGCGCTCGACGTCGCCGCGGTCGCGCACGACAAGATCGGCAACGGCTCGGCCTGGCAGGGCTACTACATGTTCGCCGGCGGCCGGAATCCGGGCCCCGACCTGCAGGAGTCGCAGGCGACCGGCTACCCGAACGACCTGGCGGTCTACGACTACGACTTCCGCGCGCCGATCGGAGCGACGGGCCGCACCGCCGCGAGCTTCGGACTGCTGCGCCGCCAGCACGCGTTCCTCGCCGCCTTCGGCGCGACGCTCGCCGAGATGCCGTCGAGCCTGCCCGACGCGCGGCCGGAGGGGGTGCGCGATGCGACGACGCTGCGCTGGGCCCTGCGGAGCGACGGCACGAGCGGTGTCGTCTTCATCACCTGGCACCAGCCGTACGAGCCCCTCGAGGAGCACCCGGGCGTGCGGTTCGAGGTGGTCCTCGACGAGCGGACGGTCGTGTTCCCGGACGAGCCGGTGCGGATCCCCGTGGGCACGATCGCGCACTGGCCGGTCGGGCTCGTGATCGCGGGCGTGGAGGTGGAGTGGGCGACCGCGTCGCTGTTCACGGTGCTGGGCGGCGAGCGGCCGACCCTGGTGCTGATCGCGGAGGAGGGGATCCCTCCGCGACTCCGCTTCGCGAACGGCACGGCGCTCGTGGTCGACGGCGCCGCGGTCGACGGCCCGCTCGTGCGTCTCGACGGCACGGAGCCCGTGCTCGTCACCGCCGCCGGAGCGCTCGACGTGCTCGTGCTGCCCGCCGCGGTCGGGGCGGACGCGTGGGCGCTCGAGGGCGACTCCGGCGTACGGCTCGTGCTCAGCGCCGAGCCGGTGTGGACGGACGCCGATGGGCGGCTCGTCTCGGACGGCGCCGCGGTGCGCCCCGCCCCGCGCGAGTACCGCGACGGCGTGTTCGAGGAGCTGCCCGGCTCGATCGCGGCACCCGCGGGGGCCGACTCCGTGCACCCGGTCCAGGTGCGCGAGCTGCGCGCCGCCGGCTCGCCCCCGGACTCCTACGGCGGCCGCGACGGCCGGGCCGCTGCTCCCCGCGATGCCGACTTCGCCGCCCACGCCTCGACGCACCGGCTGCTGCTGCCGCCCGCGTCGGCGCGCGCCGTCCGCCGCGAGCTCGAGATCGACTGGGCGGGAGACGTCGCGCGAGTCCTCGTCGACGGCGTCCTGCGCGCCGACCGCTTCTGGAACGCCGACGGCTGGGTGCTCGACCTCGACGACCTGGGCGTGGAGGCCGACTCGGAGGTCGTGGTCGAGATCCTGCCGCTCCCGCGCGCGGCCGAGGTCGGCCTGCCCGCCGACGCCCAGGCGCTGCGCGCCGCCGTCGACGCCGACCTGCACGAGCCGGGCGCCGTCCGCGTCGTCGACGTGCACCGCTGGACCCAGGCCTGAGCGGCGTGATCTGAAGGAGGGCCCTGGTGCGCGGTCGGCGGGTTGCGGGACCGGCCCGCACAATCGGCCCCGTGCTGATCGAGCAGGCCGCGGAGCGGCCGCACCCGTGCTGAATCGAGTAGGCCGCGGAGCGGCTGCACCCGTGCTGATCGAGTAGGCCGCGGAGCGGCCGTATCGAGATCCGCGGCTCCTGAACGGCGGGTCGGCGTGCCGATCCTCCCGAGGTGGCGGGTCTCGATACGCCCCTGCGGGGTTACTCGACCAGCAAGGTCGAGCGGCCCCACTTCTCCCGGCGCCGGCTGAGGCCCCGCCTCAGGCCGCCAGGAAGCGGTCCGCCGTCCGCAGTGACAGCGCCATCGTCGCCAGCGCCGGGTTGGCGATCAGTGCGCTCGGGAACACCGAGTTGTCGCAGATCCAGAGATTCGGCACGTCGAAGCTGCGCCCGTCGGCGTCGACGACCGCCTCGTCGCGGTCCTCGCCCATCCGGCACGTGCCGAGGGTGTGCGCGGTGCGGGCGAGCACCCTCGTGCTCGTCGCTCCTGCCGCCTCGACGATCGCGGTCAGGGTGCGGATGGCGTGCCGGTCGATCGCGTCCTCGTTCGAGCCGGGGGAGAACGAGATCACAGCCTTGGGCACTCCCTGCTCGTCGAGCTCGTCGGTCAGCTCGAGGCGGTTGCCGTCCGAGGGCAGGCACTCGGCGTTGATGCCGACCCCGGCCAGGAAGCGGTAGCCGTCGAGCGCGTCCATCAGCTCGCGCCCCCACAGCCCGCCGCCGCGCACGAGCGTCGTCGCGAGGGTCAGCGGCATGACGCCGAGGCTCTGGATGAGGTACCCGCCCGCGAAGTCGGCGTCGGCCGGCCGCACGGTGTCCTCCGAGATGACGGAGGAGGGGTAGCCGCGGTAGCTGCGCATCTCGCTCTCGAAGGTGCCCCAGACCTGCGTCGCGCCGTGCGCGAGGAAGTTGCGGCCGACCTGGCCGCTGCTGTTCGCGACTCCGGTGTGCAGGAGCAGCCGCGGCGTCTCGACGCCGCCCGCGCAGAGGAACAGGGCGGAGCAGCGTTGCCGCCGCTCGACGCCCTCGGACGTGTAGAGGACGGCGCTCACGTGACCCGCCGCGTCCAGCTCGATCCCGTGCACGAACGACTCCGCGCGGATCTCGGCGCCCGCGCGGACGGCCGCGGGGAGATAGGTCGTGTCCATGCTCGCCTTGGCGCCGGTGCGGCATCCCTGGTGGCACTGCCCGCAGTTGATGCAGGCGGGCCGCTCGCCGTGATCGGGCTGGTGGCGGCTCGCGCTGAGCACCGCGGCGGGGGCGTCGACGGCGCGCATCCCGAGCTCGGCGCAGCCGCGCAGCATCATGTCGGCCGAGGCGTTGCGGTCGACGGGGCCCTGGAGGTAGCGGCGCGTCGGGTCCCACGGGTACTCGGCCGGCCCCGAGACTCCGATGAACGCCTCGACGGTCTCGATGTAGGAGGTCAGCTCCGCGTGCGGGACCGGCCAGTCGCGGCCGAGCCCCGACTCGCTCCTCAGGCGCAGGTCGCGCGGATCGGGACGCGGGGTGAACGCGCCCCAGTGCAGCGTCGATCCGCCCACTCCGCGGCCGCTGTTGTTCGGGCCGAAGGCGGTGGGGGCGTCGCCGCCGCTCAGTCGCTCCTGCATCCAGTTGATCTCGGTCGCGACGGTCTCGTCGGACGTGTGGCTCCGGGCGTCGAAGTGCGGGCCGGCCTCGAGTGCGACGACCCGCAGGCCGCGGGCCGCGAGCGATGCCAGCAGCGGCGCTCCTCCCGCGCCGGTGCCGACGACGACGGCGTCGACCGTCTCGTCGAGGTCGAAGCGGCGCATAGTTGCGGTGTTCATCGCGGGCTCCTCGCCGTGGGCTCCCAGTCCTCGCGCTGATCCGCTCCGAGCGAGCGGAATCCGGCGAGGGGGAGGGTGTCGCCGCCGGACGCGTAGCCGTCGTAGCCGACGCGTGCCATGCTCGCCGGGTGGGCGAGCCACTGGCGCACGAGGTCGACGCGGCAGTCCTCGAACCAGGCGGTCAGCTGCTCCGGAGTCAGGGCGCCGGGGGGAGCGGAGCCGTCGGCCACCGCGGACAGCCGGTCGTCCTGCTCCGCAGGCGTCAGCGCCGCGAATCCGTCGAGGGAGTCCAGGCCCAGGCCGTACGCGATCGGGTCGGCGGGAAGCGCGGCGTTCCGCCAGCCGTCGCCCTGTCCGTCGGCCAGCTGGGCGTCGACCCGGGCCGCGAGGTCGATCCTGCCGTCGTCCTGCAGCACGACGCGGTCGGCGATCGCGCGCAGCGTCACGAGCTGGGCCGGAGTGAGGACCCGGGGCGCGTAGTGCGGGTCGTCGGCGAGCAGCCGCTCGGCCAGCAGGGCCCGCACGCGGGTGGTGGTGCGGGCGGAGGCGATGGCGCGCGAGGCGTCCACGGGCACGACGGGTCCTCTGCCCGCCCGCTCGATCCAGAACGCGCGGATCGCGGTGGCGGCGCCCGTCGCGTCGTCGAGCCGCAGCGTCGGGATCCGCCCGGCGACCTCGCCCGCGGGGCCGCCGATCAGCACGAGCCCGGCGAGGCCGAAGAGCCCCGAGCGCCCCGCGAGCGTGCGCGCGGCGACGAGCGCGGCGACCTCGCATCCGGAGCCCTCCCCGGCGATCAGCCAGCGGGTCGAGCCGTGGAAGGCGACGGCACGCACGACGTCCTGGACCGCCGAGTCCGGATCGCCCGCCTCGAGCGGCACGACGTCGAGCACGTGCTCGAGCTCCGGGGCGAGGAGGCCGGCGACCGCCGATCCCTGCTCCCGCACGACGAAGAGGGTGGGGCGCGCGAGGTCGCTCGACGGCATGGGGCTCCAGGTGAGCGGGCGTGCCGGGGGGCACGGAGGGGGAGGGGGCCGGCGTGCTCGGAGCGGCGCCGGACCTCCATGCGACCACACCGCCGCCGCCCGTGTTGACCCTTGCGGCCGACGGACACTCGTGCGAAGCGCCGGTCAGCCCTGCGTCCGCAGCGCCTCGAGCAGCGCCGCCGGCGTCTCCGGGTCGCGCAGGGTGATCGCGAACTCGCGCTCGCGGGTGGTCCGCACCACGAGACCCGGGCCCGCGTTCAGGATGAGCGCCGAGCGGCCCGGCATCATCCGGTAGCCCCAGCCGCCCCACTCCGCCGGCCGCAGCTCGGCCGTGCCGACCGAGGCGATCGTCTCGAGCGGGATGCGCCGCAGCGGGATCCCGAGCACCCGCGACACCACGCGGAGCCCGCGGCGGTCGGCCGTGACGCGCAGTCGGGTGAAGCCGAGGACCACGATCGCGCTCGCGCCGAGGACCACGGCCATCGCGATCGCGGGGCCCGTCGAGCCCTCGGCCAGCAGCGTCGACACCGCGACGGCCGCGGCGAGCGCCAGGACGACTCCGACGACCGCGAAGACCCGGCCGGTGACGGTGTGCGACCAGGCGCCCGACTCGGAGTCGCCGAGCGCCATCCGCTCGACGCGCGTGCTCGACTCGGAGCGGCTGCGCGGAGCGAGGGCGCCCGGCACCACCCCGTAGGCGAGGCCGCCGAGCAGCACGAGCAGCCAGGCGCCCAGCTGCGCGCCCTCGGCCGAGCCCGCCGCGAGCGTCGTGCCGAGGGACGTCGCCCAGGCCGAGGCGCCGAGGCCGGCGACCAGTCCGAGGCACGAGAGCAGCATCCGCGAGCCGTGGCCGAGCAGAGCGGCGACGATCCCCGCCACCGCCGGGGCGCCGGAGAGGACGATCGCCAGGGCCAGCAGGGCGCCGACCGGGGCGGTCTCGTCGGCGGCACCGGTCGAGGACCAGTGCGACGCGAGGACGGGCGGCACGTCGAGCGCGACCCGCGAGACGAGCACGGCGATCGCGGGCAGCAGGAGGGAGGCGGCGGCCAGCAGGGAGCGGGAGCGGTCGGTCACGGGGTGGTCCTCTCGATCAGGCGGATGAGCTCGGCGGGGCCGATCCCGCTGCGGCGGGCCTCGGCGACGAGCTGGTCGACGAGCGCGGTCACGCGCACGAGGCCGGGGCCGGCGGACTCCGCGATCCAGGCGCCCCGGCCGCGGCGCATCTGCAGGAGGCCGTCGTCGCGGAGCGCCGCGTAGGCGCGGAGCACGGTGTGCATGTTGATGTCGAGCGACTCGGCCAGCTCGCGGGCCGGAGGCAGGCGGTCGCCCGCCGAGAGTGCGCCCTCGGCGACGGCCGTGCGCACCTGCGACTCCAGCTGGTCGGCCAGGGAGCGCGGCGAGGAGTGGTCGACGCGGAACAACATGTTCGCAATGTTAGTAGAACAACTACAGCCACCGCCAGGGTCGCGACTCAGTGCGACAGCGCCAGCGACACCGCCAGCACGACCATCACGACCGCGACTCCCGCATCCAGCACCCGCCAGGCCGTCCGGCTCCGGAACAGCGGACGCAGCGCCCGCGCCCCGAAGCCCAGCGCCGTGAACCACAGCACGCTGCCGACCGCGGCTCCCACCCCGAAGAACCAGCGCTCGTCGCCGTGCGTGTTCGCGACGGACCCCAGCAGCACCACCGTGTCGAGGTAGACGTGCGGATTCAGCAGCGTCAGCGCCAGGCAGGTCGTGATCGCCGTCCGCAGCGAGGTGGACGCGCCCGCCGGGTCGCCCTCGAGCGTCCCGGGGCGGAGCGCCCGCTTCGCGGCGAGGAACGCGTAGCCGAGCAGGAACGCGATTCCGCCCCAGCGGATCACGACCAGCAGCCACGGCGCCGACTCGAGCATCGCGCCGATGCCCGCGATGCCGAGCACGATCAGCGCCGCGTCGCAGAGCGCGCAGATCGCCACCACGGCGAGGACGTGCTCGCGGCGGAGCCCCTGCCGGAGCACGAAGGCGTTCTGAGCGCCGATGGCGATGATGAGCGAGAGGCCGAAGCCGAGGCCGGACACGGCGGCGAGGAGGGGGGACACGTTCCGACGCTAAGGTGTCCAGAAGATGTAGACCAGCTCATGCTCCTTCAGTACCGTAAGCAGAACTGATGCTGACCGACGATCTCGACCTCTCCCGCCTGCGCGCGCTGGCCGCCGCCGTCCGGCACGGCTCCTTCGACGCGGCCGCCCGCGCCCTGCACGTCACCCCCTCGGCGCTCAGCCAGCGGATCAAAGCGCTCGAGACCGCCGCCGGACGCGTGCTCCTCGTGCGCTCGCGGCCGGTCGTCGCCACCGAGGCCGGAGCCGGACTCCTGCGGCTCGCCCGTCAGATTGAGCTGCTCGCCGAGGACGCCGTGCGCGCGCTGGGCGGCGACGAGGCGGAGGGAGCCGGCCCGGTGCCCCTCGCGCTCGCCGTCAACGCCGACTCGCTGGCCACCTGGGTCCTCCCGGCGCTCGCCGGCGTGCCCGGCGCCGTCTTCGAGCTGCACCGCGAGGATCAGGAGCACACGACCGCGTTCCTCCGCGACGGCACGGTGATCGCGGCGGTCACGGCCGAGTCGGAGGCGGTGCTCGGCTGCTCCGTCGCTCCGCTGGGCGTCATGCGCTACCGGGCGATGGCCGCGCCCGCGTTCGCCGAGCGCTGGTTCCCCTCGGGCGGGCTCGAGGGCCTCGCCGAGGCGCCGGTCGTCGTCTTCGACGAGAAGGACCGCCTGCAGGAGCGGTTCCTCGCCGCCCACGCACCCGGATCCGCTCCGCCCCGGCACCGAGTGCCCGGCTCGACCGACTTCGAGGCGGCCGTGCGGCTCGGCCTGGGCTGGGGCATGCTGCCGGAGCTGCAGGCCCCGGTCGGGGACCCCGGACTCGTCGTGCTCGGCGGGGATCCGGTCGACATCCCCCTCTACTGGCAGCAGTGGTCGCTCCGGACGCCGAGCCTCGACGCGGTCGCCGCCGCGATCGCCGAGGCCGCCCGCGCGAGCCTGCGCTGAGCGCCCCTCAGACCGCGAACACGTCGCGCAGCGTCACCGTCTCGAGCGAGCGCGCGACGAGGAGGTCGACCAGCTGCGCGTAGACCTGCGTGACGGGATCGAAGTTCGCGTGCCCGATCACGATGCGCTGCGGCTGGAACCACTCGTCGGCGAAGGCGAGCACCTGCTCCGTCGTGATGCGGCCGGAGTCGGACAGCGAGCCGTACCAGAGGGTCGTCGCTGTGTAGCCGACCCCGGCGGCGGCGGCCCGGCTCGCGGCGTCGGTGTAGCCGAACGGCGGCCGGTAGAACGGCGCGGCCTCGACCCCGTAGGTCGAGCGGATGAACTCGCCGTTCCGGCCGAGCTCCTCCTGCACTCCGTCCCAGCCGAGGCTCGTGAGGTCGACGTGCGACCAGGTGTGGTTCGCGAGCTGCACCTGGCCCGAGGCGACGAGCGGAGCGAGCGCCGGCGCGCACACGGTCCACGAGTCGTACTGCCCGTTGAGGAAGAAGGTGAGGCGCGTGCCGGTGTCCTTCGCGAACTGCGCGTAGGCGGCGACGACCTCGGTGTCGGCGCCGTCGTCGACCGTCCACGCCATCGCGTTCCCGACGCCGGCCGGCAGCTCGGTGATGATCCCCTCGGGCAGCGGGACCCGGGCGCGCACCGGCACGGGTGCCGCGGTCGCGGTCGGAACAGGGCGCGGCGGGAGCGTCGGGGTCGGAGTGGGAGTGGCCGCGACGGGTGCCGCGGTGAGCGGCGCGGGGGTCGGGGCGGCGGTGCAGCCGCTCAGCCCCACCGCGGCCGAGGCGATCCCCAGCAGCAGCGCGCGGCGCCTCAGTGACTCCATGGTCCCCCCTCGACGGCGCGCCGATCCCCCCGGAGCGCCCGAGTGACCGTACCGTGCCGGCGCGCGTCGCCGCACGAGGAGCACGCGGCGCGGCGGGGTGGTGCCTCCGCGCGCTCGGCGGGAGGATGGAGCAATGTCTGGGAAAGCACTTTCCGTGGAGGAGATCGTCGACGGGCGGCATCCGCTGCGCAGCGTCGTGGGCCTGCTCCGGAGGCGTCCGCGCCGCATCCTCGCCGCCGTCGCCTTCTTCGCGGTGAAGGACACTCCGCTCTGGTTCCTGCCCGTCGTCACCGCCGAGGTGATCGACATCGTCGTCGCGGGCGGGCCGAGCGGCAATCTGCTCCTGTGGTCGGTGATCGCCCTGGTGCTGCTCGCGCAGAACTACCCCAACCACGTGATGTTCGTGCGGCTGTTCATGGGCACGGTCCGCGACATGGGCGCGGATCTGCGCAAGGCCATCGCGAACCGCCTGCAGCTGCTCTCGATCGGCTTCCACGCCCGGGCGAACAGCGCGATCGTGCAGACCAAGGTGGTCCGCGACGTCGAGAACATCGAGACGATGCTGCAGCAGACCGCGAATCCGCTGCTCTCGGCCGTGATGGTGCTGATCGGAGCCGTCACGATGACGGCGATCAACGTGCCGGCCTTCCTCCCCGTCTACGCCCTCGCGATCCCGCTGGCGGTGCTGCTGCGACGGATCCTGCAGCGGCGCAGCATGCAGCGCAACGAGCAGTTCCGCCGCGAGGTCGAGCGCTTCTCGGCGACCGTCGGAGCGATGGCCACCCTCATGCCCGTCACCCGCGCGCACGGACTCGAGCAGACCGCGGTGCGCACCGTCGCCACCGGCGCCGAGGGCGTCCGCGAGGCCGGCTTCGAGCTCGACCTGCTCAACGGACGCTTCGCCTCGCTGTCGTGGGTGAGCCTGCAGCTGCTCGGAGTCGGCTGCCTGGTGCTCGCCGCGTGGGTCTCGATCTCGGGATGGCTCCCCGTCACTCCGGGTCAGGTCGTGCTGCTGAGCAGCTACTTCGCGCTGCTCACCTCCTCCATGACCAACCTGCTGATGCTGCTCCCGCTCGCGGCCCGCGGCTCCGAGTCGGTCCGCTCCATCGCCGAGGTCCTCGAGGATCCCGACCTCGAGCACAACGAGGGCAAGCGCGCCGTCGGCCCGGTCGCCGGGCGCATCACGCTCGAGGGCGTCGACTTCCGCTACGGCGACGACGGACCGGCCCTGCACGGCATCGACCTCGACCTGCGCCCGGGCGAGACGGTCGCCTTCGTCGGCGCCTCCGGATCGGGCAAGTCGACCCTCCTGAACGTGGTGCTGGGCTTCCTCCGGCCCACGAAGGGCCGGATCCTGCTCGACGGCGTCGACATGGAGACGCTCGACCTCCGCACCTTCCGCCGCTCCGTCTCGGTGGTGCCGCAGGAGTCGGTGCTCTTCGAGGGCACCATCCGCGACAACATCGCCTACGGCCTCGGCGACGTGTCGGACGAGCGGATGGAGGCGGCGCTGCGCGACGCGAACGCGTGGGAGATCGTCGAATCGCTGCCCGACGGCTGGGACTCCGTCGTGGGGGAGCGCGGCGCCCGCCTGTCGGGCGGCCAGCGCCAGCGGCTCTCGATCGCCCGCGCCCTCATCCGCGACCCCCGCGTGCTGCTGCTGGACGAGGCGACGAGCGCCCTCGACCCGGAGTCGGAGGCGCTGATCAAGGAGGCGCTCGGCCGGCTGACGGCGGGCCGCACCACGCTGGTCGTCGCGCACCGCTTCTCGACCATCCGCTCGGCCGACCGCATCGTCGTGCTCGAGCGCGGACGCATCGTGGAGTGGGGCTCGCACGACGAGCTCCTCGCCGTCGGCGGGCACTACGCGCGGATGCACGCGGCGCAGTCGGGATGAGGGGCTCGTGCTCCCGCGCTCGCGCAGCCCGCGCTCGCGCAGCCCGTGCTCTTGCAGCCCGCGGGCCGCGTCGCCTAAGCTACTCAGGTTGCGTGCATCTGCACGCGCTTGCGTGCTGCCCCTGCGGCGGAGGCTCCGGCCCCCGCGACCGGTGGGCGGTGTGCCGACAAGTGACCTTGGGTGGGTCGAGCGGGGCCGAGTGCCGCGTGCGCCCCACGGTATCCACACATGGAGGAAACCATGGCAGCAGTCTGCCAGGTGACCGGAGCCGTTCCCGGCTTCGGACACGCCATCTCGCACTCGCACCGGCGCACCAAGCGCCGCTTCGACCCGAACGTGCAGAAGAAGACGTACTACGTCCCCTCGCTCCGCCGTAACGTCACCCTGACGCTCTCGGCCAAGGGCATCAAGGTCATCGACGCCCGTGGCATCGAGTCCGTCGTCAAGGACATTCTCGCTCGTGGGGTGAAGATCTAATGGCAAAGCAGCAGGACGTCCGTCCCATCATCAAGCTCCGTTCGACGGCTGGAACCGGTTACACCTACGTGACCAAGAAGAACCGTCGCAACGACCCCGACCGTCTCGTGCTGAAGAAGTACGACCCCGTAGTGCGCAAGCACGTCGACTTCCGCGAGGAGCGCTAGAAATGGCCAAGAAGAGCAAGATCGCCCGCAACGAGCAGCGCAAGGTGATCGTCGACCGCTACGCCGCCAAGCGCCTGGAGCTCAAGAAGGCTCTGGTCGACCCGGCCGGCACCGACGAGTCCCGCGAGGCCGCCCGCGTCGGCCTCCAGAAGCTCCCCCGCAACGCCTCGCCGGTCCGCGTCCGCGGCCGCGACGCCGTCGACGGCCGCCCCCGCGGCAACCTGTCGAAGTTCGGCATCTCGCGTGTCCGCTTCCGCGACATGGCGCACCGCGGCGAGCTGCCCGGCATCACGAAGTCCAGCTGGTAGTCCGTACCACTGCGCTCACACCGAAGGGGCCTCGCGATCTGACGATCGCGGGGCCCCTTCGGTGTTCCCGTGCTCGGAGTGCCTGCGGCACTCCTCGCCGCGGTCGGCTCCTCGAGGTGGCCGCGTTCCGCAGAGCGTCCTGCGTACCGCTACGGCGAATCGCTGGCACGCGATTCCCCGGTTCGCTCGACCTTGCGCGACGGGGTGCAGGTTCACAGCTCGCGTTCCGCGTCGCTCGCGCAGGTCGCGTCCCCCCGCCCGCTGCTGGTCGAGTAGCCCCGGAGGGGCGTATCGAGACCCGCCATCGCCGGAGTCGGGGTCCGGTTGGCTCTCGTCCGGTCGGTGGGGGATCTCGATACGCCCGCTGCGCGGACTACTCGATCAGCAGGGTGTGCCGAAGGTCCGCCGCCTTGCTGGTCGAGTAGGCCCGGAGGGGCGTATCGAGACCCACCACCGCCGGAGTTGCGGCGCCGCCGGCTTTCGTCCGGTCGGTGGGGGATCTCGATACGCCCGCTGCGCGGGCTACTCGATCAGCAAGGAGCCGTGCTTCCGTCCGGCCCGACGCAATCCGATCGATCCGTCACCGGAGGCCGCCCCGCGCGACTCCGCGCGGCCGTTCTCGACGGATCGGCGCCGCCCGGCACGCCCGGGTAAAATCGAGCGCATGACCACCCCCAGCCTGCCCAGCGTCGCCGAGATCGCGGCGCTCATCGACCACGCGATCCTGAAGCCCGAGCTCACCCGCGCCGAGGTCGACGCGCAGCTCGACGAGGCCGCCGCCTCGGGCGTGTTCAGCGTCTGCGTCCGCCCCTCCGACATCGCGCACGCGGTGCGCCGCCTCGAGGGCTCCGGAGTCCTCGTCGGCACCGTCATCGGCTTCCCGCACGGCACCACCTCCACGGCCGCGAAGGTCGCGGAGTCGCGCCAGGCCCTGGCCGACGGTGCGAGCGAGCTCGACATGGTCGTCAACATCGGGCGCCTGCGCAGCGGCCTGCTGCAGGACGTCGAGGACGACGTCCGCGCGGTGGTCGACGCCGCCGACGGCCACGTCGTCAAGGTGATCCTCGAGACGAGCCTCCTCGACGACGAGCAGGTCGTCGCGGGCAGCGAGGCGTCCGAGCGCGCCGGCGCCGACTTCGTCAAGACCGCCACCGGCTTCGCGGGCGGCGGCGCCAACGAGCACGACCTGCGCCTCATGCGCGGCGCGGTGTCCGACGCCGTCCAGGTGAAAGCCTCTGGAGGCGTCCGCGACCTCGACACGCTGCTCGCGTACCGCGAGCTCGGCGTCACCCGCTTCGGCACGAGCGGATCGGCGACGATCCTCGGCGACCTGGCCGCGCGCCTCGACGGCGACGCCTCGGCCGCGCGCGTCGACTCCGCCTCCTACTGACCGTGGCCCGCCGCGCCGCCGGGCCCGTCTCCCGATGGATGGAGTACACCCGCCGTCCGCTCGAGGAGAGCGCCCGCGCCCTCAAGGAGCGGGTCTACGCGACGTTCACGGGCCTCGCGGTCGTCATGATCTACGCCGTCGACGACCACCCCGACGCGGGCCACGCCCTGCGGAGCCTCGTGATCTCGATCATCGGCATCTCGGCGGCCGGATTCACGGCCGAGGTCATCGCGCACCAGGTCACCCACGCGGCGCTCCCGTCACGATCGGAGCTGCGCGTCATGCTCCGCATCGCGGCGGGCGCGCTCGCGTCGGCGTCGCTCCCGGTGCTCGCCCTGCTCGCGGCGGTGCTCGGCTGGATCGAGGCGACGACGGCACTGTGGATCGGCGTCGGCGTGTACGCCGCGGTGCTCGCCGCCGTCGCGCTGATCGCGGTCGGCCGGGCGGGCCTCACCTGGCGGCAGCGCGTGATCTCGCTCGCGATCCTCCTGGGCCTGGGCGCGCTCGTCGTGGGCGTGCTCGCTCTCGCGCACTGACCCGGGCGTAGGCTCGGGAGCGATGTCGTCACGCACCCGGGTCGAGCTCGGCCGCCGCGAGGATCTGGGCGCCGACTGCGCGAACTGCTTCGGGCTCTGCTGCGTCGCCCTGGCGTTCTCGCGCTCGAGCGACTTCCCCGTCGACAAGCCGGCGGGCGACCCGTGCACGAACCTCGACTCCGAGGACGCCTGCACGATCCACCGGCGCCTCCGCCCCGAGGGCTTCGTCGGCTGCACGGTCTTCGACTGCTTCGGCGCGGGGCAGAAGGTGTCGACGCACACGTTCGGCGGTGTCTCATGGCGGAGCGACGCGGCGGTGCGCGAGCGGATGTTCGCCGTGTTCCCGCTCGTCCGCCGCCTCCACGAGCTGCTCTGGTACCTCGACGTCGCGCTCGAGGTAGACGCCGCCGACGGCGACGCCGTCCGCCGCCGTTTCGAGGCGGTGCACGCGCTCACGCTCGCCTCGCCGGAGGAGATCCTCGCGGCCGACGTGGACGCCGAGTTCGCCGCGTCCCGCCCGCTCCTGATCGCCGCGAGCGCGGCCGCCCGCGCCGGGGTGGGCACCGGCTCCGACCGCCGCCTCGTCCCGGGCGCCGACCTGCTCGGCGCGGACCTGCGCGAAGCGGACCTCCGCGGCGCCGACCTCCGCGGAGCGCTGCTGATCGCGGCCGACCTGCGCCGCACCGACCTGCACCGCTGCGACGTTCTCGGAGTGGACCTCCGTGATGCGGACGTGTCCGGCGCCGACCTCTCGGGCGCGCTCTACCTCACCCAGGCGCAGGTCTCGAGCACGCGCGGCGACGCGTCGACCGTGCTCCCGCCGCACTTCGAGCGGCCCTCGCACTGGTCGAGCACGACCGCCCCCGACCGCCCGCGCGCGTCGGGACGACGCCCCACGGGCCCCCGCAGAACAGGACGACGCCGATGACCTCCTCCCCGATCCGCTTCGCGATCGTCGGCTCCGGCTGGCGCACCGGGTTCTTCCTCCGCCTCGCCCGCGACGTGCCGGAGTCGTTCCAGGTCACCGGGATCCACTCGCGGTCCGCGCGCCGCGACGCGGTCGCCGCCGAATGGGGCGTGCCCGCGTTCGCGAGCGTCGACGAGCTCGTCGCCCACGGCGACCCCGAGTTCGTGCTCGTCGCCGTGCCGGTCGAGGTGGCGTCCGACATCACGGCGGACCTCGTCCGGCGCGGGATCCGCGTGCTGGAGGAGACGCCTCCGGCCCTCGACGTGCCCGCGATGCGGCGGATGTGGGACGAGGTCGGCGGCTCCGATCTGGTGCAGGTGGCCGATCAGAGCCTGTTCATGCCCGCGCACTCCGCGCGCTGGAAGGCGGTGCGCTCGGGCGTCATCGGCACGCCGACCCAGGTGCAGGTCTGCTCGAACCACCTGTACCACGCGGTCTCGATCATGCGCGGGCTGCTCGGCGACCGGGGCGGGCCGACCCGCGTGAGCGCGCGCGACCTCCGTGCTCCGCTCCTGGATCCGCTGACGACGCACGGCTGGACCGCCGCGACCGAGGCCCAGGAGCGGACGACCACCCTGGCGACCCTCGACTTCGGCGACGGCCGCTCGGGGCTCTACGACTTCACCGACAACCAGTGGTTCAGCCCGCTGCGCCACCGCCGGCTGACCGTGCGCGGCTCGCACGGCGAGATCGACGGCGACAGCGTGGTGCGGATGGCGGCGCCGCGGTCGGTCGTCGAGTCGCGCATCACCCGCCGGCAGACGGGGATCGACCACAACCTCGAGGGCTTCCACCTCGACACGATCGCGCTCGACGGCGAGGTGCTGTTCCAGAACCCGCACCCGGGCGCACGGCAGTCCGACGAGGACATCGCCGTCGACGCGCTCGTCGGCGCGACCGGTGCCTGGGCGAGGGGGGAGGGGCCGGCGCCCTATCCGCTCGCGGACGGGCTGCAGGACCACCTGCTGGGCCTCGCGATCCGGGAGTCGGCCCAGGCGGGCACCGACGTCGTCACCGAGCGCGAGCCCTGGGCCGACGCGCTCAGCCGTCCGTCGGTGTTCCGCTGATCCCGGTGCCGTCGGAGTCGTCGTCGGCGGGCACGCCCTCGATCACCTCGCGCTGCAGCAGGTGCGCCCCGCTCCAGCACTCGATGATGCAGCGGGGGAACGCCTCGCGGTCGGGCGAGCGGAGCCACACCGTCGCGGCCTCGCGCGCCCACGCCTCGGAGGCGTAGACGCCGATGACCTCGGTGCGGTCCTCCCAGGGGGAGGCCGTCGACAGGACGAAGTGGGCGCCGGGCATGGGGCCACGCTAGCGCCCCCGCGGATCCCGTGGGATCGACGCGGGTCAGCCGATGGTGGCCCGGAGCCGCCCGTTCAGGGCGCTCAGAGCCGCGGCGAGCTCCTCGTGGTCGGCTCCCGCGAGCACGCCGCCGCCCTGCTCGAGGCTGCGGCGGATCAGCTCGATCTCGGCGTCGGGCAGCCGTCGGGCGGCCAGCAGGCCTTCGAGTGTCGCGAGGACCGCGACGAGGGCGACGGCGTCGTCCACGTCGAGCGGCCGGGTGCAGGCGTTCTGCATTCGATGCTCCTGTTCGCGATCCGGGTCCGGGGATCCTGTCGATGATCGTGCAGACGGACGCCCCGCCGCGAGGGGCGGGGCGTCCGAGACGGGTGTCAGTTCTTGAAGACGTCCTTGACGTCCTCACCCGTCTTCTTCAGGTCGGCGGCCTGCTGGTCGCGGCGGCCCTCCTCGGCCTTGCGCTCGTCGCCCTGGACGTTGCCGAGGGCTTCCTTCGCCTTGCCGGCGAGGTCCTGAGCGGCGTTCTTGATCTTGTCGTCGAGTCCCATGAGGGTGTCCTTCCGTCGGTGTTCGTGTAGGGGGTTGGTGGTGCGGGAGCGCCTAGGCGACGCGGGGCTCGGCCTCGGGGGCGTCGTCCTCGGGGATGTGCACGTCCTGGACGGTCACGTTGATCTCGGCGACGTCCATGCCGACGATCTCGCGGATCGCCTCGGCGACGGCGGAGCGCACGCCCTCGGCGACGCTCTGCAGCGCGGCCGGGTACTCGGCGACGATCACGACGTCGGCGGCGACCTGGCGCTCGCCGACCTCGACCTTGACGCCCTGGCCGCGGTCGTCGTTGCCGATGGCGCTGCGGAGCGCGCCGATCGCGCGGGCCGCTCCTCCGCCGAGGGCGTGGACGCCGGGGACCTGACGGGCGGCGATGCCCGCGACCTTCGCGATGACGGCGTCGTCGATGACGGTGCGTCCGACTCCGGTGCCCGTCGTGGTGGTCGCGTTGCTGTCGGCCATGATCTCCTCTTTCGCGTGGTGCCCGATCCGGTCGATCGGGGCGGTATGCGAATAGGACGCGACGAGGTCCGGGAACGTCACGGTGCTCGGCGGCTCGTCCAGGGAACTGCCAGAGAAGCGCCGTGACGCCTCATCGTGCCGTCGTGCGCTCCAGGAACTCCAGGGTCCGCTCGAGCGTCACCCGCGCCTCCGGCAGGTCGAAGTCGAACTGGTACTCGTGCCCCAGCTGCGCCTCGTGGCCCTCGCCCCAGAAGAGGTCGGTCACTGGCACGCCGAGCGTGCGGAGGTGCGCGGCGAACGGACGCGACTGGCGGGCCGTGAGCGGGTCGGCGTTCCCTCCGCTGAGGAAGACCGGCGGGAACCGCGGAGTGACGTGGTCGATGGTCGACATGTGCAGCCCCGCGGTCGACTCCGACCAGTTGCGCCGGCCCGTGTAGGCCCAGAGCGCCGCGCGGAACGCCCAGCCGGCGACTCCGGTCACCTTCGACACCCCGGTCAGGTCGAACACGCCGCAGTGCAGGATCAGGGCGCGCAGCGCGTCGACGGGGAGGCTGGTCACCAGCCCGGCGTCGCGGGCGTAGGAGGGGTTCGTGATCGCGGTGGCGAGCTGGCTGGCGAGCTGCGCACCCGCGGAGTCGCCCGCCAGCACGATGCGGTCGCGGGCGATGCCCAGGCGCCCGGCGTGGCGGCGGAGGTGCTCGAGCGCGGCGAGCAGCTGGCGCGGCGCCGTCGGGTAGGCCGACTCGGGGCCGCGGCCGTAGTCGAGGCCGATCGCGGTGTAGCCGGCGGCGGCGAGCATGCGCAGGTAGGGCTCGACGTCCTGCCGGTGCCCCGAGATCCAGGCCCCGCCGTGGATCCACACCACGGTCGGCCGCGCGCCCGCGCCGGCGGAGCGGAAGACGTCGGCGGAGGTGGCGGGGGCGCCGTCGCGGGCGGGGACGATCTCGGCGACGCGGCCGACCCCCTCCGGCACGAACGGCCGCATGGTCTCGGCGGTGCGCCGCGCCTCGCGCTCGAACACGGTGCGGATCGCGAGGGCCGCCGGCCACGGCGTCGCCCCGAGCGCCGCGCCCGCCGCTGCTCCGGCCGCCGCGAGGACGCCTCCGGTGCCGGCGATCGCCCCGGTGGTCGCGGCTGTGCGCCTCATGCTCGTCCCCCTCCGCTGCGACGTCCGCCCGAGCCCCCCTCGGTGCCGCCGCGTCGCTGCAGGAGGAAGGCTACGCACTCGATGTTTCGACCGTGAGACGCGATTCGCCCCGCGGGGCGTCGCCGTGGTGCGATGGGACCGTGACGGACGACGCGAAGGCCCCGGTGGTGCCCACCGAGCGGCGCGGTCGGCAGTACCTGCTGCTCGGCCTCATCGGAGTGATCGGCGGGGTGCTCTCGGGCGCGTTCGGGGTAGGTGGGGGCATCGTGATGGTGCCGATGCTGGTCGCGTGGGCCGGGATGGACCAGCGCCGCGCCTCCGCGACCTCGCTGCTCGCGATCGCGCCCACGTCGGTCGCCGGCGCCTTCGGCTACGCGCTCGCCGGGCAGGTCGCCTGGATCCCGGCGGCGGTCATCGCCGCGGCGGCGATGCTCGGCGCGGTCCTCGGCTCGTGGCTGCTCGCGCGGCTCCCGCTGGGCGTGCTGCGCTGGCTCTTCGTCGCCCTGCTGGTCGCGGCGGCGGTGCGGATGGCCGTGTTCGGCTCGAACGAGACCGGCGACGTGGCGGAGGGCTGGGGCGTGTGGCCCGGCTTCGTCGGGCTGGGGGCGGCGATGGGCGTCGCCTCCGGTCTCTTCGGCATCGGCGGGGGCGCGATCGCGGTGCCCGTGCTCGTGGGCGCCTTCGGACTCGCCGACCTGCTCGCCAAGGGCACCTCGCTGGCGGCGATGATCCCGACCGCGATCAGCGGCTCGATCGCCAACGCCCGCCGCGGGCTGCTCGACGTGCGGGCGGGGCTCGTGGTCGGCCTGGCCGCGACCGCGTCCTCGTTCGCCGGAGTGGCCCTGTCGTTCGTCCTGCCCGCGCGGCTGTCGGGGATCCTCTTCGCGGCGCTGCTCCTGCTGGCCGCGCTGCAGCTGGCGCTGAAGGCGCGGCGGCGCGCCTGATCGTCGTGGGCCCCTGATCAGAGCGCGGAGTCAGCCGGTGATCAGGGCTGTGAGCCGGTCGGCGGTGGACTGCAGCGCCGACACGGCGCCGAGCGTCACCAGGCACGCGACGCCCCAGAACCAGGTGGCGCCAGGAGCTCCCGCACGGCGCCGGTCGAACGCGAGCCACCAGGCGCCGACGACCGAGACGCAGGCCGCGACGACCCCGCCGAGCGCCATCCGCACGTGATCCTCGGGGCCGGGGGACGACCAGGAGTTCGTCGCGAGGACGATCGCGAGAGGAACGACGATCACGCTGAGGGCGCCGAGGAGGATCGACCGGAGGTACGTCCGAGGGGGCCGGGTCGTCGTCGCGGTCGGCGTGCTGGTCATCTCTCGTCCCCCGTCGTGCCGGAGCGGCCGGCAGGGCGACGCTACCGCGGCGACGCATCCTCGTCACCCCGCCCGTCGTCCCCCCACCCCGCGAGGTACGGCAGCCGCCTCTCCTCGGCGAAGATCCGCGCGACCTCCCGAGCGTCCGCGCGGCGACGCTGCGATTCCTCTTCGGTCCGCGCGTGCGCGTACGGGTACGGGAACGCGTCGACCACGTGCCTCATCAGCTGCAGCACCATCTCGTCGTCGTCCTCGGCCTGCACATCGGGCCGCGCGACTCCCCGCTCGATGATCTCGGCGCTCCAGCGGCCTCCGCGGTCGCGTCGGGCCTCGAAGCGGGGGTCGGCGTCGTAGGCGATCCGGTCGCCCTCGATGCGCGTCCAGTGCAGGCCCTGCGCGGGCATCACGTCCCGGACGGCCCGGACGAGCGAGGCCGGGGTCCACGCGGCGGGGAAGAAGGTGCGCAGCGCGATGTCCAGCACCTGCGGGGACGGATCTCCTGCGGCGCACCTCCGGCCGGCGCCGATCACGGCGCAGAGTGCCACGGTCTCGGCGTGGGGGCCGCCGGTGGCGCGCCCCAGCTCGGCCACGTGCACGGCGAGCGAGCGGTGGAATCGGGCCGACGCGGCGGCGTCCGCGAAGGGCGGAGCGGGGATCCGGCTGTCCAGCCGGATCCGGGGCAGCGAGCGCACAGGACCTCCTCGGTGTCGTCCGGTCGACCACAGCATGTCCCGGAACGGGGGAGAATCGGTAGCGATGTCACCTCGAGTCGCATGAGCGCGTTCACCTACCAGGCCGCGTCGATCCCCCTCCGCCTCGCGAGTGCCGGGATGGTCGTCGCCCTCCCCGTCCTCGCCGTCGAGCGCCTCGACGACGTCGCGCTCGGCGGTCTGCTGACCGGCGCGGCGCTGTTCCCGAGCGTCGTCGCGGCGCCGCTCGTCGGCACCGTGCTCGACCGGGTGCGGCACCCGCGCCGGCTGCTGGTGGCGTCGGCCGTCGCGACGGCGGCGGCCTTCGCGCTCGCCGCGTTCCTCGGCGACGTGCCGACGCTCCTGATCGCGCTGCTCCTCGTGCTCGCCGGACTCTCGACGCCGGTCTCGATGGGCGGCATGTCGAGCTTCGTGACCAGCGCGATCCCGGATGCGCGCCGCGCCTACGCCCAGGACTCGCTCTCGTACAACGTGGCGTCGATCGGCGGGCCGGCGCTCGCCGGGCTCGCGATCGCCGTCGCCGACGCGCGGGCCGCGATGCTCCTGATGGCGGGGCTCGCCCTCGTCGGCGTGCTCGGCTCGCTGGCCCTGCGGATGGACGCCCGCCCGGCTCCCACCGTCGGGGTGCGCCGCACGATCGCTGCGGGAGTGACCCACCTCGTCCGCCACCGCCCGATCGCGGTCGTCACCCTCTCGGGCACGCTGAGCCAGATCGGAGGCGGAGCGGCGGGGGTCGCGGCGATCGCGCTGTCGATCGAGCGGCTGGGCTCCACGGCCGGAGCGGCGTGGATCCTGACGGCCTTCGCGATCGGGGGACTGCTGGGCGCGGTCGCCGTCGCCGCCCGCCGCTGGACGCAGCGACCGCCGTCGTGGGTGATGGGCGCGGGCTTCGCCGCGACCGGCGCCTCGCTCCTGCTCGCCGCTCCGGACCTCGGCATCGTCGTCGTGATCGTCGCGTTCGCGGTGGCCGGGGTGTTCACCGCTCCCGCCAACGCGGCGATGCTGATGCTGCGCGATCAGGAGAGCCCGGCGGCCGTCCGCTCGCAGGTGTTCACGATCGGCGCGGGACTGCGGGCGGCGGCCGCCGCGGTGGGCGCGACGCTCGCGGGTGCGGCCTCGGGGCTCGACGCGGGCTGGCTCGTGATCGGGATCGCGGCGATCTGGATCGTCTCGGGAGCACTGCTCCGGGCCTTCCCGCGGCCCGGCACCGCCTCCTCGCCGCAGAACCTCGGCTGAGAAGGGGGTCTCTCCGCTGACAGCCGAGAGACCCCCTCGTCAGCCGAGGCCCTGCGCGCCGATCAGGCCGCGACGCCCGCGAGGCTGCCCGTGGTGAGGCCCTCGGGGTCGGTGATCAGGCAGTTGATCGTGCGGTCTCCGCCGCCCCAGCTCTCGGCGGTGGGGTAGTAGTAGCTGAAGTCGTACTTCGACTCCTGGTAGGTCAGGCCGACGAAGGCGTCGTACGCGGCGACGCACTCGTCCTCGGCCTGCTGCGTGGTCGCCTCCTCGCCGGGGTACTCGTCGGCCTCGGCCATCGTGATGTTCTGGAAGACCTCGTAGCTGTGCGGCTCGGTGCACGGCACGGTCGGCACGTCGGTGACCTCGGTGGCCTCCTCGGTGAGCTCGTCGTTCAGGCAGTCGCCGACGCGGAGCTGGAAGACGTCGGTGGTTCCGCCCTCGGTGATCTCGCCCGACTCCTCGTCGCGGGTCTCCCCTCCGGCGAGGCTGTTCAGGCTCGAGCAGCCGCCCAGGCCGAGCGCGAGGGCCGCTGCCGCGACCAGGACGAGGGAGGAACGACGGCGGTTCATGGAGGACTCCTGGTTCTGCGAGGACGGATCGCGTCCACGGGACAACGGACTCCCCCCAATTTAGGGCTCCGGCGACTCCGACTGCAGGGGGATGCGGGAGGGGACGCCCAGGCAGGAGGAGTCGAATGGGGGCATGGCTCAGAAGACGGTCGCGGACCAGCTCATCGCCCAGCTCATCGACGCCGGGGTCTCCCGGATCTACGGCATCGTCGGGGACTCCCTCAATCCGATCGTCGACGCGGTGCGCAGAAGCGGCGGCTCGGCGAAGGGTGGGATCGACTGGATCCACGTGCGCAACGAGGAGGCCGCGGCCTTCGCCGCCGGTGCCGAGGCCCAGCTGACCGGGAGGCTGGCCGTCTGCGCCGGCAGCTGCGGTCCGGGCAACCTGCACCTGATCAACGGCCTCTACGACGCGCACCGCTCGGGCGCCCCGGTGCTGGCGATCGCCAGCCACATCCCCGGCAATGAGATCGGCTCCTCGTACTTCCAGGAGACGCATCCGGACCGGTTGTTCGTCGAGTGCTCGAACTACCGCGAGCTGGTGTCGACCGCCGCGCAGGCGCCGCGCGTGGTGAACGCCGCGATGCGCAGCGCGGTGGCCCTGGGGGGCGTCGCCGTCGTCACCCTGCCCGGTGACGTGGCCGAGTTCGAGGCCGTGGGGGAGTTCCCCGCGTTCGTGCTGCCCGCGCCGGCGGTGCTCGTGCCGGACGACGGCGACGTGCGGGCGCTCGCCGCCGCGATCGACTCCGCGAAGACGGTCGCGATCTTCGCCGGTGCGGGCGTGCGGAACGCGCACGACGAGGTCGTCGCCTTCGCCGAGCTCGTCGGAGCGCCCGTCGGGCACAGCCTCCGCGGCAAGGAGTGGATCCAGTACGACAACCCGTACGACGTCGGCATGACCGGCCTCCTGGGCTACGGAGCCGCGCACGCGGGCATCCACGACGCCGACCTGCTGATCCTGCTGGGCACCGACTTCCCCTACGAGCAGTTCCTGCCCGACGCGTCCGAGGTCGTCATCGCGCAGGTCGACACCGACGCGTCCAAGCTCGGCCGCCGCGTGAGCGTCGCGCATCCGGTGCACGGGGACGTGGGCGCGACGCTGCGCGCCCTCACTCCGCTCGTGCAGCGCAAGAGCCACCGCTTCCTCGAGAAGACGCTGAAGAAGCACGAGAAGCTCGTCACCGGGGTCGTCGGGAAGTACACCGAGGTCGAGAAGCGCCGCCCGATCCACCCCGAGCTGGTCGCCTCGACGCTCGACGGACTGCTCTCCGAGGACGCGATCGTCACCGCCGACACCGGCATGGGCAACGTCTGGCAGGCGCGGTACATCACTCCCAACGGCCGCCGCCGCCTGATCGGCTCGTACCTGCACGGCTCGATGGCCAACGCTCTGCCGCAGGCGGTCGGCGCGCAGCTCTCGCACCCCGGGCGGCAGGTCGTCTCGCTCAGCGGCGACGGCGG
Source organism: Rathayibacter sp. Leaf296 (assembly GCF_001423045.1). NCBI lineage: Bacteria > Bacillati > Actinomycetota > Actinomycetes > Micrococcales > Microbacteriaceae > Rathayibacter > Rathayibacter sp. Leaf296. The sequence goes on from NZ_LMNR01000001.1 coordinate 550,483, forward strand.
GCTCTCGATGCTGATGGGCGAGCTCGTGACGGTGGCCGCGTACCGGCTGCCGGTCACGATCGTGGTCTTCAACAACTCCACGCTCGGGCTGGTGAAGGTCGAGATGCTGGTCGACGGCTTCCCGGACTTCGCGGTGGACGTGCCGATGGTGGACTACGCGAAGGTGGCCGAGGCGATCGGCATCCGCGGCATCCGGGTCGAGGATCCGAAGGACGTCGAGGGTGCGCTGCGCGAGGCGCTCGCCCAGGACGGGCCGGTCCTCGTCGACGTGGTGACGGATCCGCTCGCCCTGTCGCTGCCGCCGACGATCACGGGAGCGCAGGTGAAGGGCTTCGCGCTGGCGATGTCGAAGATCGTGATGAACGGCGGAACCGGCGAGGCGATCGCCCTCGCCCGCTCCAACGTGAAGCACGCGCTGCCGTGAGAGGACTCGCATCAGGGACCTGGTTCGTGCGCGGCTCGAGCCTGCCGCTGTGGCGGGGGAGGGAGGGGGTCGCGATCACCTACGCGCCGCTGCCGAGCGGCGAGGTCGCCGACGTCGTCAGCTGGCGGGGCCGGCGCGTGACGCGGTACGTCGTCGGCCTGGACGCCCCCGACCCGCTCGATCCCGACGGCTTCCGCTGGCGCGGGGTCGAGCCGCTGACGGTGCTCGCGCGCAGCCGCTGGTCGTTCGTCGCGGCCGACGAAAAGGCGGGCTGGGCGCTGACGCGGTTCGCGCGCACGCCGTTCACGCCGGCGGGAGTGGACGTGTACGTCCGCGACGCGCATCCCGCTCCGGGGGTGCTGGCGGCGGCGCTGCGGGCGTGCGCGGCGGATCCGCGGACGGCGTCGCTGCGGGCCCGGATGTTCGAGGTGGCGCCCTAGGCGTCCTCGCCCGCGAGCGACACCGAGTCGGCGTCCATCCGCTCGCCGCACTCGGCGCAGTGCAGCACCGGATCCAGGCGCGCGCCGCAGCGGTGCTGGTACGGCTGCCGCGCCGACGGCCCGCGGGCCCAGCGCTCGCCCCAGGCGGCGAGGGCGATCAGCACGGGCACGGCGTCGCGCCCCGCCTCGGTGAACCGGTACTCGAAGCGGGGCGGCCGCTCGGAGTAGGCGACGCGCTCGATCACGCCGTGCTCCTCCAGGGTGCGCAGCCGCGCGGTCAGCACGTCGCGCGGGGCGCCGGTGAAGGCCCGGATGCGGTCGAAGCGGTGCTCGCCGAACGCGATCTCGCGGAGCACCAGGAGGCTCCAACGCTCGCCGAGCACCTCGAGTCCGGCGGCGATGGGGCAGGCGCGGGGCGTGATTCCGACGGTGCTCACGGGGTCTCCGATCCGGCGTCGAGCGCCCGGGTCCTGTGAGTTGGGAATTCCAACCCACTCCTCCGATGTTGCCCGATGCAGAGGTCGCGAACGCCGCGACCCGCAGAATCGGGAGATCCCACCATGACATCACTCCACGGAGCCGTCGTCCTCGTCACCGGAGCGAACGGCGGACTCGGCTCCGAGTTCGTCGCGCAGGCCCTCGCGCGCGGCGCGGCCAAGGTCTACGCCGGCGCCCGTCGCCCGAAGGAGTGGGGCGACGAGCGCATCGTGCCGCTCGTGCTCGACGTGAACGACGCGGAGTCGGTGGCCGCGGCCGTCGAGGCGGCGTCCGACGTGACGGTGCTGGTCAACAACGCGGGCGTCTCCGGAGCGAGCTACAGCCTGCTCGAGCTCTCGACCCAGGAGCTGCGCGACGTGATGGAGACGAACTTCTTCGCCCCCGTGCTGCTCGCGAAGGCGTTCGCGCCGCGGCTGTCCGAGGCCTCGGGCGCGGCGATCATCGACGTCCACTCCGCCCTCAGCTGGTTCGCGGTGGCCGGCGGCTACAGCGCCTCGAAGGCGGCGCTGTGGTCGGCGACCAACTCGCTCCGCCTCGAGCTCGCTCCGCAGGGCGTGCACGTGCTGGGGCTGCACGTCGGCTACGTCGACACCCCGATGGCGGCGGGCGCCGAGGGGCCGAAGGCGAGCCCGGTCGACGTCGTCGGTCAGACCTACGACGGACTCGAGTCGGGCGCCTTCGAGGTGCTGGCCGACGAGACCAGCCGCCAGGTGAAGTCGGGCCTGACCGCTCCGCTCGAGGCGGTCTACACGCAGCTCACGGGCGCCTGACGCCTGCAGGACGTCAGCCGGGAGCGGTCCTCGCGCACGATGGTGGCTGAGGACCGCTCCCGGCTGAGGTCGGGGTCGGCTACTCGCCGAGGGTGATCGCCTGGGCCTCCACGAGCTCCGGCTCCTCGCCGTGCGCATCCGCCCGGGCAAGCGTCCGGCGGCCGAGCAGCACGATCAGAGCGGCCACGAGTACGGCGCCGGCGGCGGCGTACATCGGGAACGCGGGCGAGATCGCGGCGGCGAGGGCCGAGGCGGCGGGCGGGGCGATCGCTCCGCCCAGGAACCGCACGCCCGAGTAGGCGGAGGAGGCGACCGAGCGGGGCAGGTCGGTCGCCTCCATCACGCACTCGGTCAGCACGGTGTTGACGACGCCCAGCAGCAGTCCGCCGACGATGATGCAGACGATCAGGCCGACGCGCGACGAGATCGCGAGGCCGCCGGCGACGAGGTCGAGCGCCAGCAGCACCAGCACCGAGCGCAGCACCACGGTGCGCGGCAGGCGGGCGGTGAGCAGCGGAGCGGCGAAGACCGACGTGATCGCGACTCCCAGGCCCCAGCCGAAGAACGTGAAGCCCAGCCCCATCTCGTCCAGTCCCAGAGGGTAGGGCGTGTAGGCGAGCAGCACGAAGAAGCCGATGTTGTAGAAGAGCGCGGCGCCCGCCAGCGTGCGGATCGCGGGGACCCGCAGGGCCGTGAACGGCGCCGAGAGCGGAGTCGGGGTCGGCCGGGGTCCGTCCTCGCGCAGGAGCGTCGCGATCGCGATGAATCCGACCGCCATCAGCACGGCGGTGCCGAAGAACGGACCGCGCCACGAGACGCTGCCGAGCAGGCCGCCCAGCAGCGGGCCGATCGCGATGCCGACTCCCAGCGCGGCCTCGTAGAGCACGATCGCCGCGGAGCTGCCTCCGCTCGCCGCCCCGACGATGGTCGAGAGCGCGGTCGAGATGAAGAGCGCGTTGCCGAAGCCCCAGCCGGCACGGAAGCCGATGACGCCCTCGACGCTGCCGGCCGTGCCCGCCAGGGCGGCGAACACCACGATCAGCACGAGTCCGATCATCAGCGTCTTCTTGGCGCCGATGCGGCTCGAGAGCCAGCTGGTGAAGAACATCACGACACCGGTGATCACGAGGTAGCTGGTGAACAGCAGCGACGTCTCGGTCGGGGTCGCCTCGAGGCTCTCGGCGATGGCCGGGAGGATCGGATCGACCAGGCCGATGCCCATGAAGGCGATGACGGCCGCGAAGGCCACGGCCCAGACGGCGAGCGGCTGCCGGAGGATCGAGCCGCCGGCGGGGGAGTGGGCGGGAGTGGACACGGAGGGTCCTTTCGGGGAGGGGATCAGGAGATGCGCCGCACGCGCTCCTCGACGAGGGCGGCCGCGCGCTCGAGCACGCGCCGGTCGTCGTCGTCGAGGTCGTCGAACAGGGGCGCCAGGGCGGAGTCGAGGCGGAGGCGGTGCTCGCCGAGGGCGGTCAGGCCGGCGTCGGTGGCCTCGATGAGCCAGGCGCGGCCGTCGCTCTCGTCGTGCACCCGGCGGATCCAGCCGGCCTCGTCGAGCCGGGCGATCAGCCCGGTCATCGTGGGCTGGGTCACGCGCACCCGCTCGGCGAGCTCGCCGAGGCGGAGCGGGGAGGAGGTGCGCAGCTCGGCCAGCGTCGACCAGACGGCGCCGGACTGCGCGCCGAGCCCGGTGGCTCCGCTGGAGCGACCGGCGTACCGCGCGAGGGCGGTGGCGGCGGAGGCGAGGCGCACGGGGGCGGAGGGGGTGGGCACGGATATAAACATAGCACGCCTATGTAATTGCGCAGAGGGGAGTTCTGGTGATGGTGGGTCTCGATACGCCCCCGCGGGGCTATTCGACCAGCGGATGAGGACCGCCGCGCTCGCTCGTGCGGCTCCTGACCTCGATGCGGGCCGATCGGCCTGCACAACGAAGGCTGAGTGCGGTGATCCACGCGGTATTCGCGGAATCGGGTCGACCAGCCTTACTCCTGAGGTCCGCGGGGCCTCGAGAGGCCGCTGCGTCGCTGCTCGACCAGCAGTGTCGCCCCTGCTCATCGAGCCCCCCGCACCACGGGCAGCCTCCAGTTCCCCCCACCTCACCACCCTTTTCCACCGTCCCTGTGGCAAAATGATCCGCAATCCCTCGCGAATGCCCGGGATCACCGACGGAACGAGTAGTCATGTCCCGAATCGAGCGCGACGTCGTCGTGATCGGAGCAGGCGCCACCGGGCTCACCGCAGCTCTGCGGCTCCACGAGGCGGGGCGCACCGTCGTCGTCCTCGAGGCCCGCGACCGCGTCGGAGGCCGCCTCGAGACGCGCGAGGTCGACGGCCAGATGCTCGAGCTCGGCGGCCAGTGGGTCTCCCCCGATCAGACCGCGCTGCTCGAGACGCTCGACGAGCTGGGCCTGTCCACCTACTCCCGCTACCGCGAGGGCGAGAGCGTCTACATCGGCTCCGACGGCCGTGCCCGCCGCTTCACCGGCGACATCTTCCCGGGCGGCGAGCGCACCGAGGCCGAGATCGGCCGCCTGATCGAGCTGCTCGACCGCCTCGTGGCCGAGACCGACCCGGCCGCGCCGTGGGCGCATCCGCTCGCCACCGACTACGACCGCATCAGTTTCAGCGCGTGGCTCGAGCAGCAGACCGACGATGCGGAGGCGCGCGCCAACGTCGCCCTGTTCGTCGCCGACGCCATGCTCACCAAGCCCGCCCACTCGTTCTCGCTGCTGCAGGCGCTGCTGATGGCCGCCAGCGCGGGGTCCTTCAGCCACCTCGTCGACGCCGACTTCATCCTCGACAAGCGCGTGCTCGGCGGTCTCCAGCGGGTGCCGGAGCTGCTCGCCGAGCGGCTCGGACGCGAGCTCGTGCTGCTCGAGCAGGCCGTGCGCTCCGTGCACTGGAGTGAGGACGGCGTCGAGGTCCGCACCGACGACGCCGTGGTCGCGGCCCGGCACGCGATCGTCGCCGTCCCGCCGAACCTCGTCGGCCGCATCCGCTTCGACCCGGCCCTGCCGCACCTGCGCCAGCAGGCCCTCCAGCACCAGTCGCTCGGACTCGTCATCAAGGTGCACGCCACCTATGCGACCCCGTTCTGGCGTGCCGACGGGCTCTCGGGCACCGCGTTCAGCCCGCACGCGCTCGTGCACGAGGCCTACGACAACTCCAACGCGGGGGAGGAGCGCGGCACCCTCGTCGGCTTCGTCTCGGACGAGAAGGCCGACCGCGTGCTCCGCCTGCCCGAGGCCGAGCGCAAGGCCGCGATCCTCGACTCCCTCGCCGCCTACTACGGGCCTGCGGCGCTGGATCCGGTCGTCTACTACGAGAGCGACTGGGCCGCGCAGGAGTGGACGCAGGGCGCCTACGCCGCCAGCTTCGACCTCGGCGGCCTGACCCGCTACGGCGCGCTGCAGCTCGAGCCCGTGGGGCCCCTCCGCTTCGGCACGAGCGACCTGGCCGCCGAGGGCTACCAGCACGTCGACGGCGCGATCCGCGTCGGCCGCCGCCTGGCGCAGGAGGTCCTCGACGAGCACGCACTCACCACCGTTCCCCACCGCGAAGGAGCACTCCCCGCATGAGCACCCACTACGCCGTCATCGACCCGGCCTCCGGGAAGACCCTGAGCGAGTACCCGTCGATCACCGACGCCGAGCTGACGGGGGCGATCGGAGCCGCGCACGACGCGTACTCCACGTGGTCGCGCACCGTCCCGGTCGCGACCCGCGCCGCCCTGATCGCCCGAATCGCCGACCTGCACGTCGAGCGCGCCGATGCGCTCGCCGAGATCATCGTGCGCGAGATGGGGAAGCCGCTCGACCAGGCGCAGGGCGAGGTCGGCTTCGCGGCCGACATCTACCGCTACTACGCCGAGAACGGCGAGGCGTTCCTCGCCGACGAGCCGATCGAGCTGTCCGACGGCACCGGCTCGGCGTTCGTGCGCCGAGCGGGCCTGGGCGTGCTGCTGGGCATCATGCCGTGGAACTTCCCCTACTACCAGGTGGCCCGGTTCGCCGGTCCGAACATCGTCGCGGGCAACACGATCCTGCTCAAGCACGCGCCGCAGTGCCCGGAGTCGGCCGCCGCCATCGCGGACATCTTCGCCACCGCCGCGAGGGAGCTCGGAGCGCCCGTCGGCGTCTACGTGAACCTGTACGCGAGCAACGACCAGGCCGCCGACGTCATCGCCGACCCGCGGGTGCAGGGCGTGTCGGTCACCGGCTCCGAGCGTGCAGGAGCCGCCGTCGCCGAGATCGCGGGCCGCAACCTCAAGAAGGTCGTGCTCGAGCTCGGCGGGTCCGACCCGTTCGTGCTGCTGTCGACCGACGACCTCGACAAGGCGGTCGAGGACGCGGTCGCCGCCCGCCTGGACAACAACGGCCAGTCCTGCAACGCCGCCAAGCGCTTCATCGTGATCGACGACCTCTACGAGGAGTTCGCGGCGAAGTTCACCGAGGCCTTCACCAAGGCCCAGCCGGCCGATCCGTTCGCGGAGGGGACCCTGCTCGGTCCGCTCTCCTCCTCCGCCGCCACCCAGCGCCTCGAGCAGCAGCTCGCGACCGCCCGCGAGCAGGGCGCCACCGTGCGCGCGAGCGGCGAGGTGACCGGCAACTTCTTCCCGCCCGCGGTCCTCGAGGACGTCACTCCCGAGATGAACGCCTACCGCGAGGAGTTCTTCGGACCGGTCGCCGCGCTCTACCGCGTGCGCGACGAGGACGAGGCGATCGCGCTCGCGAACGACACCCCGTACGGCCTCGGCTCCTACCTCTACACGACCGACGAGGAGCAGGCCCTGCGTCTCGCCGACCGGATCGACGCCGGCATGGTCTGGATCAACCTGGTCCTCGGCGACGCCGCCGAGCTGCCCTTCGGCGGCGTCAAGCGCTCGGGCACCGGCCGCGAGATGGGCCGCAGCGCCCTCGAGGAGTTCGTCAACAAGAAGCTCATCCGCATCGCGTAGCCCCGCAGCGGGCGCATCGACATCGGGACTCGGACGGTCGCAACTCCTGTCGAGCGCGGCCGAGCCACCTCGATGGCGCGGGATCGACGGCCAACTGATATCGCCGGTGATACTATCGGAATGCCGTCAGTGTCCAAGATACTCCAGCGCATGCGCAGCAGTCCGTAGGGCGTCCGCTTCGAGGATCTGGCGAAAGTGTGCGAGCACTATTTCGGTGAACCGCGCCAGAGCCGTTCGTCGCATCGCGTGTACCGCACGCCGTGGCCCGGCGACCCCCGGGTCAACATCCAGGACGATCACGGTCGAGCGAAGCCGTATCAGGTGAAGCAGGTGCTGGCGGCGATCGAGAGAAGCGGAGAGGAGAAGCGGTGAGCGATGCGGAGCACTACACGTACCGGGTCCGTTGGTCGGCGGAGGACGGGCAGTTCCTCGGAACCGCGGCCGAGTTCCCCTCCCTCTCCTGGGCGGCGGACACGTCGTCCGCTGCGTTCTCGGGGATCCACGATCTCGTCGCGGACGTTCTGATCGACATGGCCGAGACGGGGGAGGAGCCGCCCTCCGCGCTGGGAGACCGGACCTTCTCCGGTCGCTTCCTCGTGCGGATCCCGCCTGAACTCCATCGGCAGCTCGTGATCGAGGCGGCCGAGCAGCAGGTCTCGTTGAACAGCCTGGCGGCGACGCGGCTCGTCGGCGCCTGACGCCCGGCCTCCCAGGCAACCCCGAGCGGGCGCTCGGCGCGCTCACTAGGGCCTGGTGAACACGAGATCGCGGTTGCGAGCACGGCCTGATCGTGCGAGCTGCAAGGAGGGGAGCGAAGGCCACTGCGGGCAGTGGTCGAGATTCCCGACGCCGCAGATCGTGCGATCAGGACGAGCGGAGCACGCGAGATCGTGTTCACCAGGTCCTAGGGTCGAGGGGCGGCACACGCCGCCGCCCACCCGGAAGGTCCGCCCGTCATGCGCGTGTTCGGCTGCCCCCACTGCGAGGCCCGTGTCGAGTTCGAGGACGCCGCGTGCCTGCGCTGCGGCACCGCTCTCGCCTACGCGCTCGAGACCGACGAGCTCGTCGAGGCCGCGGGCCGGCTGCTCTGCCGCTACCGCGACACGATCGGCTGCACCTGGCTGCAGGAGGAGCTGACCGGCGGCGCCTGCGCCTCCTGCGCCCTCACCGGCGAGCGGCCGGTCGTCTACGACGCCGCCGTGCTCAGCCAGCTGACGGTCGCCGAGTTCGCGAAGCGCCGCCTGATCCGTCAGCTCTGCCACCTCGACCTGCCCGTGCACCGCCGCGAGAACGGCGTCGGGCTCTCCTTCTGGCTCCTGTCGTCGGCGCAGCTCGGCTCCGTGACCACCGGGCACGCCGACGGAGTCGTCACCGTCGACCTCTCGGAGGGGAACGACGCGCACCGCGAGGCGCTCAAGGCGCGCCTGGGGGAGCCGTACCGCACGGTCCTCGGCCACTTCCGCCACGAGATCGGGCACTACTACTGGCAGCAGCTCGTCGAGGGCACCGATCTGCTGCCGGCGTTCCGCGCGCTGTTCGGCGACGAGCGCGCCGACTACGCGGACGCCCTCGACGCGCACTACGGCGGGGCGTCGGGAGCGGACTGGGCGAGCGACCACATCTCGCAGTACGCGACGACGCACCCGTGGGAGGACTTCGCCGAGACCTTCGCCCACTACCTGCACATCGCCGACGCGCTCGAGACCACCGAGGCGGTCGGCATGAGCATCGACGGCCCCCGCGGCCGACTCCCGGAGTCGCTCGCGCACAGCGTGCACTCGAGGGGCGCCGACCGGGTCGCCGGCCTCGAGATGCCCGAGATCCTGCACCGCTGGCACGGCTTCTCGCTCGCGCTCAACAGCGTGAACCGCTCGATGGGGAAGGACGACCTCTACCCGTTCGTCATCACTCCGGTGATCGCCGAGAAGCTCGCCTGGGTGCACGAGCTGGTGCGCCGGGCCGAGTAGCCCGGTCGCGGACGGCGGCGCCGGGGCCACCGCCGCCCGCCCGCGCTCACTTCTTCGTCAGCGACGACTCCTTGTGCGCGGCCTTCGCGTCGGTCTTGTCGCTCTGGACGATCCAGTAGGGCTCGTCGTCCGAGGCGTTGAACTTCTGCCCCTCGAACTGGAACTCCTTCGTCTTCTTCTCGACCAGCTCGCCGTGGGTCTCGCCCTGCGAGGTGTTCCAGCTGATCTTGTCGCCCTTCTTCACGAAGCGGCTCCCTTCTCCTCGTCGCGCCGGGGCGCGGATTGGCCACCGCGCGGCAGCACGATGGTGGTGGTGACGTCGACGATCGCGGGCTCGGCCGGCGCCGACGAGAAGCCGAAGCGCACGGGCGGAGTGAGCGGCCGCAGGGCCCCCAGATCGCTCCCGTCGAGCGACGCGGTGACTCCCAGCACGCGCCGGATCGTCCGCACGCCGTAGTACTCCCTCCGGCCGCCGCCCGCGGAGCCGGCGGTGCGGACACCGCGGACCAGCAGGGACGCGACGGGGGAGATCGCGGTCAGCCAGACGGGGCTCTCGGCGAGGGGCCCGGGCACGATCCGCAGCAGCCGGCCCAGCGGAGTGACTCCGCCCAGCTGCAGCGCGACCTCCAGGTCACCAGCAGTGACCGCCAGACCGCCGGCGATCCGTCGGGTCGAGACCGGCGCGACCACGATCTCGTCGAAGGAGTACGTCGCCGAGATCAGGTCCGCGACGTCGCGGGTCGGAGCGATGAGCATCCGGTGCCCGTCGGCCCGCTCGATCATGGCGTCCGAGAACGCGCCGAGCGGCGTGCGCTCCCACAGCCCCAGGACGAGGCGGGTGCCCGACGCCGTGCCGAGCCCCGCGATGCGCCCCCGGAAGCGGAGGCGTCGCGAGGCCCGGCCGGCGGTGCTCATCAGGCCGAGCGGAGCAGCGTGAACGACGCGTCGCGGACGATCAGCGTCGTGACCTCGCCCGCCACGACCTGGTCGGGGTCGCTCGAGCAGGCGAGCTCCCACTCGGCGCCGGGCGCCTCCGGGACCGTGAACTCGACTCCGTTCTCGGCCGCGTTCAGCAGCAGGGCGAAGGAGGCGCTGCCCTCGTGGGTGAAGACGAACGTGATCGAGCGGGCGTCCGGGTTGTCCCAGTCCTCGTCGGCGAAGCCCTCGGCGTCCGAGCGGAGGATGTCGACCGTGTCGGGGCCGCCGTCGCCCGGGGCGCGGCGGAACCACTTGGGCTTCAGCGCCGGCTCGGCGGCGCGCAGCGCGATCAGCTCGCGGGTGAAGGCGAGCAGCTCGCGGTCGGCGTTCTCCCAGTCGAACCACGAGATCTCGTCGTCCTGGCAGTAGGCGTTGTTGTTGCCGCCCTGGGTGCGGGCGATCTCGTCGCCGCCCAGGATCATCGGCACGCCGGCCGAGAGCAGCAGGGTCGCCAGGAAGTTGCGGCGCATGCGGTCGCGACGCTCGTTGACCGCCTCGTTCTCGGTCGGGCCCTCGGCGCCGTTGTTGGAGGAGCGGTTGTCGCTCTCGCCGTCGTTGTTGTCCTCGCCGTTGGCCGCGTTGTGCTTGCGCGAGTAGGAGGTGAGGTCGGCGAGGGTGAAGCCGTCGTGGGCGGTGACGAAGTTGACGCTCGAGAGCGGCGAGCGCTTGTCGGCCTCGTACACGTCCGGCGAGCCGAGGATCCGCTGCGCGGTCGTGCCGAGCACGGAGTCGGCGCCGTGCCAGAAGTCGCGCACGTCGTCGCGGAACTTCCCGTTCCACTCCGACCAGTCGGCGGGGAAGCCGCCGACCTGGTAGCCCGCGGTGTCCCACGGCTCGGCGATCATCTTGACGGGAGCGAGCACCGGGTCCTGCGCGATGAGGTCGAGGAACGCGCTGTGCACCTCGGCCTCGCCGGTCTGACGCGTCAGCGTCGTGGCGAGGTCGAAGCGGAAGCCGTCGATGTGCATCTCGGTCACCCAGTAGCGCAGCGAGTCCATGATGAGCCCGAGCGCGGCCGGGTGGCTCACGTTGAGGCTGTTGCCGGTGCCCGTGGTGTCGAAGTAGTTGGCGCGGTCCTCCTCCACCAGGCGGTAGTAGGAGCCGTTGTCGATGCCCTTGAACGAGAGCGTCGGGCCCTTGTCGTTGCCCTCGGCGGTGTGGTTGTAGACCACGTCGAGGATCACCTCGAGGCCGGCCTCGTGGAACGCCTTGACCATGGCCTTGAACTCGTCGACCTGCGCGCCGTCGTCGCCGGCGTGCGAGTACTCGTTGTGCGGGGCGAAGAAGCCGATGGAGTTGTAGCCCCAGTAGTTGCGCAGGCCCTTCTCCTCGAGGTGCGAGTCCTGCACGAACTGGTGCACGGGGAGCAGCTCGACCGAGGTGACGCCCAGGTCGGTGAAGTGCTTGATCGCGGCGGGGTGCGCGAGGCCGCGGTAGGTGCCGCGGACGTCCTCGGGCACGTCGGGGTGCAGCTGCGTGAAGCCCTTCACGTGCACCTCGTACACGACCGTGTCCTCGAGCGGGATGCGCGGGGCGGTGTCGCCCGACCAGTCGAAGGAGGAGGGGTCGGTCACGACGCACTTGGGCACCGAGGCGGCCGAGTCGGAGTCGTTGCGGCGGTCGGCGTCCTCGTAGTACTGGCCGAAGACGTCCTCGCTCCACGCGTAGGAGCCCTCGATCGCGGTCGCGTGCGGGTCGAGCAGCAGCTTGTGCGCGTTGTGGCGCAGGCCGTTCGCGGGGTCCCACGGGCCGTCGACGCGGAAGCCGTAACGGGTGCCGACGCCCATGCCGGGGACGATGCCGTGGAAGACGTGTCCGGTGCGGTCGGTGAGGGTGACGCGGGTCTCGGCTCCGGACTCGTCGAAGAGGCAGACCTCGACGCTGTCCGCGGTCTCGGAGTAGAGGGCGACGTTGGCGCCGTCGTCGCCGCGGAGGGAGACGCCGAGCGGGTACGGGAAAGAGCGGGTGGTTGCGGGCATGCGACCATCCTGACGGGGCCCGCCCGAGACCTCGGGGTGCTTGTCGAGCGCCCGCGCTCCCGGTACTGTTCTGCGCCCTTCCGGAGGATCCGCGCCCGTCAGACCAGCGGAGCCGACCCGTCGGCCGTGAAGACGATCTTCCCGATCGTGCGGTCGGTGCCCGCCGCGCGCTGGGTCAGCACGTCGACGATCTCCCCGAGCGGATGCACGGCGCCGGGTTCCGCACGCAGCTCGCCGGAGGCGGCGAGCGAGAGCGCCCGACCGATCCGCTCGGCGGTGGCCACGACGATCAGGTTCCGCACGCTCGGGCGGTCGCGGCGGAGCGCTCCGACGGCCTGGGCGCCGAGCGCAGGGCCGTTCGGCACGAGGGTGACGACGCGCCCGCCCGGAGCGAGCAGGATCGCGGCGTCGTGGACGGCGAGGTGGCCCGACACGTCGACGACGACGTCGAAGCGGCCCGAGAGCACGCCGAGATCGAGCGCCCGGTAGTCGTGCGGTTCGGCACCCAGCCCGTGCAGCACGTCGGCGGAGGCGGCGGAGCCCGTCGCCGCGACCTCGCAGCCCGCGCGGACGAGCAGCTGCACGGTCAGCTGGCCGATCGCTCCGGAGCCGCCGCCCACCAGCACCTTCTGCCCGGCGCGCACGCGCAAAGCGTCGACGAGCCCGACGGCCGTTCCTCCGGACATGGCGAGGGTGACGCCCTGCACGAGGTCGAGGGAGGCGGGCAGGGGCACCAGGGAGCTGCCGCGCACCAGGGACGCGTCGGCGAAGGCGTCGCCGTGGCGGGTCATCCCGACGACGCGGTCGCCGATCGAGACGCTGCCCGGGCCGGGACCGACGGCCTCGACGGTCCCGGCGATGTCGAGCCCGAAGCCCAGCGGCCGCGGCCGTCCGACAGCCATCACGCGGGCCGAGCCCGAGAGGATCTTCTCGTCGGTGGCGTTGATGCTCGCCGCGCGGGTGCGCACGAGCACCTCGCCGCGCCGCGGCATCGGCACCGGGGCGTCCCGCCACGAGAGCACGTCCGGTCCGCCGAACCGTTCGTATCCGAGTCGTCGCATCGTGCTCCCGTCGTCCGTGCGGCGCCCGCCGCGTCGTTCGAGCCTAGGTCGTGTCGAATCCCGTGTCCGACATGCCCCGGGCGCCGGGGAGGGAGCGGTTCCCGGTGATCCGCAAGGCCTCCGGCCGCCGGGGGCCCCGGTGCTACCGTGGCGCCCATGAGCGCAGACACGAGCCCCGAGTTCTCCGGCTGGACCGGCGAGGGACAGAGCGGCGCCGACCCCTCGGGTCCGGTGACCGACGCGGATCGGCCCGACGACGTCCGCCCGGCGGACGCCGAGGTCGAGGAGAGCACGAGCGCCGACGAGAGCCGCGACCCGGACCACGGCTACGACTCGATGGCCGAGAGCGGCACCGAGAACGTCGCCGAGGACGAGGTGTCCGACTCCGAGGACGAGGAGGGGCTGCTGCCCCCCGGCAGCACCGCGGAGGGCAGCGGGACGTCGCTCGGCGCCGTGCCCGCCGAGGCCGCCCGCGAGGCCGAGCCCCTGGGCGAGCACGACGGCGAGGGCACTCCCGGCCAGCTCGCCGACGAGCGCTGGCGCACCAACGGAGTGAATCCGCTGGGCTGACGGCACGCGGAGGGGGTTGACCTCTCACCCCCACAGGAGCGACACCCAGCTTCTCCCCCGGTTGCTCGGAGGTCGCGTCCCGGCTGGCCCCGTAGCGTGCCGGGAGCGCAGGGACCTCCTGCGCGGACGGGGAGTCCCATGTCGTTGTTCCTGAACCGCACCCGCGAGGTCCGCTGGACCCCGGACGAGCGGCGGGCGCTGGCGGAGGCCGTCGCCGAGGACCGCGCGGAGGTGTGGCGCGGGATCGGCGAGCTCGACCGCACGGTCGTCGTCTCGACCGAGGACCCGGGCACGCGCGGCGGCGCCCGCTGGCCGACCGACCACCGCGCGTTCCTCCGGGTCGAGCGGGGTTCCTCCGTGGTGCTCGCCACCGACGGGCTGAGCGACCCCTTCGACCGGCTGAGCCGCCCCGGCACCGGGCTGGGTCTGGAGCTCTGCCTCGAGAGCTCGGCGCTGCGCGGTGTGCCGGCCTCCGATCTGTGGAACCACTGGCAGTTCCGCCTGCTCTACGAGGCCGCCCGCCGCGCGGCACTGCAGGGCGTCTGCTGCCGGACCGGCGTCGACGTCGCCCGGCTCGACGGCGCCGCCGCCCCGCTGGCCTGGGCCGACGCCGACGGCGCGGTCGGAGTGCTGCTGGGGCTGCGCAGCCCGCGGCTGCCCGATCGCATGGAGCTCGCCACGGGCGACGTCGAACTGGTCACCCTGACGCCGCTGTGGCCGGAGGAGTACGCCTCGGCGAGCGCGGACGACGCGGCCTGCGCCGAGGTCGCCGCACGCCTGGCGGGTCTGCCGCACGACGAGCTGGTGCACACGGCGCGACCGCGCGTGGTGTGAGCCGCGCGGTCCGAGCCGCGTGGCCTGAGCCGCGGTCGTCCGAACCGCGTCGCCCGAACGGAGGAGGGCCCTCAGCCCTCCTGCGGCTCCGGCACGACGAGCATCTCGCCCGTGTTGTTCGCGCTCGAGACGAACTGCTCGATCCAGGCGCGGTTCAGTGCGGGCCGCTTGCTGCCGAAGAAGCGGAAGTGCAGGGGAGTGGCCGGGTGGATCCAGACCGAGCTGCGCCCGTAGCCGCTCGACTCCGGCTCGGCCCACGAGAGGCTGAACGATTCGTTGCGGCGCATCTTGGTGAACATCGCCACCTTGAGGTGCGCGAGCATCCGGTCCTCGAAGTCGATCTCGAGCGATTGCGGTCCGTAGATCAGTCGTCCCATGGTCCCCACCTTGCCTTCGTGCGGCGCCCGGTGCAGTCACGGGGGCCGGGGCTCGGCCACGGGAGCCCCGGAAAGAGCCTACCCACCGTTCAGGGGACGCGTGACCGCGGAGGGTCCGGACACGCGGGGGACGCGGAAACGCCCCGCCGACCGGATCCGAGGATCACGGCCGACGGGGCGCTGCGAGTTCTGAGGAACCGGCGAACCGGACTCCGGAGAAGTCAGGAGTCGGTGATTACTCGCCGACGCCGCGGATGTTCGCGGCCTGCGGGCCCTTGCGGCCCTGCTCGACGTCGTACTCGACGTGCTGGTTCTCGACGAGCTCGCGGTAGCCCTGCTTCGCGATGGCGGAGAAGTGCGCGAACACGTCGGCGCCTCCGTCGTCGGGAGCGATGAAGCCGAAGCCCTTTTCGGAGTTGAACCACTTAACGGTGCCAGTAGGCATTTCTTTTCCTTATGTGTTAATGACGCCTGCCGGAGCGGGCGTCGTCAGATTCCGCACGAGCGTGCGGTACCCGGACGGTTCCTCCTCCGCGCGGATGAAACACGCGTCGATCGGGAACAGCTCGGGTCGTCTTGGGGGCGGAGGGGACCTCCGCGGGGGAGAACGTCCCGCGTTCCGACGGAGTCGGAGGGGCGGGGGTCGAACGAGGAACGTCGCGGCTTCCGCGGCGTCCTGTGAAGGGCGGTACCCGCCGGCGAGGCGGGCGTTCGAACCGCTGGATCGAGGTCGATGCCGTCGATCGGTGCTTCCCGGACCAGATCGATCTGGAGGGGGAGCGCGGTCTCTATCAGGGGCTGAGTCTCTTCGTCGTCTCCAGCGAGTGCGTGCTGGTGGTGGCGACTTCTCAGCCGTGGAATTCGGGCGATCGCCCAGGAGATGTCCTCAGCCTACGGGATCGGAGGCGCCGGGCGCGACCGCCGCGGCCGAAACGTGACGGGAGGAGTCGTTCCACGACGCGGAACCCGACAACTGAGGCCGATACGGAGCGCCTCCTGTATGCGACGATGCAGTCCACGGGGCCGTCTGCGGCCTCGAGTCCCATCCACCGCCCCCGTCCCGCGCGGCCCCTGCGCGATCGGGTGCCTGCAGAGCGGCGAGGCCCGACGGCGATGCTCCCCTCGACGGATCCGGGCGCCTCCGCGCCCCCGGAGCGCGCCGCCCTGCGCCGCGAGCAGTCCGAGGTGGGCCTGCGCTGCGCACGCCGGGCCCAGGGCGTCTTCACCGGCGCCTCCGCCGTGCACCTGCTCGTGCTCGAGCCGGCCCAGGCCCTTCGCGCCGTGCCGATCCTCCTCGTTCTGGTCCTCGCCGCCGGAGTGGTCCTCCTGCCCCGTCGGGCGCGCTCCACGAGCAGCGCCCGCCTCGTGGCCCTCTCCTGCGCCCTGAGCCTCACCGCCCTCGTGATGTTCGTGCTCTCCGACCTCGACCTCCGCGCGCCGACCGTGCTCGGCTGCATCACGATGCTGGCGTCCATGGCCCTGCCGACTCCGATGCTCGCGCTCGGCGCCTCCCGCCGGCTCCCCGTGTTCGCCCTCGCCGGGCTCGTGCCGGTGCTCGCGCTCAGCACGGCCGCGACCCTGGAGTCGGGCCGCGCCTTCTTCGTCGCCCTCGCCGTCGTCGTGAGCTGGACCGGCTGCTGGGCCATTGCGCGCTGGATCGCCGCGAGCGTCGAGCGCGCCGACATCGGCACCCGGCGACTCCGCACCGCCCACGACGCGGAGCGGCGATCGAGCGAGGACGAGGCCCGCCGCCGCTACGACGCGCGGCTGATGCACGACACGATCCTGGCGACCCTCACCCTCGTCGCGCACCGGGGCGAGGGCGTCCCGGCGCAGACGCTGCGCGAGCGGGCCGCGGCCGACCTCGACCTCCTGCAGCGCCTCGAGCGCTCGGAGGAGCCGCCGCAGGATCCTCCGGGCGACCTGCCCTGCGCGCTGCTGCCCGAGCGGTTCGCCGCGGTCGACCGCCGGTTCCGCGCCCTCGGCCTCGAGATCTCGTGGCACGCGGGCGACGGCGGCGTCCCCGCGCACGCCCTCGAGCCGCTCGCGCGGGCGACGGGCGAGTGCCTCGAGAACGTGCGGAGGCACTCCGGGGTCCGCGCGGTCGACGTCACGATCGAGCAGGACGAGCGCGAGGTCCGCGTCGCCGTCTCGGACGCCGGAGCCGGCTTCGACCCGCGCGCGGTCCCGGCGGGCCGGCTGGGCCTCGCGGAGTCGGTGCACGGGCGCCTCGAGGCGGCCGGCGGGTCCGCCCGCGTGTTCTCCGCCCCGGGCGCCGGCACCACGGTCCTGATGAGGATTCCGCGATGAGCGGGCCGGAGCGCCCCGGCGGCACGCTCCTCGCCCTCGTCCGCGCGGCCGAGACGGGGCCGGGATCGCTGCGCGCGGTGCGCACGCAGATCCAGCGCACCCACCAGCTGACCGCGAGCTACCTGGGCCTGGGCTTCCTCACGGTCGCCGGCCTCGTGATGGTGCGCGGCGTCTTCTCCTACTCCTGGTCGTGGAACTCCGGTTCGGCGGGCGTGCTGACCGGAGCGGCGTGGCTCGCCGTGATCGCCGCGTTCGTCGCAGGGGCGGTCAGCGCCCTGCTCCGCCGCGGCGAGCTGGGGCTGCGCACCTTCACGGCGGTGATGATCGTCGACGCGGCCGCGTTCGCGCTCGAGATCGCCGACTCGGCGCGGCCGGGCTCCTCCGGGGTCTACTACCCGTCGATCTGCGTGGGAGTCGGGGCGACGCTGCTCGGGCTGATGGCGTTCCACCCGCTGTCGCGGACCTACGGAGCGCTCGGGCTGCTGCTCGGGCTGAGCGTCGCGACCCTCGCCGTGCAGAGCGTCACGGCTCCCGGAGGCACCGGGATCGGCACGACGATCACGCTGCTGGCGGTCGCCCCGACGGTGTTCTGCGCGATGATCCTGTCGACCGTCGACGAGCACGTGCACCGCAAGCTCGACCGCACCCTCACCGACAGCATGATCGACGCGCCGGGCACCGGGCCGGGTAGCCTCGCGGCGTCCGAGCTGGCGAGCATCGACGGCCGGGTGGAGGAGCTCCTCGCCCGGATCAGCGGGGGCGCGCCCGGAGGCCTCGACGAGCGGACGGGGGAGCAGGGCCGGCTGCTGGGCGACGAGCTGCGCAGCGCCCTCGCCCGCAGCCACGACCGCACGTGGCTCCGCATCGCCCTGGACGAGTCCGCGCACCTCTCGGGCGCGGTCGTGCTGGACGATCCTGACCGGCTCGCCGCGTCGCTCCTGCCGCCGGACCGGGCGCGGATGCTGTCCGTTCTGTGGCTCCTGACCGAGCCGAGCGCGACCTCGCGCCCGGGCGTCGAGGCGGTGTTCCGCACGGTGCGGAGCGCGGGGGACCCGCCGCGACCGACGATCCTCTCGATCGGAGTGACCGCGTTCGGCACCCGTCCGCGCGAGCTGGACTCCGCCGTCTGGGGCATCCTCGGCGAGCTGGGCGCCTACCGCGTGCACCAGGACGCCGCCGGCACCGCCGTCCGCCTCGAGCACTCGCTCGAGCAGCACCCGCGCGACAGGAGCAGGACCCCGTGAGCACTCCCGCGAGCCGCACCGAGGACGCCCCGCCGATCACCCTCGCGATCCTCGACGACCACCCGATCCTGCTCCGTGCGCTGTCGGAGTGGATCCGCCGGTCCCAGGCGCGGATCGACGTGGTCGCGACCGCGGCCAGCTGGACGGCTCTGCTGGGTCACCCCGCGTTCCCGAGCGACGTCGTGCTCCTCGACATCGACCTCGGCGACGATCTCGACCTCGCGATGAAGATCCGCACGCTGCGCGCGGCCGGAGCGGCGGTGGTCATCATCAGCACGCACGCCGGGGCCGAGACCATCGGCCGGGCGCTGCAGGCGGGCGCGCGCGGCTACGTCGTCAAGAGCGAGCCGACGGAGGTGATCATCGAGGCGATCCGGACGGCCGCGGCCGGCGGCGTGTTCGCCACCGATCGCACTCGCGCCCTGCTCGAGGGCGAGGCGATCGGCACGCTGACCCCGCGCGAGCGCCAGGTCATCGGCCTGTTCGTCGAGGGAGTGTCGCTCAAGCAGGTGGCGACGCAGCTGCGCATCACCCAGGACTCGGCGCGCAGCTGCCTCCGCAGCGCCCGTGCGAAGTACCGCGAGGCGGGCGTGGACGCGGGCACCCGGATCGCGCTGCGGCGTCAGGCGCTGCGGGACGGCATCATCGGCCGTCCCTGACGCGCGCTCAAACCGTCTCGCGCCGCTTCTGCCGTGCCGGCTCGGCCGGGCGGTCGTGGCCGTTCCAGACCGAGATCACGCCCCAGACGACCGCGGCGATCGGCACCGCCAGAACGGCGCCCACGATGCCCGCGAGCACGGTTCCGATGGTCAGGGCGACGAGCACGATCAGCGGGTGGAGCTTGAGCGAGCGGGCCATCAGCACCGGCTGGAGGAAGTTGCCCTCGAGCTGGTTGACGGCGATGACGACGAGGATCACGATCAGCGCCGGGATCGGCCCGTTGGCCACGAGCGCGACCAGGGCGGCGAGGATGCCGGCGGCCGTCGCTCCGACGATCGGGATGAACGCGGTGAGGAACACGATCACCGCGAGCGGGATCGCCAGCGGGACGCCGATGATCGCCAGCGCGATCCCGATGCCGACGGCGTCGACGGCCGCGACGGTCGCCGTGCCGCGCACGTAGTCGCCGAGCACGTCGACCACCTTGGTGCCGACGCGCTTGGCGCGGTCGTAGCTCTCGCCGACGAACGGTCGCAGGAGGAACTCCCAGATCTTCGGGCCGTCCTTCATGACGAAGAAGAGCACGACGATCATCAGCACGAGGCCGGTGACGAAGTTGGCGGCGGCCGCGGCCCCTGCGAGAGCACCGGAGCCGAAGCTGCTCGAGGTGAGGAAGTCGACGACCGTCGTGCGGGCGTCCTCGATCTGCTGCTCGTCGATCTGGAACGGCAGGTGCTGCACGTAGTCCTGGAGCGACGCGATGCCGTCGGAGGCGCGGTTCACGAGGTCGTCCCACTGGTTGCGGACGGCGACCGTGATGAGCCAGCCCACCGCGCCGAGGACCGCGAGCAGGCCCAGGAGAGAGAGCCACGTGGCGAGGATCGACGGCACTCCCTTGCGCCGCAGCCACTTCAGCAGCGGGTGGATGGCCGACGCCAGGATGATCGCGATCATCACGGGGATCAGCACCAGGGTGAGCTGCGTCATCGCGAAGACCAGGATCGACGCGAGCGCGAGGATCACGATCACCTGGAGGCAGCGCAGGGCGAACCGGCCCAGCCCGTCGGACCACACCGTCCGGCGCGGCGCGGGAGCCGGCTCCGGTGCGGACGAGGGTGAGGGGGAGGGTGCGGGGTGCGCGGTGGCGGGGCGCGCGGAGGCGCGCCGGTCGAAGATACCCATGGGGGAAAGGTACGGGAAGGGGGCTCGGGTCCGCGGTGGCTTGACGGCGGGCCCGCGGCACCGCGTCGGTTCCCCGGGCCCGCGGACCGAGTGCGCTCAGAACTGCTGATTCCGTCGTGGATCGCGCCAGGAGGGCGGGAAAGTTACCAGAAACGCGACGAATCGGGGGCAGGACCGCGCCTTTCCCTTGCCGACGCGACGGATCGCGCACTATGGTCGCCATGTCCATGCAGGTGCATGGGGTGCG
The DNA here is from genome assembly GCF_001423045.1 of Rathayibacter sp. Leaf296. NCBI lineage: Bacteria > Bacillati > Actinomycetota > Actinomycetes > Micrococcales > Microbacteriaceae > Rathayibacter > Rathayibacter sp. Leaf296. The sequence continues at coordinate 570,984 of NZ_LMNR01000001.1, forward strand.
GCACCCGAAGCCGCGCTGCAGATCCGCACCTGCTGAGCAGCCTCCCGCGGGCGGGAACCCGAATCCCCGCCCGCGTCGGAGCGCACCGCCTCACCGCGAGAACCCGAACCTCTCGCGTGCCGCGGCCGGGAACCCGAAACTCCCGGCCGCGGATCGGCGACGACCCACCCCCGAGACACCCTCTTCCCTGGAGATCCCGCCTGCCCAGCACCCCCGTGAGGGGTGACTCCGGCGCGCAGGTGCAGATCCAGAACCGGTACTGGCACGCCTCCTCTGTCGGAGCGCCCGTTCCGGTCCTCTCGGTGCGGGTCTGCTATCCGGCCGCGGCGCACGCCGGGGCCGCTCCCACCGCCGTGTCGGGGGCGGGCTGGCGCTTCGTCGGCGCGGTCCCGCTGACCGACGGGTCGGTCGACTACGTCTTCACCTGGTCGGGAACCGCCCTCGAGCCCGGCCGCTCCACTCCGCAGCTCGAGTACGCCGTCCCGGTCGTGGCCTCGGGACTCGCCGGGGAGGCATCGGCTCCGAACGCCGACGCCGTCCGCGCCTAGGAACGGCGGAGGCCGCCCGCTCCCGGAGGGACGGGCGGCCTCCGAGGCGCCTACGCGGGGACCCGCACCGTGAGCCCGCCGGGCTCGATCCAGGTGCGGAACGCCGAGGTCGATCCGAACGGATCGCCGTCGAGCTCGATCTCCTGCGCCTTCTCCAGGCGCACGACCAGCTCGCGGCCCTTCACGTAGCGCAGGGCCGAGACCTCCTTGGTGAGCCCCATGAGCTTCTGGCCCACGACTCCGCTGCGCCGCAGCACGCCGTTCTCCCACACCACCTTGAAGATGATCTGGGCCCAGCCGAAGAACCCCTCGGGCCGCAGCAGCACGATGTCGAACTCGCCGTCGTCGACGGCCGCGTCCGGCAGCAGCAGGATGTTCGCCGGCAGCGCGCCGCAGTTGCCCACGATGATCGTGTGCGCGCGCACCTTGCGGACCTTCGAGCCGTCGAGGCGATAGCGGAACTCGAGCTGGTTCTTGTCCAGCAGGGCCTTCCGCAGCGCGTCCACGTAGGCGAGCCAGCCGGCCCGCTTCTTCAGGTCGTCGTCGGTGTTCGCGAGCATCTTCGCGTCGATGCCCAGCCCGGCCATCACCACGTAGGCGCGGCGGTCGCGGCCGTGGTCGGTCTCGATGTCGATCATCCCGATGTCGATAGCGCGGTCGGCGCCCGAGAAGGCGACTGTGAGCGCGTTGTCGATGTCGTCGAGGGTGAGGTTCAGGTTCCTGGCGAGCAGGTTGCCGGTGCCCGAGGGCAGGAGCCCGAGTGCGATGCCGGAGCCGTGCAGCGCCTCGGCGACCACGCGGACCGTTCCGTCGCCGCCGGCCGCGATCACCATGTCGACGCCGGCCTCGATCGCCTCGCGGGTCTGCCCGACTCCGGGATCCTCCACGGAGGTCTCGAGCCACAGCGTCCCGGCCCAGCCGGCGGCCTGCTCGGCGCGCGACACCGCGGCCTTCACCGAGTCGAGGTCGACCTTGACCGGGTTGTAGACGAGTGCGGCGCGGCGGGGCTCAGTCATCGGAGCCGTCCTCGTCGTCCTCGACGCGTCCGGGACGCACGGCGGCGTCCTCGCGGATGTCGATGCGCGTGTCGCCCGCCTCGGTCGTCGACACGTCGATGCGCGGCGCCGCGTCGGCCTCGGTCGCCTGCGGGGCACTGGTCAGCTGGTCTCGGCGATCGTCCGCCGTCTGGTCGCTCATTCCGGGAAGCTAGCAGGACGTCCGCCGCACGCGCGCGGGCTTGCGCAGGGGCGTCACCGTCCCTGCGACCGGGCCGCCCGCAGCCCCCAGAGCACCAGCGGGATCTGCAGCGGCAGGCGCAGGAGCGTGATCGCGCGCGTCCGGGGGCGTCGCGCGTCCCGCGCCATCTGCACGTTGCCGGGGAACACGGCGGCCATCAGGGCGGCGGAGGCGATCCCGCCGACCGCGCGCGTCGGTGGCCAGGCGGTGGCCGCGGCGCACGCCAGCTCCGCTACTCCGGACACGACGACCCACCCGCGCGCCGAGCCCGGCATCCCGCGGGGGACCACGGCGTCGAACGTCCGCGGGTGCACGAGGTGCACGACTCCCGAGACGGCCATCGCCCCCACCAGGATCCGCGGGCCCGCGCCCAGCGGCACCGGGCGGCTCATCGGCCCTGCGCCCCGCGCTCGAGCGGAGCGACGTGGTCGAGGATCCGGCGCCACTCGCGCACCAGGGCCAGCCGTCCGGTCCCGGCGACGCTCGCGGTGCGCGCATCGGCGAGACGTCCGCGGTACCAGCGGCCGTCCTCCGTGCCGGCGACCGGGTCGTCCTCGCCGGTCACGACGAGCACCGAGGCGGTCACCGCGTCGAGCTCGTCGGCCCAGCTCCCGTCGCGCAGGGCCGCGAGGTCGGTCGCGGCGCCCAGTGGGCCCTGCCGCCAGCCCTCGCCGAGCATCCGCTCGAGCCGGTTGCGCAGTCCGCGGGTGCCCGCGAGAACGGGGTCCTCGGGATCGATGCCGAGCGCGTCGAGCCCGGGAGGACCCTCCGGCAGCGTGCCCGCGAGGGTCCCCGCGTCTTCGCCGGGCAGCACCTCGCGGCGCTCCCACGCTCCGGTCCGCTGGACGAGCACGCCGGCCTGCGGAGGAGCGGGCGTGCCGACGAGCGCGATGCGGTCGACGAGATCGGGGTGGCGGGCGGCGAGCGAGAGGGCGAAGGCGCCTCCCGACCCCCAGCCGACCACGCCGACGCTGCCGAACTCGGCGCCGTCGATGACCCGTGCGGTCCGCTCGGAGCGGCGCAGGTACTCGGCGAGGTCGTCGGCCCGGTCCTGCACGCGGGCATGCCGCGGATCGACGGGGTCGGAGGCGCCGTACCCCGGTCGGTCGAGGATGAGCAGGTGCAGGCCCCAGGGCCCGGTCACCAGCGGATCGGGGTCGAAGCCGCCCGCTCCGGGCGTGGGATGGCAGAAGACGACGAGCCGATCGGCGACGGGATCGCCCGCCGCCGAGACTCCGATGCCCCGGCCGGACCGCAGCTCGAAACGGTGGTTCGCCATGTGACCTCCCCAGAACCCGCCGTCTCTCAGCGGTGACCCCAGTCAACCGGAGGACGGGCCCGGATCTCAGGCCCTTGACCGCGGACCGGGTGCCTCCTGCTGTGCCCGGGCGTATCGTGACGCCATGGCTGATCAACGACCGATCGGATACTGGCTGACCCTCGTGGAGCGCCTCGTCGACGAGCGCTTCTCGGTCACCCTCGAGGAGCACGGAGTGACCCGGCGGCAGTGGCAGCTGCTGCAGCAGCTGCAGCGCGGACCCTCGCCGCTCGCCGAGCTCGACCGGGCCCTCGCCCCCTTCCTCCGCGCCCCCACCGCGGCGGACCCGGCCGGGGAGTCGGCGGCGGAGCAGCTCGCGGAGCTCCTCGAGAGCGGCTGGGTCGAGGCGCGGTCCGAGCTCTACGCGCTCACGGAGCGCGGCGAGGTGGCGACCGCGCGGCTCGAGGAGGTCGTCGCTTCGCAGCGCGCGAGCGCGACCGCGGGCGTCGCGGAGGAGGAGTACGAGATCACCGTGCGCACGCTGCGGACAATCGCCGACAACCTCGGCTGGAGCGATCCGGCCTGAAACGCTTGGTGCACGTCGACCGTCTGTGATCCGTGCCATGTCTTGATCCGAGCGAAAACCCAGGTGTATCGTCCGAATAGATTTATTCGAATGGCAAGAACAGAACGGCGCCGCTTTGATGGGAACATTCCTCAATCGTGACGAGAGTCTGGGCCGACGAGAACGCGACGCGACCGATCGCCTCAATCTGACGAGGGCTGGTCCACGAGAACGTGTGCGAGTCGCGCTTGACAGGGACGCTCGAGTCCGTACCGGAGCGGTGTTGTTTTTTGGAATCGCGGCACTATCGTGGTTGTTCGGTACTCTTTCAGAATTGATCGACGTGCTCGTGATCTTGGCTGGTGCCAATGTAGCAACGGTCGGCGGACAGGCGGTGAGTCCTTATCGTTTGGTGACAGCGCTTGCCCTTCTTCTTGGATGGGGTCTCTTGGGCCTAGTAGCGAGTGGCTCTCGACCCAAGATCTCCTTGCTATCATTCGGCATACTGGCGGGAGTCGCAGAAGTTTTTTCGGCTGTTGCGTTGAGTACGTTCAGATCGGCCTTAGTGACTAGCCGGCAACCAACAACGCTCGAGTCGGTTTCACTTCTACTTCTGACCATTGCTTATTTCTCTCTAGCACTTGCGTTCGTGAGAGCAGATGGCCTGTCTCGACGGACGAGGATTGCAGTTGTTGCACTTGCGGTGACTCGCATAATCGGCGGAATCTACTACATTTTCGATCTCTTCTGGGTGAGTACCCCGCCAGTCGGCGCTTCGATGCTTTTTGCGATTCAGCTAGCGACCGTCTTCGCCTTTTGCGGTGTCGCTGCCTCCCTTTGGAGTCCCGCCCAACCTTCGGGTGGGCGGAACTCACTCGACTCTTGGACTTATTGAGTAACGAGAGCCGCTCCCCAAACGTCGCCGATTGACTTGGCCGACGTGAAGCCCATCACCTTGTAGCAGTTGACGAAGGACTCTTGAAGAGTGGGGCAAGCAGCGTCTGTATTCCCGTACTGGATCATTCCAATAGCCCCGAATCCATTAGACCAGGGAGCGATGAGAGGCCCTCCGCTGTTGCCTCCAGCGTTGACAACTGTGCCCGTGTTCCTGGTTTGAATATTGTAGAAAGACCCGAAGCCGTCGTCCCATAGAACCATCATCTTGTCAACAACAATTCCGCAGATCACGCCGGTATTCGCACCCTCAGAGCACAACTGGTTCCCGGGACCAACGCTCTGATGCCCCTTGACCGGAACGCCGTTCGACGTGGATCCAGGCCCGCCGTCAAAAATTCTGCCAGCGCCGAGTTGTGCCGTCAGGCGAAGCGCGCCATAGTCAGGCGAGCGATTGCTGCTGGAGTTTCCTCCGTACAGCTGGGAATCATTGTCGTAAGTCGTCCAGTTTCCCCCGCTGATCATCGGCGTGCAGTGCCTTGCAGTCGTCATTCGTTTCGTTCCGCTGAAGTTGTAGGCGAATCCGGTCGAACAGAACGTTGACCGTTCACGGATTGGGTACCAGCTTCGCATGAATCCGCCGCCCCAGTACGACGGAGTGTCGTCATTTCGGTTGGCCGTTGGCTCCGAGAGGTTTCCCGTCGACAATCTGACCGGAATCGGGCCGAGCTCTGACATGCCAGTAGAGACCTGCAACGCGATTTTCTTTTGGAGATCGGCGGCAATGCCAGCCGGTTCGGGGGTTGCGCTCGATGAATGCTCTGAATTTGACACTGCGGTGCTCGAAAATGTTCCGTGTACCACGAGGTCAGTCGTCTCAGGCGCGAGTGCATCGATTGAGTTGATTGCAAAGCCGTCGACTGCGAACTCTCTCTTACGATCCATGATTGCCCGCGCTTGTGCATCGATTGTTGGCCAGTCGAAAGGTCGCTCGGTGAAAGTTGGCACCAATCCCAGCTCTTTAGCTTTTATGCTAGCTTGTGAACGGAGTGCGGACTCTCCACTCCATGCGATGTCTACAGACCCTGGGGCCGCGCCCTCCGCAACGTAGAGGTAGCCGCTTCTATGATCAGGATCTTGCTCTTCGATCCAGTCGATCAGGTTGCCTTGCCGTTTCATCGAATCAATGTAGTCGGGCCCGACTTCCTTGATGAAGTCCTGAATGGGTTGACTGTATTGCCAGTCGTCGAGCCCTTTTTCGCTGACTGGCTTCGCATTGGCCGGAGAGGCGCTGACGCCCCCGACGACTGCGACCATTACGGTCACTACTCCAATGATTCTACGTTTCATTGCGCATCCTCGTATCGGTGGCATCACGACTATGGATAGTTCAATAGTCGCCGTACGGACGGTGACTTGGTGGTAAAGCTGCGATCACCAACTCGCCTCGGCAACGATGTCAACGAGCGGCGTCGCGAGACATCGGCCGCGGGAGCGCGCGGTGTGCTCCTTCGCGGCCTCGACCGTCGCGGAGGTTAGGGACAAGACGAGCGGGCCAGCGGTGACGACGCCGGCTTCCGACAGCGAGTACAGCCTCTCCGTCGAGGTGTCGAACTTCTCCGAGACGAACGGCGGGCGAGTGTCGTTCGGGCGGGCGTTCACCCAATCGGCGGTCGCGGCGCTCTTCAAGCACAGCGCCATGCCCTGCGCGGTCGAGTAGATTCGGTCGCGAGCTCTCTCGGCGGTGTTCATGACGCCGCGGACCGCTCGCGCGTTCGTCGGGTAGCCGTTGTCGTGGAGGAGCTCGACGGATGTCTCGTCTTCGACGGAAGTCAGCCAGAGCAGCACGTCGCTGATCGGTCGGTTGCCGGCCGCGGCCGCGACCAGCAGGTCGCACAGCAGCTCTTGGCCCTTGCCATCGAAGTAGGCGTCGGTCTTCGCGTTCAGCGTCCGGGTGTCGGAGGCGAAGTGCGTCGCGAGCTCGGTGGCCTAGGTGTCGTCGGTGACGTAGGAGAGGGATTCCACCACCAGGTCGCGTCTTCGAGCGCGACGCGCTGCGGGTCGAAGGTCCACACGTGGCCCTTTCCGGCGCGCACGTCGCGGTTCGCGTCGAGCAATCCCCGCTTGTTCAACGTCGTGGCGACGGCGCCGGAGGCGGCCATGAGCTTGGGATGACGAGGGAGCTCGGCTGCCCAGGAGAGGGCTGCTGAAAAGCAGCATCAGGTTCCCGAACGAGGCGCAGATCATCTGATTCCGCTCGTGTCACCTCCCCGCAGGCAGCCGCTACCCCTCCCGGAGCGCGCGTTACCGGAGCAGAGTGGAATCCTCCGGCAGAGCGCCGGGCGAAGGGAGAGCAGCATGAGCAGCGACCGCACCACCGGTGACGACACCGAGAAGACCGAGGACCTCCCCGACGGAACCGGCACCGACACGTCCGAGGGCGGCGGCGACACCGACACCGTCTCGGGCGGCGAGCCGGACGACGAGTAGTCCCGCCGCTCCGACGGAGCCGTGAACGGGAAGAGGGGCGGAGCCGGATGACCGGCCCGCCCCTCTCGTCGTCTCCGCGAGGGTCCGCGTCAGACCAGCGGGCCGTCGCTCTCGCTCGTGCGGCGGGTGACCTGCTCGCCGCTGGCCGGGTCGACCGCCGAGCGCGTCGTCGAGACCGCCTGGCGGCGACGGGTCATCAGGACCAGTCCGAGGACGAGCCCCACTGCACCGGCGGCCATCAGGATGTAGCCGATCAGCGCCAGATCGATCCCCGACACCTGCACGTCGACGGCGAACGCGAGTACCGCTCCGACGACGAGGAGGAAGATCCCTGCTCCGATGCTCATGAGTGCTCCTTCTGCGTGCCGCCGGTCGGCGCGGGGGCGCACGAGGGCACCGGCGTGCGATCGCCCCACGGTAGACCCCGGCGCGTCCCGTCCGGAGGGCCTTCCGGTGTCGAGCCCGGAGGTGTAGGACTCAGGAGATCCTCAGCATCACCCGGGTCCGGTCGCCGCGGCTGACGAGGCGCTCGATCACCATGAAGACGCGGTACTCGAGGCGGTACTTGCCGAGGAACACGCGCCCGAGCCGCTCGACGGTGTCCTCGTCGGACACGATGCGGGCCGTGCCCTCGACGACGGGCGCTCCCTCCTGCGCGCGGCCGCGGCGGTCGCAGGGCACGAGCGTCACGCGGGGGTCGTTGCGCAGGCGCTTGACCTTCCCGCTCTTCCGGGGCGTGGTCACGATGAGGTCGTCGCCGTCGCGGGCGATCCACACCGGGGTCGACACCCCGACCCCGGTCTTCCGGAAGGTGGTGAGCGAGACGAACGAGGCGCCGGCGAGGTCCGCGAGTGCGGGGGAGAGGGTCATCCTCGAAGAGTAGGTGCGCGCGGGGCCGTCTCCGCAAGCCTGCGGCGCCTCCGGCTCGGTCCAGGGGGAGCGCCGTAGGGTGGAGGCATGACCGACCCGACGCCCCTGATCGGTCCGACCGAGGCGCCCGAGCTGCACGTGATGAGCTACAACATCCGTCGCCGCATGCCCCGCCTCACCTCGCGCGCCGTCGACCTGTGGGACCGGCGGCAGCCCCTGATCCGCCGCCTGCTCGAGACCGAGCGCCCGTCGATCCTCGCGGTGCAGGAGGCGATGCCCGACCAGGCGGGGTTCGTGCAGGAGGTGCTCGGCTCCTCCTTCGAGGGCATGGGCTTCGGCCGCGACCCCGATCGCAGCGGCGAGCGCGTGATGCTCTTCGTCGACCGCAGCCGCTTCGCGGTGCGCCACTGGTCGCAGATCGCCCTGTCCGACACTCCGGACGTCGCGGGCTCGCGCAGCTGGGGCAACCGGATCCCGCGCACGGCCGTGATCGCCGAGCTCGTCGACCACGCGGTGAACCGCGAACTGACCGTGGTCGCCACCCACTTCGACCACCTCTCGCGCAGCAGCCGCCTCCGCTCGGCGCAGCTGCTGGCCGAGCGGGTCACCGAGCTCGGCCTGCCCGCGATCGTCATGGGCGACGCGAACACCGACGTCGGATCCGATCCCTACCGCGCTCTGCTCGACGGCGGGGGCCTCGCGGACTCGTGGGCCGTCGCGCAGCGCACCCTCACGCCCGCGTGGGGCACCTACTCCAACTACCGCGCGCCGCGCTCCGGCCGGAGGATCGACTGGCTGACCGTCACCGCGGGGGCCTTCGAGGTGGTCTCGGCCGGGATCAACGCGGTCCGCTACGACGGAGCGGCCCCGTCCGACCACGAGCCGGTCCAGGCCGTGCTGCGGTTCACGGCGCCGTGAGCGCCGCCGTCCTCGTCGAGACGTTCCTCGAGCCGCCCCGCACCCGGGGCGAGTGGTTCGCCGACATCGTCCGGGCGCTCGGAGTCGCCAGTATCGTCGCCGCCGGCATCGGCTGGGGCTTCGTCGACGTCGCGGTGTTCGCCCTCTCGTCGATCGGCCTCGTCCTCACCCGGTTCCTCGGCGTCCGCCCCGCGCTCGACGCGGCGTTCGGAGTCTCGCTGCTGGTCGCCTCCTGGAGCAGCGTGCTCGAGCTCTACCAGGCCTGGGCGGCCTGGGACCTGGTCGTCCACTTCACCCTGAACGGACTCGCGGCAGCGGTCGCCTACGTCGTCGCCGCGCGCGCCGGAGTGGTGCCGACGGTCGCGGGGGAGCGCGGACCGCTCGCTCCCGCGATCGTGCTCTGCGCGTGCTTCGGCACCACCGCCGGCGTGCTGTGGGAGTGGGGCGAGTGGGCCGGCCACACCTTCGTCGACGGCTCGATCTTCGTCGCCTACGAGGACACCCTCGCCGACCTCGCGGCGGGCGCACTCGGCTCGATCCTGGCCGGCGCTCTCATGCGCTTCTGGTCGGCGAAGAGCCGGGTTCGGAGCCCGGAGCACGCGTCGGTCTGACGGGTCGCGCTCACACCACCGCGCGCAGCGCACTCCGCTCGTACCACCGCGCGCAGCGCACTCCGCTCACACCACCGCGCGCAGCGCGGCCAGCACCGCCGTCCGCGCCGGGCTGCCGCGGCTCGAGCGGCGCCAGGCCGCCGAGACGACCCGCGTCGACACCGGATCGACCGCGGGCACCGCGACGACCCGCTCCGGCAGCGGCTCGCGGCCCAGCCGGGGCACGAGTGCCACGGCCGCACCCGCCTCGACGAGCGCGATGTGCGTGCTGAAGTCCTCGTCGTAGTAGGCGATGTCGGGCTGGCGCCCGGTGCCGGCGAAGGTGCGCAGGAGCCAGGCGTGGCAGATCGCCCCGGCGGGGATGCTCACCCAGGTCTCGTCGGCGAGCCGGCTCGGAGCGAGCGTCGCGCTCCCGGCGAGAGGGTGGTCGCGGTGGATCAGGATGTCGGCGCGGTCCTCGAGCAGCGTCGCGGTCTCGATCGTCGACGGCAGATCGAGCGAGAGGCCGGGCCAGTCGTGCAGCACCGCCAGATCGGCCGCTCCGCGCTCGAGCCGCTGCGCCGCCTCCCACGGGTCCAGCTCGTCGAGCGTGATCCGGAGTCGGGGCGCGCGCTCGCGCAGCACGGCCAGCGCCGGCACGAGCAGCCCGCGCATCGCCGTCGAGAACGCGGCGACCCGCAGAGTTCCGGTGATCTCCTCCGCCGGTGCCGCCCCGAGGTGCTCGAGCGATTCGAGCTCGGCCAGGAGTCGCTCGCCCCGCTCGGCGAGCGTGCGCCCGTGCTCGGTGAGGAACACCGTGCGGCCCGCGCGCTGCGCCACCGGCCCGCCGGACTGGCGCTCGAGCCGCTTGAGCTGCTGCGAGACGGCGGACGGAGTGAAGCCGAGCGCCTCGGCGGCGGCGACGACGGTCCCGCAGTCGCGCACGGCGATCAGGGCGCGGAGGGCCGAGGGCTCGATCATGAACGAACGCTACCGGGTCGGCGGTAGCGACCTGCGCTGGTGCTGTCGGTTCGCGTCGGACAGTCTCGAGGCATGTCCCGTCGCCACAGCCTCCTCGCCCTCGTCGTCGTCCTGCTGTGGGGGCTGAACTTCGTCGTGATCGACGTGGGGCTCGCCGACGTGCCGCCCCTGCTGTTCCTGGCGATGCGCTTCGCGGTGGTGGCGGTGCCGGCCGTCTTCTTCGTGCCGCGCCCCGAGGCTCCGCTGCGCACCGTCCTCGTCATCGGCGCCTTCATGAGCCTGGGGCAGTTCGCCCTTCTCTACCTGGCGCTCGCCCTCGGCATGCCCGCGGGCCTCGCCTCGCTCGTGGTCCAGGCGCAGATCGTGCTGACGGTGCTGATCGCCGCCGTCGTCCTGCGGGAGCGGCCGACCCCGCGCCAGCTCGCGGGTCTCGGGGTCGGAGTGGCGGGCCTGGTGATCGTCGGCATCGCCCACGGCACGACCGCGCCCTGGCTCCCGTTCGTCGTCTGCCTCGGCGGAGCGCTGTCGTGGGCGATCGGCAACGTGCTGACCCGCCGCGCGAAGGGCGCCTCCGGACTCTCGCTCGTCGTGTGGTCGGCGCTCGTCGTGCCGGTGCCGGCGCTGCTGCTCTCGCTCCTCGTCGACGGAGGCCCCGCCGTCGTGAGCGCACTCTCGGGCCTCACTCCGGCGGCGGTGCTCAGCACCCTCTACACGGCGGTGTTCGCCTCGCTCGTCGGCTACGGCATCTGGAACTCGCTGCTCGCCCGGTACCCGGCGGCGTCGGTCGTGCCGTTCACTCTGCTGGTGCCGGTGGTCGGCGTCCTGTCGGCCTGGGCGCTGCTGGGTGAGGCGCCCTCGGTCGGCGAGCTGATCGGAGGAGCGGTGATGGTCGCTGGGCTCGCCGTCGCGACGATCCGCCGGGTGCGTCCGGATCCGCTGCTGGCCGCTGTCGGTCCTCCGGCGTAGCGTTCCTCCCATGTGCGGCCGCTTCGCGATGGACTCCGAGACCGATGAGCTGATCCGCGAGTTCGTCGCGGCGGGCGGGAGGGCCGCCGACTGGGCGCCCGACTTCAGCGTCGCCCCCACCGACTCCGCGCCCATCGTGCGCGAGCGCCTCCACGATGGAGCGGTCGAGCGCGAGGTCGAGCTGGCCTCGTGGGGCTTCACGCCCTCGTGGGCGAAGGGCAAGGCGCCGTCGCCGATCAACGCCCGGCTCGAGACGGTCGCCTCGAACGGCCTGTTCCGCGGGGCGTTCGCGAAGCAGCGGGCGATCGTCCCGATGCGCGGCTACTACGAGTGGCAGACGCTCGCCGACGGCAAGCAGCCCTGGTTCCTGCACGGCGAGGAGCCGATCCTCGCGGCCGCCGGTCTCTACACGGCGAAGAAGGACGGCGAGGCCTGGCGGGTGTCCTTCACGATCATCACCCGCGAGGCGCGCGACGCGTCGGGCGAGGTGCACGACCGCATGCCCGTCTTCCTCACCGACGAGGTGCGCGACGCGTGGCTGTCGCCCGAGCCCCTCGACTCCGCGGAGGAGATGCTCGCGACGCTCGACGGCGCCTCGACCGCGATGGCCTCGACCATCACGGCGTACCCGGTCGACCGGCGCGTCAACAACTCCCGCACGGTCAATCGGCACGACCCGTCGGTCCTGGAGCCCGTGGAGCTCTAGTCCCGACGGGGTCGTGCCATCAGGCGGCTAGGCCGTCCCGGCGTGACCGCGCGGCGGAGCCGCTGAGAGCACTGCCGGGGCATGTCGGATCAGGCCGTTCCGGCGTGCCCGCGCGGCGGAGCCGCTGAGAGCGCTGCCGGGGCATGTCGGATCAGGCCGTTCCGGCATGCCCCGGGAACGGCTTGCCGTTCAGGTGCACCTCGCCCGGCGGCACCTCGACGTCTCCGACGTCGTCCGGTCCGCCCGTGCCGGGCACCGTCTTCACCTCGGCGTCGCCCGAGACCTCGGTCGCGCTCGCGTCCGGAGCGCTGTCCTGCTTCGCCGCGGTCTCGCGCTCGCTGCCGGGCGACTCCGTCATGTCCTTCTCGATCGTCTCGCTCTCGCTCGACGTGGGCGCCGCAGCGCCGTCGGGCTTCCCGATGGTCGAGCCCTGGTCCTCGAGAGTCGATCCCTGATCCGCGTGGTCCGTCATGTCTGTTCCCTCCGTTGGAATGCCTCCACGCTACGTGCGCCCCGGAGGTGGGACACCCGCTTGACAGCGCCTCCGGGCCCCTACGGAGGGGCCGCTCGACGTACTACCCTGGAGCGACGGTCGCACCGGGGGGGCGCGGCACACGCCGCAGCACCCACCGCGCGAGGAGGAACCCCGTGGCATCGCACCGGACGGGCGAGACCCGAGTCGTCGGCTCGACGGTCGGCGACCGCTACACGATCGAGGAGCTCATCGGCCGGGGCGGCATGGCGACCGTCTACCGGGCCCGCGACGAGATCCTCGGCCGCTCGGTGGCGCTGAAGATGTTCGCGGCCGGCATCGACGACGCGCAGGATCTGCAGCGCAAGTCCTCCGAGATCCGCCTGCTCGCGGCCCTCAACCACCCCGCCCTGGTCACGCTGTACGACGCGCACGACGGCGGCGACGACACCGGCGGCCAGGCGTACATGGTCATGGAGCTCGCCGAGGGGCCGAGCCTGTCGGAGCGACTCGCCTCGGGGCCCGTCGCCCCGAACGACGTCGCGTCGATGGCCGCCGATCTCGGCGAGGCCCTGCACACGGTGCACGCGGCCGGAGTCGTCCACCGCGACGTGAAGCCGTCGAACGTCCTGCTCGTGCCGAGTCCGCTGACCAGCCGCGAGTTCCGGCCCAAGCTCGCCGACTTCGGCATCGCCTACCTCATCGACGCGACCCGCATCACCTCGCCCGGCACGCTCATCGGCACGGCCGCGTACCTCAGCCCCGAGCAGGCGCACGGCGATCCGCTGACCGCCGCGAGCGACATCTACTCCCTCGGCCTGGTGCTGCTCGAGTCGCTGACCGGCAAGCGCCCGTTCACGGGCTCGGCGATCGAGGTGACCCTCGCGCGGCTGCTGCGCGACCCCGAGGTGTCGGCGTCGCTGGGCAGCGGCTGGTCCGCGCTCCTGGGCTCGATGACGCAGCGCGAGCCGGAGGAGCGCCCGTCGGCCCTCGAGGTCGCCGAGTCGGCCCGCAAGCTGATCGACCCTCGCCGCGACGGACCGCCGACGGCGATCGTCGTGCCCGACGTGCCCCTCACGGCCGCCCGGACGCAGCTGCTCGACGCGACCGCCGAGGCGACGGCCGTGTATCCCGTCCCCGACCACGGCACCGCGGCGACGACCCTCCTGCCGGCCGGGACCGCGGCGGCTCCGGTCGCCCCCGCTACCGCGACGACCACTCTCCGACGCGAGCCCGAGCGGCGTCGCGGGCCCAACCCGTGGCTGCTCGTGCTGGTGCTCGCGCTCGTCGCGATCGCGGTGGGACTCGCCGTCGTCCTGCTCGGAGGCGACCAGCAGACGCCGCTGCCCGCGGTCGACGGCGAGCTCGGCGAGCATCTGCAGCGCCTGCGCGAGAGCATCCGCTCGTGATCGCGCGCCGCGCCTGGCCGGCCGCCGTCGTGACCGCGGTCCTCCTGCTCTCGGGGTGCTCCGCCGCCGACCCGTCGATCGACGACGCCACCGCGCAGACCCTCGACGACGCGGTCGTCGCGGTAGCGGAGCGCGCCTCCGCCGACGACTTCGCGGGCGCCCTCACCGAGCTCGAGGCCCTGCAGGCCGCCCTCGCCGCGGCCCTGGCAGCCGGAACCGTGACCCAGGAGCGGGCCGCGTCGATCCAGGCCGAGGCGGACGTGGTGCGCGGCGACCTCGAGGCGGCGGTCGGGGCCGGCGAGGCGCCGGAGCCCGCTCCCGTCGAGACCGACGAGGCTCCGGAACCCGAGGAGCCCGTCGAGGAGACTCCGGTCGAGGAGGCTCCGGCCGAGGAGACGCCTGCCGAGGAGACCCCCGCTCCCGTCGAGACCGAGGAGGAGGCGCCCTCTCCGAGTCCCGAGGAGACGGAGCCCGTCGAGGAGGAGGCTCCGGAGCCCGAGGAGACGGAGCCGGCCGAGGAGGCTCCCGCGAACGGGAACAGCGGCAACGGGAACAGCGGCAACGGGAACGACGGCAACAACGGCAACGGGAACGGCGGCAACGGGAACGGCAACAACGGCAACGGTTCCGGGAGCGGCTGAGCCGCTCCCGCGTCCGGCCGTCAGTCGTTCGTCGCGACCACCGCGAAGTCCGCGTCGAGATCGACGTCCACGTCCGTCCCGTCCTCGCGCGTGACCTCCACGTCGAAGGCGTGGTCGGCGTCGTCGCTGCGCTCCGCCTCGGTCACCGTGCCGCCGCCGACCGCCGCGAGGGCCGCCTCCGAGGCGCGCGCCAGGTCGTCGCCGGTCAGGTCGTCGGGGTCGACGACCCCCGAGGTCGAGGTGTCGTCGCCGCCCTCGGCGGATCCGCTCGCGGGGCGCCCGTCCTCGTCGGCGTCCACCGACAGCACCGCGAACGCGTCGTCGAGGCGCACGTCGTACTCGAGTCCGTCCTCGCCGCGCAGCTCGAGCTCGTAGCCGGGGGCTCCGTCGTCGTCGCGTTCGGCCGAGGTCACGGTGCCGCCGCCGATCTCCTCGAGGGCCGCGTCGCTCGCACGGTCGAGGTCCGCCCCGGTCAGGCGGTCGGATCCCTCGAAGCCGTCAGTCGCGGCGTAGGCGATCCCGGTGCCCGCTCCGAGGAGCACGACGACTCCGGCGACGGCGGTGATGATCTTCGTCTTCTTCTGCATGATCCGCTCCTACTCCGGCGCCGGTCCTCGACGCCGTGACCACTCTCGCGTCCGGCCGCTGAAGCCACCCTGAAGCGCGATGAGCCTCGATGGAGCCCTGCGTTCCAGCGCTAGAGCGGGAGCCGCAGCACCACGCGCGCGCCGCCCAGGGGAGCGTCCTCGATCGACACCGCGCCGTGGTGCGCCGCCGCGATCTCGGCCACGATCGCGAGGCCCAGCCCCGATCCTCCGGCGTCGCGGGTACGGCCCTCGTCGAGCCGCACGAACCGCCCGAGCACGCGCGAGCGGTCGGCCGCCGCGATGCCCGGACCGTCGTCGTCCACGACGATCACGGCCCCGTCGCCCTCGGCCCGGGTGGCCAGGGCGAGGCGCGTCGACCGGTGCCGCACCGCGTTGTCGACCAGGTTCCGCACGGCCCGCGCGAGCAGCGCCTCGTCGGCGACGACCTGCACGGCCGAGACTCCGCTCGCGTCGACCTCGATCCCGGAGTCGCGCAGCCGCCGCACCTCGCGCAGCGCCAGGTCGTCGAGGTCGACCGGAGCCGCCGCGATCGCCAGTCGCGCCTCGTCGGCGCGCGCGAGCAGCAGCAGCCCCTCGATCAGCCCGCCCATCCGCACCGACTCCTCGGCCACCGTCCTCGCGAGGCGGGCGGAGTCGAGGCGGTCCGGGTGCGCGAGGGCCACCTCGGCCGTCTGCCGCAGGGCCGCGACGGGGGAGCGCAGCTCGTGCGACGCGTCCGAGACGAAGCGGCGCTGCCGCTCCTGCGCGTCCTGCAGCCGGTCGAGCATGCGGTTCAGCGTGCGCGCGAGGCGGTCGATCTCGTCGCCCGAGCCGGGCTCCGCGACCCGGCGGTCCAGGGCGGCCGCGGTGACGGAGTCGGCCTCGGCGCGCATCCGGTCGACGGGGCGCAGCGCCCGGCCGACCACCACCCAGCAGACCACCGCGACGAAGGCCACGAGCAGCGGCACCGCGACGGCGAGGAGCGCCGTGGTCGTCGCGACCGCCTCCGTCCGCCCCTCGTCGGGCACTCCGGCGACGAGGAGCGAGCCGTCGTCGAGCTCCTGAGCGGCGACGACCACGGGCCCCTCGTCCTCGACCTGCACGGTGACGGGGTCGTCGCCCTCCTCCTGCGCGAGGGGCGGCAGGTCCTCCGCGTCCTCGCCCGCCGCGACCACGCGGCCGTCGACGACGAGCTGCACGACCCCCTCCGAGGCGCGCACCACCTCGGCGCCGCCCGACTCGACCAGCGCGCCGAGACGCTCGGCCTCGGCCTCGGCGGCGCTCGAGGCGCTCGCCGCGAGCACGGAGGAGAGGACCAGCACGAACCCGACTCCGCCGAGCACCGCGGCGAGGGCGACCACGGCGGCGGCCGCGAGCGTGATCCGCGTGCGCAGCCGGCTCATCCGGCCACCAGCGAGTAGCCCGCCCCGCGCTGCGTGCGGATCGTGTCGACGCCGAACGGCCGGTCGATCTTGTTCCGGAGCGTGCGGATGTAGACCTCGACGATGTTCGGGTCGCCGTCGAAGTCGAAGTCCCAGACCGCGCCGAGCACGTCCCGCTTCGGGACGACGTCGCCGGCCCGCGACACGAGGTACTCGAGCACGCTGAACTCCCGTGCCGTCAGCGGGATCGGCACCCCGCCCCGCTCCACGCGGCGCGACGCGGGGTCGAGGACGAGGTCGCCGACCACCTGCACGACCGGCCGCTCAGTCGCGCCGCGGCGGATCAGTGCGCGCAGCCGGGCGATGAGCACCGGGAACGAGAACGGCTTGGTGAGGTAGTCGTCGGCGCCGGTGTCCAGCGCCTCCACCTGATCGAGATCGCCGTCCTTCGCGGTCAGCATCAGGATCGGCGTCCAGTCCTCGGCCGCGCGCAGGCGCTCGCAGACGCGGAAGCCGCTGAGGTCCGGGAGCATCAGGTCGAGCACGATCGCCGCGTACTCGGCCTCCTGGGCGAGCCACAGCGCGTCCGTGCCCGTGGTGGCCGTGTCGACGGCGAAGCCCTCGGCCTCCAGACCCGTCTCGAGGGCGCGCAGCAGGTTGATCTCGTCGTCGACGACCAGGATGCGGATGGCGTCCTCCCGGGCTCCTCCCGCGGCGAGCGCGGCTCGCCCCAGGCTAGGGCGATCGTGCTGAAGCCGCCCTGAAGCCCTGCAGCACCGCCCGTTCCCCTCGATGCGGTAGAAGAGTCGGGTGACCCCGCCCGCCTCCCTCGCCCGCCGTCTCGGGACCGGCGACGCCGTCGTCATCGGCCTCGGCTCGATGATCGGCGCCGGCGTCTTCGCGGCCTTCGCGCCCGCGGCCGCCGCGGCCGGCCCCTGGCTGCTCGCCGGACTCGCGCTCGCCGCCCTCGTCGCGTGGGCCAATGCCTCCTCCTCGGCGCAGCTCGCCGCGCAGTACCCGCGCTCGGGCGGCACCTACGTGTACGGCCGCGAGCGCCTGGGCGAGTGGCCCGGGTTCCTCGCGGGCTGGGGCTTCGTCGTCGGCAAGACCGCGAGCTGCGCGGCGATGGCGCTGACCTTCGCGGCCTACGCCGCCCCCTCCGGGTGGGAGCGCCCCGTCGCCGTGCTCGCCGTCGCGGCCCTCGTCGGCGTCAACGCGCTCGGCGTCACCCGGACGGCGCTCGCCACCCGCGTCATCGTGACGATCGTCCTGGCGGTGCTCGCGCTGGTCGTCGCCGCCGCGGTCTCCTCCGGACCCGCCGTCGCCTCAGTGGGCGGCGGCATCGGCACCATCGGCCCGCTCGGCGTGCTGCAGTCGGCGGGGCTGCTCTTCTTCGCCTTCGCCGGCTACGCCCGCCTCGCCACGATGGGGGAGGAGGTGCGCGATCCGTCCCGGACGATCCCGCGCGCGATCCTCGGCGCCCTCGCGCTCGCGGTCGTCGTCTACGCCGTGGTCGGGACGGCGCTCCTCGTGGCGCTCGGTCCGGAGCGGCTCGCGGCGTCGACCGAGCCCCTCGCCGAGGCGGCCGCGGTGTGGCCGTGGACCGGCCCGGTCATCCGGGTCGGAGCCGCCGCCGCCTCCCTCGGCGCTCTGCTCGCGCTCATCGCCGGCATCGGGCGGACGAGCCTCGCGATGGCCCGCGAGGGCGATCTGCCCCGGATGCTCGCGCACGTCGATCCGGTGCGGCAGGTCCCGCGCCGGGCCGAGATCGCCCTGGGAGCCGTCGTGATCGTGCTGGTGCTCGTGGCCGACCTGCGCTCGGCGATCGGGTTCTCGTCGTTCGGCGTGCTGCTCTACTACCTGGTCGCCAACGTGTCGGCGCTCACGCAGGAGCGGCGCTACCGCCTGTACCCGCGGTTCGTCGCGGTGGGCGGGGTGATCGGCTGCGTGCTGCTCGTGCTCACCCTGCCGCTGCCGTCGATCCTGACGGGCATCGCGGTCTTCGCGGTCGGAGCCGTGTACCGGCTCGTCCGCCTGCGGTGCCGCGCGGCCGGGGCGTAGCTCCCGGCCGCACGCGGCTCACTCGTCGCGGTCGGTGTACTCGCCCTCGGCATCCGAGTCCGGTCCTGCGGAGTCGGAGTCGACGTAGCTCCCCTTCTCGGTCGAGGTCTCCTCGTGGACCGAGGTGTCGATGTAGCTGCCCTGGTCGTCGGTGGCGGTGTGCGAGACGCCGTCGGTCGACGTGTACTCGCCGTCCGGGGTCTCGGTCGTGGTCGTCTCGGCGGCGTGGCGGCCGCGGCGCGGCGCCTCGCTCGCGCCGTCGGAGGTCGTTCCGGGGGAAGTCTCGTCGTCGTGTGCCATGGCGGGTTCCTCGCTTCATCGCGTCGGGTTCCGGGGCACGCCGAACGGCGGCCCCCACTCGAGAGAACTGCATCACGCCCCGCGGTGCAAGGCGTTGCGGCTGCACATCCGTGCCGGTCCCTCCCGCTCCCCGCACCTCCTCCCGCGCGGCGCAACTCCTACCCGCCCCGGCCGCTCCCGCCTAGCGTGACGGGCATGAGCATCCCCACCCGCACCCGCTGGAGCGTCATCGGCCAGCTCGGCCCGCTGTTCGACGACGGCGGACCGATGCTGCTCGTCGAGGCGCGCTCGGCCTTCGGGCGGCGGCCGATGCACCGCGCGAAGGCGCAGCTGTGGCTCTCGGCGCTGCGGCACCGCGCCCGCGAGCTGGGCGACCGCGTCGAGTACGTCCGCGCCGAGACCTTCGCGGAGGCGCTCGAGGGCCGCGACGACCTCGAGGTGATCGATCCGCCCACCCGCGGCGGCCGCCGCCTCGCCCGGCGCCTGGGCATGAGCGTGCTGCCCAGCCGCGGTTTCGTGACCGAGGAGGAGGACTTCCGCGAGTGGGCGCTCGCGCGGGCAGGCTCCCGGCTCCTGCTCGAGGACTTCTACCGCTGGAGCCGCGAGCGCACCGGCGTGCTCATGCGCGGCGACCAGCCCGAGGGCGGGAAGTGGAACTACGACCACGACAACCGCCAGCCGCCGCCCAAGGGTGCGGCCCGGCTGGGGCTGCCGGATCCGTGGTGGCCGGTGGAGGACGACATCGACGAGGAGGTCCGCGCGGATCTCGCCCGCTGGGAGCGCGAGGGAGCCGTGCACCTCGTCGGCGAGGACGGCCCGCGGCGCTTCGCCGCCACTCCCGCCGAGGCGCAGGAGGCGCTCGCCGACTTCGCGTCCTCGCGCCTGCAGGACTTCGGCCCGTACGAGGACGCCATTCTCTCGGGCGACTGGACCATGGCGCACTCGCTCCTGAGCGCTCCGATGAACCTCGGCCTGCTCGACCCGCGCGAGGTGATCGACACCGTCGTCGCCGAGCACGCGTCCGGAGGCGCTCCGCTCGCGGGCGTCGAGGGCTTCGTCCGGCAGATCATGGGCTGGCGCGACTACGTCTGGCACCTCTACTGGCACCTGGGGCCGGAGTACCGCGGGCGCAGCCGCGCGCTCGGCGCCTCCGCCCCGCTGCCCTCGGCGCTGCTCGAGCTCGACCCCTCGGGCATCGAGGCGAACTGCCTGCACGAGACCCTCGACGACGTCCGGCGCCACGGCTGGGCGCACCACATCCAGCGCCTGATGGTGCTGGGCAACTGGGGCCTCCAGCGCGGGTGGGACCCGGCCGAGCTCAACGACTGGTTCGTGGAGGTCTTCGTCGACGGCACCGAGTGGGTGATGCCGGCGAACGTGATCGGCATGTCGCAGCACGCCGACGGAGGCGTCGTGGCGACCAAGCCGTACGCGTCCGGTGGCGCCTACATCAACCGGATGTCGGACTACTGCGGCGGCTGCCGCTTCGATCCGAAGGTGCGCCTGGGCGAGAACGCCTGCCCCGTGACGGCCGGGTACTGGGCGTTCCTGGACCGCGTGGAGCCCGTGCTGCGCACGAACCACCGCATGGCGCAGCCGCTCGCCGGACTGCGGCGCCTCTCGGACCGCGCGGCCGTGGTCGACCAGGAGCGGAACCGGGAGTCGTACTGAGCGGGCGCGGGGCGCCTCACCCGGCGCCCCGATGCCGGCGGAGCAGTGATCCTCGCCGAGGCTCGGGAGGCCAGCGCCGTTCGCGCGCACGGACTTGCCCTTGTGCGCCGCGAGCATCTTCTTCTTCGACCGCTGCGTCAGCTGGCTCTCGTTCGGGCATGACAGTTGGCTCGATGGGACCTCGTGTTGCTCAAACCCGAGAGGCGCCCCCCGCATCACCACCCGAACGAAAGCGCCGGAACTCCCGCACTGCTCGGTCGCCACCCTCAGTTTTCCAACGACGAGACGGGGAGCGGGTCGAGCAGATGCGGTCCGTTGGTGCGGACGTTGTTCACGTCGCCGGACACCTCGTAGTGCTCGAGGTCGTGCTCGACCGCGTACGACTCCCGGTCGAGGAGCTGCATCAGAGCGTCGACGTCGAGATGCCCGCCGAGCCAGTCGTCGTACCCGTCCGGCGTGATGCACGCCGGCATCCGGTCGTGGACCTCACCCGGCGCCACACTGCTCCGGGCGTCGGCGGGCACCTCGGCGAGGTGCAGGGCGGCGGCGGAGAGGACGGAGAGGGATGCGCTGCGGCTGGTCGTGAGGGTGCCGCCCACGTCCTACTCTCGGAGGAATCGTGGTCGCGACAGAAGGGCATCGCCATGCGGATTCTCATCGTCGGAGCGGGCGCGACCGGTGGTGCGTTCGGGAGCCGCCTGCAGGAAGCCGGCCGCGACGTCACCTACCTGGTGCGTGCAGGCAGGGCCGAGTCGCTGCGGAGAGACGGACTCCGCCTCGTCTCGCCTTCGGAGGATCGCACCCTCGACGTGACGACACTGGTCGTGGGGGAGGAGGCGCCCGCCTTCGATCTGGTGCTCGTGACGGTCAAGGCGTCGGCGCTGAAGGACGCCGTGGCCGATGTTCGTGCCTGGGTCGACGCGACGACGCTCGTGCTGCCGATCCTGAACGGCATGGCGCACATCGACCTGCTGGAGACCGAGTTCCCCGGGCGAGTGCTCGGCGGCTCGGCCAAGATCGTCGCGACTCTCGACGGCGGCGCGGTCCGCCAGATGACCGGGCTCTCGGTGCTCACGATCGGCTCGCTGACGGACGCACCGGTGCCGGCTCATGTGGCCGAAGCGCTCGACGTCCCCGGTATCGACCTGCGGGTGTCGGATGACGTGCTCTCCGCGCTGTGGGAGAAGTGGGTCTTCATCGCCGCAGCGGGCGTCGTCACCTGCCTCTTCCGCAGCGCGATCGGCCCGGCCCTCGAGGCGGGGGCCCTCCCGTGGATCCTCGACGCGATCGAGGAGGCGGAGACCGTCGCCGACGCGGCCGGCCTGCCGGTGTCCGCCGCGGCGCACGAGCAGTCCCTCGCGATCCTCACCGAGGAGGGGTCGGCCTTCACGACCTCGCTCTACCGCGACCTCGTCGCCGGCCTGCCCACCGAGGCCGAGCACCTGCTCGGCGACCTCGCTCGCCGAGCGCGGGAGCTGAGCGTCCCGACGCCGCTCCTCGACCTCACCCTCGTGCAGATCCGAGCAGGAGCTCCGGCTCAGGCGCCCGCCATCGCTGCTGGGATGGTCCAGCGGGCGTCCGGCCGGGGGTCTCCGTGCCGACGCCGAGAGGCCCGCTCGCAGGGGGAGGAGCGGGGGTAGCGACGCGCGGATAGTGTGCACTGCGTGGTTGGCGTCGCTCGGAAGGGACCCCTGAGTTCGGTGATCGCCGCGATCGCCATCCTCGGGATGATCGTCGCACCCGTCGTGCTGACCTACCTCTCCATCAACGCGAGAGGAATCGGCATGGGATTGATGCCCACCGACGAGGAGGCCGCAGCAGGGAAAGCCTTCCTCCTCGCGGCTGGCATCGTCGCCCTCATCAGCGCTGTCAGCGTCTGGGTCCTCACCGTCATCCGCGCGACAAGCGGGACCCATGCTCACCACGGGTGGGAGATCGTCTGGTGCATCCTTGCGTTGCCGACCGCACTCGTCGGCTTCGCCCTCGCGGCCATCGCCTCCCGCATGCCGTGAGGCCGTCCCTCGACTGTCGAGCCCCGGCCACGGCGCCGCCATTCCACGCCGACCGTCGCGGGCCCACGATGATCCGGCGGGCGTCCGGTAGCCGATGGGTGACCGGACGGCCAGAGGGGCACTCTGCCGAGCCTTCGCGCTCGACGCGTACTCTCATGCCATGTCGATCCCTCCCGCGCCGGTGACGATCCTCGATGTCGCTCGCGTCGCCGGCGTCTCTCGGCAGACCGTCACGCGGGCGTTGAACGACATGGCCGATGTGAGTGCGGCGACGAAGGCGCGGGTGATCGCCGCCGCGGGTGAGTTGAACTATCGCCCGAATCGGGCTGCTCAGAGCATGGTCCGGGGCAGGCGTACGACCATCGGTCTGGTGCTCGAGGACCTCCGCAACCCCTACTTCGCTGAGCTGGCCGCAGCGGTGAACAGCGCCGCGGCCGATCGGGACTGGGGCGTGCTGCTCTGCGACGTCGGCACGGATCGCGGGAAGACGCGGGGGCAGCTCGCCTCGATCACCTCGAGCGTGGACGCGCTCGTGCTCACGGGATGCCGCACCGACACCCTCTCCCTGCTGCCCGACGATGTACTGCGCGGCGGTCAGCGGCGACTCCCGCTGGTGATGATCGACGGCCCGGCGGACGAGCGCTTGAACGGCCGGGTCGTGCTCGAGGTCGAGGAGGGGGTGCGAGCGGCGATCGACCGTCTCGTGTCTCAGAATCGTCGTCGCATCGCGTTCCTCGGCTCGGACGTGGGGACCGATGTCCGCCGAGACGTCTACCGGGCGAGCGTCCAGGAGCAGGGCTTGTCCTGGGAGGACCTCCCGGCTCTCATCGCGGAGGAGAGCGTCGAGGGCGGGATGAGAGCGGCGGACGAGCTGCTGCAGCAGTGCCCCGATGTCGACGCCGTCCTCGTCTACAACGACGTCATGGCCCTGGGGGTCCTCAAGGCTCTGGCGCGAGCAGGCCGACAGGTACCGGAGGAGGTCGCGGTGATCGGCATGGACGGGCTCGACGTCGGCCGCCTCGTCACGCCCGAGCTGACGACACTGTCGATCGACAAGGCGCAGCTCGCGGACGCCGCCGTGGCGCTCCTCGAGAAATCCTTCGCCGGTATTCCGATCACGGGGGCGGACGAGACGTCCGTCGGGCTCACTCTGCTCGTCCGCGACTCCGCCTGACCTGAGCTTTTCGAGCACGGTCCCGGTCTGCTACGGTCACCACCGTGAACGTTCACGGTCCTGCCCTCGCTCCCTCCCTCCACTCGACTATCGCCTGGCGCAACGCCGTCATGGTGATGTTCGCCCTCGGAGGCGTCACGGTCTCCACCTGGGGCCCGCGACTCCCGAGCATCCGCGACTCCCTCGGCATCGGTGACGCCGTGATCGGCCTCGCCCTGGCGGGTGTGACGGTCGGCTCGATCGCGGGCCTGGGCGTGTCTGCGCTGCTGCTCGCGAAGTTCGGAGCACGGCGGGCGATCCTCGGCGCCCTCCTGCTGACTGCCGCCGGTGTGGCCGTGGTCGGTCTCGGAGCCGGTGTCGCGGGCTCCCTCGGTGTCACGGTCGTCGGCTTCGTCGCCGTCGGCTTGGGCGTCGGGTCGCTCGACGTGATGATCAACGTCGAGGGTGCCGCCGTCGAGGCCGCCGTGCAGAAGACGCTGATGCCGCTGCTGCACGCCGCTTGGTCCGCGGGCGCGATCCTCGGCTCCGTCATCGGCGCGGGCGCTTCGGCCGCGGGGATCCGCTTCGAGGTGCAGTTCTGCATCGAGGCCGTGTTGATCGCGATCGCCGGCCTGATCGCGGTTCGATACCTTCCGACGGCAGAGGCGGTCGAGGCGAGCGCCGCGGGTGCGCACACCTCGGGCGGCTGGCGTCAGCGACTGCGCGTCCTGGCCGACTGGCGCCTTCTGCTCATCGGCGTCGTCATGTTCGGCGCCGAGCTGGGCGAGGGGACCGCGAACAGCTGGCTGTCCCTCTCGGCCCGCGACGGCCACGGACAGACCGAGACGATCGCCGCGCTCTTCTTCACCGTCTTCGCTCTCGGGGAGACGATCGCCCGCGTCGTGGGCGGCCCGGTCGTCGATCGCATCGGACGAGTCGCCACCATCCGGATCACCGCCGCCGTCGGAGTGCTGGGGCTCGTGCTGTTCATCCTCGGCGGCCCCACCTGGCTGATCCTCCTCGGAACGGTGCTCTGGGCGGTCGGCGTCTCGATGGGCTTCCCGCTGGGCATGTCGGCCGCCGCCGACAGCGGCCCGAACCCGGCCGCCCGCGTCAGCATCGTCGCCTCCGTCGGCTACCTCGCGAACCTCGCAGGCCCGCCCATCATCGGCGGCCTCTCGGAGTCCTTCGGGCTCCTCAACGCCTTCTGGCTCGTCGCCGCTCTGCTGGCCGCCGCCTTCCTCGCCGCCGGCGCCTACGGCCGCCGCGACACCCCGGTCCTGTCCGACTGATCACCGAAGGGCCGAACGCTGATGCCTCGACCTCTCCATGCCACCACCGATTCCGCACGCCGCCTCGGAGCGCACCTCCGCAGAGCCCGCCTGGAACGAGGCCTTCGCCAAGAAGACCTGGCCCGGGACGCGGACGTCGGAACCGCGACCCTGCGGCGAATCGAGCGCGGCGACCAGGACAACCCCAGCGTCTTCGTCGTCCTCCGACTGCTGAATCGGCTCGACCTCCCCGCCGCGACCCTGGACAGGATCGTCGACTGACGCGACCCTCGTGCGGACGTCGAAGACTGTTCCGAAAGGGGATCGTGCACCGGGACACGCAGACGCGACACCGCGCGCCGTGAAACTCCGCTGCTCGTCGTGTCCCGTTAGACCCGTCCGATGAATTGTTCGCTAGCGGGACGTCGAACGGGACACTGCTTGGACGCCTGAGCTGATCGGAGACGCCCGCGTCTCTACCGACAAGCAGGACGCGCAGGCGCAGCGAGTCGCGCTACTCGCCGCGGGCGTGCAGGCAGACCGGATCTCGGTCGACGCCGGACTCACCGGATCGAACCGCGACCGGCCCGCGCTGCGCGAGGCCCTGGCTGCCTGCGACACCGGCTCGACCGTGTTCGTCACGAAGCTCGACCGCCTTGCACGGTCGATCACGGATGCGCGAGACACCGTGGACGAGCTGACGCGCAGGGGAGTGCGGCTGAACATCGCCGGGTCGCTGCACGACCCGACCGACCCGATGGGCAGGCTGCTGGTCACTGCGCTCGCAATGATCGCGGAGTTCGAGGGCGACGTCATCCGGGCGCGCAACCGGCAGTCGTACTGAGCACCGCCCGTCAGGCGCGGACGAACACCGACACCGTCACCGCGACGGTCACCTCGGTCGTCCCCTCGCGCTCCGCCAGGACCGCGTCCAGCGCCCCGGCGTCGACGTGGTGCGCGCTGGGACCCATCAGCACCTCCGCGCGCAGCTCCGCGGGCGTCATCGCGACCGCGTAGTCGAGCTCCCGCCGCTCGGTCAGCGCGAAGCCGGCGAGCTGCTCGTCGAGGCGCTCCGCCTTGCCCGCGTCGATCCCGAGCATGCCGAAGACCGGGCGGATCTCGTGCAGGTGCCGCTCGCGCGGCGTCACGACGACGGCGGTCCCTCCGGCCCGCAGCACGCGCAGCATCTCGGGGGCGTTCCGCGGGGCGAACACGGTCAGCAGCGCGTCGGCGCAGCCGTCGGCCAGCGGCAGAGGCTGCCAGAGGTCCGCCGTCGCGATCGCGGCCCGGGGGTGCGCGCGGGCGGCGCGTCGAGCGGCCGGTGCCGAGAGGTCGAGTCCGAGGCCGGCGGCCCCCGGATGCGCGTCGAGCACCGCCGCGAGGTAGGCGCCGGTGCCGCAGCCCAGGTCGACGACGAGCCGGGCGTCCGCGGGCACTGCCGCGGCCACCGCGTCCTGGATCGGGCGGTAGTGCCCCGAGCCGAGCAGCTCCTCGCGCGCCTGCACCATCGCCGCGGTGTCGCCGGAGGTGGCGTGCCGCCCGCGCAGCAGCGACACGTAGCCCTGCCGCGCGACGTCGGCGCTGTGCCCGTTCGGGCAGCGCAGGAGCGAGGGCCGCGGCAGCGCGTCCGGAGCGAGTGCGGCACCGCAGACGGGGCAGGCGAGCGCCGGCAGCACCCTCGATCCGGGCACCTCCGACGGATCGAGGGGGTGCGCGCTCACGCGGCGGTCCGATCGTGCAGGGCGGCCGAGCGATCCCGCATCGCCGTGACTCCGGAGTTGACCGTGGCGATCACGGGCACCGCGAACAGCGCGCCGGCCAGGCCCGCGACCTCGAGGCCGATCGCCACGCCCAGCACGACGGCGAGCGGATGCACCTTCACCGCCGACCCGAGGATCAGCGGCTGCAGCACGTGCCCCTCGAGCAGGTGCACGACGATCACCACGCCCACCATGACCAGCGCCGCCACCGGCCCGATGAACAGCAGGGCGATCAGCGCCGCGAGCGCTCCGGTGACGATCGCGCCGAGGAACGGCACGAAGGAGCCCAGGAACACGGTGACCATGATCGGCACGACCAGCGGGAGCTGCAGCGCGAGCGCCCCGATGCCGATGCCCGTGGCGTTGATCGCCGCCACTGCGAGCTGCGCCCGCACGAACTGCGTGAGTGCCTCGAACCCGGCAGCCGCCCCCGTGAGCAGCGGCGCCCTGGCCGGCAGCGGCAGCAGGCGGAGGAACCACGACCAGATCCGCCGCCCGTCCAGCAGCAGGAAGATCAGCGAGAAGAGGGTGAGCAGCGTGCCGGCGACGACCTCGGCGACCTGCGAGCCCACCGCGAGCGCTCCGGAGGCGATCGTCGCGGCCTGCGCGTCGGCCCACGTGATCGCGCTCTGCGCCCAGTCGGTGAGCTGCACCTGGGTGAAACCGAGGCCCTGGATCCACTCCTCCACGTCGTCGACCGCGTCGAGCGTGCGCTGCCCGATGCCGCCGAACCCGGCCCGGGTCTGCACGACGACGAGAGCGACGAGGCCGCTGATCGCGAGGAGCAGGGTCAGGATCGAGACGAGCACCGCGAGTCCGCGGGGCAGGCGCCAGGCCTCGAGCCGGTCGCGCAGCGGAGTCAGCAGCGCGGTCAGCAGCAGCGCGACGAGCACCGGCACGACCACGACCGGCACCATCGAGACCAGCTGCACGACGAGCCAGAGGATCGCGGCGACCGCGAGCACCCGCCACGACCACGCGGCCGCGATGCGCATGCCCGGCGAGACGTCGTCGGCCTCGGGCGCGGCGGCCGGAGCGGTCGCCGCGGGTGTCTGCAGTCGCTCCTGCGTCCGGCGTCCTCGCATGGCCCCTCCCCGTTCCCTCGCAGTGTACGGCGGGGTGCTGGGGCCGGTCGCCGCTGCTCACGCCGTTCCGCCGGCCGGAGCGATCAGGCGCGCTCGACCGGCAGCCACAGCTCGCAGGTGGCGGTGCTGAAATCGTCCGCACGGTCGAGCACCGCGACGAGCGACGGCCCGGGGCGCAGTCGCCACGGGTTCGACGGGAACCACTCGGTCGCGGTCGCGGCCCACGCCTCCTGCAGCGCCGCCGGATGCGCGCCCTCGGTGCGGAAGACCGCCCAGGTGCCGGCCGGAACCTCGATGGTGTCGAGATCGGCGGGGGCCGGGGCCGTGCCCGTGACGGCCACTCCGTGCAGGTAGGTCAGCTCGCTCCCCTCGGTGTAGTCGGGGTCGACGTCGGCGCTCACCTGGAGCAGCCCGGCCGGCTCGGTGTCGCTCAAGGCCTTCAGGCGGCCGTGCTCGGACGCGGGCAGCGAGGCGATGTGGGCGGCGATGCGCGGATTGACGCCCTCGTGCACGAGCGGCACGCGAACGACGTGGCCGAGGAGGACGAACGCCGGTCGATCGACGATGCGGGTGGTCATGGGGGTGGTCCCTTCGACGGTCAGGCGGAACCTGAGCTGCGGTTGCGATCGAAGGGGGCCGCCGTGCCGCCTGGCCTCGCCGACGGCGACGCCGTGCACGGATCGGAACGCCCGGCCGAACGCCTCGGTCGACCCGTACCCGAACCGCACCGCGACGCCCAGCAGGTCCTCGCCCGCCAGGACGTGCGCTGCCGCGACCGTCATCCGGCGACGCCGGACGTACTCCGACAGCGGCATGCCGGCGAGCGACGAGAACATCCGCCGGAGGTGGTGCTCGGTCGTGCCGAGCGCGCTCGCCAGCGCCGCCACGTCGAGGTCGTCGTCGAGACGGTCCTCGACCAGCTCGACCAGTCCGTTCAGCTCCGCGATCACGGCACCCCCTTCGACCTCCACCCTGCCGGGTCGTCCCGCTCGGCACCCGATGATCGCGGTCCGATCCGATCGTCCCGCCGATTTCCGGAGGAGCGCGTCCGGTGGAGGCGGTCACGCGGTCACAGGTCAGAGCGACCGTCCTCTCGATCGAGCACGGCCGACCGGTCGGTGCCGTGGATCACGACAAGGCGGTGCCACCGCTGACCACTCCCGGCGCCTCATCAAGGGTTCTCGGCGGACGATACGCTCTACGGCGTTCGTCCGAGAACGTGATCCGCGGCGATCCCCAGTAGTTCCGTCGTGTATTGCCGCGTCACCAGGACGAGGGTGCGCAGGCGCTTGTCGAGCGAGCCCCACGGGCGGCCGGGCTGTCCTGTGGGGCCGATGCTCTCTGTCACGTTCGTCACGTCGACGTCGAACTCGACCCTCAGATCGAAGTTGTCGGGAGCAAGGAGGAGACCCTCAGCCAGGCGCAGGCTCACGATCGGGTCACCATCACCGATGATGCCCGGCCGCCCCTGATCAAGGACTTCGATGTACCGAAGATCGGCCTTCATGCGCAGATGAGAGAGATACAGCCCCAGACCGTGCATCGATCGGTGCCGGTCCACCCGGGCGAGCTCGTGCAGGATCCCCAAGCTGTTCCACCCCGGTAGCTCGGCCTGGTAAGGCTGCACCTTCTCGAGGGCCTCCCGAATCACCGGCGGCAGGTCGCGATACCTGCCGGCCTGGCTCTTCCACTCTGTCGGCGTTTCGCGGATCGGCCATTCCAGCCTCCCCGCGCTGGGCGGCGGGTTCTCTCCCGAGACGAGCACCGCGATTGCGTAGAGGCAGTTGTCGAGTGCTGCGCGCAGCTCGTAGAGCAGCTCCCCGAAGGTCACCGACAACTCGACGGGAAGTGGTCTCGTTCGGTGCAGGCGCACCGTCAACGTCCCATCGCTTTCAGGGGTGTGCCGGAGCTTGTGAGGCCTGGTGCTCAGGTACTCGTCCCACGTCTCTTGGAACATCCGCACCTGCTCGTCAGCCCGATCAAGCCGCGCGTGCACAAGCTGGATTTCGAAAGCGATCGGAGTGAAGACGGCAGGAAACGGTTCAGCCATGACGCAATGATCCCGGGTCGCCGTCCAGGAGGTATCGCGTCCCGTAAGGGGATGCTTCACCGGTCGCTGGGGCGCCGTCTCACGCCGGTTGCCACTACCCCGCGATCATCGCGAGCGACGGCGCGCGACCCTTCTCGATGTGCGTGAACGCGATGGACTCCGCCAGACGATCGTTGCCGGAGCGGATGGCCTCGAGGAGGCCGTGGTGCTCGTCGGACTGCTGACGCTGGTCGCGCGCGCTGGTCAGGTAGAACAGCCAGGTCATCCGCCCTGTGACCGCCCGCATCAACGAGGTGAGCAGCGCGCTGCCGGCGACCTCGACGATCGCCTCGTGCACGACGGTCGAGGTCTCGGCGACCTCGAGCCAGTCCTCGCTGTCGAGGGCGCGGTGCTCGGCGTCGATCGCGTCGAGCAGCGGCTGGAGCGACGCGCCGGCGGAGACGGCCCGCGCGGCCAGGCGGGCGGCGAGAGTCTCGAGGCTGAGCCGAACGTCGAACAGCTCGACGACGTCCTCGACGCTCCAGTGCGCGACGCGAGTGGAGCGTCGGGGGAGCATCCGCACGAAGCCCTCGTTCGCGAGCTGCGGGACGGCCTCGCGCACCGGCAGCCGCGACACGTGCAGCTCGGCGGCGAGTGACGCCTCGACGAGCCGCGACCCCTGCGGATGGTGTCCGAGGATGATCTGCCGACGCAGGGTCCGGTAGGTCTGGCTGGCGAGAGACTCCTCGGTGCTGGCGAGTGTCATGTCGGTCCTCCTCGCGACGCCGGTGCGACCATTCAACACTCTCGGTCGCCCCGGTGCGCTCTGTCCCCGGCTCACCTCACCCGCCGGGCCAGCTGCGCGCCTTGGGCAGCGGCCGGGCGTAGCTGTCGATCCGGCTGGTGCTCAGCCCCTGGCGGACGAGCGTCTCGACGAGGGCGGCCGCCGCGGCGACTCCGTCGACGACCGGCACCGGGAGGCGCGCGCCGACGTGCTCCTCGAGCCCCGCCATGCCTGCGCAGCCGAGGCAGATCACTTCAGCGCCGCGGGCGATGGCGCGCTCACCGGCGGCGACGAAGGCGTCGAGGGTCGCCTCCTGATCGTCTTCCAGATCGAGCACGCCGAGGCCGGTGTCCTCGATCGCGGCGCAGTGCGCGATGAGGCCGGCGGTGGTGAGGCTGTCCTCGATCTGGCCGACCGCGCGGCGGACGGTGGTGACGACGCCGTAGCGACGGCCGAGCAGCATCGCGAGGTGCGCGGACGCCTCCGTGATGTCGACGACGGGCACGTCGAGCAACTCGCGGGCGCCCTCCCGGCCGTGCTCGCCGAAGCCGGCCATCACGACGCCGTCGATGTCGTCGGAGAGCCGTTCGAGTGTGTGCAGGACGGCTGCCGCGCTGAGGAAGCTGTCGTACCAGCCCTCGGCCGAGGCGACGCCCCAACTCGGGGTGATCGCGACGATCTCCGTTCCTGGCCCGACGGCGAGGCGAGCGCGGGCGGCGGCCGTCTCGGTCATCGACGCGGTCGTGTTGCAGTTGACGACGGCGATGCGCATCAGCGGCTCGCTCCGGCGGGGACTCCGGAGAGGCGGATCTCGCTGCCCGCGTCCCGCAGTCGCGCGAGGTCGATCAGCGCGGCCGCGACGGCGAGGTCCTGCGCGGCCAGGCCGACGGAATCGAAGACGGTGATCTCCTCCGCCGTCGTCCGGCCGGACGCGGTCCCGGCCACGACGTCGCCGAGCTCGAGCAGCCCGGCCGTCGCGTCGACCGCGCCCTCCGCCATCGCGCGGACGAGGTCGCCCGATTTGGCGCGAGCGGTCGCCGCGCTGTCGACGACGAGCGTGCCGATCGCCATCGCCGCGGCGTCGAGCTCGCGATGCTCGGGCCTCGGGCGGGCGCCGACCGCGTTCACGTGCTGGCCTGCGTGCAACCACGCCCCGCGCACGATCGGATCGACGGACGGGGTGAGGGTGCAGAGCACGTCGGAGCGCTCGACGACGGCGCGGGGATCCGCCGCGCGGGTCACGGGACGCCCGACCGCCTCCTCGAAGCGGTCGAGCGTCGCGTCCGATCTCGACCAGACCACGATCTCATCGAGGTCCCGGACCGCGTGCAGCATGCGGACGTGCTCGACGGCGAGGTTGCCGGCACCGATCAGGCCGAGCACCCGGCTGTCCGCCCGAGCGAGGTACTGCGTGGCGACCGCGGAGGCGGCGGCGGTGCGGGCCCGGGTGATGAGAGCGCCGTCGAGGACGGCGACGCACTCCCCGGTCACCAGCGAGGTGACCAGGATCGTCGACCGCTGCGTCGGCAGTCCGCGTGCCGCGTTGCCGGGCAGGTCGGCCATGAGCTTCACCGCGGCGAGACCGAGGGCGTCGGATCGGACCGCCATCGGCAGGATCAGCCCGTCGTCCTCGCCCGCGAGAGCCGTCGGGGCGGGTTGGTGCAGCGCTCCGGAGCCGAGATCCGCGAACACCTGCTCGACCGTGCCGAGCACGTCGACGTCGGGGAGCAGCGCGGAGATCTGCTCGGAGGCGAGGACGAGCGTCATCAGCGCGCGCCGACCGTCGCGCGGCCGGTGAGCTCGGCGAGGGAGGGGGCGCGGGTGACGAGCCCGGCCTCCGCGAGGATGCGCATCCAGCGGTCGGAGGCGGCTTCGTCGATCACCGTCGTGTCCCAGACCCCGCCGGCGGCCATCTCCTCAGCGGCCTCGCGCAGGAGGACCGGGTCGCGGTCGGGCCAGCGGGCGGCGAGCACCGCGTCGATGTCGGCGCCGGCCTCGCCCGCGGTGATCCTCCGCATGGCCGTCTCGATCGCGTCGACGAAGCGCTCGGTGCGGTCGGCGAGCTCCGCGACCCGCTCGGTGCGGGTGTAGTAGACGCTGTTGGGCATCACTCCCGCGTCGAGGTGGCGGAAGACGATCTGCCCGCCGCCGGCCGCGACGAGCTCCTTCGCCGAGAGCAGGTCGAGCACGATCGCGTCGCCGAGGCCGCCTCGGTAGAGCTCGAGCATCATCGCCGTGGACAGGTCGCGTACCCAGCGGGTGGCGGAGACGTCGAGGCCGGCCTCGCGGATCAGGCCCGCGGTGAACTCGAACGGCGCGCTGCCGCCCGCGCCCGGGGCGAGCACGACCTTGCCGGCCAGCCAGTCGAGCCCGACGGGTCCGGAACCCTCGCGGGCGACGATCGTCATGGGGAAGCGGTGGTTGAGCTGCCCGACGACGGTCAGCTCCCGGCTCGTGCCGGCGTACATCCCGGGCACCCACAGCCCGCCGAGGGCGAGATCGGCGGCGCCGGAGTCGAGGTCGTCGAGGACGCCGGTCCAGGGGTCGCAGGCCGTGGCGGTGACGGCGAGGCCGCGCTCGGCGAACAGGCCGCCGACATCGGCGACGTACTCGGGGAGGTAGTTGAGTCCGTTGGCGGTGGCCGAGACGGTGAGGGTGTCCATGGTGCTCCTTGTGGGTTCGCGCCCCCGGCGCCGGAGCGCCGGGGGCGTGGGTGGGTCAGTGGGCGGCGGCGATGGCGTTCTCGTTGACGTCCTCGAGCGAGCGCCCCCGGGTCTCCGGGGCGAAGCGGGAGGCGACGACGAGCACCGCGTACATCACGGCGGCGAGTCCGAAGACGCCGGCGAAGGCGAACGAGCCGTAGAGCGCGACAGCGAGGAACGGCATGACCGCTCCGGCGATGTTGCCGATGCCGTTCACGATCGAGGCTCCGGAGGCGCGGATCGCGGTCGGGAAGATCTCCGCGGTCCAGGTGGCGAGGGTCGTGTTGGTGACCATCGTGAAGAACTGGAAGAGGGCGCCGAGGACGAGGATCGCACCGGTCCCGTTCCCGAAGCCGGCGAAGGCGAGCGCGGTGAGGCAGCCGAGGACCCCGGCGGTGCCGACGGCCGTGCGGCGGCCCACCCGACCGGCGATGAGGGCCGCGGTCGTCGCTCCGAGGAGCGAGCCGATGTTCATGATCATCGTGTAGAGCAGGCTCTCCGAGACGGAGTAGCCGCGCTCGACGAGCAGGGTCGGCATCAGGAAGTTCAGCGTGACCTGCGAGCCGAAGGCCATCCAGGACGCGACGCCGAGGGCGGCGGTGCGGCGGATCACCGGGCGGCTGAAGACCGCGGCGGGGGAGGCCGACATCTGCACGGGCGGGAGGTCCGCCTGCGTCAGCTCGATCGGCGGGCGGGCGCCGGTGGGGGTGAGCGAGTTCGAGGAGAGGATCGCGAGCGAGCGGTTGGCGTCCTCCGTGCGGCCCTGCGACAGCAGCCAGCGCGGCGTCTCGGGCAGCTTGCGGCGGTAGAAGACCACCAGCAGCGCGGGGACGGCGAGGATCACGAACGACCAGCGCCAGACACTGTCGGGGCCGCCGAGAGGAGTCTCCAGCGGTCCGAGCAGCAGGAGGAACAGTCCGTAGGAGAGGAAGTTGCCCAGGCCTCCGGCGCCGACGTTGACGGCGCCGATCGCGGTGCCGCGGAAGCGGGTGGAGACCATCTCCGAGAGCATGACGAGGCCGATCATGAACTCGCCGCCGATGCCGATGCCCACGATGAGCCGGCTGACCAGCAGCATCTCGTAGTTCATCGCGAGGGCGCTGATCAGTCCGCCGAGGGTGTAGATCAGCAGGTTGAGGCTGAGGGAGAAGCGGCGGCCGTAGCGGTCGGCGAGGTAGCCGGCCAGCACACGGCCGATCAGTCCGCCGATCACCGTGGCGGTGTTGATCGTCGTGAGCTGGATGTCGCCGATCTGCAGCGTCTCCTTGATGTGGCTGCCCATGGCGCCCACCGAGTTCTGCTCGAGCGTGTTGAAGAACTCCCCGGCGAGGATCAGCAGGAACACCCAGAACTGCGCGCGGGTGAAGCCGATGGAGTCGAGGACGGAGGCGACCGTGTGGCCGGAAGCGGGTGGAGCGGTGGTGCGGGATACAGCAGTCATGTGTAGCTCCCAGCAGGGCGAGGGGTGAGGCGGCTCCAGAGTGATGGTCACCGCGGGGACTCCTCTTTTGTATCCCAAACACCGTTTCGGGCAGGTTTCCACGATGCTACAACCTCGATCATCGTTGTTGTAATGCGGGGAAGAGGGGGCGTCGGATTCCGCGAGTTGTACAAGCGGTATACAGATCTCCTCCGTTTCGACTCCTGGCCGGGTGCCGACGTTCGGCGGGCCCCGGACCCGGTTGCGTGGTCGGAGGAGGGGTGCATCGAGGTGTGCTCGGACAGTGCCGGCAACGGATCCGGTTGCAGAATTCGCCCATCACTGGCGTAATGGAGGTATCATGTCCATCAACGCCACTGTTTTCGAACGTCTCGCCCCGTCCTCCGCGGCCGTCGACGCCTCCCTCGCCGGCTCCCGGCGCGGCGTCTTCTGGCTCGAGGACGCGCCGGCCCCGCGGCCGCCGCTCGTCGGCTCCGTCCGCGCCGACCTCGTGATCGTGGGCGGCGGCTACACCGGCCTGTGGAGCGCCCTGCGCGCCAAGGAGCGCGACCCCGGTCGCCGCGTGGTCCTCCTCGAGGCCCGCTCGATCGGCTGGGCGGCCTCCGGACGCAACGGCGGCTTCGTCGAGTCGAGCCTCACCCACGGCCGCGAGAACGGCCTCGCCCGCTGGCCGGAGGAGAGCGACCGGCTCGAGCGCCTCGGAGTCGAGAACCTCGACGGCATCCAGGAGACGATCGCCCGCTACGGCATGGACTGCGGCTTCGAGCGCACCGGCTCGCTCGCGGTGGCCGTCGAGGAGCACCAGGTCGCGCAGCTCGCCGAGGGCGACGGAGTCGCGGGCGCGCGCTTCCTCGACGCCGACGGCATCCGCGCCCTCGTCGATTCGCCCACCTATCTCGCCGGTCTCGTCGTGCCCGCCGAGCAGTGCGCGCTCGTGCACCCCGGCGAGCTGGTGCGCGAGCTCGCCCGCGTCGCCGAGGAGCTCGGCGTCGAGATCCACGAGGACAGCCGGGTGCTCGGCCTCGAAACCACCGCGTCGGGAGTGCTCGTGCGCACGGCCAGGGGAGCCGTGGAGGCGTCGCACGCGATCCTCGGCACGAGCGCCTTCCCCTCCCTCCTCGCCCGCACCCGGCTCATGACCGTGCCCGTCTACGACTACGTCCTGATGACCGAGCCGCTCGACGCCGGGCAGCTCGAGTCGATCGGCTGGCGGGGGAGGGAGGGCGTCAACGACACGGCGAACCAGTTCCACTACTACCGCCGGACCGCCGACGACCGGATCCTCTGGGGTGGCTACGACGCGGTCTACCACCCCGGTGGCCGCATCCGCTCGCGCTACGAGGAGCGGCCCGAGACCTACCGCGCGCTGGCCTCGCACTTCCTCACCACGTTCCCGCAGCTCGAGGGCGTGCGCTTCAGCCACCGCTGGGCCGGAGTGATCGACACCAGCACGCGGTTCGCCGCGTTCTACGGCACCGCGATCTCGGGCCGCGTCGCCTATGCCGCGGGCTACACGGGGCTCGGAGTCGGCACGACGGCCTTCGCGGCGGACGTCGTCCTCGACCTGCTGTCAGGCGAGCGGACCGAGCGCACCGAGCTCGAGATGGTGCGCTCGCGCCCGCTGCCCTTCCCTCCGGAGCCCTTCGCCACCGCGGGGATCCAGGCCACCCGCTGGTCGCTCGACCGCGCCGACCACGACGGCGGACGGCGCAACCTGCTCCTGCGCACCCTCGACGCGCTGGGCCTCGGCTTCGACTCCTAGGGCCTGGTGACCACGATCTCGCGTGCTCCGCTCGGCCTGATCGCACGATCTGCGGCGTCGTGAACCGAAGGTCGATGCCCGCATCGACCTTCGGTTCCCTCCTTGCAGCTCGCACGATCAGGCCGTGCTCGCGACGGCGAGCTCGTGTTCACCAGGCCCTAGGGCACGTCGTTCCGCGCCAGCGACCCCTCGTCGCGTGGCGCCTCGGGTAGCGTCCGGTGCGGAGCACCCGCCGCCGGTGCACGAGGGGGACGGATGCTCGAGGTTCTGCTCGCGATCGCAGGCTGGGCCACCGGCGCCGTCCTCGTCGTGAGCGGGTCGCTGAAGCTCGGCCGCACGGAGCGGTTCCGCGAGTCCCTCGGCGCTCTCGGCCTCCCCGCCGCGCTCGGTCGCGGCACCCTCTTCGCCCGCTCGTTCCCCGTCGTCGAGATCGTGCTCGGTCTCGCCGTGCTCCTCGCTCCGACTCCGCTGCACCGGCTCTCCCTGCTGGCGGCGCTCGCCGTGCTCGTGGTCTTCCTGGTGGTCGCGATCCGCGCGGTCCGGGCGCCGGAGCCCGTCGACTGCGAGTGCTTCGGCGGTCTCGGCGACGCGCGGATGAGTGGCCGCACGGTCCTGCGCAACAGCGTCCTCGTCGCCCTCGCGGTCGCCGGGCTCGCGGGTCCCGTGCCGCCCGCCGCGCTGGCGCCCGGGCTCCCGGCGCTCGCCGCGGTGCTGCTCGCGATCGTCCTGGTGCTCGTGCGCGACCGCCTGCAGGGCCGTGCGGCACCTCCCTCCGCTCCCGCATCGACGTCCACTCCCGCACCCTCCTCCGGGCCCGTCCTCCTCACCGCCTCGGGCGACCGCGTCGCACTCGCCGAGTTCGCCGAGCCGCCGACCCACCTCGTCTTCTTCTCGCCCTCGTGCATCTCGTGCCACGAGCTCGTCGACCGCTTCCGCTGGTGGCCGAACGGCCTTCGCGCCGGTGAGGACCTCGTCCCGGTCCTCCTCGGCCGGCCCGAGGACTTCGCCGTGCACGAGGTGTTCGCCCCGCTCGTCGAGCACGCACTCTACGATCCCGACCGCTCGGTCGCGGCGCTGCTCGATCGCGGCGCGACGCCCGGCCACGTCCTCCTCGACGCCGAGCACCCGCTGGGCTCGGGCTGGAGCACCGGCTGGTACGAGATCGAGAAGCGGGTGCTGAGCGAGGAGTTCTTCACCGACGTGCACCGCGGCCGCGTCGTGCCCGACCCCGAGGTCCTGGCGCGCGAGGAGTCCGAGCGCGCCGCCGCTCGCGAGGAGTCCGCCTCGCACTGACCGGCCCGGAACGGCGCCGCCCTCCCGCTCTCCTGGAACGATGGATCCCACCCGTCCCCGACCCTCCGGAGCCCCCATGACCGCCTCGCTCGGCTCGCTCGTCCCCGTCCCCGCCTCGGAGCACCCGGAGCTGCTCCCCGAGGCGGTCCTCGCCGCCGCCGAGCGCGACGGCGTGCTCGGCGACCTCGGCGTCGTCGACATCGATCCCGCCCTCTCCGACACCGCGGCGACGAAGGAGCACTACGGACTCGACGACGCCGACCTCGCCAACTGCGTCGTCGTCGCCGGCTCGCGCGGAGGGGAGGAGCGGATCGCCGCGTGCGTCGTGCTCGCCGACTCCCGCGCCGACGTCAACGGCGCCGTCCGCCGCCTCCTCGACGTGCGGAAGGCCTCGTTCCTGCCGATGGACCGCGCGGTCGCCGAATCGGGGATGGAGTACGGCGGCATCACCCCGATCGGACTGCCCGCCGGCTGGCGACTGCTCGTCGACGCCCGCGTGCTCCTGCGCCCGCTCGTCGTGATCGGCAGCGCAGTGCGCCGCTCCAAGATCGTGCTGCCCGGCTCCGCCCTCGAGCGCCTCTCGGGCGTCGAGATCGTCGAGGGTCTCGGGCTTCCGACGTCGATCCAAGGCGAGGCGACCGTGCCCCTGCACTCCTGATCCGCCCGGGCAACCCGTACCTCCCCGAAACATGAGCGTCGTACGGTGGGCGCATGCGCGCAGAACTCACACTCGGCGCGGAGGAAGAGCTCCACCTGATCGATCTCGAGACGAAGCAGCTCTCCGCGCACGCACCCCAGGTGCTGGCGCGGTTGCCGAAGGACAACTTCTCGGCCGAGCTGCAGCGGACCACGGTCGAGACGAACACGCCGGTCGTCGACTCGCTCGACGGTCTGCGGGAGCAGCTCATCACCCTCCGCAAGGCCGTCATCGACGCCGCGGCGCCCGACGGCATCGGCATCGCCGCGGTCGGCACGGCCCCGCGATCCGAGCACAAGGACTTCGAGCTCACCAGCACCGGCCGCTACGGCCGCATGCAGGAGCAGTACCGGATGCTCGTGGACGAGCAGCTGATCTGCGGCACGCAGATCCATGTCGGTGTCTCCGATCGTGAGCTGGCGGTCCAGATCGCCCAGCGGATCGCGCGCGACCTCCCGGTGCTGCTCTCGGCGAGCGCGAGCAGTCCCTACTGGAACGGCCAGGACACGGGGTACGCGAGCATCCGCACGATCATCTGGCAGCGCTGGCCGAGCGCCGGGGCCACCGGTCCGCTCGCCTCCGCGGCCGAGTACGACCGCCTCCTCGACGACCTGA
This sequence comes from Rathayibacter sp. Leaf296, assembly GCF_001423045.1. NCBI lineage: Bacteria > Bacillati > Actinomycetota > Actinomycetes > Micrococcales > Microbacteriaceae > Rathayibacter > Rathayibacter sp. Leaf296. The sequence goes on from NZ_LMNR01000001.1 coordinate 610,133, forward strand.
TCGCCACCGGGGTCATCGCCGACTCCAAGATGGCCTACTTCGACGTCCGTCCCTCCTCCCACGCGCCCACGCTCGAGCTGCGCGTCTGCGACGCGATGCCGATCGTCGACGACGCCGTGCTGGTGGCGGGCCTGTTCCGCGGCCTCGTGCGCTCGGCCGAGCTCGACATCGAGGCGGGGCGCCCCTTCCGCTCGACCCCGCCTCCCATCCAGCGCGCGGCCACCTGGCAGGCCGCCCGCGGCGGACTCGCCGGATCGCTCCTGGACCACACCGAGCACCCCCGGCCCGTCCCGGCGGCCGAGGCGCTGCGCAGCATGATCGCGCGCCTGCAGCCGGCGCTCGAGGAGCTCGGCGACCTCGAGCAGGTGCGCGAGCTGGCCGAGGCGCTGATCGCCCGGGGCAACTCGGCCGACCGCCAGCGCGCGGTGTTCGCCGAGCACGGCACGCTCGACTCCGTGGTCGACGCGGTCGTGGCCGAGACCCACGGGCCGGCGAGCGGTCCGATCCTCCCGGCGCCGAGCCTGCGCACCTACCGCGTGCGGGCGGGCGACGAGGCGGTGGCGACCGGCGGACGCCCGCGCACCGCCTACCAGCCGATCCTCGAGCACTTCCGCGGCCTCGGCCCCGAGCGGCTCGGCGAGCTGCACGCCGCGCGCGATGCGACGGTGCTCGACGCGGGCATCTCCTTCCGACTCGACGGAGAGGACCGTCCGTTCCCGGTCGACCTCGTGCCGCGGGTTCTGCAGGCGCACGAGTGGAACGAGCTCGCCGCGGGGCTCGAGCAGCGCGCCCGCGCCCTGGAGTGCTTCCTGCAGGACGTCTACGGCGAGGGCCGAGCCGTCCGGGACGGCATCGTCCGCCGTCCGGCCGGCACCGCGGGCTGGCGCGAGGAGGCGACCCGCCTGCCGCGCGGCGTCGTGCGCGGACCGGTCATGGGCTTCGACCTCGTGCGCAACGAGTTCGGCGGCTGGCGCGTGCTGGAGGACAACCTCCGGAACCCCAGCGGCATGGCGTACGCCATGGGCATCCGCTCCCTGCTCGACGACGTCCTGCCCGACCTGCCCCGGCCGACCGGGCTGCTGGATCCCTCCGACACCCTCGCCGCACTGCGCCGCACCCTCGCGGCGGGCGCTCGGCGCACCGACGGCCGCGAGCCCGTCCTCGCACTGCTCTCGAGCGGAGCGGACAGCTCGGCCTGGTTCGAGCACCGCCGCCTGGCCGAGGGCGCGGGACTGCTGCTGCTCGAGCTCGGCGACCTCGAGGTCGCGGACGGGCGCGTGCTCGCCTCCGGCGCGCAGGTCGACGTGCTCTACCTGCGCCTGGACGACGAGCTGGCCGAGCTCCGCGTCGGCGACCGGCCGCTGGGCCGCGAGATCGTCGACGTCGCCGCCTCCGGAGGAGTGTTCCTCGCCAACGCGCCGGGCAACGGCATCGCCGACGACAAGGCGCTCTACTGCGCCGTGCCCGAGCTGATCGGCTACTACCTCGACGAGCGCCCGCTGCTCGAGTCCGTCCCCACCTACCGGCCCGAGGACGAGGCCGAGCGCCGCATCGTCCTCGAGCGGGTCGGCGAGCTGGTCACGAAGCCGGTCGACGGCTACGGCGGCCGCGGCGTCATGATCGGCCCGTCCGCTCCCGCCGCCCGCGTGGCCGAGCGCCGCGCGGCGATCGCCGCCGACCCGGAGGGCTGGGTCGCTCAGGAGGTCGTCCGCCTGTCGTCGCTGCCGTCGTTCTCGGGCACCGAGCTGCAGCCGCGGCACGTCGACCTGCGCGCCTTCGTCTTCGTCACGGGCACCGGAGCCGCCGACGTGCGCCTCGCGCCCCTCGCGCTGACCCGGGTCGCCGCCGAGGGCAGCATGATCGTCAACTCCTCGCGAGGCGGCGGCGCGAAGGACACCTGGATCGTGAGGGCCTGACATGTGCGGAGTGGCGGGCGAGATCCGGCTCGACGGCCGCCGGGCCGACGTGGAGGCGGTCGATCGGATGAGCGGCTGCCAGACGCACCGCGGCCCGGACGGCGACGGCCTGTGGGCGCGCGGCCCGGTCGCGCTGGCCCACCGCCGGCTCTCGATCATCGACCTGTCCGTCGCCGGCTCCCAGCCCATGATCGACTCCGCGCTCGGCCTCTCGATCGTCTTCAACGGCTGCATCTACAACTACGAGCAGCTGCGGACCGAGCTGGAGGGCCAGGGCCACCGCTTCTTCTCCCACTCCGACACCGAGGTGATCGGCAAGGCGTACGCCGAGTGGGGCGAGGACTGCGTCGACCGCTTCCTCGGCATGTTCGCCTTCGTGATCGTCGAGCACGAGTCCGGGCGCGTGGTGATGGCCCGCGACCGGCTCGGCATCAAGCCGCTGTACCTCGACGAGACGCGCGAGCGGATCCGCTTCGCCTCGACCGTGCAGGCGCTGCTGGCCGGCGGGGTCGCCGACACCTCGATCGACCGCACCGCTCTGATGCTCTACCTGAGCTTCCACTCCGTCGTCCCCGCGCCGCGGACGATGCTGGCCGGAGTGACGAAGCTGCCCCCGGCGACCGTCCGCGTGATCGAGCCCGACGGCACGAGCCGCGAGCGCGTCTACTGGGAGCCCGTCTTCACCCGCGACCCCGCGCGCGCCGACTGGTCGGAGCAGGACTGGCAGGAGGCGCTCATCGCGTCGTTCCGCACGGCGGTCGAGCGGCGGATGGTCGCCGACGTGCCGGTCGGCGTGCTGCTGTCCGGCGGCATCGACTCGAGCCTCGTGGTGGCGCTGCTGGCCGAGGCCGGTCAGACCGGGCTGCAGACCTTCTCGATCGGCTTCGACTCCGCGGGCGGCGAGTCGGGCGACGAGTTCGAGTACTCGACCCTGGTCGCGGAGCGCTTCGGCACCGACCACCACCGCATCCGGATCGACTCGTCGCGGCTGCTGCCCGGCATCGACGGCGCGATCGGAGCGATGAGCGAGCCGATGGTCTCGCACGACGCGGTCGCCTTCTACCTGCTGAGCCAGGACGTCTCGCAGCACGTGAAGGTGGTGCAGTCCGGCCAGGGCGCCGACGAGGTGCTCGGCGGCTACGACTGGTACCCGCCCCTGGCAGGGGTGCCGCGCGAGCGGGCGGCCCAGGCGTACGCGTCCGTCTTCTTCGACCGGGGCTTCCCGGAGCTCCAGGCGCTGCTGCGGCCGGAGTGGCGCGGCGAGGATGCGGCGACCGCGTTCATCGCCGAGCGCTTCGCCCGGCCCGGCGCCGACACCTCCGTCGACGCGGCGCTGCGCAACGACACCACGGTGATGCTCGTGGACGACCCGGTGAAGCGCGTCGACAACATGACGATGGCGTGGGGGCTCGAGGCCCGCGTGCCGTTCCTCGACCACGAGTTCGTCGAGCTGGTCGGGCGGATCCCGCCGGAGCTCAAGCTCGCCGACGGCGGCAAGGGAGTGCTCAAGCGCGCGGTCCGCGGCATCGTGCCGGACGAGGTCATCGATCGCACGAAGGGCTACTTCCCGGTGCCCGCCATCCGCCAGCTCGAGGGCCCGTACCTCGAGCGCGTGCGCGCGGCCCTGACCGACCCGTCCGCCCGGCGGCGCGGGATCTTCGACCCCGCCCTGGTCGACTCCCTGCTCGCCTCGCCCAACGAGACCCGCACGCGACTGGGCTCGAACGAGCTCTGGCAGCTCGCCCTGCTCGAGATGTGGCTGCAGGAGCACGGCGTCGGCTGACGCGGGCTGTTCGTCCCGCGTTCGCGTCCCGCGGAACACCGGCCCCGACCGGTGCCGGAGGATGGAGGGCATGACCTCCACCGCGACCTCCGGGCTCCTCGCCGCCGAGCAGCTCGGTCTCGACCTCGTGCACGCCTGGGGCAGCTGGGGCCCGTCGATGACTCCCGATGCCGCCCGCGCCGCCTTCATCAGCGATCGCGGAGGCGCCCCCGAGGTCTGGGTGCAGGACGTCGTCGTCGACGGCGAGCTGCCAGAGGCGCACTGCATCCGCTTCACGGAGGACCCGGTGCTCTCGGTCTCGTGGTCGGCCGACTCCGCCTGGCTCGCCTGCCTGGTCGCGACCGACGGCGGAGTGCGCACGCAGGTCTGGGTGGTCCGGCCCGACGGCTCCGATGCCAAGCGCATCGCCGGCTCGCGCGACGCGCACGCCGAGCTCGGGCCGTGGACCCGCAGCGGCCACCACGTCGTCGTCACCGTGCCGTCGGCCGAGCCGGAGCAGCCCACCCGGTCGTTCCTCGTCGATCCGGTCACCGCCGAGCGGCGCCCGCTCGTCGACGGCGATCTCATCTCGGTGCTCGACCTGTCGACGGAGGAGCGCCTCGTCGTGGTCCGCGACGGCCAGCGCGGCCACCAGTACTGCTCGGTCGTCGACCGGCTGACCGACGAGAACCACGCCCTCCTGCCCGATTCGGGCACCGGATCGACGGACGTCGCGTTCCTGCGCCCCGCACCCCTGAACGACAACGAGAGCCCGATCGTCGCCTATCTCGCGACCGACGTCGACCTGCCCCGGCGCCAGCTCGTCGCGATGCCGCTGGGCCCCGACGGCTGGCGCGGGCGCATCCGCCGTCTCGCCGCCCGCGACGACGCCGAGCTCGAGGGTCTGGACGCGGACGACGCGGGTCACCTGCTGATGCTGGTCTGGAACGTGGCCGGATCGAGCGAGATCGAGCTCTTCGACACCCTCACCGGCGAGCGCGTCCCCGTCACCGGGCTGCCCGGCCTTGTCGCCACGACCCCCGTGCTCTCCCGCGACGGCAGCTCGGTGGTGCTCGGCGTCGAGGGCCCGGAGCGGCCGCGCGAGCTGTGGCGGATGGACACCGCGACGCACGAGTGGTCGCGCATCACCCAGGTGCCGGCTCTGCCGGCCGCCCCGCTCGTCGTGCCCACGCTCGAGCGCTTCACGGGCCGCGACGGTCTGGCGCTCTCGGGCTGGCTGTACCGGGCTCCGGGCGTCGAGGGCCCCGGGCCGGCGATGCTCAGCCTGCACGGAGGGCCGGAGTCGCAGGAGCGGCCGACCTTCTCGGCGCAGCATCAGGCCGTGGCCGCCTCCGGGGTCTCGGTCTTCGCGCCGAACGTCCGCGGCTCCTCCGGCTTCGGCCGCGACTTCGTGCACGCCGACGACGTCGAGCGCCGGTACAGCGCGTTCGACGACGTGCTCGCGGCCGCCGACTTCCTGGTCGACTCCGGAGTCGCGGACCGCGCGCGCATCGCCGTCACGGGCCGCTCCTACGGCGGCTACCTGACGCTGGCGTCGCTCGCGTTCTCGCCGGGCGTCTTCGCGGCGGGAGTCGACATCTGCGGGATGTCGCACCTGCTCACCTTCTACCGCGACACCGAGCCGTGGATCGCCTCGGCCGCGGTGACGAAGTACGGGCACCCGGAGCACGACGCGGAGCTGCTCGAGGAGCTGTCGCCGCTGGGTCGCGCCTTCGCGATCGACGTGCCGCTGCTCGTCGTGCACGGCGAGCTCGACACGAACGTGCCGTTGGGGGAGGCGACGCAGATCGTGGCCGCCCTGGAGGCGCTGGATCGTCCGGTGTCGTTCCTCCAGCTCGACGGCGAGGGGCACGAGTACCGTCGCGCCGACTCGAAGGAGCTGCTGCTGCTGTCGCTCCTGCGCTTCCTGCACTCCTCGCTGGCGCCGACGGGCGAACCGCTCGCGACCGTCGCGAGCTGAGTCCGGGCGGGTCCGCGACCCCGGGGAGGCTCAGCTGCGCTCGAACTCCTCGGCGAAGGAGCCGTGGATGGGCCGGTCGGGGTCGTCGCCGACGGCGCGCGACGGATCGTCGATCTCGACCGCGCGCGCGAGGTCCGGGGCGGCCGCGGCCGGTCCTGCTCCGGCGCCCGCGAGGTCCTCGGGGATCCCGTCGAGCAGCTCCTCGGCGATCCGGCTCGACAGTCCGCTGCGCTCGCCCGGGCCCGGGTCGCCGCGGGGGTCCTCCGGCGCGTCGAGGGCCTCGTCGAGCCCCGAGGTCGTGCCCTCCGGTGCGTCGAGCCCGGAGGAACCGGGCCCCGATGTCGTGTCCTGCACCGCTCGCTCCTGCCTCGGGCGCCCCGATCACCCGGCGCGCTCCGTCCTGCGACGAGGATAGGACGCGGTGCGCCGATCAGTCGAGGAGCAGCCAGGTGTGGCCGTCGACCTGCACGCCTCCCACGGTCGCCGGTTCGTCGCCGATGTTGAGGGCGAGCCGGGCCGACTCGCCGCCCGGTCCCTCGGCGACCAGCAGCACCGAGGTGTTGGCCAGGTCGACCGCGCTCGTCCGCGCCTGCGCGAGCCACGGGTGCCGGCGCCGGAACGCGATCACCTCCTGGTGCGCTCGGTACGCCTCTCCGCCCGGCAGGTCGGCGGGATCCGCCGGGAACGCCGGACGGATCGCGTCGTCGCCGCCGATGCGCTCCTCCTTCACTCCGCGCAGGCCCCGCTCGTCGCCGGAGTAGATGCTGGGCACCCCGCCGACGAAGCCGAGCACCGCCACGGCGTGGCCGTGGTGCCGCTCGTCCGACACCGCGCTGGCGAGGCGGGTCACGTCGTGGTTGCCGATGAAGGTGAGGGGGAGGAAGGAGTCGAGGAACTCGCCGTGCCGTGTCAGCGACCAGGCGAGCTCGAACAGGTTGCGCTCCTCGAGCGAGTTGCGCACCGCCTTCCACAGCTCGTACTGGGTGACGGAGTCGAGGCCCGAGTCGCGCACGTAGCCGGAGTAGTCGCCGTGGATGACCTCGCCGACGAACCACGCATCGGGGAACCGCTCGCGCACCGGATCGATCGCCGCGCGCCAGGAGGCGGGTGCGACCGCGTAGGCGGCGTCGAGGCGCCAGCCGTCGATCCCGCGCTCGAGCCAGTGGGCGAGGACGGAGGAGACGTAGGCGGACACCTCGGGATTCGCGAGGTCGAGCTCGACGAGCGCGTCGTGCCCCTCGAAGACGTCGACGCGGAGCCCGTCGACCTCGCGGGCGGAGTCGCTGCGCGAGAACCGCGCGGCCGCCGCCGATCCGGGACCCGCCGCCACCGCCTCGCGCCACCAGGGGTGGTCGCGCCCGACGTGGTTGAACACGCCGTCGAAGAGCACCCGGATCCCGCGCTCGCGGCAGGCCGTGATGAGGGCGTCGAGGTCGCCCTCGTCGCCCAGCCGCGGGTCGACCCGGAAGTGGTCGACCGTGTCGTAGCCGTGCGTGCTCGAGGCGAAGACCGGGCCCAGCAGGAGGCCGTTGCAGCCGAGTGCGAGGAGGTCGTCGAGCCAGGGGAGGAGCGCCGGCAGCCGGTGCTGCACCTCCGCGGGCGCGTCGGCCGCCGAGGTCTCGGCGCCGGTGAACCCCAGCGGGTACACCTGCCACCAGATCGCCGTCGTGATCCAGTCGTTCGTCTGCGCCATCCCGGCCGCCTTCCCTGCGCGCTCGGGCACGCGTCGGGCCGAGTGTAGTGAGACGGACCGGTCGTGCCCGAGGGCTTGCGGCCGACCGCCGCCTCGCTCACGAGCGCAGCCCCGCGATCCAGCCGAGCAGATCGCCCGCGCCGCGGAGGGTTGCGGGCACGGTGACCGTCGCCACCGCGAGTGCGAGCCCGGCCGCCGCCGCGCCCGCCGCTCCGAGGCGGCGCTCCCCGGGCCGGAGGAGGGCGGCGACCGCGACGACGAGCGCCGCCGCGGCCACTCCCACCGACGGGAGCGCCCACACCGGGTGGACGGCCGAGGTCAGAGCGAGCAGGCCGAGCCCGACCGCGGTCACGCCCGGCTCGCGCGGTGACCGGAGGCGCCGGGCGAGCACCGCGGAGCGGAGGAAGGACGGCCGGGCGGGCGCCGAGGAGGCCGCGGACGAGGGAGCGAGGGGGAGGAGGGTGATCGACATGCGCCGATCCTGACCACCCGGACGGCCGGGTGGACCGCCCGATCGCGCATCGGTGGAGGAGCGCCCCGATCCGCGCCTGGGGAGGGCCCGAGGGGCTCCACGGGCCGCCGGACGGCCCGGATCAGCGTCGTTCCGGGCATCTGCGCCCCGGAATCACCTGCTTTGGCGGGTCGGGCTGGTAGGTTACCGACGGTCCGACCGGTTAGAGGGAGTCCGTCCCCGGCCGAGGACGATCCACAACCACCAGCTGTTCTCAACAGCGCGAACGTCCTGGGAGGACACTCCAATGGCTGACAAGTCGCTCAACCGCACCGAGCTCGTCGCGAAGATCGCCGCGGACTCCGGCCAGAGCCAGGCCGCCGTCAACGGCGTCCTCGACTCGCTCTTCTCGACCCTCGCCGACTCCGTCTCCAACGACGTGAAGGTCACCATCCCCGGCTGGATCGCCGTCGAGCGCACCTCCCGCGCCGCGCGCACCGGCCGCAACCCGCAGACCGGTGAGACCATCCAGATCGCGGCCGGCCACTCGGTCAAGGTCTCGGCCGGCACCAAGCTCAAGGCCGCTGCGAAGTAGCACCGGTTCTCCGACGAAGGCCCCGGCGTCCGCGCCGGGGCCTTCGTCGTCCCCGCGGCTGCCGATCAGCCGGGGAACGTAGGCTTGACGGGTGAATCGAACCGTCCGGATCGCGGGGCCCGCGCTGCTGCTCGTCGCAGCCGCGCTCGTCGCCCTCCTCGCGGCGCTCGCCTTCGGCCGCGGAGCCGCCGCGCCGCTCCTGAACGATCCCGGGCCCGTCGTCCGCTACGGCCTCCCGATCGCGAAGCTCGCGGTGAACCTCGGGGCGGCCGGCATGATCGGCGCGCTCGTGCTCTCCCTCTTCGCGCTGAGCCCGCGCTCGACGGCGGAAGCGGCGAAGGCGGCGAAGGCCTCTAAGACCGCGAAGCCCTCGAAGACGGCGGAGCCCGAGACGCCCGAGCAGCGCACCGAGTACTCCGTCGCCCTCGACGTCGCGGCCGCCGGCGCCGCCTTCTTCGCCGCCGCCGCGGCCGTCACCGGCTTCTTCACCTTCCTCAACGTCACGCAGACCCCGCTGAGCCTCGACCGCGACTTCGGCACGAAGCTCAGCTACTTCATCGGCAGCATCCCGGTCGGCCAGGCGTGGCTGACCACCACCCTGCTCGCCGCCGTCGTCACAGTGCTCTGCTTCGCCGTGCGCAACCAGACCGCGCTCGTCTTCGTCACCGCGATCGCGCTGCTCACCCTCCTGCCGATGGCGCAGCAGGGCCACGCCGCCGGCTCCGCCGGGCACGACGCCGCGGTCACTGCGCTGGGCCTGCACCTCGTCTTCGCCGCGATCTGGCTCGGCGGCCTCGTCACGGTCGTCGTGCTCCGACCGCTCCTCGACGGTCCGCGCCTGCTGCCCGTGATCCAGCGCTACTCCAGCCTCGCGCTCGTCAGCTTCGTGGTCGTCGCGGCGTCCGGCTACCTCAGCGCCGAGCTGCGTCTGGCGAGCTTCGGCAACCTCCTCACCGGCTACGGGATCCTCGTGATCGTGAAGGTCGCGGCGCTGATCGCCCTCGGCCTCTTCGGCCTGGTGCAGCGTCGGTTCCTGATCGAGCGGATGCGCTCCGCCGGCGGCGCGGGCGGCCGCAGCTTCTGGTGGCTGGTCGGTGCCGAGGTCGCCTTCATGGGCATCGCCTCCGGAGTCGCCGCCGCTCTCGCGCGGACCGCGACCCCGGTCGACCAGGTCGCCGCGAGCCAGCTGACCGACCCGACGCCCGCCCAGCTCCTCACCGGCGAGCCCCTGCCGCCCGTCGCAAGCGCCGTGAACTTCGTGACCCTGTGGAACGTCGATCTGATCTGGCTGCTCGTCACCGGCTTCGGCATCGCGTTCTACGTGGCCGGCGTGCTGCGCCTGCGCCGTCGGGGCGACTCCTGGCCCCTGCACCGCACGGTGCTCTGGATCGCGGGCATGCTCCTGCTGGCCTACATCACCAACGGCGGCGTGAACGTCTACGAGAAGTACCTGTTCAGCGCCCACATGCTCTCGCACATGGTGCTGACGATGGCGGTGCCGCTGCTGCTCGTGCCCGCCGCCCCGGTCACGCTGATCGCGCGGGCCGTCATCCGGCGCACCGACGGATCCCGCGGGCCGCGCGAGTGGGTGCTGCTGGCCGTGCACTCGCGCTTCGGCACGATCGTGTCGCACCCGATCGTCGCGGCCGTGCTCTTCGTCGGCTCGCTCTGGGCGTTCTACTACTCGCCGCTGTTCCGCTGGGCGACGACCGACCACATCGGCCACGAGTGGATGATCGTGCACTTCCTGATCACCGGCTACCTCTTCGTGAGCGTGCTGATCGGAGTCGATCCCAGCTCGCACCAGGTGCCGTACCCGATGCGCCTGCTGCTGCTG
>NZ_LMNR01000001.1:620425-623417 GCF_001423045.1 Rathayibacter sp. Leaf296
GGCCTCCTGCTCGCCGACTGGTACGGAGCGATGGGCTGGGGCAGCGACGCGCTCGCCGACCAGCGCGCGGCCGGCGGCATCGCCTGGAGCATCGGCGAGATCCCGACCCTCGCCCTCGCGATCGTCGTCGCGATGATGTGGAGCAGGTCCGACGCCCGCGAGACCAAGCGGCGCGACCGGCAGGCCGACCGCACGGGCGAGGCCGAGCTCCACGAGTACAACGAGCGCCTGGCCGCACTCGGCAAGCGCCGCTGACCCTCCTCCCCAGGCGGCCGTCGGCCCCCGTCCCGGCAGTTCCGGATCGACGCCGCACGGCCGCGGGTACAGTGGACCGGTGACCCAGCCGACCCTCTCCGACGAGCAGCAGCGGGTGTTCGACCTCATCGAGAACACCCGCGAGCACCTGTTCGTCACCGGTCGCGCGGGCACCGGCAAGTCGACCCTGCTGAACCACCTGAGCTGGAACACCGACAAGCAGATCGTCATCTGCGCCCCCACCGGAGTCGCGGCGCTGAACGTGGGCGGTCAGACGATCCACTCGCTCTTCCGCCTGCCGATCGGCGTGATCGCCGACTCCGATCTCGACCAGCCGCCCGAGCTGCGCAAGCTCCTCAACACCATCGACACCCTCGTGATCGACGAGATCTCGATGGTCAACGCCGATCTGCTCGACGGCATCGACCGCAGTCTCCGCCAGGCGCGCCAGCGGCGGTCCGAACCGTTCGGAGGCGTGCAGGTCGTCCTCTTCGGCGACCCGTTCCAGCTCGCTCCCGTTCCCGGCGACCCCGAGGAGCGCGCGTACTTCGCCGACCGCTACCGCTCGCTGTGGTTCTTCGACGCGCTGGTCTGGCAGGAGGCTCCGCTGCGCATCGTGGAGCTCGGCCGGATCCACCGGCAGAGCGACGAGCGCTTCAAGTGGATGCTCAACGCCGTCCGGTTCGGCATGGTCACGAAGGAGATCGCCGACGTCCTCAACGAGGCCGGCGCGCGCACTCCGCCGACCGACGGGGCCATCACCCTCGCGACCCGCAACGACACGGTCAACCGGATCAACCAGACGGCGCTCGCGCGCCTCAAGGGCCCGCTCAAGACGGCGACCGCCGAGATCAGCGGCGACTTCGGCGGGCGCACCTACCCGGCCGATCAGAACCTCGAGCTCAAGATCGGCGCGCACGTGATGTTCCTCCGCAACGACGCGGAGCAGCGCTGGGTCAACGGCACGATCGGGATCGTGAAGAAGGTCGCCGGCACCGTCTGGGTCGAGGTCGACGGCGAGGTGCACGAGGTCGAGCCGGCCACCTGGGAGCGCTACCGCTACTCCTACTCGGCGGCGACCAAGAAGCTCACCCGCGAGATCGTGGCCGAGTTCGCCCAGTTCCCGCTCCGGCTCGCCTGGGCGGTCACCATCCACAAGTCGCAGGGCAAGACCTACGACTCGGCCGTGGTCGACCTCGGCCAGCGCGCCTTCGCCCCGGGGCAGACCTATGTCGCGCTCAGCCGCATCACGAGCCTCGAGGGTCTGTACCTCACGAGGCCGCTGAGGCCGAGCGACATCATCGTCGACAAGGACGTGCTGCGTTTCATGTCCGAGCGCCGGGCCGAGCCCGCCGCCGTCGCGACCGCCGAGGGCGGCGCGGCGTCGGCCTGAGGTCGGAGGGCGCGATCAGGCGGCGACGCGGGAGCGGGCGAGGTCGCGGAACAGCTCGGTCGTCAGCCGGTACGCCTCGGCCACCTCGGCGATGACCCGGTCGCGCTCGGCGTCGTCCCAGTCGACCGCGTCGAGCTGCTCGCGGTACACGGCGCGGAACGCCGACGGCGTCGCGATCTCGCCGTACAGGTAGAAGCCGACGCCGTTCGTCTCGAAGCCGAAGCGGCGCTGGAGCAGGGTGCGGACGATGCTGCAGCCCGACAGATCGCCGAGGTAGCGCGTGTAGTGGTGGGCGACGAATCCGCCGCTCCATCCGCTGGCCACGGTCGTGATGCGCTCGACGTACGCCGCCGTCGAGGGCAGCGGACGGATCCGCTCGCGCCAGTCCTCGCCGATCAGGAACCGCAGGTCCTCGGCGATCGCGGGAAGCCGGGTGAGCTTGGCCGAGATGAAGGGGGCCGCAACCGGATCGTCGCCCATGCGATCGGCCACCGCCTCGAGCGCCTCGTAGACGAAGTAGTGCTGCGAGACGAGCGCGATGTAGTCGTCGCGGCTGCCGGCGCCGGTCATCAGGGCGGTCATGAAGGCGGCGCCCTCGTCGTCCGCGGCACCGGTCTGGCCGACGCGCTCGCGGAGAGCCTGCGAGAACGGGATCACGTTCGACACGAGGGCCTCCGATCGGCTTCTTAGGTTGGCCTTACCTTAGCCGACCGCGCGGAGGGAGGCCAGAGGCCGTCGGAGACCGCTCAGTGCCCGTGCCCGTCTTGGACGACGCCGTGCATCCCTCCGGTACCGCCCGGCCCGGCCGAGGTCGCTGCCATCGCCGGAGTCGCGAGCGCCGAGACGACGAGGGCCCCCGCCAGGAGGCCCAGCACCGTCCGTCCGGCCGGCACCACTCGGTCGGGGGAGGGGGCGCGTCGGAGGGACGCCGCCACGAGTCCCGCCGCGGCGAGCTGCAGCACCCCGCCCGCGAGCGAGGGCAGTGGATCGCGCAGGAGCCCCAGGGTGAGGGCGAGGGCCGAGCCGGCCGTGGTGGCGACGGCGACCGCGAGCACGACCCGCGGCAGGAGGATCCGGCCACGGGCCAGCACGGCGACGGCCCAGACGAGCTCGCCGGCGCCGAGGAGCACGAGCGCGGCGAGCCACGCGTCGTCCCGCACGGAGGCCAGGCAGAGGTGGACCAGACCGGCACCGAGGGCGGCCGAGGCGGCCCAGCCGCGGACGAGAGGATTCACGAGCGCCTCCGGGAGAAGAGGAAGGCCCCGGATCGACACACCGCATCGTGTCGTCCGGGGCCGTGGAGTCCGTCCGCCGCGGAAAACGGCGGGCCCGCGGCGGACGGAG
>NZ_LMNR01000001.1:623432-655352 GCF_001423045.1 Rathayibacter sp. Leaf296
CGGCTGTCGCCGCCCGGATTCAGGCGGTGGCCGCTCGCGACCGGGTCGACTTCTCGGTTCCCAGACCCACGCCCAGCAGCACGATCGCACTGCCGAGGTGGAGGAAGTGGTCTGCCGTGTTGAGGGCGAGCACGTTCAGCGACGTGTTCACCACGAAGAAGCCGACAATGCCCAGGAGCAGGTACGCGGCTCCGACGACCGTGTTCACGGTCTTCGCGGCGGCGACCGTCGAGAGCCCGGCGATCAGCAGCGCTCCACCGATCAGGAGGTGCGCGATGTTGTGCATCGGGTTCACCTCGAAGATCCCGAGGAGCAGTCCTCCGTCGGTGGCGAGGAACTGCACTCCGCCCGTCACGACGAAGCCGAGCAGCCCCACGAGCAGGTAGACCGCTCCGAAGGCTGTGGCGAGCAGGCGGTTGGGTGATCTGCGCATGTGACTGGACCTCCTTCACGCGACGGCCCTGTGCCGATACCCCTTCTTCGTAACCCGCGCCGAGTCGGTTTGGAAACGGGGTGGACGTCTCGGGTCACGGTCCGGATACGAACCGGCGGGACACCGTCTCGCGCGGTCCTCGAGTCGGGGCACGCCCGTACAGTGGGGTCCGTTCCAGAGGATGTTCCGGGGGGAGCCGAAGGTCATGGTCGTGCGTCGCAAGCGGAGACGGGTCGCGGCTCTCGTCGTTCCCGCACTGGTCCTGGCTCTCGCCGGCTGCACGCAGGGGGCCGCCTCGGTCGTCCCCGAGGCGCCGCCCGGTCCCGTGTCCGACGATCTCGCGATCGCGCTCTCCGGCCTGGTCGACGAGGCGCGCGGCGCGGCCGGAGCGACGGGGGCCGTCGCCGGGGTCTGGTCGTCCTGGGCCGGCGGCTGGGAGACGGCGCTCGGCGTCGTCGGCGACGTCGACCCCACTCCGCTGACCACCGACGCGCACGTGCGCCTGGGCACAGGAGGGACGGAGGCGATGACCTGCGACGTGGTCGTCGCGCTCGCCGAGGAGGGCCGCCTCGACCTCGACGCCGACATCTCCGAGTCGCTCAGCTCCCTGCCGGGCATCGAGGGCACGACCCTCCGCCAGCTCTGCGCGCACACCTCCGGACTCGCAGACTTCCGCGCCGCACTCTGGCCGACCGTCCTGCAGAACCCGGTCAGGGAGTGGCCGACGATGGAGCTGATCTCGGCGGCCCAGGTGCGCGCGCCCGTGGCGCCTCCGGGAGCCGCCTGGTCCGACTCCGCCACCGGGCCGCTGCTGGCGGGACTCGCGGCCTCGGAGGCGACCGGCCGCAGCGTCGCCGACCTCTACCGCGAGTACGTCGTGCCGCGGTACGGCCTGCGCACCACCGCGCTGCCCTCGGCGCGGACGCTCGACCTGCCCGCACCGGCGCCGCGCGGGTACGCGGCCGGCCTCGACCTGGGCACCGGAGCCGTGCAGTGCGAGGTGCGCCGCGACGTCGGCTCGGCGTCGCCGTCGGCGCTCGGGGCCGCGGGCGGAGTCGTGACCGACCTCGAGGACCTCCGCCGGCTCGCGACCGGCCTCGCCGCCTCTCCCTCCGGCGACGCGGTGTGGGCCGACCCGTTCCCGCAGGGTCAGGGCCGCGCGGAGTGGCTCCTCGCCGGCCTGGGCGGGCACGAGGCCGGCCCGCTCCGGGGCTTCTCCGGCGTGGCGCCCGGATTCGTGACCGCCGCCTACTCCGACCCGGTGTCGGGACTGACGGTCGCCGTGTCGTTCAACAGCTCCACCGCGGGGGCCGACTTCGCCGGGAACGTCGCGCGGGCGATGGCGGCGGTCGCCGTCGAGCAGGGCGCCGCGTCGGGAGCGGCGGACCTGCCCGTCCTGCCGTGGACGGCCGAGGGCGAGCGCGTCGCCGCGCTCACCGTGCACCAGCGCTGCTGAAGCGGTGGCAGGGGATCGCCGATCCCTGACCGTCCACCGCGCCGCGGGGCCGGAGCCGGGGTTCTACTGTGGGGTCATGCCGATCACCCCCGACACCAAGGACTGGACCTGGGCCGCCGAGCGCCCCTGCCTCGAGTGCGGCTTCGACGCCTCGCTCGTCGACGCGTCCGACGTCTCCCACCTCATCCGCGAGAACGCCGCCGCCTGGCCGTACGTCCTCGAGCGCGACGACGCCGCGGGCCGGCCCGACGACGAGACGTGGTCGCCCCTGGAGTACGCGGCGCACGTGCGCGACGTGCACCGCATCTACCGCACGCGCCTGGGCCTGATGCTCGCCGGCGACGACCCGCTCTTCCCCAACTGGGACCAGGACGTCACCGCCGTCGAGGACCGCTACTCCGAGCAGGACCCGGCCGTCGTCGGCCGCGAGCTGGTCGAGGAGGCGGGCCTGATCGCCGACGCCTTCGACGGCGTCGCGGGCGCCCAGTGGCAGTACCCCGGCCGCCGCAGCGACGGAGCCGTCTTCACCGTCGAGACGATGGCGCGCTACTACCTGCACGACGTCCAGCACCACCTGCACGACGTCCGCGGCTGAGCGCGCAGCCCGCTCAGTAGTCGATGAGCTGCGGATTGAGGAACGAGACCGTCCGCGCGTAGGCGAGCGCCGCGGAGGAGGGGTCGACGGCCTCGCGCAGGGTCCCGTTCGCGAAGTGCCGGACGGTGCCCGGATACGTGTGCGCCGTGACGGGGGTGCCCGCCTCCTTGAGTCGGCCGACGAACGCCTCCGGGTCGTCGCCCTCGGGCCACTCGTCGCTCTGCGCGTAGTGGAGAAGCGTCGGGCACGGCACGAGCGCGTGCTCCTCCCGCCCGAGCGTCGCGTAGTACGCGACGACCGCGTCGACCAGCCCGGTCGCGGCGGCGAGCAGGCCGAGCCGTCCACCGAAGCCGAATCCGATGATGGCGCTGCGCTGCGCCCCCTCGACCGCTCCGGAGCGGACCGCGTCGGCGATCGAGGCCATCGCGCGGTCCTGCGCGGTCATCGCGGCGAGGTCGCGGGCGTCCTCCGGGGCGAGCGTCGCCCAACCGTCGTAGAGGTCGGGGACGAGCACGTGGTAGCCGTGCTTCGAGACGGCCTCGGCGAAGGGCTCCATCCACGGGAGCCGGCCGTACACGTCGTGGAGCACGACGACGACCGGGCGGCCGGGGCGCCCGTACTCGAGGGCGACGCCCGGCGACGGGATCTGGACGAGCTCTGTCACTCCTCCACCCTGCACCGCGACGTCCGGCATTCCGCGCGTTCGCGGCGATCCCCTCGGCGTGTCGCCCGATGCGGGCGCCCGAGGAGGAGAGAAGGGGAGGGGACCTGTGGAGCGAGTGACGGGAATCGAACCCGCGCCATCTGCTTGGGAAGCAGAAGTTCTACCATTGAACTACACTCGCGCGGCGCCTCGGAGGCGCACTCGATCATCGTAGCAAGGCCTGCAGCCGCCCCACGTCGCCGGCCCCGCCCCACGCCCTAGGATCGCCTCGTGCTGCTCTCCGATCGCGACATCCAGACCGAACTGTCCTCCGGCCGCGTCGGTCTCGACCCGCACGATGCGGCGATGATCCAGCCCTCGTCCGTCGATGTGCGCCTCGACCGCTTCTTCCGGCTGTTCGACAACCACCGGTACCCCTACATCGATCCGGCCGAGGACCAGCCGGACCTCACGCGGCTGGTCGAGACCCCGCAGGGCGAGCCGTTCATCCTGCACCCGGGCGAGTTCGTGCTCGGATCGACGTACGAGGCGGTCACGCTGCCCGACGACATCGCGGCGCGACTCGAGGGCAAGAGCTCGCTCGGGCGCCTGGGTCTGCTGACGCACTCGACCGCCGGATTCATCGATCCGGGCTTCACCGGCCACGTCACGCTCGAGCTCAGCAACGTCGCGACGCTGCCGATCACGCTCTGGCCGGGGATGAAGATCGGCCAGATGTGCTTCTTCCGCCTCAGCTCGCCGGCCGAGAAGCCCTACGGATCCGCGGAGTACTTCTCGCGCTACCAGGGCCAGCGCGGCCCGACCGCGTCCCGCTCGTCCCTCCACTTCCACCGCACGGACGTCTACGGCGACTGAGGGCGCCGGGCGTCTCTCAGCCCAGGAGCCGGGGGAGCTGCAGCACGAGCCAGGGCGAGAACGCCCACGGCGCCGCGCGCACGGACGCCAGCGTGGCCTCCGGATCGACCCACTCGTAGTCCATGACCTCGTCGCCCCGCGGGGAGAGTGCTTCGCGGCTCGAGAGGGTCGCGGTGTACACCGGGCAGATCTCGTTCTCGACGATCCCGGAGGCGTCCACCGCGCGGTAGCGGAAGTCCGGCAGCGCCACCTCCAGCGTCTCGAGGCGGGCGCCGAGCTCGCGCTCGGCACGGCGGACGACGGCGTCCTCGATCCGCTCGCCGGGGGCGGGGTGGCCGCAGAAGGAGTTGGTCCAGACGCCCGGCCACGTGCGCTTGCCCAGCGCGCGGCGCGTCACGAGCAGGGCGCCGTCCGGGGCGAACACGTGGCAGGAGAACGCCAGGTGCAGCGCTGTCTCGGTGTCGTGCACCGTCGCCTTGTCGGCGACGCCGATGGCGCCGCCCGTCTCGTCCAGCAGGACGACCTGCTCGATCTCGTCCTCGCGCACGGCGATTCCTCCCGAAGTCATGCCTGTAAGTCAAGCACGAGGAGGGAAGTCAGCCGGCTTAGTGCTAGAAGACCGAACTTGTTAGCCTCTCCCTCGTGGATACACGCGACCCCGTGGTTCTCTCCCGGAAGCGGCAGGAACACGTCGATGCCGTGCTCGACCGGTTCTTCTCCCTGGCGCGCGCTCGGGCGGAGCGGCTGGGCACTCGGTACACGACCCTGTGGCAGACGCTCGAGGCCAACACCCGCGGGGGCAAGCGCTTCCGCCCCCTCATGGTGATCTCGGCGTACGAGGCCCTCGGCGGGCGCGACCCGGAGGCCGCCGCGCATCTGGGCGCCGCATTCGAGCTCCTGCACACCGCGCTGATCGTGCACGACGACGTGATCGACCGCGACTTCGTCCGCCGCGGCGGACCCAACGTCTCGGGCAGCTACCGCGACGAGGCGACCACCGCCGGTCTCTCCATCCCCATCGCCGAGCACCGCGGAACCTCCGTCGCCGTGATCGCCGGCGACCTCGCGCTGACCGGCGCCCACCGCCTGATCGAGGGCGTCGGAGCGGACGACGCCGTCCGCGCCCGCCTGCTCACGCTGCTCGACGAGGCCGTCTTCGCCTCGGCCGCGGGCGAGCTCGCCGACGTCGACTTCTCGCTCATGCCCGGCATGCCCTCGGTCGAGGAGGTGCTCGAGATGGAGCGCCTGAAGACCGCCGTCTACTCGTTCGAGGCGCCGCTGCAGGCGGGCGCGATCCTGGCGGGGGCCTCCGACGAGGCCGTCGAGGCGCTGGGCGAGTTCGGCCGCTGCATCGGCATCGCGTACCAGATCGTCGACGACCTCCTGGGCGTCTTCGGCTCGGAGGGGCAGACCGGCAAGACCACGCTGGGCGACCTGCGCGAGGGCAAGCGCACGGTGCTGATCGCGCACGCGGCGGGCACCGACTGCTGGCCCGAGATCGAGGGGCTGATCGGCGACGAGCACCTCAGTGGCGAGACCGCCGAGCGCGTCCGCCGGATCCTCGAGGAGTGCGGCGCCCGCGGGTTCGCCGAATCCCTCGCGGGCGATTTCGCGAACCGCGCCTGGGCGGCGCTGAGCACTCCCGCGGTCTCGGAGGCGTTCCGCGTCGAGGTCCGCCCGCTCGTCGCGAGCGTGGTCGGACGCACCCGATGACCCTCGTCGTGCGCAGCCGCCACGCGCGGCCCTCCGCACCGATGACCCCCCGCACAACCACGACCCGTACGGTGGCACGATGACCCGGCAGAGCGAACTGTACGACCGAGTCGCGCACGAGGCGTCCGCGCAGGTGATCCGCAGCTACTCCACGTCGTTCGGACTCGCCACGCGGCTGCTCGGGCGCGGCGTCCGCGAGCGGGTCGAGGACGTCTACGCCCTGGTGCGCGTCGCCGACGAGATCGTCGACGGGGTCGCCGAGGCGGCCGAGCTCGACCGCGCGGCCGTCGAGGAGGCCCTCGACGCGTTCGAGGCCGAGACCGACCGCGCCCTCGACTCCGGCTACAGCTCGAACCTCGTCGTGCACGCCTTCGCCCGGACCGCCAGGGCGACCGGGTTCGGCACCGAGCTGACCCGCCCCTTCTTCGCCTCGATGCGGGCCGACCTCCGCGAGACCGTGCACACGCCCGAGTCGTTCGAGCGCTACGTCTACGGCTCCGCTGAAGTCGTGGGGCTGATGTGCCTGCACGTGTTCCTCGCCGCCTCGGATGCGGGCCACGTCGCGCCCGCCGCCCGCGAGCGCCTGGTCGCCGGTGCCCGGCGCCTGGGTTCCGCGTTCCAGAAGGTCAACTTCCTCCGCGACCTGGCGGCCGATGTCGACGGACTCGGACGCAGCTACTTCCCGGGTGTCGACCCGCGCGCGTTCTCCGAGACGGACAAGGCCGTGCTGCTCGCCGATCTCGACGACGACCTCGCCGAGGCCGCCGCGATCATCCCGGAGCTGCCCCGCTCGAGCCGCCGGGCCGTCGTGCTCGCGCACTCGCTCTTCCAGGCGCTCGCCGACCGCATCCGCGAGACGCCGGCCGAGGAGCTGCTCCGGGCCCGCGTCAGCGTGCCGACGGCGACGAAGACGGCGCTCGCCGCCCGCGCCGCCGCGTCCACCCTCGCCCCGCGGCTCGGTCGCGGTCCCGCCCGCGCGAGCCGTTCGGCCTCCGGACCGCACCGCGCGGTCGTGATCGGCGGCGGGATCGGCGGACTCGCCTCCGCCGCGCTCCTCGCCCGCGACGGCTGGGACGTGACCGTGCTCGAGAAGCGCGAGGTCGTCGGCGGCCGCGCCGGCTCGTGGGAGCGCGACGGGTTCCGCTTCGACACCGGTCCGTCCTGGTACCTCATGCCCGAGGTCTTCGACCACTTCTTCCGGCTGATGGGCACGAGCGCCGACGAGCGCCTCGACCTGGTGAAGCTGGATCCGGGCTACCGCGTCTACAGCGAGGGCGTCGAGGAGCCGCTCGACGTGCTCGCCGACCTCGAGTCGAACATCGCCCTGTTCGAGAGCGTCGAGCCGGGCTCGGGCGAGCGGATGCGCGCCTACCTCGAATCGGCGCGCGACACGTACGAGATGGCCAAGCGCCGCTTCCTCTACACCAGCTTCGCGTCCTTCCTGCCGCTGCTGCGCAAGGACGTCCTTTCGCGCACGGCGACCCTCGGGAGGCTGCTGCTCACCTCTCTCGACTCCCTCGCGGGCACCGCGGTGACCGACACCCGCCTGCGGCAGATCCTCGGCTACCCGGCCGTCTTCCTCGGCTCCTCGCCGTACGACGCGCCGAGCATGTACCACCTGATGAGCCACCTCGACCTCGCCGACGGCGTGCTCTACCCGATGGGCGGATTCACGCGGCTGATCGAGGCCGTCGCCGAGGTCGGCGAGGAGGCGGGGGTCACGATCCGCACCTCGTCGCCCGCCACGCGCATCCTCACCGCCCGCGCTCCCCGCGGGAGCCGTCGCGGCGCCGAGGTCGTGGGGGTGGAGTTCGAGGGCCCGGACGGAGTCGAGCGCCTGCCCGCCGAGCTCGTCGTCAACGCCTCCGACCTCTTCACCACGGAGCAGTCCCTCCTGCCCGACGAGCAGCGCACCTTCCCGCCGCAGTACTGGGAGGACCGCAATCCCGGTCCCAGCGCCGTGCTGATCCTCCTGGGCGTGCGCGGCGAGCTGCCGCAGCTCGAGCACCACACCCTGCTGTTCACGAAGGACTGGCGCGACAACTTCGGCCGCATCTTCGGCGAGAACCCGTCCGTGCCGGATCCCGCCTCCCTCTACGTCTGCCGCCCCAGCGCGACCGACCCGGGCGTAGCTCCGGACGGGCACGAGAACCTCTTCGTGCTCGTGCCGATCCCGGCCGACACCTCGATCGGCCACGGCGGAGTCGACGGCGCGGGCGACGCGCGGGTCGAGGCGATCGCCGACGCGGCCATCCGGCAGATCGCGACCTGGACCGGAGCGGCGGACCTCGCCGATCGGATCGTCGTGCGGCGCACGATCGGCCCGGCCGACTTCGAGACCGACCTCGGCGCCTGGCGCGGCTCGATGCTGGGCCCCGCGCACGTGCTCAAGCAGAGCGCCTTCTTCCGCGCCGGCAACGCGAGCGCGCACGTCGACGGGCTCCTCTTCGCCGGCAGCTCCACGATCCCCGGCATCGGCCTGCCGATGTGCGTCATCAGCGCCGAGGTCATGCTCAAGCGCGTGCGCGGGGACGTCTCGACCGAGCCGATCCCGGTGCGCGGCGCGCCCGACGCCCCGGTGGCTCCGACCGTCGGAGCCGAGGTGCGCGACGCCGTGCTCGCCGGCCCGGCGGAGTAGCCGGTGGGCGTCGTCTACCTGCTCGCGCTCGCGGTCTCGATCTTCGGCATGGTCGTGCTCGACAAGCGCTTCGGGCTGTTCTTCTGGAACGACGCCCGGCGCGCCGCGATCGTGCTGCCCGCGGGAGTCGTCTTCTTCCTGATCTGGGACCTGTTCGGGATCGGGCTGGGCGTCTTCTTCCGCGGCGAGACCCCGTACATGACCGGACTGCAGCTCGCCCCCGAGCTCCCGGTCGAGGAGGTCCTCTTCCTCACCCTGCTCTGCTACCTGTCGATGGACGTCCACGGGGCGCTCGAGAAGCGGGCGGAGGCGCGCGCGTGACCTACCTCCTCCTGAACACGGTCTTCCTGGCCGTGGTGCTGGTGGTCCTCGTGATCGCCCTGCGCCGCGGTCGGCTGCGCCTCGGCCCCCTCGCCGGCACGCTCGTCGTCCTGCTCGTGATGACGGCCGTCTTCGACAACGTGATGATCGGAGTCGGACTCCTGGTGGCCTACGACGACTCGCTCATCTCGGGGATCAGGATCGGCGTCGCGCCGATCGAGGACTTCGCCTACGCCGTCGCGGCGGCCGTCGCGCTCCCGGCGCTCTGGTCGATCCTGCCGGCCCGCCGACGCACCACCGGGAGCACCTCGTGAACCGACTCCGCGCCCTCTTCGTCTCGAGCAGGCCCCTCAGCTGGGTCAACACGGCCTACCCCTTCGCGGCCGCCTACCTGCTGACCACCCGCGAGATCGATCTCGCCTTCGTGCTCGGCACTCTCTACTTCCTCATCCCCTACAACCTCGCGATGTACGGGATCAACGACGTCTTCGACTACGAGTCGGATCTGCGGAACCCGCGCAAGGGCGGTGTCGAGGGCGCCGTCCTCGATCGGAGCGAGCACCGCGCGACCCTGATCGCGGCCGTCGCGACGAACGTGCCGTTCCTCGTCGCGCTCGTGATCCTCGGATCGCCGGTCTCGTGGCTCGTGCTGGCGATCAGCGTCTTCGCCGTGATCGCCTACAGCGCGCCGGGACTGCGCTTCAAGGAGCGCCCGTTCGTCGACTCGCTGACCTCGGCGACCCACTTCGTCAGCCCGGCCGTCTACGGCATCGCGCTGGCGGGCACCACGGTGACCGGTCCTCTGGTGGCCCTGCTCGTCGCGTTCTTCCTCTGGGGTATCGCGAGCCACGCCTTCGGGGCGGTGCAGGACATCCTCGCCGACCGCGCCGCGGGCATCGGATCGATCGCCACGGTCATCGGGGCGAACGCGACCACGCGCTTCGCGATCGCCGCCTATGTCGCGAGCGGCCTGCTGCTCCTGCTGCTTCCGTGGCCGGGGACGCTCGCCGTGATCCTGGCCGTGCCCTACGCGCTCAGCATCTGGCCGTACCGCTCGCTGAGCGACGCGGAGGCGGAGCGGGCGAACGCTGGGTGGAAGCGGTTCCTCGCGCTCAACTTCCTGACCGGGTTCCTGGTCACGCTGCTGCTGATCGTCTTCTGGCTCGCGACCTGAGGGTGAGCCCGACCGCTCAGAAGAGCTGGTGCGGAGCGACGATCAGCACGACGACGACCGCGAGACCGGCGAGGAGCGCCGCGACGAGCACGCCGTAGCCGATCCGCTTCGCGGTCTTCGCGAGCCGAGCGCGGCGAGGGGGGCGGCGCTTCTTCTTGACGCGGATCGACGCCGGGCGGTCGGCCGTCGGAGCGGGCGCGGCCTGTGCCGGAGCGGTCGGCCAGCCGTCGGCGGGGCTCGTGCGAGGAGCGTCGACGGCCTGCTCGGCGTTCCCGGTGTGCCGCTCGGGTCCGCGTCGTGCGGGATCCTCGTTCGTCGTCCGCCGTGCCATGCCGCTCCTCCGGGTCGCCCGCCGTCGTTCTGCGGGCGGGGGGCCGTCCGGGCGACGGCTCCGACACTCTAGGGCAGAGCCGCCCCTCGCGGCTCGGTCGGCACGACCGGCGCCGCGGCGGGCGGGCGGCGCACGGGGAGGAGCAGGAGGAGCCCGACGCCGAGCACGAGCACGAGGCCGAGGATGCCCCAGTACTGCACGTTCGCCTCGTCGCCGCCCGAGGTCGCCGCGGCGATCGAGACGAAGGCCGCGAAGGCGGCCGGAGCGAGGAAGGACGCGGCGCGGCCGGTCGTGGCGTAGAGCCCGAAGATCTCACCCTCGCGTCCCTCCGGGATCAGCCGCGCGAGGTAGCTGCGGCTCGCCGACTGAGCGGGGCCGACGAAGAGGCACAGCAGCAGGCCGAAGATCCAGAAGACGGTGGCGCCGCCGTCGTGCAGAACGAAGACCGCGGTGCCGCAGACGAGCAGCCCGACGAGCGAGGCGACGATCACGGTTTTGGGGCCGAGGCGGTCGTCAAGGGCGCCGACCGAGATGGTCGCGACTCCGGCGACCACGTTGGCCGCGATGGCGAAGAGGATCACCTCGCCGGCGGTGAAGCCGAAGGTGCCCTGCGCGAGGACGCCGCCGAAGGTGAAGACGCCGGTGAGCCCGTCGCGGAACACGGCGCTCGCGATCAGGAACAGCACGGTGGTGCGGCTCTCGCGCCAGAGGGCCGCGATCTGCCGGAACAGGGCGCGGTAGGAGGCGATCACGCCGACGCGCTCGCGCGAGCCCGCCCGCGCCGGCAGCTCGGGCACCGCGACGAGCACGGGGATCGCGAACACGGCGAACCAGACGCCCGCGAGCAGGATCGAGACGCGGACGTCGAGTCCGTCCTCCCCGGTCACGCCGAAGAGCCCGACCTCGGGCGAGATGAAGCCGAAGTAGACGATGAGCAGCAGCACGATGCCGCCGACGTAGCCCATGCCCCAGCCGAAGCCCGAGACCCGGCCGATGGTGGCGCGCGTCGAGACCTGGGTGAGCATCGCGTTGTAGTTGACGCTCGCGAACTCGAAGAAGACCGTGCCGACGGCGAGCAGCCCGAGACCCAGCCACAGGTATGCCGGATCGGGGCGGACGAGGAACATCAGCAGGATGCACGCGACGACGACGGCGGAGTGGATCCCGAGCCAGAGGCGGCGGCGTCCGCCGAGGTCGGCACGGCGGCCGGTGATCGGAGCGATCAGGGCGACGACCAGCCCCGCCCCCGCGAGCGACCAGCCGAGCGCCGCCGAGACTCCGCTGGGGGTGCCGAAGAGGCCGTCGGTCGTGAGGTAGACCGTGAAGACGAAGGTCGTGACGACGGCGTTGAAGGCGGATCCGCCCCAGTCCCAGAGGCCCCAGGCGAGGACGGGTCGACGGCCAGCGCGTTCGGTCATGCGCTCACCGTAGGCCGTGGAGGTGAACGGCGGGAAGCGGTTGCTGAGAGTTGAGTCCACTCGACTCAACTTCTCGGCTCCCGGCTTGACTCCAGCAACGGTCCGCGTAAACTTGAGCCTGCGGGACTCAACTCCCGCAGAGGTTTGCACCACTCACGTCAGCACCACTCACGACAACTGATCGACCGCCTTCACGGCCGGCCGGTCGCGAAGGAGAAACACGCTATGTCCCGTGCCGTAGGCATCGATCTGGGAACCACCAACTCGGTCGTGGCCGTCCTCGAGGGTGGCGAGCCCACCGTCATCGCGAACGCCGAGGGCTTCCGCACCACCCCGTCCGTCGTCGCGTTCACCAAGGACGGCGAGGTGCTCGTCGGCGAGACCGCGAAGCGCCAGGCCGTCACCAACGTCGACCGCACCATCGCGTCGGTCAAGCGCCACATGGGCACCGACTGGACCTTCGGGGTCGAGGAGAAGAAGTACACGCCGCAGGAGATCTCGGCCCGCATCCTGGGCAAGCTCAAGCGCGACGCCGAGCAGTACCTGGGCGACAAGGTGACCGACGCGGTCATCACCGTCCCCGCCTACTTCAACGACGCCGAGCGCCAGGCCACGAAGGACGCCGGCGAGATCGCCGGACTGAACGTCCTCCGCATCATCAACGAGCCCACCGCGGCCGCCCTCGCCTACGGCCTCGACAAGGGCAAGGAGGACGAGCTCATCCTGGTCTTCGACCTCGGTGGCGGAACGTTCGACGTCTCCCTCCTCGAGGTGGGCAAGGACGACGACTTCTCGACCATCCAGGTGCGCTCGACCTCCGGCGACAACCGCCTCGGCGGCGACGACTGGGACCAGCGCGTCGTCGACCACCTCGTCAAGCGCTTCAAGGACTCCACCGGCGTCGACGTGTCGAAGGACAAGATCGCCCGTCAGCGCCTCAAGGAGGCCGCGGAGCAGGCGAAGAAGGAGCTCTCCTCGAGCACCTCGACCAGCATCCAGCTGCCCTACCTCTCGCTCACCGAGAACGGCCCGGCGAACCTCGACGAGACGCTGACCCGCGCCAAGTTCGAGGAGCTCACCAGCGACCTCATCGAGCGCACCCGCAAGCCCTTCACCGACGTCATCGCCGAGGCGGGCGTCAAGGTCGAGGACATCGCGCACGTCGTCCTCGTCGGCGGCTCGACCCGCATGCCGGCCGTCGCCGAGCTCGTGAAGAAGCTCACGGGCGGCAAGGAGCCCAACAAGGGCGTCAACCCGGACGAGGTCGTCGCCGTCGGCGCCGCACTGCAGGCCGGTGTCCTCAAGGGCGAGCGCAAGGACGTCCTCCTCATCGACGTCACCCCGCTATCGCTGGGCATCGAGACCAAGGGAGGGATCATGACCAAGCTCATCGAGCGCAACACCGCGATCCCGACCAAGCGGAGCGAGACCTTCACCACGGCCGACGACAACCAGCCGTCCGTCGCGATCCAGGTCTTCCAGGGCGAGCGCGAGTTCACCCGTGACAACAAGAACCTGGGCACCTTCGAGCTCACCGGCATCGCGCCCGCGCCCCGCGGCATCCCGCAGGTCGAGGTCACCTTCGACATCGACGCCAACGGCATCGTGCACGTGTCCGCGAAGGACAAGGGCACCGGCAAGGAGCAGTCGATGACGATCACCGGCGGCTCGTCGCTGCCCAAGGACGACATCGAGCGCATGGTCCGCGAGGCCGAGGAGCACGCCGCCGAGGACAAGGCCCGCCGCGAGGCCGCCGAGATCCGCAACAACGCCGAGACCCTCGCCTACTCGATCGACAAGCTGATCAAGGAGAACGAGGAGAAGCTGCCCGAGGACGTCAAGTCCGAGGTCCAGGGCGACGTCGACGCGCTGAAGACCGCGCTTGCCGGAGACGACGACGCCGCGGTGAAGACCGCGTTCGACGCCCTCAACGCCTCGCAGACCAAGCTCGGCCAGGCGATCTACTCGCAGGACCAGGCCGCGCAGAGCGCCCCGCAGGACGCTCCCGCCGACGGTGACAAGAAGGACGACGAGGACATCGTCGACGCCGAGGTCATCGACGACGACGAGCCGAAGGACGCCAAGTGACGGCCGGCGAGCAGGACCAGGAGCCGACCGAGGGCGCTCCCGAGCAGGAGCCGACCACCGGAGCCGAGGCGGCGCAGGCCGCTCAGGACACCGAGGGTCTGATCGAGGCCGAGGGCCCGGACGTCGAGACGACGCTCTCGGACGCCGACCTCTCGTTCCTCTCGGGCCAGTCCGACGCCGAGACGCTCGCAGCGGAGCACCTCGCCGACCTCCAGCGGGTCACCGCGGAGTACGCGAACTACCGCAAGCGCACGGAGTCGAACCGGCAGGCCGAGAAGGAGCGGGCCATCGGCGACGCGGTGAAGGTCATCCTCCCCGTGCTCGACGACCTCGACCGCGCCGAGAAGCACGGCGACCTGCCCGAGGGCGGCCCCTTCACCGCCATCGCGCAGAAGCTGCGCGGCGGGACCGAGAAGCTCGGCCTGGTGAAGACCGGCGCCGTCGGGGACCTGTTCGACCCGAACATCCACGAGGCGATCTTCCAGCAGCCCACTCCGGGCGCCGAGACCTCCACGGTCGCGGACGTCGTCGAGGCGGGCTACTACCTCGGAGGCACGCTGCTGCGGGCCGCCAAGGTGGTCGTCGCGGTCCCCGCCGACTGACACCCTCCGCACCACCGCGAGGGACCCCGCTCCTCCCGCCGCTCCCGGCGGGCCCGGGAGCGGGGTCCCTCGCCGCACTCGACACAGGAAGAGGCACATGGCCAGCCAGGATTGGTTCGACAAGGACTTCTACAAGGTCCTCGGCGTGTCCAAGGACGTCTCCGCGGCGGATCTGAAGAAGACCTACCGCAAGCTCGCGCGGCAGTTCCACCCGGACTCGAACCCGGGCGACGCCCGCGCGGAGGCGCGCTTCAAGGAGATCAGCGAGGCGTACACCGTCCTCTCGGACGCGGATCAGCGCAAGGAGTACGACCAGATCCGCGCGATGGGCGGCGGAGCGCGCTTCACCGCCGGCGGACAGCCCGGCGGCTTCGACGACGTGTTCGGCAACGTCTTCGGCCAGGGCGGGCGCTCCGGCTACAGCACCCAGCAGAGTCCGCCGCCCGGCTTCGAGGACCTCCTCGGCGGGATGTTCGGCGGCGGCGGCGGCCGCTTCGGCCAGCCCAGCGGCGGGTACCGCGGCTTCGGCGGCCCGCAGAAGGGCGCCGACCTCACGGCCAGCACCACCATCGACTTCCTCACCGCGACCCGCGGCGACACCGTGCAGCTGCAGACCGGCGAGGGGCGGCCGCTCTCGGTCCGCATCCCGGCCGGAGTGGCCGATCAGCAGAAGATCCGCGTCCGCGGCAAGGGGCGGCCGAGCCCTGACGGAGGCGAGCCCGGCGACCTGGTGCTGACCGTCGCCGTCCGCAAGCACCCCGTCTTCGAGCGCGACGGCCTGAACCTCCGCGTGAACGTCCCCGTCACCTTCGTCGAGGCCGTGTTCGGCGCGACGATCGAGGTGCCGACGCTCGGGGGAGAGCCCGTCAAGCTGCGGGTCGCTCCCGGAACGCCCAGCGGACGCGTGCTGCGCGTCAAGGGGCGCGGCGTCGAGACGGGCAAGGGCACCGGCGATCTGCTGGCCGTCGTCCAGGTCGCGGTCCCGGATCACCTGTCGGCCGCGGCCAAGGCCGCGCTCGAGGCCTACGCGGCCGCCGAGCCCGCCGAGAACCCGCGCGAGGACCTCCTGGAGAAGGCCCGCTACTAGACCGCACGAGTGCGACGGGCCGAGAGGCCGGAGAGGAGGCGGTGATGGACGAGAACACCCCCGTGTTCGCGATCGCGGTCGCCGCCGACCTCGCCGGCATGCACCCGCAGACCCTCCGGCAGTACGACCGGCTCGGACTCGTCCGGCCGACCCGCACCGCGGGCAAGTCGCGCCGCTACTCCATGCGCGACGTCGTTCAGCTGCGCGAGGTCGCACGGCTGTCCTCCGAGGGGGTCTCCCTCGAGGGCATCGCGAGGATCCTCCAGCTCGAGAACCAGGTGCAGTCGCTGTCCCAGCGGGTGCGCGAGCTCGAGTCGGCCCTGGCCGACGAGCTCCTCAACCGGCCCGGGCGCCGCGTCTTCGCCGCGGGGCTCGAGGGCGACGTGGTGACGCTGCGGCACGGCACGCGCGCGCAGCGCCGCACCGAGGTCGTCGTGTGGCGACCGGTGCCGCGTGCGCGCGAGGCGGCGGAGCAGGACCAGGACGAGCCGGACGGTCCGTGATCGGGGTACGCTGACCGTCGCGCCCGGCACCGTCGCCGGGTCGCCCGCCCGCTCGCCGCGGTCGCGGTGAGACGAGGAGGACCCGTGGTCGAGGACAACCAGCGAGACGACGCTGTCGAGACGCGATCCGGGCGCGAGGCCGACCCCCGGGACGATGCGCGCCCCTCCGATCGGCGCGCACCCGTGGTGCCCGACAACGGCTACAGCCGCGAGTCCTACGCGATCCACGCCACCCGCACCGAGCTTCCGCTCTTCTCGAACGCGCTGCAGGGCAGCCGGGACGACGCCCGCTGGCTCTCCTCGCTCTCGAGCGTGCTCGGCACCGGCGACCCCGAGGCCGCGGCCGTCGCGGCGCAGGCCGCGATCGAGCGCCGCCGGCGCCGGAGCGACGAGTCGGGCTCCTAGCGCGCGGGCCTCAGTCCCGCGCCCGAGCGCTCACGTACCGCCGGTCGAGCCGCGAGCCGACGCGGCCCCCGGTCGCCCGCTGCAGCAGATCGGAGCCGCGCGCGAGGATCTCGCCGCCGAGCGGCAGCCCGCGCACGAGGCCTCGCACCTCGACGCGCTCGGCGTCGGTGTAGCCGAGCAGCACGTAGAGGCCGACGACCGCCATGGCGGCGATCGTGGCCACCCGGCCGGGCAGCTGGTCGAGGACCCCGCCGTTGCCCTCGACGGGCTCGGCGAGGGTCACGCACATCAGGAAGATCGTCGCGTACACCGCGAGGTGCACGTGGACCGTCCTCCACGGGCGCGCGAGCGCGGCGACGGGCAGGATCCAGAGGGCGTACCAGGGGTGGATCGCCGAGGACGCGGTGACGAACGCCAGCAGGGCGGTCGCGAGCCGAGCGAGCGGATCGATGGAGCGGCGCGTCAGCATCAGCCACCCCGCGACGACTCCGGCGAGCGTGAGCGCCAGCAGCTTCACGAGGGTCACGGCCGCGGCGGGATCGTGCCCCGTCAGCTCGACGGAGGTCGAGACGAGGATCGAGACGAGCGACATCGGCGCGTACCAGTGCATGATCGTGCCGGGGACGATCATCGCCGCGACCCAGCCCACTCCGACTCCGGCGGCGAAGCCCAGCCCCACGACGAGCCCGAGGGCGCCGAGACCCGTCCAGAGCCAGGCGCGCACCCGTTCCCGCAGGGTCGCGTCGCGGCGCAGCCAGAGCAGCGCGACCACGGGCAGGGCGATCACGGCGACCGGCTTCACCGCGATCGCCGCGCCCATCAGCACGACGGCGAGCACTCTCCGGTCGGTGCTCGCGTAGAACAGCGACGCGAGGATCAGCGCCAGCATCACCGAGTCGTTGTGCCCGGCGACGACGAAGAGGACGAGCGTCAGCGGATTGGCGACGACGGTCCACGCGGTCAGCGGGACGGAGAGGCCGCGCAGCCGGGCCAGCCGCAGCACGTAGACGGCCATGACGACGACTCCGGTCACCGACACGGCCCGCAGCATGGCGACCGAGAGCTCGGGGGAGGACCAGCCGGCCAGCTGGACCGCGGTCCTCTCGGTCAGGAGGGAGAGGGGGCCGTAGGGGGTCGGCGAATCGGCCCAGACGGGATCGACGCCGAGGATGAACCAGCCGGGCAGCGTCGCGACGCCGTTCGAGTAGGGATCGATGCCCTGCACCATCAGCCGCCCCTGCGCCACGTACGAGAACATGTCGCGGCTGAAGAGCGGGACGGTGATCAGCAGGGGCGCGCACCACGAGAGCGCCGCGACGAGGATCGTCCGCAGAGCGCGCGGGTCGCCGCTGCGCGCCGTCGAGCGGAGCCGGAGCCACGCGAGCAGCAGGAGCAGTCCGCCGCCGAGCACGGCGATCGCGCAGATCTCGGTGAGCGAGGCGGTCGAGCGCAGCGTCGCGATCAGCGGCCACTGCCGGATCGGCGAGTCGCCCGGCAGGTAGCCGACGCCCAGCGAGCCGACCAGGATCGCGCTCGAGGCGACGGTCCCCATCGCCAGCGGAGCGACGCGCGCGGCGTGCTGCGCGAGTCGGCGCGCCCGGAGCGGGACGCGAGAGGTCCGCTCCGACGCCTCGACCGTGTGCGGTCGTCCCGTCGTCGCCTGTGCAGCCATCGCAGCCACGCTAGGCGACCGCTCTTCGAAACGGATGGACACCGTGTGAACGGTTGACCTCCGCCGCTCTCAGGCGCTAGTCGGCTCCGGCACGGCTTCGGCGAAGCGGAGCTGGTTCCCGAACGGGTCTATCACCTCGAGGGAGAAGCCGAACGGCGTCCGGGTGATGCGCGGATTCAGGTACGGGTACGCCTTCGCGTCGAGCTCGGCGTGCAGCTCGCGCACTCCGCGCAGCGCCACGTGCAGGGCCGCTCCGGGGCTGCCGTCGCGGTGGTGCTCGCTGAGGTGCAGGCGCAGGCCCGAGCGCGACACCTGGAGGTAGAGGGGAGCGTCGCGGCCGGCGCGGTGCTCCCAGTCGACGGTGAATCCCAGGTAGTCGACGTAGAACTCGCCCGCCTTCGCGACCGAGAAGATGCGCAGGATCGGGACCGCCGCCTCCATCCGCACCGCTTCGAGCCGCGAGGCCCCGCCCGGCGTCGACTCTTCCCGTGCGCGTCGTCTCGTCTCCACGGCACGAGGGTAGCCGTCGGCGCGGAGCGGCGGCGGTGGCGGCCGTCCCCGAGCGCGGCGGGCTCGGCGGGCCGGGCGCGTCGCCGTCTCAGTCGACGAGATCCAGCAGTCGGAGGCGCTCGAGCGTCGCGACGCCCGCGGGCGGGCACCGGTGCGCGTCGGCGGTCCCGATCGAGTGCAGCGAGTCGATCTCGGCGCTCGGCGAGGGCTCGCCCGCCAGCTCCGCGAGATACACCCGCATGTGCACCTCGCGGCCCTCCGGCTCGCCGTGGGCCTGGGTGCGGATGACGAACAGCTCCTCGAGCCGGGTCGTCGCGGTGCCGAGCTCCTCCCGCGCCTCGCGCGCGGCCGCCTGCTCGCCGGTCTCGCCCGCGTCGACCTTGCCGCCGGGGAGGTAGACCACGTCGCGACCCCGGGCCGTCACCATGAGCACGCGACGCTCGCGGAGGACGGCGACGGCGGACACGACGATCGGCGGGTGGCTGCTCATGCGGCCATCCTGCCGCCTGCCGCGTGCACCCGGCTCCCGCGCGCCCCGCGGCTACCATGGGTGCACACATCACAGGACGCGCGCAGCCGGCGCGCGTCGGGGCCCCGTGCGCCCGAACAGCTGAGGAGCAACCCGTGGCAGAACCCACCACCCTCGACAAAGTCGTCACCCTCGCGCAGCACCGGGGGTTCGTCTTCCCCTCCGGAGAGATCTACGGAGGCACGCGCTCGGCGTGGGACTACGGGCCGCTCGGTGTGGAGCTCAAGGAGAACATCAAGCGCCAGTGGTGGAAGGCGTTCGTGCAGGGCCGCGGCGACGTCGTCGGACTCGACTCCGCCGTCATCCTGCCCACCGCGATCTGGAACGCCTCGGGCCACGTCGGCGTCTTCTCCGACCCGCTCACCGAGTCGCTCATCACCCACAAGCGCTACCGCGCCGACCACCTCTTCGAGAAGTACGAGGAGGTCAACGGCCACCCGCCCGTGAACGGCCTCGCCGACATCCCGGACCCGGAGCACCCCGACAAGGTCGGCCAGTGGACCGAGATCAAGCAGTTCTCAGGCCTGATGAAGACCTACCTCGGCGTCGTCGACGACGAGTCCGGACTGCACTACCTCCGCCCCGAGACCGCGCAGGGCATCTTCACGAACTTCGCCAACGTGCTCCAGAGCGCGCGCAAGAAGCCGCCGTTCGGCATCGGCCAGATCGGCAAGGCGTTCCGCAACGAGATCACGCCCGGCAACTTCATCTTCCGCACGCGCGAGTTCGAGCAGATGGAGCTCGAGTTCTTCGTCGAGCCCGGCACGGACGAGGAGTGGCAGGAGACCTGGATGAAGCTCGCCTGGGACTGGTTCGTCGACCTCGGCATCGATCCCGAGAACATCCGCCAGTACGAGCACCCGAAGGACAAGCTCTCCCACTACTCCAAGCGCACGGTCGACATCGAGTACCGCTTCAGCTTCGCGTCCGGCGAGTGGGGCGAGCTGATGGGAGTCGCGAACCGCACCGACTTCGACCTCAAGACCCACATGGAGCACTCGGGCAAGGACCTCTCGTTCTTCGACCAGACCCGCAACGAGCGCTTCGTGCCGTTCGTGATCGAGCCGTCGTTCGGGCTCACCCGTGCTCTGATGGCGTTCCTC
The DNA here is from genome assembly GCF_001423045.1 of Rathayibacter sp. Leaf296. NCBI lineage: Bacteria > Bacillati > Actinomycetota > Actinomycetes > Micrococcales > Microbacteriaceae > Rathayibacter > Rathayibacter sp. Leaf296. The sequence goes on from NZ_LMNR01000001.1 coordinate 643,530, forward strand.
GTCGACGCGTACGAGGAGCAGGAGCTGCCGCCGAACGCCAAGGGCAAGGTCGAGACCCGCACGGTGCTCCACCTCGACCCGCGACTGGCGCCGGTGAAGGTCGCGGTGCTGCCGCTCTCGCGCAACGAGGCGCTCTCGCCGCTCGCCCGTCAGGTCGCCGACCGGCTCCGCCAGCTCTGGAACGTCGACTTCGACGACTCCGGGGCGATCGGCCGCCGATACCGCCGCCAGGACGAGATCGGCACCCCGTTCTGCGTGACGGTCGACTTCGACTCGCTCGAGGACGACGCCGTGACGGTGCGCGACCGCGACACGATGAAGCAGGAGCGCATCCCGCTCGACCAGCTCGAGGCGCACCTGTTCTCGGGGCTGCGCGGAGCGTAGCCCGCCCTCTTACGCTGGTCGAGTAGCCGCGGAGCGGCGTATCGAGACCCCGGCTTCCAGCTCTGGTGGATCTCGATACGCCCGCTGCGCGGGCTACTCGATCAGCGAGGGGCGCTCAGAGGCGCGGTGCTCCCGCGCCAGCAGTGCGTAGACGAGGGTCGACGTCCACTCGCCCTTGCAGTACTCGTCCTCGATGTGGTGCGCCTCGCGCCGCATCCCGAGGCGCTCGCAGAGGCGGGCGGAGGCGGTGTTGCGCTCGTCGAGCTGAGCGATCGCGCGGTGGGCGCCGAGCCGGTCGAACGCGAGGTCGAGCAGCGCGAGGGCCCCCTCCGTCGCGAGGCCCTGACTCTGCGCGTCCGGATGAAGCACCCAGCCGATCTCGACAGCCCCCTGCTCGACGGAGGCGGCGATGAGGGTGAGATCGCCGACCACGTGCCCCGAGAGCGGACCCTCTCGCGGCACCACCGCCAGCACCACCACGTCGCCGTCGGCAGCGAGCCGCGCGGACGGCAGCCGGGTGAGCAGGTGCGCGTGCGACTCCTCCGGCGTGCGCACCGGCCAGCGGAGGTAGCGCACCGCGTCGGGGTGCCCCTGGTAGCGGGCGTGATCGGCGGCGTCCTCGACGCGCAGCGGCCGCAGCAGGAGCCGGTCGGTCAGGATCGGCTCGGCGTCGAAGGGGAGCCGCAGCGCCACGGGTCAGGCGGTGGCGGCGGAGTCGTCGCTGCGCGGGCGCGCCACGGCGGGCTCGGCGGGCACCTCGATGCCGAAGAGCGCCTCGAGACCGGTGAGGTACGCCTCCTGCGCCCCGGCGCGGGCGTAGTCGCGCGCACGGATGCTCGGGGTGTGCAGCAGCACGCCGGCGAGGTGGCGCAGCGCCTGCTCCGTCCGCCCGTCGTCGTCGCCGCGGGAGCGGGCCCGCTCGATCTCGGCGTCGAGCGCGTCGAACACGTGCGCGCGGAGGGCGACGACCGCCGGGGTGAGGCTCTTCTCGTCGGCCACGTCCGAGAACTTGCGCGCCGCCTTGTCGACGAGCGCGCGCGCCTTCTCGGACGCGTCGAGCACCTCGAGGGGAGCGTGCAGGCTGATCGTCTCGAGGTCCAGCAGCTCCACGCCGCTGACGCTCGTCACGTCGGCAGCGACGTTGCGGGGCAGGCCCAGGTCGATCACGAGCTGGCGCTCGCGGGCGGCGGAGTGGAGCCGTCCGTCGATCAGCAGGGCCGCGTCGAGCACGGGCGCCTCGGTGGTGGTGCAGGTGATGACGACGTCGGCGCCGACCGCCTCGGCCGCGAGGTCGGCCCCCTCGATCGGGCGAAGAGCCCGCCGTGCGGCGAAGCCCTCGGCGCGGCCGGAGGGGGAGTGCACGGCGATGTCGACGACGCCGCGATCGCGCAGGGCCGCGACGGTGGCGCGGGCGTAGCTGCCGGTGCCGATCAGGAGCACGCGGGCCGCGCGCCAGTCGGTGATGCGGCTGGAGGCGAGGTCGAGCGCGAGGCGGACGATCGAGCGGCCGGCGCTGCCGAGGCCGGTGCGGTTCTTGATGCCGCGCGAGGTCTGCGAGGCGCGCTGGAAGAGGCGCTCGAGCTCGGACGAGGTGGTGCCCAGGCGGCGGGCCTCCTCGAGGGAGCGGCGCACCTGGCCGGCGATCTCGCCCTCGCCGACGACGACCGACTCGAGCCCGCTGGACACGGCGAAGAGGTGCTCGGCCACGCGGTCGCCCGAGACGACGTCGACGCTGCCGCGGAGCTGCTCCTGCTCGACGCCGGTCGCGGCGCTGACGGCGGCCGTGGCGGCCTCGACGGCGACCGCGCGGGCGGCGGTGAGCGGCTCGTCGATGTCGAGGTAGGCCTCGAAGCGGTTGCAGGTGGCCACGACGACGGCCCCCGAGACGAAGTCGATGCCGTCCGCCAGAGCCGAGGCGACGGCGGAGGAGTCGACGGAGAGCTTCTCGAGGAGATCGAAGCTGGCGTTCTTGTGCGACGCCGTCAGACACAGAAGCACCTCAGTACTCTACGCGCCGTCCCGGGGGAGCGGGCCCGGGATCCGGGAGGAACGCTCGGGGAAGCCTGGAATAATGCCGCGGTGACCTCCCCACTCGACGGCCTGCTCGATCCGCTGCACCCCCTCTCCGCCGGGCGCACCGCCGACTCGGCGCTCGTGCGCGCGTACCGCTCGGAGCGGCCGGAGCGCACGCCGGTCTGGTTCATGCGCCAGGCGGGCCGGAGCCTCCCCGAGTACCGGGCGCTGCGCACCGACACGAAGATGCTGGACGCCTGCCTCGATCCGGCGCTCGCGAGCGAGATCACCCTGCAGCCGGTGCGGCGCCACGGCACCGACGCGGGCATCTTCTTCAGCGACATCGTGATCCCGCTGCGGCTCGCGGGCGTCGCGGTCGACATCGTCCCGGGTCGCGGACCGGTGCTCGAGAAGCCGGTGCGCACTGCCGCCGACGTCGACGAGCTGACGGCGATCGACCCCTCGGTGCTCGACGAGACCCTCGAGCCGATCCGCGAGGGCGTGCGCCGCACGGTCGCGGGCCTCGGCGATACTCCGCTGATCGGCTTCGCGGGAGCCCCGTTCACCCTCGCCGCCTACCTCGTCGAGGGCGGCCCGTCGAAGGACCACATCCGCGCCCGCACCCTCATGCACGCCGACCCCGAGGCCTGGGCCCGGCTGATGGAGTGGACCGCCGAGGTCACCGGCCGCTTCCTCCGGGCGCAGGTGACGGCCGGAGCGAGCGCCGCCCAGCTGTTCGACTCGTGGGCCGGCGCCCTCTCCCTCGCCGACTACACCGCGCACGTCGCTCCCGCCTCCACCCGCGCGCTCACCCACGTGCGCGACCTGGCCTTCGAGAGCGGCGGCGTCCGCCGGAACGTGCCGATCGTGCACTTCGGCGTCGGCACCGGCGAGCTGCTCGGCGCCATGCACGCCATCGGCGCCGACGTGGTCGGAGTCGACTACCGCATCCCGCTGGACGAGGCGAACCACCGCCTCGGCGGCTTCGTGCCCGTGCAGGGCAACGTCGATCCCGCCCTGCTCTCGGCGCCCTGGGAGGTGCTGGCCGCGCACGTCGACGACGTCCTCCGCCGCGGTCTCAGCGCCCCCGCTCACGTGCTCAACCTCGGCCACGGCGTGCCGCCCGAGACCGACCCGGACGTGCTGACGCGACTCGTCGCCTTCGCGCACGACTGGCGGCCGTGAGTCCCGAGCGTCCCGTCGACCACGACGTCGCGGTCATCGGCGGGGGAGTCGCGGGGCTCGCCGCCGCCGCGGAGTGCCTCCGGATCGGCCTGCGCGTCGTCGTGCTCGAGGCGGGGGAGCGGGTGGGCGGCTCGGTCGCGGCGCTGCACCTCGCCGGCACCGTGCTCGACGCGGGAGCCGAGAGCTTCGCGACCCGCGGCGGCCACGTCGAGAAGGTGCTCGCCGGGCTCACCCTCGGCGGACGTCCGCTGGCCGGATCGGTCGTCGAGCCGAGCACCGGCGGATCCTGGCTGCACCTGTCCGGCGGCCGCTCCGTCCCGTCTCCGCGCGCCGGGATCCTCGGGATCCCGAGCACGCCGCTCGCCCCGGACGTCGTCCGCGCCATCGGCCGCCGCGCCGCGACGAGGGCCTGGCTCGACACCCTCATGCCGGTGCTGCGCATCGGCCGCGCCCACTCGCTCGCCGAGCTCGTCCGCACCCGGATGGGCGAGCGGGTGCTCCAGGACCTCGTCGCCCCGGTCGTCTCGGGCGTCTACTCCTCCCGCCCCGAGGACATCGACGTCGATCTCGCTGCTCCCGGGCTGAACGGCGCGATCACCCGGCGGGGCTCCCTCGCGGGAGCCGTGGCTGCTCTGCGCGCCAACGTGCCGGCGGGCGTCGCCGTGCGGGGCCTGGACGGCGGCATGCACCGCCTGGTCGCCGCGTTCGTCGAGCGGATCGACTACCTCTCGGGCGAGATCCGCACCGGCACCCGGGTCGCCGGCCTCGAGCGCTCCGGCGAGGACGCCCCCTTCTCCCTCCGTCTCGCCGACGGCTCGGACCTCACGGCTCACGCCGTGATCGTCGCGACTCCGGAGCACGATGCGCGCGCGCTGCTCACCGATCTGGTGCCGGGTGCCCGCGACGCGGACGAGCCGGGCGAGGACACCGTCGAGCTCGTCACCCTCGTCGTCGACGACCCTCGCCTCGACTCGGCACCGCGCGGATCCGGAGTGCTGGTCGCCCCGACCGCCGACGACGTCGTGGCGAAGGCGCTCACCCACGCGACCGCGAAGTGGTCCTGGCTGGCCGACACGCTGCCGCGCGGCCGCCACGTGCTCCGCCTCTCCTACGGCCGGCCCGGCGAGGCGCCGCCGCTCGCGGGAGCCGACGACGCGAGCGCCGCCGCCACCGCGCTCCGCGACGCGTCGATCCTGCTGGGAGTCGAGCTCGATCCCGCCGCGCTCGTCGCCTCCGCCCGGGTGCGCTGGGCGAACGTCCGCCCCGCGGCCGCCCTCGGCCGGCGCGACCGCCTGGAGACGTTCCGCGAGGCCCTCGCACCCGTGCCCGGGCTCGCCGTCACGGGTACGTGGATCGCCGGGACGGGGCTCGCATCGGTGCTGCCCCACGCGGCCGAGACCGCCGCCCTAGTCCGCCGCCGCCTGGTGCGTCAAGGCGTCGGGCTCCCGCGCGAAGAACACGACGGCGGCGGCTACTCTGGGTCGCAGGCGCCCGCGTGAGTGCGGTGCGCCCCGACACGAGTGGTCATCGACCGCGTGAACGAGCCGCGAGAGCGGCCCAGGACGAGGAGTAGGCGTGAAGGGCAAGATCATCTTCGTGGCAGGAGCCGCAGCCGGATACGTGCTGGGAGCACGCGCGGGACGCAAGCGGTACGAGCAGATCGCCGCGGCGGCGAACCGGTTCTGGCAGACCCAGCCGGTTCAGGACGTCGCGGGAGCGGTCGGCGGAGCGGCGAAGCAGCAGCTCGGCACCGTCTCGGACAAGGCGTACGAGATCGTGCGCACCGTCGTCTCGAAGGCCGTCGCGGGCGGGAAGAAGTCGCAGGGCGCGAGCGACGCCGAGGCCACCGCCGCGGCCCGCCGCGCCGCCGCGAAGGTCGACGAGGCCGCGGCCTCGGCCGGCTCGGGAGGCTCGGCGTCGTCGACCTCCACGAGCAAGGCGTAGTTCTCATCCGCTCGGCCCCATCGACCGGTGCCGGGCCGGCACGTCCCGACCTCGAGGAGCCCCCGTGGTGAACGAACGCAATCCGAAGAACGCCCGATCACTGGGCGAGCTCGTCGGCGACCTCCCGGGGCTCGTCATCGAGCTCGTGAAGGCCGAGCTCGCCTCACTGAAGAACGAGCTGTCCGGCAAGGCGAAGAGCGCGGGCCTCGCGGTCGCCCTGTTCGCCGTCGCGGCCTTCCTCCTCCTGACCGCCTGGGCCACCCTGGTGACCTTCGCGATCATCGGCATCTCGTCGTGGCTGCCCGCGTGGCTGTCGGCGCTGATCGTCACCGTGTTCTTCCTCGTCGTGGCCGTCGTGCTCGCGCTGGTCGGCGTCAAGTCGATCAAGAAGGCCGTCCCGCCCGTTCCGCAGGACTCGATCGAGAGCATCAAGAAGGACGTCCAGGCGTTCAAGGGAGTCGGCACTTATGACCACTGACGTGAGCACCACCACCCCCCGCTTCGTCGACCCGGCCCAGCTGAAGCCGGACCAGCTGAAGGCCGACATCGAGCGCGCCCGCCAGGAGCTGGCCGCGACGCTCGACGCCATCGAGTTCAAGATCAACGTGCCGCGCAAGGTGAAGAACGCGCAGCGCACCCTGCAGCGCAAGTTCCGGGTCGTCGGCCGGCAGAACCCGTCGGCGCTGATCGCCGGTGCCGCGGGAGTCGCCGCGGCCGTCGGGCTGATCGCGTGGGGCGTCGTCAAGCAGATCACCGAGGACTGAACCCCCTCCTCGAACGGCCGTCCCCACGGGGGCGGCCGTTCGTCGTCCGCTAGCGCGCCGGAGCCCCCGGCGCCAGAGCCGTCGCCGCTTTTGTGCATCCGCACGAGCGGAGGGATGATGGATCAATGACCGATCAGACCGCCGGAACGGCGGGTCCCGTTCAGTCCGCCCGCGAAGAGACCGCTGCCGCTTCCTCGCCGCAGCCCCCCGCCGATCAGGCATCCGCCGATCAGCCTCTGGGATACACGCTCTGGGCGGTCGTCCGCAGGGATCCCGCACGTCCGCTCACCCTCTCCGAGGACTCCGCCGCCCCGGCCGCCGAGCAGTACGAGCGCGTCGTCGCGCAGCTCGCGAGCGAGGGCGTCACCGTCCGCGGCACCTACGACGTCTCGGCCCTCCGCGCCGACGCCGACATCATGCTCTGGCTCGTCGGCTCCGAGCCCGAGGAGCTGCAGCGCGGCTACCGCGTGCTGCGCCGCACCGACCTCCTGTCGGCCCTCCTGCCCACCTGGAACGCGATGGGCGTGCACCGCGACGCCGAGTTCAGCGCGAACCACCTGCCCGCCTACATGCGCGGCAAGGAGCCGGCGCGCTGGCTCACGGTCTACCCGTTCGTCCGCTCCTACGAGTGGTACATCCTCCCCGAGGAGGAGCGCCGCTCGATGCTCGCCCAGCACGGCCGTCAGGGCTCGCGCTTCCGCTCCGTCCTCACGAACACGGTGGCGTCCTTCTCGCTCGGCGACTACGAGTGGATCCTCGCTCTCGAGGACGAGGAGCTCGTCAACCTGGTCGACCTGATGCGCGACCTGCGCGCCACGGAGGCGCGTCGTCACGTGCGCGAAGAGGTCCCGTTCTTCACCGGTCGGCGCATCGAGGCCGACCAGATCGCCGAGGTGCTCCGATGAGCGACACGACGCCCGACTCCCCGACGACCGACTCCGGCGTCCTGGTCCGGGGTGCCACCCCGCCCGCCGCATCCGGAGCGGAGCACGTCGAGGTGCCCGTCGCGTACGACGCGATCCTGCTCGCCGGCTTCGGCGGACCGGAGGGGCAGGACGACGTCATCCCGTTCCTGCGCAACGTCACCCGCGGCCGCGGGATCCCGGAGGAGCGCCTCGAGGAGGTCGCCCACCACTACCGGCACTTCGGTGGCGTCAGCCCCATCAACGCGCAGAACCGTGCGCTGAAGGCGGCCCTCGAGGCCGAGCTCGAGAAGCGCGGCATCGACCTCCCCGTGATCTGGGGCAACCGCAACTGGGCGCCCTACATGAGCGAGGCGGTGGCGGAGGCGAAGGAGCGCGGCTTCTCGAACCTGATCGCCATCGCGACCAGCGCCTACTCCTCCTTCTCGTCCTGCCGTCAGTACCGCGAGGACTACGCCGCGGCCCTCGACGCCACCGGCCTCGAGGGCGAGCTGCGGATCGACAAGGTGCGCCAGTTCTTCGACCACCCGGGCTTCGTGATGCCGTTCGTCAAGGCCGTCCACGACGGTCTCGAGGAGCTGCAGGGACGCCTCCCGGGCATCGACCTCACCACCGAGGTGGAGGTGCTGTTCTCGACGCACTCGATCCCGATGGCCGACGCCGAGCGCAGCGGACCGCACGAGCGCCACGACGACGGCACTGTCGTCGACGTGCACGGCTTCGGCGCGGGCGGCGCCTACGAGGCGCAGCACCTCGCCGTGGCGGAGGTCGTCATGGCGGCCGCCACCACCGAGGACGTGCCGTGGCAGCTCGTCTACCAGTCGCGCTCCGGCCCGCCCACGCAGCCCTGGCTCGAGCCCGACATCAACGACGCGATCGCCGAGCTGCCCGCCCGGGGTCGCAAGGCCGTGCTCATCGTGCCGCTGGGCTTCGTCTCGGACCACATGGAGGTCATGTGGGACCTCGACAACGAGGCGCTCGAGACGTCCGAGGAGAACGGGCTCGTCGCGATCCGCGTGGCGACCCCCGGCACCGACCCGGTCTACGTCTCCGGGCTCGTCGACCTCGTGCTCGAGCGCGTCAACGGCACGCCGACCGAGGAGCGCCCGTCGATGACGGCGCTCGGCCCCTGGTACGACGTCTGCCGACCCGGCTGCTGCGAGAACGTCCGCGCCGGCTTCAAGCCCGCGCTCGCGGGAGTCGCCCCGTGACGGGAGGCCCTCGATGAGCATCCGGATCGGCACGCGCGCGAGCGCTCTCGCGGTCGCGCAGACGAGCATGACGGCCGACCTCATGTCGGCTGCGGCGGGCGTGCCCGTCGAGCTGGTGCGGATCGAGTCGGACGGCGACCGGATGAAGGGCTCCCTGGCGTCCCTCGGCGGCACGGGGGTCTTCGTGAGCGCGCTGCGCGACGCCCTTCTCGCGGGGCGCTGCGACGCGATCGTGCACTCGCTCAAGGACCTGCCGACCGCTCCGGTCGACGGACTCCTCCTGGGGGCCGTGCCCGAGCGCGAGGACCCGCGCGACGCCCTGTGCGCGCGTGACGGCCGCACCCTCGAGACGCTGCCCGCGGGCGCACGCGTGGGCACGGGATCGCCGCGTCGCCGCGCCGCGCTGCTCGCCGCCCGCCCCGACCTCGAGATCGTGGACATCCGCGGCAACATCGATACGCGCCTGCGCCGGGTGACCGAGGAGGGCGACTCCGCACTGGACGCGATCGTCCTCGCCTACTCGGGGCTCCGCCGCCTGGGCCGCACGGAGGCGATCACCGAGCTGCTCGACTTCGGCGTCTCGCCGCACGCGCCCGGTCAGGGTGCGCTCGCGATCGAGGTGCGCGACGAGGAGCCGTCGGACGAGCTGCGCGCGGCCCTCGCGGCCGTCGAGCACACTCCCACGCGAGCCGCGATCACCGCCGAGCGCAGCCTCCTGGCCGCGCTGGAGGCCGGCTGCGCCGCTCCGATCGGGGCCACCGCCGTGGTCGAGGGGGATGAGGTCGTGCTGCACGGCGTCGTCTTCGCGACGGACGGCTCGGCCTCCCTCGCCCGCGAGGTGAGGGAGCGGGTCGGTAACGGTTCCTCCGGCGGAGGTCGACATGTGGCGGATTCGCAGTATGGTGGTCGCGAACTGCCCGTCGTCGAAGCCGCGTTCCGCTGCGGCTCCCTGCTCGCTGACGCGCTTCTCGGTGCGGGTGCCGCCCAACTCGCACCCCTGGGAGCCCCTTCGTGATCGTGCCCGCCGCCTACTCCCAGTGGGAGAAGCCGTTGCAGGGCTGGCGCGTCCTCGTCCCCCGCGGAGGCCCGTGGGGGGACGGCGTCGCCGCCGCTCTCCGCGCCAAGGGAGCCTCGCCCGTCGTCGCTCCCATGATCAACTTCGCACCGACCGACGACTTCCCCGCGCTCGAGCGGGCGCTCGCCGACCTCGAGGGCGGCGCCTTCGACTGGATGACCGTCACGAGTGCGACGACGGTCGACGTCCTGTCCCTCCTGCGCACCACGGTTCCGCCGACGACCCGCATCGCGGCGGTCGGCGAGACCACCGCCGCCGCCCTCGTCGCCGCCGGCTACGCCGTCGACCTCGTGCCGTCCGAGGACAACTCCGCCCGCGGTCTCCTGGCCGAGTGGGAGGAGGCGACCGGAGGGAAGCACCCGCTCCGCGTCCTCACGCTGCGCTCCGAGATCGCCAAGCCCCTGCTCACCGAGGGCCTGAAGCGCATCGGCCACGACGTCCGCTCGGTGGTCGCCTACCGCACTGTCGGAGTCCCGGTCGAGGACCGGGTCGTGAACGACGTGGCGAGCGGAGCGGTCCACGCGATCCTCGTCACCTCGGGCAGCGTCGCCGAGCAGGTCCAGCAGCAGCTCGGCCCCGTCCCGGAGTCGACCCTCGTCGCCGCGATCGGCCCGCAGACCGCGAAGGACGCTCGCGCCTCGGGCCTGCGCGTCGACGTCGTCGCCGACGAGCGCTCGGCGTCGTCCCTGATCGAGGCGGTCGCCCGCGTCGCCACGGAGCGCGCGAACCGCTGAGCCGGGGGTCCTACCTCCCTATTCTCAGCTGAGAGTAGGGCGTGACGCCTGACAGCGGAGATATCCCCCTCTCGCCCGACGTTCAGCTCCGGGGACCGTCCACCTGCGCCGGATTAGGCTGGAGGCATGACCGCCATCCGTCCGCGGCGACTCCGCACCACCCCGGCGATGCGCCGGCTCGTGCAGGAGACCCGCATCCACCCGGCCCAGCTCGTCCTCCCCCTCTTCGTCGCGGAGGGCATCACCGAGGCTCGATCGATCGGGTCGATGCCCGGGGTGATGCACCACTCGCTCGACAGCATCCGCGGGGCGGTGACGGAGGCGGCCGACGCCGGTCTCGGCGGCGTCATGCTCTTCGGCGTGCCCACCACGCGCGACGCGGTCGGCTCGGGAGCGACGGACCCCGACGGGATCCTCAACGCCGCCACCCGCGCGGTCGTCGAGGAGGTCGGGGATGCGCTCGTCGTGCAGACCGACCTGTGCCTGGACGAGTTCACCGACCACGGTCACTGCGGGGTGCTCGACGAGCACGGCCGGGTCGACAACGACGCGACCCTCCTCCGCTACGAGGAGATGGCCCTCGCCCAGGCCGAGGCGGGCTCCCACCTGCTCGGCCTCTCGGGGATGATGGACGGCCAGGTCGGCGCGATCCGCGGGGCGCTCGACGAGTCGGGCCACCTCGACACGGCGATCCTCGCCTACTCGGCGAAGTACGCGTCGAGCTTCTACGGGCCCTTCCGCGAGGCGGTCCAGTCGACTCTCGAGGGCGATCGCCGCACGTACCAGCAGGATCCGGCGAACCGCCGCGAGGGGCTCCGCGAGGCGACCCTCGACCTCGCCGAGGGTGCGGACGTCGTGATGGTGAAGCCCGCGATGAGCTACCTCGACGTGCTGGCCGACGTGGCCGCCGTCTCGGACGTGCCCGTCTGGGCGTACCAGGTGTCGGGGGAGTACGCGATGATCGAGGCCGCCTCCGCGAACGGCTGGATCTCGCGCGAGCCCGCGATCCTCGAGTCGGTGACGGGGATCCTCCGCGCGGGGGCCGACGCCGTGCTGACGTACTGGGCGGTCGAGATCGCGCGCGATCTGCTGAAGCGCTGATCGCTCGCGATCTGCTGAAGAACTGATCGCTCGCGATCTGCTGAAGCGCTGATCGCTCGCGATCTGCTGAAGCGCTGATCGCCGGCGATCCACCGAAGCTCGGCATCTCGTCCGAACGGGAGCGTCCGGCCCGAGCGCCCCGGGCCGCCCGCGTACCCTGGATCCGTGACCACCTCGGCGAACGACACCCTGTACGAGCGTGCCCGGCACGCGATCCCCGGCGGCGTGAACTCGCCCGTCCGAGCCTTCCGCTCGGTCGGCGGCACCCCGCGCTTCATGGTCTCGGCGTCGGGTCCGCACATCACCGACGCCGACGGCCGCGAGTACGTCGACCTCGTCTGCTCCTGGGGGCCGGCCGTGCTCGGCCACGCGCACCCCGAGGTCGTCGCGGCGGTGCAGGAGGCGGCCGCGCGCGGCCTCTCGTTCGGCGCGTCGACGCCCGCCGAGACCGAGCTCGCCGAGCTCGTGGAGGCGCGGATCACGGCGGGG
>NZ_LMNR01000001.1:655363-701851 GCF_001423045.1 Rathayibacter sp. Leaf296
ATCGAGAAGCTGCGGCTCGTCTCGACGGGCACCGAGGCCACGATGACCGCGATCCGCCTCGCTCGGGGCGTCACCGGCCGCGACCTGCTGATCAAGTTCTCGGGCCACTACCACGGCCACTCCGACGGCCTCCTGGCCGACGCCGGTTCGGGTCTGGCGACCCTGTCGCTGCCCGCCTCGGCCGGAGTGACGGCCGCGACGGCCGCGCAGACCATCGTCCTGCCCTACAACGACCTCGACGCCGTGCGCGCCGTCCTCGCCGAGCGCGGCTCCGAGATCGCCGCGGTGGTCACCGAGGCCGCGGCCGCGAACATGGGCGTCGTCGCACCCGAGGCGGGCTTCAACGCGGCCCTCGCCCAGCTGGTGCACGCGAACGGCTCGCTGCTCATCATGGACGAGGTGCTCACCGGCTTCCGGGTGAGCGCCGGCGGCTGGTGGGGGCTCGAGAACCGGGCGTCCGAGACTCCGTACCGCGCCGACCTCTACACGTTCGGCAAGGTCATCGGAGGCGGCATGCCGGTCGCCGCGCTCGGCGGCCGCGCGGACGTGATGGACCACCTCGCTCCGCTGGGCCCCGTGTACCAGGCGGGGACGCTGTCGGGGAACCCGGTGGCCGTCGCAGCGGGCATCCGCACCCTGCAGCTCGCCGACGACGCGGTCTACGCCGCTCTCGACGCGACCGCGGCGACGCTCCAGCGCGAGGTGTCCGCGGCGCTGTCGGCCGAGGGCGTGGCGCACACGGTCCAGACGGCGGGCAACCTGTTCAGCTTCGTCTTCACCGACCTCGGCCGGCCCGTCCGCGACTACGCCGAGGTGCAGGCGCAGGAGGCGTTCCGGTACCCGGCGTTCTTCCACTCGATGCTGGACTCGGGGGTCTCGCTCCCGCCGTCGGTGTTCGAGGCCTGGTTCGTCTCGGCCGCGCACGACGACGCGGCGATCGACCGCATCGTCGGCGCGCTGCCGGCCGCGGCGAAGGCGGCGGCGGCCGCACGCCCGTAGAGGGGACGGCGCGAGCCGCCCCCTCCGGTCTCAGCGGCGCGAGACCGACTTCGGCAGCACGAACACCAGGGCGAAGGCCGCGATCGCCATCAGCGTGCTGAGCAGCATGGCGGGCGCCGCGGCGTCGAGGAATCCGGACGCCACGGTGTCCGGCCCGGTGATGACGAGCCCGCCGAACAGCACGCTGCCGATCACGGCGATGCCGACGGCCGAGCCGATGCGCTGGATGGCCGAGATCACTCCGCTCGCCGCTCCCGCGTCCTGCGGGTCGACGGTCGCGACGATGAACTGGACGTTCGGGGCGATGAAGAAGCCGTTGCCGAGCCCGGCGATCAGCAGCGGAGCGAGCAGCTGCCAGTTGGTGATCGAGTCGGGAGTCGCGGTGAGGAGCACGAGCCACACCCAGGCGAGGCCGATCGCGAGGAGACCGCTGCCCATGACGAGGACGTTGCGGCCGAGCCGCGCGGTCATCCGGTTGCTCTGCGACGAGCTGATGATGCTGCCGATCGCGAAGGGGATCGAGACGAGCCCCGACTCGAGCGCCGTGTGCCCGAGGCCCGACTGCCAGAGCAGCGAGATGGTGAAGAAGATGCTCGTGAAGGCCGCGAAGTAGACCAGCGCCAGGATCACGCCGCCGGTGAAGGCGGGGTGCCGGAACAGCGACGGGGGCACGAGCGGAGTGCGGCCGCGGCGGACGTACAGGACCTCCCAGGCGCCGAACGCCGCGAGCAGGACGACTCCGCCGACGATCGAGAGGATCGTCCAGAGCGGCCAGCCCTCGTCCTCGCCCTGGATGAGCGGCACGAGGAGGGCGACCAGACCGCCCGACACGAGCACCAGTCCGAGCCAGTCGACACCTCCGCTCGGTGCGCGATCGCCCGATTCGAGCTCGCGGCGGGCGGGGAGCAGGCGGGCCGCGGCGATCAGCGTCACGATGCCGATCGGCAGGTTGACCCAGAAGACCAGGCGCCAGCCGTTCTCGTCACCGAACGCCTGGATGATCAGTCCGCCGATGATCGGCCCGAGCGCCGACGAGACGCCGAGGACGGCGCCCATGATCGCGAAGGCCTTGCCGCGAGCGGGTCCGCGGAAGAGCAGCTGGATGTACGCGTTGACGGCCGGCACGAACATGCCGCCGGCGAGGCCCTGCACGACGCGCGCGATGACGAGCTGCAGGTCGTCGGCGGCGAGTCCGCAGGCGAAGCTCGCGACAGTGAACAGCGCGACTCCGCTGACGAAGACCCACTTGTGGCCGAAGCGGTCGCCGAGGCGCCCGGAGGGGATGAGGGCGAGCCCGAACGCGAGCGCGTAGCCCGAGATGATCCACGACAGCGTCGACTCGGAGGCGTCGAGGGTGGTGCGGATGGTCGGCAGCGCGACGTTGACGATCGTGGTGTCGAGCAGCGCGATGAACATGCCCGCCAGCAGGACGACCAGCGAGCGCCACGCGCGCCGGTCGGGGGCGGGAGGGGCGCCGGTCGCGCCGCGATCGGTCGACGTCTCGGTCATGGGAGGGGCCTTTCGAGCGGAGGGGGAGCGCGGAGGGGGCGACGGGCCGCGGGGGCACGGCGGCACAACCTCCGAACTCTCGCAGACGCAGCCGCGCTTCCCCGAGCCGCCGTCTGTGCACGCCCTCAGATCCGTGGCCCGCGCTCGAGGGTCAGCGGGCGCGCTCGGCGAGGCGGGCGCAGTCGATGCAGAGCTCGGCCGTCGGGCGGGCGGCGAGGCGGTCGGCCCCGATCGGCCGACCGCAGCGGAGGCAGTCGCCGTAGGCCCCCTGCCCGACCCGGCGGCGGGCGTCGGCCAGCTCGCGCTCGGACCGCGTCAGAGCGTCGCGCACTCCGGCCATCCGCGACCACTCCGCCGAGAGCGGGGTGCCCTCGGGATCGTGCTCGTCGTCGGCCGTGCCGTCGCCGCGCGCGAGCAGCAGCTCGGCCAGCGCCTCGTCGAGCCGGACGGCCTCGCTGCGCGCCTGGGCCTGGCGCTCGGCGAGCAGCGCGTCGAGCCGGCGCAGCTCCTCCTGGTCCATCGGCATCCCACCATGGTCGCACCGGCCGCACGATCCGTTCCCCCGACGGCACCGCGACTCGGGGCAGACTAGAGGCATGCCCGTCGTGACCGTGCTCCCCGACCGCCTCGAACTGCGCCTGACGAGGGCCGAGCGGCTGCTCGCCTTCCACCGCGGCGACGTCGTGATCGACCGATCGAGCATCCGCTCCGCGACCGTCACCGAGGATCCCTGGATCTGGGTCCGCGGCATCCGCGCCCCGGGCACCGCCGTGCCGCTGACCATCGCCGCCGGCACGTGGAAGTTCCACGGCGGCAAGGACTTCCTGCTCATCAAGCGCACCGCGTCGGCCGTCGTGCTCGACCTCGTCGACGAGGACTGGTCGCGCCTCATCATCAGCACGAAGCACGCTCCCGAGCTCATCGCGGCCCTGCAGCTCGGGCCGACGACGGCGGCGATCCCGATCATCGAGACGGACGACCTGGTCGTGGTGCCCGAGGTGGCGGAGCAGGCCGCCGCCCGGCTCGCCGCGGTCGACGACTCCGCCACGGCCCGCGAGACCGAGGCCGTCGGCGCGGCCGACGACGACCGTCCGGCCGTGCCGCCCGCCTCGCCCGCCGAGGACGCGTCGCTCGACACGCAGCAGGCGGTGGCCGAGACGTCCGCCGTGGCCGAGGCGATCGGGGAGGAGGAGGCGCCCGCGAAGAAGCCGGCCGCGACGAGGAAGCCCGCTGCGAAGAAGCCGGCGACGGCGAAGCCCTCCGCGGAGCCGTCCGAGGCGCCCGCCCCGGAGAAGCCCGCCCCGAAGCCCCGCGCCCGCACCCCGCGCCCCGACTCCTCCGTCGGTCACGCCTCCGCAGAGCCGAGCGGAGCCACCGAGGCCGCCGAGTAGCGGCTCCGGCCTCGCGAGCGGCCCTCAGAGCTTCAGCCGCACCGCCGTCTCGAGTGCGGCCTCGATGCTCAGTCGCCAGCCCTGCGCGAGCCGGTCCTTCGTGCCCGAGTAGAGGCTCGCTCCGTCGACCAGGTTGCTGGAGCACGCGCAGACCATGCCCGCCCGGAGCCCCCGCAGCCGTGCGACGACGTACAGCGCGCTCGACTCCATCTCGACGTTCAGCACCCCGTGCCGCTCGAGCGTCGCGATCCACTCGGGAGTCTCGGCGTAGAACGCGTCGTCGCTCGCGTTGATGCCGGAGTGCACCGGCACTCCCTCCCGGTCGCCGATCCCCCGCGTGGCCTCCAGCAGCGCCGAGGTGAGCGCCAGGTCGGGCACCGCGGGGAAACCCGGATGCGCGTACGCCGCGGTCGTGCCGTCGTTGCGCAGCGTCCCCTCGCTCACCAGCAGCGCGCCCGGCTCGATGCCGCGCTGCGTCGCTGCCGAGCTCCCGACGCGGATGAACGAGGTCACCCCGACCCGCGCGAGCTCCTCCACCGCGATCGCGGTCGAGGGGCAGCCCATCCCGGTGCTCGTCGCGGTGATCGGGTGGCCCTTGTAGGTCCCCGTCATCGTGAGGTGCTCGCGGTTGTGCGCGACCTCGCGCACGTCCTCGAGGAACTCGGCGATCATCGGGACGCGGAACGGGTCGCCCGGGAGGAGGGCGACGGTCGAGACCTCTCCCGGTGCGACCCCGATGTGGTACTGGCGCTCGCCCAGTCCGGCGGCGCTCTTGTCGACTGCGGTCATGGGCCGACCCTACGCAGACGCTGTTTCGACGCGGTTACCGGCCGCGGTGCGATCGGGAGCCGGAGGATCAGGCCCGCACGTCGACGAGCGTGCGCCCGCGCACCTTCCCGGCGAGGACGTCCCCGGCGATGTCGAGCGCGCCGCTCAGCGACACCGTCGAGGTGAGCCCGTCCAGCAGCTCGAGGTCGAGGTCGTGCGCCAGCCGGCGCCAGGCCTCCTCGCGGAGCTTCCGCGGCGCCTCGACCGAGTTGACGCCCGCGAGCGTCACTCCGCGCAGGATGAACGGCATCACGGTCGTCGGCAGGTCGGCTCCCTGCGCGAGTCCGCACGCGGCGACGGCGCCGCCCCAGCGGGTCTGCGCGAGCACGTTCGCGAGCGTGCGCGAGCCGACGGAGTCGACCGCCCCTGCCCAGCGCTCGGACTGCAGCGGCTTCCCCGCCTCCTGCAGCTCCGCGCGGTCGATCACCTCGGCGGCCCCGAGGCGGCGCAGGAAGTCGCCCTCCTCGACCGCTCGACCCGACGACGCCACGACCTCGTGGCCGAGGCGCGCGAGCAGGGCCACGGTGAGGGAGCCGACCCCTCCGGCCGCGCCGGTGACCAGGACGGGACCGGAGCCGGGGCGGACGCCGTGCCTCTCGAGTGCGAGCACCGCCAGCATCGCGGTGAAACCGGCCGTGCCGATCGCGCCGGCCCGGGCCGACGAGATCGCCCCCGGCAGACGCAGCAGCGAGGCGGAGTCGACCCGGGCGCGCTCGGCGAGCCCGCCGTCCACGCGCTCGCCGAGGCCGGCGCCGGTGAGCACGACCCGGTCGCCGGAGTCGAAGCGCTCGGCCGCCGTGCCGTCCGCGTACTCGACGGTGCCGACGAGGTCGATCCCGGCCACCAGCGGCGGTCGGCGGACGACTCCGGGCCGCCCGGCGAGCGCGAGGGCGTCCTTGTAGTTGACGCTCGAGTACTCCACCGCGATCACCACGTCGCCGTGCGACCGATCGGGTTCGTCGCGCTCGATCAGCGCGGCGCGGTTCGGGGTGTCGGTGTCGGAGGCGTCATGCTGCTCGACGACGATGGCTCGGTACATGGGCCCACGCTACGCCCGGGAGGCGGTCGCCGTCCCGCCCGATCACTCAGTCCGCCCGATCGCTCAGTTCAGCGCGCGCGTCCCCTCGGGCAGCGAGCCGCCCGCGTAGAGCGCGCTCGCCGCGTCCTGCAGGGCGGTCAGCGCCACGCGCTGCGTCCACGGCCCGTACGAGATGCGGGCGACGCCAAGCTCCTCGAAGCGTGCGGGGGACTGCGACCCGGGGATGCCGATCACGCTGATCCGCTGCCGGCCGAGCGCGGCGACGAGCGCCTCGATCTCGGCGTCCTGGAGGAGTCCCGGCACGAAGAAGCAGGTGGCCCCGGCGTCGAGGTAGGCGCGGCCGCGCTCGACGGCGTCCGCGAGCACCTCGGAGCGGTTCCGCTCGCCTGCGCGCAGGAACACGTCGGTCCGGGCGTTCAGCGCGAAGGGCACCGCCTCGGCCTCGGCCGCCGCGACCGCCTTCTCGACGGCACGCAGAGCCTCCGGGAGCGGCTTCGCCTGGTCCTCGAGGTTCGCGCCGACGACGCCCACCTCGATCGCCCGGCGGACGGTCTCGCCGGCGTCGCCGTAGCCCGCCTCGAGGTCGGCCGAGACGGGGACCTCGACCGCGGCGACGATGCGCGCGATCACGCCCAGGTGCAGGTCCAGCGGGATCCGCTCGCCGTCCTCGTAGCCGAAGGACGCGGCGATGGAGTGGCTCGCGGTGGCGAGCGCCCGGGTCGCGGGGAGCGCGGCGATCGTGGTCGCCGAGACGGCGTCCCAGACGTTCACCACGCTCAGCAGCTCGGGGTCGGTGTGGAGGTCGACGAGGGTGCGTCCGCGCGCTTCGATGCTCATGCCCCGACCCTAGAGGCCCCCTCGTGCGCCGCGCAGGCGAGGACGTCGCACTCCCCGCAGACCACCAGCTGCGTGCGGCAGGAGGGGTCGAGGCAGTTGCGCATCCGGCTGGTCGGCGCGGCGCAGCCGGCGCAGCGCCCCAGCACCTCGGCGTCGGGCGAGAAGGTCAGCGAGCCGCGGCCGTCGAAGACGTAGAGCGCTCCGCGCCAGAGTCCGGAGTCGCGTCGCGCCTCGCCGTAGCGGACGATCCCGCCGTCGAGCTGGTACACCTCGCCGAATCCGCGCGCGGTCATCAGGCTCGAGAGCACCTCGCAGCGGATGCCTCCGGTGCAGTACGTCACGATCGGGCGCCCCTTGAGGTGGTCGTAGACCCCGGAGTCGAGCTGCTCGACGAAGTCGCGCGTGCTCGCGACCCCCGGGACGACCGCGCCGTCGAAGCGGCCGATCTCGGCCTCGAAGGAGTTCCTGCCGTCGAAGAAGACGACGTCGTCGCGCTCGGCGACCAGCGCGTCGAGCTCGTCGGGCTGCAGCCTCGTCCCGGTGCCGACGACGCCGTCCTCGTCGACCCGCAGCTCGTCGGGTGCGCCGAACGAGACGATCTCGTCGCGCACCTTGACCGAGAGACCGGGGAAGTCGAGGCTGGCGCCGTCCTCGTCGAGCCCGGTGCCGGCGCTCCACTTCACGTCCATGCCGCGGAACGCGGGATGCTCCTTCGTCCGGCGGGCGTACTTCTTCAGCGCGCCCATCTCGCCGCCGAGTGTGCCGTTCAGGCCGTCCTTCGAGACGATCAGCCGACCGCGCAGCCCGAGCGACTCGCACAGCTCGCGCTGCCACAGGCGGATCGCCTCGGGGTCGGCGAGCGGCACGAAGCGGTAGAACAGCAGGATCTTCGGCAGCACCGGCACATCCTACGAGGCGTCGCCACCGCGCGAAACGGCTCCGCAACACGGCTGTGGCAGCATCGGCGGGTGACCGACGCCTCCGCCACCGTGCCGCACTCCCGGATCGAGGACGTCTTCGGACTCGTGACCGGGGCGTTCGTCGTCTCGCTGGGCCTGTTCCTCCTGCGCGCGAGCGAGGCGGTGACGGGCGGCACCGCGGGGCTCGCGCTGCTGCTGGGCTATCCGCTGCCGATCCCGTTCGGCGTCATCCTGGTGGTCGTCAACATCCCGTTCCTCGCGCTGTCGCTGTGGAAGAAGGGCTGGCGCTTCACCCTGCGCACCATGTTCTCGATCGTGCTCGTCTCGGTGCTGGCGGGGCTGCACCCGCTCGCCTTCGGCACCCTCAGCATCGAGCCGGTCTACGGAGTGATCACGGGCGACGTGCTCGCGGGCATCGGGCTGCTGATCCTCTTCCGGCACGGCTCGAGCCTGGGCGGCTTCAGCATCGTCGCGCTGATCGCGCAGGAGCGGCTCGGCTGGCGGGCCGGCTACGTGATGATGGCGCTGGACGCGTGCGTGGTGGTCGCGGCGCTGCTCGTCGTGCCGCCGGTGAACGTGCTGATCTCGGCCGCGGGCGTCGTGGTGCTCAACCTCGTGCTCGCCTTCAACCACCGGCCCGGCCGCTACCTCGGTTCCTGAGCACCCGCTCCGCAAGCCCTGGCCCTCGTCGCGGGCGTTCGTACGCTGGAGAGGGCCCGCGATCGCGGGTCGCCCCGTCCGAACGGAGAACCCGATGTCCGACTGGAACTACGACCCCTACGCCCGCCTCGGGGAGGTGCCGTCCTTCGCGCTGACCAGCGACGACATCACCGACGGCGCCCCGCTGGATCCCCGCCACTACGGCGAGGGCTCGGGCGGCGAGGACGTCTCGCCGCACCTGGCCTGGTCGGGAGCGCCCGAGGAGACGAAGAGCTTCGCCGTGACGGTCTTCGATCCCGATGCGCCGACCGGCTCCGGCTTCTGGCACTGGGCGCTCTACAACCTGCCCGCCGACACGGCCGAGCTGCCGACCGGCGCCGGCGCCGCCGGCTTCGAGCTCCTGCCGCCCGGGGCGCAGACGCTGCCCAACGAGATGCGGTTGCGCCAGTTCATCGGAGCGGCACCGCCGGACCGCGAGCACCGCTACTTCTTCGTCGTGCACGCTCTCGACGTCGAGCGGCTCGACCTCGATCCGGAGTCGACGCCCGCGATCCTGGGCTTCAACGTCCACTTCCACACGCTGGGCCGCGCGCAGATCGTCGCCACGGCGACGCCGGACGGTGCGAAGGGCTGAGTCGCCCGAGGGGCGCGCCGCTCAGCCGAAGAGCGTGCGCGCCTCCTCGTACCGGGCGTCCGGGACGGTCTTGAGGGTGCCGAGGGCCTCGGCGAAGCCGACGTGGTAGATGTCCGTGCCGCGCAGGGCGACCATCCGGCCCCAGTGCTCGGCGACGACGGAGTCGATCGCGGCCATGCCCAGGCGGGTCGCGAGGACCCGGTCGAACGCCGTGGGCGTTCCTCCGCGCTGGATGTGGCCGAGCGTGGTCGCGCGGGTCTCGATGCCCGTGCGCTCCTCGATCATCGGGGCGAGCATCTCGCCGATGCCGCCCAGGCGCGGGCGGCCGAAGGCGTCGAGCCCGCGCTCGGAGTGGGCGTCGTCCATGGTGTCGAGGGAGAAGCCCTCGGCGACGACGACGAGCGGGGCGCGCCCTCGGTCCTGCGCGCTCTGCACCCACTCGACGATCTGGTCGATCGAGGTGCGCTTCTCGGGGATGAGGATGACGTGCGCGCCCGCGGCCATGCCGGAGTGCAGCGCGATCCAGCCGACGTGGCGGCCCATGACCTCGGCCACCATGCAGCGACCGTGCGAGTCGCCGGTGGTGCGGAGGCGGTCCATCGCGTCGGTCGCGATGCCGACGGCGGTGTCGAAGCCGAAGGTGTAGTCGGTGGCGCCCAGGTCGTTGTCGATGGTCTTCGGGACGCCGACGATCTTGAGGCCCGCGTCGGTCAGTCGCTTCGCCGCGGCGAGGGTGCCCTCGCCGCCGATCGCGATGATCGAGTCGATGCCGTTGCTCTCCATCATCGCGGCGATCTTGTCGGGGCCGCCGTTGGGGCCCTCGAAGGGGTTCGTCCGGCTCGTGCCGAGGATCGTGCCGCCCTGCTTCGCGATGCCCTGGATGTCGGAGCGCTCGAGCGGCATCAGATCGCCGTCGACCACCCCTCGCCAGCCGCCGCGGAAGCCCACGAACTCCTGGTCGTACACCTTGATGCCCTTGTACACGGCACCGCGGATGACGGCGTTGAGGCCGGGGCAGTCGCCCCCGGAGGTCAGGATCCCGATCTTCACCCGCTCAGAGTAGAGGACGACGGAGCGACCGGCGCACCCCGCTCGCCGGTCCGGGTCCCGGACGCGACGACGGGCCCCTCCTCGCCGCCTCGAGGAAGGGCCCGTCGCGTGCCGAGCTAGTTGGCCTTGCTGGTGTTCAGGGTGCCGTTGACGCCGCGGGGGAAGAATCCTCCGACGCGCGAGGCCTTGGGGGTGAGGTACACGATGTTCAGGACCTCGCCGGGGGTCCGGCTGAAGGCGATCGAGTTCTTATCGGTGGGGACGATGTTCGTCTGCCCGTCGACCTTCACTCCCTGGTCGAGGTCGCTCGTGCCGTCGAGGCTGTCGCGCGCGTTCGAGAGCTTGTTCGCCGGGTCGGACAGGTCGGCCGCGTAGATGGCCGAGCGGATGGCGCCCGCGTGGTACGCCTCCACCGCGAGGATGCCTGCGGCGGCGTCCAGGTACGTCTTCGACTGGATGAGCGGCGCGGCGCCCTTGTACGCCGTCACTCCCACGTCCTCGAAGACGAAGGCGCCGAGCAGGAAGTTGGCCTCGCTCGCGAAGGGGTCGAACGTGCCGCCGGCCGGGATCACGCCGGCCGCGGCTGCGGCGGCGTTGAAGCTGGCCTTCAGGTCGATCGCGGGGCGCGCGACCGCGGCCGTGCCCAGCGCGGCGCGGAGGAACTTGACGTGCGCCTTCTCGTCGTTCGCGACCTCGGTGGCGAAGCTCTTGAGCCACGGGGTCTTGAACTGCACGGGACGGCCGCCGATGACGCCGCCGGGGGTGCCCTTTCCGGTCACGTCGGAGCCGCCGAGGCCGGTGCCGTAGACGGCGCGGAGGTAGAACTCGGCCTCCAGGTACTCGAGGTTGAGGGCGAAGTTGAGGATCGAGGCGTCGCTGGGGCCGCTGGCAGCGACCTCCTCGGCGGAGGCCGCGGGGGCGGCGAGGGCGGCCGCTCCGATGCCCAGGCCGGCGATGCCGGTGGCCTCGAAGAAGCGGCGACGGTCGAGAGCGGTCTCCGAGCTCTTGACGATCGCGTTGCGGATGAAGGAAGTGTCGAACATGTGCGCATCTCCAGTGATAGGCGGGATGCCGGACGACTCAACGCGCCGTCGCGACAGCGTGAAGCTACGCCCGGGAATGCACCTCTGACCAGCGGAATCGGAGAGAAAAGATTGCGCATGTGGTCATCGGTCCTGGTCCAATCCGGCGGGGCCGCGGCTCCGAAGACCTGTCACCGGAGGAACGCCGGGCGGGGTCGCCGGAGGCGCTTTCGAGGCGAGCCCCGATGCACCCCCGGAGGCTCTGTCGGAGGGCGCGATTACCATCGCTGCGTGACCTCCGCCCCTCCCGCTCCCGTGCCCGCCCGGGCCACGGTCTACGCGCCGGCCGTGCCGGTGAGCCTCGCGCTCACCGTGCGGACGCTGCTGCGCGGCACGGGCGACCCGACGATGCTGATCGACGCCTCCGGGTTCTGGAAGGCGTTCCGCACGCCCCGGGGCGCGGGCACCCTCCACCTCGTGCAGGCGGCGGACGGCGCCGTGCACGCTCGCGCCTGGGGCGAGGGCGCCGAGTGGCTGATCGACCAGGTGCCGGAGCTGCTGGGTCACGGCGACGACTGGAGCGGGCTCGACCTCTCCTCCCACCAACCGCTCGCCGAGGTGCTGCGCCGGGTCGAGGGCCTGCGGCTCGCCCGCGCCGGGCTGGTGTTCGAGATGCTGGCGCCCTCGATCCTCGAGCAGAAGGTCACCAGCACGGAGGCGTGGCGCGCCTACCGCACGCTCGTGCGCCGCTACGGCGAGGTCGCTCCGGGCCCCGTCGCCCTCCACGTGGCGCCCACGGTCGAGCAGTGGCGCCGCATCCCCTCGTGGGAGTGGCACCGCGCCGGCGTCGATCCGCGGCGCTCGCGCACGCTGCTGACCGCCGCGCTCGTCGCTCCGGGCCTCGAGCGCACCCTCTCGCTCGGCCGCGGGGGAGCGGAGGTCGAGTCGCGGCTGCGCTCGGTCCCCGGCATCGGCGTCTGGACGGCGGCCGAGGTCATGATGCGGGCGCACGGCGATCCCGACGCGGTCAGCGTCGGCGACTACCACCTCGCCGCTGCCGTGGGCTTCGCTCTGACGGGGCGGCTGGGCGTCGACGACGACGGCATGCTGGATCTGCTCGAGCCGTGGCGCGGGCACCGTCAGCGCATCATCCGGCTGATCGGCTGCAGCGGTGCGAGGAAGCCCCGCCACGGCCCCCGGATGACGATCCAGGACCACCGCGGCCACTGAACGGGCCGTGACGTCTACGCGCCGCGCTCCTCCAGCACCGCCATCGCGGCGTTGTGCCCGCCGAGCCCCGAGACGCCGCCGCCGCGACGCGCTCCCGCTCCGCAGACGAGGACGCGGGGATGGGCGGTCGCGACGCCCCAGCGCTGGGCGGGGGTGTCGAGCGGGTCGTCGTCCTCGGCGAAGGGCCACGACAGCGGTCCATGGAAGATGCTGCCGCCGGGCAGGCCGAGGCTCTGCTCGAGGTCGTGCGTGGTGCGCGTCTCGATGCAGGGCTCGCCGTCGGCGTCCCGCAGCAGCAGGTCGCGGATCGGCTCGGCGAGCACCGAGTCGATCGAGTCGAGGATCTCCTCCTGCAGGCGCTCGCGGGTCGCCGCGTTGTTCTCGGCGGTCAGCCAGCGATCGGGGGTGTGCAGGGCGAAGACGGTGAGGGTGTGCGCGCCCGAGGCGGCGAGCTCGGGCGAGAGGATCGAGGGGTCGGTGAGGGAGTGGCAGTAGATCTCGCACGGGATCGGCTCGGGGGTGCGCCCCTTCGCCGCCGCGGTGTGGGCGGTCTCGAGCGCGTCCCAGCCCTCGTTCACGTGGAAGGTGCCGCCGAAGGCCGCCTCGGGCGCGACGCTCTCGTCGCGCAGCCGCGGGAGGCGCCGCAGCACCAGGTTGACCTTCACCTGCGATCCCTCGGGGCGCTCCGCTCCGACTCCGGACGTGCCGCCCATCAGGGCGTCGAGTACGAACGGCGCGACGTTCGAGAGCACGTGCCGAGCGCGGACGCGGCGGCTGCGCGGACCGCGGCGGTAGACGACCTCGCCGTCGGCCCCGATCGCGGTCACCTCGGCGCCGGTCAGGATCCTCGCTCCGGCGTCCCGCGCGGCCCGGTCCAGGGCGCCCGAGACGGAGCCCATCCCGCCGACGGGGACGTCCCAGTCGCCGGTGCCCTGGCCGATCACGTGGTAGAGCAGGCAGCGGTTCTGCGCGAGGTCCGCGTCCGCGGCGCCCGCGAAGGTGCCGATGAGCGCGTCGGTCAGCAGGACGCCGCGCGCGAGGTCGTTCGCGATGCTCCGCTCGATGACCTCGCCGATCGGCCGTTCGATCATCGCGCGCCAGGCGGAGTCGTCGCCGACCAGCCGCCGCGCCTCGCTCCGGCGCAGGAGCGGCTGGGTGAGGGTCGGCCAGAGTGCCGCGGCCATCCGGCCGGTGCGGCGCGAGAACTCGGCGAACGGCTCGGCGTCCTCGGGCGAACCCAGCCGGGCGAAGGAGGCGGCGGTCGCCTCCCGGTCCTGGGTGTCGACCAGCAGGCCGCGCGTCGGGTCGCTGGGATCCGGCGTGTAGGAGGAGTAGCGGCGGCGCACGAGTGGCACGTCGATCCGCAGGTCGTCCAGGATCGCGCGCGGCAGGAGGCTCACCAGGTACGAGTAGCGGCTGAGCCGCGCCTCCACGCCGCGGAACGGGGACTCGGACACGGCGGCGCCGCCCGTGTGCTCGCTCCGCTCGAGGACGAGGACGTCGAGCCCCGCCTGCGCGAGGTAGGCCGCGGCGACGAGCCCGTTGTGCCCCGCGCCGACGACGACCACGTCGACCGCGGCGTCGGACGGGGTGAGCGGGGTGCGGGGACCCGGCGCGGTGCCGCTGCGCTCGCGGACCTGAGCGTCGCGGGGACGGTGCCGATCGCGTCGGGCTGTGCTTCGCGCCATGCAGGCCAGTGTGGTCGGCCCGGCGGCGGGGCGCGAGTCCGGAGCCGCTCAGGCGTCGTCGGTGCGCAGCGCCTCCGCGACGAACTCGCGGAGGGAGAACAGGATCTCCTCCGTGGAGCGTCCGCTCGACTCCGCGAGCCGGCCGGTCAGCCAGGTCAGGCAGATGACGGAGGCGCCGGCGACATCGGACGCCGTCGGCACGACCACGCCGTCGAGGTCGACCACGCCCTCCTCGATGGGGCTGAGGGCGCGCTCGAGCACGGCGCGGTTCATCGGCCCGGTCGCCTCCCCGTCGAACGCGGCGGTGCTGTCGATGAGGGCCTGGGCGGCGATCATCGCGCCCTGCGGGACGGGCAGCGGATCCATCGGATCTCCGATCAGGAGCGGGAGCGGTCGGGTGCGCCCATCGTCCCGCGCGCCCGCTCCGGCGTCCACCGGACGGGCCCGGGTTCGGGAGTCTTCCCAGAGGCGCGACGACACGCACCGCCTGCATGCCGACTCGGGCATAGCCTCGTGGCATGGAGCAGTCGGAGTCCCCAGCCGTACCCGGGAACGACCCCGAGCCGATGATCGTGCGCGTCGAGACGCTGGCGCGGCGCTGGCTCGAGCGCAGCCGCGCCTTCGAGCCCGATCCGGCCGCGCTGCGACTCGCCGGTGTGCTGCAGGACCCCGACGGCCTCGACTTCACCGTCGGCTTCGTCGACGGCGTCGCACGACCGGAGGACGTCTCGGTCGCCGCGGAGAACCTGTCGGCGCTCACCTCCAGGACCCCCGCGTTCCTCCCCTCCTGGCTGCGCGCGGCCGTCGCCACCGGGGGAGCGGTCGGACCCGTGCTCCCGTGGGTCGTCGTGCCGGCGGCGCGGCGCGTGCTGCGGCAGCTCGTCGCGCATCTGGTCGTCGACGCCTCCGACGCCCGGCTCGGCGCCTCGATCGCGAAGCTGCGCGAGGGCGGCGACCGGCTGAACCTGAACCTCCTCGGCGAGGCGGTGCTCGGCGAGCGCGAGGCGCTGCGCAGGCTCGAGGGCACCCGGAGGCTCCTCGAGCGCGAAGACGTCGACTACGTCAGCATCAAGGTCTCGAGCATCGCGAGCCAGCTGTCGATGTGGGCGTTCGAGGACGCCGTCGAGCGGGTCGTCGAGCGGCTGACTCCGCTCTACGAGGCCGCGGCGATGAGCCCGACCCCCACCTTCATCAACCTCGACATGGAGGAGTACCGCGACCTCGACCTGACGGTCGCCGTCTTCCAGCGCCTGCTCGACCACCCGAACCTCCTCGAGCTCGAGGCCGGCATCGTGCTCCAGGCCTACCTCCCCGACGCCCTCGGCGTGCTGCAGCGGCTCACCTCCTGGGCCGCCGCCCGGCGGGCCCGGGGCGGAGCGCCGATCAAGGTGCGCGTCGTGAAGGGCGCGAACCTGCCGATGGAGCGGGTCGATGCGGCGATCCACGACTGGCCGCTCGCGACGGTCGGCAGCAAGGCCGAGGCCGACACGAACTACAAGCGCGTGCTCGAGTGGGCGCTCGACCCGGAGCGCACCGACGCGGTGCGGATCGGAGTGGCGGGGCACAACCTCTTCGACGTCGCGTTCGCCTGGCTCCTCGCGAACGACCGCGGAGTGGTCGACGCGGTCGACATCGAGATGCTGCTGGGCATGGCGACGGGACAGGCGCGCGCGATCCGCGAGGACGTCGGGCGCCTGCTGCTCTACACGCCCGTCGTCCACCCGGGCGAGTTCGACGTCGCGATCTCGTACCTCATCCGGCGCCTGGAGGAGAACTCGAGCCCCGAGAACTTCCTCTCGGCGGTGTTCGAGCTCGAGGACGAGGCCGTGTTCCAGCGCGAGCTCGAGCGCTTCCGCGTCTCGCTCGAGGCGCTCGACGACCGCGTGCCGCGTCCGAACCGCACCCAGGACCGACTGCGCGAATGGTCCTCCGGCTCGGGACTGCGCCTCGTGCAGGAGCACGCGGGCGCGGGCGAGCACGCGCTGGATCCGGCGGCGGAGGGGCTGACCCAGGCCGTGCTCGGGCTCAGCCGAGGATCGAGTGCCGCCGCGGCGACCGCTGGCTTCCGCAACGAGCCGGACACGGATCCGTCCCTGCCCGGCAACCGCCGCTGGGCCCGCCTGATCACCGACCGGATCGCCGCCTCGACGATCGGCACCGCGACCGCCGACGCCGCGCGGATCACCTCGCCCGAGGCGCTGCAGGAGCTCCTGCGCGCGGTCGGCCGCCGCGCCGAGCGCTGGGGAGAGCGCCTGGGCTACGACCGCGCCGCGATCCTGGACCGCGCGGGGCTCGCGATCGCCGCCAACCGCGACCGCCTGCTCGAGGTCATGGCCTCCGAGACGGGCAAGACCCTCGCCGAGGGCGATCCCGAGGTCTCGGAGGCGATCGACTTCGCGCACTACTACGCGACCCGGGCGCGCGAGCTCGACGCGATCACCGGTGCCACGTTCGTGCCCGCCCGGGTCACCGTCGTCGCACCGCCGTGGAACTTCCCGGTGGCGATCCCGGCCGGCTCGGTGCTCGCGGCGCTCGCCGCGGGGTCCGGAGTCGTGCTGAAGCCCGCCCCGCAGGCCCGCCGCTCGGCCGCCGTCCTGGTCGAGGCGCTGTGGGACGCCGGGGTCCCGCAGGACCTGCTCGCCCTCGTCGACCTCGACGAGGAGTCCCTCGGCCGCGCCCTCGTCACCGATCCGCTGGTCGACCGCGTGATCCTCACCGGCTCGTACGACACCGCGAAGCTCTTCCGCTCCTGGCGCCCGAATCTGCCGCTGGTCGCCGAGACGAGCGGGAAGAACGCGATCGTCGTCACTCCGCACGCCGACTACGACCTCGCGGTGGCCGACATCGTGAGGAGCGCCTTCGGCCACGCGGGCCAGAAGTGCTCGGCCGCCTCGCTGGTGATCCTCGTGGGCTCGGTCGCCCGCTCGAAGCGGTTCCGCGCGCAGCTCGTCGACGCGGTCACGTCGCTCCGCGTCGGGTACCCCGACGACCCCGCGGCGGCGATGGGCCCGCTGATCGAGGCGCCGACCGGCAAGCTCGCCCACGCGCTCACCACCCTCGGCGGCGGGGAGTCCTGGCTCGTCGAGCCGCGCCGCCTGGACGGCACGGGCCGGCTCTGGTCGCCGGGCGTCCGCGAGGGGGTCGGCGAGAACAGCTACTTCCACCTCACCGAGTTCTTCGGACCGGTGCTCGGGATCATGCACGCGATGACGCTCGAGGACGCGATCCGGATGCAGAACGCGACCGACTACGGGCTGACCGCCGGGCTGCACTCCCTGCACTCCGACGAGCTCGCCCTCTGGCTCGACTCGGTCGAGGCGGGCAACCTGTACGTCAACCGCGGGATCACCGGCGCGATCGTGCGCAGGCAGCCCTTCGGCGGCTGGAAGCGCTCGTCGGTCGGCGGCGGCTCGAAGGCGGGCGGCCCGAACCACCTGATCGGCCTCGGGTCGTGGAAGCCCTCGCCCGCCCGCCCGTCCTCGACGCTGCACCTGCGCGGACTGGACGACCGCGCCCGCCAGTTCATCGAGGCCGCGCAGTCGTCGCTGCAGTACGAGCAGTTCGACCTGCTGCGCCGCTCCGCGCTCTCGGACCAGCTGGCCTGGTCGACGGAGTTCGGAGTGGTGACGGACATCTCGAAGATCGGCGTGGAGCGGAACCTGTTCCGCTACCTGCGGGTGCCGATCGCGCTGCGCCTGGCCGACGGCGGCGACCTGGGGGAGCTGCTCCGGGTGGTGGCCGCGGGCCTGCTGACGCGGTCGCGGATGGACATCTCGACGTCGATCCCGCTGCCGCCGCGCGTGCTCGAGATGCTCGGCGGCGACGAGCTGGCCGAGATGGCCGGACTGGTGCCGAAGGTGGTCGTGGAGTCCGACGCGCAGTGGCTGGCGCGCGCGGCGGCCGGGCGCATCACGGCGTCGCGCATCCGCATCGTCGGCGACATCGTGTCGGACCGGGTCGACGCCTTCGCCGGTCCGCAGGGCCGGACCGGGCCCTCGGTCGGGCCGGACACGGCGGCGACCGTCGACGCGCGGAACGCGACACGCTCCTTCACCGACGTGGTCACCGGCCTGACGCGCGGCAGCACCGGCAAGCCGATCCCGCTGCAGCGGGCCGACGGGTCGAGGATCCCGCTCGCGTCGGCGCTCGCCGAGGCACTCGGCGGCGCTCCGGACGTCGCGATCTTCGCGAACCCCGTCACCCCCTCGGGCCGCGTGGAGCTGCTGCCGTTCCTCCGCGAGCAGTCGATCTCGATCACGAACCACCGGTTCGGCAATCCGATCGCGCTGTCGGACGACGTCATCTGACGCCGGATCGAGGCAAAAGGTTGTCGCTTCAACGAATCGTGTAGACTCGCGCCCATGTCCTCGACCCCGTCCGAGCCCCGCTGGCTCACCTCCGAGCAGCTGGGCGCGTGGATCCGCTTCATCGCCGTCGTCGAGCTGCTCCCGGGCGCGCTCGACCAGCAGCTCCAGCGCGAGGCGGGCCTGACCCACTTCGAGTACATGACCCTCGCGATGCTCTCGGACGCCCCCGACCGGACCCTGCGCATGACGACCCTCGCGACCCGCACCAACGCCACGCTGCCGCGCCTCTCGCACGTCGTCACGCGGCTCGTCTCCCGGGGCTACCTCGAGCGGCGCCCCTGCCCGACCGACGGCCGGGCGACGAACGCCGTGCTCACCGAGCAGGGTCTGGCGAAGCTCGTCGAGACCGCGCCCGGACACGTGGCGACGGTGCTCGCCGATGTCATCGACCCGCTCGACCCCGAGCAGATCCCGCAGCTCGCCGACATCATGGCGCGGATGCTCACCCGGCTCGATCCCGACGGGCGGATGACCGTCGACGCGGTCCGGACCGCACTCGGCCCGGCCCTCGACCGGGAGCAGGCGGACCGGGCGCAGGACTGAGCCCGAGCACGTCTGGCCTGTCGTCGAGGGCTCTGCCATCCTCGGGCCATGCGCTTCTCGACGACGATGCACCAGATCGGCCGCAACACCGGCATCGAGGTCCCGCCCGAGGTCATCGCGGCCCTGGGCGGAGGCGGACGGCCGGCGGTCCGCGTCGTCGTGAACGGGTTCGAGTACCGCAGCACGGTGGGAGTGATGGGCGGCAGGGCGCTCGTCCCCTTCTCGGCCGACAAGCGCGCCGCCACGGGAATCGCGGGCGGCGACGCCCTCGAGGTCGAGATCGAGCTCGACACCGCTCCGCGCGAGGTGGCGGTGCCCGAGGACCTCGCGCGAGCCCTGGAGGCGGCCGGGCTGACCGAGCGCTTCGCGGCGCTGTCCCCGAGCGCGCGCAAGGCGCACGTCGCCGCGGTCGAGGGCGCGAAGGCCGAGGCGACTCGCGCCCGGCGCCTCGCGGGCGTCCTCGAGAAGCTCGGAGTCCCCCTCCCTCCTCCTCAGGGATGACTCCGCGGCACCGGATGTCGCAACGCGGCACCGCCGCCGCGAGCCCTGGGTAAGGTTCACCTCGGTGCCCCACGGGGGGAGCGCCGAGTGCGCTGTCGCGCGGAGCCGGGGGACGAGATGAGTGCGGTTCGACGTTGGGTGTTCCCGATCGTGTGGATGGTGATCATCGGAGCGGCGAGTGTCGCGCTCGTGAAGATCGCCTTCTTCCCGGACGCCTCGGCCGAGGCGGATCCGACGGTCCCGACCGGCGAGCTGACGGAGCCCGTCGTGGCCGTCGCGCGCGGCACCGTCACCAACGACCTGGAGCTCCAGGGCACCGTCGCCGCCGACCCCGCCGTGCCGCTGAAGGCGACCGCCGTCGGCACCGTCGACGACGTCTACATCCAGCAGGGCGCGACCGTCGCGAAGGGCGACCTCGTCTACGACATCCGCGTCGAGACCGTTCGCGAGCCGGTCGAGACGACGGCCGCCGACGGCACCGTCAGCGTCTCGCAGCCCCCGCCCGCGGTCCGCTTCGAGCGGGTCTACGCCGAGGCGGCGGGCGTGCTCAGCGCGCTCGGCGTCATCCACGACCAGGCCGTGACGGTCGGCGAGGTGACCGGTCAGGTCGCTCCGCCCAGCTACTCCGTCACCGGCACCATCGACGCCCAGCAGCTCTACCGGATCCAGGACCGGCCGACGGAGGCGCAGGTCGCGATCACCGGCGGTCCCGCCGCGTTCGCCTGCACGGGGCTCACGATCACCACTCCGCTGGCCGGAGAGGGCACCGAGGGCGCCGGTACCGGCGAGGCCGGAGCCACCGGCTCCGGGACGAGCTTCCGCTGCCAGGTGCCCGCCGAGGTCACGGTGTTCCCGGGCCTCGCGGCCTCGGTCACGCTCGCGGGCGGCCTCGCCGAGAACGTGCTGGTCGTGCCGACCACGGCGGTCGAGGGCACCGCCGAGTCCGGAGTCGTCTTCCGCCTGGCCGAGGACGGCTCGACCGAGGAGATCCCCGTCACCCTCGGCCTCACCGACGGCGTCAACGTCGAGATCACCGGCGGGGTCGACGAGGGTGTGGAGCTGCTGCAGTTCGTGCCGGGTGCCGCCGCCGTCGACCCCGGCCTCGAGTCGGGCGAGTGCGTCGCCAACCCCGACGGCTCGGTGTTCTGCCCGTGACGATCCTCCGGCTCGAGGGGATCCGGAAGGTCGTGCCCCTGCCCGACGCGGAGCCGCTCACGATCCTCGACGGGGTGGACCTCGAGGTCGGCGAGGGCGACCACGTCTCGGTCGTCGGCCGGAGCGGATCCGGCAAGTCGACGCTCCTGAACATCCTCGGACTCATCGACGAGCCGACCGACGGGCGGATGCTCCTCGAGGGGGTGCCGACCGAGACCCTGTCGGCCCGGGCGCGCGCGCGGATCCGCGGCGGCAGCATCGGCTTCATCTTCCAGCAGTTCAACCTGCTCGACGGCCGCACGGCCCGCGAGAACGTGATGACGCCGCTGCTGTACGCGACCGGGCGCGAGTTCTGGCGCCGCCGCGACCTCGCCGCCGAGATGCTGGAGCGCGTCGGTCTCGGGCACCGCGTCGACTCGATGCCCGGCCGCATGTCGGGCGGCGAGCAGCAGCGCATCGCCATCGCCCGAGCCCTCGTGCGCCGGCCGCGGCTGATCCTCGCCGACGAGCCCACCGGCGCACTCGACACCGACACGGGGGAGACCGTGATGAGCCTGCTCGACGAGATCGCCCGCGAATCCGGCTCCGCACTGGTGACCATCACGCACGACCCGGCGATCGCCGCCCGGGCGGAGCGGCACTACCGGCTCGATCACGGTCGTCTCGGCACGGCGTCCTCGGCCGGCACGCTGCACGAGCGCGTGCCCGCGCACGCGGCTGCCGTCGCTCCGGCCGTCGCCGTCGCTCCGACCGGCGCCGTCGATCCGGCCGTCGCTCCCGCCGCCGGCCCCGAGGGCGTGCTCTGATGCGCGGCCTGATCGGCGTCGCGGGCGCGATCGTCGAGGCCTGGACCGAGCTGCGGATCCACCGCGGCCGGGTGCTGCTCTCGCTGATCGGAGTGGCGGTGGCCGTGGCCGCGCTCACCGGAGTCGTCGCGGCGGGCGGCATCGCCCGGCAGGCGAACGTCGAGCAGATGGAGCGCTCGAGCGGCCGTCCGGCCAGTCTGTACGTGAGCGCCTACGCCACGGGGCCGGAGGGCGTCGTCGACGCGGAGGCCCTGGAGACGGCGTGGAAGAAGGTGCTGGAGCGCTACGGCATCACCTACGCGAGCCGCACCACCTACGGCTCCACGCGCGTGCAGTTCTCGGACGGGGCCGTCGACGTCCCGGTGACCGCGGTCGACCAGCCCTACGCCGAGATGCACCGCCTCGAGATGGAGGAGGGCGCGTGGTTCACCGAGCGCGACGAGCGCCGGTTCGCGCCCGCCGTGACGGTGAACGAGATCATGTGGGACAGGCTCGGGCGGCCCGATCCCGGGACGCACCCGACGCTCAGCCTGCTGGGATCCGAGGGCGACACCACAGCGGTGGTGGTGGGAGTCACTCCTGCGTCGCAGTGGGAGACCGAGCCGTCCATGATGATGCTCGTCGACGCGTACGCGGGGATCGCCGAGCAGACGCCGGCCGACGACCAGTTCGGCGGAGGAGCGACGCCCACCTACGAGATGTGGGTGCCGCTCGACATCGCGGACGATCTCGCCCAGGCGGTGCAGCGCGACATCGCCGCGGCGCTCGGCCCCGGCGTCGACGCCGATGTGAGCCGCCAGGACTACCTCGCCTACGACAGCGATCCGTTCGCCGTGCTCACCTGGGTGATCGGAGGCGTCGCCGGACTGGTCCTGGCGCTCGGTGCGCTGGGGCTGCTCAACATCGCCCTCGTGACCGTGCGGCAGCGCATCCGCGAGATCGGCATCCGGCGCAGCTTCGGCGCCTCCTCGGGCCGCATCTTCTTCTCGATCATGATGGAGAGCGTGGTCGCGACGGTCGTCGCCGGCGTCGTCGGAGTCGCGATCGCCGTGATCCTGGTCACCAACCCGATCACCGTCGACTGGGTCCAGCAGAACGGCATCGAGGACATCCCGCCGTTCCCGGCGGAGGCGGCGCTGCTCGGTCTCGGCGCGGCGACCCTCGTCGGCGCGCTGGCCGGTCTCGTGCCCGCGATC
Organism: Rathayibacter sp. Leaf296; assembly: GCF_001423045.1. Lineage (NCBI taxonomy): Bacteria > Bacillati > Actinomycetota > Actinomycetes > Micrococcales > Microbacteriaceae > Rathayibacter > Rathayibacter sp. Leaf296. Next base: position 677,739 of record NZ_LMNR01000001.1, read on the forward strand.
GTGGCCGTGCGGGTCAAGGTCATCGACGCGATCCGGTACTGAGCGATCCGGTACTGAGCGGCCCGATCCGCCTCCGCTAGCGCGCCGTCGAGCGGCGCACGACGAGTTCGGGCTGGAAGACGGTCTGGCGGGGGATCAGCTCGGGGTCGGCGGCCTCCTCGAGCAGCACCCGGAGGGCCGTGCGGCCGATCGTGGTGCTCGGCTGGCGCATCGACGAGAGCGGCACCGCGGCGGCGGCCGCGAACGCGATGTCGTCGAAGCCGATGAGCGCGATCTCGTCGGGAACGAGCATCCGCCCGCTGGTCGCCAGCGACTGGAGCAGGCCCAGCGCCAGCAGGTCGTTCGCGGCGAAGACCGCGTCGGGCCGCTCGCGAGGGGGGCGGGCGACGAGGCGCTCGCCGGCCGCGACGCCCTCGGCCACCGTGAGGGCCGAGGTGGCGACCACCTCGATGTCGACCGGAGCGGCGCTGTCCTCGGCCGCGACCCGCGCTCCCGCCAGCCGGTCCACGACCTGGCGGATCTCGAAGGGGCCGCCGACGAACGCCAGGCGCCGCCGGCCCGTGGCGATCAGGTGGTCGACGGCCATCCGACCGCCCGCGACGTTGTCGACCGAGACCGAGCTGAAGCGCCCGTCGCCGCTGAAGCGGTCGACGAGCACGGCCGGGATCCCGCGCTCGCGCAGCCGCTCGAGCCGGCGGGTGATGTCCCCGTGCGGCGAGATCAGGACTCCGCGCACCTGCTGCTCCTCGAAGAGGTCGAGGTAGTGCCGCTCGCGGGCGACGTCCTCGTCGGTGTTGCCGTGGAGCACCGCGATGCCGTGGCGGGAGGCCTCGTCGACCGCTCCGTGCACCACGTCGCCGAAGAACGGGTTGCGGCCGTCGAGCACGACGAAGCCGACGGTCGAGCTGACGCCGTTGCGGAGCTTCCGCGCGGCGTCGTTGCGGACGTAGCCGAGCTCCTCGATGGCGAGGTTCACCCGCGTCAGGTTCTCGGCCGAGACCTCGTCGGGGCGGTTGAGCACGTTCGACACGGTGCCCACGGACACGCCCGCGTGCTGGGCCACGTCGCGGATGCTCGCTGCCACTGTTCCCCTCCGTCACGACCGTGCAACGAGCGGCACTGCTCGTCTTGACCGACCCGGTCGCCGTCCATAGAGTATGCCTGAACACAGGTTGAATCGATTCAGAATTCCTGAGCCGCCGAACCCGACGCCCTCGACGAGGAGGCACCTCCGTGACAGACACCGCGCCCGCCCCGGCGCTCGAGCTCGCCCGGGTGGTGAAGTCCTTCGGCGCCGTCATCGCGCTGCGCTCGGGCACCCTCTCGCTGCACTCGGGCTCCATCCACGCGCTGATCGGCGAGAACGGAGCCGGCAAGTCGACCCTCGTGAAGATCATCGCCGGCGTCCACCGCCGCGACGCGGGGGAGTTCCGCCTGCACGGACGCGACGTCGACTTCACCTCCACGGCCCAGTCGAAGGCGGCGGGCGTCGCCGTGATCTACCAGGAGCCGACGCTGTTCCCGGACCTCTCGGTCACCGAGAACATCTTCATGGGCCGCCAGCCCACCGACCGATTCGGGCGGATCGACCGCAGGGCGATGCGCACCGAGGTCGAGCAGCTGATGCGCCGCCTGGGCGTGTCGATCGATCCGGAGCGGCCCGCCGAGGGCCTCTCGATCGCCGACCAGCAGATCATCGAGATCGCGAAGGCCATCTCGCTCGACGCCTCCGTCCTGGTGATGGACGAGCCGACCGCCGCGCTCTCGGGCGTCGAGGTCGAGCGACTGTTCGCGGTGGCGCGGAGCCTGCGCGACGAGGGCCGGGCGCTCGTGTTCATCTCGCACCGCTTCGACGAGGTCTTCGCCCTCTGCGACACGATCACCGTGATGCGCGACGGCTCCTACATCGCGACCACGCCGACGAGCGAGGCCACGATCGACGGCATCGTGCGCCAGATGGTCGGCCGCGACGTGACGGAGCTGTTCCCGAAGCAGCCGGCCGAGATCGGCGAGGTGGTCCTCGCGGTCGACTCGCTCACCCAGCCGGGCGTGTTCCACGACATCTCGTTCACCGTGCGCGCCGGCGAGATCGTCGGTCTCGCCGGGCTCGTGGGCGCGGGTCGCAGCGAGGTCGCCCGCGCGGTCTTCGGAGTGGACCCGTACCAGAGCGGCACCGTCACGCTGAACGGGACCCCGCTGCCCCGCCGCGACCCGGCCGGCGCGATGCGCGCCGGGGTCGCCCTCGTGCCGGAGGACCGCCGGAAGCAGGGTCTGGTGCTCGACGCCTCCGTCTCGAACAACATCACGACGGCCATCCGCCGCGGCCTGACGAAGGGCGGCCTGCTCACCCGCGGAGCCGAGAACTCGGCGGCGCGGATCTGGGCCGGGCGCCTCGAGGTGAAGACCAACGCGCTCGACACGGTCGCCGGCACCCTGTCCGGCGGCAACCAGCAGAAGGTCGTCCTGGGCAAGTGGCTCGCCACGAACCCGAAGGTGCTGATCATCGACGAGCCCACCCGCGGCATCGACGTCGGCACCAAGTCCGAGGTGCACCGGCTGCTCTCGCAGCTGGCCGGCGAGGGCATGGCGATCCTCATGATCTCCTCCGAGCTGCCCGAGGTGCTCGGCATGGCCGACCGCGTCCTGGTGATGCGCGAGGGCCGGCTGACCGGCGAGCTCGCCCGCGAGGACGCGACCAGCGAGGCCGTGATGCTGGCCGCCACCGGCGGCACGGGCGCCGTCGCCGCCGATCCCACTGCCCCGCACCGCACCGAAGGGAGCGCCGCATGAGCGCCGCGACGACCACCGCGCCCTCGACGGGACGGCCGACGCCCTCCTCCGGCGGCCTCTCCCGCGGACTCCGCGGCTTCGCGACGGCGCGCGAGACGAGCATCCTGCTCGCGATCGTGCTGCTCGTCGCGGTGACGACCGTCAAGAACCCGTCCTTCCTCTTCTCCCCCGACGGCTGGCGGGACCTGCTGCTGACGCCGTCGATCCTCGTGCTCGTCGCCGTCGGCCAGGCGATCGTCGTCATCACCCGGAGCGTGGACCTCTCGGTCGGCTCGATCCTCGGGCTCTCCGCCTACCTCACGGGCCGGCTGTTCCTGGACGTGCCGGGCCTGCCGATCATCGTGGTCTTCGTGGCCGGGATCCTCTTCGGCGGTCTGCTCGGACTGATCAACGGCGCCCTCGTCGCGTTCGCCAAGGTGCCCGCCCTGGTGATCACGCTCGGCACGCTCTACGCCTACCGCGGCATCAACGTGGCCTGGGCCGGCAGCGACCGGGTCAACGCCTCGGACATGCCGAAGGACTTCCTGGCGCTGGGAACGGGTCAGATCCTGAGCATCCCGATCCTCACGATCATCGCCCTCGTGGTGCTGGTCGTCGCCGGGTACTGCATGCGCAACCTCCGGGCCGGGCGCGAGTTCTACGCCATCGGCTCCGAGCCCGACGCGGCGCGCCTCTACGGCCTGCCCGTCACGCGCCGGATCCTCACCGCCTTCGTCCTGAGCGGGGCGCTGACCGGGCTCGCCGGCGTGCTCTACGCGGCCCGCTACGGCACGGTCAACTCGCAGGCCGGCTCCGGCTGGGAGCTCGACGCGGTGGGGGCGGCGGTCATCGGCGGTGTCGCGATCTTCGGCGGCTCCGGCACGGTCTGGGGCGCCGCGCTCGGCGCGGTCCTGCTCCTGACCATCAACCGGGCGCTCCCGATCCTCGGCGTGCAGGACTTCTGGCAGCGCGCCGTGGTCGGCGTCCTCATCATCGGCGCGATCGTGCTCGACCGCGTCCTCTCGATCCGGCAGTCCCGCCGGCTCCTGGCAGAAAGGGACGACGCGCGATGAGCTCTCTCTCGACCGAGACGACCGCCGTGCGGACGGCGCGGACGTACCGCGACTACGGTCACGGACGCCTCCGGCGCCTGCTGCTCACCCGCGAGACCGCGATCATCGTGCTGCTCGTGCTCGTCGTGCTCGTCGCCTCGGCCACGGTCCGCAACTTCGACCGCCCGATCACGGTGACCTACCTCCTCCTCGACATCGCGCCGGTGCTGCTGATCGCCCTGCCGATGACGCTGATCATCGTCACGGGCGAGATCGACCTCTCCGTCGCCTCGACGGTGGGCCTGGCGAGCGTGCTGACCGGGATCCTCACCCAGGCCGGCGCCCCGTTCGCGGTCGCCGCGCTCGTGGCGCTGCTGGCGGGAGCAGTGGGAGGAGCGCTGAACGGGTTCCTGATCACGGTGGTCGGCCTGCCCTCGCTCGCCGTCACGATCGGCACGCTCGCGCTCTACCGGGGGCTCGCCGTGGGCCTGCTCGGCACCACCGCCGTCACCGACTTCCCGGAGTTCTGGACGGACCTCGCGACGTCGAAGATCGGCGACTCGCCGGTCCCGTCGATCGTCGTGCCGATCGTGATCCTGGCGATCGTGTTCGCGGTGCTGCTGCACTTCACGTCCTTCGGCCGCGGGATCTACGCGATCGGACTGAACGACGAGGCGTCCACGTTCTCGGGCGTGAACGTGAACCGGACGAAGTTCGTCCTGTTCCTGCTCTCGGGAGTGGTGTCGGCCTTCGCGGGCGTCTACTTCACCCTCCGCTACGGATCCGCCCGCGGCGACAACGCCACGGGCCTCGAGCTCCAGGTGATCGCGGCGGTGCTGCTCGGCGGCGTCTCGATCTTCGGCGGCCGCGGCGCCCTGCACGGCGTGCTCGCCGGCGTCGTCCTGATCGGGATCCTCGCCAGCGCGCTCCGCCTGGCCAACGTCACCTCCGACGTCATCAACATCATCACCGGAGTGCTCCTCGTGCTCTCGGTGGTGACCACCAGCCTCCTGGCGTGGGTGCAGAAGAAGCGCACCCGCTCCGGGACACCCCGATCGGCCGCGGGCGCCCGCCCGTGACCGGTCCGCACCGACAGCACCTCCCGCACGGGGACGGCGAGCGCCGCCCCCGCACCTCACATCGAAAGGACGAAACGATGACGTTTCCCACGAAGGGCCGCACGCTCCGGCGTCTGGGCTCCGTGACCGCAGCGGCGGTCGCGTTCGCGCTCGTCGCGACCGGATGCTCCGCCGGCGGCGACTCCGACGCGGGCTCCGGCTCCGAGGGCGGAGGGGACGCGAACTACGCGATCACCTTCCTCCCCAAGAACCTCGGCAACGCCTACTTCGACACCTCCGACGCCGGAGGCGAGAAGGCGATCGAGGAGTTCGGCGGCAGCTACGCCGAGGTCGGGCCGTCGGAGGCCACCCCCGACGCCCAGGTCTCCTACATCAACACGCTCACGCAGCAGGGCGCCGGAGCGATCGTCATCTCGGCGAACGACCCGAAGGCCATCTGCGACGCGCTGAACGAGGCCCGCGACAACGACGTGAAGGTGGTCACCTTCGACTCCGACACGAACGCCGACTGCCGCGACCTCTACATCAACCAGGCCACGGCCGAGGGCATCGCCAAGGCGCAGGTCGACCTGATCACCGAGCAGATCGGCGACTCGGGCGAGATCGCGATCCTCTCGGCGTCGGCCAACGCGACGAACCAGAACACCTGGATCGAGCTGATGCAGGAGGAGCTCGAGGCCAACCACCCCGACGTCACCCTCGTCGACACCGTCTACGGCGACGACGACGACCAGACCTCGTTCGACAAGACGGCGGCGCTGCTGCAGTCGCACCCCGACCTCAAGGGCATCGTCTCGCCCACCACGGTCGGCATCGCGGCGGCCGCGCGCTACCTCTCGACCTCGGACTACAAGGGCAAGGTCGCGCTGACCGGTCTCGGCACGCCGAACCAGATGCGCGAGTACGTCGAGGACGGCACCGTCACCGCGTTCGCCCTGTGGAACCCGGGAGACCTCGGCTACCTCGCGGCCTACGCGGCCAAGGCCCTGATCGACGGCGACATCACCGGCGAGACCGGCGACTCCTTCGAGGCGGGCGACCTGGGCACGTTCGAGGTGGGCGAGGACGCGACCGTGCTCCTCGGCGACCCGTTCGTGTTCGACTCGGAGAACATCGGCGAGTTCGACTTCTGATCCTCTCCTCCCCGGTAGCGGGCCCTCGCGATCCTCGGATCGCGGGGGCCCGCTGCCGTCAGCCGAGGTCGATCAGCAGGTCGTCCCCGTCGACGACCACCCGGGCGTCGGAGTAGTGCGCGATGCGGGGAAGACCCGCGGTGCTCGGGCTCTCGTGCCCGCCGACCACGACGACGCGCATCCCGGCCGCGAGGCCGGCGCGGACGCCCGCCTCGGCGTCCTCGAAGACGACCGCGTCGGCGGCGAGGACGCCCAGGCGCTCCGCGGCGGCGAGATAGCAGTCGGGGGCGGGCTTGCCGTGCAGGACGTCGTCGGCGGTGACGACGACGTCGGGAGAGGGGACGCCGGCGGCCGCGAGCCGGCCGGCGGCGAGGGCAGGGCTCGCTGAGGTGACGAGGGCGACGCGGGTGCGGGGCAGGGCCGCGAGGAACGCGACGGCGCCCGGGATCTCGACCGTCCCCTCCGTGTGCTCGAGCTCGTAGGCGTTCAGCTCGGCCACGATGCCGGCGACGTCGCGGCCGGGCGGGGCGAAGCGGCGCACGCTGTCCTCGGCGCGCACGCCGTGCACCGAGGCGAGGATCATCGCGCGGTCGAGGCCGAAGCGGTCGGCGAAGGAGCGCCAGATGGTCTCGACGACCGCGGTCGAGTCGACCAGCGTCCCGTCCATGTCGAAGAGGGCGGCGCGGGCGCGGATCAGGTGCGGCATGCCTCCATCCTGGCGGAGGAGGCGCGCGCGGCTCAGACCAGCCGGTTCTCGTAGGCGTGCACCACGATCTGCACGCGGCTGCGGAGCCCCAGCTTCACCAGGATGCTGCGCACGTGCGTCTTGACGGTGGCCTCGCTGATGAAGGACGCTCCGGCGACGGCGGCGTTGGTCAGGCCCTTGGCCACGAGGGCGTAGATCTCGCGCTCCCGCGGCGAGAGGGCCGCGAGGACCTCCTCCGGCCGGCGCTCGCCGTGGACGTGCGCGAACCGGCGCACCAGGGCGTCGGCGGCGACCGGCGGAGCGTCGCCCGCGGCCACCGCGCGGACCGTCGCGAGCAGCTGCTCCGGCGTCGCGTCCTTCGTGAGGAACGCGCTCGCCCCGGCGCGCAGCGAGCGGAACACCGCCTCCTCCTGCCGGAACGTCGTCAGGACGATCACCTGCGGGCCGCTCGTGCGCTCGGCGCCTTCGCCCCCGGTGATCCGCCGGGTCGCCTCGAGCCCGTCGAGCAACGGCATGCGGATGTCCATCAGCACGACGTCGAGCGGCTCCCGGTCCACGAGCGCGAGCGCCGCCTCGCCGTCGTGGGCGGTCCCCGCGACGACGAGGTCGGGCTGCGACTCGAGCAGCATGCGGAGGCCGTGCACGAACAGCTCCTGGTCGTCGACGACCGCGACGCGGATCGGCGCGTTCACGCGTGGGCCTCCCGGCGCTGCAGGGCCGCGGTGGTGGTCGGGAGGAACGCGGTGACGAGGAACGATCCGTCCGGGTCGGGGCCCGCCGTGAGCCATCCGCCCGCCAGCCGGGCGCGGTGCTCCATGCCGGCGAGGCCGAAGCCCCGACGGGCCGGGTGCGCGGCGGGGGCCTCGCCGCCCGGGCGGCTCGCGACGGCGAGGAGGAGGCCCGGCCCGTCCCAGGTGAGCGAGACGGAGGCGTGCGGTCCGGTGCCGCCGTGCTTGAGCACGTTGGTCAGGCTCTCCTGGACGATGCGGTAGACGGCGAGCTGCTGCGCGGGCGCCAGGTCGGCGGGGTCGCCGCTCTCGCGCAGCTCGACCTGCACGCCGGTGCCCTCGAAGCGGCGGACGAGCTCCGGCAGATCGGCCAGCCCGGGCTGCGGTCGGTCGGTCTCCTCGGTGAGCCCCTCGATCAGGCCGCGGAGGTCGACGAGCGCCGACCGGGACGTCTCGGCGATGCGCAGGAGCGAGGTGTCGGTCGATCCGCTGCCCGCCGTGTCCGACTCGGACCGCCGCAGGAACCGCGACCCGTCCGCCAGCGCGATCACGACGGCGAGGGAGTGCGCCAGCACGTCGTGCACCTCCTGCGCGATCTCGCTCCGCTCCTTCAGTGCCCGCAGCTCGTAGCCCGCGATGAGCAGCTCGCGCTCGGTGCTCTCGATCCGCTCGCTCGCGGCCTCGGTGCGCGCGGCGAACTGGAGGGCCGTGCCGGCCGTCCAGCAGACCGCCCAGAGCAGCGCATGCACGGCGGTGAGGCTGAGCGCCCAGCCGAGCGCCAGCTTCGGGTGCTCGAAGGTCTCGCCGATGCCGATCCAGCTGAGCCAGCCCGCCGAGAAGACGAGCGAGAAGCCGACGGCGGTCGACCACGCGAGGCCGACGAGCAGCGCGCCCCAGCGCAGCCGCGTGCCGGCCCGTCGGGCGACCGCGAACGCCACGACCAGCGAGCCCTCGAGGATCGGCCAGGTGGTGGAGTCGGCGCCGGGCAGGCGGACGAGCTGCAGGACCGGGACGGCCAGGACGAGGGCGAGGGCGACCGCCGGGCGGGCGCTGCTGAGCCCGATCGCGAGCGCGACGGGGCCCAGGAGCACCGCGAACGCGAGCGCGGCGCCCGGAGCGGCGAGCCGGCCGATCTCGGCCGTGATCCAGAACGCGGTGAACAGCGCGGCCAGCACCGGGGCGAGCGCGACGAGCAGGGGGCGGGAGCGGCGCGGCGTGGACATGGCCTCACCGTAGGCGAGCACCGCCGCGTCGCGCCGTGCCCGGGGCCCGATCTCCTCCCTCCTGATGAGGCCCGCCCTCATCGCCCTCTCCTCGGATGCTCGCCGGGCACGCTCAGGCCGCCGCGGGCTCCGCGACGCTAGCCTTCAGGAGGACTGCGGGCAGGGAGCCCGACGGGGATGCGGAGAACGCCATGACCGACGAGAACGAGACCACGGCGGCCGGGTCGACCGCGGGCGGCGGCGAGGCGCAGGCCTCGTCCGGACCGCGGGCCGGCTGGTACCCCGACCCCGCCGGATCGCCGCGGCAGCGCTGGTGGGACGGGACCGGCTGGACGGACTCGCTCCGCGACGCCCCGGCGGCGACGCCTCCCGCACCGCCCGCCGCGCCCGTGACTCCGCCCGCGCCGCTCTACGGCCAGACGTCGAGCGGGCAGACGACCACCTACGGGCAGTCGGCGTCGGGGCAGTCGGCCACGGGGCCCGCTGCTCCTGGCCCGGTCGCCCCCACCGGTGGCTACGGCCAGCAGGCGCCGGGGGAGCAGCCACGGTACGGCCAGCAGGCGCCGGGGGAGCAGCCCCGGTACGGCCAGCAGGCTCCCGTGCCGCAGGAGCCGTCGGCGCAGCAGCCCGCGCAGCAGAACCCGTACGCGCCGCAGAACCCCTACGCCCAGCAGAACCCCTCCGCGGCGCAGACTCCCGCCCAGCCCTACGCCTCCGCGCCGTCGCGCCCCGCGCCGCAGCCGCGCGACACGAGCATCGTCAGCGCCACACCCTGGATCTGGGTCGTCGTCCTGCTGCCGCTGCTCTCGGCCCTGTCGGTGCTGCTGCTCCCGCCGAGCCTCGTCGTCGAGTCGGCGATGAGCTCGGCCTACGGCACGACGTCGTCGATGGGCGTGTCCACCGCCTACCTCCTCGGCCTCGGTGCGGTGCAGGTCATCGGGTTCCTGATCTACGCGGCCGAGGTCGTCTTCGCGTTCCTCGACTGGAGGCAGCTGAAGCGCGCCGGGATCCAGCGCCCGTTCCACTGGGCGTGGGCGTTCCTCGCGGCTCCGTACGTGTACGTCATCGGCCGCAGCGTCGTCGTCAAGCGCGTCACCGCGGGCGGCCTCCTGCCGCTCTGGATCTTCCTCGGCGTCGTCGCGGTGACGTTCCTCATCGTGATCATTTGGACCGGCGCGCTCTTCTCGGAGATGATGACGGCCTTCCCCGGCATGGCCTACTGACCCGATGCCGTCCCGGGGGCCGGTCAACGGCGACGTGTCGTTCTGGTGGTCCTCGCTGGGGCGACCGGAGGCGCGGCCCGCGCTCCCGGGGCCGCTGGACGTCGACGTCTGCATCGTGGGTGCCGGCTACACGGGCCTCTGGACGGCCTACTACCTGAAGAAGGCCGCTCCGGATCTGCGGATCGCGGTGCTCGAGCAGCGCTTCGCCGGGTTCGGCGCGTCCGGCCGCAACGGCGGCTGGCTGACCAACGAGATCACCGGAGGCGTCTCCTCCTACGCCCGCAGCCACGGCCGGGAGGCGGTCGACCGGTTCCAGCTCGCGGTGAAGGAGACGGTCGACGAGGTGATCCGGGTCGCGGCGGCCGAGGGGATCGACGCCGACATCGTCAAGGGCGGCGAGTACCAGGTCGCCCGCGGTCCGGCGCAGAAGCGCCGCCTCGAGGCGACGGTCGCGGCGGCTCGGGCGCGTGCCCACACCGACGTCGAGCTGCTCGACGCGGCGGAGGCGTCGGCGCGGATCGCCGTGAACGGCACCTCGGCCGGCATGTGGCACCCGCACTGCGCCAGGATCCATCCCGCGAAGCTCGCGGCCGGACTCGCGCGCACCGTCGAGGCGCTCGGCGTCGTGATCCACGAGGACACCCGGGTCGACGAGATCCGCCCCGGAGTCGCCGTCACGGCGCGCGGAACCGTCCGCGCCGACATCGTGCTGCGCGCCACCGAGGGCTTCACCGCCGAGCTCGCCGGTCACCGCCGGGAGTGGCTGCCGATGAACTCCTCGCTCGTCGCCACCGAGCCGCTGCCCGCCGCGGTGTGGGACGAGCTCGGCTGGGCGGGGCGCGAGACGCTCGGCGACTTCGCGCACGCCTACATGTACGCCCAGCGCACGGCCGACGACCGCATCGCGATCGGCGGCAGAGGAGTGCCGTACCGCTACGGCTCCCGGATCGACGTCGACGGCGCGACCGACCCGCGCACGCTCCCGAAGCTGCGCGGGATCCTCGAGCGCTTCTTCCCGGTGCTGGAGGGAGTGGGGATCGACCACGTGTGGTCGGGCGTTCTCGGAGTGCCGCGCGACTGGCACGCGACCGTCGGTCTCGACCACGCCACGGGGCTCGGCCGGGCGGGCGGCTTCGTCGGCACGGGGGTGACGGCGACCAACCTGGCCGGGAGGACCCTCCGGGACCTGGTGCTCGGCGAGCGCACGCCGCTCACCGAGCTGCCGTGGGTCGACCACCGCGTGCGGCAGTGGGAGCCGGAGCCGCTGCGCTGGCTCGCGGTGACGACGCTCTACACCGCGTACGGACTGGCCGACGGCGCCGAGGCCCGGGGGAGGGCGACCACCTCGCCGCTCGCGAGTCTGGCCGACGTGGTCGCCGGCCGCTCGCACTGAGCCGATCGAGATGCGCCTCGGCGTCCTCAGACCTCGTCTACTCAGGACGCGGTCGGGGGAATGAAGGCTTCGATGATCTCGCGGAGCGCACGGTACTTCCGATTGCCGACCTTTTGAACCAGGTTCATCGCCACCAGAGCGTTCAAGTCGCGCGCTGGAGTCCGTTCGCCCTGAATGGCGTACTGACGCGCCAGGTTGGTCGTGAGGTCCGTCACCTGCTCCGGCGTGTAGACCTCTCCGGCTCTCATCGCAAGAGCGGCGTCCCGCTGACGGTCGCGCGCCTTGGTGCTCGGCAGCCCGTGGAAGCGCTCGTAGACGTAGCTCTCCCAGTGGATGACGAGGTTCTCGCGACGAACGACCTGAATCTGTTCACGCAGCTCGTCGACGAAGCCCCGAAGGGCGTATCGGATGAACGCCGTGACATCGTGCTGCGCCGCGTCGAGAGCGAGGTAGTACGCATTCCGCGTCTTGTTGTAGTGATCCGACAGGAGATTCGTCGCGACCAGGGGCACTACTCCCGATTCGGAGAGGATCTGCACCTCAATCAGGCGTGCGAGCCGACCGTTGCCGTTGCCGAACGGGTGGACCCAAGCGATGTACAGGTGAGCCAGCACCGCGGCCAGTACTGCAGTGACGAACTTCTCCTCGTCGCGCGACTCCTGCGTGATCGCGCCTCGCAGCTGAGCCAGCCAGGACACGAGTTGATCGAGGAGTTCGGGAACCTCGGGCCAGTGCGGGGCTTTGTAGCTCCCCGCGGCGACGTCGTGCTCACGGATCACGCCGGGAACGACCTCGGGCTTGTCCGGGATGCCTCGGAGCAGCTGCAGGTTGAGCATGCAGAGGCGGTCGACGGTGATCGCAGGTCGCAGCCCGTCCTCGAGAGCAGCGTCGATGTCCCGGATGGCGGCGAGCACGTTCTGCACCTCGAGCTCCAGATAGCTCCGAGAGGCGGAGACCCCGGCGGAGCCGTTGTCGACGATGCTCTTCACCTCATCGACCGAGAGCGTGTTGCCCTCGATGGCCGTCGTTGCGGCCACGCCGCGCGCGAGGTAGACGGAGGACATCGCTGAAGCCGCTGACGGCTTGAGGGGCGCGCCGGCGAGATGCTGGCACTTGCTCATCGCTTCGCCGAGCATCATCCAGATGTCCGCCGGAAGTGTCGCGGTCCGGAAGTCGAACGTGATGAACGGGTGCGTCCTCGGGGTCATGGTCGAACGGTAGTGCTCACGCGCGCCGTTCCCAACCCCGTTTCGCTATCGGCATGCTGTTTCGTCCACTTCTGGCGCCGCATGTTCGGTCACTGTCGAGTACGTGATTCACGCCGCTCCTGGTGCACTGAGCCGAGCCTCCGCTACGCCTCGCCGCGCTGGATCAGGCGCGACAGCACGATCGCCGAGCGCGTGTGGTCGACGTTCGGCGCGATGCGCACCTTCTCGAGGGCGAGTTCGAGGCTCGGGATGTCGCGCGAGCGGATGTGCACGATGGCGTCCGCGGATCCGGTGACGGTGCCGGCGTCGACGACCTCGGGCACCGCCGAGAGGATCCGCCGCAGCTCGTCGGGAGCGACGGTGCCGCGGCAGAACAGCTCGACGTACGCCTCCGTCGCCATGCCGTCGACCGCGGGATCGACCTTGATGGTGAAGCCCCGGATCACGCCGTCGGCCACGAGGCGGTCGACGCGGCGCTTCACGGCGGAGGCGGACAGCCCGACCACCCCTCCGATGTCGCCGTACCCCGCCCGGGCGTTCTGGCGCAGCAGATCGAGGATCTTCCGGTCGATGTTGTCCATGCGTCGAGCCTAGGGCGGGAGGACGGAGCGGGCGCTCCGGGGAAGGGTAGCCTTGCCTTCGCACCCGCTCGAGCAGAAGGAGGCCCCCGTGCCCGCTTTCCTCGACGAGCTGGGGTTCGCCGAGCTGCTGGCGGCCCTCTTCGCCATCGTGTTCCTCCGTGCGCAGGCCACCTACTGGCTGGCGCGCGCGATCGCGGCGGGAGTCGCCGCCCGCCGGTGGGGCCGGTGGCTGGAGTCCCCGGCGATGCGGCGCGCCTCCGCGGTGCTCGCCCGGTACGGAGCGCCCGCCGTCACGGTGAGCTTCCTGACGGTCGGATTCCAGACGGTGGTCAACGCCGCGGCCGGGGCGGCGCGGATGCGCTGGCTCGTCTACCTCCTCGCGATGATCCCGGGCTGCGCCGCCTGGGCGCTGATCTACGCCACGGTCGGCTTCGCCGTGCTCTGGGCCGTGATCGGCGCGGCGGCCGGATCGCCCGCAGGAGTGGCCGTGCTCGCGGTGCTCGTCGCGGCGGTGGTCGTGAGCGTGGTGCTCCTGCGTCGGCGGGGCTCCGTCCGCTCGTCGCGCTGAGCGCCTCCCGGCGCAGTCGGCGGCGCGCCCGCCTCCCTGCGCGACCCCTCCGACCGGTTCCTCGACTCCTCTGGCGAAAACCCGCGCTCGGCTATATAGTTGCACTTGGTCAATAGTTGACCCCGATCAACTAGAACCGCAGATCACACTCGAGGAGCCGTATGTCCCGCGCACAGCGCACCGTCCCGGAGGCCTCCGCCCCGGACCGCCACACCCCCGCAGGCCCCGACGGGGCCATGTCGCACCGTCAGGTGCTGGAGTCGCTCAGCGGCCTGCTGCTGGGCATGTTCGTCTCGATCCTCGCGGGCACGGTCGTCTCAACCTCGCTGCCGCTGATCATCTCGGACCTGAAGGGCGACCAGAACGCCTACACCTGGGTCGTCACCGCGACCCTCCTGGCGACCACCGTCTCGACCCCGCTCTGGGGCAAGTTCGCCGACCTCTTCAACCGCAAGCTGCTGATCCAGCTCGCCCTCGCGGTCTTCGTCCTCGGATCCGCCGCCGCGGGCTTCTCGCAGGACACGAACATGCTGATCGTGTTCCGCGTCTTCCAGGGCCTGGGCGCCGGCGGTCTCGCGGCGCTGAGCCAGATCATCATGGCCGACATCATCAGCCCCCGGGAGCGCGGCAAGTACGCCGGCCTCTTCGGCGGAGTGATGGCCGTCGGCACCGTCGGCGGCCCCCTCCTGGGCGGCGTCGTCACCGACGCGTTCGGCTGGCGCTGGAACTTCTTCATCGCGCTGCCCGTCGCCATCGTCGCGATCGTGCTGCTTCAGGTGACCCTCCGCCTCCCCGCGCACCCCAAGCGCACGGTGAAGATCGACTACTTCGGCGCGGTCCTGATCGCCGCGGGCGTCTCGCTCCTCCTGATCTGGGTCTCGCTCGCCGGCAAGAACTTCGAGTGGGCCTCATGGGAGACCGCGCTCATGGTCGGCGGCGCCGTGGTGCTGCTGGTGGCCGCGGTGATCGTCGAGCTCACGGTCGACGAGCCGATCATCCCGATGGGGATGTTCAAGAACCGCACCTTCAGCCTCGCGGTCGTCGCGAGCGTCTCGGTCGGCGTCTCGATGTTCGGCACCGCGGTGTTCCTCGCGCAGTACATGCAGCTCTCGCGCGGAGCGACACCGACGCAGTCGGGTCTGCTCACCATCCCGATGATGGCGGGCCTGCTGATCGCCTCGACGATCTTCGGCGGCATCATCTCGCGCACCGGCAAGTGGAAGGCGATCATGGTCTCGGGCGGCGTCCTCGCGGTCGTCGGGACCTACCTCCTGAGCACGCTGCGCTACGACACGAACCTGGTGCTCGTCGGGATCTACATGGCCGTGCTCGGCGCGGGCCTGGGCATGCTGATGCAGAACCTCGTCCTCGTCGTGCAGAACTCGATCGAGGTGAAGAACCTCGGAGTCGCGACCAGCGCGGTCACGTTCTTCCGCAGCCTCGGCGGCACGATCGGCGTCTCGGTTCTGGGTTCGATCCTCGGCACCGTGATCGCCGACCGCATCGGCAGCGGCGTGGCCGGCCTCGAGCCCGCGGATCAGGCGCTCGCCGCCCAGACGCTGGGCAGCGGCACGATCCCGCAGGTCGCCACCCTGCCGGAGCCGCTCCGCATCGTCGTCGAGAGCGCCTACGGCATCGGCGTCGGCGACGTGTTCCTCTTCAGCATCCCGCTCGCGATCATCACCCTGATCGCCGTGATCCTGCTCCCGAACGTCGATCTCGGCACCAAGAACGCGATCCAGCTGAAGTCGGAGCCCGGTGCCCCCGTCACCGGCTCGACCCGCGTGGTCGAGGACGCGGAGGACGCGCTCATCGCGACGGCCGACGGCCAGGCAGGACTGCGTCCCGTGGGCCAGGCGAGGCCGACCGGCTCGATCGACGTGGTCGAGCGCCGCTGATGACTCCCTCGGGAGTCCTCGACGCCGCGCCGGGATCCGTTCCCGGCGCGGCGTCCCCGCGCGCGCTCGCCGAGGTCGAGGAGCAGATCACCGCGCTCGCCGTGCAGGTGCGCAGCGCCGTGCGCGACGCGGCGGCCGCGATCGATCCGTCGCTCCCTCCGTTCGGCCTGCGGCTGCTGCGGATGCTCGAGCGCGGCGGCCCGATCCACGCGAGCGTCGCCGCCGAGCGGCTGGGCGTCGATCGGAGCGCCATCAGTCGGCAGGTCCGCCAGCTCGCCGAGCTGGACATGGTCGAGATGACCGTCGACCCCGACGACGGGCGCGCCCGCTTCCTCGCGCTGACGGCCCTCGGCCGCGAGCGCATGGCGCACCTCGGCGGCGAGCAGCGCCAGCGGATGCACCGGGCCCTGCGCACGTGGCCCGAGGAGGACCTGCTCGCGTTCGCGGGCTACCTCGAGCGGCTCACCACCGCGGAGTAGGCGGCGGCGGCGATCCCTCACCACGGTCGGCCCCCACTCGGTCCGGCCCTCGGGTTAGGGTGCTGTGATGCTCCCTCTGACCGAGGACGCGGTGCGCGCCTCCTTCGTGAACGCCTCCCGCAAGGAGGTCGCCGACGTCTCGCTGCCGGTGGGCTTCGACTCCCTCGACTGGGACTCGATCGACCTCCTCGGCTGGCGCGACAAGAAGATCGGGCGCCGCGCCTACGTGGTGGTGCCGATCGACGGCCGGGTCGTCGGGGTCCTGCTGCGGCAGGCCGACGCGCTGCCCCGCTCGCGGGCGCAGTGCTCGTGGTGCCGCGACACGCGCCTGCCCAACGACGTCGTCTTCTTCGGTGCGCGCAAGGCCGGCGCGGCCGGGCGCTCGGGCGACTCGCTCGGCACGCTCGTCTGCGCCGATTTCCAGTGCTCGGCGAACGTGCGGGCGCGGCCTCCGATCGCCTACGTCGGCTTCGACGTCGAGCAGGCGAAGACCGAGCGGATCGAGACGCTGCGCGCGAAGTCCGCAGGCTTCGTCCGCGAGGTGCTCGCGACGCAGTGAGCGGCGCTCAGCGCCGAGTGGAGGCGCGCACGTGCATCCGCTCGCCCTGGCGCCCGAACAGCGACAGGAACTCGACCGGCTTCTCGTCGGCCCGGCCGAACCAGTGCGGCACCCGCGTGTCGAATTCCGCCGCCTCGCCGGCGGGCAGCACCAGGTCGTGCTCGCCGAGGCGCAGCCGGAGCCGTCCGCTGAGCACGTAGAGCCACTCGAAGCCCTCGTGGGTGCGCTGCTCGAGATCGTCGACGTCCGGCGACAGCGGGCCGCCCGCGATCGTGTGCTTGAACGCCTGCAGTCCGCCGGAGTCGCGGGTGAGCGGCTGGATGAGCATCCCGTGCCGCCGCATCGGGCGCCCGTGCACGCGCGGATCCTCGGGCGCCGCTCCGACCAGCTCGTCGAGTGGAGCGCCGAGTGCGCGGGCGATCGGCAGCAGCAGCTCGAGCGTCGCGCGCCGGCCCCCGCTCTCGAGCCGCGAGAGGGTGCTCGCCGAGATCCCGGTCTCGGCCGAGAGCGAGGCGAGGGTGCGGTCGCGGCGCAGTCGGAGTCGGCGCAGCCGCGGTCCGACGGCGGCCAGCACCTCGTCGTCGGACGGTCGGGAGTCGTCGGTCATGCTCCGAGAGTGGCAGAAGGGCGGCGCCGTCGTGCCGGAACAGCACGGATCCGCGACACCGGCGCCCGCGCGGCGCACTCTCGATCCATGACACGCACCCCCGCTCCCGCCGACGTCCTGATCCTCGGCGCCTCCTTCGCCGGCCTCGCCGCCGCCACCGCTCTCGGCCGCAGCCTCCGCGACGTCCTCGTCGTCGACGGCGGTCCTCCGCGCAACGCCCCGTCGCCCGGCGCGCACAACGTCCTCACCCGCGACGGCACCGCGCCGACCGAGCTCGCCCGCCTGGCCCGCCTCGAGGCCGAGGGCTACGGCGCCAGGGTCGTCACCGGGCACGTCGTCAGCGCGTCCAGCACCGGCGGGACCGTCTCGGCGACCCTGGCCGACGGCACCGTGCTGCACGCCCGGCGGCTGCTGCTCGCGACCGGAGTCGCCGACCGGCTCCCCGCGATCCCCGGACTGGCTCCGCGCTGGGGACGCGACGTGCTGCACTGCCCGTACTGCCACGGCTTCGAGGTGCGCGGGCGGAGGATCGCCGTGCTCGGCAGCGGATTCGCGCCGCACCAGGCGCAGATGTTCCGCCAGCTGAGCCCGCACGTCTCGATCCTGCTGAACGGCGTCGACGCCCCGACGGGGGAGGAGGCGCGCGGACTCGCCGCCCGGGGCATCGCGCTCGTCGAGGGCGCGGTCGAGGAGGTCCGCGTCGAGGACGACCGCCTGGTCGGTGTCGTGATCGACGGGACGCTCCTCCCGCTCGACGCGCTCGTCGTCGCCCCCGACGTCTCGGCGCGCCTGCCCACCGGACTCGGTCTCGAGCTCGTCGACCACCCTTCCGGCGTCGCGCGGCACCTCTCGGCCGACCCGATGGGGCGCACCGGAGTCGCCCGCGTGTTCGCCGCCGGCTCGCTGGTGGAGCCGATGGCGCAGGTGATGGCGGCGGCCGCCGACGGCCTGCGGGTGGGCGCCGCGATCAACTACGACCTGATCGAGGAGGAGATCGCCGCGTCGCTGCGCGAGCACGCCGCCTAGTGCTCACCAGGCCCTAGTGCTCACCAGGCCTTAGCGCCGCCGGTACTCCAGCTCCGGCCGCCCGGGCGAGCCGTAGCGGGGAGCGCGCTCCGCGACTCCGGTGTCGGCCAGATGCTCGAGGTAGCGCCGAGCCGTGACCCGCGAGACGTCGAGGCGGGTCGCGAGCTCGGCGGCCGACAGCCCGACCTCGCCGAGCAGCGCGGTGACGGACTCGAGCGTCTCGGCCGACAGGCCCTTCGCCAGGCCCGGAGCGTTCGAGGTCCGCAGCGCCGCGAACGCGCCGTCGACCTCGTGCTGGCTCGCGACGGCCGAGCCGTGCAGCTGCCCGCGGTAGGAGCGGTAGCTGGCGAGCTTCGCGGCGAACGTGCTGAAGACGAACGGCTTGATCAGGTACTGCACGATGCCCGCGGCGACGGAGGCGCGCACCACCGCCGCGTCGCGCACGGCCGTGATCGCGATCACGTCGACGTCGAGCCCGGCCGCTCGGACGGCCCGGCAGAGGTCGAGCCCGCCCATGTCCGGCAGGTTCATGTCGAGCAGGATCAGCGCGATGCCGGAGTCGGCCCGCAGCGCGCGGATGGCCTCGGCCCCGGTGCCGGCGACCGCCGCCACCTCGAACCCCTCGACGCGGCGGACGTAGTCGGCGTGGGCGCTCGCGGTGAGCGGCTCGTCCTCGACGACGAGCACGCGGATCGGGGTCATCGCGCCGCCTCCGCGGCCAGGTCGGCGCGCGCCGGCAGCGGGAGCTGCACCGTGAACACCGCGCCGACATGCCGCGACACCTCGATCGTGCCGCCGAGGCGCTGCACCACCTGCTGCACCAGCGCCAGTCCGATGCCGCGGCCGAACGCGTCCTGCTCCTTCGTCGAGTAGCCGCGTGCGAACACGTCCGCCGTCTCCTCCACTCCGGGGCCGCTGTCGGAGACCTGGATCACCAGCTCCTGCTCGCCGCGCGCGCCCTCCGCCTGCCCGAGGTAGACCTCGACCCACGGCTCGTCGGCACCCTCGGGAGCCGCGGCCGCGTCGAGCGCGTTGTCGATCAGGTTGCCCAGCAGTGTCACCAGATCGCCCGGCTCGAAGCCCTGCGTGCCCGGCTCCAGGTGCGTCTCGAGGTGCAGCTCGACGCCGCGCTCGCGCGCCTGCGCCGTCTTGCCCAGCAGCAGCGCGGCGATCACCGGCTCCTGCACCGAGGTGATCAGCCGGTCGGCGAGCCGCTGGCTGAGCGTCAGCTCACCGGCGGCGAACGACAGCGCCTGCTCGGGCCGGCCCAGCTCGATCAGCGAGGCGATGGTGTGCAGCCGGTTCGAGAACTCGTGGGTCTGCGAGCGCAGGGCGTCCGAGAGGGTGCGCATCGACTCCAGCTCGCCGGTCATCCGCTGCAGCTCGGTGCGGTCGCGCAGCGTCGTCACCGTGCCCAGCGGGCGTGCTCCCGGCGAGGCGGCCGGCTGCTCCGTGACCACGAGGATCCGCTCGCGGGCGACGACGAGGCGGTCGGTGACCGGCTCGTCCGAGCGGAGCAGCTCGCGCAGCGCCTCGGGGATGTCGAGGTCGGCGATCGGCACGGGCGTGCGGACGCCCTCGAGGCCCAGGAGCTCGAGCGCGTGGTCGTTCGCGAGCACCAGGCGCCCCCGGTCGTCCACCAGCAGCAGCCCCTCGCGCACCGAGTGCAGCACCGACTCGTAGTAGGCGAACACCTGGCTCATCTGCTCCGGACCGCGCCCGCCGGTCACCCGCCGCAGGTAGCGGGCGAGGAGCCAGGAGCCGAGCCCGCCGAGCAGGACCGCGCCGAGCGCGCCCCACGCGACGACCTGCACCCGAGCGCCGAAGGACGCGTCGACCGCCTGCAGCGTGACTCCGGCCGAGACCAGCGCGACGATCTCGCCGCTCTCATCGAGGATCGGAGCGACCGCGCGCACCGACGGCCCGAGCGTGCCCGTGTAGGTCTCGGTGAAGGTGCGGCCCTCGAGCGCCGGGGCGATGGTCCCGATGAAGGCCTCGCCGATCCGCTCGCGGTCGCGGTGCGTGTACCGCGTGCGGTCGGGGTTCATGATCGTGAGGAAGTCGACGCCCGTGTCGGCCATGATCGCCTCGGCGTAGGGCTGCAGCGGGCGCGACGGATCCGCCTCCTGCGTCGACTCGACGACGAACGGGTTGTCGGCGACGGTGCGGGCGACGACGAGGCTGCGCGCGGCGGCGTCGTCGCCGGCGCGCCCGCGGGCGTCGACGGCGAGCACGGCGACCGCGGCGGCGGCGATGAGGAGGATGCAGAACAGCTGCACCGCGAAGAGCCGCGCGGCGATGCTGCCGCGCGGGCCGCGGTCGCGGCGTACACGCGGGGCGCGCACTCGGGGCATCGCGACCTCCTCGTCACCTCTCGCGGCAGGCGGATCGGGCTCCGGCCGTTCCGCGTGAACAGTATGAACGCAACCGCGCCCCCGGACGTCGGCGGGTCCACCATCGGAGAGTTCCGGAGCGCTCACCGCTCCGGCCCCGCACCTCACCGGCACGACGAACAGTCGCACCAGCACCCCGCGAACACCCTCCCCTCGACGAAGAGACAGGACACGCTCATGGCGAAGACGCCCGGACGCCCCTCCGACCGGAACGGCACCGACAGGCTCAGCCCCTCGGTCACCCCCGCGAAGACCCGCAAGCGGATCGACCGCAACCACTGGCTCTACATCGCGGTCATCATCGCGGTCGTCGCCGGCGTGATCGTCGGCCTCGTGGCCCCCGAGTTCGCCGCGACGCTCGCGCCCGTCGGCAAGGCCTTCGTGGGCCTCATCAAGATGATGATCGCGCCGATCATCTTCTGCACGATCGTGATCGGCATCGGCTCGATCGCCAAGGCCGCCACGGTCGGCAAGGTCGGCGGACTGGCCCTGGGCTACTTCATCGTCATGTCGACCTTCGCGCTGGCCATCGGCCTCGTCGTCGGCAACATCCTGCACCCGGGCGAGGGCCTCGACATCTCGGGCGCCACCTACGACACGACCGACCTGAAGGCCGAGACCACCTCGGAGTTCGTCCTCGGCATCATCCCCGTGTCGCTCTTCTCGTCGCTGGTCGACGGCAGCATCCTGCAGACCCTCTTCGTCGCCCTCCTCGTCGGCTTCGCGCTGCAGAAGATGGGCGCCAAGGGCCAGCCGATCCTCGGAGCGATCAAGCAGCTCCAGGTGCTCGTCTTCCGCATCCTCTCGATGGTCCTCTGGGTCGCCCCCATCGGCGCCTTCGGCGCGATCGCCGCGGTCGTCGGTGAGACCGGCTGGGGCGCGGTCGTCGCCCTCGCCACCCTGATGATCGGCTTCTACGTCACCTGCGCGATCTTCGTGGTCGTCATCCTCGGACTCCTGCTGCGCATCGTCACCGGCGTCAACATCTTCTCGCTGATGAAGTACCTCGGCCGCGAGTACCTCCTCATCGTCGGCACCTCCTCCTCCGAGGCCGCTCTGCCCCGCCTGATCGCCAAGATGGAGCACCTCGGCGTCTCCAAGCCCGTCGTCGGCATCACCGTCCCGACCGGCTACTCCTTCAACCTCGACGGCACCGCCATCTACCTGACCATGGCGTCGCTCTTCATCGCCTCGGCCACCGGCTCGCCCATGTCGATCTCGGAGCAGATCGGTCTCCTCCTCTTCATGATGATCGCCTCGAAGGGAGCGGCGGGCGTCACCGGCGCCGGCCTCGCCACCCTCGCCGGCGGCCTGCAGTCCTTCCGCCCCGACCTGGTCGACGGCGTCGGAGTCATCGTCGGCATCGACCGGTTCATGTCGGAGGCCCGCGCGGTCACCAACTTCACCGGCAACGCGGTCGCCACCCTCCTCGTCGGCACCTGGACCAAGGAGGTCGACATGTCCCAGGTCCGCGAGGTCCTCGCCGGCCGCGTCCCGTTCGACGAGGCCTCGCTCGGCGCCGACGACCACGGCGCCCCGGTCGCGTCGGGCACCTCGATCACCGAGGGCATCGCGTCGATCAGCGCCGCCGACCGCGCGGAGCTCGCCGGCAAGCGGTAGGCGCCGCTCCCGCCCCACGACGACCGCCCCGTTCGAGGAACCGACCCCCCTGGGTTCCTCGAGCGGGGCGGTTCCACGTGCGCACGGTCCTCTCAGCGCTGTCTCTCAGCGCCGCCGCCCCACGCCCAGCAGCGGGAGCGTCACCGTGCACAGCGGGCCGATGAGCACGGCGAACGCGAGGGTGCCGACGCCGACGTTCCCGCCCAGCGCCCAGCCGATCAGCAGCACCGTGGCCTCGACGCCCGAGCGGCCGACCCAGATCGGCAGGCCGGTGCGGCGGTGCAGCCCCGTCATCAGTCCGTCGCGCGGGCCGGGTCCGAGGTGCGCCCCGATGTAGACGCCGCTCGCGACCGCGAGCAGCACGAGTCCCGCGGTGAAGAGCAGGATCTGCCCCCAGAGCGTCGGGGGCGTCGGGATCAGCCACATCCCGAGCTCGATCGCGGGCCCCACCGTCAGCACGTTCAGCACGGTTCCCAGTCCCGGTCGCTGCCGCAGGGGGATCCAGAGCAGCAGCACGAGCAGGCCGATGATGTTCGTGAGCAGTCCGATTCCCAGTCCGGTGCGGAGCGAGAGGCCCTGCGCGAAGACGGTCCACGGATCCACTCCGAGGGCTGCCCGGATCATCATCGCGTCGGCGACGCCGTAGAGGACGAGCCCGACCATCAGCCGGGGAACGGCTCGGATCCGCCATTGTCCGAGCGGAACGGGAGCGTCGAGGGGCGCCGGGGCGGCGAGGGTGCTGGAGGTGGGCGAAACGGTCACAAGGGACATCACAGCGCAGGATTGGCCTTCCGCGCGCGGTCCAATCCCGCTACCTTGGACGCATGGCTGATGTCCACTTCGGCGTGCGCGCCCTGCAGACCCTCCTCGGTGACTGGCGCGAGCAGCGCGGCACCCGCCCCGCGTACCTGGCGCTCGCCGACCGCGTCCGCCTGCTCGTCATCGACGGCCGCATC
The DNA here is from genome assembly GCF_001423045.1 of Rathayibacter sp. Leaf296. Lineage (NCBI taxonomy): Bacteria > Bacillati > Actinomycetota > Actinomycetes > Micrococcales > Microbacteriaceae > Rathayibacter > Rathayibacter sp. Leaf296. The sequence continues at coordinate 700,940 of NZ_LMNR01000001.1, forward strand.
CCCGCCGACAGCCGGCTGCCCGCCGAGCGCGAGCTCTCGGCCCGCCTGGGTGTCAGCCGCACGACCGTCGCGGCCGCCTACCGCGAGCTGCGCGAGAGCGGCTACCTCGTGAGCGTCCGCGGCTCCGGCAGCGTGACGCGCCTCCCGGGCGCCGCGGTGCACGCCGTGCCGACCCTGGCGCCCGACTTCCTCGACTTCACCAAGGCCGCGCTCCCCGCCGTGCCCGAGCTGGGGGAGGCCTACGCCCGAGCGGCGCAGCGAGTGCCCGAGCACTTCGACGACGGCTCCTACGACACCGTCGGTCTGCCGATGCTGCGCCGCGCGATCGCCGAGCGGTACACGAAGCGCGGCCTGCGCACGGAGCCCGGCCAGATCATGGTGACCATCGGTGCTCAGCACGCGATCGCCCTCGTCGCGCGCACCCTCCTCTCGCGCGGCGATCGCGCCCTGATCGAGGCACCGACCTATCCCCACGCGTACGAGGCGCTCCGGCTCGCCGGCGCCCGGCTCGTGCCGGTCAACGTCGACGGCGCGGACGGCTGGGACGACGAGGGCCTGATCTCCGCGCTCCGCGGCACCAGCCCGACGCTGGCGTACCTGATGCCCGACTTCCACAACCCGACCGGCCGCTCGATGGCTCCGGAGCTGCGCGAGCGCGCCATCGCCGCGGCCGCCCGCCAGGGCACGGTGATCATCGCCGACGAGACCACCGCCGAGCTCGACATCGACCGGCGGATGGCGCCGCTCCCGTTCGCGGCGTACGGCCCGGAGGGGACGGTCATCTCGATCGGGTCCGTCGGCAAGACGCTGTGGGGCGGGATCCGCATCGGGTGGATCCGCGCCGATCGGGGCACGATCCGCAAGCTCGTCGCGGCCCGCTCGGCCGGTGATCTCGGCAGCCCGATCCTCGAG
>NZ_LMNR01000001.1:701911-732757 GCF_001423045.1 Rathayibacter sp. Leaf296
TGCGCGCCGGTCGCGACCACCTCGAGGCGGCGCTCGCCCGCGCGATCCCGGAGTGGAGCGTCCCGCGCGTCTCGGGCGGCCTGTCGACCTGGGTGGGCCTGGGCCGTCCGGCGAGCTCGCAGCTGGCGCTCGCCGCCCGCACCTTCGGCCTGCTGATCACCGCTGGCCCCCGTTTCGGGATCGACGGCGCGTTCGAGCGCTTCCTCCGCATCCCGATCGGCTACTCGCCCGAGACGACGGACCGCGCGGTCGAGGCGCTCGCCGCGGCGTGGGCGCAGGTCGCCCGGCACCCGGTGGCCGAGACGGGGTACCTCGCCGACGTCGTCTGACCTCCGACGCTGGGAGCACACCCGCATCATCCTGAGGATCGACGAGTACTCAGTCGGCTGATGAAAGACTCGTGAGGTGCATCTCCTCGCGGTCCTCAGCATGAAGAACCGGGCGCTCATCGCCCTCGTCACCGTCGTCGTCGCCGTGTTCGGAGGTGTCGCGCTCACCGGTCTGAAGCAGGAGCTGGCGCCGTCGATCTCGTTCCCGCAGCTAGCGGTCGTGTCCAGCTACCCGGGCGCGGCGCCCGAGGTGGTCAACGACGACGTGTCGACCCCGATCGAGACCGCGATCCAGGGTGTTCCGGGGCTCGAGACGACCAGCGCGACGTCCTCGACGAACTCGTCGCTGATCTCGGCGTCGTTCACCTACGGCACCGATCTCGCCACCGCCGAGCAGAAGATCCTGCAGGCGATCAACCGCATCCGCAGCACACTGCCCGAGGGCGTCGATCCGCAGGTCGTCACCGGATCCTTCGACGATCTGCCGGTCCTCCAGCTCGCCGTCTCGAGCGACGGCGACGCCGAGGCGCTCGCGAGCGACCTGCGCGAGAGCGTGATCCCGGACCTCGAGAAGGTCGACGGCGTCCGTGAGGTCGCCCTCGTCGGCGAGAGCGCGCAGCGCGTGACGATCACCCCCGACGACGCGCAGCTCGCCGCCGCCGGAGTCACGGCGAACGACATCCGCACCGCTCTGCAGCAGAACGGCGTGCTCGTCGCCGGCGGCGAGATCACGCAGGACGGCTCCACCTTCTCGTTGCAGTCCGGGCAGAAGCTCGGCTCGACCGACGACATCGCGGCGCTGCCGCTGCTGCCGTCGGGTTCGGTCCCGGTGGGAGCCGACCTCCCGGTGACGCTGCCCGGTACCGCCCTGCCGACCATCGGCTCCGTGGCCGCCGTCGCCGTGACGGAGGCGCCCGTCACCTCGATCTCGCGCGTCAACGGCCAGCCCGCGCTCACCCTCTCGATCACGAAGCTGCCGGCCGCCAACACGGTCGACGTCTCGACCGGCGTCACCGCGCTGCTGCCCGACCTCGAGGCCTCGCTCGGCGACGGCGCGACCTTCACCTCGGTCTTCGACCAGGCCCCCTACATCCAGGAGTCGATCGCGGCGCTCGCGCAGGAGGGGGCGCTTGGCCTCGTCTTCGCGGTGCTCGTGATCCTGGTGTTCCTGCTCTCGGTGCGCTCGACGCTGGTGACGGCCATCTCGATCCCGACGTCGGTGCTGATCACCTTCATCGGCCTGCAGACCGCCGGCTACACCCTCAACATCCTCACCCTCGGCGCGCTGACCATCGCGATCGGCCGCGTCGTCGACGACTCCATCGTCGTGATCGAGAACATCAAGCGGCATCTCGACGCGGGGGAGGAGCGCGCGGGCACCATCGCGCGCGCCGTCCGCGAGGTCGCCGGAGCGATCACCGCCTCGACCATCACGACCGTCGCGGTGTTCCTGCCCATCTCGTTCGTCGGCGGCACGACCGGCGAGCTCTTCCGTCCGTTCGCGCTGACCGTGACCATCGCGCTGCTCGCCTCGCTGGTGGTGGCGCTCACGATCGTCCCGGTGCTCGCCTACTGGTTCCTGCGACCCTCGAAGCGCCCGGGCGTCCGCGAGGCCGCGCGCGCGGCGCTCGACGAGGAGCGCACGGCGGCGGGGGAGACGGCGGCGGGTGTGACGGCAGCGGAGACTCCCGTCGCGCCCGCGCCGACTCGGCAGGCGCTGCCGGAGCCGCCCGCCCACGGCCACCGCTCCGCTCACGCCGCCCCGCGCCCGGCCTCCGCGCTCCAGCGCGTCTACGGTCCGATCATCGCCTGGACGCTCAAGCACTCCGTCGTCACGGTGCTGCTCTCGCTGCTCGTCCTGGTCGGCACCGGCGCGCTCTACCCGCTGATGAAGACCAACTTCCTGGGGGCCAGCGGCCAGAACACCTTCACGGTCACGCAGACCGTGCCGGTCGGGCAGAGCCTCGATGCGCAGGACGTCACCGCGCAGGCCTCGAGCACCGCGATCCTCGACGTCGACGGTGTCGAGACCGTGCAGCTCTCGATCGGGTCCTCGGGCGGCGGGCTGCAGAGCGCGTTCGGCGGCGGGGGCGGGAGCAGCATCAGCTACTCCGTCACCACCGACGAGTCGGCCGACCAGGAGATCGTGCAGTCCGAGGTCCGCGACGCGCTGGGCGAGGTCGCCGACCTCGACGACATCAGCGTCTCGGCGGCGTCCGGCTTCGGCGCGTCCTCGGACATCGAGGTCGACCTGACCACGGCGTCGCAGTCCGACCTGCAGAGCGCGAACGACGCGCTGCTCGAGGCGCTGCGCGGCACCGACGGGATCAGCCAGGCCGAGTCGAACCTCTCCTCCTCCCTCCCCTACATCGCCGTCCGGGTCGACCGGGCTGCCGCGGCGCAGGCGGGTCTGAGCGAGGTCGCGGTCGGCACGATCGTGAGCCAGGCGCTGCAGCCCTCGCAGGCGGGCACCGTCGTGATCGAGGACCGCACGCTCTCGATCTACCTCGCCGACGCGCAGCCGCCGGCGACGATAGACGAGCTCTCGGCCCTCGAGATCCCGACGCTCACCGGCCCCGTCGCCCTGTCGACCCTCGCCGCGGTCGAGCAGACGAACGGCCCGGCGAGCATCACCACCGAGCGCGGTCAGCGCACGGCCACGATCACCGTCACTCCGGAGGGCGACGACCTCGCCTCGGCGAACGTCGCCGTGCAGTCCGCGATCGACGGCACCGATCTGCCCGCGGGCGTCTCGGCCGAGCTCGGCGGAGTGACGGCGGACCAGACCGACGCGTTCTCGCAGCTGGGCATCGCGCTGCTCGTGGCGATCCTCATCGTCTACGTGGTGATGGTCGCGACGTTCCGCTCGCTGCTGCAGCCCCTCCTGCTGCTCGTCTCGGTGCCGTTCGCGGCCACCGGAGCGATCCTGCTCCAGGTGGTCACGGGCGTCCCGCTCGGCGTCCCCTCGCTGATCGGCGTGCTGATGCTGATCGGCATCGTGGTGACGAACGCGATCGTGCTGGTCGACCTCGTGAACCAGTACCGCGAGCGCGGCATGCCGGTGCGCGAGGCGCTGCTGCACGGCACGGAGCGGCGCCTGCGCCCGATCCTCATGACGGCCCTCGCGACGATCTTCGCGCTGCTGCCGATGGCGCTCGGGATCACCGGCCACGGCGGGTTCATCTCGCAGCCGCTGGCCATCGTCGTGATCGGCGGACTGGTGTCCTCGACCGTGCTGACGCTGGTCGTGCTGCCGGTCATCTACAACCTGGTCGAGGGGTATCGTGAGCGGCGGCGTGCCGCCCGCGCCGGGAAGGCGTCGGCATGACGGTCGATCAGAGCTCCACTCCTCCGGACGAGGCGCAGACCATCGGCTCCCGGTGGCGGAGCGGCCCCGAGCGGGCCGCCGCGGCGCTCGCCGAGGTGACTCCCGAGACCTTCGTCTCGCGCGGCTACCGCCCCGGCGTCCTCCGCCACATCGTGCTCTTCCGCTTCCGCCCGACGGCGCTGGTCGCCGAGGTCGATGCGGTGACCGCGCGCTTCCTGGCGCTCGCCGACGAGTGCGTGCGCGACGGGGAGCCGTACATCGTCTCGATCGAGACCGGGCCGCAGCTCAGCACCGAGGGCGCGGGCGAGGGCTTCGACCGTGCGTTCCTGCTGACCTTCTCGTCCGAGGGCGACCTCAACTACTACCTCGGCCGGCCCGCCGTCGACGGACCGGGTCTCTTCGATCCGGCGCACGACGCGTTCAAGGGGTTCGTCGGCCCGGTCCTGGACACCGCGGGCGTCGTGGCGTTCGACTTCCGACCCGAGCCGTTCGACGCCGGGGCCCTCGCGAGCTGATGGCGACGCCGGACTTCATCCTGAGGCTGCGCGAGCGGGTCGGCACGGAGCTGCTCTGGCTGACCGGCGTCACCGCGGTGATCCTGCGGGGCGGTCTCGATACGGCCGAGCCCGAGCGCCGCGTGCTGCTCGTGCGCCGCTCCGACACCGGTGCGTGGACCGCGGTGACGGGGGTCATCGATCCGGGCGAGACGGTCGCCGGCACCGCTCGGCGCGAGGCGCTCGAGGAGACCGGCGTCGAGATCGAGGTCGAGCGGCTCGTATGGGTTCACACCCTGCCGCCGATGACCTACCCGAACGGGGACCGCGCGCAATACCTCGACCACGTCGTCCGCGCCCGCTACGTCGCGGGGGAGGCCCACGTGGCGGACGAGGAGTCGAGCGAGGTCGGCTGGTTCGCGCTCGATGCTCTGCCGCCGATGTCCGAGGAGCACCGCGCGCGCATCGAGCGCGCGCTGTCGGAGGATCCGGCCTGCTCGTTCGACTGACGCCGCGCTGCCCGCCGGCCCGGCACTCCCGTGCTCAGACGTGTTCGCTGACGAGCACCGCCGTCGTGCCCGCCTCGAGCGCGTCGAACACGTGCGGCTCGTCGCCCGGGTACGAGAGGTAGTCGCCGACGGAGAGCTCGACAGGGGCGTCTGACGGTCCGGCGAGTGCGCGGCCGGCGGTGAGCACGAGGTGCTCGACCGTGCCGCGGGCGTGCGGGGCGGAGTCGCGGGGTGTGCCGGGCTCGGCGGCGAGCAGGTAGAGGTCGCGGCGCGCACCGGGCGGGCAGGCGCTGAGGAGGGTCGCAGCGTAGTCGGCGGTCGCCGACGCCACCCGCGGCCCGTCGCCCGCCCGGATCAGCTGCACGGTGCGGCGCGGCGGCTCGACGAGGTGCGAGAACGGCACGCCGAGCGCTCCGCCGAGGGCCCAGAGGGTCTCGAGGTTGGGGTTGCCCTCGCCCGCCTCGAGCTGCGAGAGCGTCGACTTGGCGATGCCCGCGCGGCGCGCGATCTCGGAGATGCTGAGCCCGAGTCGGGCGCGCTCACGTCGGAGCGAGGAGGCGACGAGGTCGCGAGGGGTGGGCGCGTCGGCCATGTTCGTCCTAACGGTCAGACGTTCGCCTTGACGAACGCTCCGCGGGACTGCACACTGTCCCGCATGGCCATTATGACGTCCCTTCGTTCGATTCTCCGAACGGTCTGTGCCGCCGACGGGCGCTCGCTCGGGCTGATCGGGGCGTCCGTCGCGGTGATCGGAGTCTCGTACGGGCTCGGGGCGACGGGCGCCGGGTTCCCGCTCTGGCAGATCCTGCTGCTCGCCGTCTCCGTCTTCGGGGCCTCGGCCGAGATCCTCTTCGTGGGCGTCGTCGCGGCCGGAGGCGCCCCGCTGGCCGCCGCGCTCGCCGCCCTGCTGGTCAACGCGCGGGCGCTGCCCTACGGCATGGCCGCGGGCGGCGTCGTGCGCTCCGGGCGCCGCCGGCTCCTGGCCGCGCATCTCGCGAACGACGAGACCGTCGCCTTCGCGCTGGCGGGCCGGACCCCGGAGCGCCGCCGAGCGCTGTTCTGGGCGGCCGGTGCGGTCGTGCTGACATCCTGGCCCCTGGGGGCTCTCGCCGGGGCGCTCCTCGGCGCGGTGATCGCCGATCCGTCGGTGCTGGGCCTGGACGCCGTGTTCCCCGCCGTGCTGCTCGCGCTCGCGCTGCCGGGCCTCCGAGGCGCCCGGACGCTCGCGGCGACGGTGCTCGGCGGGGCGGTCGCGCTCGCGTCGGTGCCGGTGGTGCCGCCCGGGCTCGCTCCGGTGCTCGCCCTCGCGGGCGTCGCGGCCACGGCAGGGCGGGAACGCTCGTGAGCACCGCCGCCGTCACCCTCGGCATCGTCGTGCTCGCGGTCGGCAGCTTCGCGCTCCGGGCGGGCGGGGTTCTGCTGCGCGACCGCATGCCGCTCGGCGACGAGGCGGAGCGACTCGTCGAGCGGGGCACCGTCGTCCTGCTGATCGCGGTCGCCCTGGTGTCGGCGCTGACGGAGGGGGCGGAGTCGGCTCCCGTGTCGCGGGCGGCGGGAGTCGCGGCGGGCGCCGGGGCGGCACTCCTGAAGGCGCCGCTGGTGGTCGTGGTCGTCGTGGCGGCGGGAACGGCGGCGGGGCTCCGGGCTCTGGGAGTGTGACCCGCTCAGACCGACTTCGCGAAGCACAGCGCGGAGTCGTCCCCGACGTGCGCGCCGAAGCCGTCGACCTCCGTGAAGCCGAGCGCCCGGGCTCCGGCGGCGGTCGCCGGATCCGCCGCGTCGGAGCGGAACCGCAGCGTCCGGATCCGCTGGATCCGCGCCCACGACTCGGCCGCGAGGACCAGGCGGCGGGCCACCCCCTGCCGCCGCGCCGCGGGCAGGACGACCAGGCGCACGAGCTCGGCGAAGTCGTCGGGGCCGGGGGCCAGGGCGACGAGCCCGAGGGCGGCGCCATCCGCTCCTCCCCGGGCCACGAACACCCGCGCGTGCTCGCGGTCGAGCGCGGAGGGCGCTGCGATGAGGGCGAGCAGTGCGTCGACGTCGGGGGAGCCGGTGCGCTCGAGTCGCACGCTCACGGCCTCCGCGCCGCTCACGAGGTCGGCTCCGCCGCTCCCGCCGGCTCGAGGGAGAGGGTCTGCACGGCCGGAGCGTCGAGGTACGCGTGCAGGAAGTCGACGATCGTCGAGCGCAGTCCGTCGTCGAGCAGGGCGATGGAGTGCAGCGCGCCCGGGACGACGAGGAGCTCGACCGGGGCGCCGGCCTCCTTCAGGGCGGCCGCGAAGGACGCGGACTGCGAGAGCGACACCCGCTCGTCGGCCGAGTGGGCGATCAGGAACGGGGGCTCGCTGCCGTCGACGTGCGCGATCGGCGACGCCTCCTCGGCCGCGGGGCACTCGGCGAGGTCCGGGCAGTCGAGGTAGGTGCGGACCGCGGCCGCGACGCCCACGACCGGGTCGTCGTCGGCGAGGCCTTCGGCGGTCAGATCGGAGGGGCCGCTCAGGTCGACGACCGCGGCGAGCTCCGAGGAGGTGTCGTCGTCGGTGCCCAGCAGCGACGCGAGGTTGCCGCCGGCCGATCCGCCGAACGCGGCGACCCGCTCCGGATCGATGCCCAGCCGCTCGGTCTGCTCGGGGGAGAGGAGCCAGTCGAGCGCGGCCGAGACGTCGTCGATCTGCGCGGGGAAGACCGCGGCCGGAGCGAGGCGGTAGTTCACCGAGACGGCGACGAAGCCCTCGGAGGCGAGCCACTGGCACAGCGGGCGCCAGTTCGCGTCGGCCTTGTCGCCGCGGGCCCAGCTGCCGCCGTGCACGACCAGCACCGCGGGCAGCGGAGCGGAGTCGACGGCGTCGACGGGCGAGCAGACGTCGACGGCCTGGCCGGTCGCCTCGTCGTAGACGAGATCGGCGGTGACGGGGATGTCGGAGTACTGCGTCGACGGCACGGCGCCCGCCGCCTGGGCGATCGGCTCGGAGACGGGAGCCGCGCTCGCGCAGCCCGCGAGGGCGGCGGCGGTGAGCGCGAGGGTCGCTGCGGACAGGGCGAAGGATCGCGGGGTTCGGGAGGTCTCGCGCATGGGTGAGACGAGCGTAAGGGGTCGACGACGCTCCGCCTACAGGACCCCCGCGATCAGGGGGTGTCAGGCCGCGTCAGCTGCTCCGAGCCGGAACCGGCCAGGCCGCGTCAGCTGCTCCGGACCGGGATCGGCGGCTCCTGCGCCGCGGGCTCGATCGGCGCCGGCTCCTCCGCCTGCAGCCGCACGAGCACGACACCGGTGAGGATCAGCGCGCCGCCCGCGAACTGGATCGGCGCGGGCAGCTCGCCCAGGAGCGCCCACGCAGCGACGATCGAGAAGAGGACCTCGGTCAGCCCGACGAACGAGGCGATCCGGGTGCCGAGTCGGGAGCCGCCCTGGATACCGAGGAGGTACGCCAGCACGGTCGACATGCCCAGGATCACCGCGGCCGGCACCGCCCAGGAGACCTCGTTCCCGAGGAACACCACGTCGCCGAAGGTCGCGCGCAGCGGAGTGATGCCGGTCACCCCGAGCAGGAGCAGGATCGCGGCGCCGACGGTCATCGCGCCCGCGGTCAGGGCGATCGGCGGCAGCTCCGGATCGACATGGCCGGCGATCACGTAGTAGACGCAGAGCCCGAGGGACGCGGTGAGCGCCCACGCGATGCCGATCAGCTCGGGGGTGGACTCACCCGACAGATCGAGTACCAGCACCAGGCCGGCCAGTGCGAGCGCCGAGCCGGCGAGCGTGAAGCGGCCGGGGTGCCTCCGGGTGCGGGCCCAGGCGAAGAGGACGAGGAACACGGGCGCCAGGTACTCGATCAGCAGGGCGATGCCGACCGACATGTGCTCGATGGCGCTGTAGAAGCAGAGCTGTGCGGCCACAACGGCGAAGACTCCGTAGAGCCCGATCGTGCCGAGGTTGCGGCGCAGCACGTGCGCCTTGCCGCGGAGGGAGAGCGCCGCGGGGATCGCGAGGACGAGCGCCGCGCCTCCCGCGCGCCAGAGCACGGCGGCCGAGGGGGTCCAGCCCGCTTCGAGGAGCGGCTTCACGAACGGGCCGCCCAGCCCGAAGGCGGCGGCCGCGGCGAGGGCCAGCACGAGACCGGAGCCGAGGCGGCGCGGGGGTGCCGTGGTGGTCATCTGCGCGTCCCTCGTCTCGGCCGACCGGTTCAGGAGTCAAACTCGTTATGCTCGTGACAGCATCCGGTGGTCCAGACGGTACCGGCTCGCCCTGTCAGGAGTCAACATGGTTTTCGCTCATGACGTCGAGGCCTCCCTCACCTCGACGGCCTTCCTCGTCAACACGCTGCCCGAGCTCTCGCACACGGGCGAGGACGAGCTCGCCACCCTCGAGCAGCTCGACGACTTCCTCCGCATCAACCGCTACACGGGCAGCCGCGAGCACTCGACGGCGGAGCTCGACGCCGTCCGCTCCGTCCGCTCCTCCCTCCGCTCGCTCTGGCTGACGAGCGCCGAGGAGGACCTCGTGGCCCTGGTCAACGGGATGCTCGAGCAGGGCCGGGCGCTGCCGCAGCTCGTGCGGCACGGACTCTGGGGTTGGCACCTGCACGCGACGCGCGACGAGAGCCCGCTCGCCACCCGCATCGTCGTGGAGGCGGCGATGGCCTTCGTCGACGTGGTGCGCGGGGACGAGCGCGACCGCATCCGGATCTGCGCAGCGGAGGACTGCGAGGCGGTGCTCGTCGACTTCTCGCGCAACCGCTCCAAGCGGTACTGCGACACGGGGAACTGCGGCAACCGGGCGAACGTCGCGGCGTACCGGGCGCGGCGCGCGACGGCGGAGGCGTGACGCGCGACGAGGGGAAGGTGCGCGGCATCCTAGCGGGGGAGTCGCCTCCGCCCTAGCCATGCCGCAAGGGCGCGTGTAGACTCCTGCGGTCGGCTCTTGACACCGAGCGCTCTGCGCGCGGATGGGTTTGTTAGTCAAGCGGGCCGGATCTCCGACAGTCGTCGTGAGAGACATCACATGTGTGTGAATCGGCCCCGGTCAAAGACTCGCCCGGGTTCCAGCAGGCTGCGTTCGGACGCGCCCCACGAGGGCGCCCTCCGGCGTGCGTCTGCCCGCTCCTCACCGAGCCCACGCAGAACCGAACCCAGGAAGACACAGCCATGCCCAAGAACAAGAAGCCCGCCGGCGGACGCCCCGCCAAGAACTTCGAGCCCAACCGCTTCGGCGCGTCCAGCGGCAAGTCGCAGCTCGGAGGCCGTTCGCGCTTCCCCGCGACCAAGCCGGGCGCGCGCAGCGAGGGCCACCGCGGCTACCGCCCCGTCGACGAGAACGCGCCCAAGAAGGCGCGCTGGAACGCCGACGAGCGCGCCGCCCGCGCCGACGAGCGCAGCAGCGAGCGCCCCGCCCGGTCGTACGACCGCGACGAGCGTCCCGCTCGCTCGGCCGATCGCGGCGACCGCCCCGTGCGCTCCTACGACCGGACCGACCGCCCCGCGCGGTCGTTCGACCGCAGCGACCGTCCGGCGCGTTCCTTCGACCGCAGCGAGCGCCCCGCCCGGTCGTACGACCGCGACGAGCGCCCGGCGCGCTCCTCCGAGCGCAGCGACCGCCCGGCCCGCTCGTTCGACCGCGGCGACCGCCCGGCGCGCTCGTACGACCGCGATGACCGCCCGGCTCGCTCGGCCGACCGCGGCGACCGCCCCGCTCGCTCCTTCGACCGCAACGACCGTCCGGCGCGTTCCTTCGACCGGACCGACCGCCCGACCCGTTCCTACGACCGCGATGACCGCCCGGCTCGCTCGGCCGACCGCAGCGATCGTCCCGCCCGCTCCTTCGACCGCTCGGATCGTCCGGCCCGCTCGTTCGACCGGACCGACCGCCCGGCCCGCTCCTACGACCGCGACGAGCGCCCCGCCCGCTCCTACGACCGCGACGAGCGCCCCGCCCGCTCCTCCGAGCGCAGCGACCGCCCCGCCCGCTCGTTCGACCGCGGCGACCGTCCGGCCGCCCGCTCCTTCGAGCGCAGCGACCGCCCGGCCCGTACCTCCTACGACCGCACCGACCGCACCGACCGCTCCGCCGGCGGCGCCCGCGGCCCCCGCCGCGACTCGTCGGACTTCTACCCCTCGCGCGACACCCGAGGCTCGCACCAGGTCGACGACGTCGTCCTCGAGCGCCTCGAGGCCACCGCGACCCTGGCCGTCGACGTCGAGGGCGTGTCGTTCGGCGACCTCGGCCTGGGCGCGAACATCGTCCGCCAGCTGACCTCGATGGGAGCGGCGGCGCCGTTCCCGATCCAGGCCGCCACGATCCCCGAGGTGCTCCGCGGCAAGGACGTCCTCGGCCGCGGCAAGACCGGCTCCGGCAAGACCATCGCCTTCGGCGCTCCGGTCGTCGAGCGCCTGATGGAGAACAACGGAGGCAAGGACCGCAAGCAGGGCCGCGCCCCCCGCGCGCTCATCCTCGCCCCGACCCGCGAGCTCGCGATGCAGATCGACCGCACCGTGCAGCCCATCGCGCGCTCCGTCGGCCTCTTCACCACGACGATCTTCGGCGGCGTCCCCCAGTACAAGCAGGTCGGCGCCCTCCAGCGCGGGGTCGACATCGTCATCGCGACGCCGGGCCGTCTCGAGGACCTCGTCGAGCAGGGCCGCCTCGACCTGTCGAAGGTGACCATCACGGTCCTCGACGAGGCCGACCACATGTGCGACCTCGGCTTCCTCGAGCCGGTGCAGCGGATCCTCCGTCGCACCGCGACCGGCGGACAGCGACTGCTCTTCTCGGCCACGCTCGACAAGGGCGTCGCGACGCTCGTCGACGAGTTCCTGGTCGAGCCGAGCGTGCACGAGGTGGCCGGCGAGGACCAGGCGTCCTCGACGATCGACCACCGCGTCCTGGTCATCGAGCACCGCGACAAGGCCGAGATCATCGAGCAGCTCGCCGCACGCGAGGGCAAGACGCTGATCTTCGCCCGCACCCGCGCCTTCGCCGAGCAGCTCGCCGAGCAGCTCGAGCACGCGGACATCCCGGCGACCAGCCTGCACGGCGACCTCAACCAGTCGCGCCGCACGCGCAACCTCGCGCTGCTGACCAGCGGCCGCGTCGACGTGCTCGTCGCGACCGACGTCGCCGCGCGGGGCATCCACGTGGACGACATCGACCTGGTCATCCAGGCCGACGCCCCCGACGAGTACAAGACGTACCTGCACCGCTCGGGCCGCACCGGCCGCGCGGGCAAGAAGGGCACGGTCGTGACGCTCATCACGCGCAACCGCCGCCACCGCATGGAGGAGCTGCTCGAGCGCGCCGAGATCGAGGCCGACATGGTCCAGGCGTTCCCGGGCGACCGCGTGCTCGCCGAGATCAGCGCTCCCGCCGAGTAGGCGGACGCGGCAACGCCGAAGGGCGGACACCTCACGGTGCCCGCCCTTCGGCGTTGCTGCGGTCGGTGACCGCGGGTCGACTGCTTACGCAGCCGGCATGAGGACGGTGTCGATGAGGTACACGGTCGCGTTGGCGGTCTGGACGCCACCGCAGATGACCGACGCGTCGTTCACCTTGATGTCGTCGCCGGAGCCGGTGACGGTGAGGTCGGTGCCCTGGACGGTGGTCTGCGTGCCGTCGATGTCGGCGGGAGCGATCTGGCCGGGGACGACGTGGTAGGTCAGGACCGACGACAGCGTCGCGGCGCCCTCGGGGGTGGCCAGTGTGGCGAGCGTCGCGGCGTCGAGCTTGGCGAACGCGTCGTCGACGGGGGCGAAGACGGTGAACTCGCTGCCGTTCAGCGTGTCGACGAGGTTGACGTCGGGGTTGAGCTGACCGGAGACCGCAGCGGTGAGGGTCTTGAGGAGCGGGTTGTTCGAGGCGGCCGTGGCGACCGGGTCGAGCGACATGCCGGCGACGGAGCCGGCGCCGTCCGGGACCTGCTCGGCGTAGGCGGCGCAGCCGGGTCCGACGAGGTTCGCGGCCGGGTCCATGGTCGCCATGGGGGTCTCGGTCTCCATGGGGGTGGTGGTCTCCATGGGAGCGGAGGACGACATCGAGTCCTCGGTCGACTCGGTGGTCGAGCCGCTGCCGCTGGAGCAGGCGGTGAGGCCGAGGGTCGCGACGCTGATGAGGGCGAATGCGGCGAAAGTGGTGCGCTTGGTGGTTCGCATGGTGTTTCTCCTTCGTGAGACGGTCCCGGTGAGGGGCTCCGTTGTCCTGGTCGTGCAGAGGGGGGTTCGTGCTGTGTGGACCGTTTCGCGGCCGTTGACATGTCTTCGGAGCCCTGGCCGAGGGGGTTTGGATCGGATCGGAGAAGTTGGTAACGGGTTCGTAACGGGGCCGACCGGCCGCCGTGCAGGTCCTCCTCGCCCCGTCGGCGCTCTGCTGCGTCGATTACCCTGGAGTCCGTCCGCGCTCGCGGGCGCCGGCGCGCGATCCACGCGATCGCCGGGAGCAGCTGCGCGATCCTCCGGGTCCGCCTCGACGAACGGGATCCGACGTGCAGACCAGGTGGGCGCGAGTCGCACGGGGCGTCACCGCCGCCGTCGCCGCGACCGCCGTCGCCGCGGCATCGCACACGCTCGCCGGAGCGACGGCTCCGACTCCCGCCGTCCTCGCCCTCGCAGGCGCCTTCGCCGCCGTAGTGTGCGTCTTCCTCGCCGGCCGCCGGCTCTCGCTGCTGCGTCTCTCGCTCTCGGTCCTGCTCAGCCAGCTCGCCTTCCACGTCCTCTTCCTCGCGAGCGGCGGAGGCGACGTCAGCGTCGTCGGGACCACCGCCACCGGGGCGCACTTCCACGACGGGGGCACCGTCGAGCTGGTGGCCGCTGGCGGGGGGCACGCGGCGCACTCTCCTCTCATGACGCTGGCGCACCTCGTGGCCGGCGTGCTCACCATCGCCGTGCTCCGCCGCGGCGAGACGCTGTTCTGGACGCTCGGCGAGCAGCTCGCCCGCGTCGTCGTGCGGTTCGTCGTCCGTGCGGGGGCTCTCCTGCTCGGGCCGGTCGGTCCCTCCGTCGCCGTGCACGGCGCTCCGGAGCCGCGCTCCCCGCGTCCGCTCGACGCCGCGCTCACGCACCTGCGGCACCGCGGTCCGCCGGTGCGCGTCCTGCACGCCGCCTGACACCGCTCCGCTCCGGGGCGCGTGCCGGTCGGCGTCCACGCGCGCACCGCACGACCGCGCTGCGCTTCCGGATGCCCGGCGACCGCCGGCCCCCTTCAAGGACTCGTCACCATGACCTCGACCACCCGTTCCTCCGCTGCCCGTTCCTCGTCCGGCCGCTCCTCGCAGCGCCTCCGTCTCGTCGGCAGCGGCGCCCTCGTCGCCGCCGGCTCCGTCGCCCTCGCGCTGGCCGCACCCACCGCGGCGAGCGCGCACGTGACCGCCGCCGCCAGCACCACGGCGGCCGGCGCCTACACGGTCGTCACGTTCTCGCTCGCCCACGGCTGCGAGGGCTCGCCGACCACCGGCCTCACCATCACCATCCCGGACGGGATCAACTCGGTCAGCCCGACCGTGAACCCCAACTGGGAGGTCGTGAAGAACGAGGTCGCCCTCGCCGAGCCGATCACCGACTCGCACGGCGCCTCCGTCACCGAGCGCGTCGCCGACGTCGTCTACACGGCGAAGACCCCGCTTGCCGACGGCTACCGCGACACCGTCTCGCTGCAGCTGCAGCTCCCCGAGGATGCGGAGGGCGAGAGCCTCGCGTTCCCGGTCCTGCAGACCTGCGAGACCGGCTCGACCGCCTGGGACCAGCCGACCGTCGAGGGCGAGGACGAGCCGGAGCTGCCCGCCCCGGTCGTGGCCGTGACCGCTGCGGAGGAGGGGGAGGGCCACCACGGCGCCGGCTCCGGCTCCGCTTCGCACGAGGAGGAGGAGACCGCCGCCGCGACGACCGCCTCCTCGACGAGCTCCGCCGGTGACGCCGACGTCGTCGCCCGCGTCCTCGGTGTCGGCGGCCTCGTCGTCGGCGCCGTCGGAGTCGCGGTCGCGCTCGCCTCGCGCCGTCGCGGACCGAAGGCCTCCGCGTGACCCTGCGTCGCAGCTCCGGCGTCGCCGCCGCGGCGATCCTGCTCGGCCTCGCCGGCTCGGTCGTCGTGGCGGCGCCCGCCAGCGCGCACAACTACCTCGTCTCGAGCACTCCCGCGGCCGATGCGACGCTCACCGAGCAGCCCGGCAGCCTGGCCGTCACGACCAACGACGACCTGCTCGTGCTCGGCGACGACGACCGTGCCGCCGGCCTGCGCGTCACCGGGCCCGACGGCCTGTACTACGGAGACGGCTGCGTCACCGTCCTCGGTCCCGAGGCCTCGATGCCCCTCGAGCTCGGTGCGGCCGGTGCCTACGAGGTGACGTGGCAGGTCGTCTCGACCGACGGCCATCCGGTGTCGGGCCAGTACTCGTTCGACTGGCAGCCCGCCGAGGGAGTCGTCCTCGCGGACGGCTCGGAGTCGGTGCCGGACTGCAACGGCACCGTCGACGTCTCGGGGGAGTCCGCCTCGGCCGAGTCCGGTTCGGCCGACGGTTCCGGTGACGCGGCCCCCTCGGGAGCCGACGCCGTGCCCCTCGGGGACGTGCTGTGGATCGGCGGGGCGCTCGCCGCGGTCGCCCTCGCCGTCGGAGTCACGATGCTGGTGCTGCGCCGACGTCCTCGGGAGTAGCGCTGCGGCCTGCTGTGCGCGCCCCGGCGTCAGCGCAGCAGGCTCGCCAGCGGCCCGCCGTCGAGGTCCGACAGGATCGCGGCGGCGTCGTCGTACACCGCGACGGCGCCCGCGTCGAGCAGCTCGTGCTCGCCGGTGCCGCCCGAGAGGACGGCGACCGTCGCGAGTCCGGCCTTCTCGGCCGCGAGCACGTCCCACGAGGCGTCGCCGACCATGATCGCGTCGTCGGGTCCGACCTCCGCGCGCTCGAGCGCGATCGAGATGATCCCGGGGTCGGGCTTCGCCGTGTCCACGTCCTCCCCGCTGGTGACCGCGTGCACCGAGTCACCCAGGTCGAGCACCCGGAGGAGGAGGTCCAGCTCCTCCTGCGGCGCCGACGTCGCGAGGACCACGCGCGCGCCCCGCTCGGCGATCGCCCGGACCAGCTCGCGCGCCCCGGGGAGCGGCACCAGTCGGGGTCCGAGCTCGGCGTAGTTCTTCGCGTGCAGCGTCTTCAGCTGCGTGCGGGTCTGCTCGTCGACCTCGTCGTCGGTCAGCATGCCGATCAGCTCGGACGAGTCGGCGCCGATCGCCCGCTGGATGCGCCAGGCCGGCACCTCGAGGTCGCACTGCCAGAACGCGCGCGCCCACGCCTCGATGTGCAGGAAATTCGAGTCGACGAGCGTGCCGTCGATGTCGAAGAGCACCGCGGTGGTGCGGGTGCGGTGCGTCGTGGTGATGGTGTCGCTCGTGCTGTCTGCCGTCATGCTCGTGTCGTCCTCCGCTGTGGTGTTCGCGCTGTGGTGTTCGCGCTGTCGTGTTCGCGCTGTCGTCGTGTTCGCGCTGTCGTCGTCGGCCCGGCACCGTTACCAGGGGGAGGGCGGCACGTTACTCCGGGCGAGCGGCGGGGTGAGACCCCCTTGCGCGACGTCGCCCCGCACGATCGCGTCGAGGATCCGGTCCACCTCGGCGA
This sequence comes from Rathayibacter sp. Leaf296, assembly GCF_001423045.1. NCBI lineage: Bacteria > Bacillati > Actinomycetota > Actinomycetes > Micrococcales > Microbacteriaceae > Rathayibacter > Rathayibacter sp. Leaf296. Next base: position 718,157 of record NZ_LMNR01000001.1, read on the forward strand.
CGCCGTCGGCGTCGGCGGGCAGTAGGAAGCGCCGGTCGCCGAGATTCACGGACACCGACGTCGGACCGACACTCCAGTGCACCGGGCGGGCGCTCTCCGCCTCCGGCAGCAGGCTCGCCCTCCGTCCCCCGTTCATCGAGCGGATGCGCAGCCGCGTCCCGTGGTCGTGGTGCAGCCGCACCAGCCGCTCGTGGAGCGCGGCGATCACCTCGGCCGGCGGCGTAGGAGGCGACTCCCGCACGGCCTCCCGCGGCGCCTCGTACTCGGGGAGGTCCGCGCGGTCGTCGATCTCGAGGACCGCCGTCAGGTCGATCCCGCCGCGAGTACCGTCCCAGCCGTCGAGCCGCTGCACGCGCCGCAGACTCCTGTCCGGAACGAGGACTCCCTCGCCGATCGCGAGCCGTGCGCCGAGGACCGTGCGTCCGACCAGCCCCCGGACCACGCCCGCCACCGGTCGGGCGGGCCTCGTCGGCTCGTGGTGCTCCTCCAGGAACCTCGGGCGCAGCCCCGGGATGCGAGGCCCGAGCGCGATCAGCGTCCAGGTCACCCTGTCGCCGACCGCGAACGGCTCCCCGCAGCAGGTCATCGCCCACCCCTCCAGCTCGACGTCGACGAGGTCGTCGTCCGTCGCTTCGTCCGCCGCCGCTGCCTCGTCCGTGGCCGCTCCGTTCCTCGCCGGTTCGGCGTCGGCCCCGTCGCGCCCGTGGATGGTGTGCTCGCTGATCATCGTTCCCCCGTCGTCATCCAGCTGTCGTCCCGACAACGTCCCAGCGCCGTCCCCTCAGACCATCGTCACCGATGCGCCTGCTCCGTCGGCGACTCCCCGCCGTGCAACCCCTGCCACTCAGAACGGAGGGGGATCGCCTTCGCGCCGCCACTCCGACGGACCTCCGAAGAGCCGTTCCGGCGGCTCCGGCGGCTCCGGCGGCTCCGGTGCGGTGGTGTGGTGTCGTCCGGTGGGGCTGGTCCACTCGAGGACGCCGCCCGGTCGGTGTCGGACCCGCCAGGTGGTGGTGTGCCGGAGTCGGTGGTGGTGCCGGCAGAGGTGGGCGAGGTTGTCGGCGTCCGTATGCCCGTCGTGCTGCCATTCGACTGTGTGGTCGATGTCGCTGTCGCGGGCGGAGCGGGTGCAGCCGGGGAACCGGCAGGTGATGTCGCGGTGGGCGAGGGCCCGGCGCAGGTCGGCGGGGACGCGATACGTGGTCCGTCCGACGGAGAGGACCGTGCCGGTTTCCGGGTGGGTGAGGATGCGGGTGAAGGAGGGTGCGTCGGCGGCGAGGCGCCGTGCGGTGGCGGGGTCGATGGGTCCGTAGCCGTCGAGGATCCCGGGCTCGTCGGAGCGGCCGAGGAGAGTCAGGACGGGAACCGTCACGGACACGCGGGCGCGGATCCCGTGCGGGACTGCGCCGGCGGATCGCGGGCCGTCGGGGCGGTCGACGGTCTCGCCGTCGAGAAGGAGCGCGGCGGCGACGTCGGCGCGCAACTGCCCGAGGATCCGCTCCTCCCCAGGCACCTCGTGCAGTGAGCGGGCGGCGCGGTCGATCCGGTCGAACGCTCCATGCGCCTCGGGAGCGGGGAGATGCAGGTGCAGGGTGGCCATGCCGTCGAGTTCGCCGTCGAGCCACACGCCGCGGCGGGCGGCGCACCGCGCGTGTCTATCGGTGAGCGACTCCGGATGCATCCGCTCGCGCAGCGAGCGCAAGCGGCGTCGCAGCTGCGGAGGCGTGCAGTCGCGGGCGATGGCCGCTGCGGCCTGGTCGAAACGACCGCGCACCTCCGTCGGGAGATCCAGTGCGGCCCTGATGATCACGCGCGCGTGCTCGGGTGCGATCGCGGCCTCCCGCAGAGCCGTCAGAGTCTCGGGCAGTTCATTGACGAGCATCCGGCTCTCCTCCACGAGGACGCCCGCCAAGGATTCCGAGACCCGCATCCCGGTCGCGATCTCCGCGATCAGAGCGCGCATCGCCGCTTCCTCGCGTTCGACGTGCACTTGCACGCTCGGATCCACGAGCGCGTCCGGAAGCGTCATCGCCGTGCGACGGGCGAGCTCGATCAGCTCGGCGCGCTCGGCTTCGGCTCGGGAGCGGAACGCGTCGACGGCGCACGCGGCTTCGACGGCGGCGACGAGCGCGTCATCGAAGCACTCGCGCACGCTCGGACCGCCGCCCGCGGGCTTCGCCTCGACATCCAGAAGAACCATACGAGGATGACACCAACGACCACCGACACCACGGGCGCGATCGCGCCAGGCGGTGGCGGAACGCGCCAAGGGCACTCTAGAGGCGGGGCCGCTGGTGGACGTGGATCTCGATACGCCCGCTGCGCGGGCTACTCGATCAGCAAGGAAGGAGCGCGGGCTCACTCAGCAGGAAGGAGCGGGCTACTCGATCCATAAGAGGAGCGCGGGCGGGTTGATCAGCGGGGGAGGGAGGGTCGTCTCCGCGCTGCCCGGAGCGGCACGGCCCGACGCTCTACCGCACCCGCCGCGGCACCGTGAACACCGTCTCGACGCCCGGCGAGTACAGCACCGAGTCCGGAGCCCGCCCCGCGAGCCCCGGGAACCCGGCCTGCTCGAGCAGCCCGTCGTCGAGCGCCAGCAGCTCGGCCCGCTGCAGCGGCCACGGCCGGTGAAGGTTGCGTCCGTACCAGGTCGAACCCAGGTGCGTCTCGTGGTACGCCCAGCGCGAGGTCAGGAACGACGCGAGCCGATCGTCCGCCGCCGAGGTCCCCGGAGTCGGCCGCACGACGATCCGCGACCGCGCCTCGGGCCGCCCGATCCGCGAGGTCTCGTAGACCACCGCGCCGTGGCGGTGCTCGATGCTCATGCGGGCCCACCGGTAGGGCAGCCCGAACACGGCCTGCGCGGTGAGCACCGGGAGCAGGTGGGAGGCGTCGAGCGAGACGAAGACGACTCCGCGGCGGCCCTGCTCGTCGACGGAGTACAGGCGCACGTTCACCTCGGGGAAGGTGCCGAGCCACGGCACCCTCGGCCCGCCGAGGAACGCGGTGCGCGACAGGCGGAAGGGGATGAGGCCGACCCAGGAGGAGCCGTCGTGCTCGTCCGGTCGGGTGCCGCGGGGCAGGTGCGGCGCCACGAGCGACCCGTCGACCCGCCAGTGCAGGAAAGCCGCCTCGGTCCAGCGCTGGCGGAGGATCCGCGGCCCGCCGAGCGGGGGAGCGGAGCGGGTCAGGGGTTCGAGGGCAGGCACCCGCCCATGGTGGACCTCCGTGCTGCGAACCACCCGCACCGCGACAGCCGGCGCACAGGCTCCCGCCCGGCGCCCTCGGATATGCTGGCCGGACGTTCAACCAGAGTCGGCGCCGCGCGCCAGGAACGGTGAGGATCCCCCGATGACCGAGGCCCTGCAGCCGCCCGTCCAGAACGCTCTGTCGCTCACTCCGCCGGAGCCCGTCGCCGCGGTGCCCACGACCTCGGCGCCCTCCATCGCGCCGAAGGTGCCGGAGCAGGCGCTGCCCGGCCTCGAGGCGAAGGTCGACGGCTACCTCGCGTCGCTCCTGCAGTCCGAGGCGCGCAGCCCCGAGTTCGCGGCGAAGGCGAACGACATCCGCACGATGGGCGACGCCGACATCCGCTCGGCCGCCGACTCGTCGAACCGTCTGCTCAAGGCCCCGGTGCGCGCCCTGCAGGAGGGCGGCCTCAGCGAGGGGTCCACCATCGGCAGGACGCTGCTGGAGCTGCGCCGCACGGTCGAGGACCTCGACCCGTCCGAGGACAACGTGCAGAAGAAGATCCTCGGCTTCATCCCCTTCGGCAACAAGATCACCGACTACTTCCGCCGCTACGAGAGCGCGCAGACGCACCTGAACGCCATCATCCAGGCGCTCTACGACGGGCAGGACGAGCTCCGCAAGGACAACGCCGCGCTCAACCTCGAGAAGCAGCACCTCTGGGAGACGATGACGCGTCTCAACGAGTACATCTACGTCGCCGAGCGCCTCGACGTGAAGCTGTCGGCCAAGATCGCCGAGCTCGACGCGACCGACCCCGACCGCGCCCGTGCCCTGCGCGAGGACGTCCTCTTCTACGCGCGCCAGAAGCACCAGGACCTGCTGACCCAGCTGGCCGTGTCCATCCAGGGCTATCTCGCGATCGACGTGGTCATCAAGAACAACGTCGAGCTGATCAAGGGCGTTGACCGCGCGACCACGACCACGGTCTCGGCGCTCCGCACCGCGGTCATCGTGGCGCAGGCGCTCGCCAACCAGCGGCTCGTGCTCGACCAGATCACGGCGCTCAACACGACCACCTCGAACATGATCGAGGCGACGTCGCGGATGCTCGCCGAGCAGTCCGCGAACATCCAGTCGCAGGCGGCGTCGGCGACCGTCGGGCTGCCGCAGCTGCAGGCCGCGTTCGCGAACATCTACCAGACCATGGACTCGATCTCGGACTTCAAGATCAAGGCGCTCGACAGCATGGCCCAGACGGTGGGCGTGCTGCAGACCGAGACCGCGAAGGCCGGCGAGTACGTGGAGCGGGCCCGCCGCAGCAACGCCGACATCGACGCGACGTCCTCGCTCGATCTCGGCCGCTAGGAGACGGGATGGGCTGGCTGTCGCGCCTGTTCGGCGGCTCTGATCCCGCGCCCGCGGAGACGGCCCCGGCGCTCCCCGCCGCACCCACGAGCGACGACATCCTCGCGGCGCTCGACCGGGTGAAGGCCGAGACGGAGGGGCGCGTCGCCCCGTTCGTCGCGGCGCGCATCCGACGGATCGACGAGACCGTGCGCGAGATGGTGCCCCGGCTCGACCGCCTCGGCGGCATGAGCCAGCAGGGCCACACCGTCGTCGCGACCGCCACCAGCTACCTGCCGGAGGCGGTGGAGGGCTACCTCCGCCTGCCCCGCGACTTCGCCGACCGTCGCGCCGTCCACAAGGGGAAGACCTCGCTGATGATCCTGACCGACCAGCTCGACATCCTCGGAGGGACGCTCGACCGCATCTCGGACGCCGTCTCGCGCCAGGACGCGTCGGCGCTCATCGCGCACGGGCAGTTCCTGGCCGACAAGTTCGCGGAGTCGTCGCTCGGCGGCAACTCGCTCGAGGGCGGTCCGGTGGGCGGCGGCTCCACCGCGCCGGCCGGTCCGCAGCAGAGCGGCCCGCTGACCCCGCCGAGCGCCTCGTGACCGCGCTCGCCCCGGCGCTCGACGCCCTCGTGCTCGCCGGCTCCGCGGCCGGACTCGACGCCGCCGCCGTGCGCGACGAGGGCGCCCGCCTCGCGGCCGCCGTCGCCGAGTCGATCACCGGAGCCGGCCCCGACTGGCTCGAGGCGACCGGCACGTCCGGCGGGCTCGAGTCCTTCTTCACCGCCGCCTCGAGCGCCCGCCGCTGGCGCAGCGGCCCGACCGACCACCTCGCCGTCCTCGTGCGCGCCGGATCCGACCACGCACCCGCCTATGCGCGGGCGCTCACCGAGGTCGTCTCGGCCGCCAGCGCGCTCGGCGACCCCGGCATCGGAGGCATCGCCTCGGCGTCCGCGACCGCCGCGGCCCAGCTCGGGGCGATCCCGCAGCGGGAGGCGCCCCGCGCTTCCCGCGCACCGGCCGCACCCGCCGGACCGAGCGACTCCCTCTTCTCCGCCCCCGATCTCCTCCCGCAGGGCGTGCCCGGAGTCGACGAGATCCTCGCGCGCCTGCGCCGCACCGAGCACGACGGGCCGCAGGACGAGCCGGGCGGACCGACCGCGGCCGCCCCCTCCGCGTCCCCCGTCGCCCAGGAGGAACCCGAGGAGCTCCCTCCGCCCGAGTCGATCGACGACCTCATGGCCGAGCTCGACGCCCTGATCGGCCTCGACCGGGTGAAGAGCGAGATCAAGCGGCAGACGCAGCTGCTCCGGATCGACACGCTGCGGCAGGCGGCGGGGCTCTCCACTCCGACCCTCACGCGCCACCTCGTCTTCACCGGCAACCCCGGTACCGGCAAGACCACCGTCGCCCGCCTCGTCTCGCGCATCTACCGCTCGCTCGGGATCCTCTCGAAGGGCGTGCTGGTCGAGGTCGACCGCTCGGAGCTGGTCGCCGGCTATCTGGGGCAGACGGCGACGAAGACCGCCGAGGTGATCGCGTCGGCCCGCGGCGGGGTGCTCTTCATCGACGAGGCCTACGCGCTCGCGCTCGACCAGTACGGCGCCGAGGCGGTCACGACCCTGGTGAAGGACATGGAGGACCACCGCGGCGACCTGGTCGTCATCGTGGCGGGCTACTCCGGGCCCATGCAGGGCTTCCTCGACACCAACCCCGGCCTCGCGAGCCGCTTCTCGACCACGATCGACTTCGCCGACTACACCGACGACGAGCTGTCGGCGATCTTCGCGCGCCTGGCAGCCTCCGCCGATTTCGAGCCGACGGAGGAGGCGGTCGCCGCGTTCGCCGAGCTCGCGTCCGCGCAGCAGCGCACCGAGGCGTTCGGCAACGGCCGGTGGGTGCGCAACGTGCTCGACGCCGCCATCGCGCGCCACGCCTGGCGCCTGCGCGACGTGGAGGAGCCGACGCTCGACGACCTGCGGATCCTGCAGCCCGAGGACATCACCGAGAGCGCCGAGGCCGCGGAGGAGACTCCCGCACTCGACGCCCTGCCGACGGAGGAGACCGCATGAGCACCGCGCCCGCCGCCCGCCCCGCCGCCGCGCCCCCGCAGCAGGCTCCGGCGCCACCGCTCGTGCAGATCGCGAATCGTCCCGCGGCGAAGAAGCCGTCGCTCCTCGTCCGCGCCACCTCCACCACTCCGCGCCTGTTCCGCACCCTCCTGGTCCTCACGGCGCTCGCCGCCGTGCTCTTCGGGCTCTTCGCCCAGCAGACCGGGGCGCTGCAGGCCCGCGCGGCCGCCGAGGCCCGGGCGCAGTCGGCGCAGCTCGTCGGCGTGCAGGAGGTGCGGAACCTCCTGGTCGACGCCAATGCCGTCGCGGCCAACACGTTCCTCGTGGGCGGTCTCGAACCGGCGGAGCAGCGGCAGCGCTACTCGACGAGCCTCGCCGAGGCGACGTCGCGGCTGACCGCTCTCGCCGCGGCCGAGCCGGCCGACGCGCGGCTGCTCGCGACCGTCGCCACGAAGGTCGCCGTCTACAGCGGCCTCGTCGAGCAGGCCCGGGCCAACAACCGCCAGGGCTTCCCCGTGGGCTCGGCCTACCTCGACCAGGCGTCGGCGCAGCTGACCGACGCCGACGACGGGATCCTGGAGGATCTCGAGTCGCTCGTCTCCCAGGGCGCCGACCGGGTCGCGAGCGCGTACGACACGGTCCGCTTCGGCGTCCTGCTGATGATCGGCTCCCTCGTGATGCTGCTGGTGCTGATCGCCGCGCAGATCGCGCTCGCGCGGCGGACGCACCGCTACCTCAACCGGCCGCTCGCGACCGCGACGGGGCTGCTCCTGCTGCTCGGCATCGCCGGCACCGGGGTCTACGGAGTCGCGGCCTCGAACGCCGCGACGGTGCGCTCCGAGAGCTACCGCGCCACCCTCGCCGTCTCGCAGGCGCTCACCGCCGCGACCGACGCGAAGTCGCTCGAGAGCTTCACCCTGATCAAGCGCGGCTCGGGAGCGGCCCTCGAGGCCGACTTCCAGGAGGCGGCGACCGAGGCCGAGCGCCAGCTCCAGCGGGGCATCGAGAGCGGGATCGTCGACGGGTCGCTGCTCGGCGTGCTGCAGTCCTGGCTGACCCTGCACGACGGCATCCGCCAGGCCGACGACGGCGGGCGGTGGGACGACGCCGTCGCCCTCGCCGTCGCCACCGGGGACGGCTCGGCCAACGCCGCGTTCACCGCGTTCCAGGTCGACGCCCGCGAGACCGTCCGCACCGACGCCGCCACCGCGTCCTCGACGCTGGGGGAGTGGAGCTCGATCTCCTCGCTCACCTCGTGGGTCCTGCTCGCCGCAGGGCTCGTGGCGGCCGTCCTCGCCTCGCGGGGCGTCTCGCAGCGACTGGAGGAGTACCGATGAACCGGATCCGCACCGCGGCCCTCGCGCTCGTCACGGCGGCGGTCCTCGCCGTCTCGGGCTGCACCACGGGAGCCGACGACCTCGGCACGCTCGTGTCGGCACCGGCCGAGACCGCCACTCCCGCGCCGACCACGACCGCCGCGCCGCCGACCACGGACTGCACGCCGTCGGCCACCACCTCCTACGCCCCCACGGGCGTCACCGACAGCGCGACGCTCACCGAGATCCGCGACCGCGGGTCGCTCCGGGTCGGCGTCTCGGCCGACACCCTCCTGATGAGCGCGCGCAATCCGCTCACCGGCACGATCGAGGGGTTCGACATCGACATCGCCCGCGAGATCGCCCGTGCGATCCTCGGCAGCCCCGACGCGATCACGTACGTCGTCATCACCTCGGCGCAGCGCCTCCCCGCCCTGACCGGCGGCGAGGGCGCGCCCCAGGTCGACCTGGTGGCCCGCACGCTGACGATGACCTGCGACCGCTGGAGCACGATCGCGTTCTCCTCCGAGTACTACGGAGCGGGACTGAAGCTGCTCGTCTCGGCGAGCAGCGACGCGACGAGCGTCCAGGAGCTCGAGGCGGCCGACGAGACGCAGCAGGTCTGCGCCCCGCGCGCGACCACGACGCTCAGCCGGCTCGAGAACGAGTACCCGGGAGTGGAGGCGGTGGCCGCCGACACGCACACGCAGTGCCTCGCGCTGTTCCAGGAGGGATCCGTCGACGCGATCGCGGGAGACGACACGATCCTCGCGGGCTTCGTCGCGCAGGACCCCTACGCGAAGGTCATCGGCGAGCCGCTGAGCTCCGAGCCGTACGGCCTGGGAATGGCGGCCGACGACGTCGACTTCGTGCGCTTCGTGAACGGCGCGCTCGACTCCCTCCGCTCGGACGGCCGCTGGCAGAGCATCTACGACCGCTGGCTGGGCGAGCTCGGCGAGGCCGCGCCGCCCGAGCCGGTCTACGGGCGATGACGGCGGGCGCCCCAGGCGCGGAGGGCACCCCGGTCGCGCCGGGCCGCCTGGGCGAGGCGATCCCGCAGCGCGAGCTGTTCGAGTACCTCGCCCAGCTGACCCGCTGGCTCGACCGCACGGGCCGTGAGCTGACCCGGCTGGACGCGGCGGCGCTCGCGTCCCCGCAGGCCGACAGCTACACCTCCGACATCGTGCTCGCCCAGTCACTGCGCGAATCGGTCACCCGGCGGCTCGCCGAGCTCGAGACCGTCTGGGACTCCGGTCGGGTCGACTCCGTCGCCCGGGAGCGGATGTCGCAGCTCATCTGGGGACGGCTGGACGCGGCGAGCGGGCGCGGCGGGAGCGCGGCGGTCTCGCTCGTCGAGGCCGTGCGCCTCTGCGACGCGGTCGTGGGACAGCTCAAGTCGCGACTCGAGCTCGACCCGAGCGGCACCGACACCGCGGGACGCATCGTGGGGGTCCGGGCCGAGATCGAGCGCTGCCGCGACCTCACGCAGGACGCGCGCGGAGTGGTCGACCGGCCCGCCGCGCAGCGCGTCGCCGTCCTGCGCTCTCGCCTGGACGCGCTGGCCGAGAAGGCGGGCAGGGGAGCCGACGTGTCGGGTCCGCTCGGACAGCTCGAGAGCGACTCCGCCCGCCTCGAGCGCGATCTGATCATCGCCGCGTCGCAGCGCCGCGGGCTCGAGCGCGACCGGCAGCGCGCCCGCGAGCTGGCCGAGGCCGCCGAGCGCCGCGAGACGCCGCTCCGGGAGCTGGTCGCGCGCTGCCGGCGCGAGATCGCGGATCCGCCCCGCCTCGCCGTGCCCGACGTCTCGCGCCTGGGTGAGGCGCCCGCGGACCGAGACGGTCTGGACGAGTACCTCGGCCGCCTCACCGCGGTCGGGCGGGCGTTCGACGCCGTCGAGGCGGCCTACACGTCTCCGTTGCGGGAGCGGGCCGCGCTCGGCTTCCGGCTGCGGGCGCTCCGCGAGCGCGCCGCGGCGAACGGCCGCGCCGTCACCGCCGTGGGACGGGCCGCCGAGGAGGAGGTGCGCGCCGCGCTGGAGGCGGTGCCCTGCTCCGTCCCGCTCGCCCGTCACTTCGTCGAGCAGTACGACGTCGTCACCCGAGATCTGCCGCACCACCGGAAGGCCACCCCATGAACGGCGAACCCTGCACCGCGACTCCGGGCTGCACCGGGACGATCGAGGACGGCTACTGCAACGTCTGCGGATCCCCGCCCGCGGAAGGGGGCGCGGGTCCGGCCGCCTCGACGCCGACCGCACGACGAGCCGCCCCGACCGCGGCTCCCGCCACCGCCTCGGCCGCCTTCGGCACCGGGTTCGTCGAGGGCGCCCCGAACACCGCCGCCCCGGTGGGATCCAGCACCGAGGAGGCCGCGACCGCGCGCAGCGGACGCACCTCCTCCGCCCGGCTGGCGACCGCCGCCCTCGGTTCCGCCCGCACCGCGCAGACCGGCTCGAAGGTCACCCGCCGCGTCGGCACCACCTCGACGCGCCTGCGCGGACCGCGGCTGGGCGCCGGCCTGACGACCGTGCCCTCGCGTCCCGCGGCCGATCCGATGGCCGCGCTGATGACGGAGGCGGTGCTCCCCGAGCGCAAGCGCTTCTGCTCGAACTGCGGCACCGCCGTGGGCCGCGGACGCGACGGCAAGGCCGGCCGCACCGAAGGCTTCTGCCCCAACTGCCGCACCCCCTTCTCGTTCACCCCGCAGCTGCAGAAGGGCGACGTGGTGGGCGGGCAGTACGAGGTCGTCGGCTGCCTCGCCTACGGCGGACTGGGCTGGATCTACCTCGCTCGCGACCGCAACGTCTCGGGGCGCTGGGTGGTGCTGAAGGGCCTGCTCAACTCCGGCGACCCGGACGCGTACGCCGCGGCCGTCACCGAGCGGCAGTTCCTGGCCGAGGTCGAGCATCCGCTGATCGTCGAGATCTACAACTTCGTGCTGCACGAGGGCGCCGGCTACATCGTGATGGAGTACGTCGGCGGCCCCAGCCTCAAGCAGATCCTCAAGGAGCGGCTGGAGGCGAACGGCGGCAGCGCGGATCCGCTGCCCGTCGACCAGGCGCTCGCGTTCGTGCTCGAGGTGATGCCCGCCTTCGCGTACCTGCACGACCACGGACTGCTCTACTGCGACTTCAAGCCCGACAACATGATCCAGGTCGGCGACCAGGTGAAGCTGATCGACCTCGGCGGGGTGCGCCGCGCCGACGACGACGACTCCGCGATCTACGGCACCGTCGGCTACCAGGCGCCGGAGGTGCCCGAGGTCGGCCCGTCGATCGCGTCCGACGTGTACACGATCGGACGCACGCTCGCCTCGCTGGTGCTGGACTTCCGCGGGAACCAGACGACCTACGTCGCGTCCCTCCCGCCGGTGTCCGAGACTCCGCTGTTCCAGCGCTACGACTCCTTCTACCGCCTGGTCGCGAAGGCGTGCGCGCCGGATCCGCAGGACCGGTTCGCGACGGTCGACGAGATGCGCGGGCAGCTGCTGGGCGTCCTCCGCGAGGTGGTCGCGACCGACCGCGGCCCCGGGCACCCGTCGCTGCACTCGACCGAGTCGGCGCTCTTCGAGGCGCCGGTCGCCGACGTGGTCGACCGCCCGCTGCCCTGGGACGCGCTGCCGCTGCTGAAGATCGACGAGTCCGACGCCGCGAAGGCGTGGCTCGCGGGGGTGAACGTCGCCGACCCGATCGTGCGCCTGCGCGCACTCGCACTCGCTCCGACCGTCACGGTCGAGGTGCGGCTCGCCCGTGCCCGCGCCGCAATCGAGGCCGAGCGGTGGGACGAGGTGACGCGTGCGACGGGCGAGATCCTGGCGGAGGACCCGTGGGAGTGGCGGGCCGTCTGGATGAGCGGTCTCGCGCAGCTCGCGCACGGCGACGACATCGGCGCCCGCGCCTCCTTCAACACCGTCTACGGGCAGGTGCCCGGCGAGCTGGCGCCGAAGCTGGCGCTCGCGGCGGCGTGCGAGTCGAGCGGCGAGCCCGAGGTGGCGGAGTCGCTCTACGTGATCTGCGCCCGCTCGGATGCGAACTACACGGCGCCCGCAGCGTTCGGGCTCGCCCGGGTGCGGCAGGAGCGCGGCGACCTCGACGGAGCGCTCGACGCGCTCGACATCGTCACGCCCACCCGCTCCTCGTTCCTCGACGCCCGCCGGCGCCGGGCCGAGCTGCTCGCCGAGTCGGGCCGCGGACTGCCCTCGCTGTCGGCGGCGCTGTCGAGCGTCGACTCGCTCGCGATCGACCCGCGCACCCGGCTCGAGCTGACCACCGGGGTGCTGGAGTCGGCGCTGGAGCTGGTGCGGCGCGACGGACCCGCCGAGGGGGCGATGCTCGGCACGGTGGAGGCGACCGAGCCGGCGATCCGCGACGGACTCGAGGCGTCCTACCGGGCGCTCGCGGCGTCCACCCGGGAGCGCGAGCAGCGGCTCGAGCTGGTCGACAAGGCGAACGCGGTGCGCCGCTGGACGATGACGTGAGCGGGGGAGAGGGCGTGAGTGCGAGCGACGCGACTCCGGAGGAGAGCGCCGACGCGGCGGGTCCCGTCGAGTCGCCGACGATCGAGTCGGCGCCCGAGCCGCTCCCGGTCGCCGAGTCCGCTGCGCTGTCCACCCCGTGCCCCGTCTGCGGCGAGCCGGTCACGGCCGGCGACGCCTTCTGCGAGGCGTGCGGAGCGACGCTGATCGTCGCGGCCGCCGCGACCGCGCCGCCCGCCGCCGTCGAGGGTGCCCGCGCCGCCTGCGTCTTCTGCGGAGGCGCCGTCGCCGACGACGGCTACTGCGAGCAGTGCGGCCAGCGGGCGCCGACCGAGCGCGAGCACTGGGCCGAAGCGCCGCATCCGCTCGTCGGAGGCGTCTGCGATCGCGGGATCCGGCACGCGGCCAACGAGGACGCGATGGCGATCGGCGCGGTGGCGTCCGAGGACGGCGCCCTGCGCACGGCCCTCCTCGTCGTCTGCGACGGCGTCTCGTCGACCCCCGACTCCGACACCGCGTCCCTCGCCGCGGCCCGCGCCGCGCTGAGCGCGCTGCAGGCCGAGGTCGGCGGCGGGGCGCGCGGTGCCGAGCGCTGGGGGGCGCTGCTGCAGATGGCGACGGCGCGCGCCTCCGGAGCGATCGACGCGGCCGTGCCGGAGAAGCGCGACAACCCGCCGTCGTGCACGTTCACGGCCGCGATCCTCGAGGGGTCGCTGCTGGTCACCGGCAACGTCGGCGACAGCCGCTGCTACTGGATCCCCGACGCGGGGACGCCGCGGCAGCTCACCGTCGACGACTCGTGGGCGCAGGAGCAGATCGCGTCCGGGATGAGCCGGGCCGAGGCCGAGACCTCGCCGGACGCCCACGCGATCACCCGCTGGCTCGGCGCCGACGCGCACGACGAGGAGCCGCGGCTGTCGACCACAGTGCTCGACGAGCCCGGCTGGGTGCTCGCGTGCTCGGACGGACTGTGGAACTACGCCTCGCCCGCCGAGGACCTCGCCGACGTGCTGCACGACGCCGAGCAGCGCGTCGGCGGCGATCCGGTGACGCTGGCCGAGGCGCTCGTCGCGTGGGCGAACGCGCAGGGCGGGCACGACAACATCACGGCGGCGCTGGCGCGCTTCGAGGTGGCCGCGGACTAGCGGGTCCGTCCAGTCGGCCGGGGGTCGTCTGGACGAATCCGCCACTCCTCCGATCGGTGCGCTCCCTACGCTCGACCCCATGAGCCTCGCCGAGTCCCGCACCGAGCTGTCCATCGTCGGCCACTGGATCGACGGGGCGCCCTCCGTCTCCTCGTCCGGTCGGACCGCCCCCGTCTACGACCCGGCGCTGGGAGTCGTGAGCCGCGAAGTGGCGCTCGCCGACGCCGCCGAGATCGACGCGGCCGTCGCCTCCGCGAAGGCCGCCTTCCCCGCCTGGCGCGACACGTCGCTGGCGAAGCGGCAGCAGATCCTGTTCCGGTTCCGCGAGCTGCTCGAGTCGAAGAAGGGCGAGCTGGCCGAGATCATCACGTCGGAGCACGGCAAGGTCGTCTCGGACGCGATGGGCGAGATCACGCGCGGCCAGGAGGTCGTGGAGTTCGCCACGACCCTGGCGCACCACCTGAAGGGCGAGTACTCGGAGCAGGTGTCGACGGGCGTCGATGTGTACTCGACGAAGCAGCCGCTGGGCGTCGTCGGGATCATCTCGCCGTTCAACTTCCCCGCCATGGTGCCGATGTGGTTCTTCCCGATCGCGATCGCGGCGGGCAACACGGTCGTCGTGAAGCCGTCCGAGAAGGACCCGTCAGCGGCGATCTGGCTCGGAGCGCTCTGGAAGGAGGCCGGCCTGCCCGACGGCGTGTACACCGTGCTGAACGGCGACAAGGTCGCGGTGGACGGGCTGCTGGAGCACCCGGACGTCCGCTCGATCTCGTTCGTGGGATCGACTCCGATCGCGCAGTACGTGTACGAGACGGGGACGAAGCACGGCAAGCGCGTGCAGGCGCTGGGCGGGGCGAAGAACCACATGCTGGTGCTGCCCGACGCCGACCTCGATCTCGTGGCCGACTCGGCGATCAACGCCGGCTTCGGCTCCGCGGGCGAGCGCTGCATGGCGATCTCGGTCGTCGTCGCGGTCGAGCCCGTCGCGGACGAGCTGATCACGAAGATCCAGGACCGCGCGTCGCAGCTGCGCATCGGCGATGGGCGTCGC
>NZ_LMNR01000001.1:732868-732990 GCF_001423045.1 Rathayibacter sp. Leaf296
GGACGGCGACCCGAACGGGTTCTGGCTCGGCCCGACGCTGCTCGACAAGGTGCCGACCACGTCGCGCGCCTACACCGAGGAGATCTTCGGCCCGGTGCTCTCGATCGTCCGAGTCGGCACCT
>NZ_LMNR01000001.1:733065-758386 GCF_001423045.1 Rathayibacter sp. Leaf296
GGACGCGGATCGCCGGTTGCGCTCGCTCATCTCTGCTGGTCGAGTAGGCGCGCAGCGGCGTATCGAGACCCCCGCTTCCCGCAGTGGGCTCGCTCAGCGCACGAACGCCAGGGCCAGCCAGAGCTCGGTGCGGGACGACACGTCGTCGAGGTCGACGCCGAGCAGGCGCTCGATCGCGGTGATGCGGTTGCGGAGGGTGTGCCGGTGGATGCCGAGCTCGCGAGCGGCGGGCTCCCAGGCGCCGTTGCGGCCGAGCCAGACGCGTGCGGTCTCGAGCAGCACGGCGCCCTCGGAGTTCAGCAGGGGAGCGAGCCGGCGGCGCGCGAGGGGCTCCGCGCCCGAGGCGGTCAGGAGTCCGAGCATCCCCTGCGCGGCGAGGTCCTCGAAGCGCAGGAGCGGCCGCTCGGCGGAGCTGCGCTCGGCCGCCCGCTGCGCCTCCTGCAGGGCCGCCTCGAGCGACGCCCAGTCGGTCGGAGCGGAGGCGCCGGCCGACACGCCGTGCCGCCCCAGGACCGCGGCGATCACCTCGAGATCCTCCTCCCCGGTGATCAGCACGAGCGCCCCCTCGCGCTCGGCGAAGAACAGGCGCGCGCCGTTCTCCTCCGCGACCACCTCGAGCTCGTCGAGCAGCGAATCGCCGCGCACCGGCTCCGCCAGCACGCTCACCCGCAGCGGCGCGGCCGGCAGCGCGCCCCACACCTGACGCGCCGTGCGGGCCGCGACGTCGAAGGCCCCCGCCACGAGCAGCTCGAGCAGCCCGGAGCGCAGCTGGCGCCGGGAGGTGTCGAGCGCGCGCCGCTGCTCGAGCGCGATGCTCGCGAGCGCGATGACGCTCGCGACGAGGTCGTTGCCCGCCGGATCCAGGGGAGTGCCGGTGCCCACCGCGAGCACGCCGCGCAGGTGGTCGCGGCGCCCGAGCGTCTGCAGCGTGACTCCGCCCCCGTCGTCGAGGCGCAGCCCCGCCCGGCTGCCCCGCGAGAGCGTGTGCCGCACGGCCTCGGCGACCGAGCGCTCCGCCTCCAGGGGCACGTCGAGCCGGGTGGGCACCTGCACCCGCTGGCCGACCGCGTCGTAGAGGGCGACCCAGCAGCCGAGCTGCCGCTCCAGCTCCGAGAGGATCGCGGCGAGGCCGTCGGGCCGCAGCGCCGCGCGGGCGACCCTGCGCTGCGCCTCGAGCGACCACTCCAGCCGTTCGCGCTGCTCGCGCGAGATGACGTCGGCGACGAACCGGATGATGCCCATGAACGGGGTCAGATCGGCGACCTCGAGCAGCGGCAGGCCCTGCCGCTCGCAGGCGGCGATGAGCGCCTCCGGCACCTCGTCGTGCACGATGCCGATCGCGAAGCCGAGCGCGCGGATGCCGCGGCCGCGCAGGCGCGCGACGTACTCCTCCGAGAAGTCGGCCGCGTGCTCGCCGGCGAAGTGCACGCCGTCGGTGAGCAGCAGCTGCCCCGATTCGAGCCAGGGCGTCGGATCGACGAGGTCGGAGGAGTGCGCCCAGACGAGCGGGGCGTCGAGCGCCGCCTCGTCGTGCACGCCCGCGAGGACGTGGAGGGCGAACGCCGGCTCGGCGAGCAGGTCGCGGACGGTCGCGGGCACGGTGGCCTCCTGAGGACGGGATCGACGATCCGTCCATCGTAGGTGCCCGAAGTGGACGGATCGGCGCGCGCATCGGTGACGGTTCCGCGGCAGGATGGGACGCACCGCCTCCGGAAGGACACCATGAGCACCGAGACCGTTCCGCCCGTCACCGCCCCCGGCCGCAGCAACGCCTCGGTCACCGAGGCCGACCGCTCGCGCGTCTTCCACTCGTGGTCGGCGCAGGGGGCGCTGAACCCGCTGCCGATCGCCGGCGGCCTGGGCGCCGAGGTCTGGGACGTCGACGGCACCCGCTACCTCGACTTCTCGAGCCAGCTCGTGAACGTCACCATCGGCTACCAGCACCCCAAGGTCGTCGCGGCGATCCAGGAGCAGGCGGCGGTGCTGACGACCGTCGGCCCCGCGTACGCCAACGAGACCCGCGCCGAGGCCGCGCGCCTGATCACCGACCTCGCTCCCGAGGGCTTCGAGAAGGTGTTCTTCACCAACGGCGGAGCCGACGCGAACGAGAACGCGATCCGCATGGCGCGACTGTTCACGGGCCGCGACAAGGTCGTCTCGCTGTACCGCTCGTACCACGGCAACACCGGAGCGGCGATCGTGTCGACCGGCGACTGGCGCCGCATCCCCAACGAGTACGCGCGCGGACACGTGCACGCCTTCGGCCCCTACCTCTACCGCAGCGAGTTCTGGGCCGAGACGCTCGAGCAGGAGTGCGAGCGCGCGCTGCACCACCTCGAGCGCGTCGTCCAGGCCGAGGGCCCGGAGTCGATCGCGGCGTTCCTGCTCGAGACCATCCCCGGCACGGCCGGCGTGCTCACTCCGCCGCCCGGCTACCTCGCCGGCGTGCGCGCGATCGCCGACCGCTACGGCATCCAGCTGATCCTCGACGAGGTGATGGCCGGGTTCGGCCGCACCGGCGAGTGGTTCGCCTTCGACGCGTTCGACGTGCGCCCCGACCTGATCACCTTCGCGAAGGGCGTCAACTCGGGCTACGTGCCCATCGGAGGAGTGGTCATCTCGGAGGAGATCGCGCACCACTTCGACGACCGCGTGTTCCCGGGCGGGCTCACCTACTCCGGGCACCCGCTCGCGGCGGCGAGCGTCGTCGCGACCCTCACCGCGATGGCGGAGGAGGGGATCGTCGAGAACGCGAAGACCATCGGATCCGAGCACCTCGCTCCGGGGCTCGCCGCCCTGCAGGCGAAGCACGACGTCATCGGCGAGGTGCGCGGCTCGGGCGTCTTCTGGGCGCTGGAGCTCGTCGAGGACCGGGGCACGCGAGCGCCGGTGCCGGCCGCCTCGGTCGCGCGACTGAAGGCGGACCTGCTGTCGCGGGGGCTCCTGCCGTTCACCGCTGACAACCGGATCCACGTCGTCCCGCCGGCCGTCGTCACCCCCGAGCAGGTCACCCGCGGCATGTCGATCCTCGACGACGCCCTGACCGCCTTCAGCGGCTGACGCGGGCTGCCGCCGCCTCGGGTCCGGGCCGTCGTCCTGTCGGGAATCGAGGTCGGGAGGGCTGACGGAGTCCGATCGAGCCGCTTGGTCGGCTCCCGGCCTCGGTTGCAGACCGCTCGGCCTGCAGAACGAAGGCTGAACCCGCTGATCCGGGCGAGGATCGCGGAATCGCGCCGGGGAGCCTTACTTCTGAGGCCCGCGCGGCGTCGTCCTGCGTCGCCGGAGTGGCAGGCCGGGGTTGTGCCGCGCACAACGACAGCCAGGAGTGCCCCTCGGCCACCATCGTGGCCGACGGGCACTCCTGGCCGAGGTTCCGCCCGCGTGCCATCGCTGCCGCCCCTTCGCGCTGGCGACCGGGCGAGCACGCCGTTCCTCCACCCCGAACCGATCAGCCGTTCGATCCTCGCCTCAGCTTCCCCCGACGACGAGGAAGCCGGACCAGCGGCACCCACGAGGCGTATCCGGGAATCCGCGTGCCAGCGGATTCCCGTCGCCGAACGCAGGACGCTCTGCGGAACGCACCTCTCTGCGGAAGCCGACCGCGGCACGCCGCCCCGCGGCGTGCGAATCAGTACAGCCGACCGCGGCACGCCGCCCCGCGGCGTGCGTGAGGCTTCGTCACCGCCTCAACCGAGGCTATGCAGAGTGAAGGCGGTGACGAAGCCGAGCACGGCATACAGCCCGGTCAGCACGTCGTCCCGGTCGAACGCCTCCGGGATCATCGTGTTCGAGATCATCGCGAGGATCGCGCCCGCCGCGACCGTCGTGACGAACGCGACGACGGCTCCGGGTGCCGTCGCGAACACCAGGAACCCGACGAGGGCCGCCGCCGCCGAGGCCGCCGCGATCCCGCCCCACACCGTGAAGACGTAGCGGGCGGAGCGTCCGTCGGCCTTCATCCCGGCGGTCGACGAGAGTCCCTCCGGCAGGTTCGAGATCGCGACCGCGGCGACGATCGGCACGCTGATCGCCGCTCCCGAGCCGCCCTGCGCCACCGACAGCCCGAGCACGATCGACTCCGGCACTCCGTCGATCAGCGCGCCGGCAGCGATGGCCGCTCCGCCGCCGCCGCCCGATCCGGAGGAGGACTTGCGGTTCCCGGCGCCCGCGCGCGCGAGCAGCGCGTCCGCTCCGACGAAGACGACGGCTCCGGCCAGGGTGCCGAGCACGGTCGGCAGGAGGCCGCCGTCGTCGGCCGCCTCGGCGACGAGCTCGTAGGCGAGGGCCGAGATGAGGACGCCGGCGCCGAAGGCCGACACGGCGGCCGTCAGCTTCGGGGGGACGCGGACGAACCAGGCGAGAGCGGCGCCGATCAGGAGCGTCGCTCCTCCGATCGCGCCGCTGAGGAGGGCGAGGGACCAACTGGGCACGGCTCAGCGTCTCAGACGGCCGCGCCTCCCTTCCCGGGGTTGACGGCGGCGTCGGGTTCGCGCGGCGGATGCACCCAGGTCACGAGGACCACCGACACGATCATCAGGAGGAACCACGACACGAGCTTCGACAGGGAGACCATCTGCCAGCCGGCGACCTGGTCGGGGTAGAGCCACGCTCCGGAGTAGGTGGCGATGTTCTCGGCGAACCAGATGAAGAGGGCGACGAGAGCGAAGGCGAGCAGCACCGGCATCCGGTGCGCGCCGCGGTGCACGCGGTAGACCATCGTGCTGCGCGCCCAGAGCACGGCCACGGCCGCGAGCAGCAGCCAGCGCGCGTCGGGCAGGTAGTGGTGGCTGAAGAAGTTCACGTAGATCAGCACCGCGACGACGCCCGTCAGCCAGCGGCGCGGCCAGCGGACGAAACGCAGGTCGAAGAGGCGGTGGATCCGCACCATGTACGAGCCGACGGAGGCGTAGAGGAAGCCGCTGAACAGCGGCACCGCGCCGATCCGCAGCACGCCGTCGGCCTCATAGCTCCACGAGCCCACGTCGGTCTTGAAGAGCTCCATGCCGGTGCCGACGAGATGGAACAGCACGATCACCCACAGCTCGCGTCCCGTCTCGAGGCGGGTGGCGACCAGCACGATCTGCAGCACGACCGCCGCGATCGTCAGCAGGTCGTTGCGCGCCAGCACCGCGTCGTCCGGGTACCAGAGGCGGGCCGCGAGCAGGAGCGCGAGCAGCGTCGCGCCGAACACGCACGCCCACGCCTGCTTCGCCCCGAAGACGAGGAACTCGATCAGCGCCGCGCGCGGACCGGTCGACGGCCCCCGCGCGAGCAGCCGGTGCGCGGCGTCGTCGATCCGCTGCTCGATCGGTGTGAAGGCCCGTCTCGGCTCGCTCATGCGTCCCGCTCCCTGTCGGAGCGGTCGATGCTACCGGTCGCGCGTCGGGTTCAGACCGGCGCGTCGACCGGGGACGGCAGCGAGCTGGCCAGCGCCGCGGCCTCCTCGGGCGTGAGGTCGTCGGCGTAGTAGCGGTAGATGTTGCGTCGGGACACGTCGGCCGCCTCGCGGGGGGAGCGGCGGCGCAGGGCGTCGACGAGGGTCTCGGCGTCGGCCGCGCTGCGGCGCATCCGTGCGAGCCGGTCGGTCTCGGAGCGCAGCCGGCCCTCGGTCAGATGCGCCATCACTCCACCCACGACGTTGCCGCAGACCTCGATCAGCTGGTTGCCGGAGGCGCGGCGGATCGCGGCGTGGAAGCGGTTCACGCGCTCGCCGAACCCGTCGGCCTCGCCCCGGGCGACCTCGTGCAGGGCGGCGAGGTGCTCCTCGATGCCGGCCAGATCCTCCGCGGTGCGGTTCTCTGCGGCGAGCAGGCACGACTGGCCCTCGAGCAGGAGGCGGAACTGCAGCAGCTCCACGCGGCTGATGCTCTCGAGATGGGCGAGGCGCGCCATGGACTTCTCGAGGATCCGCGGCGAGTACGCGGTGATCATCGGGCCCCGCGGATCGCCGGGGCGGGACTCGAGGAGTCCCGTCGCCTGCAGCACGCGCAACGCCTCGCGGATCGTGGCGCGGCTGACCGAGAAGTCGGCCATCAGCTGGCGCTCGCCCGGCAGGCGGTCGCCGGGCTTGAGGTCGCCGATCTCCACGGCGCGCTCGATCTGCTCGACGATCGACTCGTACGCGCTGACCTTCTGCACGGGGCTGAACGCCACGGGGCTCCTCTCCGCGTCGGGTCGCGACGGGTGTTACATCTTTGTTTCCTCGCTTGACCCGCGTCTCGGCGCCATCCTAGCGTTCCTTCTACTGGTCAGACCAGTAGCCGTTCCCGGCTCGGATCCTCGCACCTCACCCCCTCCCGACCATGCACCGCAGACCCTCGGAGCCGCACCCGTGACCCACAGATCCCGACGTCCCGCGCTCGCCGCGGCCGCCCTCCTCTCCGCCCTCGCGCTCTCGGCCTGCAGCGCCGGCGCCGGCGCCTCGTCGTCCTCCTCGTCCGGCGGCGAGCACGCCCCCACGGCGATCGTCGGACTGACCGGCGAGCCCGCGAACTTCGACTTCACGACGACCGCCGGTGCCGCGATCCCGCAGGCCCTGATGAACAACGTTTACGAGGGACTCGTCGCGATCGATCAGGACGGCGCCCTGCAGCCGCTGCTCGCCGAGTCCTGGACGGTCAGCGAGGACGGCACCGTCTACGACTTCGTGCTGAAGGAGGGCGTGACGTTCTCGAACGGCGCCGAGTTCACCGCCGACGACGTGAAGTTCTCGCTCGAGCGCGTGAAGACCGACTGGAAGATCAACCAGGCGAAGATGGCGGTCCTGGACCGCGTCGAGGTCGTCTCGCCGACCGAGGCGAGGGTCGTGCTCAGCCGGCCCAGCAACTCCTGGCTGTTCGACATGGGCGGCAGCGTCGGCCTGATGCTCGACGAGAGCGGAGTCGCGGACCTCGCGAACACGCCGGTCGGCACCGGCCCTTACACGGTCACCGAGCGCGTCACCGGCGACCACATCTCGCTCGCCGCCCGCGACGACTACTGGGGCGAGGCGCCCGCCGTCACCGACGTGACCCTGCGCTACTTCGCCGACGCGGTCGCCTCCACGAACGCGCTCCGCGCGGGCGACGTCGACATGCTCTACAACATGCAGGCCCCCGACCTGGTCGCGCAGTTCGAGACGAACGACGACTTCCAGGTGATCCAGGGCACCTCCAACGGCGAGATCCTGCTCTCGATGAACAACGCCGAGGCGCCGTTCGACGACCTGCGGGTGCGCCAGGCGATCGCCTACGCCCTCGACCGCCAGGCGATCATCGACACCGCCTGGGCGGGCTACGGCGAGCTCATCGGTGCGATGGTCCCGCCGACGGACCCCTACTACGAGGACCTCACCGACCTGTACCCCTACGACCCCGAGAAGGCGCGCGATCTGCTCGCCGAGGCCGGCGCCGAGGACCTGTCGATCACCTTCGACGTCCCGACCCGCCCCTACGCGACGGCCGTGTCCGAGGTCGTCGTCTCGCAGCTCGCCGAGGTCGGGATCGACGCGACCATCGCATCGGACGAGTTCCCCGCGGTCTGGCTCGACAAGGTCTTCACCCGCCACGACTACGAGATGTCCGTCATCCTCGCCGTCGAGCCGCGCGACTTCCTCGCCAACTTCGGCGACCCGGGGTACTACCTCGGCTACGACGACCCCACCGTCGCGACCCGCGCCGCCGAGGCCGATGCCGCGTCGGCCGAGGAGTGGGCCGCGGGCATGGAGGAGATCGTCGCCGACGTGGCGGCCGAGGTCCCCGCGGTGCCGCTGTTCCTCTTCCCGAACATCGTGATCGCCGACTCCGAGCTCACCGGCATCGCGGGCAACTCCGTCACGGAGTCGCTCGACCTCACCGGCCTGGCCTGGTCCTAGCGGTCCCGGCGGCGGCGCTCTCCGCGAGCGCCGCCGCCTCCGCTCCCTTCCGCCCACCCCTCCATCCCCGTGAAAGGGGGCGATCATGGCCCTGCGGATGCTCGCACTCGTCGGCAACTTCCTCGCCACCGTGCTCATCTCGACCATCGTCGTGTTCCTGCTGCTCCGGGTGATGCCCGGCGACCCCGCCACGGTCGCGCTCGGCATCGAGGCGACTCCCGAGCAGCTCGCCGCGTGGCGGGCCGAGAACGGCATCGACGCCCCGCTCGTCGTGCAGTACCTCGACTGGCTCGCGGGGCTCCTGCGCGGCGATTTCGGCACCTCCTACGTCAGCGGGCAGGACATCTCGCCGATCGTGTCCGACCGCTTCCAGGTGACGCTGATCCTGGTGGTCGTCGCGATGCTGATCGCCCTGGTCGTGGCGATCCCGCTCGGCACGTTCGCCGCGATGCGGCAGCGGCACCCGTCCGGAGTCGTCATCTCGGGCGTCTCGCAGATCGGCGTCGCCGTGCCGAACTTCCTCGTCGGGGTGCTGCTCGTGGCGTTCTTCGCCATCGGCCTGGGCTGGTTCCCCTCCGGAGGCTGGGTGCCGCCGTCGGATCCCGCGTTCCTCTCGCACATCGCGCTTCCCGCGATCGCGCTGGGCTCGGTGCAGGCGTCGATCCTGACCCGCTACGTCCGGTCGGCGGTGCTCGAGATCATGCGCGAGGACTTCCTCCGGACCGCCCGCTCGAAGGGGCTGACCTCGGGGGCAGCGCTGGTGCGGCACGGGCTGCGCAACGCGGGCATCCCCGTGCTGACCATCGTGGGCGTCCAGCTCGCGGGCCTGTTCATCGGAGCGGTCGTGATCGAGCGGGTGTTCAGCATCCCCGGTCTCGGCAGCTACCTCGTCGACTCCGTCGGCAACCGCGATCTGCTCGCGGTGCAGGCGGTGGTCGTCGTCCTCGTCGTGGCGATCGTCGCGATCAACTTCCTGGTCGACCTCGCCTTCACGCTCCTCGACCCCCGCCTCAGGAGGGCCTCATGACCGCTGTGCTCCCGCCCGGCACCGAGCCGCAGTCCGGTCGGTCCGCTCCTCCGCGCACCGCCCTGATCACCCGGCCGCCCGGACGCCTCCGGCGGCTCCGGCTCGGCGCCGACGCGCAGCTGTGGATCGGCGCCGCGCTGATCCTGCTCGTGCTGGTCACCGCCCTGGTGTCGCTCGTCTGGACGCCGTACGACCCCACCCGCTCCGTCGCCGGCGACCGGCTGCTGTTCCCCAGCCCGGCGCACCCCTTCGGCACCGACCGCTACGGGCGGGACGTGCTCTCGGGCATCATGGTCGGCGCGCAGATCACCCTGCTGGTCGGCACGGTCGCCGTCGCTATCGCCGCCGTGATCGGGGTCCCGCTCGGGATCCTCGCGGGGATGCGGCCGAAGCGGATCGGCGTCCTGGTGATGGGCGGCAGCGACGTCGTCATGGCGTTCCCCGGCCTCCTGCTCGCCATCGTCTTCGGAGCCGTGTTCGGCGCCGACACCACGACTGCGATGGTCGCGCTCGGCATCGGAGCGGCACCGGCCTTCGCCCGCGTCGCCCGCGCAGGGACGCTGCAGGTGATGGCGACCGACTACGTCTTCGCGGCCCGCGCGGCCAACCGCTCCGGCTTCTCGATCGCGCTGCGCCACGTGCTGCCGAACATCGCCGGGATCCTCGTCGTGCAGTGCTCGGTCAACTTCGGAGTCGCCGTGCTCGCCGAGGCCGGGCTCTCGTTCCTCGGGCTCGGCACCAAGCCGCCCACGCCCTCCTGGGGCCGGATGCTGCAGGACTCGCAGCAGTTCCTCGGCGCCTACGACTACCTCGCGATCGTGCCGGGACTGGCCATCGCCCTCGCCGTGCTCGGCTTCAACCTGCTCGGCGACGGACTCCGCGACCGATTCGACCCGAAGATGAGGAACCGCTGATGACCGAGCTCCGCCCCGCCGCCCTCGACGTCTCCCACCTGTCCGTCCGAGCCGGGGACCGCCTCCTCGTCGACGACCTCACCTTCCGCATCGGCGCCGGCGAGCGGGTCGGCCTCATCGGCGAGTCCGGGTCGGGCAAGTCGCTCACCTCCCTCGCCGTGATGGGGCTCCTGCCCGACACCGTGACCGCGACGGGGAGCGTGCGCGTGGGCGAGGACGCCGGCGAGGTCGTGGGCCTGGGCGAGCGCGCCGCGGCGCGGCTGCGCGGCTCGACGATGGCGATGGTGTTCCAGGAGCCGATGACCGCGCTCAACCCGCTCATGCGGGTCGGCACGCAGATCGCCGAGGCGATGCGGATCCACCGCACCCAGCCGGACCGCCGGGCCGCGGCCCGCCGCGCGGTCGAGCTGCTCGCCGACGTCGGCCTGCCGTCGCCCGAGGAGGCGGCGCGCGCCTACCCGCACCAGCTGTCCGGCGGTCAGCGCCAGCGGGTCGTCCTCGCCATCGCGCTGGCCAACGACCCCGCCCTGCTCGTCGCCGACGAGCCCACCACCGCGCTCGACGTCACGGTGCAGCGCCAGGTGCTCGACCTGGTCCTGCGCAGCGCGACGGAGCGGGGCACCGGCCTCCTCTTCATCACCCACGATCTCGCCGTGGTCGGCGAGACCTGCGACCGGGTGCTGGTCATGAACGCCGGAGTGATCGTCGAGGAGGGGCCGATCGACCGGGTGTTCACGAAGCCCGAGCACCCGTACACGCGCGGACTGCTCGCCGCCTCCGACCTCGACGCCACCGACTCCGCCGGCCGCCTCTTCACCGTCGCGACCTCCGAGGGCTACACCCCCGGCCGCTCGGTCGACCGGATGGACGCGGGGCGCGAGGAGCGCGCGGCGGCCCCCGAGACGCCGACGGTGGTCCGCGCCTCCGGTCTCACCAAGACCTACACGCGCGGCCGCACTTCCCTCTTCTCGCCGCCGCAGAAGGTCGAGGCCCTGCGCGGGCTCGATTTCGAGATCCGGGCCGGCGACCGGTTCGGCATCGTGGGGGAGTCGGGGTCGGGCAAGTCGACCCTGCTCCGCATCCTCTCGGGGCTCGACACCCCGACCTCAGGAGCCCTCGAGGTGGTCGGGCGGGATCTGACGACGCACCGCCGCGCCGACCTCGCCGAGCTGCGCAGCAGCCTCCAGATCGTGTTCCAGGACCCGATGGCGTCGCTGGACCCGCGGATGAAGGTCGGCGACATCGTCGCCGAGCCCCTGCTGAACGCGGCGAACACCGGAGCCGCGGTGTCGGCGTCCGAGCGCGCCGACCGCGTCGCCGAGGTGATCCGCTCGGTCGGCCTGCCCGTCGACTCCGTCGCCCGCTACCCGCACCAGTTCTCGGGCGGACAGCGCCAGCGCATCTCGATCGCGCGGGCGCTGGTCTGCCGCCCGCGGATCCTCGTCGCCGACGAGCCCGTGAGCGCCCTCGACGTCTCGGTCCGGGCGCAGGTGCTGAACCTGCTCGCCGACCTGGTCGAGGAGTACCGCCTCACCCTGATCTTCGTGTCGCACGACCTCGGCGTCGTGCGCTACCTCTGCGACCGCGTCGCGGTGATGCGCAGCGGCCGCATCGTGGAGCAGGGGCCGACCCGTGCGCTCTACGAGAACCCCGTCGACGACTACACCCGGGCGCTCATCGCCGCCACGCCCTCGATCCGCCACCGCCAGGAGATCCGATGACCCCCTCGACCGACACCTCCTTCCGCTACGACGGGGCCCGCCTCGCGGCCGCCTACTCCTCGGGCGACCTCTCGCCGGTCGATGTGGCGGAGGAGCTCCTCGCCGACATCGAGCAGCGGAACCCGGCGATCAACGCCTTCAGCGATCTCGACCCGGAGGGGGTGCTCGCGGCGGCCCTCGCGAGCGAGGAGCGCTGGCGCACGGGCGCACCCCTCGGCCGGCTCGACGGAGTGCCCGTCACGGTCAAGGAGAACCTGTACCGCGTCGGACTGCCGGCCCGCGCGGGGACCGCGGCCGCCGCCGCGACGGTCCCGCGGCAGGACTCTCCCGTCGTCGCGCGTCTGCTCGAGGCGGGCGCCGTGATCGTCGGCTCGACCACGATGCCCGACTGGGGAATGCTCTCCTCCGGAGTCTCGAGCGCCCACGGAGTGACCCGCAGCCCGCTGGACCCCGCGCTCACCGTCGGCGGGTCCTCGTCCGGCGCCGGAGCGGCGGCCGCGGCGGGCTTCGGCACCTTCCACGTCGGCACCGACATCGGCGGCTCCGTGCGACTGCCCGCCGCCTGGCTCGGGCTCGCGACGCTCAAGCCGAGCGACGGCCGCATCCCGCTCGACAACCCCTACCAGGGGCGCGCGGCGGGTCCGCTGGCGCAGTCCGTCGCGGACGTCGCGCTCGCGATGTCGGTGCTGTCGCGACCCGACGCCCGCGACTACACCTCGCTGCCGCCCGAGTCGATCGACTGGGACGACCGGGCGCTCGACGTCCGCGGTGCCCGCGTGGCCGTGCACACGGATCCGGGCGCGGGCATGGCGGTCGACCCCGAGATCCGGGCGGCGGTCCTCGCGGCCGCGGACGCCTACTCCGACGCGGGGGCCGAGGTCGTCGAGCTGCCCGCCTTCCTCGACGACGGGGTCCTCGAGCAGATCGACCTCTTCTGGCGCGTGCGCTTCTGGCGCACCTACTACGACCTGCCCACCGAGGCGAAGGCGCGCGCCCTGCCCTTCATCACCACCTGGGTGCACGGAGGCGCGGACGTGTCCGGACGCCGAGTGCTCGAGGCGACCGAGGCGATCAGCGAGCTGCGCCGCCGGACCGTCGAGGCCACGCTGCCGTTCGACGCGGTCCTGTCGCCGGTGGCTCCGGTCGCGGCGTTCCCGGCGGAGTGGCCGATGCCGTGGGGTCACGAGGACCGCGGCATGGCGCACATCGCCTTCACCGTGCCCTACAACATGTCGGGCCAGCCCTCGGCGAGCATCAACGCCGGGACGACCTCCGACGGCCGGGCGATCGGGCTGCAGATCTCGGGGCGGCGCTTCGCGGACCTCGAGGTGCTGCGCCACGCGCAGTGGTGGGAGTCGGCGCGGCCGGAGTCGGCAGTGCCGGTGTTCGCGCAGGGGTGACCGCCGCGCCGCGTCAGCACTGCCGCGAGACGAACCCGACCTCGCCCGGCACCAGCAGGTCGCGGTCGCGCTGCAGCACGCCGATACGGTCGCCGCGCGCTGCGCAGGCCCGCTCGAACACGGAGTCCGGCGCGTCCGTGTACTCCACCTCGAACACCCGGTCGCCGTAGACGTCGGTGTACGCGTCGCACTCGTCGAAGGCCTCGCACTCCTCGGTGATCGCGAAGTCGAAGCCGAGGTCGCGCAGCTGCGGTGCGCGCTCGGCCGCGTTCTTCTGCCCGAGCGCGAGGCCGTTCCGGTGCGCCTCCTCGATCAGGTCGGCGGCGAAGGCGGCGGTGTCGGAGTCGTTCAGCAGCCCGCGCGAGCGGGTCGCGGAGTCGAGGTTGTCGGCCTCGACCGCGTCGAAGCCGCTGTCGGCGCAGCCCGCGATCCACGGCGCGACGATCTCCATCAGCGCCTCCCGCTTCACCGCGGTCGACACGTCCAGCAGCACCTCGTCGGGCCAGTCCGGGTCGGTCACGTCGGCGCCGGAGGAGTCCCGCAGCAGCAGAGCGGCACGCTCGCCCGTCCAGTCCTCGCGCTCGCCGGGCTGCGTCTGGAAGGCGTTGACGTAGCAGACCGAGTAGAGACCGGGCTCGGGCACGTCCTCCCGATCACGTACGACGAGCTCGACCCCCGCAGCGGGCGGGTAGCCGCCGCCGAGCTGGTAGTCGAAGCGCGCGCCGCCCGGCGGGAGGCCGACGCCGTCGGCGGAGCAACCGGCGAGCAGCAGCGCCGTCCCGATCAGCGCCACGAGCATCCGCCGCGCCCCCGCGGACGGGGGAGCCGCCTGTGAGCGCGGACACGGTGTCCCCGCGCGGCGCGGAACGCGAAATAGACTGCGGGAATGGCGGAGTTCAGCGCGAGTGTTTTCCAGAACGAGTACCTCTCGGACGGCGCCACGGATGTGCACGCGATCGTGACGGTCTCCGCGTCCGGCACCGGCTCGGCCGGCAGCGACGGAGCGGCCGCCGAGATCATCATCGTGGACTGCTCCGGATCCATGACCGGCGAGAACATGGCCGCCGCCAAGCGCGCGGCCCAGGTCGCGGTCGATCAGATCCTCGACGGCACCTTCTTCGCGGTCGTGGCGGGCTCCGAGCGCGCCGACCGCGCGTTCCCGTACCCCAACGCCTCCGTCTCGATGGTGCGGATGGAGCCGGGCGCCCGCGCCGCGGCCCGCGAGGCCATCGGCTACCTCCAGGCCGACGGCGGCACCGCGATGGGCAGCTGGCTGACCCTCGCCCGCCAGCTCTTCGCGACGGTCCCGGAGGCGACGCAGCGCCACGCGATCCTCCTCACCGACGGCAAGAACGAGCACGAGTCGCGGATGCAGCTCGACGCCGCGATCCGCGCCGCCCAGGGGGCGTTCCAGTGCGACGTGCGCGGAGTCGGCACCCGCTGGGTGGTCGAGGAGGCGCGCACGATCGCGAGCGCACTGCTCGGCACCGTCGGCCTCATCGCGAACCCGGCCGACATGGCGGCCGACTTCGAGCAGCTCATGCAGGCGTCGATGGGCCGCGGAGTCGCGAACGGCGAGCTGCGCGTGTGGACGCCGCAGGGCGCGCAGCTGCTCTTCGTCCGTCAGGTCGCGCCGAACCTCGAGGACCTCAGCTCGCGCCGGACCCCGGTCAACCCGCTGACCGGCTCCTACCCCACGGGCGCCTGGGGCGACGAGTCGCGGGAGTACCACGTGGCGGTCCGCGTCGCCTCGAAGCCGGTCGGAGCGGAGCAGCTCGCCGCCCGCGTGCAGCTGAGCGTGCGCGACGAGGTGGTCGCCTCGGCGCTGGTGAAGGCCCGCTGGACCGACGACTCCGCCCTGACCGCCCGCATCGACCCCGCGGTGGCGCACTACACGGGGCAGACCGAGCTGGCCTCGGCGATCCAGGACGGACTCGCGGCGAAGGCCGCCGGCGACGACGCGACGGCCACCGTCAAGCTCGGCCGCGCCGTGCAGCTCGCCGCGGTCACCGGCAACGACGAGGCGACCGCGAAGCTGCGCAAGGTGGTCGAGATCGACAACCCGAACGAGGGCACCGTGCGGCTGAAGCGCGGAGTCACGCGCCTGGACGAGATGGCGCTCGACACGGCGTCGACCAAGACCACGCGGGTGCGCAAGTGAGCTACCGGTGCCCGGAGGGGCACACCTCCGCGTCCGGCGACTACTGCGACGTCTGCGGCGCGCCGATCCAGGCCGCTCCGTCTCCCGCTCCGGCGCCCAGCGCCGCCGCGCCGACCACGGCGATCCCGACCGGGCCGGCCGTCTGCCCCAACTGCTCGTACCCCAACGAGGCGGGCGCGCTGTTCTGCGAGAACTGCGGCTACGACTTCACCACGGGCTCGCTGCCCGAGGCCGACCCGTTCACCGAGTCGGGCGCCGTGCGCGCTCCCGGCGAGGTCGGCGGATCCGCGACGCCGGCGGGGGACCCCGGTGCGCACCCGGGCGAGGCTCCGGCGCCGGCCGCCGATCCCGAGGCGCCGACCGCGTTCGTGCCGGAGCAGGAGGCCGGGTTCGACGTCCCGGTCGCGACGGCGCCGCCCACGGAGGTGATCCCGGAGCCCGAGCCGGTTCCCGCGTCGGTCGAGTCGGAGGACGAGCCGTGGATCGCCGAGCTCTGGATCGACCCCGAGTGGTACGCGGAGCAGCGCGCCGACGACCCCCTGCCCTCCGCAGGACCGCCGGACGTCGTCGTGCTGCGCGAGCGCTCGCTGCTCGTCGGCCGCCCCTCCGTCTCGCGCGGCATCTCGCCGCAGATCGACTGCGGCACCGACTCCGGAGTCTCGCGCCGGCACTGCCAGCTGAGCACCGACGGCTACCGCTGGTGGGTCGAGGACCTGCAGTCGGCCAACGGCACCTACCTCGCGCCCGCGGGATCCGCGCTGCCGCAGACGCCGATCGCTCCCGGCCAGCGCCGCGAGATCGAGGAGGGCGACCGCCTCTACGTCGGCGCCTGGACCCGCATCGTCCTGCGGAAGGCCCTGCCGGGCGAGGCCTGATCCCGCCTGCGCCGGGTGACCGCGGGTCTCGATACGCGGCTGCGCCGCTACTCGACCAGCAGGGATGCTCGCTGATCGAGCAGCCCGCGGAGTGCGCAGTCGTGCCCTCGCTGATCGAGTAGCGCGCGGGGTGCGCGGTCCTACCTTGCTGATCGAGTAGCCCGCGGAGCGGGCGTATCGAGATCCCCGTCTCCAGGCGGTGCTGCATCTCGAGACGCGGCAGCGCGTTCAGCGGCCGGCGAGCAGCCCGAGCATCCAGGACAGCGCGGCGACCGCGCCGACGCCGACGACGCTCGAGCCGATGATCACGCCGCGGCGGATCCGCGCGGTGCGGCTCCCGTCGACCGTCGCGACCGACCCGGATCCGGGAGCGAGGCCGCCGCGCAGCCGGTGCGCCACCTCGTCGGCGGTCGGCCGGAGGGACGGGTCGCGCTGCGTCATCTCGGCGAGCAGCGTGCGCCACTCCGACGGCAGGGTCGGGGGGATGGTGGGGCTGCGGTGCAGGCGGGCGATGGCCGCCTCGAGGACCGTGCCGGAGTACTCCCGGTGGCCGGTCAGCGCCTCGAGGAGGACCAGGCCGAGTGAGAAGACGTCGCTCGCTCCGCTGATCGGCTCGCCCGCGACCTGCTCGGGGCTGACGAAGCTGGCGGTGCCGATGACGATGCCGTCGCTGGTGAGGCGCGAGCCGTCCATGAAGTGGGCGACGCCGAAGTCGGTGAGCTTGGCGGTGTGCTCGTAGCCGCTCGAGCCGACGTCGCTGACGAGGATGTTGGCCGGCTTCACGTCGCGGTGGACGACTCCGCGCTCGTGCAGGTAGGAGAGCGCCTCGGCGAGCTGGGTGCCGATCGCGGACACCTCGTCGACGGGCATCGGACCCGCCTGGAGCCGGACCTCCATCGTCGGATCCGCGACGAGCTCCATGACGACGTAGCGGCGCACTTCGCCGCCGAAGTTGTGCAGTCCCGCGTCGAAGAGGTTGACGATGCCGGGGTGGGCGAACGAGCTCAGCATCCGCACCTCGCGCTCCTGGCGGGCGACGTCCTCCGGGTTCGACGCCTCGGCGCGGAACACCTTCACGGCGACGTCGCGCTGCACGGTCTCGTCGCGCGCGCGGTACACGGATCCCATCCCACCCGAGCCGATGCGCTCGATCAGGTAGTAGCGCCCTGCCACCCGCTGCTGGGCGGCATTGGCGGCGATGGTGCTCATGAGGAGCCCGCCTTCCGAGGGAACGGCACGTTCGGAGCGCTCCGGAACGGCGCCTGGGGAAAAGGTATCGCGGTCACCCTTCCCGGGGGGAGGCCCGGATCGGGGATTGACAGCGCGTCGCCGTTGAGCGGGTGCCGGACACCCGCCGTCATCGCAGGCCGCTGCGCGAGAAGCCCTGCACGAAGTAGCGCTGGAAGACCAGGAAGAGCACCACCATCGGCACGACGTTGATGAGCGCGAAGGCCATCGTCCCGCCGTAGTCGCTGCCGAACTGGCCCTGCAGGTAGAGCAGTCCCATCGGCAGGGTGAAGAGCACGTTCTCCTTGAGCGCGATGAGCGGCCAGGCGAAGTCGTTCCACGATCCGAGCAGGGTCATGAAGAACAGCACGGCGAGGAGCGGCTTCGAGAGCGGGAGCACGATCGCGGTGAAGACGCGGAAGTGGCCGGCCCCGTCGATCCGGGCCGCCTCGATCAGATCACGCGGGATCGCCAGGATGAACTGCCGCGAGAGGAACAGGCCGAAGGCCGAGGCGGCGGTGGGCAGGATCACGGCCCAGTAGCTGCCGTAGAGGCCGAGGTCGGTGACGAGCCGGAACAGCGACACCATGATCACCTGCACGGGCAGGGTGAGGGTCGACAGCGCGAGCAGGAAGAGCACTCCGGAGCCGCGGAAGCGCAGCTGGGCGAAGGCGTAGCCGCCGAGCAGGTTGATCGCCACGGTGAGGATCGCCGTCGTCAGGCTGATCGCGACGGAGTTGCCGAACCAGGTCGCGACGGGGAAGGACGACAGCACGCGCTCGAAGTTCACCAGGGTGAACTCGCGCGGCCACAGGCGCAGGGTCCCGCCGAGCAGCTCGGCGCGCGAGGAGAACGCGACGACGACCATCCAGTACAGCGGGAACAGGATGATCACCGAGACGACCAGGGCGAGGAGCAGCCGGACGGTGCGGGCGAGGCGCGTGGCGCCGGTCATTCGACGAGGTCCCTGCTGCGGTTGGTGCGCCACTGCACCGCGGTGAAGATCATCGTCAGCACGAGGAGGACGATGCCGATCGCCGCGGCGTACCCCTGGTCGCGGGTGACGAATCCGGTGTCGTAGGCGTAGGTCACGAGCACCGACGTCGCGTTCTGCGGGCCGCCGCCGGTGAGGACGAACACGATGTCGAACACCTGGAACGAGTAGATGACGTTCAGGATGAGGAGGAAGAACGTCGACGGGCCCACGAGCGGCAGGGTGACGTGCCGGAACTGCTGCCAGCCGTTGGCGCCGTCGAGCCGGGCCGCCTCGTAGAGCGCCGGGTTCACTCCCTGCAGCCCCGCCAGGTAGATCAGCATGTTGAAGCCGGTGCGCCACCACAGGGTGACGAGCACGACGGAGGCGAACGCCGCCGCTCCTCCCGACTGCCAGGCGATGCGGGGCAGGCCGACGGTCTGCAGCAGCCCGTCGAGGACTCCGCTGTTCTCGTCGAAGATCAGCACGCCCATCAGTGCCGTCGCCACTCCCGACACGGCCATCGGCAGGATCAGGATCGAGCGGAACACCGGACGCGCCGGCAGCACCGAGTTCAGCAGCACCGCGGCCCCCAGGCCCAGCGCCATCGACGCGGGCGTGACGATGAGCGTGAACAGCGCCGTGTTGAGGGTGGAGCGCCAGAAGAGCGGGTCCTGGAGGAGCCGGGCGTAGTTGTCGAGGCCGATGAAGACGCCGTCGCCGAAGCCGTTCGTGCTCTGGAAGCTCAGGAGGAGCGCCCCGCCGAGCGGGACGAACACGAACAGCGCCAGCATCAGGAGGTTCGGCGCGAGGAACGCGTAGGCCGCCGCGGACTCGCGGGCGGCGGGGGCACGGGAGGGGCGCGGCGGCCGCGCGATCACCTGCTCCGGTGCCGAGGCGGGAGTGCTCACTGCGTGGCGGCCGCGATGCCGTCGGTGATGCCGGCGATCGTGTCCTCGGTGCTGCGCCCGCCGACGAACGCCTGCTCGAGCTGCTCCTTGAGCACCGTGATGATCGCGGCCATGTCGGGCGAGGCCACCTGCGCCGAGTCGGACGCCTGCACCGTGGACGCCTGGCCGAGGAACACCTCGGACAGTTCGGGGCGGACCGCGAACTCGATGCCCGACTCCGTCAGGTCGCGGCGGGTGGGCAGGAGCGAGGCTCCGGCGCAGAAGTCGCTCATCGCCTCCTCCTCGGTGACGAAGGCGAGGAACGCGGCGGCCAGCTCGGGGTTCGCGGTGGCCTTCGTGGCGACGAGGGCGTTGCCGCCGAAGTCGCCGCCGCCCCGGACGTTCCGCGGCGAGTAGGTGGCGCCCCACTCGAAGTCGAGGGTCGCGTCGGCGTCGGGGATGAGGAACGCGCCGGCGAAGGTCATCGCGGTGGTCTGCGAGTACCAGAGGTCGCTGGCGTAGGTGGTGGCCTGCACCGAGCTGCTCGGCGGCACGAGGCCGTCGGTGAAGAAGCTGCGGCTGAAGTCGATCGCGGCGCGGCCCGCAGCGGAGTCGATCGCCGGCCCCGACAGGTCCTCGGTCAGGAAGCGCCCGTCGGCCTGGAAGAGCAGGCTGAGCCAGCGGGTGACTCCGTTGCCCTGCCAGTTGTAGGCGAAGGGGTAGCGCTCGGCGGGGAGCGAGGCGCGCAGCTTCCGGCCGACCTCCGTGAACTCCTCCCAGGTCCACGCCTCCTCGGGCGACGTCGGGAACGAGGTGACGCCCGCGGTGGCGAGGGCCTCGGTGCTGTAGAGGATCAGCGAGGTGTCGGTGTGGTGCGGGACGCCGAAGGAGCTGCCGCCGCTCTGCACCGCGGCCCAGGCGGCCTCGGTGAAGCGGTCGGCGACGTCGGCGTCGAGATAGGAGGAGAGGTCGAGCAGCTGATCGCGACCGGCGTAGCTGCCGAAGGTGTAGTACGGCACGCGGAAGACGTCGGGCGGGTTGCCCGCCTGCAGCTGGGCGTCGATGTTCGTGAACATCTGCTCGTAGGGCACCGCGTTCAGCGTGACGGTGGCGCCGGAGTTCGCCTCCTGGAACCGGTCGATCGCCCGCTGGAACCCGGCGAGCTCGGCGTCGGTGCCCCAGGTGGTGAACGTGAGGGTGTCGCTGCCGGCGCTGGACTGCGGGGCCGCGGGAGCGAATCCGCAACCGGCGAGCACGAGGGGCGCCGCCGCGACGCCCAGCGCTCCGAGGAAGCGCCTCCGGTCGAGGACCGCCCGGTCGAAGGCGGTGAGTGCTGCTCGGTCGATGCCCATGACGGCCTCCTTCTGGGGGCCGTGGAGTGGCTCCTCGGGGAGGCTAACGCCAGGGGCGCGCAGGGCGTCAGTGCCGGATTCCTACTGGACGGATCCGCGATCCTGTGAGAGTAGGGGCACGACGCTCCCCTCAGGAGCGCCTGCCGAGCATCCCCTCGAAGGAGCCGTCGAGCGCCCACGGATCGCGCACGGACCGCGACGCCCGGGCCGCCTCCGTCGCCAGCTCGCGGCCCGCGCGCTCGATCCGGCCGGGCAGGGCGCGAGCGTCCTCACCCTCTCCGCCCCAGTCGGCGGTCGCCGCGAAGACGGTCGTCGACAGCGGAGCCGCGTGCAGGTAGCTGAAGAGCGGGCGCATCGCGTAGTCGACCGCGAGGGAGTGGCGGGGCGACCCGCCGGTGGCGGCGAGCAGCACGGGCAGGCCGCGCAGCGCCTCCGTGTCGAGCACGTCGACGAACGACTTGAAGAGGCCGCTGTAGCTCGTGGTGAAGATCGGAGTGACGGCGATCAGGCCGTCGGCGCCCGAGACGGCGTCGAGCGCGGTCTGCAGCGCGGGGCTCGGGAATCCGGTCAGCAGCATGTTCGTCACGTCGTGCGCGAGATCGCGCAGCTCGACGACGCTCCGCTCGGTCGCGAAGCCCTGCTCCGCGAGCTCGTGCTCGGTCGCGTCGGCGAGGCGGTCGGCGAGCAGCCGGGTGGAGGACGGCGTGCTGAGCCCGGCCGAGAGGACGGTGATCCTGCGGGTGTCCATGGTGGTACTCCTTCTTGCGGCGTTCAGGCGCCGACGGCGACGGGCTGCGCGTCGCGGGCGGCGACGAGCGAGGCGTGGGTGGGCGCCTCGGGGACGTGGGCGGGGCGGCGGGAGTCGAACTCGTGACGCAGCACGGGCAGGATCTCGCCGAGCAGGTCGAGCTGCTCGAGGACGGTGGCGAGCGGCAGGCCCGCGTGGTCCATCAGGAAGAGCTGACGCTGATAGTCGCCGACGTAGTCGCGGAAGCCGAGCGTGCGGTCGATGACCTCCTGCGGCGAGCCGACGGTGAGCGGGGTCTGCTCCGTGAAGTCCTCGAGTGAGGGCCCGTGGCCGTAGACCGGCGCGTTGTCGAAGTAGGGGCGGAACTGCTTCACCGCGTCCTGGGAGTTGCGGGCCATGAAGATCTGACCGCCGAGGCCCACGATCGCCTGGTCGGCGGAGCCGTGCCCGTAGTGCTCGAAGCGCTGACGGTAGAGCTGCACCATCTTCTGCGTGTGCGAGGCGGGCCAGAAGATGTGGTTCGAGAAGAAGCCGTCGCCGTAGTAGGCGGCCTGCTCGGCGATCTGCGGCGAGCGGATGGAGCCGTGCCAGACGAACGGAGCGACTCCGTCGAGCGGGCGCGGCGTCGACTGGAAGCCCTGGAGCGGCGTGCGGAACTGCCCCTGCCAGTCGACGAAGTCCTCGCGCCAGAGGCGGTGCAGCAGGTCGTAGTTCTCGATCGTCAGCTCGATGCCCTGGCGGATGTCCTTGCCGAACCAGGGGTAGACCGGCCCGGTGTTGCCGCGCCCGAGCATGAGGTCGACGCGGCCGCCCGAGAGGTGCTGCAGCATCGCGAAGTCCTCGGCGATCTTCACCGGGTCGTTCGTGGTGATCAGCGTGGTCGCGGTCGAGAGCAGCAGGTGCTCGGTCTGCGCGGCGATGTACGCGAGCGTCGTGGTGGGGGAGGAGGACCAGAAGGGCGGGTTGTGGTGCTCGCCGAGCGCGTAGACGTCGAGGCCGATCTCCTCTGCCTTCTTGGCGATCGTGACCGCGGCCGTGATCTTCTCGGACTCGGTCGGGGTCGCTCCGGTGGTGGGATCGGTCGTGATGTCGCTGACCGAGAAGATTCCGAACTGCATGAGGTGCGCCCCTTCCATCGCCGGCGCCTGTGCGGCGCCTGGTCCATGCGTTTGCATGTACATCGCGATACAACGCGGGGCAGCGCGATCTATTCCCGCGGTCAGCGAGACTCTTCCGCAAGTGCACCGCGCCGCCGAGGGAGCCGACGGCATACCTGTCACGGCGGACGGCCGACCCCTCGAGGAGAGGAGCCGGCCTTCCGCGGTGGGGGCGTCAGCAGGCGGGGGCCATGTAGGTGAACCAGGTGCTGGCGTTGAGGACGGAGTAGGCGCTGCCGCCGGTGCCGGGGACGGCGGTGGCGTAGACGGTGTTGCCGCTGCTGGCGTAGAAACCCCCGTCGGGAGAGAGCCAGAAGCCGTAGGTGAGGTTCGTGGATCCTGCGGGCACCGCCGGGTTCGCGACGACGGTGCCGTCCTGGAAGTAGTAGCTGGCTACTCCGGTCGCGTCGCGGTAGGTGGTGAAGACGCCGTAACGGGGGTCGTACTGCACGTCGACGCTGCCCGGGGTCGCGAAGATCCCGAGGGGGCTGTTGCCGCGCCAGAGGGATCCGTCGGGCGCGAGGAAGGTGTTGTAGCCGACCGCGGTCGAACCAGCCGGAACGGCGGGGTAGGTCGTGGGTGCGTCGCCTCCGTTCTTGAAGGTCGCGACACCGCTGGGGTCGATGTAGGTGAACCAGGTGCTGGCGTTGAGGACGGAGTAGGCGCTGCCACCGGTCCCGGGAAGGGCGGAGGCGTAGACAGTGGCGCCGCTGCCGACGTAGTAGAAGCCCCCGTCGGGCGCGAGCCAGAAGCCGTAGCTGAGGTTCTCGGATCCCGCCGGGACCAACGGGTTGGTCGTCACGGTGCCGTCGGGGAACAAGAAGCTCGCGACACCGCTCGCGTCGACGTAGCTCGTGTAGATCCCGAATCGGGGGTCGTACTGCACGTCGACGGTGCCCGGGGTAGCGAACACCCCGAGGGGGCTGTTGCCCCGCCACAGGGATCCGTCTCGCGCGAGGAAGGTGTTGTAGCCGACGGCGGTCGACCCGCCGGGCACGGCGGGATACGTGGCGGGCGCTTCTCCCGAGTTCTGGAAGGTCGCGACACCCACGGGGCTCACCGTGACGGTCGCGGGCGTCAGGAGGGTCCCGCTGCTCGCCGTGAGCGTGACCGGGCCGCTCGCGGTGCCCGTCGCCTTCAGCCCGGTGACGGTCACCCGCCCGCTCGTCGTGGGCAGGGTCCTCGGGGTCGTGGTGCCGTCCGACCACGTGAGGCCCGGCGGGAGGGTGACGGTGACGAGGGTGCCGTCGGCGACGGGCGCCGATCCGTCGGTGGTGGCCTCGATGACCACGTCGCCCAAGGTCGCGCAGCTGTCCACGGTCGCGGGAACGGTGATGAACTCGAGGGTCGGCTGCAGCGACGCGGCGGCTGCAGGAGTCGCCGTCGCGATCGCGATCACGGGGATGGTCCACGAGGCTCCTGCGACGATCGTGCGGCGCTGGACGCCTCCGTTCCCGTCGAGGGTCAGGGGGACGTCGTTCGAGTTGTCGTTCATGGGTGCTCTTCTCTTCGCGGGCCGAGTGCTTCGGCGGAGGGACGCGCCGTGTCCGGCAGCGGGACCGATCGTGTCCGAGGGGTTCGGCCGAGTCGGCCCGGACCGATGACTCGTGCGGTCGATGAGCGGGATCTGTGCGGAAACTGTCGTTCGGACCGTCCGCGGCGACCTGTTCGACTTGGGTGAGGGCTACGGGGTGGCGCCGCCAGAGTGAGCTCCGATGCAGAGTCCACCGCCGGGACGAGGGGTACCGAATGAGCGACGCTCGCCCGAACGCGCCGACACTCAGCCGCGGCATCGCGTTGCGCGGGGTGGAGGCGGCGGAGTGGCTCGCGACGCGCGGCACGAGGGTCGCCGACCCGCGCGAGCTGCGACTGGTGACCGATGAACTCGCGAGCGGAGAGTTCCGGCTCGCCCGGCTGTGGCACACCGCCGTGACGGCGGAGCTGTCCGTCGCCGAGGGATTCGTTCTGGTGGTGGTCCCTGTCGAAGGCTCGATGTCAGTGGCGTTCCCGGGACGCGGGCGGAGCGAACTCCGCCCGCCGGGTGCACTGGTGCTCGCCGACCGCTCCGTCGCGACGACGGTCGCCGAGACGTCGATGGCGCGCTTCGAGATCACCGTGGAGGCGTCGATGCTGCCCGGTGCCCTCCGCGAGGCGCTCGGCGAACACGTGGTGCTCCCCGACATCGCCACCTCGTTCCGGGCGGCCCTCATCTCGGCGGCGAACGCAGTGCTGAACACCGAGCTCGACGTCCGTTCGCAGGGGGTGCCGGCGCTTCGGCTGGCGTTCTCGCAACTCGCCGTCGCGATCGTCTCGGCCGGAGTGGAAGGCGACGCTCGTGCGTCGTTCTCCTTCCGCGAGCGCACCCTCTATCAGCGGGCCACGGACGTGATCGCCGAGAGAGCCCGTGATCCCGCCTTCACGATCGACGCGCTCGCGCGCGAGCTGCGCATCTCGGAGCGGTACCTGTACCGCATCTTCTCGTCGGCTGATGCGAGCCCGGCGGCGGCGATCCGGGCAGCCCGCGCGGCGGTCGCCCGCAGCTACGCAGACGGAGCAGCGGGCCGTTCGCTGACGGCGGCCGAACGTGCTCGCCTGGCCGGCTTCCGCAACGCGACGGCGATGCGGCGGGCACTGCAGCGGGGCGGGTGATGACCCTGTCCATCGAGACCTCCGGGCACTCTCCTCGGGTCGTGGGGGGACGCGGATCGTGAAGCCCGGGAAGGCCTCCGTTCGAGCGGCGGCCTTCCCGGGCCTCGTGTCTTACCGTCGATGGCGAGCGGGGATCGGGTCGAACCTGCTTCTCCTGCGCTCGAGTCGACGAGAGCGGTCACTTGCTCTCGTTCCCCGAGAGGGCGCGCGGGTGAGGTTCACGCTCGCCGTCCGGGTCAGCAGACGGTGCCGACGACGTAGTCGACTTGTTCGCCGTTGATGCCGTAGTAGCCGACGGCCTGGGTGACGCCCGTGGCGATCTTGTAGCCGTAGTACCAGAGGTCGCCGGTCGGTGTCAGGGAGAACGCGGCGTTG
>NZ_LMNR01000001.1:758438-758638 GCF_001423045.1 Rathayibacter sp. Leaf296
TTGAGCCTGGTGGGGGAGTTCGGCGCTCCGTTGGAGTAGGTGATGACCCACTGGTCTCCGGTGGCGTCCTGGTAGTAGACGCGCTGCTGGGTGCTGCCGTACGCGGTGCCGGTGGCGGTGGTGACTCCGGTCTGGAGGGGGGTGTTGTTGAAGTAGAGGGTGCCGTCGGTGCTGAGGAAGTAGCCGCCGCCGACAGCGGT
>NZ_LMNR01000001.1:758681-758868 GCF_001423045.1 Rathayibacter sp. Leaf296
CGAAGGGACGTTCGAGAGGGCGGTCGGCCCCAGGTTCGCGATCGCCGTGTACGCCGTCCCGCCGACGAAGTAGTCGACTTGTTCGCCGTTGATGCCGTAGTAGCCGACGGGCTGGGTGACTCCGGTGGCGATCTTGTAGCCGTAGTACCAGAGGTCGCCGGTCGGTGTCAGGGAGAACGCGGCGTTG
>NZ_LMNR01000001.1:758922-759122 GCF_001423045.1 Rathayibacter sp. Leaf296
CTGAGGTTGGACGGAGCGCCCGCCGACCCGTTGGAGTAGGTGATGACCCACTGGTCTCCGGTCGCGTCCTGGTAGTACACGCGCTGCTGGGTGCTGCCGTAGGCGGTTCCGGTTGCGGTCGTGACTCCGGTCTGGATGGGGGTGTTGTTGAAGTAGAGGGTGCCGTCGGTGCT
Organism: Rathayibacter sp. Leaf296; assembly: GCF_001423045.1. Lineage (NCBI taxonomy): Bacteria > Bacillati > Actinomycetota > Actinomycetes > Micrococcales > Microbacteriaceae > Rathayibacter > Rathayibacter sp. Leaf296. The sequence goes on from NZ_LMNR01000001.1 coordinate 759,096, forward strand.
GAGGAAGTAGCCGCCGCCGACAGCGGT
>NZ_LMNR01000001.1:759151-840677 GCF_001423045.1 Rathayibacter sp. Leaf296
GGAAGGGACGTTCGAGAGGGCGGTCGGCCCCAGGTTCGCGATCGCCGTGTACGCCGTCCCGCTGGGGCGGATGCTGACCGTCTCCGTCGTACTGAGTCCGTTGCCCGTGGCGCTGATGAGGACTGGCCCGCTCGCGCCAGTGGCCTTCAGCCCGGTCAGGGTGAGCTGTCCGCCGGAAGTCGGCAGAGCGCGAGGTGCGGTGGAGCCGTCGGCCCACGTCAGACCCGCCGGGAGCGTGACGGTGATGAGGGTACCGTCGGTGACGGCGGTCGATCCGTTGGTGGTCGCCTCGAGGACGATCGCGCCGAGGGTGCCGCACGCGTCGACGGTGTACGGCCCGTTGATGAACTCGAGGGTCGGCTGCAGCGACGCGGCGGCTGCGGGGGTGGCGACGGCGACGGCGACGACGGGGATGGTCCACGCGGCTCCGGACACGATCGTGCGGCGCTGGACGCCTCCGGTGGGGTTCTCGGTCATGGGATTCCTTCGGGTCGAGTGGTGCACACGAGAGGTGGTGCTCGACGATGCTCTGCGCAGGAGCGCCCGAGGAGGCGTCTCCGCCGGGTTCTGGGCAGAAACGGGGCCGATCGCCTGGCAGATTCGCGCAGTCCGACCGACCCCGGGCCCCCGTGCGCTCTGATAGTCGTGTGAACACGACTGCCTCGCGAGCGATGCCTCCGCCGACCCACCCGATCGGTGTGCCCGCGCCTGTCGTGGCGGTGCACAGGCGGTCGCGGGAGAGCGGGGCAGAGCGATCGCTCGCCCTGCGCGACGCCGCCGCTGTGGCGTGGCTGCACTCGCGCGGGCTCTGGTGCGAGCCGCGCAGCCCGTTCCACCTCTTCGCCGACCGCATCGTCGACGGTCCGTTCGAGCTGGTGCGGGTGTGGCACACCCCCGCCCGTCTCGGGGACAGCACGAACCGGACCAGGGCCGTCCGACACGCTGTCGTCCAGATCGACGGCTCGCTGTCGATCTCCTCCGCGGGCTCGACGGTCTCGCTCGAGCCCGGCGGGGTCGTCCTCCTTCCGGTCTCGGCTCCGTGGACGCTCGACAGCGCAGTCGCCAGCGCCCGGGTCGAGATCGGTCTGCGTCGCGCGCTGTGGCCGGCGGAAGGTGCGGAGGGTGGTCTCGAGGCGGTGCGGGCGATCAGCGAGGCCTATCGGCAGGTGCTCGTGGCGGCCGCGATCAGCGCGCTGTCCTCGGAGCTCCAGGCCGACGATCCCGGCTTCCAGTCCTTCCGGCTCGCCGTCGAGACCCTGGTCGCCGCCCTGCCGGAGATGCTGGGCCACGCGACGCCGACCGCTCCGGAGGAGGCGCTGTGGCGGGAGGCGAAGGACGCGATCGCGAGGGAGGCGTCGGATCCCGACCTCACGGTCGCCGTACTCGCCGACCGGCTGCTCGTCTCGGTCCGCCATCTCCATCGCCTGTTCGCGGAACGCGGGTCGACGCCACTGGCCGAGATCCGTTCGGCCCGGGCGGCCCTCGCCTCGCACCACCTCGCGCTCTCCCGGAACTCGCTCACGCGCGCTGAGATCGCCCGCCGCGCGGGCTTCCGGACCGTCCGGGCGATGAACGAGGCCCTGCGCGCCTCTCGCTGACATCGCGGGAGTCCCGGATCGAGGGAGTCCTGGACCAGCGACGGAGCTTCCGCTGCGGGCCGTGCCGACCGCTCACGGGTCTCCGGAGCAGCTCCCGGAGCCCGCGAAACATCCCCGCAATACGCCCCGGACTAGAGTCGTGCCATGGGTGACCTCTTCGACGGCTACGGGTCCCAGAAGGTCGAGCGCCGCCGTGCCGGCGCCCCTCCCTGGGACGAGATGTTCGCTGATGTCGCCGCGACGAAGGGCCCCGACGGGGTCCGCTCGGCGTACCGCGACATCTACTCCTCGCTCGCGCGGATGACGCAGGAGGAGCTGCGCGGCCGCACCGACGCGCTCGCCTCCTCCTACCTCGCGCAGGGCGTCACCTTCGACTTCGCCGGCGAGGAGCGGCCGTTCCCGCTCGACGCCGTGCCGCGCGTGATCGAGCGCGCCGAGTGGAACGAGGTGCAGAGCGGCATCAAGCAGCGCGTGCGCGCTCTCGAGGCGTTCCTCGCCGACGTCTACGGTCCGCAGAACGCCGTGAAGGACGGAGTGATCCCCGCCGGGCTCATCTCGAGCTCCAGCCACTTCCACCGCCAGGCGGCCGGCATCGTCTCGGCCAACGGCGTGCGGATCCAGGTCTCGGGCATCGACCTCATCCGCGACGAGGTCGGCGCCTGGCGCGTCCTCGAGGACAATGTCCGCGTCCCCTCCGGTGTCTCGTACGTCATCTCGAACCGGCGCGTCATGGCGCAGACCCTGCCCGAGCTGTTCGTCTCGATGCGCGTCCGCCCCGTCGGCGACTACCCCAACAAGCTGCTGCAGGCGCTCCGCGCGTCGGCTCCCGAGGGCGTCGACGACCCGACCGTGGTCGTCCTGACCCCCGGCGTCTACAACTCCGCCTACTTCGAGCACACCCTGCTCGCGCGGCTCATGGGCGTCGAGCTCGTCGAGGGCCGCGACCTGTTCTGCACCGGTGGCAAGGTGTTCATGCGGACGACCTCGGGCCCGACCCGCGTCGACGTGATCTACCGCCGCGTCGACGACGAGTTCCTCGATCCGCTGCAGTTCCGCGCCGACTCGATGCTCGGGTCGCCCGGACTCATGCTCGCCGCGCGCCTGGGCACCGTCACGATCGCGAACGCGGTGGGCAACGGAGTCGCGGACGACAAGCTCGTCTACACCTACATGCCCGACCTCATCCGCTACTACCTCGGCGAGGACGCGGTGATCAAGAACGTCGACACCTGGCGCCTGGAGGATCCGGGCGCGCTCGAGGAGGTCCTCGACCGCCTCGACGAGCTCGTCGTGAAGCCGGTCGACGGCTCCGGCGGCAAGGGACTGGTCGTCGGCCCCGACGCCTCCGCCAAGGAGCTGGCCGAGCTGCGCTCGCGCCTCCAGGCCGACCCGCGCGGCTGGATCGCGCAGCCGGTCGTGCAGCTGTCGACCATCCCGACCCTCGTCGACGACGGGATGCGGCCCCGGCACGCCGACCTCCGCCCCTTCGCGGTCAACGACGGCAAGGACGTCTGGGTCCTGCCGGGCGGGCTCACTCGCGTGGCGCTCCCCGAGGGTCAGCTCGTCGTGAACTCGTCGCAGGGCGGAGGGTCGAAGGACACCTGGGTCGTCGGGCTGGAGTCCCAGCGCGGGCGGGAGCCCGATGCGCACGACATCCAGGGCCTCGTCGCCGAGCAGGCGGCCGTCACCAGCTCGATCCCGATCGTCTACCCGCTGAACCACACCCCCGACCACTCGCCGCACGACGCCCCGAACTCCGACCAGGAGCAGCAGCAGCAGCAGGGTCGCGACGCGGGGGAGGAGGACTGATGCTCTCCCGGATCGCCGAGTCCCTCTTCTGGATCGGCCGCTACATCGAGCGCTCGGACGGCACCGCGCGCATCCTCGACGTCCACCTCCAGCTCCTGCTGGAGGATCCGTGGATCGACGAGGACACCGCGTGCCGCTCGCTGCTGTCGGTGATGGGGTCGACCCCGCCCGACGACATGCGCGAGATCACCCGGGCGGACGTGCTGACGATCCTCGCGATCGACCGCACGAACCCCGCCTCCATCGCCTACTCGCTCGGCGCCGCCCGTGAGAACGCCCGCCGCGCCCGCGAGATCGTGTCGACGGAGCTGTGGGAGTGCCTGAACACGACCCGCACCCGGATGCCGCGCCGCGTGTCGGGCGAGCGGGTGTCGGAGTTCTTCAGCTGGGTGCGCGAGCGCTCGGCGCTGGCCGTCGGCATCATCGAGTCGGCCACCTCGCGCGACGAGGCCTGGCAGTTCTTCACGCTGGGCCGCTCGATCGAGCGGGCCGACATGACGGCGCGACTGCTCGCGACCCGGTCGCTGACCGAGGCGAGCGGCCCGTCGTGGACCACGATCCTCCGCTCCTGCGGGGCGTACGAGGCGTACCTCCGCACCTACCGCGGCGTGCCGAGCGCGCGCAACGCGGCGGAGTTCCTCCTCCTCGACCGGCTCTTCCCGCGGTCGATCCTCTTCTCGATCTCGCGCGCCGAGATGTGCATGCGCGACATCGAGCCGCGCACCGGCCGCGTCGGGCACACCGGCGACGCCCAGCGCGTGCTGGGCCAGATCCGGAGCGAGCTCGAGTACCGGCCGATCACCGAGATCCTCGAGGATCTCCCGCGGCACATGGACGGGGTGCAGGACGCGACCTCGGCCGCGTCCGAGGCGATCCGGCAGCGCTACTTCCCCACCAACGTCATGCCGAGCTGGATCGGGGAGGCGCTGTGAGCAGGCTGCGCATCAAGCACACCACGGGCTTCACCTACCGGGGCGACGTGGTGGCGTCCTACAACGAGGCGAGGATGCTGCCGGCGTCCTCGGACGGGCAGCTCGTGCTGTTCTCGAACCTCGACATCCGGCCGGTCACGTCGGCGCACACGTACACCGACTACTGGGGCACCCGGGTGTCCTCGTTCGACGTGCTCGACGCGCACCAGGAGCTCTCGCTCACGGCGACGTCGCTGGTCGAGGTGCGCCCGAAGGCGCATCCCGAGCACCCGTACGGCTGGGAGCAGCTCGCCGAGCAGGTCGAGACGCTCACCGAGTACGTGGAGCAGTCGAAGCAGACCGTCCGCACCGCGCCTCCGGAGGACCTCGTCGAGCTCGCTCGCTCGCTCGCGGACGAGTCGGCGGGGCCCTGCGAGGCGGCGCTGGCGATCGCCGAGCGCATCGGCCGGGAGATGACCTACAAGCAGGGCGTCACCGGCGTGCACTCGACGGCGACGGAGTCGTGGACGGCGCGGAAGGGCGTCTGCCAGGACATCACGCACATCGTCCTCGGGGCGCTGCGCTCGGTCGGCATCCCGGCCCGGTACGTCTCGGGCTACCTCCACCCCAAGCCGCACGCCGAGATCGGCGAGACGGTGACGGGGGAGTCGCACGCCTGGGTCGAGTGGTTCTGCGGAGGAGCGTGGCGCGGCTACGACCCGACGAACCTGATCGACATCGGCGACCGCCACGTGATCGTCGGCCGCGGTCGCGACTACAACGACATCGCCCCGTTGCGGGGCGTGTACGCGGGCCCGCACTCGTCGAAGCTGTTCGTCCGGGTCGAGATCACGCGCGAGGCCTGACGGCGGAGCGGATCCCGGGCTCGTCGGATCCCGTTCGGCTCGCAGGACCAGCCGGTTCCTGCGAGCCGGAGGCGTTCTGGCGAGTCGGAGATGCTGCGCTGCGGCGCATCCGCACGTGGAAGCCCAGGCCGACGGCCGCCGCGGCGAGCCCGGAGGCGGCGCCGACCGCGATCGCCCAGCGCGGGCCGAGGCCGTTCGCGACGGCGCCGATGAGCGGAGCCCCGATCGGCGTGCCTCCGACGAAGATCGCCATGTAGAGCGCCATCACGCGGCCGCGCATCTCGGGGGCGGTCGAGAGCTGCACGAAGCCGTTGGCCGAGGTCATCAGCGTCTGCGCGGCGACGCCGACCAGCGGCAGGACGATCGCGAAGGACCACGCGGTCGGCATGAGACCCGAGAGCGCGAGGGCGACTCCGAACGCGAAGGCGGCTCCGACGATCAGCCGCAGCCGGGGCCGGTCGCGGCGGGCCGAGAGCAGGGCGCCGATCACCGAGCCGACCGCGATCGCCGAGGACAGCAGGCCGAACTCGCTCGCGCCCATGTCGAACTCCACCGTGGCCATCGTCGAGGCGAAGATCGGGAAGTTCAGGCCGAAGGTGCCGATCAGGAACACGATGATCAGCACCACGATGATGTCCGGCCGCCGCGACACGTAGCGGAACCCCTCGAGCAGCGCGCCCGGGCCCCGGGTAGCGCGGGGAGCGGAGCGGAGCTGGTCGCGGTGCAGGAAGCGCAGCGAGAGCAGCACGGCGAGGAAGCTCGCCGCGTTGAGCAGGAACACCCAGCCCGACCCGACGGCCGAGATGAGGACGCCCGCGAGGGCCGGCCCGATCATCCGGGCGGAGTTGAACGAGGCGGAGTTGAGCGAGACCGCGTTCGAGAGGTCCTTCTCCTCGACGAGCGCCGACACGAAGGTCTGCCGCACGGGTGCGTCGATCGCCGCGGCGAAGCCGAGCAGCAGCGCGAAGACGTAGACCATCCAGAGCTGCACGACGCCGGTGACGACGAGCAGGCCCAGGCCGAGCCCGAGCACCCCCATCGCGCCCTGGGTCGCCATGAGCAGACGCCGCCGGTCGAAGCGGTCGGCGATGAAGCCAGAGAAGGGCACCATCAGCAGCTGCGGTCCGAACTGCAGCGCCATGGTGACGCCCAGCGCGGTCGCGTCGTGGTCGGTCAGGTCGTTGATGACGATCCAGTCCTGGGCGGTGCGCTGCATCCAGGTGCCGATGTTCGAGACCGTCGCCCCGGCGAACCAGATGCGGTAGTTCGGCACCGCCATCGAGCGGAACATCGCGCTCATCGCTCCGCCACCTCGCGGAGGAGGGCCACGGCGTCGCGCAGCAGGGACTGCTGAGCGGGGGAGAGCTCGCGGAGCCCGGCCACGAGCCACGCGTCGCGGCTGCGGCGCACCTCGTGCACGAGCGCGGATCCCGCCTCGGTGGGGCGGAGTCGGACGACGCGCCCGTCGGCCGGGTCGCCCAGGCGCTCGGCGAGTCCGTCGTCCACGAGGCAGGCGACCGTGCGCGACATCGAGGGCGGGCGCACGCGCTCCACCTCGGCCAGCTCGCCGAGGGTGCGGGGGCCCTCGCGCTCGAGCAGAGCGAGGACGCTCAGCTGCGCGTCGCTGAGCTCGTGCCGGCCCTTCTCCTGGCGGAGTCGGCGGCCCAGGCGCGCGACCGCGATGCGGAGCTCCCCGGCGAGGGCGGTGGTGGCGGGATCATGAGGCACATAGTTAGCCTAACGAAATACCAGGCCGAGCGGAGGCGGTCGCTCCGATCCGCCCGTCAGCGGGAGGCGGAGCGGACGGCGCCGACGCTCGCGGCGACGACCAGGCCGATGCCGATCGCCTCGACCACCGTGAGCCGCTGGCCGAGCACGAGGAAGCCCGACAGGGCGGCCGCGCCCGGAGCGAGCGACATCAGGATCGAGAAGGTCGACGAGCGCAGGCGCCGCAGCGCGAGCAGCTCCAGGGCGTACGGCACCGCGGAGGAGAGCACCGCGACCGCGAAGCCCAGCAGCAGCACGGGCGGCAGGATCAGCGCGGGCCCGGCCGTCGCGATGCCGAACGGCAGCGAGACGACGGCGCCGGCGGCCAGGGCCAGCGCCAGCCCGTCGAGGCGGGGGAAGCGCCCACCCGTCCGCTCGGCGAACACGATGTAGGTGGCCCAGAGAGCCGCGGCTCCCAGGGCGAACGCGACGCCGACCGGGTCGAGCGAGCCGAAGCCGCCCTGCGAGAGCGTCACGACCCCGGCCAGAGCGAGGCCCGCCCAGAGCAGGCTGAGCAGGCTCCGGCCGGCGATCACCGAGAGGGTCAGCGGGCCGAGGACCTCGAGGGTGACGGCGGCGCCCTGCGGGATGCGGGCGATGGCCTCGTAGTAGCAGGCGTTCATCCCGCCGAGGGCGAGTCCGTAGACGACGACGGTGCCCCAGTCGGCTCGCGAGTAGCCGCGCAGCCTCGGGCGGCAGACGACGAGCAGCACGAGCGCCGAGAAGACGAGGCGGAGCGTGACCGTGCCGATCGGGCCCGCGGCCGGGAAGAGCAGGACCGCGAAGGACGCGCCGAGCTGCACGCTCGCCACCGCGCCCAGCACGAGGCCGATCGAGCCGGCACCGCCCGAGCGGCGCGGCGCCTCGCGCACGTCGTTCAGCTCGAGCGCCGCTGCTTCTGCACGGGAGGGACGTTGTAGCCGAGCAGTCCGATGCCCGTCGCGTCCCAGCGGAGCGTCGTCAGCGAGACGTTGTCGACGACGGGGAACGTGTGGCGGTAGGTCTCGGGGTTGATGCCGAGGTAGGCGCACAGGAGCAGGCGGATGAGCGTGCCGTGCGCGACGACGAGCACGCGGCCCTCGGGGTGGTCGCGGTGGATCCGGGCGAGCGAGGCGTTGGCGCGGGCGACCGCGTCGAGCCCCGACTCCCCGCCGGGCATCGGCTGGATCGCTGGAGCGGCGACCCACGCGCGGTAGGCGTCGGGGAAGCGCTTCTCCATCTCGGCTGTCGTCAGTCCCTCGCCCTGGCCGAAGTCGACCTCGACGAGAGCGGGGTCCGGATGCACCTCGAGATGCGCGGCCCGGGCGGCCGGGACCGCGGTGCGGACCGCGCGCACGAGCGTGGACGAGTACACCGCCTCGAGGTCGGCGTCGACGGCCCAGGAGGCGAGCGTCGCCGCTTGGTCCTGTCCGCGAGGAGTGAGGGCGATGTCGGAGGAGCCCGCGAAGCGGTTCTCGGAGTGCCAGACGGTCTCTCCGTGCCGGGCGAGGATCAGGGTCGTCACCCCCTGAGCCTACCGAGCGTCACCCGAGCGGGAGGTGGGTGTGGACGCGACGCGCGGGATCCCGCTCGCCGGCCCCTAGGCGTCGGCCGCGGAGTAGTGCGCGTCGACCAGCACGGGGAGGTGGTCCGAGAGCCCCTGCGGAAGGGTCGACACCCGCTCGATGCGGACGGAGTCGCTGATCGCGAAGTCGAAGTGCCCGCTGAAGTACCGGTAGCGGGCGTAGGTGGGGGAGTCGCTCCGCGACACCAGGTAGCCGTTCCGCGTCATCTTGCGGTCGAGTCCGCGGAAGAACCAGGGGTAGTTGTAGTCGCCGACCATGAGCGAGGGGGTGTCCGGGGCGTACTCGCGCAGCCGGTTCAGCGCCTCGTCGATCTGCTTCCGGCGCAGGGCGTTGCCGGCCGAGAGGGGGGCGGCGTGGAAGGACGAGACGGCGATCGATCCGCCCTCCTCGTCGGTCAGCCGGACGGCGAGGAGGCGCTCGTGAGCGGGGGACATGACGCGGTCGTGCATCGACTTGCTGAGCTCGAAGGCGGCGCTGCCGGCCAGGTCGAAGCGGGCGTGCGAGTAGTAGATCGCGAGCCCGAGCCGGTTGCGGGCGGTGACGGTCGCGAGGCGCAGGTCGCCCAGCTCCTGCGGGAGCTTCGTGGTGTCGCACTCCTGCAGGCACAGGACGTCGACGTCGTGGCGGGCGGCGAGCGGAGCGATCTCGACGTGCGCTCGGTGCTCCCGGAGGTTGTAGGAGATCACCCGGAGGGCGCGTTCTTTCGGCTGCATTCCGCCAGTGTAGGGCGGCCCGTCGGGCGTCGCGGCGACGTCCGGGCGAACACGGAGGGACCTCGTCGGGTCCTGATCGCGACGGCGGCAGGAGCCCGGCGAGGTCCCTCGGGGGGAGTGGTCAGCGGGTGGCGCCGGCGGTCCCGTCGGGGTCGGCGTCGGTGCCGTGGACGCCGTCGGTGGGGCCCCAGTCGGGCAGCGGCGGGTTCTCCGCGTCGCCGTCCTGGGTGAGCCCGTCGGGGGACGGGCGGCCGACCTCGTCGAGGCCCGCGGTGGTGCCGTCGGCGGTCTCGGTCTCGGTCGGCGAAGGGGTCTGCTCGGGGTCGACGAGGGTCGGTTCGATGTCGTTGTCGGAGCTGCTCATAGCGTCACGCTAGGCCGCCGTCCGGTCGCCGCGCACCCCCTTGATTTCGCAGATGACCCGCGTTTGGGGGGCAAGCTCGTGCGCCTTGATCGAGGGGTGCCCGCTGGGAAGCATCGCTCCCGTACACCTCCGCGACCGTCCGCTCGAGAGCGGGACCGCGTGCACGCCGGAGGCCTCGGCCCCTCGACAGAAAGGCACCACCGTGTCCCACGATTCCACTCCCGCCCCCCTGGACGCCGAGCGCATCGTCTCGCGCCGTTCGGTCACCGCCGCCGCCGCCTGGACCGTCCCGGTCGTCGCGGTCGCGGTCGCGACCCCCTCCGCCGCCGCGTCGACCATCGACGTGGGCGCGTTCCAGCTGAACGGCACCTGCGGCACGCTCGGCCTCGGCCTGCTGTCGACAGGATTCGACCTGACCGCGGGTCCCACCGCACTCCCGACCGGAACGACGATCGTCGTCGTGGGCGGTGGCCTGGCCAACATCGGCGTGCTCACGACGTCGGGATCCCTCGCCGCTGTGAACGTCGTGAACCCGACGACCCGCTCGATCGTGCTGACGGCACCTCTGGCTGCGGGCGCGACGCTCGCCCTCCGCACGACGATCAACGTCAGCCTCGGCTGGTCGCTGAGTGCGAGCGTGACCGTGCCGACCGGCTACACGGCCACCGGCGCCAAGGCTGCTGCGACGACCAGCGGCACGCTGGTGCTCTGCAACGCCTCCTGACCCGGCGCACTCCCCGAGGCCCGTCCCGCCCTCACCGGCGGGGCGGGCCTCAGTGCGTCTCCCGACGCGCGCGCGGCGGGGTGCGTGCATCGTCGTTCGGGCGGTGCGGCTCAGCGGCCGTAGGCCGAGGCGGCCGGGCAGTCGAACGGGTCGCCGCCGGCCGAGAGGCCCACGCGGTTGAGGTAGCGGACGACGATGCCGTACGACTCGAGCAGCGAGGTCTCGGTGTAGGGGATCTGGTGGGTGGCGCAGTACTCCTTCGCGATGACCTGGGCGCGGCGCAGGGCCGGGCGGGGCATGTTCGGGAAGAGGTGGTGCTCGACCTGGTAGTTCAGACCGCCCATGTAGAGGTCGGTGAGCCAGGTGCTCTTGATGCTGCGCGAGGTGAGGACCTGGCGGCGCAGGAAGTCGACGCGCGCCTCCTTCGGCAGCAGCGGCATGCCCTTGTGGTTCGGGGCGAACGAGGCACCCATGTAGAGGCCGAAGACGCCCATCTGCACGCCGAGGAAGGCGAACGCCATGCCCAGCGGCAGGGCCCAGAAGATGACCGCGAGGTAGAGGCCCACGCGGGCGACGAGCATCGAGATCTCGACCCAGCGCTTGTCGACCTTGCCGCGGCCGAAGACCGTGCGGAAGCCGTGGATGTGCAGGTTGAGGCCCTCGAGCAGGAGGAGGGGGAAGAAGGCGTAGCCCTGACGGCGCGTCAGCCAGGCGTACAGGCCGCGCGAGCGGGCCGCGTCCTCGCTGGTGAACGAGATGACGTCGCGCTCGATGTCGGGGTCCTTGCCGAGCACGTTCGGGTTCGCGTGGTGCCGGCTGTGCTTGTGCATCCACCACGAGTAGCTGATGCCGACGAAGAGGTTCGCGAGGGTGCGCCCCGCGACGTCGTTGGCCTTGCCCGACTCGAACACCTGACGGTGCGAGGCCTCGTGCGCGAGGAACGCGAACTGGGTGAGGACGATGCCGAGGGCCGCGGCCAGCAGGAGCTGGAACCAGGAGTCGCCCAGCAGGACGAAGCCGGTGACGATTCCGCCGAGGGCCAGGACCAGCACGGCGAACATCGTGTAGTAGAAGCCGGTGCGGCGACGGAGCAGGCCCGCGTCGCGGACGGTGCTGAGCAGGCCGGAGTACTCGGTGGTGGGGTTGATGCGGCCGTCGGCGCGCGGACGCGTCCGGACGACGCGGGAGACCGGCTCGGCCTCGCTGCCGCTCTGGGCGGTCGAGCCGCCGTCGGACAGGGTGGTGGGAACGCTCACGGGGTGCCTCGTTCTTTCGGGGCGGCCATCGGCGTCGACGGCCTCGTGGAGAGCGACCCCCGACTCGGCCTCGTGAGGCACGGCCCGGTCCGCTCCTGGTTCACCACGCCGGTAGGGGCCGGTCGTGGCGTGCGGCGACCGGTTTCTTGGGCTACCTCTTCGAAGACTACGGGCAGGGGGTGCCCACCGCACCATGAGGATTGCCAGCCTTCGCGAACGGTACGACGGCGCGGCGGCCGCGATCGCGGCCGCCGCGCCGGTCAGGGAGCTCAGGAACCGATCGAGTCCTGCGGGCGTCCGGACTTGAGCGCCGCGAGGCGCGCCTCGACCTCGGTCATCTCGCCGAGGTCCTCGAGCGACTCGAACTGGGCGTCCAGGCTCGAGGAGGCGAGCTCCTCCGCTCCACGAACACGCGCCTCCTCGCGGCGGATCTTCTGCTCGAAGCGGCTCACCTCGCTGGTCGGGTCCATGATGTCGATGCTCTTTATCGCGTCCTGGACCTGCGTCTGCGCCTCGACGGTCTTCGAGCGGGCGATGAGCTCGTCGCGCTTGGACGAGAGCTGGTTGAGCTTCTCGCGCATCTGGTTGAGGCCCGACTTGAGCTTGTCGACGACCTCGGTCTGCGAGGCGATGGTCGGCTCGGCGTCCTTCGCCTCCTTCTCGGACTGGATCTGGCGCTGCAGCGCGACCTTGGCCAGGGCGTCGAACTTGTCGGCGTCCGCCGAAGTCCCGGAGGCGCGCAGGTCGTCGGCCTTGCGGCTCGCCGCGAGCGCCTTGGCGCCCCACTCCTGCGCGTTGTCGACGTCCTCGCGGTAGTCGTCCTCGAGCAGGCGCAGGTTGCCGATGGTCTGCGCGATGGCGGCCTCGGCGTCGCGGATGCTCTCGGTGTAGTCGCGCACCATCTGGTCGAGCATCTTCTGCGGGTCCTCGGCCTGGTCGAGGAGCGCGTTGATGTTCGCCTTCGCGAGCTGCGCGATGCGTCCGAAGATGGACTGTCTCTGGGCCATGCTGTCTCTCCTTGCGTCGTGGGATGTCGTGTCGGTCAGAGGTGTGAGAACTCTCAGAAGCGGCCGCCGCCGCCGCGGCGTCCGCCGCCGCCACGGGAGCCGCCACGGGAGCCGCCGCCGAAGCCGCCGCCGGACGAGCGGCGGGAGGAGCCACCGAAGCCGCTGCCCGACGAGCCGCCGAAGCCGCCGCCGAACCCGCCGGAGCGGTAGCCGGAGCGCCGACCGCCGCCGCCCAGCAGCGACTCGACGAGGATCCCGCCGAGGAACGCGCCGGTGGTGTTCCCGCCGTAGGGGCTTCCCACGGCGCTCGGCGACGCGTACCGGCTCGTGTCCGAGCGGGCCTGCTGCAGAGCGTCCTGGGCCAGGGCGGAGGCGCGCTGCGCCGAGGCCAGCGCCTCGCGCGGGTCGGTCGGTGCGATCTGCGCCGCGTACTCGGAGGCGCGGACCGCCTCCGTCAGACGGGTGCGCGCGAGCGAGCCGACGGCCCCGCGCCGGGCGGCGATGAAGTCCTCGGCGGCCGAGACGCGGCTCCGCGCGGTCGTGAGCTCGGCGGCGAGGGCGGCGCGCTCACGCTCCCGCTGAGCCTGTGCGTCGCGGTAGCCGCCGACGGCCGCGTCGATCGTGCTGTCGGCCGCCGCCAGGGTGGCGAGCAGTCCCAGCGGATCGTTCGGGCGGACGGACGCGGCGCGCTCGACCTGGTCGAGGGACGCCTCCGTCTGCGCGATCGCGGCGCCCACGTTCTGCGCGAGGACAGCGGTGGTGGGATCCGAGGCGTCGGCCGAGGCGGCGAGCGTGCGGCCCTGCGCGACGTCGGCGCGGATCTCGGCGAGGCGCGCGGCGAGGGTCGCCTCGGCCTCGCGCAGATCGGCGGCGCGGGTCGCGACCGCGTCGAGCAGGCCGGACGCCTGCTCCGCCGCCTGCTGCCCCGAGCGCAGCAGGACGGCCGCGCGGCCGGTGTCACCGGCGGTGAGGGCCTCGCGAGCGCCGTCGACGCCGTCGCGGGCGAAGCGGAGGCGGTCCTCGGCCTGATCGGCGTCGTCCTCGACGTCGTCGATCGCGGAGGGGGAGTAGGAGACGGCGAGCTCGCCGAGGATCGCGCGGGTCGGCGCGAGGCGGGCCGAGACCGTCTCGACGCGCGCGGAGAGTTGCGCCGCCACCTCCGGAGCGTTCTTCTCGAGGTCGCGCAGCTGCTCGAACGCCTCGGCCTTCTCGTCCAGCGCCTGCTCGGCGTCGGCGCAGAGCTGCAGGATCCGGGAGTAGCCGTCGCGACGCTCCTGGTCGGTGTCGGGCTCGGCGTCGTCGAGGCGCTGCTGCAGCCCGAAGGCCTCGCCGAGGAGCCGCTTGGCGGTCACGAGCGCCTCGCGGAAGGGCCCGGTCGCGTCGGAGCCGAACTGCGCCTCCGCGAAGCCGACCTCCTGCTCGCTGGTGCGCACGGCGTCGTCGGCGTGCACGAGGGCGGATCCGGCGCGGGTGGCGAGCTCGTCGATCGAGGCCTCGACGGCCTCCGCGGCCTTCCGGCGGCGCGAGCGGCGCACGAGGAGGAGGATCACGACGCCCAGGACGACGAGGACGGCGAGGACCGCGAGCACGACCGTCGCGCCCCGGCCGAACGACTCCCCGGCGGTCGGCGCGTCGAGGCGCTCGCCGATGCCGCCCGCCGCGGCCACTGCGGCTCCGGCCCAGTCGCCCTCGACGAGCTGCGGCTCGATGTCGTCGCTCTCGAGCGACGAGAGCTGCGCGTCGTCGAGCGCGAAGCCGTCGGCGACCGAGACCTGGTACTGGCGGTCGCCGACCGCGACCGCGAGGAGGACGTCGTCGTCGCCGAGCCCGTTCAGCTCGGCCGTGGCATCGGCCCAGCGCTCGTCGCCCGAGACGCCGGTGAAGCTGTCGACGTACGCGACGAACAACTGGACGCGGTGCTGCTCGTACAGGCGCGAGGCGGCCTGCTCGATCTCGGCGGCCTCACCCGGCGCGAGGGCGCCGGCGGAGTCGAGGACGGGGGAGGAGCCGAGGGTCGCCGGGTCCTCGGCGACGGCGGCGGGCGCCCCGGCGAGCACGGCGGCGGCGGCCACGAGCAGGGCCACGACCGTGCGGAGGAGCGGACGCCCGGCGGCGGAGCGCTCACGGACGTCGGACCGGTGGTTCGCTGTCGCGGTCATCGCGCACACTCCTTCGTCGTTCGCCTCCCGAGTGTAGACAGGGCGGTCGACGAGGAGCAGGGCGTGATCGCCGCGGAGCGCGTCCGCCGTCCGTGGCGGATGGGAGAACGCCGGGAGACGGAATGCGCTCGTCACCGCCGCGGTTCCCCTCCGCGGTGCGACTGCTGGTCGCGCCCGCCCGACCCCTGACGAAAGGCCCTCCGTGGATCCCTTCACTCCCCTCACCGCCGGTGACCTCGAACTCCCCAACCGCGTCGTCATGGCGCCGATGACGCGCCTGCGCGCCGACGAGAACGGCGTTCCCGGCGCCCTGATCGCCGAGCACTACGCCCAGCGCGCGAGCCTGGGCCTGATCATCAGCGAGGGCGTGTTCCCCAGCGCCGAGTCCAAGGGCTACGCCGGACAGCCGGGCATCGAGACCGCCGAGCAGGCCGAGGGCTGGCGCGTCGTCGCCGACGCCGTGCACGCCGCCGGCGGCCGCATCGTCATGCAGATCATGAACGCGGGCCGCGTCTCGCACACCGCGATCACCGGGACCGACCGCATCGTCGCTCCCAGCGCCATCGCGATCGACGGAGAGGTCCGCGTCCCCGGCGACGACAAGGCCCGCTTCCCCGTGCCGCACGCGCTGAGCACCGAGGAGCTCGCCGTCGTGCGCGACGAGTTCGTCGCCGCCGCCCGCCGCGCGGTCGACGCCGGCTTCGACGGCGTCGAGGTCCACTCGGCCAACGGCTACCTGCTGCACGAGTTCCTCTCGCCGGTCTCGAACGTGCGCACCGACGCCTACGGCGGGAGCCCCGCCGCGCGCGCCGCGTTCCCGATCGAGGTCACCCGCGCGATCGCCGACGAGATCGGCGCCGGCCGCGTCGGCATCCGCATCTCGCCGAGCCACAACATCCAGGACGTCCTCGAGACCGACGCCGACGACGTGCGCGCCACCTACGAGGCCCTCGTCGACGGACTCGCTCCGCTCGGACTCTCCTACCTCAGCGTCCTGCACGCCGAGCCCGCGGGCGACCTGGTGCAGGACCTCCGCTCGCGCTTCGGCGGCGTCCTGATCGCGAACAGCGGCTTCGGATCGCCGACCACGCGCGACGAGGTCCGCTCGCTGATCGCCGACGGCCACGCCGACGCCGTGGCGGTGGGCCGTCCGGTGATGGCCAACCCCGACCTCGTCGAGCGCTGGAAGGGCGACCACCCCGAGAACGAGCTCGACCAGGCCACCGTCTACGCGCACGGCGCCGAGGGCTACACCGACTACGAGCGCCTCTCGGCGTAGTCGCACCGACGACGAAGTCCCGCTCCCCCTGCAGGGGGCGGGCCTTCGTCGTGTCCGGGATCAGCCCCGGTGCTTCAGCTCGTCCTCGATCGCGGCGTCCTCCTCGGGGGAGAGCTCCTGCTCCACGTCCTCGGGGCCGGCGGTCTCGCCGATCCGGCCCTCGCCGAGCGCGCGGATCGACTCGATGTCGTCGGTCAGCGCGGCGTCGTCCGGGGAGCCGCTCACGAGCCCGACTCGATCTCTCCGGCCGAGACGGCCTCGGCGTACTTGCGGAGGTCCGGCCCGGGCTCGAAGTCGATGAAGCGGTCCTTCAGCCGGGCGTTGAGCTCGGCGAAGACGTCCTCCCAGGGCTCGCCCGTCTTGCTCTGCGCGAGGTCGAGCACCGCCTCGCGGAGGACACGGTCCGAGTCCTCGAGGATCTTGCTGCGGGCTTCGTCGTTCCAGCGGATGTCCTGTGCGTCCATGCTCCGACCGTAGGCGGGGGTGCGGCGACGACGCAGGGACTTGCGGAGCGCGGATCGGAGGCGTAGGCGCCGCCTCCGGCGGGCCGTGCGGATCAGGTCCCGTCCGGACCGACGTCGCCCGCCACACCTCGCCAGGGGGCTCGGCTCCGCCTACCATTGAAGGCATGGTTTCGTCTCCTCTCGCCTCTCCGCTTCCGCGCGACTCCGCGGATGAGGGGAACGATGGCCTGACGGACCGCGAGCGGGACGCGTCGGCTGCTCGGTACCGAGCGGGCGCGGGCTCGCCGGTCCTCACGTCGGCCGAGCGGCGTGCTCTCGCCGCCTGGCGCCGACGCCGCTAGAGCGCGGAGTGGCCGTTCCGGCTGAGCGGATTCACCTGCCCGCCCTCCAGCGATTCATCTGCGCGAGCCCGGAACGAGCCGAGTTCCGAGGTGGTCGGCGCTCGTACCATCCGACTCCGTGGGCGTTGGACGTCCAGTCGCACCTCAGATCGTTGCGGCTCCCTCTTCCTCCCTCGGAATCCCTCCTCGTGGACCTGGACGAGCAGGGGGAGGTGATCGCGGCTTGCCACTCCGGCTTCGACAGCGACGGTGACGTTCTCCTGGTGTTCGCGATCGGAGTCCGCCCCGACCATCAGGGCGCCGGTCTCGCGACGAACCTACTCAGTCAGGTCATCGGCTCCGTCGGTCCCGGGAGACCTGATCTCGTCGCCCGGACCGACGTTCGCAACGCACGGAGTCAACGCCTCTTCGCCGGGGCCGGTTTCGAGGACACGGGTGCTCGATCCGGCGACGACCTCGCGCTTTGGGCGAAATCGTCGTCCGATCCGCTCGGCTAGAGCGTTCGTCGTGCGGACCGCACAGCGCGGATCGGAGGCGTAGGCGCCGCCTCCGATCCGCACCGCCTCCCGATCCGCGCCGCTCACGCCAGGGCGGGCAGGACCTCGCGCTCGAACAGCTCGATCCCCGAGCGGTCGTAGGCCGCGTCCGGGAAGTAGAAGATGCCGTAGTCCATGCCGCGCGCGGCCATGTCGGCCAGGCGGTCGACGATCTGCGCGGGGGTGCCGACGGCGAGCGCGTCGGGGGAGCGGTACTCCGCCACGAAGGACGCGGCACCGTCGGCACCGAGGAACGGCGTCACGCGCTCCTCCAGCCGCTGCAGGCCCTTCTCGACGTCGGCCTCGGTCTCGCCGATCATCACGTTGTAGTTGGCGCTGCGGGTGATCGCCGAGAAGTCGGTGCCGAGCCGCTCGCAGTGCGCTCGGAGCACCTCGCTCTTGTGGTCGAACGCCTCGGCGGCGCCCGCGAAGTTCGTGTACTGCGCGTACTGCGCCGCGATCCGCAGCGTGACCTTCTCGCCGCCGCCGGCGACCCAGAGCGGGATCCCGCCCTCCTGCAGCGGCAGCGGGCGGTTGATCGCGCCGTCCACCGTGTAGTACCGCCCGTCGAGCGTCGCGGAGCCCGTGGTCCAGGCCTGGCGCATGATCTGCACGCCCTCGTCGAGACGGCCGAGCCGCTCGGCGATGCGCGGGAAGCCGTAGCCGTACGCGCGCCACTCGTGCTCGTACCAGCCGCCGCCGATGCCCATCTCGACCCGGCCGCCCGAGACCACGTCGACGGTCGTCGCGATCTTGGCGAGGTGCATCGGGTTCCGGTACGACATGCACGTGCACATCTGGCCGAGGCGCACGCGGGAGGTCGTCGCCGCGAAGGCCGCCATGAGCGTCCACGCCTCGTGGGTCGCCTCCTCGGTCGGCACGGGGACGGTGTGGAAGTGGTCGTACACCCAGATCGACTCCCAGGCGCCGGCATCGGCGTGCCGGGCGAGGTCGTTCATGGTGCGCCACTGGTCGGCGGGGTCGATGCCGACGAGGTCGTGGCGCCAGCCCTGGGGGATGAAGAGTCCGAATCGCATGCCGCCGACGCTAGACCGGCCCGGGCGAGAGGTCGAGGGGGTGCGGGGGCTCCAGTACGCTTCCCAGCGATGCTGACCGACACCCTCGACCTGGGCCTCCCGATCATCCTGCTCATGGTGCTCGCCGCCTTCGCCGCAGGCTGGATCGACGCGGTGGTGGGCGGCGGCGGACTGCTCCAACTGCCCGCGCTGCTCCTGGTGCCCGGCATCTCGCCCGTGCAGGCGCTGGCGACCAACAAGCTCGCGTCGATCTTCGGCACCACGACCAGCGCCATCACCTTCTTCCGGCGGGCGAGGCCCGACCTCCGCACCGCACTGCCGATGGCGGCCGTCGCCCTCGCGGGCAGCTACGGAGGCGCGACGCTCGCGGGGCTGCTGCCCTCCTCCGTCTTCAAGCCGATCATCGTCGTCGCGCTGATCGTCGTCGCCGTGGTCACGATCGCGCGCCCGACGATGGGCAGCGTCACCGCGCTCAAGCACGCGGGGCGGCGGCACCTCGTGACCGCGGCGGTGCTCGGACTCGTGATCGGCTTCTACGACGGCCTGATCGGCCCCGGCACCGGCACGTTCCTGATCATCGCCCTGATCACGGCGCTCGGCTACGACTTCCTGCTCGCGAGCGCGAAGGCGAAGATCGTGAACGTGGCGACGAACCTCGGGGCGCTGCTCTACTTCATCCCGGGCGGGCACGTCGTCTGGGTGCTGGGCCTGTTCATGGGCCTCGCGAACGTGGCGGGGGCGTACCTGGGCTCGCGGATGGCGGTGGCCAAGGGGAGCCGCTTCATCCGCATCGCGTTCCTCGCGGTGGTCGGCGCGCTCATCCTGAAGCTCGGGTTCGACGTGTGGACCGAGAACCTGGCGCCGCTGCTGGGCTGACCAGCGCGCCTCAGGGTGCGACGACCTCGGCGATGATCGTCTCGATCTCGCCGAGGTGCTCGCGCATCGCCGCCGCGGCCGCCGCGCCGTCGCCGCTTGCGAGGGCGTCGAGGATCCTGCGGTGGCCCGCGATCGACGCCGTGCGTCCGCGGTCCTCGAGGTGGGAGTAGAGACGCGCCTCGACGGTCCAGGACGTGGTCAGGTCGCTCATCGTGACCAGGAGCGGATTGCCGGTGAGCCGCGCGACGGCGACGTGGAACTCGACGTCGAGCCGCACCGACCGGTCGGGGTCGTCGCAGCCGGCGGCGCGGGCGAGCACGTCCTCGAGGGCGCGCAGCTCCTCCGGACCCGCCCGGAGGGCCGCGAGGCGCGCGATCTCGGGCTCGAGCACGCGCCGCAGCTCGGCCGAGTGCTCGAGCTCGGTCCGGTGGGGCTGGAGTCCGGAGGCGAGCAGCCGCTCAGCGGGCGGCATCGAGCTGATGCGGGTGCCCGAGCCCTGCCGGCGCTCGACGAGGCCTGCCGCCTCCATCCGGGCGAGGGCGTCGCGGACGGCGGTGCGCGAGACTCCGAGCTCGGCGGCGATCGCGCGCTCGGAGTCGAGCCGAGCACCGGGGAGCAGCCGGCCCCGGGCGATCAGTCCCTCGAGGTGCCGGACGACGACGGCGGGGACCGTCTCGGCGGCGGAGGTGTCGACCACGGGGTGCCCTTCCTGCGCCCCGGGACGCGGGGCGGACGCTCCGATCATCACACGCGGCCGGTGGTCGTCACGCACTCGAAACACGGGCGAAGCGCGGGCGCAACACCGGTGCGCTTGATTGGTCCTACCACTTCGGCCCCGGCCGTCCGCCCTCGTCCTCGGAGTCCCCATGACGCTCACCGTCTTCAAGAACCCCGCGACCCGGATCGGCCTCGCCGCCGTCGCCGGGATCGTCTTCGGCCTGATCGCGGGGGAGTGGGCGGGGAACCTCGAGTTCCTCGGCCAGATCTTCATCCGCCTGATCCAGATGGCGATCGTGCCGCTCGTGATGGCATCGGTGATCGTGGCGACCGGCTCGATGGGCGGGGTCGGCACCGGCAGGCTCGCCGCCCGCACCTTCGGCTGGATGATCGGGTTCTCGATCGTCGCCGCGTCGGTCGCGGTCGGCCTGAGCCTCCTGCTGCAGCCCGGCGCGGGCGCGACGTTCTCGGGCGAGCTCGACCCGGCGCTGCAGGAGTCGGCGGCCGAGGCCGCGGGCTGGCAGGACACCCTGCTCGGGTTCTTCTCGACCAACATCATCGCGTCGATGTCGACGGCGACGATGGTGCCGATCATCGTCTTCTCGCTCCTGTTCGGCATCGCGCTGAACAGCTACGCGAGCTCCACCGGCAACACGCTCGTGCTCAAGGGGCTGGAGCAGCTGCAGCAGATCCTCCTCGTCCTCATCCGCCTCGTGATGCGCATCGCGCCGATCGGAGTGTTCGCGCTGCTGGCCGCGCTCACCGGCGAGGTCGGGCTCGCGGTGGTCTCGACCGCGCTGGCGTACCTCGGCACGACGCTGCTGGGCGTGCTGATCCTCACCGTGGTGTTCGTGGTCGTCGTGACCGTGCGCACCCGCTTGGACCCCCGCCGCCTGCCCCGCAAGCTGGCCGAGCAGACCGTGATCGCGATCACGACCACGAGCTCGGCCGTCACGTTCCCGACCGTGCTCCGCAACACCGTCGAGAAGGTCGGTGTGAGCCGCCGGGTGGCCGACTTCACGCTCTCGATCGGGCTGACCATGGGCTCGTACGGCGCGGTGCTGAACTACACGATCGTCGTGCTGTTCCTCGCGCAGGCCGGCGACGTCGCCCTCTCGCCCGGGCAGATCCTCCTCGGCATGGGGCTCGCGATCCTGCTCAACATGGGCACCATCACGGTCCCCGGAGGGTTCCCCGTCGTCGCGCTCTTCCTCGCGACGACCCTCGGCCTGCCGATCCAGGCGGTGGGCCTGCTCATCGCGGTCGACTGGTTCACCGGGATCTTCCGCACGTTCCTGAACGTCAACGGCGACACCTTCGTCGCGATGCTCGTCGCGAACGCCGACGACGAGATCGACCGAGAGGTCTACGCGGGCGTCCGCGAGGCGGAGCGGGCGGACGTCGCGGCCTGAGGTCGGCGACGTGGCAGGCCCGCCAGCACTCC
Source organism: Rathayibacter sp. Leaf296 (assembly GCF_001423045.1). NCBI lineage: Bacteria > Bacillati > Actinomycetota > Actinomycetes > Micrococcales > Microbacteriaceae > Rathayibacter > Rathayibacter sp. Leaf296. Next base: position 780,585 of record NZ_LMNR01000001.1, read on the forward strand.
TGTGAGGATCAGCGCCAGTCCGAGCCACTGGCGCCCCTCGAGCTGCTCGGACGCGAGCGCCGTGCCCAGCGCGACTCCGGTGACGGGGTTGAGCAGCCCGATCAGCCCGACGGTGCCGGCGTCGAGGTGGCGGAGACCGGCGAACCAGGCCGTGAAGGCGAGGGCGGTCGCGATGACGGCGACGTAGGCGTAGGCGACTGCGGTCGGCGCGTCGATCGGGGGCGGGCCGCCCTCGACGAGGACGGCGACCGGCAGCAGGAGGAGGGCGCCGGCGAGCAGCTGCCAGGAGGTGGAGGCGAGCAGGTCGACGTCCGCGCTCCAGCGCTTGGCGAGGAGGAAGCCGACCGAGGAGAGGCACAGCGCTGCCGCGGAGGCGAGGACGCCGAGCGGATCGACGGGCTCGCTCGTCCGGCCGACGAGGAGGACGACCCCGATGAGCGCGAGGGCGGAGCCGCCCACTGCAGCGACCGTCGGCCGTGCGCGGAGGATGAGCCAGGAGAGGAGCAGGAGCACCAGGGGCGAGAGTGCCATGACGGTCGACGCGACCGAGGTGGGCAACCGCTGGGCGGCGACGTAGACGAGGGCGAAGAAGGCACTCGTGGTCAGGCTCCCGAGCGCGAGCGACCGCCACCACCAGTTCCCGCGCGGCCGCCTCGGCCTGACCGCGAGCAGGACGAGTCCGGCCGGCAGGGCGCGCAGCACGGCTCCCCAGAGCGGCGCGTCCGGCAGGTACTCCCGGGTCGCGAAGTACGTCGATCCCCAGGCGATCGGCGCGATCGCAGTGACCGCCAGCCATTTGACTTCCATGGAAGACAATATATCTGACGGGGAAGCTATCCTGAGTCGCATGAGTGGGATCGACGACCGGGTCAGCCGGATCCAGGACGCGTGGCGGCTCGAGCGGCCCGACCTCGACGTGTCGCCCCTGGGGCTCATCGGACGGCTGCACCGCCTCGCGGACGCCCTGACCGAGGAGCTCCTGCCCGTCTATCGCGGACACGGACTGGGCGAGGGCGACTTCGACGTCCTCGCGACCCTCCGCCGCAGCGGGCCGCCGTTCGAATGCCCGGCGGGCGAGCTGGCGGCTTCGACGATGGTGACGACGGGCGGGCTGACGAAGCGGGTCGACCGGCTGGAGGGCGCGGGGCTGGTGAGCCGCCGGGCGAGCACCGACGACGGGCGGGGCCGGCTGATCGCCCTGACGGACGCGGGGCGGGCGGTCATCGACTCCGCCTTCTCTGATCACGTGGCGAACGAGCACCGCCTGATCGAGGGGATGCCGACCGAGGACCGCGCGGTGCTCGAGCGCCTGCTGGCGGAGTGGCTCGCACGGGTCACGCCTGACGGATGACACGGGGGACTCGAACGAGAGGGCCCGTCGCGCAGGACGATGCACGACGGGCCCTCTCAGCCGAGGTTCTGCGGCGGATCAGCCGAAGGGGATCGCTCCGACCAGGACGCCGACCGCCAGCATCACCAGCGAGACGATCACGGCGCGCCACAGCACCTTGCGGTGGTGGTCGCCGAGGTTGACCGCGGCGAGCGAGACGAGCAGCAGGATCGCGGGGACCAGCGGGCTCTGCAGGTGGACCGGCTGACCGGTGATGGAGGCGCGGGCCATCTCGACCGGGTCGATGCCGTAGTTCGCGGCGCTCTCGGCGAGCACCGGGAGGATGCCGTAGTAGAAGGCGTCGTTCGACATGAAGAAGGTCATCGGGATGCTCAGCACGCCCGTGATGACGGCGAGGAACGGGCCGAGCGCGGGCGGGATCACATCGACGACCCACTCGGCCATCGCGTCGACCATTCCGGTGCCGTTCAGGACTCCGATGAGCACGCCCGCGGCGAGGACCATCGAGACGACCCCGACGATGCTCGGAGCGTGCTTCACGATCTCGGACGCCTGGTCCTTCATCTGGGGGAAGTTGATCAGCAGCGCGACCGCGGAGCCGACCATGAAGACGTAGGGCAGCGGCAGGATGTCGGCGACCAGCAGCGACATGACGACCAGGGTGAGCGCGAGGTTCACCCAGATCAGCTTCGGCCGCAGGGTCTCGCGCTCGGGGTCGAGCATGGTGTCGGCCATGGCGGTGTCGGCGTCGTCGGCCTGGACGCGGGCGGCGACGGCGACCTGGGCGCCGCGCAGCGACTCCGGGCCGCGGAGGAACGAGAACTTCTCGCGGGCGACGGTGCGGATGCCTCCGGTCAGTGCGGCGAGGCCTCCGGTGCGCGGGGCGCGGCCGGCGCCGACGAGCTCGCGCTCGACCATCGGCTCGGCGAGGGCGAGCGAGCCGAGGCGGCGGCGCTCGCCGAGTCCGAGGAACCAGGCGAAGACGAGCGTGACGGCGAGGCCCACCGCGAGGGAGGGGAGCATCGGCACGAAGATCTCGCTCGGCGAGACCTGCAGGGCGGCGGCGGCGCGGACGGTCGGACCGCCCCACGGGACGATGTTGAGCGTGCCGTTCGCGAGGCCGGCGACGCAGGTCAGGACGACCGGGTTCATCCCGAGGCGGAGGTAGATCGGCAGCATCGCGGCGGTGGTCACGATGAAGGTGGTCGACCCGTCGCCGTCGAGCGAGACGGCTCCGGCCAGCAGCGCGGTGCCGAGGACGACCTTCGCCGGGTCGTCGCCCAGTGCGCGGACGATGAAGCGGATCAGCGGGTCGAAGAGCCCGACGTCGATCATGATGCCGAAGTACATGATCGCGAACATCAGCAGGGCCGCCGTGGGGGCGAGGCTGCCGATGGCCTCGATGACCATGTCGCCGATGCCCAGGCCCGCGCCGGCGAAGAGGCCGAAGATCGTGGGGACGACGATCAGCGCGACCATGGGCGTGAGCTTCTTGGTCATGATCAGGGCCATGAAGGCCAGGATCATCGTGAATCCGAGTACTACCAACACTGCTGACTCCTTCGTCGTCGTGCGTCCTGCTGCCCGTCGCGAGCGGCGCTGTCCGGGTCCTGAGAACCCTAGGGAGGCCGGGCCCGGGCGCCCGGGTATCGCTCATAAGCGCGCCATCTGCGCATAGTGTGGGTTCTGCGCATTCTGCGCAGGGAGGAGGCCGCATGCGCTTCGCGACCCACGTGCTCGTGCTGCAGCTCGCGACCGTCTCGGCCGCCGTCCTCGTCTGCGCCGGCCTCGTCACCGCGATCAGCGTGCAGCAGCTGCGCGGCGAGGCGGAGGAGACCGCGCTCGCCATCGCCCGCACCGTCGCCGAGGATCCGGACGTGCGCGCGGCCGTCGGCGACTACTCCGCCGACCCCGGCACGCCCGACGCGGTCGGCCTGCGGGCCGGCCCCCTCGAGGACCTCGCGGCCGGAGTGGAGGAGCGCACCGGCGCGCTCTTCGTCGTGATCACCGACGACCAGGGCATCCGGCTCGCCCACCCCGACCCCGACCGGCTCGGCGAGGTCGTCTCGACCAGCGCGACCGAGGCGCTCGCCGGACGCGAGAGCGTCTCGTGGGGCACCGGCACGCTGGGGGAGTCGGCGCGGGCGAAGGTGCCCGTCTTCGCGCCCGCGGGCGGCGGAGTCGTCGGCGAGGTGAGCATCGGCTTCGCGCGCTCGAGCGTCTTCGACGACCTGCCGACCGCGCTGCTGGGCGTCCTCGCCGCGGCGGTCGCGGCGCTGGTGCTGGCCGCGGTCGCCTCCGTGTTCATCCGGCGCCGGCTGCTGCGGCTGACGCTGGGCCTGGCTCCGGAGGAGCTGACCGCGCTCGTGCAGGACCAGGCGGCCGTGCTCGACGGGGTCGACGAGGGCGTGCTCGCCTTCGACCGCGACGGACGGGTCGGCGTCTGCAACGCGCGCGCCGCCGCGATCCTCGGATCGGACGACCCCTCGGGCCGCGCCCTGCAGGGCCGGACCCTCGACGGCCTCGATCTCCCGACTCCGCTGGCCGACGCGATCACCGCCGCGCTGCGCTCGCCCGAGCGGGCCCGGTCGGCGGGAGCGGAGGGGTTCGTCGTGCACTCGCGCATCGTCTACGTCGACATCCGCCGGGTGACCCGCGGCGACCGCGACCTCGGCGTCGTCGTCGTGCTGCGCGACCGGACCGACGTGGCCGCGCTCAGCCGCCGCCTGGACGCGGTCGGCTCGATGACCAACGCGCTGCGCGTGCAGCGGCACGAGTTCGCCAACCGCCTGCACGTCGTGGCGGGACTGCTCGACGCCGGCCGCACGGAGTCGGCGCGCGACTACCTCGACGAGGTGCTGACCCGCGGGCCGCTGAAGTACCCCGTGCAGCACGCCGACCGGCTGCAGGAGCCTTACCTCCAGGCGCTCGTGGGCGCGAAGGGGATCGAGGCCGCCGAGCGCGGGGTGCTGCTGACGCTGGGCGAGGAGACGCTCGTGCGCGGAGTCGTCGTCGAGCCGGAGGACGTCGCGACGGTGGTGGGCAACCTGGTCGACAACGCGGTGCGGGCGGCCGCGCTCGGCGGCCGCGAGGTGCGCTTCGTCGAGGTCGAGCTGCTGGACGACGGGGACGCGCTGTTCGTGACGGTCGCCGACTCCGGCGACGGGGTCGCGGATCCGGACACCCTGTTCGAGCGCGGACCCGCCGAGGACGACGGGGACGACGACCGCGTGCACGGCCGCGGCTTCGGGCTGCCGCTCTGCCGCGAGGTGGCGGCGCGGCGCGGAGGAGCGGTGTGGCTGGCCGACGCGGGCGGCGGCTCGGCGGGAGCGGTGCTCTGCGCGCGACTGCCGGGCGCGGTGCGTCCGCCCGAGACTCAGGAGGAGCGATGACAGACCCGCAGGAGCGCACGGTGCTCGTCGTGGACGACGACTTCCGCGTGGCGCAGCTGCACGCCGACCTGGTCGACGGGCGCCAGGGGCTGCGGGCGCTGCCGCCGGTGCACACCGCGCGGGCGGCGCGGGCGGCGGTGCTCGACTCCGCCCCCGACCTGCTGCTGCTCGACGTGCACCTGCCGGACCAGAGCGGCATCGCGCTGCTGCGCGAGCTCGACACCGACGCGTTCGTCGTGAGCGCCGCCTCGGACGGGGCGACCGTGCGGCGGGCGCTGCACGCCGGCGCGCTCGGCTACCTGATCAAGCCGTTCGACGCACGGTTGCTGGGCGAGCGGCTCGACGCGTACGTGCGGTTCCGCAACGTGCTGCGCGAGGACCGCGCGGCCGACCAGGAGGCGGTGGAGCGGGCGCTGCGGATCCTGCACTCGGGCGATGCGGCGGCGGCCGGGCCCTCGCGCTCGGCGACCGAGCAGCTCGTGCTCGCGCGTCTCACCGAGTCCGGAGTGGAGCTCTCGGCCCTCGAGGTCGCCGAGCGCGCCGGGATCTCGAGGGCGACGGCCCAGCGCTACCTCTCGGGCCTGGCCGGCCGCGGCCTGGTCGAGATGACCCTGAGCTACGGCAGCACCGGGCGCCCGGAGCACCGGTACCGCGCTCGTTGAGTGCGCCGCAGAGCGGCGCACCGCGGTCGGCCCCCTGAGACGGCGGATTCCGCAGAGCGTCCTGCGTCCGGCTACGCCGATCCGCTGACACGCGGATCGTCGGTTCGCCTCGGCCCTTCGCCCCGGCTGCGGAAGCGACCTCGTTCTCGGAGACGACGAAGCCCCCGGAACCGGAGTTCCAGGGGCTTCGTCGGTCCAAGGGTCGGATCAGTGCCCTGCGTCGGCCTCGGCCTCCACGCGGCGGCGCTCGGCGGCCTCCTTGGCCATGCGGCGGCCCTTCGGGCTGACCAGCGAGGCGATGACCGTGACGGTCAGCACTCCGATGATCACGCTCAGCGAGAGGCCGGTGCCGATCTCGAAGACCTCCACGTGCTCGCCGTTGTTGATGAACGGCAGCGTGTTCTCGTGGAGCGCGTGCAGGATGAGCTTCACGCCGATGAAGGCGAGGATCGCGGCGAGGCCGTAGCTGAGGTACACCAGGCGGTCGAGCAGACCGTCGATCAGGAAGTACAGCTGGCGCAGGCCCAGCAGCGAGAACGCCGTGGCGGTGAAGACCAGGAAGACGTCGTTGGTCAGGCCGAAGATGGCGGGGACGCTGTCGAGGGCGAACAGGATGTCCGTGCCGCCGATCGCGGCCATGACCAGGAGCATCGGCGTGAGGACGCGCTTGCCGTCGACCGTCGTGTAGAACTTGTCGCCGTCGTAGGTGTCGCTCGTCTTGAAGACGCGCTTGGCCAGGCGGACCATGATGTTGTCGCCCGAGTGCTCGTCGCCCGGCTTCACCAGGTTGAACGCGGTGAGCAGCAGGATGAGGCCGAACGCGTAGAAGACCCACGCGAACGAGTTGATCAGCGCGGCGCCGAGGAAGATGAAGCCGGTGCGGGCGATCAGGGCGAAGACGATGCCGAAGAGCAGCACCTTCTGCTGGTCGGCCCGGGGCACCTTGAAGCTCGCCATGATGATCAGGAAGACGAACAGGTTGTCGACCGAGAGCGCCTTCTCGGTGATGTAGCCCGCGAAGTACTCGGACCCGGGAGTCGGCCCGCCGAAGACGAGCACGCCGAGGCCGAAGAGCACCGCGATGCCGACGTACAGGGCCGACCACACCGCCGACTCCTTCAGCGTGGGCTCGTGCGCCTTGCGCACGTGGAAGAAGAAGTCGAAGAGCAGGAGCAGGACGATGAAGACGATCGTCAGGGTCCAGATCAGGGGCGATACGGTCATCAGTGGGGGAGGCCTCGCTCGTGAAGGGGTGGGGGACGGTCGTCGGGGGGTCCGAGGGCCGGCGACGGGGTCGGGCAGGTGAGAACGCTAGCGATCCGTCGACGCCGGGCCTGCTGGTGCGACCCGATCATGAGCATCCTCTCAGTTCCCGGGCCCGCCGTCGCGTCCAGCGGCCGGTGGGCCACACTGGTGCCATGCCGGACACCGCGGTCGACAGGACCTTCGACGACGCCTACGGGGTGACCATCCACTACCGCTGGTGGTCGCACCCCGCCCCGCGCGCCCTGGTGCAGATCGCGCACGGCGTGGGCGAGCACTCGGGCCGCTACGTCGAGCTCGCCGAGGCGCTCGTCGCCGCGGGCTACGCGGTCGCGGCCGACGACCACCGCGGGCACGGGCGCACCGGTCTCCAGCAGCACGGCGGCGACGCGTCGCAGCTCGGCCGCCTGGGCCCCGGCGGGCTCCGCGCGACGGAGGAGGCGGTCAACCGGCTCACGCGCGAGCTCGCCGCCGAGAACGCGGGCCTCCCGATCGTGCTGCTGGGCCACTCCTGGGGCTCGCTGATGGCGCAGCGGATCGTCGACCACCACTCCTCCGACTACGCCGCCCTGGTGCTCAGCGGCACCGCCTACCGGCTGCCGTTCTTCATGAACGGCGGCGACCTCACCAAGCGGCACCGGCAGCCCGGCGGGCTCGGGCTCGAGTGGCTGTCGCGCGACCCGGCGGTGTGGCAGCTGTTCCACGACGACCAGCTGACCTTCACGGATCCGCTCGCGAAGCGGATCGGGATCGTGGAGACCCTGCGACTGGTCGGCCGCCCCGCGCGCCGCATCGCTCCTCCGCTGCCGCTGCTCATCGTCATCGGCGCCGAGGACACGCTCGGCGGCGAGCGGTCGGTGCGGGCGCTGGCCCGGGCCTATCGTCGCCGGTCGGGCTTCACGGACGTCTCGGTGCGGGTGTACCCGGAGGCGCGGCACGAGCTGTTCCAGGAGCTGAACCGCGTCGAGGTCACGGCCGATCTGGTCGCCTGGCTGGACGAGAGATTCGACTCCCGGCCCGCGCGGCCCGCTCCCGCCTAGGCTGGCCCCATGCATGGCGAGTACAAGGTCCCCGGCGGAAAACTCGTGGTCGTCGACCTGGAGGTGGTCGACGGCAGGTTCGCCGACTTCCGCCTCGCGGGCGACTTCTTCCTCGAGCCCGACACGGCGCTCGACGACATCGACCGCGCGGTCGTGGGGCTGCCGGAGGAGAGCGACGCCAAGACGATCGCCGCGGCGATCCGGGCGGCGCTGCCGAGCGATGCCGTGCTGCTGGGCTTCACGCCCGAGGCGGTCGCCGTCGCGATCCGCCGCTCGCTGCAGAAGGCGACGAGCTGGCGCGACTACGACTGGCGGATCGTGCACGCGAAGGCCGTCCCGCCTGCGATGCACCTCGCGCTCGACGAGGTCCTGACGGCCGCCGTCGGCGAGGGCCGCCGCGAGCCGACGCTGCGCATCTGGGAGTGGGACCAGCCCGCCGTCGTCATCGGCAGCTTCCAGTCGCTGCGCAACGAGGTCGACCTCGAGAACGCCGAGAAGCACGGCGTCGAGGTGGTCCGGCGCATCTCGGGCGGCGGCGCGATGTTCATGGAGGCGGGCAGCGTCGTCACCTACTCGATCTACGTGCCCGGCGACCTGGTGCAGGGCCTGACCTTCGCCGACTCCTACGCGTTCCTCGACGAGTGGACGATCAGCGCGCTGCAGTCGCTCGGCATCGACGCGGTCTACCAGCCGCTCAACGACATCAGCTCGCCCTCGGGCAAGATCGGCGGAGCCGCGCAGAAGCGGCTGGGCTCCGGAGCGGTGCTGCACCACGTGACCATGAGCTATGACATCGACGCCGAGAAGATGGTGCAGGTGCTGCGGATCGGCCGCGAGAAGCTGTCCGACAAGGGAATCGCCTCCGCCGTGAAGCGCGTCGACCCGCTGCGCAGCCAGACCGGGCTCAGCCGCGCCGAGATCATCGAGCGGATGAAGGACACCTTCGTGCGCCTGCACGGCGGGACGCCGGGCGACCTCACCGACGCGGAGTACGCGGAGGCCGAGGAGCTGGTGCGGACGAAGTACTCGACGCAGGAGTGGCTGCGCCGGGTGCCGTGAGCGCGGCGGGGCGCTGAGGCCGCCGGGGCGCCGCGCGGCGGGCTCAGCTCGCGAGCAGCTCCTGGTAGTCGGGGTGCTCGGCGATGAACTCCGCGACGAACGGGCAGACCGGCACGATGTGCGAGCCGAAGCGCTCGTGCGCGTCGTCCAGGGCCGCCTCGACCAGGCGGTCGCCGAGCCCCTCGTGCCGGTGCTCGGGGGCGATCTCGGTGTGGAGGAACACCACGTCGGACCCGCGCAGCGCGTAATCGGCGAGCCCGACGTTCTCGCCGTCGACCCACAGCGTGTACCGGGACTCGGTCGCGTCGTGACGCACTTCTGAGATCATCGCGTCACTCTACGCCGGAGGCCGTCGGGAGCCCGTCAGCCCCCGGATCGGAGCCCTGGGCGTGTCGGCGGAGGCGCCCCGCACTGGCAGAATCACAGGATGCCCTTCCCGATCGCGGACGGCGTCCCCGAGCTGCGGAGCGCGGTGATCCACGCCGACAACCTCGACGTTCTGCCGCAGCTGGCCGACGGGTCGTTCACGGTCGTCTACCTCGATCCTCCGTTCAACACGGGGCGGGCGCAGGTGCGCACCTCGACCACGTCGGTGCGCTCGGCGACCGGCACGATCGCCGGGTTCAAGGGCCGCAGCTACGAGCGGATCCGCGGCGACCTGCTGCAGTACGACGACCGGTTCGACGACTACTGGTCGTTCCTGGAGCCGCGACTGGCCGAGGCCTGGCGGCTCCTGGCCGACGACGGCACCCTCTACCTCCACCTCGACTACCGCGAGGCGCACTATGCGAAGGTGCTGCTCGACGCGCTCTTCGGCCGCGAGTGCTTCCTGAACGAGATCATCTGGGCCTACGACTACGGGGCGAAGGCCACCCGCCGCTGGCCGACGAAGCACGACACGATCCTCGTGTACGTGAAGGATCCGCGCGGCTACCACTTCGACTCCGTCGCGGTGGACCGCGAGCCGTACATGGCCCCCGGCCTCGTGACGCCCGAGAAGGCCGAGCGCGGCAAGCGGCCGACGGACGTGTGGTGGCACACGATCGTGTCGCCGACGGGCCGCGAGAAGACGGGGTACCCGACGCAGAAGCCGGAGGGAGTGCTGCGGCGCATCGTGCAGGCGTCGAGCCGCGAGGGCGACGCGGTGCTCGACTTCTTCGCGGGCTCGGGGACGACGGGCGCGGTGGCGCACGCGCTCGGGCGCCGCTTCGTGCTCATCGACTCGCACGCCGACGCGGTGGCCGTGATGCGCCGGCGCTTCGCGTCGCTGGATCCGGCGCCGCTCTTCCTCTGAGGCCCGCCGGAGGCTCTACTCGCTTCTCCAGAAGTTGCGGTGATCGCGCGCGCTTACCGCAACTTTTGGAGAAGCGCAGTGCGGGAGGGTCCTCCACAGGCGTCGGATCCCGTGTCCACCTGTGGAGAGTCGTCCGCGGGAGTCGACCGGGGCGATCCTGTCGCCATGCATCAGAGCGACAACCCTCTCGGAGCCTTCTCCCGCGCGTCCGCGATCGAGAGGGGGTGGACGGAGGATCGCATCCGGCACCGTGCACTCTCGCGTCCGTTCCACGGCGTCCGCACCGTGGTCGCGCCCCGCACCCATCTGCAGCGTGCTCAGGCGTACGTCCCTCGCCTGCGGGACGGCCGGTTCTTCTCGCACCTGACGGCGGCGGTGCTGTACGACGTCCCGCTGCCCGCACTCGCTGCCGAGGACGACCCGGTGCACGTCGCCGTCTTCTCGCCTGCAAGGCCCCCGCGGTGCCGCGGTGTCGTCGGCCACGCGCTGAACGGCGGTCGCTTCACCGTGACGACTCGGCGAGGTCTCCCCGTCACGGATGCCGTGTCGACGTGGCTCCTGCTCGGCACGGTCCTGGCGTATCGGGAGCTCGTCGTCGCGACGGATCACCTCCTGTTCGTCCCCCGCTACCGCAGTGACGACCCCGATCGTCCGTTCGCGCGTCGTGCCGACCTCGAGGCCGCTCTCGCGGACTTCCACGGCGCCGGCGCGCGAGCGCTGCGCAGCGCTCTCTCCCTGGCATCGGACGCGGCGGCGTCCCGTCCAGAGACCGGCCTGCGGTTGATGATCTTCGAAGCGGGCCTTCCGGAGCCCGAGCTGAACGCCCCCATCCGCGTGGGCTCGAAGCTGCTCGCCGTCGGAGATCTGGTGTTCGCCCGGTGGAAGGTGCTCGTGGAGTACGACGGGGAGCAGCATCGCACCAGCGACGCGCAGTTCGCCCGGGACCGCGAGCGGCTGCTCGCCCTCCAGCTGGCCGGGTGGATCATCGTCCCCGTCCGCGCCGAGGGCCTGCGCCAGGGGAGCGCCCGGACGATCGCCGAGATCCGCGCGGCGCTCCACGCGCACGGCTGGCGCGGCTGAGGTCCGGATGCGGTCGGCACGGCGCAGCCCGCACGGTCTCACCGTGACGTCGGAGGAGGAGTGTCGGGTCGCGACTGCCGGGAGGTGACGCCCGCGGGCCTCGTCGCTTCCGCAGGAGTTTCAGGAAGTGCGAGCAATCACCGCACCATCTGGAGTACGGCGGTAAGGGGTCGGTCCGGGTGAGGAGACGAGGCTGGGGGCGGTGGTTGCGCAGAAGTCGAGGTGGTCGTGAGGAGCTACCGACACTCCTGAATCGCGGTCGTCGAGTGCTGCTCCGGGAGAAGGAGGGGGCCGCAGGAGTCGCTTCGATTCCGCAGTAGTTGCGGGAAGCGCGAGCGTTCACCGCAACTTCTGGAGAAGGGCGGGGCTGGGCGGTGCGACGTCGAGTGGGCCTGAGACGCGGGGCTTCCGCAGTAGTTGCGGGAAGCGCGAGCGGATACCGCAACTTCTGGAGAAGTGCGTGGGGAGAAGTGCGAGGGGTCTGGGTGGAAGGAGGGGGAGTGGGCCGGAGATGCAACGCTTCCGCGATAGTTGGGGGAAGCGCGAGCGTTCACCGCAACTTCTGGAGAAGCGCGGGCGGCGGGAGCGAGAGAGGGAGCGGGGCACCGGCGGCGGCCGGCGTCAGGAGCTGGCGCGGACGACCAGCTCGGTGGGCATCAGGGTGCGGTGCTCCACCGGGAGGCCCTCGATGCGGGCGACCAGGAGCTCGGCCATGCGGGCGCCCAGCTCGACGGGCATCTGGCGGACGGTGCTCAGGGCCGGTGCCGCGGTGCGGGCGAACATGTCGTCGTCGAAGCCGACGACGGCGACGTCCTCGGGGACACGCCGGCCGGCCGCCCGCAGCGCCTCGTACGCGCCGACGGCCATCTGGTCGTTGGCGGCGAAGAGGCCGTCGATCGAGGGGTCGCGCTCGAGCAGTCGGCGCATCGCCTCGCGGCCGCTGTCGGGCGAGAAGTCGCCCCACTCGACGAGCGAGTCGTCCAGACCCGCGTCGGCGAGGGTGCGGCGCCAGCCGACGAGCCGGTCGACGCCCGGCGGCATGTCTGCGGGGCCGGCGATGGTGGCGAGGCGGCGGCGTCCGCGCTCGACGAGGTGCGCGGTCGCGGCGGCCGCTCCCTCCGCGTTGTCGACGTCGACGAAGTACGAGCCGCGCTCCTCCGGCGACAGCGGGCGGCCGCCGAAGACGATCGGGAGCGAGTTGGCGAGAGCCGCGTAGGAGTGGTCGCCCGAGTGGTGCGAGACGACGAGGGCGCCGTCGACGTTGCCGCCGAGGAGGTAGCGGCGGGTCTTCTCGCCGTTGGTCTCGGACGCGATCAGCATCGACAGGGTGTAGTCGGTGTCGGCCAGGCGCATCGCCGCGCCCTGCACGATCGAGGCGAAGAACGGATCGGCGAAGACGCGCGCCGTCGACTCCGGGACGATCAGCGCGATCGACTGCGTGCGCCGCGACGCCAGCATGCGGGCGGCGCGGTTGGGCACGTAGTCGAGCTCGCCGATCGCCTTCTCGACCGCGGCGACGATGTCGGCGGCCACCTGCGGGGCGCCGTTGACGACCCGCGAGACGGTCGCGCGCGACACTCCGGCGCGCGCCGCGACCATCTCGAGGGTGGGGGAGCGCCCCGCCTCGCGGCCGATCGATCCGTCGGCCACCGGTCAGTCCAGGAGCGACGCGGCGGAGCCGCCGAGCAGGCGCGAGTAGACGAGGCCGGAGTCCTTGATCGTGCGCTCCTGGGACTCGTAGTCGACGCGGACGATGCCGAAGCGCTTCTCGTAGCCCCACGCCCACTCGTAGTTGTCGAGCAGCGACCAGACGAAGTAGCCGCGGACGTCGGCGCCCTGATCGATCGCGTCGGCGACCTTCTCGACGTGGTCGAGGACGTACTGGGTGCGGTCCACGTCGTGCACGCGGCCGTCCTCGACGACGTCGTCGTACGCGGCTCCGTTCTCGGTGACGTAGAGCGGAGGGAGGTTCTCGTACTCCAGGCCCAGACGGGTGAGCAGGTAGCGCAGTCCGTCGGGGTGCACCTCCCAGTCCATCGCCGTGCGCGGCAGGCCCCGGCTGGGGAAGGTGATGAACTCCGACCCTACGAACGGGGAGGCGGTCTCGCGGTCGGTCGCGACGGCGAAGTCCTCGGTGCCGGCGGGGAGCGGGTGACCCGAGACGTTGTCGTCGTGGTAGTGGTTCACGCCGAGGAAGTCGAGCGGCAGCGAGATGAGGTCGAGGTCGCCGTCGACGATCAGCTCGTCGAGTCCGAGTCCGGCGACGTCCTCGAGCAGGTCCTCGGGGTACTCGCCGCGCAGCAGCGGGTCGAGGAAGATGCGGTTCTGCAGCGCGTCGAAGCGGCGGGCGGCGTCGAGGTCGACCTCGTCCTCGGGGTCGTCGGGGACGGCGTTGGAGAGGTTGAGCGTGATGCCGAGGTTCTGCGCGCCGAGCTGACGCAGCGTCGAGACGGCGAGGCCGTGCGCGAGGTGGGTGTGGTGGACCGCCGCGAGCGCGGCCTGCTGCGAGATCACTCCGGGGGCGTGCACTCCGGCGCCGTAGGAGAGCAGCGTCGAGCAGAACGGCTCGTTGAAGGTCGTCCAATGCTGGACGCGGTCGCCGAGGCTCTCGTAGACGGCTTCGGCGTAGTCGCGGAAGCGCTCGGCGGTGTCGCGGTTCGTCCAGCCGCCGGTCTCCTCCACGGCCTGAGGGAGGTCCCAGTGGTAGAGCGTGAGCCAGGGCAGGATCCCGGCGCCCAGCAGCTCGTCGACCAGGCGCGAGTAGAAGTCGAGTCCCTCGGCGTTGACGGAGCGGTCGCCCGGCTTCACCCGCGACCAGCTGACCGAGAAGCGGTACGAGCCCAGTCCCAGCTCCTTCATCAGCTGCACGTCGGCGGGCATGCGGTGGTAGTGGTCGACGGCGACCTCGGGGGTGTCGCCCTTCGCGACGGCGCCTGGGACGCGCGAGAACGCGTCCCAGATGCTGTCCTCCTTGCCGCCCTCGTGGCCGGCGCCCTCGATCTGGGCGGCGGCCGTCGCGGAGCCCCACAGGAATCCGACCGGCCAGTCGCGCACGGCGAGGCGCTCGGCCCGGAGGGTCTGCTCAGCGAGGCTCGGCGTCTCGGTGGCGGGGGTGCGGGCAACGCTCATGGGCGACTCCTTCGGCTGGTACCGCCATCCTACGGCCTTCGATGGAGCGCTCTCTCGCTGCCGTACCGGCGCCGCGCCGAGATCTCGGGGCGGCGCCGGAGCGCTTCAGCTCCGACGGTCGTCGGGCGCGGTCGGAGCCGTGCGGACGGAGTCGGTCCGCACGTCGGGCTCGATGCTGCCGGCGGCGAGATCCGCGCCCGCCCGGGCGGCGAGCTGCGGGTCGGTCCGGCGGAGCTCCTCGGCGCGCTCGTCGTCGGCGGCGAGGTCGTGCGCCTCCTGCATCGCCGACTTCGCGCGCAGCGGAGGCGTCTTGAGGAACCACGACAGCACGAAGGCGAGCAGGACGACGCCGAGGGCGACCGAGAAGACGGTCACGGTGGCGTCGTTGAAGCCGGTCAGGAACGGCGCCGAGAGCGCGCGGTCGGCGGTGTTCAGGAACGAGGTGTCGCCGTCGAGCGCCGAGCCGATCGCCGAGGTGTCCTGCGACTGCAGGAGGCCGAGGATCTTCTCGTTCGCCGGATCGGCGAGGACGGCCGGGTCGGCGAGCGCGGCCTGCAGATCGGAGGCGATCGCCGGCTTCTGGAAGGCGCCCGCGATGGTGTCGGGGATGCGGGTGAACAGCACCGAGAAGATCACCGCCGTGCCCAGGGTGCCGCCGATCTGCCGGAAGAACGTCGAGGCGCTCGTCGCGACTCCCATGTTCGCCACGTCGACCGAGTTCTGCGAGGCGAGGGTGAGCGTCTGCATCATCTGGCCGAGTCCGAGGCCCAGCAGGAGCATCCCGCCCATCATGAACAGGACCGGCTTGTCGATCGAGACGAAGGTGAAGTAGAAGAACGCGGCCGACATCAGGAAGGTGCCGACGATGGGGAACGCCCGGTAGCGGCCGGTGCGCGAGATGATCTGGCCCGAGACGATCGAGGCGATCATGAGGCCGAGGATCATCGGGAGCATCAGGAAGCCCGACTCCGTGGGCGTCGCTCCGTTCACCAGCTGCAGGTAGAGCGGGATGGTCATCATGCCGCCGAACATGCCGAAGCCGACGAGGACGCCCAGCACGGTGGCCATCGAGAAGGTCGGCGAGCGGAACAGCTTCAGCGGGATCAGCGCGTCGTCGCCCATCATCCGCTCGGCCGCGATGAAGCCGACGATCCCCAGGACGCCGACGATGTAGCAGACCCACGCGATCGGGGAGCTCCAGCCCCACTCGCGACCCTGCTCCGCGATCAGCAGGAGAGGGCCGGCCGCGACGATGACGAGGGCCGCGCCCCACCAGTCGATGCGGATCGAGCGGGTGCCCGCGGGCTTGGGCAGGTGCAGGAAGCGGAGCACGATGACGAGCGCCACGGCGCCGATCGGCAGGTTGATCAGGAACACCCAGCGCCAGCCGGTGATGAACAGGATCTCGGGCGTGCCGGCGAGCAGGCCGCCGATCAGCGGGCCGACCACACTCGAGACGCCGAAGACGGCGAGGAAGTAGCCCTGGTACTTGGCGCGCTCGCGCGGCGGGAGGATGTCGCCCATGACGGTCAGCGCGAGCGACATGAGGCCGCCGGCGCCCAGGCCCTGCACCGCGCGGAAGCCCGCGAGGCCGAGCATCGAGGTCGCGAATCCGGCGAGGAGGGAGCCGATCAGGAACAGGACGATCGCGATCAGGTAGAGCGGTCGCCGGCCGAAGATGTCGGAGAGCTTGCCGTAGATCGGGGTCGCGATGGTCGAGACGATCAGGTAGGCGGTGGTGACCCAGGCCTGCTGCGACAGTCCGTCGAGGTCGTCGGCGATCGTGCGCATCGAGGTGCCCACGATCGTCTGGTCGAGCGAGGAGAGGAACATCCCCGCCATCAGCCCGAAGATCACGAAGAGGATCTGGCGGTGCGACATGACCGCCTCGGAGGGCGTCGGTGCTGTCGGTCGGGAAGCGGAGTCGGCCATGGGTGTCCCCTCGTCAGGCGGGCGCCTTCAGGGCACGGCGGACCGCCGCGAACGTTGCGTGCTGCGCAAAGTTACACCGGGAGCCGACGCGCCTCCAGAGCCCGCGGCGAGCCTGAGCGGGATCTCAGGAGGCGCGCGCGGGCGTCACTCCGGGGCGGCGGCGGGCTCCTCGGTCCAGCCCGCCTCGCGGAGCGCCGCTCGGGCCTCGGCTCGTGCGGAGTACGGCGTGCGGACGCCCCGGATGTCGCGGTAGTTCTGGTGCCCCGGGCCCGCCCAGAGGATCGAGTCGCCCTCCTCGGCCAGCGAGACGGCGACGCGGATCGCGCGCTTGGGGTCGTCGACCTCGTGGATCTCCCCGTTGGGACGCGCGGCGCGGGCGGCCTCGACGAGCGTGCGGCGGATGGAGGCCGGATCCTCGAAGCGCGGGTGGTGATCGGTGACGACGAGCACGTCGCTGCCGGACACGGCGGCCTCGGCCATCGCGGGCCGCTTCAGCGTGTCGCGGTCGCCGTCCGCGCCGAACACCATGATCACGCGGCCGCGGGTCACCCCGCGGACCGCCTCGAGCGTGTGCTGGAACGCGTCGGCGCTGTGTCCGAAGTCGACGTAGACGGTCGGGCCGCGCTCGCCCGAGACGCGCTCGGTGCGGCCGGGGAGCGAGACGTCGACTCCGCCGTCGCGGTGCAGAGCGGCGCGGATCTCGCCGAGCGGCCGACCCGACTCGACCAGCATGACGATGGCGAGGGCCGCGTTGGCCGCCATGTGGGCGCCGATGATGGGCACCGAGGTGGTGATCGCCCGCGACTCGCGGTTCTGGATGCGGAAGCCGGTGCGGCCGAACTCCTGCTCGAGGATCGTCACCGTCCAGTCGGCGTCGACGTCCGGGAGCGAGGTGATGGTGGTCACGGGGATGCCCGCCGTGTCGCGGATGCGGGCACCGGCGGGGGAGTCGAGCGAGACGACGGCGCGTCGGGCCCGGTCCGGCTGGAAGAGCTGCGCCTTCTGGGAGAAGTAGGTCTCCATGTCGCCGTAGTCGTCGAGGTGGTCGTGGCTGAGGTTCGTGAACCCCGCGACGTCGAAGACGACCCCGTCGACGCGGTGACGCGTGAGCGCCTGAGCGCTGACCTCGATCGCCGCGGCTCCCACGCCGTCCTCGTGCATGCGGGCGAGCAGCGCGTGCAGCTCGGTCGCCTCGGGGGTGGTCAGGCCGCTCGTGATCGAGGTGTCGCCGATGTGGCGCTCCGCGGTCGAGCTGAGGCCCGGGACCACGCCGAGCTGGCGGAGGATCCCCTCGATCATGTGCACGGTCGACGTCTTGCCGTTGGTGCCGGTGACGCCGAAGAGCACGGGCGCGCGCTCGGCCGTTCCGTAGACGGCGGCGGCGACGGCGCCCAGGCGCGAGCGCGGGTCGTCGACGACCAGCACCGGCAGGCCCGTGGCGCGGGCGAGCTCCGCTCCGGCCGCGTCGGTCATCACCGCGGAGGCGCCGCGCTCGCGGGCCTCGCCGACGAACTCGGCGCCGTGCCGGTTCACGCCGGCGAGCGCGACGAAGAGGTCGCCGGGCTCGACGTCGGACGCGGTGAGCACGACCCCGGTGACCTCGGCGTCGACGAGATCGTCGGCCGGGATCTCGAGGGTGCGCGCGAGGGCCGCGAGAGGGACCGCGGGAGCGAGGCGGGGTCGGAGCATGGGGTCCTTTCGTCGCCGGGATCGCCGGTGCGGGGCCGAGGGGGCGGCGCCGCGCGATCGCCGGTGCTGTCACTCACGCTAGGGGAGTCGCTGATGTGAATCCTTCGAGGATATTGGAGTCGGGCTCGAAGATCCGGTCGCCGGGCGGTCGTCGGGAGACCTCGACGGACCCGCGTCTAGGCTCGGAGGATGACGTCGAGCGAGAACGAGGCCCCCGGCGGGCGCCCGGTGCGCCGGCGCGCACTGGTCATCGGTGGAGTCGCGGTGGCCGCGGGGGCGACCGCGTTCGGCGTCGGCGCGGCGATCGGAGCCGGTCGAGGAGCACCGGCGCCGACCGCGGGCGCGACGAGTCCCACGACCCCGACGCCCACTCCGACTCCTCCCCCCTCGGCCTCGGCGACCCCTGAGCCGGTTCCGACCGCCACCGAGGAGCCCACGCCCACCCCGACACCCGGCATCGACCTGTCGGCGAACTCCGTCGACGACGCGGCGAGCCCGTGGGTCGTGGTCAACAAGCTGCGGACGCTGAACCCGGTCGACTACGTCCCCGCCGATCTCGTCTACCCGGATGTGCGCTACGTGAATCGCCAGCCGATGCGGCGGGCGACGGCCGACGCGCTGGTCGCGATGGTCGCGGCCGCGTCGACGGAGGCGGGACTCGCGCTCGCCGTGCAGAGCGCGTACCGCTCCTACGAGACCCAGGTCGGCGTCTACGCCGGCTGGGTGTCGACCCGCGGTCAGGCAGGGGCCGACGCGACGAGCGCGCGGCCCGGTCACAGCGAGCACCAGACGGGCTGGGCCGTCGACGTGGTCGGCGCGTCCGGGACCTGCGCGCTGGAGATCTGCTGGGGGGACACCCCGGAGGGCCTCTGGGTGGGGGAGAACGCGCACCGCTTCGGATTCCTCGTCCGGTACAAGCCGCAGAACACTCCGATCACCGGGTACGAGTCCGAGCCGTACCACCTGCGGTACGTCGGGACGGAGCTCGCGCAGCACCTGCGCGACACGGGAGTCGAGACGCTGGAGCGCCTGTTCGGACTTCCGGATGCGCCCGATTACGCGCCCGGTTCTGTTTCCTAGGCGCTCTAGCGATCACATTCGGACGTCCGGCGACGTGACACGCGCCGCTCGTTACCGTACTGTTACCCGAAGCGTTTCCGGGCGGCCCCCTCCGTCCGAGCGCGACAGCCCCTTGACAGGGCCACCCCCCCCTGTAGATCAGTGCGTCACCGTGCCGTCGCATCCCGAACCGTGAGATACCTCTGTGCCCCCCAGCTCCACCCGCTCCACCCCGACTCCGTCCCCCGCCACCCCCGAGGTCGTCGCTCCCGACCCGACCGCCGCGCCCCTGACCCGCCGCGAGGCGAGGGAGCGGGAGGGCCGCATCCGACCCGCCGTCCCGGCGGCCCCCGCGCAGGACCCCCGCCCGGTCCGCCCCTCCGCCTCCGTGCCGCCGCACGCCGTCGCCGAGACCGTCTTCGTCTCGCGTCGCGACCGCCGCGCCTCCGAGGGCCACCGCCAGCACCGCCCGCGCGTCGAGCCCGCCCGTCGCGGCTCCGCGTTCCTCCGGCCCACGCGCCGTCACCTCGTGCTCGCGATGTCCGGCGGCCTCGTCGTCGTGGCCGTCGCCGCAGGGGCGAGCCTGACCATCGGCGGATCGGGGTCGTCCGAGTCCGCCTCGGCCAGCGCCTCCGGGACCGCGTCCCCGACCGCCCTCCCCACCACCGTCGCCGTGCTCCCGGCCACGACCGCCTCCGCCCGCGTCGTGCTGAGCGGCGTCTCGACCACCACCGGGACCGTCGCCGGAGGCACCGCCGTCACGCTGCAGGGCTCGAACCTCGACTCGGTCGCCTCGGTGCGCTTCGGCGAGGCCGAGGGCAGCGTCGCCGTCGAGAACCCCGATCGGATCACGGTCATCGCCCCGCCCGCCTCCGGGGAGGTCGAGGGAGTGGTGCCCGTCGCGTTCTTCGACGCGAGCGGCGCGCCGATCACCTTCGACGCCGTGACGGACGCCGCTGCGGCGGTCACGGCCGACGGCACGCCGGTCGCCCAGCCGGCGATCGCGACGACCGCACCCGAGCCGCTCCTCGCCGACCCCGCCGCGGACCTCGGAGCGCCGACGCCCGAGCCGACCGCCACTGCGACCGCCACCGGTGTCCTCGCGACGACCAAGGTCGTCGCGTCGGCCATCACCTTCGCCTACACGCCGGACCCCGCGATCGAGGCCGCGAAGGCCGCCGCGGCGCTGGACGCGAGCCGCCTGGCCTCGCAGCTCGACTACGTCGAGACCTACTGGAACGAGTACAACTCGGCGCAGTACGGAGTCATCGGCGGCAACGACTGCGTCAACTTCGCCTCGCAGTCCCTCATCGCCCGCGGCTGGAGCATGGACTCCGAGTGGAGCTTCTCGGCCGGCGGCGGGTACAGCTCGGCCTGGGCGTCCTCGACGGCGTTCAACTCCTACCTCGCCGCGCACCCCGAGCGCGCGACGCCGCTGGCGAACGACCAGCGCGACCAGGTCGAGGTCGGCGACGTCGTCCAGTTCGACTGGGACGGGTCGGGCGACTGGGACCACACCGGCATTGTCACGAGCGTGGACGGCGACACGATCCTCTACGCCTCGCACACCGTGGACAACTTCGACCAGGACATCGACTCGGCCTCGGCCGGTCGGATCATGTTCTGGAGCGTCTGACGGGAACGACGGAGGGCCGCCACCGCCTGAGCGGTGACGGCCCTCCGGGGCTCGGGAGAGTCAGTTCTTGAAGACGTCCTTGACGTCCTCGCCGACCTTCTTGGTGTGGGCCTTGGTCTGATCGGCCTGGCCCTCGGCCTCGAGGCGCTCGTTGTCGGTCAGCTTGCCGACCGCCTCCTTCGCCTTTCCGACCAGGTTCTCAGCGGCGTTGCGGATCTTGTCGTCAGCACCCATCAGGGGCTCCCTTCGTTCTGTTCTCGGATCCTCCGGCGAAGGCCGCTGGAGGGGTGGTGCAGCGAGCGCCGGAGGCGCTGCGCGGATCAGGAGACGCGGTCCTCTTTCGAGAAGCCGGCGCGGGCGCTCGAGGCGACCTCGAGCACGACGGGCAGGCGGGCGCCGAGGAGCCGGTCGAGGCTCTCGACCTCCGCGTGGACCGCGTCGACCACGGTGCGGGGCGAGACGCCCGAGCGGGGGAGGACGCGCACCTTCAGCGCGGTCGTCGAGCCGTGCTCGTACGCCGACACCGTCGCGTCCAGCAGGTCGCCGCGGCCGGCGAGCGCGTTCTCGAGGACGTCCTCCGCGAAGCCCGTGCCGAACTCCACGGCACCGGCGGGGCCGCCGTCGGCCGACGACTCGTCGCGCAGGACCGTGCCGGTGCGGCCACGGCCGTGGGCGAGGGCGAGCACCAGGGCGAGCACGATGCCCACCAGGCACACGCCGACGATCGCGTAGAGCGGCCAGAGGACGGCGGCATCGCTCCAGGCGGTGCCGTCCTCGGGCGAGATCCGCGAGACGAGCGACGCCCCCTGGTCGGATCCGAACGCCGAGACGGTGTCGCGCACGGGCTGCGACACGGCGACCAGGACGAGCCCTGCGGTGACGGCCGCGAGCACGAGGCCCACCACGAGCAGGACGAGGCGGTTGAGGAAGCGGTTGCTCGTGGTCATCAGATCCTCCCGGAGTCGGCGATGCGGACGGAGGCGCGGGTGGCGGGCTGCGGAGCGATGCGCTCCAGCTCCTCGTCGAGGGCCTTCTGCACCGCGTCGCGGTCGACGCCGATGCCGGAGGCGGGCGTGATCGAGACGACCGCGGTGCGGCGGCCGATCGAAGCGCTGGTGTCCTCGCGGCGCGATCGCGCGATCGTCCGGGCCGAGCGGGCGAGCGCCGAGGCGATCACTCCGTCGTCGACCACGACCGCGAGGCGGTCGTCGGCGATCGTGTGCCGGGCGCGAGCACCGGGAGCGAGGGCCAGGACGAGCAGGATCAGCGCGAGCAGACCGGTGCCAACGGCGATGCCGATGAGCGCACCGGTGGCGAGCTCCCCGACTCCGACGAGCGCGGCGAGCAGATCGGACGGCGCGATCAGCAGCGGAGCCGCGCCGAGGACGGCGAGCACCGCCTCGGTGCCGACGTACGCCGCGATCAGCGCGATCACGGTGAGGACCACGATCTCGGCGGCCGAGCGCGACCGGTGGGTCTCGCGCCGCAGGAAGCGGCCGTACCGGGCGTCGGGGGCGGCGTCGCGGGGGGACGATGCGGGGCTCATGCGACTCTCCTCGTGCTGCGGGTCCGGGTGCCGGTGACGCGGACGTCGACGCGGGTGACGGTGCGGCCGGTGAGTGCCTGCATCCGTGCGGCGATGCGGGCGCGGTCGCGGTGGAGGCGGTCGAGCAGGTTCCCGCCGTCGGCTCCGGGAGCCGAGACGGGATCGGGATCGACGACGACCGGAGTGGTGACGGCGAGCGCGAGGCCGCCGCGGTCGTCCGACAGGCGGACGCGGATCGCCGAGACCTCCACGCCGAGCTCCTCGTGCACGACGGCGAGCGCGGTGCGCTCGATCGAGCGGACGCTGACGGTGACGGTCCCCGCCACCGGCGCACCGGTGGCGGGCCGCGACTGCAGGTCGGTGGTCATGCGGTGCTCCTAGCGGGAGGTCGTGCGGCCGCGGAACACGTCCACGAGGCTGCGCACGTCGAGCGATCCGTCGAGCATCCGCGCGATCAGGACGCCCAGCGCCATGAAGACGGCGGTGAGGACGAAGCCCCAGAAGCCGAAGAGCAGGGCGGCGAACGCGAGGATCGCGCCGACGACTACTCCGAGGACGGTGCTGCGGTTCGAGGCGGCGGGGGGAGTGGGGACGCTCATCGGACGCGGCTCTCGGTCTCGGCGGAGTCGTCGTCCCCGGGGATGTGCACGTCGACGATCGCGACGTTGATCTCGGCGACCGCCATGCCCACGAGCTCGGTGATGGCCTCGGCGACGGCGTCGCGCACGCGGTCGGCGACGGTCTGCATCGGCACCGGGTAGGCGACGACGAGGGTCACGTCGACCGCGACCTGGGTCTCGCCGACCTCGACGCGCACGCCCTGGCCGTGGTCGTTGGCGCCGACGGCGGAGCGGATCGCTCCGAACGCGCGGGCCGCGTTGTTGCCCAGGGCGAAGACGCCGGGGACCTCGCGGGCCGCGATGCCGGCGACCTTGGCGATCACGGCGTCGTCGATGACCGTGCGGCCCTGGGCGGTGCCGGACACGGCGCCTCCGAGGCTCGTCACGGTATCGACGGACGTGTCGACGCGGGGGGTGGAGGGGGTGCGAGTGCTGTCGCTCATGATGTCTCCTGTACGTGTCGTCGGCCGCGGGAGCGCGGTCGGGGATCGGGGGGCCCGGTCGGATCGACTTCGCAGTCTTGCTCGTCCGGGCTGTGCTTACATGAGTCAGACGGAGCCCGGAGGGCGATCGTCACGGTCCGGATCGGGAAATTTCCTGACCGTTGCCTGATAGTCGTCCGGCACGGTGCCGGCGGTCGGAGGAGAGAGGGCGCCATGCCGGGTCTGGAGTCGGCGAGCGATGCGCTCCTCGCCGAGCGCTCGGCCGAGGGCGACGTCCGGGCCTTCGAGGTCCTGGTCAAGCGGCACCAGTCGATCCTCCGCGCGTACGCGTGGCGGCTGACGGGCTCGCAGGCCGATGCCTCCGACGCCGTGCAGAACGCGCTCATCACCGTGTGGGCCCAGCTGCCCCAGCTGAAGGAGCCGGCGAGCGTGCGCAGCTGGATGATGCGGATCGTCAGCCGATCCAGCGTCGACCTGATGCGCCAGCGCCGCCCCGCCGACGACGTCGACGCCGTCGAGCACCCCGCCGCGAAGGAGCCGGGGCCCTTCGAGGCCGCCGAGCGCTCCGACGCGATGAAGGCGCTCGCCGCAGCACTGGCCGAACTGCCGGAGTCCCAGCGCCAGTGCTGGCTGCTCCGCGAGGTGGGCGGCGAGTCCTACGGTGAGATCGCCGAGCACCTCGGACTCACTCCGACCGCCGTGCGCGGCAAGCTCGCGCGAGCCCGCGAGTCGCTCGTCGTGGCGATGGAGGACTGGCGATGAAGGACGTCCCCGATGAAGGAGCAGGCCCCATGAACGCCGACGACAGGCCGGAGGTGCCGGGGGACCGGCCGGCCGGACCCGAGCGCAGCGACGCGCTCGAGGTCGTGCCCGTCGAGGCGGTGCCGCTCGACGGCGCAGCCGAGGAGCGCACGATCGACGACCTCAGCGACTACCTCGACCGCGGACGCCTCCCCTACGACCCCGCGATCGAGGAGTCGCCCGAGCACCGCAGGACGCTCCAGGCGCTCGAGCGGGTGCGCGCTCTGTCGGGCGCGCTGATCGACGACGACGCCGAGCGCCTGCCCGCTCCGGAGGAGAGCTGGTTCGGCTCGATCCTCACCCAGGTGCGGCGGGAGGCGCGCGCCGGTCGCGACATCCCGCTGGCGAGCCCCGAACCGGACGTCGAGCTGACGATCACCGAGGGCGCGGTGCGCGGCCTCGTCCGGGAGGCGGGCGACAGCGTCCCCGGCGTGCTGGTCGGCCGCTGCCGGCTGGTCGGCGACGTCGGCGACCCCGAGGCCGAGATCGCGATCGAGGTCACGATCTCGGTGTTCTGGGGCGTGCCGATCGCCGACGCGGCCCAGCAGGTGCGCGAGCGGATCCACTCGCGACTGCTCACCCAGACCGAGCTGAGCATCTCGACGATCGACGTCCGCGTCGAGGACGTCTACATCCCCGGAACGGAGGGGTCGTGAGCACGGCGGGCGGCGTGGTCGCCCCGCAGTCGGAGAGCCCCTCGTCCGTGCTCACCGCGCTCGTGCGCGCCGTTCCCGGAGTGGCGATGGTCGTGCCGGCGCGGGCCGAGGCGCGCGACGTGCTCGCCCACGCGGCGACGGCGCTCGCTCCCTCGCCGATCCCGCTGCTACCCGGCTCCCTGGGCACCGCCTCGGGCGGCACGCTCGCGGAGCCGGTGCTGGTGCGGATAGCGCCCGACGGGATCGTCGTCTCGATCGACATCGGAGTGGCCGCCGACGCGTCCGCACCGGGCGTGGCCCGGGCCGTGGGCGCCGTGGCGCGGGAGTGGTGCGAGCAGGAGCACCCGGAGCGCCGCGCGCGGATCGCGGTGCGGATCGCGGCGGTCGACTAGACCCGGGGATCACCGTCGTCGGCTCGTGTCGGCGAGCGCTCAGCCCTGATCGGTGCGCGCTCAGCCCTGATCGGCGAGGAACGACTCCGTCTCGGCGGCGGTCGGGGCCGACACGGCCGCGCCCGCGCGCGTGACCGAGACGGCCGCCGCCGCGCCGGCCCAGCGGACCAGGGGCAGCAGCGCCTCCGGATCGGCGAGGTCGACGGTGCTCGCCGCCAGCCGCGCTGAGAAGGCGCCGCAGAAGGTGTCGCCGGCTCCCGTCGTGTCGACGGCGCGGACGCGGAACGCGGGGGCGTGCAGCGGTTCGCGGCCTCGCGCGGCGACGACCACTCCGTCCGAGCCGAGCGTGACGAGGACGAGCGGCACGAGCGCCGTGAGCGCAACGGCCAGTGCGGTGTCGTCCGCCGCCGAGAGGCCGCGCGCGCTCCCGAGCTCCCGCGCTTCGTGCTCGTTGACGATCAGCACGTCGAGCGCCGCGAGCAGCTCGTCCGGCAGCGGCCCGATCGGCGCGGCGTTCAGGATCGTGACGACCCCGGCGGCGCGCGCCGCGCGGGCGGCGGCGAGCACCGTCTCCTGCGGCACCTCGAGCTGGAGGAGCAGAGCGGAGGCGCCCGCGACGACCTCCTCCTCCGCGCCGGTCAGCCCGGTGAACGCGGCGTTCGCTCCGGAGTCGACGACGATCGCGTTCTCGCCCGCGTCGTCGACCGTGATCTGCGCGGTGCCCGTCCGCTGCTCGACGCGGCGGGCGTGCAGCTCGAGCGGCTCGCGGGAGAGGACTCCGGCGAGCTCGTCGCCCGCCGCATCGCGACCGAGGCTCGTGACGAACGCCGTGCCCGCGGCGGTGCGGGCCGCGGCCACCGCCTGGTTCAGGCCCTTGCCGCCCGGGAACGTGCGGTAGTCGGAGGCCAGCACGGTCTCGCCGGGAGCGGGGATGCGGGCGACGCGGTGGACGTGATCGAGGTTGGCGCTACCGAGGACGACGAGGGGCATGCCCTCGACGTTAGGGCACGCGCAAGGGGCTCCGCGCGACGCGGCCCGCGCCTACGGTGGAGGCATGGACACTCGAATTCTCGGACGCACCGGTGCGCCCGTCTCCGTCGTCGGCCTCGGAACCTGGCAGCTCGGTGCCGACTGGGGTGACGTCGCCGAGAACGACGCCCTCGCGATCCTCGACGCCGCCGTGGAGTCGGGGGTGACCCTCTTCGACACCGCCGACGTGTACGGCGACGGCCGCAGCGAGCGCACGATCGGCTCCTACCTCGCCGCGCACCCCGACTCCGGGGTGTTCGTCGCGACCAAGATGGGCCGCCGCGTCGACCAGGTGCCCGAGAACTACGTTCTCGACAACTTCCGCGCCTGGACCGACCGCTCGCGCAAGAACCTCGGCGTCGACACCCTCGACCTCGTGCAGCTGCACTGCCCGCCCACCTCCGTCTACTCCGACGACGTCGTCTTCGACGCGCTCGACACCCTCGTCTCCGAGGGCGCGATCGCGCACTACGGCGTCTCGGTCGAGCGCACGGAGGAGGCGCTCACCGCGATCGCGCGTCCGAACGTCGCGAGCGTGCAGATCATCCTGAACGCGTTCCGCCTGAAGCCGCTCGACGCGGTGCTGCCGGCGGCCCGCCAGGCCGGAGTGGGGATCCTCGCCCGCGTGCCGCTCGCCTCGGGACTGCTGAGCGGCCGGTACACGACCGAGACGACGTTCGCGGCCGACGACCACCGCAACTACAACCGCGACGGCTCCGCGTTCGACGTCGGCGAGACGTTCTCGGGCGTCGACTTCGCGACCGGAGTCGAGGCCGCGCAGGAGTTCTCGCGCCTCGCCGCCGACCACGGCCTCGCCCCCGTGCCCGCCGCGCTCGCCTGGATCATCCAGCAGGACGGCGTCACCTCGGTGATCCCCGGCGCCCGCTCGCCCGAGCAGGCCCGCGCGAACGCGACCGCCGCCGACGCGGCTCCGCTCGGCCCCGCGTTCATGGAGGCCGTGAACGCCCTCTACGACACCCACTTCCGCCCCGCCGTCCACCCCCGCTGGTAGCGGCCCGGCCCTGAGTCGCCCCGAAGGGCTCGTTCTCCAGCGCGAGAACGAGCCCTTCCGGGCGAGTCAGCGGGGGCTGTGGAGAGTTGAGAGCGCGGCGACGGGGAAGTCGTCAGCATGGGCGCGTGCATGGAGATCTTCCCGAGGGTGTGTTCCGAGTGTCGGAGGGGTACGCGGCCGGGGCGACGCGAGCGGCGATGCGCGGGATCGCGGCGCCGGTGCGCGGCGTCCGATCGGTGCGACCGGCGACCACTCTCGGCGAGCGCTGCTCAGCCCTCCTGTACCGGCTCGGGAAGGAGGCGTTCGCCTGCGGGCCGACGGCTGCGCTTCTCTGGGGCGCACCGCTGGATCTGCCCTGGGAACGCCGGACGGAACTCGACATCGCTGTAGCGGCACCTCGGCGCGCGCCCCATGCAGACGGCATCTCCGGGCGGTCTCTCGCGATCGACACTTCCCTGGACGTCCTGACGTACCCGCTCGGACGGCTGACGACGGCGGCCCGCACCTGGTGCGACCTCGGGCCCGTCCTCGAACTGGGAGATCTCGTCGCGGTGGGCGACTTCTTCCTGCACAGGGGGCTGTGCACGCAGGGCTCGCTCGAAGCAGCAGTCTCGCGCTACCGATCCAGGAGAGGCCTCCGCAGACTGCGCCAGGCGCTCGGTCTTCTCGACGCGAGGGCCGAGTCCCGGCCGGAGTCGCTCGTGCGTGTCGCGCTGGTCCTCGCGGGCGTGTCCGGGATCGAGGCCAACGTCGAGATCCACCACGCCGGTGCGTTCCTGGGCCGAGTGGACCTCTGCATCCCTTCCGCGCGGGTGATCGTCGAGTACCACGGCGACTACCACCGGGTCGAACGCGACCGCTGGCGCCGGGATCGCGCACGGATCGGCCGCCTCCGCGCCGCCGGCTACGTCGTCATCGAGCTCACCGGCGACGACCTCGCCGACCTCCCCTCCGTCGTCGCGCAGGTCCACGCCGCGATTCGACGCTGAACTGCCCGGAAGGGCTCGTTCTCGCGACGGAGAACGAGCCCTTCCGGGCAGTTCGGGAAAGTCGACGGGCTAGGAGTCGAGGGCGGCGTCGACGATGGTGCGGGCCTCGGCCTGGACCTCGTGCAGGTGGTCGAGGCCGCGGAAGGACTCGGCGTAGATCTTGTAGACGTCCTCGGTGCCGGAGGGGCGCGCGGCGAACCACGCGTTCTCGGTGACGACCTTCACTCCTCCGACGCCCGCGCCGTTGCCCGGCGCCTTCGAGAGCTTCGCGACGATCTCCTCGCCGGCCAGCGTGGAAGCCGAGATGGCGTCTCCGTCGAGCTTGCCCAGCGCGGCCTTCTGCGCCTTGGTCGCGACGGCGTCGACGCGCTCGTAGACCGGGTCGCCGAAGCGCTCGGTCAGCTCGCGGTACAGCGCCGACGGGCTCTTGCCGGTCACGGCGATGATCTCGGAGGCGAGCAGCGCCAGCAGGATGCCGTCCTTGTCGGTGGTCCACACGGTGCCGTCGAAGCGGAGGAACGACGCGCCCGCCGACTCCTCGCCGCCGAAGCCGACCGAGCCGTCGACGAGGCCCGGGACGAACCACTTGAAGCCGACCGGCACCTCCCAGAGGCGGCGGCCGAGCGACTCGGCGACGCGGTCGATGATCGAGGAGGAGACCAGCGTCTTGCCGATCGCCGCGTCCTCGCGCCAGCCGGAGCGGTGCGTGTAGAGGTACTGGATCGCGACGGCGAGGTAGTGGTTGGGGTTCATCAGCCCGCCGTCGGGGGTGACGATGCCGTGGCGGTCGGCGTCGGCGTCGTTGCCGGTGAGCACGTCGTAGTCGCCGGAGCGGGCGACGACGGAGGCCATCGCGCTCGGGGAGGACGGGTCCATCCGGATCTTGCCGTCCCAGTCGAGGGTCATGAAGCCCCAGGCCGGGTCGACCTCGCCGTTGACGACGGTCAGGTCGAGCTCGTACATCTCGGCGATCAGCTGCCAGTAGTGCACGGAGGCGCCGCCCAGCGGGTCGGCGCCGATGCGCACGCCCGCCTTCCTGATCGCGTCGATGTCGATGATGTTCTTCAGGTCCGCCACGTAGTGGGTGCGGAAGTCGTAGGTCTCGACGGCCGAGGGCTCGGCCGACTTCACGCCGCGGTTGCCGTCGGCGATGAGCTCGTTGGCGCGGTCCGCGATCCAGGTGGTGGCGTCGGAGTCGGCCGGTCCGCCGTGGGGCGGGTTGTACTTGAAGCCGCCGTCGCGGGGCGGGTTGTGCGACGGGGTGACGACGATGCCGTCGGCCTCGTCGGTGTGCGCCGGGTCGTTGTTCCAGCGGAGGATCGCGTGGCTCAGCGCCGGAGTGGGCACGAAGTCGTCGAACTCGTCGACGAGCACGCGCACCTGGTTCGCGACGAGCACCTCGAGGGCGGTCGTCAGCGCGGGGCGCGAGAGGCCGTGGGTGTCGGCGCCGATGAAGAGCGGACCGGTGATGCCCTGCTTTGTCCGGTACTCGACGATCGCCTGCGTCACCGCGGCGATGTGGTCCTCGTTGAAGGCGGTGTCGAACGAGGATCCGCGGTGCCCGGAGGTGCCGAAGACCACCTTCTGGAGCGGATCGGACACGTCCGGCTTGTTGTCGTAGTAGGCCCTCACGAGGGCTTCGACGTCGATGAGATCGGAGGCCTGTGCCGGCTTCCCTGCGCGATCGGTCATGGGGTCCATAGTGGCAGCCCGCCCGGGCCCGCGATACCGCCTGGACAGCCGGTGGCTAGGCTGTCCGCCATGCCCGACAGCGCCTCCGAGTCCCGTGTCTACAGCTATCTCGGGCCCTCCGGCACGTTCACCGAGGCGGCGCTCGCGCAGGTCCCGGAGGCACGCGGCCAGCACTGGCGCAGCGTCGCGAACGTGGGCGAGGCGCTGGGCGATCTGGTCTCGGGCCGGAGTCACGGCGCGGTCATCGCGATCGAGAACTCGGTCGAGGGCGGAGTGACGGCCACGCAGGACGCGCTGGCGCGGATCCCGGGGCTGCGCATCGTGGGCGAGTACCTGGTGCCCGTCTCGTTCATCCTGGTGGCGCGGCCGGGGACGCGGCTGGGCGACGTGCGGACCGTGGCCGCGCATCCGGTCGCCTACGGCCAGTGCAGGCAGTGGCTCGACGCCGAGCTGCCCAGCCACGAGTACCTGCCCGCGTCCAGCAACGTGCAGGCGACGGTGGACCTGCTCGCCGGCTCTCCCGCGGACGCCGCCATCGCTCCTCCGGGGATCGTCGCGCACCACGCGGTCGACGTGCTGGCCGAGCGGATCGGCGACAACCCGAACGCCGTCACCCGCTTCGTGCACGTCTCGCGCACGACGCTCCTGCCCGAGCCGACGGGCGCGGACAAGACGAGCATCATCGCGGAGCTGCCGGCCGACGAGCCGGGCGCTCTGCTCGAGATGCTCGAGCAGTTCGCGACCCGCGGAGTGAACCTGAGCATGATCCAGTCGCGGCCGATCGGAGACGCCCTCGGCCGCTACCGGTTCGTGCTGGACCTCGACGGGCACGTGGCCGACGAGCGCGTCGCCGACGCGCTGCTCGGGCTCCGGCGGTTCAGCCCGGGGGTGATCTTCCTGGGTTCCTACCCCCGGGCGGATCGCCGTCCGGTCTCGTACGTGCGACGCTACGACGACGAGGTGTTCATCGAGGCGCGGGACTGGCTGCGCGGACTCCTCACCGCGGAGCCGGAGGTCGACGATGACTGACAGGGACGGGCAGGACCCGGACACGAGCACGACGGGCGGGCGGGTGCGCGAGCGCGGCGGACGCGAGCGCATGGACCCGCGCTACGACCCCGCGTTCCAGCGGGGCTTCGCCGGGGGAGTGGACCGGGTGCGCGGCGACGACCGCGCGTTCGCCCGACCGGGAGCCGGGCCGCGTCCGACCGGTGCGCGCTCGGCGCCGCTGCCGCGCATCGCCGAGGTCGCCGACAGTCGGCGGGCGCGCCGGGAGGCCGCCGGGCCCGCGCGGCCCGAGGAGGCGGTGCGCCTGCCCTCCGAGGCCCGGCAGCCCGCGCAGGACGTCGAGCCGGAGGCTCCGTCCGCTCCGGTGACCGCGTCCGAGCCCGAGGCCCCGCTGCTGCGGAACCCCTGGCTCCTGGTGCTGCTGCTCGCGGGCCTCGCCGGCACCGCGCTGGGGTTCGCGATCCTCTCGATCGGTTACACCTCGCCGCCCGCACCGTACTACGGCGACTCCGACACCCCGTCGCCGGAGTGGATCCAACGGCAGATCCTCTACTACGCGTCGATCCCGCTGCTGGGGTCGCTGCCGTTCTCGCTGCTGATCGCGATCGGGGTCGCGGCGCTGCGCTGGCGCGGGCGTCCGGCCCCGCGCGAGGCGGAGCAGGCGGAGGACTGACGCCCGCTCCCGCGCTCAGACCCCCGAGGCTCCGAACAGCAGTCCGAGCAAGTAGGTGACGAGCGCCGCTCCGTAGCCGATGCCGAGCTGGCGCAGCGCGCGGGCGAGCGGAGGCGCGCCCGAGAGCAGCCCGACGACCGCGCCGGTCGCCAGCAGGGCGAGGCCGACGAGGACCGCGGCGAGGATCACGGCGGCGATCCCGGACAGGCCCAGGAGGTAGGGCAGCACGGGGATGATCGCGCCGGACGCGAAGAAGCAGAAGCTCGAGAGCGCGGCGCCCATGCCCGTGCCGATCGACTCGTGCTCGTCGACCGACGGGTCCGCCTTCGGGCCGCCGATCGTGATCGGCGAGGTGGCCGCGACTCCACCGCGCAGCCCCGTGAAGACGTGCTCGGCGCGGGCGTTCGCCTCGGCCTCGGTCATGCCGCGTGCGCGGTAGACGAGGGCCAGCTCGTTCGCGTCGACGTCGAGGTCGGGGACGAGGCGGTTGGTGTCGAGGTCGGGGGAGGAGGCGCTCAGCAGCTCCCGCTGCGAGCGCACCGAGACGAACTCGCCCGCGCCCATCGAGAGCGCGCCGGCGAGTAGCCCCGCGAGGCCGGTGAACAGCACGACGCTGGTGGCCACTCCGCTCGCCCCGACGCCCAGCACGAGGGCGAGGTTCGAGACGAGGCCGTCGTTGGCGCCGAAGACCGCGGCGCGGAAGGTCCCGGAGAGGCGGGTGCGGCCGCGCTCGGCGAGTCCCCGCACGACCTCGCCGTGGATCCGCTCGTCGGCCGCCATGGCCTCGGTCGCGTCGTCGTCGTCGGCGTAGGGGGAGCGGGCCTCGGCGCGCTGGACGAGCGCGAGTACGAAGACGGAGCCGAAGCGGCGGGTGAGGAAGCCCAGCACGCGCGTGCGCAGATCCGGTCGCGGCGACGGCTCCGCGGCGGAGCCGAGCAGGCCGCGCCAGTGCTCCTCGTGCCGGCCCTCGGCGGCGGCGAGGGCGAGCAGGATCTCGCGCTCCTCGCCGGAGCGGCGGCCGGCGAGGTCGCGGTAGGTGGCGGCCTCGGCGAGCTCGTCGGCGAGGTAGCGGCGCCAGCGGCGGATCTGCGCGGGGCTGGGGGGAGCGGGGTCCTGGACGGTTCTCACCATGGGATCTCCTGGGTTCGGGCCCGCCGACCCGCGCGAGAGGGACCGGTCAGGACGTGCGTCGACTGACCGAAGGTCTCGTTCGCCCGGGTCCGTGCGGATCCGGGTGGAGCGCCGGGTCCGGATCGTTCCGGACCAGCATGTCGACGCGCCTCGTCGCCTGCCGAGCAGGCGGTGGGAACTACTCCCCTTCGCGTGGACCACCGTAGCCGAGATCGGCGCCGATCGGGCCGGATCGCTCGAGTGGGCCCCGGGCGGGCCCGCGGGGGGAGAGGGCGCGCTGCAGCACCAGGGCGGCGGCGCCGACCGCGGCCGCGTCGGCGACGTGGGCCGACAGCAGCACGCGCGATTCCGGATGCTCGTCGGCGAAGCGGGCGCGCAGGACGGCCAGGTGGCGGGAACCGGCGACCGCGAAGGCGGGTCCGGCGAGCACGACGGAGTCGAGGTCGAGCAGATCCGCGAGCGCCACGGCGACGTCGGCGAGCTCGTGGGCGGCGTCGTCGACCACGGCCGCGGACGCGGGGTCCCCGCGGACGGCGGCGGTCGCGACCGCGGCGGCGTCGGCGAACGCGTCGCCCGAGAGTCCGGTGAGGCCGGCCGCGCGCGCTCCCGCGGCGATGCCGAGGAGTCCGACGCGGTCGGCGAGGGGAGCGGAGCCGCGCGGTCCGAAGCGGTCGAGCCGGCCCGCTCCCGCTCCGGAGCCGCGGTGCAGGGCGCCGTCGAGGACGAGGCCGGCGCGGATCCCGCCGGCGAGGTAGAGCGTGCAGTGCGCGCCCGCCGCCGGGAAGGTGCCGGCCCAGAACTCGCCGACGGCCGCGGCCGAGGCGTCGTCGTCGAGCAGCACGGGCAGCGAGCACGCCTCCTCGAGCAGCGAGCGCAGCCCGGCGGCCGCCCACTCCGCACCCCGGGGGCCGGGCAGGCCGACGACGCGCTCGCCCGAGCGGTCGACGCCGCCCGGAGTGACGACGCCGACGCCGACGACCCGCTCGCGCTCGACGCCGAGCGCCTCGATCAGGAGGTCGATCCGCTCGGCGAAGCCGCGCACGAACGACTCAGGGCCCTCGTCGAGGACGCCGCGGGTGCGGAGCCGCCCGACGACGGATCCGGCGAGATCCGCCACGATCGCGGTGGTCGAGTCGGCCTCGAGCTGGAGGCCCAGGGCGACCCGGGCCGACGGGACGAGGGCGAGGAGCTCGCGCGGCTTGCCGCCCGTGGACTCGGATCGACCGGCGTCGGCGACGAGCCCGTCGGCGAGCAGCTGCCGCACCAGGATCGAGACGGTGGCCTGCGTCAGCCCGGTGACCTGGGCGAGCTCGACCCGGCTGATCGGTCCGCGAGCGCGCACGAGATCCAGCAGGACCCCGCGGCTCGTCGCGGGGGAGCGGGGCGCTCGCGTGGTCGCCATCGGCGCCTCCGTTCTGCTCGTGCGTCCCTTGACGGTACTTCGTTAAGTCGTCTAAGAAAGTACCCGACACCGGATACGACACCTGAGGCGAGGAAGCCATGACCGTCATCCCCCTGCACGAGAACTGGACAGTGCGAGCCCTGGAGGGCCCGGAGGCGCCCGAGCGGCCGACCGGGGAGGTGGCGGCGACCGTGCCCGGCTGCGTGCACACCGATCTCCTCGCCGCGGGGCTGATCCCCGATCCCTTCGACGGCGGCAACGAGTCGCGGCTGTCCTGGATCGGGCGGACGGCCTGGGTCTACGAGACCCGCTTCGCCTGGTCCGACGACGGCTCCGAGCGGCACGACCTCGTCGCCGAGGGGCTGGACACGGTGGCGACCCTGCGCCTGAACGGTGACGAGATCGGGCGCACGAAGAACCAGCACCGGTCGTACCGCTTCGACGTGCGGGAGGCCCTGGTCGAGGGCGAGAACCTGCTCTCGATCGAGTTCGCGGCCCCGGTCGACGAGGCCGAGCGGCGCTCGATCGAGCACGGTCCGCGCCCGCACGTGAACCACCACCCCTACAACGCGCTGCGCAAGACCGCGAGCAACTTCGGCTGGGACTGGGGCATCGACGTCGCCACCAGCGGCATCTGGCGGCCGATCGGCCTCGAGAGCTGGTCGGGCGTGCGGATCGCCGCCGTGCGTCCGCTCGTCGACGTCGACGGGACCGACGGCGTGCTGAGCGCGCACGTCGACCTCGAGTGGGCAGGCGCCTCCTCGGCCGAGGTGTCGGTCGCGGCGGGCGGAGCGGAGACGGCGGCCACCGTGGACGCGGGCACGGCCGAGGCGGTGCTCGCGCTGCAGGTGCCGGACGTCGACGTCTGGTGGCCGCGCGGCTACGGCGAGCAGCCCCTCTACGACGTGGCCGTCGCGGCGGGCGACGAGTCGGTCTGGACGGGGCGGGTGGGCTTCCGCACCGTGCGAGTCGACACGACCCCGGACGAGGACGGCTCGCCGTACCGCGTCGAGGTGAACGGCCGGACGGTGCAGATCCGCGGGGCCAACTGGATCCCGGACCACGCGTTCGTCACGGAGGTCGACCGCGGTCGGTACGCGCGGCGCATCGCCGACGCGACCGAGGCGAACATGAACCTGCTGCGGGTGTGGGGCGGCGGGATCTACGAGTCGCACGACTTCTACGACCTCTGCGACGAGCAGGGCGTGCTGGTCTGGCAGGACTTCCTGTTCGCCTGCGCGGCCTACGCCGAGGAGGAGTGGCTCGCGGTCGAGGTCGAGCCGGAGGCGCGCGAGGCGGTCACCCGGCTCAGCGCGCACCCGTCGCTGATCATCTGGAACGGCAACAACGAGAACATCGTCGGCTACACCGACTGGGGCTGGCGCACGCGACTCGCGGGCGCGACCTGGGGCAACGCCTACTACCGGCGCCTGCTCCCGGGGATCCTCGCCGAGCTCGACCCGACGCGGTTCTACTCGCCCGGCAGCCCCTACTCGTTCGACGACTACCTGCACCCCAACGATCCGGCCAACGGCACCGTGCACATCTGGGACGTCTGGAACACGCGTGACTACACCGGCTACGCCGACTGGCGCCCACGGTTCGTCTCGGAGTTCGGCTTCCAGGGCCCGCCCGCCTGGTCGACGCTCACGAGCGTCGTGCACGACGAGCCGCTCGAGCCCTACGGCGAGCAGATGCTCGTGCACCAGAAGGCGCACGAGGGCAACCTCAAGCTCGAGCGAGGACTCGCCGGGCACCTGCCCTCGCCGGTCTCGATCGAGGACTGGCACTGGGCGACCCAGCTCAACCAGGCGGCCGCGCTGCGCTTCGGCATCGAGCACTTCCGCTCGCTGTCGCCGCTGAACACCGGAGTCGTGGTGTGGCAGCTGAACGACGACTGGCCGGTCGTCTCGTGGGCGGCCGTCGACTTCCACGAGCACCGGAAGCCGCTCTGGTTCGCGCTGCGAGCGGCGTACGCGCCCCGGCTCGCGACCATCCAGCCCCGCGACGGCGGGCCGGCCGCGGTGCTGCTGAACGACACGGACGAGGCGTGGAGCGGCTCCGTGCTGGCGCAGCGCCTGCAGCTGGACGGAACGGTGCTCGCGGAGGAGCGCTGGGACGCGGCGGTGCCGGCGCGCGGCGAGGCGACGACTCCGCTGCCCGCCGCGATCACGGCGTTCGGCGACGTCACCGGCGAGATCGTCAGCGTGCGGCCGGAGGGGTGGACGCGCGCGCTGCTGCACCCGGCCGAGGTCGTCGATCAGGCCCTCGACCCGTCGCCGCTCGAGGCCTCGGCCGAGCGCTCCGGCGCGGACGTCGTCGTCACGGTCACGGCCCGCTCGCTGGCGCGCGACGTCACGCTGCTCGTCGACCGCGTCGACGCCGGCGCCCGGGTGGACGAGGGCCTCGTCACCCTGCTGGCGGGCGAGTCCGCGCGCTTCACGATCTCGGGTGCCGCGGCCGACACGGATCCGGACGCGTTCCTCGATCCGCTGGTCGTGCGCCACGCCGGCGGCCTGCACGCGGCGGTGCCGGCCTGAGCGCCGACGGGGCGGCGCGCCTCCCGATCGTCGGGATCGTCGTGCGCCGCCCCCCGCGCGAGCACGGCGGCGACCCGTTCTTCGCCGAGCTGGTCGCCGGGATGGAGGACGTCCTGGTGCCGGGTGGCGGGGGCGTGCTGCTGCAGGTCGCGCACGACCAGGCGGCGGAACTCGCGGTCCTCGCGCGCTGGGCCGCGCATCCGCGCGTCGCCGGAGCGGTGCTCGGCGACCCCGTCGAGGACGATCCGCGGCCGGAGCGGGCGCGGGAGCTCGGGCTGCCCGTCGTCGTGCTCGGCGGGCGGGCGGCAGGCGGCACGGTCCCGTCGA
This sequence comes from Rathayibacter sp. Leaf296, assembly GCF_001423045.1. Lineage (NCBI taxonomy): Bacteria > Bacillati > Actinomycetota > Actinomycetes > Micrococcales > Microbacteriaceae > Rathayibacter > Rathayibacter sp. Leaf296. The sequence goes on from NZ_LMNR01000001.1 coordinate 817,432, forward strand.
TCCCCGTCGACAACGCGACGCCGATGCTCGAGGCGATGGCGGCCCTCGTCGCGCTCGGGCACCGGCGGATCGGGCGGGTGTCGGGCCCGCTCCGGCTCGGCCACACCCGCGAGCGCGGCGAGGCGTTCGAGCGGGGGCTGCGGGTGGCCGGTCTGTCGGGCCGCTCGGTCGAGAGCGACTACTCCGCCCGCTCGGGGGAGGCGGCGACCCGGGCGCTCCTCGCGGACGACGAGCGCCCGACCGCGGTCGTGTTCGACAACGACCTGGCGGCTCTGGGCGGGCTGGCCGCCGCACGGGCCCTCGGAGTCGCCGTGCCGCGCGAGCTCTCGCTGCTCGCCTGGGACGACTCCGAGCTGTGCCGCCTGGCCGACCCTCCGCTCTCGGTGATGAGCCGCGACGTGCACGGCCTGGGTGTGCTCACGGCCGAAGCGCTGCTCGCCGTGATCGACGGTGCTCCGCCGCCCGAGCGCTCGCCGGAGCGCCCGCGACTCGTGCTGCGCGGCACCACCGCGCCCCGCCGGGGCTGATCCCCGTCGTCCCGCGGCGGTCGTCGCCGGCGGGGAAGAGCGCTCTCACGAGTTGCTCCCGAATCTGTTGACCACTTAGTTCAGTCATGTAACAATGCTCGGGCGGCGCTCGCCGCACACAGCTCCGTCACCGTCGACAGCCCTGCGTTGCCGACGCCAGGAAAGGATCAACGATGTTCCTTCGCGTTCGAGAAGGCCGACGCCTGCGCGTCCTCGCCGCTGCCGCCGCCACCGCGGCGTCCGCCCTCCTGCTCTCCGGCTGCACCGGGGGAGCCAGCTCCTCCGGCACCTCGTCGGCCGACACCCTCGTCGCCTACACCGGTCAGGCCGGCGACTACCAGATCAACTTCAACCCGTACTCGCCCTCCAAGATCGGCGGGCTCGGCACGATCTACGAGTCGCTGTTCTTCGTCACGAACATCAACTCCGACCCCTACGTCCCGCTGCTGGGCACCGAGTACACCTGGAACGCCGAGGGCACGCAGCTCGACGTGACGCTGCGCGACGACGTGACCTGGAGCGACGGAGAGGCGTTCACCGCCGAGGACGTCGTCTTCACCTTCGAGATGCTGGTCGAGAACCCGTCGCTGAACACCGGCGGCTTCGACGGCGTCGTCACGGCCACCGACGACACCCATGTGAGCATCACCTGGGACCACCCGGCCTTCGTCACCGGCCCCACGGTCCTCGGCCGCACGCCGATCGTCCCCGAGCACCTCTGGGCCGACGTCGACCCGGTGACCGACGTCGTCGCGGAGCCGGTCGGCACCGGCCCCTACCTCCTCGCCGACTTCAAGGCGCAGGCCTTCACCCTCGGGGTCAACGAGGACTACTGGGACGGCGCTCCCGCCGTCAAGGCGATCCGGTTCCTCTCGCTCTCGGGCAACACCGCCGGAGTCGACGCCCTCGCCGCCGGCACCATCGACTGGCAGACGGGGCCCGTCCCGGACATCGAGAACGTTGCGAAGAACTACCCCGGCTACGAGGCCATCACGGTCCCGCAGAACCAGGTCGCCCTGCTCAGCTGCGCGAACGTCGACCTCGGCTGCGTCGGCCCGCAGACCGACCCGGCCGTCCGCCAGGCGATCTACTACGCGCTCAACCGCGACCAGATCAACTCCCTCGCCTTCCAGAACACCGCCAGCGAGGTCTCGCCGACCTTCGTCCTGACCGACTCGCAGGCCGAGTCGATCTCGACCGCGGTCACCGAGCCGGTCGCGCCCAGCTCGCCCGACCTCGACCGCGCGACGGCCCTCCTCGAGGAGGCCGGCTACGCGAAGGGCGGCGACGGGATCTACGCCAAGGACGGCGTGCCGCTGAAGCTGACCATCGAGGTCGTCACCGGCTGGACCGACTACATCACCGCGATCGACACGATGGCCCAGCAGCTCGGCGACGCCGGCATTGCGGTCACCGCGTCGCAGTCCTCGTGGAACGAGTGGACGGACAAGAAGAGCAAGGGCAACTACCAGCTCGCGATCGACTCGCTCGGCCAGGGCCCCGCCTCCGACCCGTACTACCTCTACAACAACTTCTTCACCACGGCGAACACCGCTCCCGTCGGCGAGGCTGCTCCGATCAACGTGGCCCGCTACAGCGACCCCGAGGTCGACGCGGCCGTCGAGGCCCTGACCGCCACCAGCCCGGACGACACCGCCGCCCGCCAGGCGCAGTTCGACATCATCCAGGCGAAGATCGTCGCGGACATGCCCTACATCCCGGTCATGACCGGAGGCACCACCTCGGAGTACAACGCCGCCAAGTTCGACGGCTGGCCCACCGAGGACGACCTGTACGCCTTCCCGGCGATCTGGGCGTCGCCGGACAACGCGCAGATCTTCAAGAACCTGACCCCCACCGGCGAGTGAGCCGCGCGTGAACTACTACCTGCGCAAACTCGGGTTCTACCTGATCGCGCTGTGGGCGGCGCTGACGATCAACTTCGTCATCCCGCGCCTGCTGCCCGGGAACCCGGTCGACATCCTGCTCGCCAAACTGCAGCAGCGCGGCGGCATCGTCAGCGCCGAGACCCGCCAGGCCTACGAGCTGCTGCTCGGGGGGAACACCTCCGAGCCGCTGATCTCGCAGTACTGGAGCTACCTGGTCAACGTGTTCCGCGGCGACCTGGGCGTCTCGGTCTCGTACTTCCCCGCTCCGGTCAGCGAGGTCATCGGGACCTCGCTGCCCTGGACGATCGTGCTGGTGGGGGTGGCGACGGTCATCGCGACGGTGATCGGAGTCGCCCTCGGCGCGATCGTCGGCTGGAAGCCCGGCACCTGGCTCGACTCGCTGGTGCCGGCCACGACGCTCCTCGCCGCGGTGCCGTACTTCTGGCTCGCGCTGATCCTCGTCTACGTGTTCGCGACCACGCTCCGGATGTTCCCCTCGCAGGGCGGCTACGACGTGGTGCTGGACCCGGGCTGGAACGGGGAGTTCCTGCTCTCCGCCATCCAGTACGGACTGCTGCCGGCCGCGACGATCGTGATCGCGTCCCTCGGCGGCTGGCTGCTCGGGATGCGCAACATGATGGTGTCGACGCTGTCCGAGGACTACATCCTCACCGCGCAGGCGAAGGGCCTCTCGCAGGGGAAGATCCTCCGCTCCTACGCGGCCCGCAACGCGGTGCTGCCCTCGGTGGCCGGCTTCGCGATCTCGCTGGGCTTCGTGGTCTCGGGCTCGATCGTCACCGAGCAGGTGTTCTCGTACCCGGGCATCGGATCGAAGCTGCTCTCGGCGGTCACCAACAACGACTACGCGCTGATGCAGGGGATCTTCCTCTTCATCACGCTGGCCGTGCTCGGCGCGAACCTCGTCGTCGACCTCTTCTACGGGATCATCGATCCCCGGACCCGAGCGCGGAGCTGACGCCGATGACGAACCTCGCCCCCTCCTCCGACACCGTCGTCGTCGACGCGACCGAGCAGCTCGCGACCGTCGAGGCGGCCAAGGGCCGGTCCCCGCGGCCGGCCTGGCGGATGATGCTGCCGACGCCCACCCCGTGGCTGATCATCGGGCTCGCCCTGGTGCTCGGCGTGGCCCTCTTCGGCCTGGTCGGACCGCTCCTCGTGAGCGACCCGACGACCATCCGCGACATCGGCCTGACCGGGCCGTCGGCCGAGCACTGGCTCGGCACGACGCAGACCGGCCAGGACGTGCTCGCCCAGCTCGCGTTCGCCACCCGTGGCTCGCTCGAGATCGGGCTGATCGTGGGGATCCTCGCGACGGCGCTCTCGGCGTTCTTCGGGATCCTCGGCGCGTACCTCGGCGGCATCGTCGACGAGGCGTTCTCGCTCTTCTCGAACGTGTTCCTGGTGATCCCCGGCCTGCCGCTGGTGATCGTCATCTCGGGCTTCGTGCCCCAGGAGCAGCGCGGTCTCTGGACCATCGGCGTCGTGCTCGCCATCACGAGCTGGGCCGGATCCGCGCGGGTCCTGCGCGCGCAGACCCTGTCGATCCGGAGTCGCGACTACGTCTCGGCGTCGAAGGTCGCGGGGGAGCGCGCCTGGCGCGTGATCGCCGTCGAGATCCTGCCGAACCTGCTGCCGGTGCTCGCGTCGCAGTTCGTCTTCGCGGTGATCGCGGCGATCCTCGGCGAGGCGGGCCTGTCCTTCCTCGGACTCGGCGCGTCCAACTCGTCGACGCTGGGCACGATGCTCTTCTACGCCCAGAACGGCTTCGCCCTGCCGCTCGGCGCCTGGTGGTGGTTCGGCCCTCCCGGCCTGATCATCGCGCTGTTCGGCATGGGCCTCTCGCTGGTCAACTTCTCGATCGACGAGATCATCAACCCGCGGCTCAAGAACGTCCGTCTGCACGCCCGTCGCGCCCGCGCGGCGGCGAAGGCCGAGCGCTCGGGAGCCCGCACCGCGCGAAGGAGCGCCGCATGACCCGCACCGTGCTCGAGGTCGAGGACCTCAGCGTCGTCTACGAGGTGGAGTCGCCCGTCACGGCGGTCCGCGGCGCCACCTTCCGCCTGGGCGAGGGCGAGATCCTGGGGCTCGCCGGAGAATCGGGCTGCGGCAAGACGACCCTCGCCTACGCGGTCAACCGGCTGCACAAGCCGCCGGCGCGGATCGCCTCGGGCCGGGTGGTGTTCCACGACCGCGACGGCACCTCCACCGATCTGCTCGAACTCGGCGACGACGGGATGCGGGCCTTCCGCTGGTCGAAGCTCTCGATGGTGTTCCAGGGGGCGATGAACGCGCTCAACCCGGTCACCTCGGTGCGGGCGCAGCTCGACGACGTCCTGGTCGCGCACCGGCCGGGGCTGTCGCGGAAGGAGCGGAAGGAGCGGGCGGCCGACGTCCTGCGCCGCGTGGGCGTGGATCCGGTGCGCCTCACCTCCTACCCCCACGAGCTGTCCGGCGGCATGCGGCAGCGGGTGATGATCGCGATGGCGATGATCCTCGAGCCGCAGGTGATGATCATGGACGAGCCCACCACGGCGCTCGACGTGGTGGTCCAGCGCGACATCCTCCGCGAGATCGTGCGGCTGCGCGACGAGCTGGGCTTCGCGGTGATCTTCATCACGCACGACCTGCCGCTGCTGCTCGAGATCAGCGACCGCATCGCGGTGATGCTGCGCGGCGAGATCGTCGAGCTGGCGAGCGCGGAGCAGATCTACCGCGCCCCCGAGCACCCCTACACCCGCAAGCTGCTCGGCTCGTTCCCGAGCCTGTCCGGTTCGCGCGGGGCCTTCATCCGCTCGGGGGAGCACCCCGACGCCGTTCTCGAGGAGGACATCGCATGACCAGCGTCAGCGTCACCGATCTGGTGAAGGACTTCAGCATCCGCAAGGGACTGCGCCGCACGGCGTTCCGGGCGGTCGACCACGTCTCGTTCGACCTCGTCCCGGGGCGCACCGTCGCCCTGGTCGGCGAGTCCGGATCGGGGAAGTCGACCATCGCACGGATCCTCGCGCGGCTCGAGAAGCCGACCTCCGGGTCCGTCGACGTGACCCTCGACGACCGCACGCCCGTGCACGGCTCGGTGTACCGGCGGCACGTGCAGATGGTGTTCCAGGATCCGTTCGCCTCGCTCAACCCGTTCCACTCGCTCGAGCACCACATCGCGCGGCCGCTGCGGATCCACCACCGCACCCGGACGGCGGCCGAGACGCACGAGCGGGTGCTCGAGATGCTCCGTCGCGTGAACCTCGAGCCGGCGGAGGAGTTCGCTCCCCGCCGCCCGCACGAGCTCTCCGGCGGGCAGCGGCAGCGCGTCGCCATCGCCCGCGCGCTCGCTCCGGGGGCGCAGGTCGTCATCGCCGACGAGCCGGTCTCGATGCTCGACGTGTCGATCCGCCTCGGCGTGCTCAACCTGCTCGGTCGGCTGCAGCGGGAGGACCGCCTGGCGGTCCTCTACATCACGCACGATCTGGCGACCGCGCGGCACTTCTCGGACGAGATCCTCGTGCTCTACCGCGGCCGGATCGTCGAGCGCGGACCGGCGGACGACGTGATCCTGAACCCGCAGCACGACTACACCCGGCTGCTCGCGCTCGCCGCCCCCGACCCCGAGCGGGTCGGCAAGGTGGTCGGCTCGGAGGAGGCGCCGGACCGGTCGCGGATCGACAACTCCGTCTGCTTCAACCACTTCACCGGCGAGTGGGAGCGCGCCGGCGATCGCGCGGCGGCCGTGGGAGCGCCGTGAGCACCGCCGACGGACTACATTCGGCGAGATGACGACTTCGCCGCTGACCGCGCCCGTGCCGGTCGTCCCCGCGGCGGCCCTGCGGATCGAGGACATGCCCGCGGCCACGCGCGCCACGCTCCTCGAGGTGCTGATCCACGGATCGCTGCCGCGAGCCGAGCTGGCCCGCCGGCTCGGGCTGTCGCGGGCCAGCCTGACCCGCATCGCGCGCACGCTCGTCGAGGCCGGGCTGCTCGCCGAGGGCGAGACCCGGCTGCGCGCGGCGACCGGTCGCCCCTCCGAGATGCTGCGGGTGCGCAGCTCCGCCCGCCGCTTCCTCGGCGTCAAGCTCACCGGCGACACCCTCTACGCGGTGGTCACCGACCTCGGCGCCGAGGTGACGGCGTCGACCGAGCACGCCCTGCGGAGCAGCGACGTGGCCGAGGTCGTGCGGCAGATCGCGGAGGCGGCGCACGAGCTCGCGGGGGACGGCGCTCCGCTCACCTCGATCGGCATCGCGATCGCGGGCCGCGTGCGGCAGAACCCGGGCGGCGCCGTCGTCGAGCACTCGGCGTTCCTCGATTGGCACCACGTCGAGCTGGCCCGGCTGGTGCGCGAGGCCACCGGGCTCGCGTGCTCGGTCGAGAACGACGTGCAGGCGCTGACGGCGGCCGAGCACTGGTTCGGCGCCGGCGCCGGCCTCGAGTCGATGGCGCTGGTGACGGTGGGCACCGGCATCGGCTGCGGGCTCGTCGTGAACGGCCGCCTGGTCGAGGGCGGGCACAGCCGTCCGGGGCAGGTCAGCCACACGATCGTCGATCCGGAGGGGGAGCTCTGCGCGCACGGGCACCGCGGCTGCGCGTCGACGATGCTCGTGAACGAGGCGGTGGTCGCCGCGTCCGGCCGCCCCGACGCGACCTACGAGGACGTGGTCGGAGCCGCGCGCGACGGCGATCCGGAGGCGCTGCGCGCCTTCGAGCGCGCGGGCCGGGCGCTCGGCGTGATCATCGCGGAGGTCGCGAACCTCGTCGACCCCGAGAAGGTCGTCGTCAGCGGCGACGGCATTGCCGTGGTCGCCTTCGCGGAGGCGTCGATCCGCGCCGGGATCGCGGAGCGCCTCGAGCGCGAGGCCGTGCCGGTCGAGCTCGACGTGCGCACCTGGGACTTCTCGGAGTGGGCCCGCGCGGGCGCCGCCCTGGCGGTCCGCAGCCTGCTCGCCTGACGCGCGGCCGCCCTGCTGATCCGTCAGCCGCGCTGCGGGCCCCTTCTGCTGATCGAGTAGCCCGCGCAGCGGGCGTATCGAGATCCACCTCCGCCCGCAGTGCCCTGCTGATCGAGTAGCCCGCGCAGCGGGCGTATCGAGATCCACCATCGCCCGCACCTACCCTTTGTTGCACCGCTTGACAAAGCCAGCCGGCGACCGGGATGCTCGCAGAGTGACCAGCGTCGATCCCCGGACCCACCGCGCCCCCGTCCTGCCCCGGTTCGCCTTCGGCGGCGACTACAACCCCGAGCAGTGGCCCCGGGAGGTGTGGCGCGAGGACGTCCGGCTGATGCAGGAGGCGGGCGTCTCGATGGTGACCCTCGGCGTCTTCTCCTGGGGTCTCGTCGAGACCGCCGAGGGCGTCTTCGACTGGGAGTGGCTCGACGAGATCGTGGGCCTGCTCGACGAGGGCGGCATCGCCATCGACCTCGCGACCCCGACCGCCGCACCGCCGAGCTGGCTGCTCGCTGCGCACCCCGAGATCTTGCCGGTCGACGCCGACCTGCTGCCGATCCACCCCGGCGGCCGCCTGGGCTGGTGCCCGAGCTCGGCCGTCTTCCGCTCCCACGCCCTCCGCATCGCCGGTGCGCTCGCCGAGCGCTACGGCCGCCACCCCGCGGTCGCCCTCTGGCACGTCTCGAACGAGCTCGGCGGCGGCAACCGGCACTGCTGGTGCGACGAGTCCGCCGCGGCCTTCCGCCGCTGGCTCCGCGACCGCTACGGCACCCTCGACGCCCTGAACGCGAGCTGGGGCACCGCGTTCTGGGGTCACCGCTACTCCGACTTCGAGCAGATCCTCCCGCCGCGCGGATCGCGGGCGATGCACAACCCGGGACTGCAGCTCGACTTCGACCGTTTCTCCTCGGACGAGCTGCTGGCGCACTACCTCGCCGAGAAGGACACCCTGCGCGCCGCCGGCGTCGAGACTCCGATCACCACCAACTTCATGGTCGGCCAGGGCCCCGACGTCGTCGACTACGCGCGCTGGGCGCCTCACTGCGACATCGTCGTGAACGACCACTACACGACGGGAGCCGATCCCCGACGCGAGCAGGACCTCGCCTTCTCGGCCGATCGGATGCGCGGTCTCACCGCGGACCGCGCCCCGTGGCTCCTGCTCGAGCACTCGACCGGAGCGGCGAGCTGGCAGCCGCGCAACCGCGCGAAGGACCCGGGCGAGATCCTCCGCAACAGCCTCGCGCACATCGCCCGCGGCTCCGACGGGGCGATGTTCTTCCAGTGGCGCGCGTCGACGGCGGGTGCCGAGCAGTTCCACTCCGCGATGCTGCCGCACGCCGGCACCGGCACGAAGATCTGGCGGGAGGTCGTCGAGCTCGGTGACGTGCTGCAGCGCCTCGAGCCTGTGCTCGGCACGCGGGTCGAGCCGGCACGGGTGGCCCTCCTGCACGACGACGAGGCGGGCTGGGCGTTCTCGTCGGGACTGAAGCCGCACAACCGGCTCCGCTGGGCCGAGCAGGCCCGTGCCTGGCACCGGGTGCTCTTCGACCGCACCGTGCTGGTCGACGTCGTGCCGCCCTGGCGTGATCTCTCGGGGTACTCGCTCGTGGTCGTCCCCGCGCTCTTCCTCGTCTCGGACGAGACGGTCGCGGCGCTGACGGCGTTCGCCGAGGCCGGCGGCACGGTGATCGTCACTCCGCTCTCGGGCATCGTCGACCCCGCGAACCGCGTGCGCACGGGGCTCGCGCCCGGCGCCTTCTCGGCGCTGCTCGGCGCCGGCTCCGAGGAGTTCGGCCCGCTGCAGGAGGGCGAGACCTTCGAGCTCGACACCGGCTGGCGCGGAGCGGAGTGGACCGAGCGCGTCCACGCCGTCGACGCGGAGGTCGTCGCCCGCTACCGCGGCGGGGTCCTCGACGCCCTCCCCGCCGTGACCCGCCGCCGGATCGGCGCGGGCGAGGCCTGGTACGTGTCGGCGCTGCTCGACGACGACGGGATCGGCGGTCTGCTCGACCTGCTCGATCCCGCCCTGACCGCCCCGGTGCTCGATGCGCCGCGGGGCGTGGAGGCGGTGCGGCGGGAGGGGCCCGCCGGCCGCTTCCTGTTCCTCCTCAACCACACCGACGAGGCGGTGACCGTGGAGGCGAGCGGACGCGATCTCGTCTCGGGCGACGAGGCCGACGGCTCCGTCGGAATCCCGCCCGGCGGCGTGCGCGTCCTCGCCCTGCGCGCCGGGGGTCTCGCATGAGCGTCCGGATGCTCCGCTCGGCCGGGACGGCGCTGATCGTCGCTCTCCGCGAGGAGGGGCTGCCCGAGATCCTGCACTGGGGCCGCGACCCCGGGCCGGTCGACGCCGAGGCGCTCGCCGCACTCGACGCCGCCTCGGTCCGCCAGGTCCCCTCCAGCGCCCTGGACGCCCCGTGGCCGCAGACGATCCTGCCGGGGGAGCAGGACGGCTGGCAGGGCCGGCCGGGTCTCGCCGGGCACATCGCCGGCGAGCCGCTGCTGCCCTCCTGGCGCGTCGTGTCGCTCGAGAGCGACGAGCGCTGCCTCGTGCTCGAGGCCGTCGCCGACGAGCTCGCGCTCTCGTCCTCCTTCCACTTCGACGACGCCGGGGTGCTCGTCGTGACGCACGCCCTCGCGAATCGCGGCGAGCGCGTGCTCGAGCCGTCGATCCTCGAGGCGACCCTGCCGCTGGACGCGCGGGCCGTCGAGTTCCTCGACCTCTCGGGCCGCTGGACCCGCGAGCGCTCGCCGCAGCGGCGCCCTGTGTCGCACGGCAGCATCGTGCGGGAGTCGCGGCGCGGCCGCACCGGGCACGACGCCCCCACGCTCGCGATCGCGGGCACCGCCGGCTTCGGCGACCGCAGCGGCGAGGTGTGGGGCGTGCACCTGGCCTGGAGCAGCGACTCCGTGCACCGCGTCGACCGGCTGCCGGAGGGGCGCGGCGCGCTCGGCGCCGGCGAGCTGCTGCGGGCCGGCGAGATCGCCCTCGGCCCCGGCGAGCGCTTCGAGGCCCCGGCCGCGCACTTCGTCTGGAGCGAGGCGGGACTCGACGGCCTCTCGCGACGGCTGCACGCCTCCCTCCGCGCCCGGACCGCGCACCCGAGCACCCCGCGGCCCGTCCACCTCAACACCTGGGAGGCCGTCTACTTCCGGCACGACCTGCCGACCCTGATCCGCCTGGCCGATGCGGCCGCCGAGATCGGAGTCGAGCGCTTCGTCCTCGACGACGGCTGGTTCGACGGACGGCGCGACGACTCCGCAGGGCTGGGCGACTGGACCGTCGACGCGGAGGTGTGGCCGGAGGGCCTGCATCCGCTCGTCGAGCACGTGCGCGGCGCCGGGATGCAGTTCGGGCTGTGGGTGGAGCCCGAGATGGTCAGCCCCGGCTCGAGGCTCGCCCGGGAGCACCCGGACTGGCTGCTCGAGTCGCCGCGCCGGGCGCGGAGCTGGCGCAACCAGCACGTGCTCGACGTCGCGCGCCCGGAGGTGTCGGCGCTGCTGCTCGAGCGGCTCTCGTCGCTGGTCGAGGAGTACGCGATCGATTACCTCAAGTGGGACCACAACCGCGATCTGCTCGAGGCGGTCCACGCGGGACGGGCGGGGGCGGATGCGCAGACCCGCGCGGTCTACGCCCTGCTCGACGCGCTGCGGGAGCGGCACCCCGGGCTCGAGATCGAGTCCTGCGCCTCCGGAGGCGCCCGCGTCGACCTCGGGATCCTCGCGCGCACCGACCGGGTGTGGGCGTCCGACACCAACGATCCGCTCGAGCGCCTGCGGATCCAGCGCTGGACCGAGCTCCTCCTGCCGCCCGAGCTGATCGGCAGCCATGTCGGCCCCGAGCGGGCGCACACCACCGGGCGGACGGCCGAGCTCGCGTTCCGCATGGCGACGACGCTGTTCTCCTCGCCCGGCATCGAGACCGACATCACCGGCTGCAGTGCCCAGGAGCGGACGGCGCTCGCCGCGTGGATCCGCTTCTACAAGCGCGTTCGACCGCTCCTCGCGACGGCCGAGCTCGTGCACGGCGACACGGCCGACGACGGCTCGGAGCTCACCGGAGCCGTCTCGCCCGACCGCCGGCACGCCGTCTACCGTCTGGCGCGCTCGAGCACCGGAGAGGACGCCGTGCCGCCGGCCACCCGGCTCGTCGGGCTCGACCCGTCGCTCCGGTACCGGGTGCGGGTGGTCGAGGAGCTCGCGCCCGAGCGCTTCCTCGACGCGGTGCCGCCGGAGTGGACGCGCCGCGGCGAGGTCGTGCTTCCGGGTGCGCTGCTCGCCGAGGTGGGCCTGCGGACCCCGCTGCTCGCGCCGTCCTCCGCCCTCGTGCTCGAGGTGGAGGCCCTCGATGGCCGCTGACACCGCGGTCCGCCTCGCCGCCGAGCTCGAGGAGCGCGCCCGCGAGCTGCTGCCCTGGTTCGTCGCCGAGTACTACGGGGCGGTCGCAGGAGGGGCGCTCGAGCGCGACGCCGACCTCGCGGCCTGGGACGCGGTGCGCTTCCGCCCCGCCGCCCTGCACGGAGAGCCCGACGCCTCGATCGCCACGACCGTCCTCGGCACGCCGATCGCCGGCCCGGTGATGATCGCGCCGATGGCGCAGCAGGTGGCGGCCGACCCGCGCGGCGAGGTCGCGACGGCGGAGGCGGCGGCCCGCGCCGGCACGCTGCTGGGCGTCTCGACCAACACGGCCGTGCCCTTCGAGCGCGTCACCGCCGAGGGCGCGCCCTGGTGGTTCCAGGTCTACCTGCTCGCCGACCGCGACGTGACCCGGGCCCTCGTCGAGCGCGCCGCCGCCGCGGGCGCCCGCGCGCTGATGCTCACCGTCGAGACGCCGGTGCTGCGGGAGGAGCGCCCGGGGACCGAGCCGCTCAGCTGGCCCGACGTGCCCGGCCGGGCGCGCCTGGGCAACCTGACGGCCGCCGAGCGCGAGCGGGTGCTGCACCGGCCGGTCCCGCATCCGGGGCTCGCCGACATCCCGTGGCTCGCCGAGGTCTCCGGACTCCCCGTCGTCGTGAAGGGCGTGCTGCGCGGCGACGACGCTCGCCGCGCGGTCGACGCGGGCGCCTCCGCGGTCGTCGTGTCGACCCACGGGGGCCGGCGGATGGACGGCTCGATCACCGCGGTCGCCGCTCTCGCCGAGGTGGTCGAGGCGGTCGGCCGCGACGTCGAGGTCTTCGCCGACAGCGGCGTGCGCTCGGGGAGGCACGTGCTCGCGGCACTCGCGCTCGGCGCCCGGGCGGTGTTCGTCGGCCGCCCGGTGATGTGGGCGCTCGCCGCGGGAGGGGCGGACGAGGTCGTCCGCTACCTCGCGGTCCTCGACGCCGAGTTCCGCACGATGCTGCGGCAGTCGGGCGCCGCGTCGATCCGGGACCTCGGCGGACTCGCCGTGCCGCCACCCGAGTGGCGGCGCTGACCCCGGCTCAGCGCTCGGGGACCCGCACGAGCAGCGAGCCCGGATCCACGCGGATCCGCACGGCCGAGGCCAGCCCGAAGCCGTCGCCGTCCAGCTGGATCTCCTGCGGCTCCTCGACCCGGATGCGCACGTCCTCGCCCTTGAGGTAGATCACGTCGCGGGCGTCCTCGCGCAGGTCGATGAGCTTGCGGCCGGCGGCCGAGCGGCGCAGCACGCCGTTCTCCCACGTGATCGTGTTCCACACCTTGAGCCAGCCCAGCGGGCCGCGCGGCCGCAGCGCCACGATGTCGAGCACTCCGTCGTCCGGCTCCGCGTCCGGGATCAGCAGGATCCCGCCGGGCAGCACCCCGCAGTTGCCGACCATGACCGAGTGCACCGAGACCGTGCGCGAGGCCGCGCCGTCGATGGAGTAGCGCAGCTTCACCGGCTGGAGCTCGGCCAGCGCGCGGACGCCGCCGTCGACGTACGCGAGCCAGCCCACCGCCTTCTTCAAGGCCGTGTTGGTCTTCGCGATCATCTTCGCGTCGATGCCCAGACCCGCCATCACCAGGAACACGTTCTCGACCCGCTCGCCGTCCGGACGCTCGAGCTCGACCACGCCGGTGTCGATCCGGCGCTCGCCGCCGCCGAACGCGACCCGCACCGCCTCCTCGAAGCCCAGGGGCAGGCCGAGGTTCCGTACGAGCAGGTTGCCCGTGCCGAACGGCAGCACGGCCAGGGCGGTGCCGGAGCCGCGCAGCCCCTCCGCGACCGAGCGCACCGTGCCGTCGCCTCCCGCGGCCAGCACGACGTCGACCCCGGAGGCGGTCGCCGCGCGGGCCTGCGTCGCTCCGGTCTCGGACGGGGTCGTCTCGAACCAGACGGTCGGCGCCCAGCCGTGCTCCTGCTCGGCCGTCGCCACGAGGTGCCGCAGCCGCGCCTGGTCGCCCTTCGAGGGGTTCACGACGACCGCCGCGCGCCTGGATCCGGTCTCCGTCATGGAGGAACGGTAGCGGGCTACGGCGCCGCTCCGGCTGGGAGGGCTACACCCCGGCGGTGGTGCGGGCGCGACGCGCGCTCTGGCGGTCGTGCTCGGCGCCGAGCAGCGCCCGCGTCTGCGGCGTCCCGAGGAGCTCGATCAGCACGTCGACCTCCTCCTCGAGGCGCTCGGCGTGCACGAGCGGATCGGTGCGCAGCAGCCGCTTGGTGGCGGCGGCCACGTGGGCGGGACGCGCGGCCAGAGCCCTGACACGCTCGTCGATCCGACCCGCGAGATCGGCGCGCGGCACGATCTCGGTGACGAGCTGCCACTCCAGCGCCTCGATCGCGCGGACGGGACGCCCCGAGAGGGTGAAGTCGAGCGCGCGGCGGCGGCCGATCGTGCGGGGGAGCGAGACCGTCACTCCGCAGTCGGGGACGAGCCCCACGTCGCCGTAGGCGCTGAGGAACACCGCTCCGGGAGTCGCGACGACGATGTCGGCCGCGAGGACGAACGCGATGCCCGCACCGGCCGTCATCCCGTCGACGGCGCAGACCACCACGGCGTCCGTCTGCTCCAGCACGCGGAACACCTCGGCCGACACCGTGGCCAGCTCGCGGAGGTACAGCTCGGGCTCGGCGGCCCCCATGATCGCCGAGACGTCGCCGCCGGTGCAGAACGCCCGACCGGCCGCCTCGATCACGATGACCGTGCAGTCGGGATCGGCGTCGAGCTCGAGGACCGTCTCGAGGAGCAGCGAGGCGAAGCCGAGGTCGATCGAGTTGAGGGCGTCGGGGCGGTTCAGCACGACGCGGGCGATCGGGCCGTCGCGGGCGACGAGGACGGGAGCGGTCGAGTCGGTCATGCGGTGGTTCCGTTCGGGGGCGGGGCGGGGGAGGGGACTCACAAGATTCGCAGCAGTGCCCCCGATCGGATGGCACTGCTCGGTCGATCCCCAGGTGGGGAGGCCGGGATGCGCGCCCCGGCTAAACTGCCGGGGTGATTGATTCCGTACTTCTCCGCGAGAACCCGGACGTCCTCAAGCGCTCGCAGGAGGCGCGCGGCGACTCCGTCGAGCTCGTCGACGAGGCCCTCGAGGCCGACCGCGTGCGCCGCGCGGCGATCACCGAGGCGGAGCGGCTGCGCGCCGAGCAGAACGCCTTCGGCAAGACCGTCGCGAAGGCCCCGAAGGACGAGAAGGCCGCCCTCGTGCAGGAGGCGCAGCGCCTCGCCGCCGGCGCCAAGCAGGCCCAGCAGGAGGCGGCGGAGGCGGACGAGCGCTTCACCTCGCTCGTGAAGCGCATCGCCAACCCGATCATCGACGGCGTGCCGGCCGGCGGCGAGGACAAGTTCGAGCTCGTGAAGACGGTCGGCGAGCGCCCCGTCTTCGATTTCGAGCCGCGCGACCACCTCGAGATCGGCGAGCTCCTCGACGGCATCGACATGCAGCGCGGTGCGAAGGTCAGCGGCGCGCGCTTCTACTTCCTCAAGGGCCTCGTCGCCCGCCTCGAGATCGCCCTGATGAACCTGGGCCTGGAGCGCGCGCTCGAGGCCGGCTTCACCCCGCTGATCACCCCCACGCTGGTGCGGCCCGAGATCATGGACGGCACCGGGTTCCTCGGCGAGCACGACGACGAGGTCTACCGCCTCCGCGACGACGACCTCTACCTCACCGGCACCAGCGAGGTCGCGCTCGCCGGCTACCACAGCGACGAGATCCTCGACCTCGCCGGCGGAGCCAAGCGCTACGCCGGCTGGAGCACCTGCTACCGCCGCGAGGCCGGCTCGGGCGGTCGCGACACCCGCGGCATCATCCGCGTGCACCAGTTCAACAAACTGGAGATGTTCGTCTACACGCTGCCCGAGGACGCGGAGGCCGAGCACGAGCGCCTTCTCTCCTACCAGGAGGGCATGCTGCAGAGCCTCGGTCTGCACTACCGCGTGATCGACACCGCCGCCGGCGACCTCGGCCAGAGCGCCGCGCGCAAGTTCGACGTGGAGGCGTGGGTGCCCACCCAGGACGCCTACCGCGAGCTCACGTCGACCTCGAACTGCACCACGTTCCAGGCCCGCCGCCTCGACACCCGCTACCGCACCGAGTCGGGGAAGACCGCTCCCGTCGCGACCCTGAACGGCACGCTCGCGACCACCCGCTGGATCGTCGCCCTGCTCGAGACGCACCAGCGCGCCGACGGCTCGGTCGTGGTCCCGGAGGCGCTGCGCCCGCACCTCGGGGGCCTCGAGGTCCTCGAGCCGGTCGCCACGGCATGAGCGCCGCCTCCGGTCGTCGCCTCGTCGCGCTCGACATCGACGGCACCGTCATGCACGAGGACGGCACCATCACCGACGCAGTGATCGACGAGATCCTGCGGGTCCAGCGCCAGGGTGACGAGGTCATGCTCGCCACGGGCCGCTCGCCCGCGTCGACGCTGCCCGTCGTGGCGCGCCTGGGCATCGCTCCGGAGTACGTGATCTGCTGCAACGGCGCGGTCACCCTGCGCCGCGACGAGGGCGTCGAGGGCGGCTACCGCCCCGAGATCGTCAAGACCTTCGACCCCACGGAGGTGCTGCAGAACATCTTCCGCTTCCTCCCGGAGGCGCACTACGCCGTCGAGGACGAGCACGGCGCCTTCTTCTACACCGAGGCGTTCCCCGGAGGCGCGGTGATGGGCGTCGAGACCACCCACGTCCCGTTCGAGGAGCTCCTGGGCCGTCTCTGCACCCGCGTCGTCGTCATCTCGCCCGAGACCGGCATCGACGAGTTCTCCGGCCTCGTCGAGAAGATGGGCCTGCACCAGGTCAGCTACGCCATCGGCTGGACGGCGTGGCTCGACATCGCTCCCCACGGAGTGAACAAGTCGACCGCCCTCGAGGTCGTCCGCGAGGAGCTGGGCATCGACCGCTCCGACGTCGTCGCCCTGGGCGACGGCCGCAACGACATCGAGATGCTCACCTGGGCCGCCGAACACGGCGCCGGCCTGGCCATGGGCCAGGCGCCCGACGAGGTCCGCGCGGTCGCTTCGGCCGTGATCCCCCCGGTCGAGGAGGACGGCGTCGCCGCCGCCCTGTCGGCCCTGCGCTGACCCGCGCCGTCCCGAACCGAGGCCGGGAGCGCCCGCCGACGGCCCTCAGCGTCGCCGCGACGCTCCCGCCCTCGGTTACGAACGCGGTCCCCGCCCGCGGGACGCCTGTCGGTTACCATCGACTGTCGCGCCCCTCGGGAGCGCGGCCGGGAGGGCTGTCCGAGCGGCCGATGGAGCCAGTCTTGAAAACTGGTGGGCAGAGATGTCTCGTGGGTTCGAATCCCACGCCCTCCGCCGGATCACGCGGGAGCGCGACGTCCGCCACGGGAGCGCAGCCCGCGGCGGGACGCCCCTTCCCTACGCGCCGCAGCCTCCGATCGTGTAGTCCGAGAAGGCGGTCAGCGTGATGGCCGCCACCGTCTCCGTGGTGCTCGCGACCCGGAACCAGAGGGTGCGCCCCTCGGGTCCCGTCAGCGAGTAGAGACCGTCTCCGGCGACCGGCGCCTCCTCGACGAGGTCGGGGTAGGCGGCGAGGAGCTCCTCCCGGGTCGAACCGGTCGAGACTCCCTCCGCGGTGCGGGGCAGTGCTCCTCCGAGCTGGACTCCCTCGTCGCTCGGGTAGTCGGCGACCACGATGCCGTCCACGGCACCCGCCTCGTCGGAGTCCACGCCGACGAACGAGCGGTCGTTGCCCGGCAGCTGCCGGTAGTCGGCCCGGCACTCCTCGACGCCGAAGTCGAACGGCACGAGGTCCGTCGTGTCCAGCGCCGCGGTCGCCGACGCCGTCGTGCCGCCGAAGGCGATCGGGCCGACACCGTCGAAGCCGAGGGTCCAGCTGCCGGCATCGACGGCCGTCGGGGTCGGCGTCGGCTCAGGTTCCGCGGGCGGTGCCGGCGCGGTCGTCGGAGTGGGAGTCGGCGTGGGAGTCGGAGTGACGGTCACCGTCTCGACCGGAGCGGGTGCGGAGACCGGGCCGGGGAGGACGCCCGTCAACGCGAGGGCGACTCCGCCGCCCGAGACGAGCAGTGCGGCCACGACGAGGCCGATCAGCAGGGAGGCGCGACCGCGCAGCGACGGCCGGGCGCTCCCGGCGCGGGCGTTCTCGACGATCATCGCGCGGAAGGCGCGATCGCGAGCGGGATCGATGACGGGCTTGTCGTTCATCGGGCACCTCCATCGGTGGCGGCGTCGGCGGTGAGGTCGGCGATCAGGGCGGCGAGCTTCGCCTTGGAGCGGGAGAGGCGGGACTTCACGGTCCCGACGGGGACGCCGAGCACCGCGGCGGCCTCGGCGACGGGCATCTCGGCGACGACGCAGAGCGAGAGCACGTCCTGATCTCGCCGGGAGAGCCCGGCGAAGGCGTAGCGGATCGCCTCGCGGAGCGGCGCGTCGTCCATCCGCCGGTCCAAGTCGTCGGTGAATTCGCCGTACTCCTCGTGCAGGGGGAGCCGGCTCAGCGCGATCCGGTGCCGGCGACGGGAGCGGTCCACGTTGCGGGCGACGTTGTTCGTCGTGGCGAGCAGCCAGGGCAGCGGCGACCCGTCGACCAGACGGATGCCTGCGCGCTTGCGCCAGGCCTCCAGGAAGACGAGGGCGGCGATGTCCTCGGCGTCGTGCAGGGCGCCGGTATGCCGCAGCGCGTGCCAGAAGACGCGGTGCCGGAAGGTGTCGTAGAGCCGGCCGAAACCGTCGGGGTCGCCCGCGAGCACGGAGGCCCAGCTGGACCCGGCGGTGTCCCGCGGCGGTGAGGAGGTGGTCATGTCCAGGTATGTCCGTTCGCCGGGATCGGTTCCACGCTACCGGCGTGTCGCGATCCGCTCCCGCCCGACGGGTCGCGGGATCCCGCCTCCCCGACCGTTCCGCAGCCCGCCGGGTACTATGTCCCGACGCGCACACGCCGGTGGCACCCCGCCCGGCTGCGGCGCGCAGGAATCAGGCAGCACCCAGCACGCGAACGGGAGACGGATGCTCAGGACGCGCCCTTCGACGGATCGATCCGCCGCGGACGAGTCGGCGCGGTCCCCGCGTCCCTACGTCCGGCACGGTCGGCAGAAGCGGCACAGCGTCCCCCGCACCCTCGTGAAGGCCGCCGCAGCGGTCTCCGGAGTCGGCATCGCCGCCTCGATCTCCGTCGTCGCGATCGCCGCGACCCTCCTCGTGCAGTCCGCGCAGCCCTCCGTCGATCTGCACCCCATCGCCGCCGGGTCCAGCGTCGGGGCCGCAGGAGCGGCGCCCGAGATCGGCGCCCTCGAGGGCGGCTTCAACGTCCTCGTCGTGGGCAGCGACTCCCGTCAGGGGCAGGGAGACGCCTACGGCGACCCCGACCAGGAGACCAGCGTCCTGAACGACGTCAACATGCTCCTGCACGTCTCCGCCGACCACACCAACGCCACGGTCGTCTCCTTCCCCCGCGACATGTACGTCGACATCCCCTCCTGCGTGAACGCGGCGACCGGCGAGCCGATCCCCGAGCGGTTCGACACCAAGATCAACGAGGCGATGGGCAAGGACGTCAGCCTGGGCTGCGTCGCCGGAGTGGTCGAGGATCTCATGGGCGTGCGCGTCGACTACGGAGCGGTCGTGCAGTTCAACGGCGTCATCGAGATGTCGAACGCGGTCGGCGGGGTCGAGGTCTGCGTCGCCACCGAGATCGCCGATCCGTACACCAACACCTACCTCACGCCCGGCACCCACTCTCTGGAGGGCATGGCCGCGCTGCAGTTCCTCCGCAGCCGCCACGGCATCGGCGACGGCAGTGACCTGACCCGCATCAGCAACCAGCAGGTCTTCCTCTCGTCGCTGGTGCGCGAGATCAAGAGCGCCGACACCCTCCTGAACCCCGTCGCCCTCTACGGCCTGGCCAAGGCGGCGCTGGGCAACATGACGCTCTCGACCGAGTTCAACAACGTCAACACGATGGTGCAGATGGGCCTCGCCCTGAGCGATGTGGACCTCGCCGACGTGGTGTTCGCGCAGTACCCGACGGCCGGGACCTACGGCGGAGTCGTTCCCGAGCGCACCGCGGGCGACGTGCTCGCCACCGCGCTGCAGACCGACCAGCCGATCGCGATCACCGGGGGCACCGGCGGCGGCGCCGTCGTCGAGGGAGCGCCCGCCGCTCCGGCGCCCGCGCAGTCCGAGATCCCGGCGGGTCCCGCGACCGCCGAGCCGCTCGCGACGGCGGAGGCGACCCCGGGCACCCCGGTGCCGGCTCCCGCGGGCGAATCCAAGGTTGCGCTGCCAGACTCGGTGACCGGCCAGAGCGCCGACCAGCAGACCTGCTCGGTCGGATTCTTCGGCTGAGCCGAGGCGGGCCCGGTCCCCGGGAGACGCCCCTCCTCGAGCGCCCGACCGCCGGGGAGGAGCACGGAGCGACTCCCGCGGCGACACCGAGAGGGAGACCCATCCGATGAGCGAAGCCCCGTCGCGCAGGACCGCCGCCCGCCACGGCCGGCTGCGCCCGCAGAGCGGTCTGCGTCGGCTCGGCCGGATCCTCGCCGCCTGCGTCGGCGTCGGCGTGCTCAGCACGGTCTGCATCGTCGCGATCGCCGTGTCGATGATCGCCGGGAGCGCCCGCCCCTCCGTCGACCTCGAGGCCGGCAGTCCGGTCCCCGAGATCGGCGCGATCGAGGGCGGCGTCAACATCCTCCTGGCCGGCAGCGACAGCGCCGAGGGGTCGGAGGCGGGCGCGTTCGGCGACCGCACCGAGAACCTCAACGACGTGACGATGCTGCTGCATATCTCCGAGGATCACTCCTCGGTCGAGGTGGTCAGCTTCCCGCGCGATCTGTACGTGCCCATCCCGTCGTGCACCGATCCCGAGACGGGAGCGGTGACCGAGGCGGTGAGCTCCGAGAAGATCAACCAGTCGCTCGAGTCCGGCGGGCTCGCCTGCACCGTGCAGACGGTCGAGCAGCTGACCGGGCTCGAGATCCCGTACGCGGCACTCATCCAGTTCGACGGCGTCATCGAGATGTCGAACGCGGTCGGCGGAGTCGACGTCTGCGTCGCCACCCCGCTCGAGGACGAGTACACCGGGCTGACCCTCGCGGCCGGCACGCACACGCTCGTCGGGGCCGAGGCCCTGGCGTTCCTCCGCACCCGCCACGGCGTGGGCGACGGCAGCGACCTCACCCGCATCTCGAGTCAGCAGGTCTACCTCTCGTCGCTCGTGCGCAAGGTGAAGAGCGCGTCGACGCTCTCGAACCCGGTCGCCCTCTACGGTCTCGCGAAGGCCGCCGTCTCGAACATGCAGCTGTCCACGTCGCTCGAGAACGTCAACACGATGGTCTCGATCGGCCTGGCGGTGAAGGACGTCGACCTCGCCGACGTCGTCTTCGTGCAGTACCCCACCTTCATCGAGGGCAACGGCGTCTACCCGAGCGAGGAGGCGGCGGCGACGCTGACCGCGGCGCTGCAGGCCGATCAGCCGATCGCGCTGACCGGCACGACCGGAGGCGGCTCGGAGGCGGCCGGCGGCGCGACGCCCGCCCCGTCCGACCCGGCGTCCGAGGCTCCTCCCGCGGTGGAGCCGCCCGATGCCGCCTCCGACACCCCGGCGCCGGAGGGGACCGCCGTCGTGCTCCCGAGCGACGTCACCGGCCAGACCGCGCAGCAGGAGACGTGCACCGTCGGCCGCACCCTCGACGAGCAGTAGCCCGCGCCGGCGGTGTCGTCCCGGTGCGCCGCGTACGGTTATGATGGTCGTCGTGCGTTCGCCCTGCGGGCGCTCGGGAGTCGTCGCATAGTCCGGTCGAGTGCACCACCCTGCTAAGGTGGAGAACCCTTTATTGGGTTCCGTGGGTTCAAATCCCACCGACTCCGCACCTCTCGAAAGCCCTGCTCCGGCGGGGCTTTCGTCGTTCCGGCGCACCCTCCCCGAGGCGGCGCCGATCGGCGGGCTACCCTGATCGGATGCAGATCCTCGACGCCCTCGCCTCCGCTCCCGCCCGCCGCGACGTGCAGTCGATCCGGGGAGCGCTCGCCGAGATCGGCGTCGGCGACGACGTGCGGATGCTCATCCGCTCGCCCCGCTACGGCCTCTACGGCATCGAGGGCGTCGTCGGCCGCGCGGTGGGCGGCGAGCTCGTCATCGCCGACGTGTTCCTCGGCACCGGCACCGAGGTGCAGAGCCTGGCGCTGGCGGCGGCGCCCGAAGCGCCGGCGGGGGCGCGGTCGGTCGACGGGCTGCAGCACGGGGATCCCGTGCGCGTCACGTTCTCGACTCCGACGCTCGGCACCTTCACCGTCAGCGGACCGCTGACCGCGGGCCAGGACGAGCTGCTGCTGGTCGGCAGCTGGATCGTGGCGAACGGCGGAGAGGTCGCGCCGCGAGTCGAGTCGGTCGAGCGGCTCGAGCTGTCCGTCCACAGCGCGCACGTGCCCTCCCCGCGCGCGGCGAAGGCGGAGTAGCACCCGCTTCCGCGGGACGCCCCGAGGGGGAGGGAGAGCGGACCTCACCCACGGGACGACCGACGGGATCTCCGGCCGGTCGGTGGTGGCGGTCAGTCGGTCTCGGTGAGGTGCACCGTCACGACCGAGGTCGTGGATCCGCCGGGCGTGGTCACCGTGATGGTGAGGAGGGCCTGGGCGGGGCGCTCGCTCGACGACAGGTTCTGCGTGTTGACGGCGAACAGGGCGACGCCGGTCGCGCCGGTCGTGATCGTCGCGGACGGGTGCGGACTGCTCTCGGGTCCGCCGTTCGACGGTGCCGGAGAGGCGTAGACGCCGAGGAGGTCGCCGTCGCGGTTGCGACCGGTCGCGACGACCGTGACGGTCGCGTTCGCGACGGCGGCGCCGGACGCGTCGGTGACAGCTACGGGCAGATCGTAGGAGCGCCGCTGGGAGTTCGAGTTGCCGCTGCCGTAGTGGTGATCGCCCTTCCAGGTGGTGATCACGGTGCCGTCCGCGGGCGAGACGGACGGAGTACCGCCGGATGCGGCGGCCAGGGGTGCGGCGATCGCGACCGCGATCGTGGGGACGGTCCAGGTCGCGCCGACGAGGACCGTCCGGCGGTGGATCGTGGCGGGAGTGGCGTGTGAGGGGGGTCGGGTCATGGTGGTCTCGCTCTCGTGCTCTCGGGTAGGGCCACACAAGAATGGGTTCCCGGGAGCGACTCGACTCGTCGGGCGAGGACACTGGCGTGATCGAGGTGGAGAGATGGCGCGAGGCATCGACGAAGGACCCCGGATCGAGATGATCCGCGAGGGAGATGAGCGATGCTCAGGGATCAGGATGCCCGAGTGGGGGGAGCTCCGTCCCCTGAGGCGCGATCCGCACCGGGATCGGCCGGAGACGGACCCCCCGGGGGGTCCGTCAGTTCTGGCAGTGCGGGCACCAGTAGGTGACCCGCAGCTGCAGCTCGCTGTCGCCGAGCTCGCCCTGCCTGATCGGCGTGCCGCAGCGCCGGCAGGGCCTGCGGTCGCGCCCGTACACCCAGAGCTGCTGACCCGGGCGGAGGTTGCCGGTCGTGGTG
>NZ_LMNR01000001.1:840732-842245 GCF_001423045.1 Rathayibacter sp. Leaf296
CTCTTCGCCAGGTGCTGCGGGCGTGCTGGCCCGCAGCACGTTCGGTGCGGCCTTGAGGTGAAATCCCGACCGTTCCCCTGTCTCTCGCCCGTCCCTGCCGACCGCGAAGGCGGAGTCTCACCCTCGGGTTCGGCAGGGCGGGTGCTCGTCGACAGCGAACTCGAGACCTGTGAGGATCGGTGAACGGAAGTCCAGGTCCGCTGTCCTCAGTGACGAGTGATGGAGCCGCTACGGCCTGGTGACCGTCCGCGCCAGCTCGCTGTAGCTCCACTTGAGGACGGGCGAGTCGGCTTGCGATCGTCGGGTCGATTCCGCCGGCGCCGGCAGGGGAGTCGGCCCGGACTTCTCGGTGCTCTCGCCGCTGAGACGATAGGGATTCGTTTTACCGGGATTGGTGAGTGCGTAGGTCACCCATCGCGGACACTTCTCGATGCCATTGTTGTCACAATAGGCGGTCACCATGCCCAATTTGCCATTGACCGGCCAGCCATGATAGCTGGTATAGGTCGTCGGATCGAAAATCGCGTGAACGAGCATCTGTTCTCTCAGGGTGCAGTTCCACTGGTCCTTGCAATCGTCTTTGCCGACGTACGTCCGAAGATCGAAGTTGCCATTCGATTGTTTTTTGTTATTCGTGGAGCCGAGGAGCACCTTCTGGGCTGCACGGGAGGTCAATGCGTGCTTGTGCCACGCCTTATCCATCCCGAATCCTCGCTGAATGTCCGCGTCCCAGAAGCCGCGACGCAGGAGAATCTTACCCAACCGAGGATTTTCAACTGTCGCCATCACCTGGTCGGTCTGGTACCCCTTCGGGGGCTGGGCTGCTTCTGCCGGTGCCGCTGCACCGACGAGCAGGCCGAGGGTGGTGAGTACGACGCTGATGCCCCGTAAGATCGTCTGTTTCATTGTGCTCCTCATGCTAGTATTGAGCAAAGCTCATTGCCAGGAGGTATGTTGCACGAAACAGACTTGGCTCAGAGGATTTTGACGTTGTTCTTCGACTTCGTGGCGCGGGACATCGGGCCGGATGACCGAACCCCCGAAATTCTTGCTGCGTGGGTGGATGGGGCAGCGCACCTCGCCGTCATCTATCGGAGTAGCTTCGACCCTGATCTCGTCCTCGGCCTACGCCGATTCTTCGACGCCGACTTGGGAATCGATGCCCGTTCAGGAGCGGCCGAGATTCAGGAGAGCATCTCAGAGCCTCTCGGCGACGGAATTAACTTCGTCCGAGCTGACGCAGAGGGAGTGCTGTGGTCGGGGGATCTCGACGATGACCTTCCCCATGCTCCTTCTCGGCAGTGAAAAAAGCGCGACAAGCACCTGCTTCTCTGTCGGTTCTGTCGGGGTCGGTCACTTCTGGCAGTGTGGGCACCAGTAGGTGACCCGCAGCTGCAGCTCGCTGTCGCCCAGTTCACCCTGCCTGATCGGCGTGCCGCAGCGCCGGCACGGCCTGCGGTCGCGCCCGTACACCCAGAGCTGCTGACCCGGGCGGAGGTTGCCGGTCGTGGTG
>NZ_LMNR01000001.1:842282-849953 GCF_001423045.1 Rathayibacter sp. Leaf296
TTCTTCGCCAGGGCGATCATCCGCACGAGGTCGCCGGACTCGCCGACCGGTCGGGTCGGCAGCACGCCGCGGAGGAAGCAGAGCTCGGCACGGTAGACGTTGCCGAGGCCGGCCATGATCCGCTGGTCGAGCAGCGCCAGCCCGATCGGCCGATCGGGGTCGGCCGAGAGGCGGCGCAGCGCCTCGTCCGGATCCCAGTCCGGCCCGAGCAGGTCAGGACCGAGGTAGCCCACGACGTCCTCCTCGGCCGACAGGGGGACGATCTCGAGGAGCCCCAGCTCGAAGCCGACGGCCTGCCACTGGTCGGTCTCGAGAACGATCCGCGCCTGGAACGCGGGGCGGTGCCACTTCGGCCGCGGGCCGCCGAGCGGGTAGAGGTGCCAGCTGCCCTCCATCTTGAGGTGCGAGTGGATCAGCGCCTCGCCGACGCGCATCAGCAGGTGCTTGCCCCGGGGGACCACGGAGTCGATCGTCTCGCCGGTGAGGTCGACGGTCGCGTACTTCGGCACGCGGACGTCGCAGGTCGTCAGCACCTGGCCGTCGAGCGCCTCCGCCAGGTTGTGCGCCGACCGGTAGACGGTGTCACCCTCGGGCACGCGGGCTCCTCCCGGCGCTCACGCGCGCATCCTGAGTCCGCGCGGGTTCGCGACGAAGCCGGCCGCGACGAGGGCGTCGCCCAGCGCGGTGCCGAGGGAGAACTCGCCGTCGACCTTCTCGACGGTGAGCTTCTCGACCCCGCGGGAGCGCACCAGCTGGGCGAACGCGCCGGCCGCGTCGGCGAGCGCGGTCTCGTCACTCGTGAAGGTGAGCGCGGTCTTGCCGCCGCGCTCGAGGTAGACGGCGAGCTCGCCGTCGACGATCGCGACGAGTGCGCCGGCCTTGCGTCCGGGCCGGTGCCCCTCGCCCTGCGGCCACGGCAGCGCCGCGCCGAACGGATTCGCGGGGTCGGTCGCCGCGAGGGCCAGCACCGGCCGGGGCCGGTCGCGCGCGTCGTCCTGCGGCACGAAGGTGCGCAGCCGGTCGACGCTGCCCGCGGTGCCGAACTGGGCGGCTCCGAGCTTCTCGATGAAGTAGCCCCGGCGGGCGCGGCCCTGCTGCTCGAAGCCGCTGAGCACCTTGTAGGCGAGCGCGAAGCCGCCGAGCACGCCCTCCGCCTGCACGGAGCCGCGCGTGACGATGCCGTACCGCTCGAGCAGCACCTCGCCGAGCGCGTGACCGCGGATCGTCGGGTCGGACTCGGCGAGCGGCACGATCGACCAGCGGCCGCCCGCGGTCGGCGGGCCGACCCGCGTCTGCATGGTCGGCCGGGTCATCATGCGGCCGCGGGGAGCGCGGGCGCGGGCGGGCGCGCGCGGCTGGCGGTGCGCTCCTCCGCTGGTGCCGACGAGGGTGCGCAGCGGGGCGAGCGTGTCGTTGGTGAGCAGCCCCGCCCAGACGAGCTCCCAGAGCGCATCGACCAGGGCGGAGTCGTCGGTCGAGCCGACCGCGTCGGACAGCTGGCGGAAGAAGTAGCCGCCGCCGGAGCCGAGGACCCCGACGATCTCCTGCTGCAGCTCCCCGAGCGGCAGCGTCTCGCCGGGGATGGGCAGGGTGAGCCCGGCCGTCTCGGCGAGGTGCAGGCTCACCCAGCCGTCGTTGCCGGGCAGCGTGCCGGCGCCGGCCCAGAGCACCTCGCCGGTGGCGGTGAGCTCGTCGAGCAGGGCGGGGGAGTAGTCGCGGACGCGGGAGGGCAGGATCAGCGTCTCCCAGGCCGACGCGGGGATCGGCGCTCCGGCGAGCTGGTCGATGACGGAGGCGACGCCGTCGATGCCGCGGAGCGACCCGCCGACGTGCTGCCAGGCCGGAAGGAACCGTCCGTAGGTCGCGCCGTCGACCGGCTCGACCTCCTTGCGGAGCGCGGCGAGCGAGCGGCTCCGGAGCCGGCGGAGCACCTCGGCGTCGCACCACTCGCTGCCCGTGCCGTTCGGCCGGAACTCGCCCTCGGTCACCCGCCGCTCGCCCGAGAGGCGGCGGAGCGTGTCGGTGACGACCGCGACGCCGAGGCCGAGCCTCGTCGCGACGGCGGCGGCGGTGAAGGGGCCGTGGGTGCGCCCGTAGCGGGCGACGAGGTCGCCGAGCGGATCGCGCACCGGGTCGATGAATGCGACCGGCACGCCGATCGGCAGGGGCACGCCGAGGGCGTCGCGGAGCCTCGCCGCATCCTCCATCGCGGCGTAGCGCTGCTCGCCGCCGAGGCCGACGGGCAGGACGCGCTTCGCCTTCACGAGCTGTGCGACGACCGCCTCGAGCGTCTCGCGCCCGATCGGAGGAGCGGCCGCGACGTCCGCCGATGCGACGGACTCCTCGACGAGGCGCTCGCCCAGCTCGTCCATCGTCAGCGGACCGAGCAGGCGGAGCAGGTCGGCCGCGCCCTCGAGCCCGCGCAGACGCCGCTCCGGTTCGACGCGCTGCAGCTCGCGCTCGATCTGCGCGAGGACGACCGGGTCGAGCAGCTCGCGCAGCTCGGCCCGGCCGAGCAGCTCGCCCAGCAGCGCCGCGTCGACCGACAGCGCGGCGGCCCGGCGCTCGGCGAGCGGGCTGTCGCCCTCGTACATGAACGCTGCGACGTAGCCGAAGAGCATCGACCGGGCGAACGGGCTCGCGGTCGGCGTCTCGACCTCGAGGATCCGCAGCTCGCGTCCGTCGAGCCGCGCGGCCAGGCGCAGCAGCGCGGGCAGGTCGTAGACGTCCTGGAGGCACTCGCGCACCGTCTCGAGGATGATCGGGAACGTCGGGTAGGTGCGCGCGACGTCGAGGAGCTGCGCGGCGCGCTGACGCTGCTGCCAGAGCGGTGACCGCTTGCCGGGGTTGTAGCGGGGCAGGAGCAGCGCCCGCGCCGCGCACTCGCGGAAGCGGGCGGCGAAGAGGGCCGACCCGCCGACCTCGCTCGTCACGAGCGACTCGAGCTCGTCGCGCTCGAACAGGAACAGCTCGGCGCCGGGGGGTTCCGACTCGGTGTCGGGGATGCGGACGACGATGCCGTCGTCGCCGGCCATCGCCGCTCCGTCGACCCCGTGCCGCTCGCGCACGCGCGCGCCGACGGCGAGGGCCCACGGGGAGTGCACCTGCATGCCGTACGGCGAGTGGAGCACGAGCCGCCAGTCGCCCAGCTCGTCGCGGAAGCGCTCGAGCACCAGCGTGCGGTCGTCCGGAATCTGCCCGGTGGCGATCCGCTGCTCGTCGAGGAAGGACAGCAGGTTGTTCGTGGCGTACTCGTCCAGGCCCGCCTCGGCGCAGCGCGCTCGCGCGGGATCGGCGGCCGACCCGCCGAGCTCGCGGGTGAACGCGCCGATCGCCTCGCCGAGCTCGGCGGGCCGGCCCTGGGAGTCGCCCTTCCAGAACGGGAGGCGACCGGGCTCGCCGAAGGCGGGCGTGACGATCACGCGGTCGTAGGTGATCTCCTGGATCCGCCAGCTCGTCGCTCCGAGCGCGAAGACGTCGCCGACGCGCGACTCGTAGACCATCTCCTCGTCGAGCTCGCCGACGCGGTTGCCGGTCGAGCCGGGCTCGCCGACCATGAAGACGCCGAAGAGCCCGCGGTCGGGGATCGTGCCGCCGCTCGTGACGGCCAGGCGCTGCGCACCGGGCCGTCCGGTCAGCGTGTTCGCGTCGCGGTCCCAGACGAGTCGCGGCCGCAGCTCCGCGAACTGATCGGAGGGGTACCGGCCGGACAGCAGATCGAGGGTCGCCTCGTAGGCGGAGCGGGGCAGCGAGACGAACGGCGCGCTGCGACGGACCGTGTCGAACCAGTCGTCGACGTCGAGCGCCTCGAGTGCCGTGGCGGCGACGGTCTGCTGCGCGAGGATGTCGAGCGGATTCGCGGGGACCTGGATCGCCTCGATCAGCCCGGAGCGCATCCGCTCGGTGGTGACCGCGGAGTGCAGCAGGTCGGCCCGATGCTTGGGGTAGAAGGCGCCGCGCGACACCTCGCCGACCTGGTGGCCCGCGCGTCCGACGCGCTGGAGGGCGCTCGCGACCGACGGCGGCGTCTCGACCTGCACGACGAGGTCGACCGCGCCCATGTCGATCCCGAGCTCGAGGCTCGACGTGGCGACGACGCAGCGGAGGCGGCCGGACTTCAGGTCGTCCTCGATGATCGCCCGCTGCTCCTTGCTGACGGAGCCGTGGTGCGCGCGGGCGAGCAGCGGTTCGTCGTCGGGAGCGGACTGCCCGGAGCCGCTCGTGCCGCCGGCCGCGCCCATGAGCTCGGCCGGGGCCCGGCGGGACGCCCCCGTGGCCATCGATCCGATCGCCTCGTCGACGAGGGCCCCGACGGCGACGGGCTCGGCCGCCGCGCGGGCCCGCTCGAGGTCGGCCTCGCGGCGCTCCGCGTAGATCTCGTTCAGCCGGGCGGTGAGCCGCTCGGCGAGCCGGCGCGAGTTGGCGAAGACGATGGAGGAGGTGTGCGCGAGCACGCGGTCGACGATCGACTCCTCGACGTGCGGCCAGATCGATCCGCTCTGCGGGCCGGTCGCGCCCATGGTCGAGCCCTCCTGCGGAGCGGCCGCCCCGAGCTCGGACATGTCCTCGACCGGTACGACGACCGTGAGGTCCCACTGCTTCTCGGACACCGGCGCCACGATCGACACCGGCGAGCGGCCGGCCAGGAACCGGGCGACCTCCTCGCGCGGGCGCACCGTCGCCGAGAGGCCGATGCGCTGGACCGGCTTGGGCAGCAGGGCGTCGAGGCGCTCGAGCGAGACCGCGAGGTGCGCTCCGCGCTTGGTCGAGGCGACGGCGTGCACCTCGTCGACGATCACGGTCTCGACGCCGCGCAGCGACTCGCGCGCGGCGGAGGTGAGCATCAGGTAGAGCGACTCGGGCGTGGTGATGAGGATGTCGGGCGGCGTCTTCTGCAGCACGCGCCGCTCGGCGGCGGGAGTGTCCCCGGAGCGGACGCCGACCGTGACGGTCGACGGAGCGACTCCGATGCCCTCGGCGTTCAAGCGCAGCGCCGTCTGGGTGACCCCGACGAGCGGGGAGCGGAGGTTGCGCTCGACGTCGACGCCGAGCGCCTTCAGCGGCGAGACGTAGAGGACGCGGGTGCGGTGCTGCGGATCCTCCGGCGGCGGGCCCTGCACGAGCCGGTCGATCGCCCAGAGGAACGCCGACAGCGTCTTGCCCGAACCGGTCGGAGCGACCACGAGCGCGTGCGAGCCCGACGAGATCGCCGACCAGGCCCCCTCCTGCGCCGCGGTGGGCGCCGGGAAGGCGCCCTGGAACCAGGCGCGGGTGGCGGGGGAGAAGCGCTCGAGAGCGCTGCCGCCGAGATCGGTGGGCATGATTCCATCCTCCCTGCCACCACCGACACTGGCCGCGGCGTCCGCCACGGGCAAACCCTTGACGCGGCGCCCGCCGTCGGCGGCTCAACCGAACGCGCGGCTGATGAAGGCGCTCACGTCGGCGATCTCGGCCTGGCTCACGCCGTGCGCCACGTCCTCGTAGACGCGCGAGTCGAGCTCCGTGTGCGCCGGGAACCACGCGTCGCCCTCCGTCACCGCCCTCTCCGGGATGACCGTGTCCAGCGTGCCGCGACCGCGGAACACGAGCGGGCGCTCCCGTGCGAGGCGCTCATCCGCGTCGTCTCCCTCGGGCAGCGGCACGACGAACCCCGAGAGGGCGACGGCGAACGTGAAGCGGCCGGGGGCGCGCCGGAGCAGCTGCACCGCCAGCGCCGCACCCTGGGAGAAGCCCAGGAGTCCGATCGGGCCCGGGTGCTCGAGCGCGTCCAGCCAGTCGAGGACGTCCTGGGTCGGCTGCTCGACCTCGGCCGGATCGGTGCGCGACTCCTCCGGATCCATCGGCAGCCGCAGCGGCCACCACGCGTTCGCCCGCCCGTCCAGGGCGAGCGGGGCGCGCAGCGACGCGAGCACCGGCTCCAGCGGCAGGTACGCGCCGAGCGAGAAGAGATCGCCCTCATGCGAGCCGTAGCCGTGCAGGAGCACCAGCAGCGGGCGTCCCACCCGGTCCTTCTCGGAGGAGGACCACAGCACGGCGTTCGGATCGATTCCCATGGCTCCATCATCGCCGCCGGCCCCGCCGCGCCCGCTGCGAAACCGGACCGACATGAACGTCGGGTAAGAATGGCTCCATGAGCGTGCGTACCCCTGACCCCAACTCCGGGTGGCTGTCCGACGACGAACTCGCCGAGATCCGCCGTCGGCTCCCGCTGCTGTACGTCGAAGCGGTGCCCGTGCGCGTCGACGGGCTCGGCCAGGTCACGGAGGTGGGCGTGCTGCTGCGCGCGACGGCGTCGGGCCAGATCACGCGCACGATCGTGTCGGGCCGGGTGATGTACGGAGAGACGCTGCGCGACGCCCTCTTCCGGCACCTCGAGAAGGACCTCGGCCCCATGGCCTTCCCGCTGCTGCCGGCCAGCCCGCTCCCCTTCCACGTCGCCGAGTACTTCCCCATGCCCGGCATGGGCCCCTTCACGGACGAGCGCCAGCACGCCGTGTCCCTCGCCTACGTCGTCCCTGTCACCGGCACCTGCGATCCCCGCCAGGACGCCCTCGAGCTCACCTGGATGACCCCCGACGAGGCCTGCTCCGACGCCGTCTCCGCCGAGATGGAGGGCGGACGCGGCGCCCTGGTCCGCGCGGCCCTGGCGTCCGTCGGCCGGCTGAGCTGATTCGTGCGCCGCGTGGCGGCGCACCGCAGTGGGCTTCCAGGGGTGGTTGCGCTCCGTGGAGCGTGGTGCGTTCCGCCTAGCGCGATCCGCTCGCACGCGGATCGCGCGTTCGGCTTCGCCGCGCGCTTCGGCGCCTCCCTTCGGAGAGGAAGCGCCGCCGCGACTTTCGTCGGAGGCGGTCGCTTTCCGCGGAGCGTCGTGCGTTCCGCCTAGCGCGATCCGCTGACACGCGGATCGCGCGTTCGGCTCCGCCGTGCGCTTCGGTGCCTCCCTTCGGAGAGAGGAGCGCTACCGCGACATCCGTCGGAGGGGCCGCGTGCCGCGAGCCTGATGACGAGGAGCCGTGCGGAGCCGGTTCGCGCGTGAGACGTGTGCGGATGTGCGGCAGCGACTCGAGGTACAGCGCTCGGGGCGGCGAGTACGAGGTGCTCTCCGATTGTGAGCAGTACGTCAGCTGAGAGCGACCGTCAGCCACGATGGTGGCTGAGCAAGGACCTCGGCCGACGTTCTGCGCGGCGTCGACAGCGCGGCAGTGTCATCAGAGGTCCGGACGAAGGAATCGGTCGCGGAGATCAGGCCGGTGTTCCACGCATCCCTCGAGTCTGCTGACGGGGTCTGGTCGCATCCGAGGTCGAGGATCGATCCGCCCGCAGAATTGGGCCGCCGATGCGCTCCTGACCTCGGTTGCGTACACCGACCGCGGCGACCATCGTGCCGAGCCCCGTGCGCTCTCGGGGCCTCGTGGCATCGCGCAACAGGGATGCCCCGCTGCCCGCGCCTACGCACGGCCCTCGACCGGCTGCAGGAGCGACGAAGGCCGGGACCCCCTCCCACGGACGACTCCGCAGGAGGAACTCCCGGCCTTCTGTACATTCATCGCGCCCGCGTCACCCGAACGTGCCGCCGAAGCAGCACCCACGAGGCGAACCGCCGATCCACGTGCGAGCGGATCGGCGTAGCCGTTCGCACCCCGCTCTGCGAATCGCAACCACCTCGGAGAG
>NZ_LMNR01000001.1:850070-850141 GCF_001423045.1 Rathayibacter sp. Leaf296
CCGATCCGCGTGCGAGCGGATCGGCGTAGCCGTTCGCACCCCGCTCTGCGAATCGCAACCACCTCGGAGAG
>NZ_LMNR01000001.1:850246-875613 GCF_001423045.1 Rathayibacter sp. Leaf296
GTGATCCGCGTGTCAGCGGATCGCCGTAGGCGGACGCGACCCGCTCTGCGAATCGCGACCACCTCGGAGAGCCGACCGCGGTGCGCCGCCCCGCGGCGCACGAACAAGCTCAGCCCTGCGCGCGTCGTCCGCCGCGGCGGGCGCCGCCGCCGGAGCCCTCGCGGGCCGGCGCAGCCGAGGAGGCGCCGCCGGTCGCGGTGCTGTAGAACGAGCGCGAGCCGCCGGAGGTCGATGCGGGGGCCGCGGAGCGGGTGCGTCCGCCTCGGGCGCCGCCGCGAGCGGCTCCGTCGGAGCCGGCGGTGCGGTCGCGACGGGGACGGTCGGAGCCGCCGGCGGGGGCCGCCGAGCGCTCTCCGCGTCCGCCGCGGGGGGCGGAGCCGGTGCCGTCGGTGCGGGCCGCGCGCTTGCGCTGCGCGTTCGCACCCTGCGAGCGTCCGCCCTGCGACTGCCCGCGGACGGGCTCGACGACGGCCGAGGGGGTCACGTAGGCCGCGACGTCTCCGACGAGCTTCGCGACGGCGGCCGAGTCGGCCGTGACCTGCTGGGGCTGGACCTGGATGGCGGCCTTGCGCAGGAGCGTCTTCACGTCGCCGCGCTGCGTGGGCAGCACGACGGTGACGACGTCGCCCTCCGAGCCGGCACGCGCGGTGCGACCCGAGCGGTGCAGGTACGCCTTGTGCTCCATGGGCGGGTCGACGTGGATGACGAGCTCGACGTCGTCGACGTGGACGCCGCGGGCGGCGACGTCGGTCGCGACGAGCACCTTCACGTCGCCGGCGCCGAACGCCGCGAGGTTGCGGTCGCGGGCGACCTGCGAGAGGTTGCCGTGCAGGTCGACGGCGGGGATGCCCTGGCCGGTGAGCTGCTTGGCGAGCTTCTTCGCGTGGTGCTTGGTGCGCATGAAGAGGATGCGGCGGCCGGTGCCGGACGCGAGGGTCTTCACGAGGGCGTTCTTGGAGTCGAGGCCGTCGACCTCGAAGACGTGGTGGGTCATCAGCGCGACGGGCGAGTTGGCCTCGTCGACCGAGTGGAGCACCTCGTTCTGCAGGTACTTCTTGACGAGCTTGTCCACGCCGTTGTCGAGCGTCGCCGAGAACAGCAGGCGCTGGCCGCCGCGCGGCGTCTTGTCGAGGATGCGCGTGACGACGGGCAGGAAGCCCAGGTCGGCCATGTGGTCGGCCTCGTCGAGCACGGTGATCTCGACGGCGTCGAGGTTGACGAAGCCCTGCTTCATCAGGTCCTCGAGGCGGCCGGGGCAGGCCACGACGATGTCGACGCCCTGCTTGAGGGCCGCGACCTGGCGCTGCTGCGAGACGCCGCCGAAGATCGTCGTGGTGACGATGCCGTAGGCGTCGGCGAGGGGCTGCATGGCCGCGGTGATCTGGGTGGCGAGCTCGCGGGTCGGCGCGAGGACGAGTCCGAGCGGGCGTCCCGGGCGGCGACGGCCGCCGGCGAGCGAGCCGCCGAGGCGGGCGATCATCGGAATCGAGAAGGCGAGGGTCTTGCCGGAGCCGGTCTTGCCGCGTCCGAGGACGTCGCGGCCGTTGAGCGTGTCGGGCAGCGTGTCGACCTGGATCGGGAACGGCTCGGTGATGCCGTTCGCGGTCAGGGCCGAGACGAGGGGAGCGGGGACGCCGAGAGCGGCGAAGGTGGGGATGGACGACATGGATGGTGCCTTTCGGGGCATCATGCCGATCCGACAGCGCAGGCGTATGGCCGGGCGCGGGTGATCGGCTTTCGGGCGAAGGTGACGGTGGTCACATCCGTTCGCCGTACGAAGCTGTGCGCGCGGCCGGAGGCCTCATGCACGGTGCGCCAGATGGTCGGGACGGGGTCCTCGACGGTCAGAGTCCTCAGGGGACAAGGGGCGTTCTACGACGCGGGGGAGCGCAGACTTCGCGCTCGCACCCCACCACCCTAGCGGACTCCGATCCCCCGGCGCATCGGAGTCCGCGTTCCGGGCGCGGTTCAGCCCTTGTAGCGCTCGCCCACCGGCACCTCGACCCCGAGTGTGTTGCCGGCCTGTGCGAGCGGGCACGCCCACGCCGGGTCGTACGCGCAGGAGGGGTTGTAGGCGAAGTTGAAGTCGAGCACCAGGGTCGACGGGGCGCTCCCGGGGCCGAGGTCGGCGCCCTTCACGGTGTCGAGCAGGTAGCGTCCGCCGCCGTACGTGCCGCCGGGGGTGCCGGCCAGCGCGTCCTTGACCGGCAGGAAGAGGCCTCCGCCGTAGGAGCCGAGCCGCCAGACGTCGAGCGTCCCGGCGCGGGGGATCTCGACGGT
Source organism: Rathayibacter sp. Leaf296 (assembly GCF_001423045.1). Taxonomy (NCBI): domain Bacteria; kingdom Bacillati; phylum Actinomycetota; class Actinomycetes; order Micrococcales; family Microbacteriaceae; genus Rathayibacter; species Rathayibacter sp. Leaf296. Next base: position 852,527 of record NZ_LMNR01000001.1, read on the forward strand.
CCCGACCAGCTCGAACGGCACGGTCCCGTCCGTCCCGGTCTCCACGTCCATCCTCCGCGGCTCCTCGGCCGGGGCGACCTCGAGCTCGAACCGCCACGAGGCGTCGTAGGGAGCGATCGCGAGGGAGCGGAAGTGCGCTCGGTCCGCCGGCAGCAGCGGAGTGGAGGGGTGGCGCGCGAAGAGCGCGTTGCGCCCGCGGATCCACGAGGCGTGCGCCGCGAGCAGGTCCACGTTCGAGAGGCGGCGCACCTCGGCGTACAGGGCGTGCACGTGGCGGCGCCAGTCGGCCACCTCGATGGCCGACGCGAGTCTGCGGCGGGGCGAGACCTCGTCCGAGTCGTCGTCCTCGTCCTCCGGCGAGGGCCACTGGAAGCGGATCAGCTCGGCGCGGGAGAGCTCGACCTCCTCCTCCGCGGTGCCGTCGGGGCTCACTCCGCCGCCTCCCCGCGGGGGCGCGCATCCGCGCCCACGTCGTGACGCCAGGTCGGTGCCAGCGAGCGGATGCGGATGCCGCGCCACTGCCAGAACGCCCACATCGACGGCCACAGCGCGGGCGAGGCGAGCCCGGCGCTGAACTCGAGCTTGTCGCGGAACAGCGTGCGCCCGTCCGGGAGCGGAGCGACCGCCATCCGGTGGTCCCACGCGGTGATCAGCCGCAGGGCGCCCGAGAGCGGAGCGCCGCTGTCGCGCAGGATCCGCACGTCCGGCATCGACGGCACGCGCCGGTAGGAGAGGTCGATCTCCTGCGCGCCCATCGGCACGATCCCGAGAGCGTCCATCGCGACGTCGTGCGGGCCCAGCCCCCACGTCGGCCTGAATCCGCCCTCGTCCAGCGACGCGGCGGTCAGGAGGGGGGACATCACCTCGCGGAACACGGCCGGGCTCTGCAGAGCGCGCCAGGCGGAGTCCACGTCGGTGTCGAGCACGTGCTTCAGCATCACCTTCACGACGCCCATCCTCCTCCGCAGGGCCCTGTGCCGTCACCGGGTGCGCGGGAGCGCTCGGCCGTGTATGCGCCCGGTACCGTGTCAGGGTGAACGCCGCGTCCTCCGCCCACGACCAGTCGACCTACCAGATCCGCTTCGACTGGGGCCCGCGGGCGCTGCGCGTCCTCGCTCCCGCGCACATCACCGTCGTCGTCGACGCGCTGCCCGGCGGCGCGGAGCTGCCCCTGGACGGCGTCGAGGGCCGCGTCGTGCGGGCCGGGCTCGCCGACCGCACCGCCGTCGCCCGCTGGATCCTCGAGCGCCAGCACGAGAACGGCGGGCGCACGAGCGTCAACGTGGTCGCCGCGGGCGACGTCGACGAGGACGGAGCCGCGCGCTTCGCCCTCGAGGACCAGCTCGCCGCGGGGGCGCTCATCGACGCCCTCATCACGCTCGGCATCGACCACACGTCGCCCGACGCGGCGGTCGCGTCCGCGTCGTTCGCCGGGCTCCGCCGCGCCTGCGCCCACCTGCTGTCGGCGTCGCCGTCGGGTCGTGCGCTGAAGGAGTCGGGACGGGCCGACGAGGTCGCCGCCGCAGCCCGTCTCGACTCGGTGTCCGACGTCGCCGTCCTGCGCTGAGGGCCCTCGACCGCCGGGCCCGGAGCGGCGTAGCGTTCGCACGGAGCGCTCCCGCTCGCACCGCCCCGCGACCGAACCCGAAAGCTGGCCCGCATGAAAGCCGTCCTCCACGACGTCGTCCTCGCCGACGCCCCCGACTCCGACCTCATCTCGATCGAGGGGAACTGGTACTTCCCGCCCTCGAGCGTCGCGACCGAGCTGCTCGAGCCGAGCGACACGCCCTACACCTGCCCCTGGAAGGGCGAGTGCCAGTACTTCTCGGTGAAGTCCGACGACGGCCTGCTGAAGGACCGCGCCTGGTCCTACCCGACTCCGTACCCCACCGCGTTCGACCGCGTCGGCAAGGACTTCTCGGGCTACGTCGCGTTCTGGAAAGAGGTCCAGGTCATCGGCTAGCGGCCGGCCGCGCGCGCCGCGCTCCGACTGCGGTGCGCGCGGACCTTCGCCCGGTTGCCGCAGCGCTGCATCGAGCACCAGCGGCGCGTGCCCGCGCGGGACGTGTCCAGGTAGAGCATCCGGCAGTCCTCCGCGTCGCAGCGGCGGAGTCGCCCTGCGCCCGATCCGCCCAGCAGCTCGACCCCCTCCCGCGCGATCGTCGAGAGCGCCTGACGCGCCGCAGCGGTCGCCCGGCCGGCCCGCCGCGATCCGCCCGACAGCATCGGCGGGATGTCCGGCATCGCCGCGAAGAGGTTGAGCACGTCGATGTCCCCCGGCTCCCCGGAGCCGCCCCGCTCGGCGGCCTCCGCCAGCCGCGCGATCGCGTCCCGCAGCATCAGGGCGTCGGCCAGGTCCGCTTCGCGCGCCCCGTCGTCCACCGCGTCGAAGCGTTCGGCGAGCCAGGCGCCGAGCGCCTCGCCCGACTGCAGCCGTTCACCGGGGGCGCCGTGCATCGCGCCGGTGAACGCGAAGTCGAGCGCGAGGCTGCCGGAGTCGAACCACCAGGGCCGTCCGTCGGCCTCCTCGAGCCACTGCCCGGTGCTGGGCGCGCGACCGCGGATCGCGCGCGGCTCGCCGGTCGCGCTCACGCCGCCGGGACCGGGCGCCGGCGCCACTGGATGGCGTTCGCCGCCTCGAAGCGCCGCGCGCAGCGCCCGCAGGCCAGCGGGCGGGAGGGCCGGCGGTGCCGGTAGAAGAGATGACCGCTCGGGCAGGTGCCCACCCACGGCGCCAGCTCGTCGGCGGTCGGGTTGCTGTGCGTGCGCGAGCCGGTGTACCCCAGGCGAGCGGCGATGCCGCGCCATGCGGCTCCGTGCCCGGCGGTCGGGCCGGCGAGGGCGTGCGCGATCTCGTGCAGGAGGGTCTGCCGCACCTCCTCGTCGCTCCAGCGGGCGGCGAGGTGGCGCGAGAGGGTGATCCGCCGGTCGCTCCAGTGGCAGGCGCCGCCCCGCGTGCGCGCGTGATCGAAGCCGAAGCTCCAGGAGTCGTCGAGGTGCTCGACGAGGAGCTCCTCGGCCCACGCCCGGACCTGCTCCAGCTCGGCCACGCGCCCGCCGTCCCGTCGAGAAAGCCGTCAGGCCTGGTCGGCGCGCTCGGCGCCGTCCGAGTCGTCGGTCGCCGCGGCGTCCTTGGCGCCGTCGGCCCGGCGGCGACCGCGGGCGGTGCCCTCGGTCCGCTCGCGCGTCGAGCCGCCCTGGAACTCGGTCGCGGCCGCGAAGCCCAACCGTGCGATCTCGAGCTCCTCCTCCGGGACGCCCACGCGCTCGCCGAGCACGGTCGCGGCGTCGAAGTCGCGCGCGGCGCGACCGAACTCGCCGAGCTCGAAGGACGCGAGGGCCCGGTGCTTGAGCGCGAAGGAGTGCTCGAGGTGCCACTCGTGGGTGCGCGCCTCCTCGACGCACAGCGCGAGCTCCGAGAGGGCCTCGTCGGGGCGCCCGCGCAGTTGCATGAGCCGGGCCCGGCGGACGCGTGCGGTCAGGAGCTCGGCTCGGTCGCCCGAGAAGCGGGTGCGGCGGACGGCCTCGTTGGCCAGGTCCCAGGCCTCGTCGAGCCGGCCGAGCAGGCGCAGCAGCTCGGCCTTCTCGGTGAGGGCGGCGAGGGAGCGGAGCGCACCGATCTCCTCGAGGCGCTCCTGGGCGGCGTCGACGTCGATCTCCTCGCGGAGCGTCGCGGGATCGTGGCGGATGATGATGCTCAGAGCAGTGCTTCCTCGTGGGGTGCGGATCCGGTGCGTCGCGGGTCGTGTGCGACGAGCGGGCGGCCGCTCGGGCCGACCCAGTTTACGGGGCGGAGCGCACGGCTCTCCTCCGGACGCGCCCATCCGGCGAGGGTCAGCCGCGCCGCACCTGGAAGACGCTGCGGGCCGGCAGAGGCGAGGGCGTGGCCGTGTCGTCCGTCACGGCGGAGGCTCCCGCGATGAAGTTGTCGAGCTCGCGGCCCTGCACGAGCTTCGCGGGCGCGGGGTCGGAGGCCAGGCGCCGCGGCAGCCCGTCGACCGGCAGCGGCGCGGTGGAGGCCAGCATCACCACGTTCCCGAACCGCTTCGCCTTGAGCATCTGCGTGTCGGTCACGATCGCGGTGTGCGCGAAGACGGAGGAGAGGGTCGCCGCCTGCGCGCGGGCGAAGGCCAGCGCCCCTCCGTCGGCCACGTTGACGGCGACGACGCCCCCGGGCGCGAGCAGCGGGGCGATCGCCGAGTAGAACTGCGTGCTCGTCACGTGCGCCGGGGTCCGGGCCCCCGAGAAGACGTCGACCACGACGACGTCGATGCTGCCCAGGAGTCCGGGCGGCAGCTTGCCGAGCACTTCGCGGGCGTCGCCCTGGCGGATGCGGATCTGGGCTCCCCGGGGCAGCGGCAGCGCCTCCCGGACCAGCTCGACGAGCGCGCCCTCGATCTCGACGACCTGCTGGCGCGAGCCCGGCCGGGTCGCGGCGACGTAGCGGGGGAGCGTGAGCGCCCCGGCGCCCAGGTGCAGCGCGGTGACGGCCTCGCCCTCGGGGGCGAGCAGGTCGATGGCGTGGCCGATGCGGCGCACGTACTCGAAGGACAGGTGCGTCGGATCGGCCAGGTCGACGTGCGACTGCGGCGTCCCGTCGACCACGAGGGTCGCGGCATCGGGGGAGTGCCGGTCGGGCTCGATCTGCGCGAGGTAGCCGCTGGAGAGCACCGCGCGGGGGTGCTCGGCGTCGTCGCCGCGTCGGCGTCCGGTTCGTTCCTGCATCCCCTCAGTCTGAGGGACGCGGCACCCCGACGGCGGCCTGCCCGGGACGTATACCGGACGCCGCGACACGACGCAAGGATCTGCACTTGCGCGGCGTGGCGCGATGCATCTATATTTGTACTTTGCGCTCCCGAGTACCCACGCCCTCATATTGCGGTCGGCAGGTCACCGGAACCCGGCATCAGATGGTGGATGCCGATGCCACACTCTAGCCCCCACCCCGAAGACCGTGTCGAAACGGTCCCTGCGGCGTGTGGAGGGCGGGTGTCGGCCCGCCCGGCGGGAGCCCACTCCACACATCCCACAGATTGAGACCCGCGAGGGTCTACGGAGGTTCCTTCCTTGGCTGCTGCGCCCAACGCAACCACCACCTCACCCAAGAACGGACGCGCCGCATCGCGTCTCTCGTTCGCCAAGATCAGCGACACCCTGACGGTTCCGGATCTGCTCGCACTGCAGACCGAGAGCTTCGACTGGCTCGTCGGCTCGGAGGCGTGGAAGACCCGCGTCGCCGAGGCGAAGGCCGCCGGCCGGGAGGACCTCCCCGCCAACTCCGGTCTGGACGAGATCTTCGAGGAGATCTCCCCGATCGAGGACCTCAGCGAGACGATGCAGCTGAGCTTCACGAACCCGTACCTCGAGCCCGAGAAGTACACGATCGAGGAGTGCAAGGAGCGCGGCAAGACCTACGCCGCTCCTCTGTACGTCGAGGCCGAGTTCATGAACCACCTCACGGGTGAGATCAAGACCCAGACGGTCTTCATGGGCGACTTCCCGCTCATGACCGAGAAGGGCACGTTCATCATCAACGGCACCGAGCGTGTCGTCGTGTCCCAGCTCGTCCGCTCGCCGGGCGTGTACTTCGAGCGCCAGCAGGAGAAGACGTCCGACAAGGACATCTACTCCGCCCGCGTCATCCCGAGCCGCGGTGCGTGGCTCGAGTTCGAGATCGACAAGCGCGACCAGGTCGGCGTGCGCATCGACCGCAAGCGCAAGCAGTCGGTGACCGTCTTCCTGAAGGCCCTCGGCCTCACCAGCGAGGAGATCCTCGAGCAGTTCGCCGGCTACGAGTCGATCGAGCTGACGCTCGAGAAGGACAACATCCTCACCAAGGAGGACGCTCTCCGCGACATCTACCGCAAGCTCCGTCCGGGCGAGCAGGTCGCCGCCGAGGCCGCCCGCGCGCTGCTGGACAACTTCTACTTCAACTCCAAGCGCTACGACCTCGCGAAGGTCGGCCGCTACAAGATCAACCGCAAGCTCGGCATCGACAAGGCGCTGTCCGACTCGGTCCTGACGGTCGAGGACATCATCGCGACCATCAAGTACCTGGTCGCGCTGCACGACGGCCGCACCACGCTGCCGGGTGTCCGCGAGGGCGCTCCGGTCGACCTGCGCCTGGACGTCGACGACATCGACCACTTCGGCAACCGCCGCATCCGCGCGGTCGGCGAGCTGATCCAGAACCAGGTCCGCACCGGCCTGTCCCGCATGGAGCGCGTCGTCCGCGAGCGCATGACCACGCAGGACATCGAGGCGATCACGCCGCAGACCCTGATCAACGTCCGCCCCGTCGTGGCCGCGATCAAGGAGTTCTTCGGGACGTCGCAGCTGTCGCAGTTCATGGACCAGAACAACCCGCTCGCGGGTCTGACCCACAAGCGCCGCCTGTCGGCGCTGGGCCCCGGCGGTCTCTCCCGTGAGCGCGCCGGCGTCGAGGTCCGCGACGTCCACCCGTCGCACTACGGCCGCATGTGCCCGATCGAGACCCCGGAAGGCCCGAACATCGGCCTGATCGGCTCGCTCGCGTCCTTCGCGCGCATCAACTCCTTCGGCTTCATCGAGACCCCGTACCGCAAGGTCGTCGCGGGTCGCGTCACCGAGCAGATCGACTACCTCACCGCGTCCGAGGAGGACGAGTACCTGGTCGCCCAGGCGAACGCCCCCCTCACCAAGGACTTCCACTTCGCCGAGGGCAAGGTCCTGGTCCGCCCCAAGGGCGGAGAGGTCGAGCTCGTCGACGCCGACCGCGTCGACTACATGGACGTCTCCCCGCGCCAGATGGTGTCGGTCGCGACCTCGCTGATCCCGTTCCTCGAGCACGACGACGCGAACCGCGCGCTCATGGGCGCGAACATGCAGCGCCAGGCCGTCCCGCTGCTGCGCAGCGAGTCGCCCGTGGTCGGAACCGGCATGGAGGGCTTCGCGGCCATCGACGCCGGCGACGTGATCACCGCCGACAAGGCGGGCGTGGTCCAGGAGGTCTCCGCCGACTCCGTCACCGTCCAGCTGGACGAGGGCGGCACGCAGACCTACTTCCTGCGCAAGTTCGACCGCTCCAACCAGGGCACCTCGTACAACAACCGCGTGGTCGTCTCGGCCGGCGAGCGCATCGAGGTCGGCGAGATCGTCGCGGACGGCCCCGCCACCGAGAACGGCGAGCTCGCGCTGGGCAAGAACCTGCTCGTCGCGTTTATGCCGTGGGAGGGTCACAACTTCGAGGACGCGATCATCCTCAGCCAGAACCTGGTGAAGGACGACGTCCTCTCCTCGATCCACATCGAGGAGTACGAGGTCGACGCCCGCGACACCAAGCTCGGCAAGGAGGAGATCACCCGCGACCTCCCCAACGTCAGCCCGGAGCTCCTGGCCGACCTGGACGAGCGCGGCATCATCCGCATCGGCGCCGAGGTCCGCCCCGGCGACATCCTCGTCGGCAAGGTCACGCCCAAGGGCGAGACCGAGCTCTCGGCCGAGGAGCGCCTGCTCCGCGCGATCTTCAACGAGAAGAGCCGCGAGGTCCGCGACACGTCGCTGAAGGTGCCCCACGGCGAGCAGGGCACGATCATCGGCGTCAAGGTGTTCGACGCGCAGGACGGCGACGACGAGCTCGGCTCGGGCGTCAACCAGCGCGTGGTCGTCTACATCGCCCAGAAGCGCAAGATCACCGAGGGCGACAAGCTCGCCGGCCGCCACGGCAACAAGGGCGTCATCTCGAAGATCCTGCCGGTCGAGGACATGCCGTTCCTCGCCGACGGCACCCCGGTCGACATCGTCCTCAACCCGCTCGGCGTCCCCGGCCGCATGAACTTCGGCCAGGTCCTCGAGATCCACCTCGGTTGGATCGCGAAGCAGGGCTGGAAGGTCGACGGCGAGCCCGAGTGGGCCGCGCGCCTGCCCGAGCACGCCCGCGAGGCGGCGCCCGGCACCAAGGTCGCGACCCCCGTGTTCGACGGTGCGGCGGAGGAGGAGCTCGCCGGGCTCCTCGACTCCACCACCCCGACGCGCGACGGTGAGCGCCTGATCGGCTCGTCCGGCAAGACGCAGCTGTTCGACGGACGCTCCGGGGAGCCCTTCCCGGACCCGGTCTCGGTCGGCTACATGTACATCCTGAAGCTGCACCACCTCGTCGACGACAAGATCCACGCGCGCTCGACGGGCCCGTACTCGATGATCACCCAGCAGCCGCTCGGTGGTAAGGCGCAGTTCGGTGGACAGCGCTTCGGCGAGATGGAGGTGTGGGCCCTCGAGGCCTACGGCGCCGCCTACGCGCTGCAGGAGCTCCTCACCATCAAGTCGGACGACATCCTCGGCCGCGTGAAGGTGTACGAGGCCATCGTCAAGGGTGAGAACATCCAGGAGCCGGGCATCCCCGAGTCCTTCAAGGTCCTCATCAAGGAGATGCAGTCGCTGTGCCTGAACGTCGAGGTCCTCTCGGCCGACGGCACCGCGGTCAGCCTGCGCGACACCGATGACGAGGTCTACCGCGCCGCGGAAGAGCTCGGCATCAACATCTCCTCCCGGTTCGAGTCGTCCTCCGTCGACGACATCTGATCCCGCGCCAGCATCTGACGACCTCCCGTCTCTGACGAGACACCTGTTTTCCGACAAGGAGAAAACATTGCTCGACGTAACCACTTTTGACGAGCTGCGCATCGGCCTCGCGACGGCCGATGACATCCGTCGCTGGTCGCACGGTGAAGTGAAGAAGCCCGAGACCATCAACTACCGCACCCTCAAGCCCGAGAAGGACGGCCTGTTCGGAGAGCAGATCTTCGGACCGTCCCGCGACTGGGAGTGCTCCTGCGGCAAGTACAAGCGAGTCCGCTTCAAGGGCATCGTCTGCGAGCGCTGCGGCGTCGAGGTCACCAAGTCCTCGGTCCGCCGCGAGCGGATGGGCCACATCGAGCTCGCCGCCCCCGTCACCCACATCTGGTACTTCAAGGGCGTCCCCTCGCGCCTCGGATACCTGCTGGACATGGCGCCGAAGGACCTCGAGAAGGTCATCTACTTCGCGGCGTACATGATCATCGACGTGGACGACGACGGCCGTCACGCCGACATGCCCGGCCTCGAGAACGAGCTCCGGCTCGAGATCAAGACCCTCTCCGACCAGCGCGACTCCCGCATCGCGGACCGCCTGGCCCGTCTCGAGACCGACCTCGCCGCCCTGGAGGCGGAGGGCGCCAAGAGCGACCAGAAGCGCCGTACCAAGGACGGCGCCGAGAAGGAGATGTCGCAGATCCGCAAGTCCTTCGACGAGGACATCGCGCGGCTCGAGAGCGTGTGGGAGCAGTTCCGCACCCTCAAGGTCGGCGACCTCAAGCCCGAGGACGCGGTCTTCAACGAGCTCGTCGACCGCTACGGCGTCTACTTCGAGGCCTACATGGGCGCCGAGGCGATCAAGAAGCGCCTCGAGCAGTTCGACCTCCAGGCCGAGGCCGAGACGCTGCACCTGCAGATCGCCGAGGGCAAGGGTCAGAAGAAGATCCGCGCCATCAAGCGCCTGCGCGTCGTCAACTCGTTCCTCGCCACCGGCAACTCGCCGGCCGCGATGGTGCTCGACGTCGTCCCGGTGATCCCGCCGGAGCTGCGCCCGATGGTGCAGCTCGACGGAGGCCGGTTCGCGACGAGCGACCTGAACGACCTCTACCGCCGCGTGATCAACCGCAACAACCGACTCCGCCGCCTGCTCGACCTCGGTGCCCCCGAGATCATCGTGAACAACGAGAAGCGCATGCTGCAGGAGGCCGTCGACGCCCTGTTCGACAACGGCCGCCGCGGTCGTCCCGTCACCGGAACCGGCAACCGCGCCCTGAAGTCCCTGAGCGACATGCTCAAGGGGAAGCAGGGGCGCTTCCGCCAGAACCTGCTGGGCAAGCGCGTCGACTACTCGGGCCGCTCGGTGATCATCGTCGGACCGCAGCTCAAGCTCCACCAGTGCGGTCTGCCCAAGCAGATGGCGCTGGAGCTGTTCAAGCCGTTCGTCATCAAGCGCCTGATCGACCTGTCGCACGCGCAGAACATCAAGGCCGCCAAGCGCATGGTGGAGCGTTCGCGCCCCCAGGTGTGGGACGTGCTCGAGGAGATCATCCGCGAGCGCCCCGTCCTGCTCAACCGCGCGCCCACGCTGCACCGACTCGGCATCCAGGCCTTCGAGCCCCAGCTGGTCGAGGGCAAGGCGATCCAGCTGCACCCGCTCGTCTGCGCCGCGTTCAACGCGGACTTCGACGGCGACCAGATGGCCGTCCACCTGCCGCTGTCCGTCGAGGCCCAGGCCGAGGCGCGCATCCTGATGCTCGCGTCGAACAACATCCTCAAGCCCTCCGACGGCCGTCCGGTCACCCTGCCCACGCAGGACATGATCATCGGCCTCCACCACCTGACGACCATCCGCGAGGGTGCCGCCGGTGAGGGACGCGCGTTCTCCTCGGTCTCCGAGGCGATCCTCGCGAAGGACCAGGGCTCGCTGCACCTGAACTCGAAGGTGAAGATCCGCATGTCGGACGTCTTCTTCGCGCAGGGGACGGCACCCGAGGGCGTCGAGCTCGACGAGAGCGGCAAGGTCACCGCGCCGATCCTGCTCGACACGACGCTCGGCCGCGCGCTCTTCAACGAGGCGCTGCCGGTCGACTACCCCTACTTCGAGCAGGTCGCCGACAAGACGACCATCTCCGGGATCGTCAACGACCTCGCGGAGCGCTACCCGAAGGTGGAGGTCGCCGCCTCGCTCGACCGCATCAAGGACGCCGGCTTCTACTGGGCCACCCGGTCCGGTGTGACCGTCGCCCTGTCGGACATCCTCACGCCCCCCTCCAAGCCCGAGATCATCGCGGGCTACGAGAAGAAGGCCGCGAAGGTCGAGACCGAGTACGACAAGGGTCTGACCACCCAGGCGGAGCGTCGCCAGGAGCTCGTGAAGATCTGGACCGAGGCGACCGACGAGGTCGCGAAGGCCATGCGCGCGAACTTCCCGACCGACAACACCATCAACCGGATGGTCACGTCCGGTGCCCGTGGTAACTGGCTGCAGGTCCGCAACATCGCGGGCATGCGAGGCCTGGTGAACAACCCGAAGGGCGAGATCATCGCCCGACCGATCATCTCCTCGTACCGCGAGGGCCTGTCGGTCGCCGAGTACTTCATCGCCACGCACGGTGCCCGCAAGGGTCTGGCCGACACCGCGCTCCGCACCGCGGACTCGGGCTACCTGACGCGTCGACTCGTCGACGTCTCGCAGGACGTCATCATCCGCGAGGACGACTGCGGCACCACCAAGGGCCTCGAGCTGCCGATCATGCTCCAGGACGCCACCGGCGCCTGGTCGCAGGACTCCAACGTCGAGAACTCCGTCTACGCCCGCTCGCTCGCCACCCCGGCGACGAACGAGGCCGGCGAGGTCATCGCGGAGGCCGGAGAGGACGTCGGAGACGTCCTCATCGAGAAGCTGGTCGGAGCCGAGGTGCGCCACATCAAGGTGCGCTCGGTCCTGACCTGCGAGTCCGCCGTCGGCGTCTGCGCGGCCTGCTACGGCCGTTCGCTCGCCACCGGCAAGCTCGTCGACATCGGAGAGGCCGTCGGCATCATCGCGGCCCAGTCGATCGGCGAGCCCGGCACGCAGCTCACGATGCGCACCTTCCACACCGGTGGATCGGCCTCGGCCGACGACATCACGCAGGGTCTGCCCCGCGTGCAGGAGCTCTTCGAGGCCCGCACCCCCAAGGGTGCGTCGCCGATCGCGGAGGCCGCCGGTCGCATCACGATCGAGGACACCGACCGGGCCCGACGACTCATCCTCCAGCCGGACAACGGCGACGAGGCGGTCATCTACCCGGTGCTCAAGCGCTCGCAGCTCCTCGTCGAGGACGGCCAGTCGGTCGTGCTCGGACAGCAGCTGCACGTGGGAACGGTCGACCCCAAGGAGGTCCTGCGCGTGCTGGGCGTCCGCGAGGTCCAGAAGCACCTGGTGGGCGGCGTCCAGGGCGTCTACCGCTCGCAGGGTGTGCCGATCCACGACAAGCACATCGAGGTCATCGTCCGTCAGATGCTCCGCAAGGTCACCGTGGTCGACCACGGCGACACGGATCTGCTGCCGGGCGAGCTCGTCGACCGCTCGCGCTACAGCGAGGTCAACCGTGCGGCTCTGACCGAGGGCAAGCGGACCGCGTCCGCCCGCCAGGAGGTCATGGGAATCACCAAGGCCTCGCTCGCGACCGAGTCGTGGCTGTCGGCCGCGTCCTTCCAGGAGACCACCCGCGTCCTGACGCAGGCGGCCATGGAGGGCAAGCGCGATCCGCTGCTGGGCCTGAAGGAGAACGTGATCATCGGAAAGCTGATCCCGGCCGGTACCGGTCTCCCGAAGTACCGCAACGTGTCCGTCGAGGCGACCGAGGAGGCGAAGGCCGAGCGGTACCCCAACCGCATCTTCGCCGACGACGCCGCGTTCAGCGACGCCGACCTGTCGTTCGTCGACTTCGACTCGTTCTCGAGTGACGGATACGAGCCCGGCAACTACAGCTGAGCTCCGACCGAGTGATCGAAGGCCCCGCCGGGTTCCCGGCGGGGCCTTCGTCGTCCCCGGAGTGAGCCCGCCACGCCGGTTGCCCACCGCAAGGGGGGTGAGTGGGAGTCGCCCAGCAACCGCACGGCCCCCGCGACGGTGATTGACTCGAGGGACGTTCGACGGGGGTACCGCCCCGCGCCCGTCCGGTCGGGGTCGCAGCGGTGAGGATACGCGCGGATGAGAGTCGTGGTCGTCGCGCTGGCCGCCCTTCTCGTGGCGGTCGGTGCCGTCGTGCTGCCCGCAGCGCCCGCCGTCGCAGCGCCGTCCGTCCCCGCCTCGTGCGGAGTCGCTCAGCTCGCTCCCGTCCTGCAGGACGACGAGGTCGACGCGACCCCCTCCGCCGAGAACGTGCCGATCGTCGTCGTGCACGGCTGGCTCGGCACCTCGACGCACGACGAGGCCCGCACCGGCGCCTTCTCGCACCTCGTCGACCTGGTCGCGGGCGCCGACACGGACCCTCCGGGCGAGGAGTCGGATCAGCCGGGGGTCGTCGCCGAGCGCTCCGTCATCGGCACGCTGCAGGACATCGAGGGCTCCCTCGTCTACACGTTCGACTACCGCGACCTCTCGGCGCGCTGGGTGACGGATCCGGGCATCAGCGACGCGCTCGCCTCCTCCCTCGCCTGCCTGGTGGACGCCACCGGCAACAGGGCGATCGTCGTGGCGCACTCGATGGGCGGCCTCGCCGCTCGCCAGGCGCTCAGCCAGGAGGTCGACGGGGTGAGCGTCGAGTCGATGGTCTCGGACGTCATCACCTTCGGCACGCCGAACACGGGCTCGGACCTCGCCGCCCGCCTGGGCGAGATGATCGAGTCGACCGGGTCGGTCAGCCCCGCGGTCGTCGCGGGGCTCGAGCCGCAGTCCCGGCTCGGGGTCTCGGCCCTCCTCGCGTCCTGCGGCGAGGCGGCGTCCGAGGACGCGGCGCGGGCGGGGGAGTGCACGGGGATGCCGATGATCGACGCTCTCTCCTCCCAGGCCGGCATCGCGATGCGCACGGGCTCGTCGGAGCTGAGCCGGCTCCCGCCGTGGCCGGCCGCGGTGCACGTCGTGGCTCTCGCGGGGGACATCCGCGTGACGCTGGTGTCCGTCCTCGGGGCGCGCACCCGCGACCTCGATCTGGGCGACGTGATCGTCGGTGCGCGATCGGCCGAGGCGGGCGTCGACGAGTACATGGTCTCGACGTGCCGCTACACGCTGATGTCGCTGCCGGACGTCCCATCGGTCCTCGCGGAGCTCAACCCGCTCGCGCGGGTGGGGGACGCGATGCGTCTCGCCTCCGTCGTGACGAGGATCGCCGCGAGCCCCTGCCACCACGCGTGGCTGATGCGCAACGCGGCGCTGGCCGAGCGTGCCGGAGCGGAGGCGGCCGACGCGGTGGCCGCCTCCCTCGCGCACTCCCGCGGTGAGGCGCCGACGCCCCCGCTCGTGTCCGACCTCCCGCCGTCCGAGGAGCCGCGTCGCCGTCCGATCCGCTGAGCACAGCCGATCCGCGCGCCCCGCGACGCGACATGATGTCCCGATGTTTTGACTCCACGCTCGGACTGCGCTTACCGTGGGCGAGGCCGATGGGGCGGCCACCAGGGGGACAGGCAGCGCGGCCCGCTCGGCTCACGGGCCCGCAGCGGGCCGCGCCCGTCCCGACGACTGTGGGACACGCGCTACGCTCCCAGCAGCGGGGGCCGACGACGGCGCCTCCGCCTTCCCGCCGGAGGCCGCATGAGCCAGACCCCCGTCCCGCCCGCGACCCCCGCGCGCGCACCGCGACTGACGCGCGAGCAGGTCCGCTCCCGCCTCGTCGATGCCGGACTCGACGTCGTGCGCAGCGACGGCCTGCGGGTGGGAGTCTCCCACCTCCCGCTGGAGGACCTCATCCGCACGGCCGGGGTCCCGCGGAGCACGGTCTACCGGATCTGGCCGAGCCGCCAGGACTTCTTCGACGAACTGCTCGCCAGGATCCCCGACCGGCTCCTCTCGACCCGCCTCGACGAGCCGGCGCTGCAGGTGGGCGCGACCTACCTGCAGCGGAACACGGACGCCGAGGCCCCGGCCGACGAGCGGCGCGCGACCCTCGTCGCCTCCGTGGCCGTCGCCATCGAGGCCAACTACGAGAACACCTTCGCCTCGCGGCACTGGCGGAACTTCGTCTCGCTCGCCGGCACCGTCGAGTCGCACGACGAGCCCGTCCGCGGAGTGGTCCACGACGCCCTCCGCAAGCGCCAGCAGCACTTCATCGAGAACATGGCCAAGTACTACCGCTACACGCTGACCGAGGCGGGCCTGCGGCTGCGCCCCGGCTTCGGCGACGAGTACACGGCCCTCGCGTCCGCGATCTCGGCGTACATCGAAGGGCTCTGCGTCGCGAGGATCGCGGCGCCGGAGCTGGTCACGGGACCGCTCGTCGCCGAGCGGCCCGAGTCGCCGAGCCTCGTCGTCGCCGGAGTGATGATGCTGATCGACGGGTTCTGCGAGCCGATCCCGGAGGGCTAGTCCTCGGCGCCCTAGTCCTCGGCGGGGGGCTCGAGCATCCCCTCGACGATCGAGCGGATGGTCCACGCGGCGAGATTCCACTCCACCGGCTCGCCGTCCAGGCCCGGAGCGGTGATCGTCGCGTCGAGCTCCTCGTCGATCAGCCGGCTGCGGTGCGCCAGCCCGTCGATCACGATCGCGGTGAGGTGGGCGAGCTGCAACGTGGTGAATCCGGGGCGCATGCTCCCGTGGAACACGTCGAGCATCTCCTGGTAGAAGGTCTGCATCCGGTGCGTGAGCATCGTCTCGATGCGCTTCGCGGTCGCGCGGACGGCCTCACGGGCCGGTCCCTCCTCCATCGAGAACGTGCAGGCGAGCAGGGCGTTGTAGGAGGACCAGTCGACGGAGCGCCGCAGGTTCGCCATGTTGGCGTTCGCCCCGATCCGGATCATCTCCCACGCGACCGCTCGGCGGCCGCGGGACGTGGACAGGCGGTCGCTGTGCCGCTCGTAGACCTCCCGCATGAGCTCCTGCGCCTCGGGGTCCGTTCCGCCGGCGTAGCGGTCGCGCACGAAGACCTCGCCGATCAGATCGGCGACGAACTCCTCGCGGGTGCTCCAGATGCGGTAGACGGAGCTGCGCGGGACCTCCGCGAGCCGGATGTACTCCTCCATCGGGAGGTGCGCGAAGCCGACCGTCAGGCCGTTCTCCGCGATCACCCCGCGGGCGGCGTGCAGCATCCGCTCCCGCACCTCCTCGGCCGGGAGCCTCTTGGCGCGGGGGGTCGAGGTGTCGAGGCGGTCCATCCGCCAGACACTAGCCCGCGCAGGGCGCCCCGCGCACTGGGGACACCCCGAGACGCGCCGAGGTCGCCGGGAGCCCGGGGGCCGGTCCCGGTGGAGACAGTGTGTCCCAAGATCTGGTCCGCGGGCTCCGAGGGCGCTACGGTGCCCCCGGGGGCGGCTCCCGACCGCGCCCACGAGGAGTCCCCGTGCCCGAGACCGAGCGTCTCGCCCTGACCGTCGTCGACGGTCTCGCGATCGACCGCGCCGCCCTGCTCGCCCTCCTGGGCGCGGCCCTTCCGCAGTTCGACGTGCAGGACGCGTCGAGCCGCGCCGACACCGGCACCGTCGCCGTGGTGGACCTCGACGGCGTCGCCACCGGCGACCTCGTCCGCACCCTGGCGGGTCTCGTCGGCCGGTACCGCGGAGTCGTGGCCCTGTCGACGATGCTCGGGCTCGAGACCGTGCGCGCCGTGCTCCGCTTCGAGCGCTCGGCATTCGTCTGGAAGGGCGACGACCCCGGCGACCTCGCCGCGGCCGTGGTGTCGGTCTCGTCCGGCCGCACCTGGATCTCCGAGGCGGCCCGCGGCCGCTTCCTGATGACCGAGGAGGACCGCCGCCCTGTCCTCAGCCCGCAGGAGAGCCGCGTCATGCGCTCCTACGGGGCCGGCACCGCGGTCAAGACGGTGGCGGTCGAGATGCGGATCGCCGAGCACACCGTGCGCACCTACATCAAGCGGATCAGGGTGAAGTACCTCGACGCGGGCATCGCGCTCGAGTCACGGGTCGACTTCTACCGCAACCTCGACGGGCACGACGTGGCGCTGCGCAGCGGCGGCGACCGGATGAGGGCCCGCGGCCAGCAGGTGGACGGCGACCTCAGCGGCGACGGCGCTGCGTGAGGCGAGCAGGATCGCGTTGCCCGCCGACCGGCCGCGGACGAACGACTCCGCTCCGACGGCCTCGGTGACCGACAGCAGCGGCTCCACCGCCGCGCGGATCCGCTCGAGGCGTCGGTGGTCGGCGTCGTCGGCCACGTTGACGGCCAGCAGTCCCTCGCCGACGCGGTCGGCGATCCGGGACAGTGCCGCCGCGCCGAAGAACCCCTCCGGGATCTCGTCGCCGTCGTAGGCGTCGAGGACGACCAGATCGACGGTGCCGCCGGGGAGGGACGCTGAGGCGTCGGCCGTGACGACACGCAGGCGGGTGCCCGGCGGCAGGGGAGCGTGCTCGACGACGAACTCCACGAGTCCCTCCTCGACGTCGACGACTGTCTGCTCGGATCCCGGCCGCGTCCACTGCGTGTAGCGCGCGAGCGAGAGGGCGCCCGCGCCCAGGTGCAGCACGCGCACGGCCCGCCGGGGCGGAGCGAGGGCGTCCACGACGGCTCCGAGCCGGGCGGTGTACTCGAGGTCGAGGGCCCCCGGGTCCGACGGGTCGATCAGCGACTGCTCCGAGCCGTCGATCGTCAGCACGAGTGATCCGGCCCTGAGCGCGTCCGGCTCGAGCGCGACCGTGCGACCGCCGGGCAGTCGAGCGGAGGGAGGCATCCCGCCACGCTACGGCTCCTCGCGGTGCCCGGGGTGCCGCGGCTACGGTGGCAGGCATGGCCGCGCTCATCCTCCTCGACGTCGACGGCGTCCTGAATCCGTCCGTCGTGAGCGATCGGGCGGCGGGCGGCCACCGGCTGGTGCTCGACGCCGACCGCGCCGCGCTGGTCGCCCGCCTCGCAGCCGCCGGCACGATCGTCTGGGCGACCACCTGGCCGCCCGAGCTCACCTCGGTCCTCGCCCGCGATCTGCGCCTGCCCGAGGGAACGGAGGCGATCGTGTTCCGCGGAGGCCTTCCGCGCGATGCGCGCTTCCCGGGCGGCACGGGCAAGCTGCAGCCCGTCGCGCTGTGGCTCGACCAGGCGCGTGCCACCGGGCCGATCGACGCCGTGGTCTGGATCGACGACAACCTCCGCGAGGACGCGTACGCCTGGGCGCGCGAGCAGGACACCCCGTTCCACCTCGTCCGTCCGGAGTCGGCCGAGGGCCTCACCGCCGACGAGGTGGCGGGAGCGGAGGAGTTCCTCGCCGCGCTCGCGCCGTCATCCGGGGACATCGGGGAATAGGCCGCCCCCTCCCGGTGGTTATCGTCACTCCGGGCGGCCGCGGATCCGGTCCGCGCCGTCCCGCTCCCGGAGCCCCCGCTCGGGAACCCGCGCCGACCACCGGCGCGACGACATCGTGAAGCACCGAAGGACACCCACCGTGACGCACCTCTCCGCCCGCACCCCCCTGCGCGTCCTGCTCGGCACCGCCGCAGCCGCCACCGCCCTCGTCCTCGCCGGCTGCGCGCCGGCCTCCACCGAGGACGCCGTCTCCGGCTCCACCGACGAGGGGACCACCGCGGCGAACTCGGGCCTGACTCTCGCCGAGGTGCAGGACGCGGGCGTGCTCACCATCGGCACCGAGGGCACCTACCAGCCGTTCTCGTTCCACGCCGACGGCGGCACGGGCGAGCTCACGGGCTACGACGTCGAGATCATCACCGCCGTGGCCGAGAAGCTGGGCGTCGAGCCCGAGTTCGAGGAGACGCAGTGGGACGCGATGTTCGCGGGCCTGGACGGCGGCCGCTTCGACGTCATCGCGAACCAGGTCTCGATCAACGACGAGCGCAGCGCCCGCTACGACTTCTCTGAGCCCTACGCCGTGAGCCCCGGAGTGGTGGTCGTCCCGACCGCCGACACCGAGATCACCTCGCTCGACTCGCTCGCGGGCAAGACGACCGCGCAGTCCCTCTCGAGCAACTGGTACGAGCTGGCGCAGGACGCCGGCGCGCAGGTCGAGGGCGTCGAGGGCTGGGCGCAGGCCGTCGCCCTCGTCGAGCAGGGCCGCGTCGACGCGACCATCAACGACCGCCTCACCTGGCTCGACTGGTCCACGAACTTCCCGGACCAGGCCGCCGGCCTCAAGGTCGCGGTGACCACCGACGACAGCTCCGAGAGCGCCTTCACCTTCCCGAAGGGCTCGGACGACCTGGTCGCCGCGGTCGACGACGCGCTCGACGAGCTCCGCGCCGACGGCACGCTGACCGAGATCTCCGAGCGCTACTTCGGAGCCGACGTCTCCGAGTAGGACCGCACAGGAGGGGGTCGGCCGCCCGCGCCGGCTCCCTCCCGTCGTCCACGGCGCCTCCCACGCGGGCCGGCTCCGTGGCAACCTCCCGCGTCCGTCCCGGATGCATGACAGCATCCCAGGGGAGCGACGCGCACCGACCGGCCGCCCGCACCGCCCATCGCCCCGGCGAGAGGAGACCACATGGACCTCGACCTCGTCCTGCGGTCGTTCTGGCCGATCCTGTCCGGCGGCCTCGTGGGCACGATCCCGCTCGCTCTCGCCAGCTTCGTGCTCGGGCTGGTCCTCGCCCTGGCCGTCGCGCTGATGAGGCTCTCGAAGGTCCGGATCCTCGCGTGGATCGCCCGCGTCTACATCTCCGTGATCCGCGGCACCCCGCTCCTGGTGCAGCTCTTCGTCATCTTCTACGGCCTGCCCAGCCTGGGCGTGCGGATCGATCCGTGGCCCAGCGCCATCATCGCGTTCGCCCTGAACGTCGGCGGCTACGCGGCCGAGGTCATCCGGGCGGCGATCCTCAGCGTGCCCAAGGGGCAGTGGGAGGCGGCGCACACGATCGGCATGGGGCGCGGCCTCGCCCTGCGGCGGATCATCCTCCCGCAGGCCGCGCGCGTGTCGGTGCCGCCGCTGTCGAACACGTTCATCTCGCTGGTGAAGGACACCTCGCTCGCCTCGCTGATCCTGGTGACCGAGCTCTTCCGCCAGGCGCAGAAGATCGCCACGGCGTCGAGCGAGTTCATGCTGCTCTACCTCGAGGCCGCCCTGATCTACTGGCTCATCTGCCTCGTGCTCTCGAGCGGGCAGAGCCTCCTCGAGAAGCGATTGGACCGCTATGTCGCCCGCTGACGCCCCGCAGGACGCGCGCCCCGTGCTCTCGGTCCGGGGGCTGCGCAAGTCGTTCGGCTCCGTCGAGGTCCTCCGCGGCATCGACCTCGACATCCGCCGCGGCGAGGTCATCGCCCTGATCGGTCCGTCCGGCTCGGGCAAGACGACCGTGCTGCGCTCGCTCAACAGCCTCGAGGTGCCCGACGCGGGAGTGGTCGTGCTCTCGGACGGCACCTCGCTCGACTTCGCCGCGGGCGTCGGTCGGCGCCCGCTCACGGCGCTGCGCGACCGCTCGGCCATGGTCTTCCAGCACTTCAACCTGTTCCCGCACCTCAGCGTGCTCGAGAACGTGACGGAGGGGCCGCTGCGGGTGCAGCGCCGCCCGGCGTCCGAGGTGGTCCCCGAGGCCGAGGCGCTGCTCGAGCGGGTGGGCCTGGGCGGCCGCGGCGGCGCCTACCCCTTCGAGCTCTCGGGCGGGCAGCAGCAGCGCGTCGTGATCGTGCGCGCGCTCGCGCTGCGTCCCGAGCTCCTGCTCTTCGACGAGCCGACCTCGGCGCTCGATCCCGAGCTGGTCGGCGACGTGCTGTCGCTGATGCGCGAGCTCGCGGCCGAGGGCTGGACCATGCTCGTCGTCACGCATGAGCTGGAGTTCGCGCGGAGGGTCGCCTCCGAGGTGGTCTTCATGGCCGACGGTGTGGTCGTCGAGCGGGGCGCGCCCGCCGAGATCCTCCGCGAACCGCGGGAGCCGCGGACCCGGCAGTTCCTCCACCGCCTGCTGAACCCGCTGGAGTGACGCCGTCGTGCCACCCTTCTGCGGGTGGCCGCGCGCCTCACCGCTCCCGCGCGGGCGTGTGCCTATCCTGACCGGGTGACCTGGAGAAGCGACGCCGAGACCGAGCGCATGCCGTCCGCGCCCGAGGGGTCGGGCACCGCGACCGGGCCGCAGAAGACCCGCGAGTACGTGTGGCCCGAGCCGCTGACCGGCGGAGCACCCGCCGCGGCACCCGCTGCCGCGCGGCCCGCTGCGGCGCCCGCTGCCGCCCGACCCGCCGAGCCGTCCCCGCTCGGACCGGTGGAGCCCGAGCCCGCGCCGCCGCGGAGGAAGGGCAATCGGATCGCCGGCCTGGCCCTCGCCCTGCTGACCACCGCCGTCTTCGCGGCCGTGCTGCTGGCCGGCCTCACGGCGATCCGTCTCGTCGTGGACGCCGCACCCGGCGATCCGCTCGCCGTCGCCCTCGCGCAGGGTCCCACCGCCGCGTTCCTGGCGCCCGTCGCCGCGTTCCTGATCGGTCTCGCCCTCCTCGTCCTCGCCGTGAACCGCGCCGGATGGTGGGCCTACGTCCTCGGCGGCTTCTTCATCGCCCTGCTCGCCGGAGCGGCGGCGCTCGCCGGCGCCTGGTACGACATCGGGGGAGCCGTTCCGCCCGCCGACCGCACCGAGCTCGTGGAGTTCCTGAGCGACCCGGCCGTCCTCCTCGGAGTCGCCGCGGCCGCGGTGCTCGGCCGCGAGGTGAGCGTCTGGGGCGGCGCCCTCATCGCCGCGCGCGCCCGCGGCATGAAGCGCCGCAACGCCCAGCGGGAAGCCGCCGCGCAGTCGTGACCTCGCCGGGGGAGCAGGGCAGGGGAGCGGGACTGGGCTACGGCATCGCCCTGGCCGCGTTCGCCGCGTTCCTCTACCTCGCCCTGGTCGTCTGCGCCTTCGGGGTGCTGAGCCTCCTGCTCGACCAGGACGTCGTGCCCGAGCGCGACGCCGGCCCGATCCTGGGCCCGGCGGCGGTCGGCGCGTGCGTCGTGGCGGTCCTGCTCTCGATGATCACCCTCGCCGCGCGCCCGTCGGTCACCCGCGTGCTCGGGCCGTCGCTGCTCGCCGGAGTCGTCGTCTACCTCCTGTTCCTGCTCGTCGGCGGCGCGATCTACGGTCTCGGACTCCAGCAGCCGGGCGAGATCCTGGGCTACGCGCTCGACCACGCCGGCACGGTCTTCGCGATCGCGACCGGGGTGCTGGCGGCGGCCGTCCACCTCGTCTTCCTGCTGCTGCTGGCGCGTCGCGACGCCGGCGGAGGAACGCCCCACTGGGGCTGGGAGGGGGACGAGCGGGAGTAGCCCGCCCGCCGCCCTGCTCGCTGACGGCGGACGCCGTCCGGTTGACCGGCCCCGTCACTCCCCGTAATATTCTTCGGGTGTGCGCTTTGCCGTGCGCTCGTGTCGTGCCTCCGGGTCGATCGCGTGCCGCGCTTCGCTCCACCGGGTCCGCAAGGGTCCGCGGGTTCGTCCGATCGGACGGCCCCCACGGCATACCCGTCCTCCTCCCCTCTGCGCCGCTCGCCGGTGCAGGAGGGTGCGTCGGGTCCAGATGAACTCGGCCGCGTCCGGCGACGGACAGGCCGAATGTCGACCATCGATCCGCTGTCACCGTGCAGCATTCAAGGAGCAAATCAGTGCCAACGATTCAGCAGTTGGTCCGAAAGGGACGCTCGCCCAAGGTCACCAAGACCAAGGCGCCCGCCCTGAAGGCCAACCCCCAGCAGCGCGGCGTCTGCACGCGCGTCTACACGACCACGCCCAAGAAGCCGAACTCGGCCCTCCGCAAGGTGGCCCGCGTGAAGCTCTCCAACGGCACCGAGGTCACCGCCTACATCCCCGGCGAGGGCCACAACCTGCAGGAGCACTCGATGGTGCTCGTGCGAGGCGGTCGTGTGAAGGACCTCCCCGGTGTCCGCTACAAGATCGTTCGCGGCGCCCTGGACACCCAGGCCGTCAAGAACCGCAAGCAGGCTCGCAGCCGGTACGGCGCGAAGATGGAGAAGAAGTAATGCCTCGTAAGGGCCCCGCTCCCAAGCGCCCCGTCGTCGCAGACCCCGTCTACGGCGCACCGGTCGTCAGCCAGCTCGTGAACAAGATCCTCCTGGACGGCAAGAAGGGCCTCGCCGAGCGCATCGTCTACGGTGCCCTCGAGGGAGTCTCCGCCAAGAACGGCCAGGACGCCGTCGTCACGCTCAAGAAGGCGCTCGACAACGTCCGTCCGACCCTCGAGGTCCGCAGCCGCCGCGTCGGCGGCTCGACCTACCAGGTCCCGGTCGAGGTCAAGCCCCACCGCGCCAACACCCTCGCGCTCCGCTGGCTCACCAGCTACGCGAAGGCCCGTCGCGAGAAGACGATGACCGAGCGTCTCATGAACGAGATCCTCGACGCGTCGAACGGACTCGGCGCCGCTGTGAAGCGTCGCGAGGACACCCACAAGATGGCCGAGTCGAACAAGGCCTTCGCGCACTACCGCTGGTAGCGCGTCCTGCGGCCGCTCCCGAGCGGCCGCGACCCCCGGGTCCG
>NZ_LMNR01000001.1:875663-879804 GCF_001423045.1 Rathayibacter sp. Leaf296
CGGTCGGGCGATCGTCCCACCTGAACCCCAGCCGATCGGCCATGAGCCCGTTGCGCTGGCTCCATCACTCATCGGAGGAACTCCGTGGCACAAGATGTGCTCACCGACCTGAACAAGGTCCGCAACATCGGCATCATGGCCCACATCGATGCCGGCAAGACCACCACCACCGAGCGCATCCTGTTCTACACGGGTATCACGCACAAGATCGGTGAGGTCCACGACGGCGCCGCCACGATGGACTGGATGGCGCAGGAGCAGGAGCGCGGCATCACCATCACGTCCGCCGCGACGACCTGCTTCTGGAACAAGAACCAGATCAACATCATCGACACCCCGGGTCACGTCGACTTCACCGTCGAGGTGGAGCGCTCGCTGCGCGTCCTCGACGGCGCCGTCGCCGTCTTCGACGGCAAGGAGGGCGTCGAGCCCCAGTCCGAGACCGTCTGGCGCCAGGCCGACAAGTACGACGTCCCGCGCATCTGCTTCGTCAACAAGATGGACAAGCTCGGCGCCGACTTCTACTACACGGTCGACACCATCGTGAACCGCCTCGGCGCGAAGCCGCTGGTCATCCAGCTCCCGATCGGCGCCGAGTCGTCCTTCGAGGGCGTCATCGACCTGGTCGAGATGCGCGCGCTCACGTGGCGCGGCGACTCCAAGGGTGACGTCCAGCTGGGTGCGAAGTACGAGATCGAGGAGATCCCGGCCGACCTCGCCGACAAGGCCGCCGAGTACCGCCAGAAGCTGCTCGAGACCGTCGCCGAGACCTCGGACGAACTGCTCGAGAAGTACTTCGGCGGCGAGGAGCTGACCGTGGCCGAGGTCAAGGCCGCGATCCGCAAGCTGACCGTCAACTCCGAGATCTACCCCGTGCTCTGCGGCTCCGCGTTCAAGAACCGCGGCGTCCAGCCCATGCTCGACGCGGTCGTCGACTACCTCCCCTCCCCGCTCGACGTCCCCGCCATCGAGGCGCACGACGTCCGCGATGAGGAGAAGGTCATCATGCGCCACGCCGACTCGACCGAGCCCTTCTCGGCGCTCGCGTTCAAGGTCGCCGTGCACCCGTTCTTCGGTCGCCTGACCTACGTCCGCGTCTACTCGGGCAAGCTCGACTCCGGCGCCCAGGTCATCAACTCGACCAAGGGCAAGAAGGAGCGCATCGGCAAGATCTTCCAGATGCACTCCAACAAGGAGAACCCGGTCGACTCGGTCACCGCCGGCCACATCTACGCGGTCATCGGCCTGAAGGACACCACCACCGGTGACACCCTCAGCGACCCGCAGGCGCAGGTCGTCCTCGAGTCGATGACCTTCCCGGAGCCCGTCATCGAGGTCGCCATCGAGCCCAAGACGAAGGCCGACCAGGAGAAGCTCGGCACCGCGATCCAGAAGCTCGCGGAGGAGGACCCCACCTTCCGCACCGAGCAGAACCAGGAGACCGGTCAGACGGTCATCAAGGGAATGGGCGAGCTGCACCTCGACATCCTGGTGGACCGCATGAAGCGCGAGTTCAACGTCGAGGCCAACGTCGGCAAGCCGCAGGTGGCCTACCGCGAGACGATCCGCCGCACCGTCGAGAAGTACGACTACACCCACAAGAAGCAGACGGGTGGATCGGGTCAGTTCGCGAAGGTCCAGATCACCATCGAGCCGATGGAGGTCGAGGCCGACAAGACCTACGAGTTCGTCAACGGCGTCTCGGGCGGACGCGTCCCCCGCGAGTACATCCCCTCGGTCGACGCGGGCATCCGCGACGCCATGCAGGTCGGCGTGCTCGCCGGCTACCCGATGGTGGGCGTCAAGGCGACCCTGGTCGACGGTGCCGCTCACGACGTCGACTCCTCCGAGATGGCGTTCAAGATCGCCGGCTCGATCGCGTTCAAGGAGGCCTCGCGCAAGGCGCAGCCGGTCCTCCTCGAGCCGCTCATGGCCGTCGAGGTCCGCACTCCCGAGGAGTACATGGGCGACGTCATCGGCGACCTCAACTCGCGTCGCGGGATGATCCAGTCGATGGAGGACGCCACCGGCATCAAGGTCATCCGCGCCAACGTGCCGCTGTCCGAGATGTTCGGCTACATCGGCGACCTGCGCTCGAAGACCTCGGGCCGCGCCGTCTACTCGATGACGTTCGAGACCTACAGCGAGGTCCCCAAGGCCGTCGCCGAGGAGATCGTCCAGAAGAACAAGGGCGAGTAACTCCGCCCCCCCCCCCCGCCGTTCGACCGGACGGCGGGGGACTGGTAGTGTCGTGCGGGTTTGCTGCCGCTTACGCGCGTGGAAACCCGCACGACCTCTGCCGGTAACATAAGTACACAAAACCCCCGCAAGCCCTCATGTCCTCGTGCCGCCCCGTGCGGCGTCGGATGCGGATGCTTGCACCTAAGTCCTGAGGAGGACCCACAGTGGCTAAGGCCAAGTTCGAGCGGACCAAGCCGCACGTCAACATCGGAACCATCGGTCACGTCGACCACGGAAAGACCACGCTGACCGCGGCGATCTCCAAGGTTCTCGCTGACAAGTTCCCGTCCGCGACCAACGTTCAGCGCGACTTCGCGTCGATCGACTCCGCTCCCGAGGAGCGCCAGCGCGGCATCACGATCAACATCTCGCACGTCGAGTACGAGACGCCGAAGCGCCACTACGCGCACGTCGACGCCCCGGGTCACGCCGACTACATCAAGAACATGATCACCGGCGCGGCGCAGATGGACGGCGCGATCCTCGTGGTCGCCGCCACCGACGGCCCCATGGCTCAGACCCGTGAGCACGTCCTCCTCGCCAAGCAGGTCGGCGTCCCCTACCTCCTCGTCGCCCTGAACAAGGCCGACATGGTGGACGACGAGGAGATCCTGGAGCTCGTCGAGCTCGAGGTCCGCGAGCTGCTCTCGTCGCAGGGCTTCCCCGGCGACGACGCCCCCGTCGTGCGCGTCTCCGGTCTCAAGGCCCTCGAGGGCGACGAGGCCTGGACCCAGTCGATCATCGACCTGATGGACGCCGTCGACGAGTCCATCCCGGACCCGATCCGCGACAAGGACAAGCCGTTCCTCATGCCGATCGAGGACGTCTTCACGATCACCGGTCGTGGAACCGTCGTCACCGGCCGTGCAGAGCGTGGAACCCTCGCTCTGAACTCCGAGGTCGAGATCGTCGGCATCCGCCCGACGCAGAAGACCACGGTCACCGGTATCGAGATGTTCCACAAGCAGCTCGACGAGGCCTGGGCCGGCGAGAACTGCGGTCTGCTCCTCCGCGGCACCAAGCGCGAGGACGTCGAGCGCGGCCAGGTCGTCGTCAAGCCGGGTTCGGTCACGCCGCACACCGACTTCGAGGGCACCGCGTACATCCTGTCCAAGGATGAGGGTGGGCGTCACAACCCGTTCTACGCGAACTACCGCCCGCAGTTCTACTTCCGCACCACCGACGTCACCGGCGTCATCACGCTGCCCGAGGGCACCGAGATGGTCATGCCTGGCGACACCACCGACATGACGGTCGCGCTGATCCAGCCGATCGCCATGGAGGAGGGCCTCGGCTTCGCCATCCGTGAGGGTGGACGCACCGTGGGTGCCGGAACGGTCACCAAGATCGTCAAGTAGGTTCGCCTGCTCGATCTCTCGAGAGGGGTCGTCCGCTTCGTGCGGACGGCCCCTTCCGTCTGTCCGGGCGGGGTCACGGAGCGCGGGCTACCGTGGTCGCCATGTCCTTCGTCAAGAGCGATCCGTCTGCGGCCCCGCGGTTCTTCGAGTGGGAGGCGGCGGGCCTGGAGTGGTTGCGGGAGGCGGAGGCGTCCGGCGGTGCGCCCTGCGTCGAGGTCCTCTCCGTCGGCTCGGGCCGCGTCGAGCTCGAGGAGCTCGAGGCCGTCCGTCCCGATCCGGTCGCTGCCCGAGCCTTCGGCCGGTCCCTGACCCGGACGCACGACGCGGGAGCAGCGGCGTTCGGTGCCGCCCCGGACGGCTGGGACGGCCCCGCGTACATCGGCCGACGGCGGATGCCCTGCAGCCCCGAGGAGTCGTGGGGCGTCTTCTACGCCGAGCAGCGTGTCCGTCCGTTCCTCCCCGTCGCGGTCCGGGAGGGGAACCTCTCGCGATCCGATGCCGAGACCGTCGAGCACGCGCTCGACCGTGTCGCGGCGGGGGAG
>NZ_LMNR01000001.1:879877-904229 GCF_001423045.1 Rathayibacter sp. Leaf296
CCGCCTCCGGCGCCGTGCTGATCGATCCTGCCGCGCACGGCGGCCACCGCGAGACCGACCTCGCCATGCTGGCGCTCTTCGGCGCCCCTCACCTCGACGAGATCCTCCGGGGCTACGACGAGGCGCACGCTCTCGCCGACGGCTGGCGGGAGCGCGTCCCGCTGCACCAGCTGCACCCGCTCGCGGTGCACGCCGCCGGCCACGGACCCTCCTACGGTCGCGCCCTCGCCGAGGCGGCGGCCCGGGTGCTCGCCCTCTAGCGCCCCACCGTTCGTCCAGCCCCGCCCGCCACACTGGCTCGGCGCGGATCGCCGCGCCCTCGAACAAGGAGCAGTCATGGTGGATCTCGGGAAGCTCGGACGTCAGGCAGCGGAGCTGCTGAAGAGCCAGAAGGCGCAGGAGGCGCTGCGCAGCGAGAAGGCGGAGCGCGTCTCCGACCAGGTGCTCGAGAAGACGGGCGACATCGCCAGCAGGCTCACCAAGGGCAAGTACGACGAGCGCATCGAGGACCTCAAGCGCCAGGCCGACAAGCGCCTCGGCAACGAGTAGCGGCCCCTCCTGGCTCGTTCTGCACCCTCCCGTCAAGCGGGTGCAGAGCGGACGGAGCCCGGCCTAGGGTCGGGCCGATGGCTGAGACGCGTGCGCAGAGACTCCGCAGGACCGATTCGAGCAGTCGCGGGTACACCCGCGTCCGGGCCGGCTCCGGATTCAGCTACCGCGACCCGAAGGGCGTGACGGTCACCGACCCCGAGCTCCGGGCCCGCTTCGACGCCCTGGGCATCCCGCCGGCGTGGAAGGACGTCTGGATCGCGCCGTACCCCAACGGGCACATCCAGGCGATGGGCGTCGATGCGGCCGGCCGTCGGCAGTACATCTACCACCCGACCTGGCGCGAGCAGAAGGACCGGATCAAGTTCGACCGCGCACTCCGTCTGGCAGAGTCGCTGCCGAGTGCGCGCCGCGCGGTGACGATGGACCTGCGTCGCGACGGCTACGGCCGCGAGCGCGCTCTCGCGACGGCGTTCCGGATGCTCGACACGGGATCCCTGCGCGTGGGGAGCGAGCGCTACGCCAAGGAGCACGGGAGCATCGGCCTCTCGACGCTGCTGTGCTCGCACGCGACGACCCACGGCGATCGCGTCGCCCTCGCCTTCCCGGGCAAAAGCCATCAGGCCTGGACCAGCGAGATCCTCGATCACGACCTGGCGAGCGTCGTGCGCTCGCTGAAGCGCCGCGGCCCGAACGCCCGCCTTCTCGCGTGGAAGGACGGACGGGAGTGGCGGCCGCTGTCGGCTTTCGAGATCAACGACTACGTCCGGGAGAAGGCGGGCGACGACTTCACCGCCAAGGACTTCCGCACTCTCCACGGCACGGTCGCCGCCGCGCTCAGCCTCGCGCGCACGGGACCGAAGCCGACGCAGCGGGCCCGGAACTCGGCCATCGCGCAGGCCATGCGCGACGCCTCCGAGGTGCTCGGCAACACCCCGACGGTCGCGCGCGCCAGCTACGTCGACCCGCGGGTCCTCGACCACTACCGCGCCGGTGAGACGATCGACCCGGCCCGTCCGAACTCCGCCGAGACGACCCTCCGCGCCCTGCTCTACGAATGAGGCGCCGCCCCGGAATCCCGGGCGAGGAGGGGTCCCCGATCCGCGACACGCCCGGGTTGCACGGGTGCCCGTTCTGTGGGAGACTCTTCTAGTTCAAAATTTCCGCCGAAGCAGCGTGCTGCGACCGGTGGAACACTGCCAGGCAGTGCCGAGACGGCACCGCTGAGGCTCGACCCGAGAGGGCGGCCCAGCCGGTGCGACGTCGAGGCGGCGGGTAGCAGAACGAAACAACCGACAACTCAACGGGCTCTCCGTGCGTCGTGCGTTCTGCACGTCGCTGGAGCGCCCCGAGCGCGGTGCTTTTGACAGAAGAACACTGGTGCACTCCCCGGTTCCCCGGAGTTCCTTCGCGAGCGCGTCCAATGCGACGCGGGCCCACGGGTCCGCAGCGTACGACGCAATAACAAGAGAGTGAGAGATCACACATGGCGGGACAGAAGATCCGCATCCGACTGAAGTCGTACGACCACGAGGTCATCGACACGTCGGCGCGCAAGATCGTCGACACGGTCACCCGTGCCGGAGCAACGGTCGTCGGCCCCGTGCCGCTTCCGACGGAGAAGAACGTGGTCTGCGTGATCCGTTCTCCCCACAAGTACAAGGACAGCCGCGAGCACTTCGAGATGCGCACCCACAAGCGCCTCATCGACATCATCGACCCGACGCCTAAGGCCGTCGACTCGCTGATGCGCCTCGACCTCCCGGCCGACGTCAACATCGAGATCAAGCTCTAAGGGGAGGGGTAACACATGTCTGTCGCCACCAAGACCTCCAAGGGCCTCCTCGGCACCAAGCTCGGCATGACCCAGGTCTGGGACGCCGAGAACAAGCTCGTCCCGGTCACCGTCATCGAGATCAGCCCGAACGTCGTGACCCAGATCCGCACCGAGGCGAAGGACGGCTACTCGGCCGTCCAGATCGCCGCCGGAGCGATCGACCCGCGCAAGGTGAACAAGCCCGCGGCCGGTCACTTCGACGCCGCGGGAGTCACCCCCCGCCGCCACCTCACCGAGGTCCGCACCGCCGACGCCGCCGAGTACTCGGCCGGCCAGGAGCTGACCGTCGACGCCGTCTTCGAAGCCGGCACCAAGGTCGACGTCGTCGGCACCAGCAAGGGCAAGGGCTTCGCCGGTGTCATGAAGCGTCACAACTTCAAGGGCGTCTCGGCTTCGCACGGTTCGCACCGCAACCACCGCAAGCCCGGCTCCATCGGAGCCTCCTCGACCCCCAGCCGTGTCTTCAAGGGCATGCGCATGGCCGGTCGCATGGGTGGCGAGCGCGTCACCGTGCTCAACCTCAAGGTGCACTCCGTCGACGCCGAGAAGGGCCTGCTGCTCGTCAAGGGCGCCGTCCCCGGAGCGCGCGGTCGCCTCGTGTTCGTTCGCAACGCCGTGAAGGGAGCGTAGTTCCATGGCTACCTCTATCGACATCCTCGACGTCAAGGGCCAGAAGGCGAGCTCGTTCGAGCTCCCCGCCGAGCTCTTCGACGTGCAGACCAACATCCCCCTCATCCACCAGGTCGTCGTGGCCCAGCTCGCCGCGGCGCGCCAGGGAACCCACAAGACGAAGAACCGTGGCGAGGTCTCCGGAGCCGGTCGCAAGCCGTTCAAGCAGAAGGGAACCGGTCGCGCTCGTCAGGGCTCGATCCGCGCCCCGCACATGACCGGTGGTGGCGTCGTCCACGGACCGACCCCCCGCAGCTACGCGCAGCGCACCCCCAAGAAGATGATCGCCGCAGCCCTGCTCGGTGCTCTCTCCGACCGCGCCCGCGGCGGCCGCATCCACGCGGTCGAGTCCCTCGCCCTCGGCGAGACCCCGAAGACCAAGGACGTCCTCGTCCTGCTCGACGCCCTGTCGGTGTCGCGCAACGTCCTCGTGGTCCTCGAGCGCGACGACTTCATCGCCGAGCTGTCCCTCCGCAACGTGCCGTTCGTGCACATCCTGCCGTTCGACCAGCTCAACGCGTACGACGTGCTCGTCTCGGACGACATCGTCTTCTCGCAGGCTGCTCTCGAGGGCTTCGTCGCCCTCAAGACCGGCGCCGAGTCCAAGAAGGAAGAGGTGAACGCATGAGCCAGTCCGCCGCGTTCAACAAGGACCCCCGCGACGTGATCATCTCCCCGGTGGTCTCCGAGAAGTCCTACGGCCTGATCGACCAGGGCAAGTACACCTTCGTGGTGGACCCCCGCTCGAACAAGACCGAGATCAAGCTCGCCATCGAGAAGATCTTCGGAGTCGAGGTCGCGTCGATCAACACGCTGAACCGCCAGGGCAAGACCCGTCGGACCAAGTTCGGCACCGGCAAGCGCAAGGACACCAAGCGCGCGATCGTGACGCTGAAGTCCGGCTCCATCGACATCTTCACGAACGTCGGCTGAGCCGAAGAAGCGTAGAGGAAACAGACAATGGCTATTCGTAAGTACAAGCCCACGACCCCTGGTCGCCGCGGCTCCAGCGTTGCCGACTTCGCCGAGATCACCCGCTCGACGCCCGAGAAGTCGCTCCTTCGCCCGCTGTCCAAGACCGGTGGCCGCAACAACTCCGGCCGCATCACGACGCGTCACATCGGTGGTGGCCACAAGCGCCAGTACCGTCTGATCGACTTCCGTCGCAACGACAAGGACGGCGTCAACGCCAAGGTCGCTCACATCGAGTACGACCCCAACCGCACCGCGCGCATCGCGCTGCTCCACTTCGTGGACGGCACCAAGCGCTACATCCTGGCCCCGAACAAGCTCTCTCAGGGCGACATCGTGGAGTCGGGCGCCGGCGCCGACATCAAGCCCGGCAACAACCTGCCGCTGCGCAACATCCCGACCGGTACGGTCATCCACGCCATCGAGATCAAGCCCGGTGGGGGAGCGAAGCTCGCCCGCTCGGCCGGCACCTCGGTCCGCCTCGTCGCCAAGGACGGCCCCTACGCGCAGCTCCGCCTGCCGTCGGGCGAGATCCGCAACGTCGACGCGCGCTGCCGCGCCACGATCGGCGAGGTCGGCAACGCCGAGCAGTCGAACATCAACTGGGGCAAGGCCGGCCGCATGCGCTGGAAGGGCGTCCGCCCGACCGTCCGCGGTGTCGCGATGAACCCGGTCGACCACCCGCACGGTGGTGGAGAGGGCAAGACCTCCGGTGGACGCCACCCGGTCAGCCCCTGGGGACAGTCCGAGGGACGCACCCGTCGCCCCAACAAGGAGAGCGACAAGCTCATCGTCCGCCGCCGCACCGCCGGTAAGAAGCGCAAGTAGGAGTTGTAGAAGATGCCTCGCAGTCTCAAGAAGGGCCCCTTCGTTGACGACCACCTGCTCCGCAAGGTGTTCACGGCCAACGAAGCCGGCAACAAGAACGTCATCAAGACCTGGTCGCGCCGTTCGATGATCATCCCGGCGATGCTGGGCCACACCATCGCGGTCCACGACGGTCGCAAGCACATCCCCGTGTTCGTGACCGAGACCATGGTCGGCCACAAGCTCGGCGAGTTCGCCCCCACTCGGACCTTCCGCGGTCACGAGAAGGACGACAAGAAGGGCCGTCGCCGCTAAGCGGCGACGAGAAGGAGGAGAGAAATGGTGGAGTCGATCGCACGCGTGCGACACATCCGCGTCACCCCCCAGAAGGCTCGCCGTGTCGTGAACCTGATCCGCGGCAAGCAGGCTCAGGAGGCACTGGCCATCCTGAAGTTCGCGCCGCAGGGCGCGTCCGAGCCCGTCTACAAGCTCGTCGCCTCGGCGATGGCGAACGCTCGCGTCAAGGCCGATGCCTCGAACGAGTACCTCGACGACCAGGACCTGTTCGTGTCCCGCGCCTTCGTCGATGAGGGAACCACCCTCAAGCGATTCCAGCCCCGTGCTCAGGGTCGTGCCTTCCGCATCAACAAGCGCACCAGCCACATCACCGTCGTGCTGGCCACTCCTGAGGAGGGGACCAAGTAATGGGTCAGAAAGTAAACCCCTACGGTTTCCGTCTGGGAATCACCACCGACCACGTGTCGCGCTGGTTCTCCGACAGCACCAAGAAGGGCCAGCGGTACAGCGACTACCTCGCCGAGGACGTCAAGATCCGCCGCCTGCTCGCCACGCAGCTCGACCGTGCGGGCGTCGCCCGCATCGAGATCGAGCGCACCCGTGACCGCGTCCGCGTCGACATCCACACCGCCCGTCCGGGCATCGTGATCGGTCGTCGCGGCGCCGAGGCCGAGCGCATCCGCGCCGACCTCGAGAAGCTCACCGGCAAGCAGATCCAGCTCAACATCCTCGAGGTCAAGAACCCCGAGGCCGAGGCCCAGCTCGTCGCGCAGGGCATCGCCGAGCAGCTCTCCGCCCGCGTGGCCTTCCGCCGCGCGATGCGCAAGGGTCTGCAGGGCGCGCAGCGCGCCGGCGCCAAGGGCGTCCGCATCCAGGTCTCCGGCCGCCTCGGCGGCGCCGAGATGAGCCGCTCGGAGTTCTACCGCGAAGGCCGTGTGCCCCTGCACACCCTCCGCGCGAACATCGACTACGGCTTCTACGAGGCCAAGACCACCTTCGGCCGCATCGGCGTGAAGGTCTGGATCTACAAGGGCGACATCACGAACAAGGAGCTCGCGCGGGAGCAGGCGAACAGCAAGTCGTCGCGCCCCGAGCGCAGCGACCGACCGCGTCGCGCCCCCCGCCAGCAGGGCGAGGCGCCCGTCGCAGCAGGAGTTGAGGCATAACCATGTTGATTCCCCGTCGAGTCAAGCACCGCAAGCAGCACCACCCCGGCCGCTCGGGCCAGGCCACCGGTGGCACGAAGGTGTCGTTCGGTGACTTCGGTATCCAGGCGCTCACCCCGGCTTATGTGACCAACCGTCAGATCGAGTCCGCTCGTATCGCCATGACGCGTCACATCAAGCGCGGTGGAAAGGTGTGGATCAACATCTACCCCGACCGCCCGCTGACCAAGAAGCCCGCCGAGACCCGCATGGGTTCCGGTAAGGGCTCGCCCGAGTGGTGGGTCGCCAACGTCAAGCCGGGTCGGGTCCTCTTCGAGGTCGCCGGCGTCGAGGAGAAGCTCGCTCGCGAAGCTATGACTCGTGCCATCCACAAGCTGCCCCTGAAGGCACGCATCATCAAGCGCGAGGAGGGAGACGCGTAATGGCGATCGGATCCAAGGAGCTCGCCCCCGCCGAGCTCGACACCTTCGAGGACGAGCGTCTCGTCACCGAGCTGAAGAAGGCCAAGGAGGAGCTGTTCAACCTCCGCTTCCAGTCGGCCACCGGACAGCTCGACACCAACGGCCGCCTGCGTGCCGTCAAGCGCGACATCGCCCGCATCTACACGGTCATCCGTGAGCGCGAGCTGGGCATCCGCGCCACCCCTGCACCCGTCGAGGCCCCGGCCAAGGCGGAGAAGAAGCCGAAGACCACCAAGAAGGCCGCCAAGGCCGAGGTCGCGGCGACCGAGTCGAATGAGGAGGCCAAGTAATGGCAACGGCCAACGAGACCGCCGGCCACGAGTCGGCCGCCCACGACGTCAAGGAGGCGGGCACTCGCGGATACCGCAAGACCCGCCGCGGATACGTCACCAGCGACAAGATGGACAAGACCGTCGTCGTCGAGGTCGAGGACCGCGTGAAGCACCCGCTCTACGGCAAGGTCATCCGCCGCACGTCCAAGGTGAAGGCTCACGACGAGCTCAACTCCGCGGGCATCGGCGACCTCGTCGTCATCAGCGAGACCCGTCCCCTCAGCGCCACGAAGCGCTGGCGCCTGGTCGAGATCCTCGAGAAGGCCAAGTAGGCCGCGGCCTACTTGAGTTAGCAGGAGAGAGACATGCTTCAGCAAGAATCCCGAGTGAAGGTCGCCGACAACACCGGCGCCAAGGAACTCCTCACGATCCGCGTTCTCGGTGGCTCCGGCCGCCGCTACGCCGGTCTCGGTGACATCATCGTCGCCACCGTCAAGGACGCGATCCCCGGTGGCAACGTCAAGAAGGGCGACGTCGTCAAGGCGGTCATCGTCCGCACCGTCAAGCAGACCCGTCGTCCCGACGGTTCGTACATCAAGTTCGACGAGAACGCCGCCGTCATCCTCAAGAACGACGGGGACCCCCGCGGCACCCGCATCTTCGGACCGGTCGGTCGCGAGCTCCGCGACAAGAAGTTCATGAAGATCGTCTCGCTGGCACCGGAGGTTATCTAGTCATGGCCAAGATCAAGAAGGGTGACCTCGTCCAGGTCATCTCGGGCGCTACCCAGGCCCGCGGCGGAGACCGCGGCAAGCAGGGCAAGGTTCTCGAGGTCCTGGTCGAGAAGAACCGCGTCGTCGTCGAGGGCGTGAACTTCGTCAAGAAGCACGTCCGCGTCGGCCAGACGCAGCGCGGCTCCAAGGAGGGTGGCATCGAGACCGTCGAGGCCTCGATCCACATCTCGAACATCGCGCTCGTCGACCCGAAGACCAAGAAGCCGACCCGGGTCGGGCACCGCAACGTGTCCGTCACCAAGGACGGCGTGACCAAGACCGTTCGCGTTCGCTACGCGAAGGCGTCGGGTGAGGAACTCTGATGACTGACACCACCGCAGCGGCTGCGAAGGTTCAGCCGCGGCTCAAGGCCAAGTACCAGGCCGACATCGTCCCGGCGCTCAAGGAGCAGTTCGGCTTCGGCAACATCCACCAGGTCCCCGGCCTGGTCAAGGTCGTCGTGAACACCGGCGTCGGCGAGGCCGCCCGCGACGGCAAGATCATCGACGGAGCGATCAAGGACCTCACGGCCATCACCGGTCAGAAGCCCCAGGTCACGAAGGCCCGCAAGTCCATCGCTCAGTTCAAGCTGCGCGAGGGCCAGGCCATCGGTGCTCACGTCACGCTCCGCGGCGACCGCGCCTGGGAGTTCCTGGACCGCCTGGTCACGGTGGCGCTGCCGCGCATCCGCGACTTCCGCGGTCTGTCGGACCGCCAGTTCGACGGCAACGGCAACTACACCTTCGGCATCACGGAGCAGTCGATCTTCCACGAGATCGACCAGGACCGCATCGACCGGGTCCGCGGCTTCGACGTGACCGTCGTGACCACCGCGAAGACCGACGACGAGGGTCGCGCGCTGCTCAAGCAGCTCGGGTTCCCGTTCAAGTCGGCGGACAACGCGTAGTAAGAACCTCCGAGGTCGGAGGGTGGTGAGAACCGCCCTCCGACCTCGTTGCACGTCCGCGTGCAGCGAGGCGCCGCACTCCGCGAGGAGTCGCGGCGAGAATCGGCCCTCGACCGCCGGCCCCGCGCCATGTAGCATGGCTCGTTGGCCTGCGTTCGCGCGGCCGCATGGGCGTCGACGTCGTCGGCGCCGTCCCACACCACAGGTCGTCACTCTTGTAAAGGGTGCCGAAACCAGGCGAGAAAGGCACCATCAGCCATGACCATGACTGATCCGGTCGCAGATCTGCTGACCAGAATCCGTAACGCGAACTCCGCGCACCACGACTCCATCACCCTCCCGGGCTCGAAGCTCAAGGCGCACATCGCCGAGATCCTCAAGCTCGAGGGCTACATCGCCGACTGGAAGGTCGAGGAGGCGCGCGTCGGCACGACGCTCTCCATCTCCCTCAAGTACGGCCCGAACCGCGAGCGCTCGATCGCCGGCATCAAGCGCGTCTCGAAGCCGGGACTGCGCGTCTACGCGAAGTCCACCGAGATCCCGACCGTCCTCGGCGGCCTCGGCGTCGCCATCCTGTCCACCTCGAGCGGTCTGCTGACCGACCGCCAGGCCGAGAAGAAGGGCGTGGGTGGGGAAGTCCTCGCCTACGTGTGGTAACCCCTCATGTCGCGTATTGGAAGACTCCCCATCGAGATCCCGGCGGGCGTCGACGTCTCCGTCGCCGGATCCGTCGTGACCGTCAAGGGCCCCAAGGGCGAGCTGACCGTCCCGGTCGCCAGCCCCATCCAGGTCTCCGTCGAGAACAGCCAGGTGCTGGTCTCGCGTCCCGATGACGAGCGCGAGTCGCGCTCGCTCCACGGCCTCACCCGGACGCTCATCGCGAACGACATCATCGGTGTCACGCAGGGCTACTCCAAGGGCCTCGAGGTCGTCGGAACCGGATACCGCGTCGTCGCCAAGGGCTCGGACATCGAGTTCGCGCTCGGCTTCTCGCACCCGGTCGTCGTCACTCCGCCTGCGGGCATCTCGTTCACGGTCGAGGGCAACAACAAGCTCACCGTGCACGGCATCTCGAAGCAGGCCGTCGGTGAGGTGGCCGCCAACATTCGTAAGATCCGCAAGCCCGAGCCCTACAAGGGCAAGGGCGTGCGCTACGCCGGCGAGGTCGTTCGCCGCAAGGCCGGAAAGAGCGGTAAGTAATCATGGGTCTCGGAACCAGAGGAAAGAGCAAGTCCGCCGCTCGCGGTCGTCGTCACGACCGCCTGCGCAAGAAGGTCATCGGATCCGCCGAGCGCCCCCGCCTCGTCGTCAACCGCTCGGCCCGCCACGTCTTCGTGCAGATCGTCGACGACGCGCAGGGTCGTACCCTCGCGTCGGCGTCCACGCTCGAGGCCGACCTGCGCGTGTTCGACGGTGACAAGACCGCCAAGGCCCGCAAGGTCGGCGAGCTCGTCGCCGAGCGCGCCAAGAACGCCGGTGTCGAGGCGGTCGTCTTCGACCGCGGAGGCAACAAGTACGCCGGTCGCGTCGCCGCGATCGCCGATGGAGCACGAGAGGCAGGGCTCAACCTGTGAGCGCCGCAGAGAACAAGGAACCCGAGGTCGCCGCCGTGTCGGAGGCCCCCGTCGAGACCGCTGCGTCCACGCAGCCGCAGCAGGAGGCTCGCGAGCCCCGCCGCGGCGGCCGCGACCGCAACCAGGGTGGCCGCGACCGCGGTGGCCGTGACGCCGAGAAGAGCCAGTTCCTCGAGCGCGTCGTGACCATCAACCGCGTGTCGAAGGTCGTCAAGGGCGGTCGTCGCTTCAGCTTCACCGCTCTCGTCGTCGTCGGCGACGGCAACGGACTGGTGGGCGTCGGCTACGGCAAGGCCCGCGAGGTCCCGACCGCCATCTCCAAGGGCGTCGAGGAGGCGAAGAAGAACTTCTTCCGCGTCCCGCGCGTCGGCTCGACCATCCCCCACCCCGTCCAGGGTGAGGCCGCGGCAGGTGTGGTGCTCCTGCGCCCCGCCGCCGCCGGTACCGGTGTCATCGCCGGTGGTCCCGTCCGCGCCGTGCTCGAGTGCGCCGGCATCCACGACGTCCTGAGCAAGTCGCTCGGCTCGTCGAACACCATCAACATCGTCCACGCGACCGTCGAGGCTCTTCAGCAGCTCGAGGAGCCGCGCGCCGTTGCCGCCCGTCGTGGTCTCGACTTCGACCAGGTCGCTCCGGCCCGTCTCGTCCGTGCCGAGGCCGATGCCCTCGCCGCCGCGTCCAGCGCGAAGGCAGGCAAGTGATGGCCCAGCTCAAGGTGACCCAGATCAAGTCGAAGATCAGCGAGAAGCAGTACCAGCGCGACACGCTGCGCTCGCTCGGTCTCAGGAAGATCGGTCAGAGCGTCGTCCGCGAGGACAACTCTCAGAACCGCGGATACGTGAAGACCGTCGCCCACCTGGTGAAGGTCGAGGAGATTGACTAATGGCTGACAAGAACCAGGCCGTCGCGACGGAGTCCACGACTCCCGCGAAGACCTCCACGAAGGGCGCGGCCGCGGCCGACGCTCCGGCGACCAAGGAGCACGTGCTCAAGGTCCACCACCTGCGTCCCGCCACGGGAGCCAAGAAGGCCAAGACCCGCGTCGGTCGCGGTGAGGGCTCGAAGGGCAAGACCGCCGGTCGCGGCACCAAGGGCACCAAGGCCCGCTACACGGTGCGCATCGGCTTCGAGGGTGGGCAGATGCCGCTGCACATGCGCACCCCGAAGCTGCGCGGGTTCAAGAACCCGTTCCGCGTCGAGTACCAGGTCGTGAACCTGTCGGCTCTCGCCGACCTCTACCCTCAGGGCGGTGACGTCACCATCAGCGACCTCGTCGCGAAGGGTGCCGTTCGCAAGAACGAGAAGGTCAAGGTTCTCGGCGACGGGGACATTGCGGTTAAGCTGAACGTCGCGGTCGACAAGGTCTCCAGCTCTGCCGAGCAGAAGATCGTCGCTGCGGGCGGATCCATCAAGTAGCACCAGCAGCTTGTCGGTCGAGCTTGTCACGCCGACTCCCTCCGGGGAGCGCGTGGCAAGCTCGACCTGTATCCCGCACCAAGAACTGAGCAGGAGACCTTAGGTAGTGTTTGGCGCAATCGCGCGGATCTTCCGCACCCCCGACCTCCGCCGCAAGATCGGCTTCACTCTCGCGATCGTGGCGATCTTCCGGCTGGGATCCTTCATCCCTGCTCCGTTCGTCAGTTTCAGCGCCGTGCAGGCCTGTCTCGCCGGCAACCAGGGGACCTCCGGTCTCTACGAGCTCGTGAACCTCTTCAGCGGTGGAGCCCTGCTCCAGCTGTCGATCTTCGCGCTCGGCATCATGCCGTACATCACGGCCTCGATCATCGTGCAGCTGCTGCGCGTGGTGATCCCTCACTTCGAGACCCTCTACAAGGAGGGCCAGTCCGGCCAGGGCCGCCTGACGCAGTACACGCGCTACCTGACGATCGCGCTCGGTGTCCTGCAGTCGACCACCCTGATCACGGTCGCCCGCTCCGGCGCCCTGTTCGGATCGTCCGGCGTGCCCGAGTGCTCGCAGCTGATCACGACCGACGCCTGGTACTCGATCCTGCTCATGGTCATCACCATGACCGCCGGCACCGGCATCATCATGTGGATGGGCGAGCTCATCACCGAGCGCGGCATCGGCAACGGCATGTCGCTGCTGATCTTCACCTCGATCGCCGCCCAGTTCCCGACCTCGCTCTGGTCGATCGCGCAGTCGCGCGGTTTCGAGACCTTCCTCCTCGTCCTCGGCGTGGGCCTGCTCCTCGTCGTCGCCGTCGTCTTCGTCGAGCAGTCTCAGCGCCGCGTCCCGGTGCAGTACGCCAAGCGGATGGTGGGTCGTCGCACATACGGCGGCAACAACACGTACATCCCGATCAAGGTGAACATGGCCGGCGTCGTCCCCGTCATCTTCGCGTCGTCGCTGCTGTACCTGCCCGCGCTGATCGCGCAGTTCAACCAGCCCGCAGCGGGCCAGGAGGCACCCGCGTGGGTGACCTGGATCACCAACTACCTCACGCAGGGCGACCACCCGCTCTACATGGCGCTCTACTTCCTCCTGATCGTCGGCTTCACGTACTTCTACGTCGCGATCACGTTCAACCCGGACGAGGTCGCCGACAACATGAAGCGCTACGGCGGGTTCATCCCAGGCATCCGCGCCGGTCGCCCCACGGCCGAGTACCTGAACTACGTGCTCACCCGCGTGACGCTGCCCGGCTCGATCTACCTCGGTCTGATCGCGCTCGTGCCGCTCGTCGCCCTGGCGCTCGTCGGCGCGAACCAGAACTTCCCGTTCGGCGGCACGTCGATCCTGATCATCGTCGGAGTCGGGCTGGAGACCGTGAAGCAGATCGACTCGCAGCTGCAGCAGCGCCACTACGAAGGGCTCCTCCGATGACCTCGACCCCGGTGGTGGGCTTCCGTCTCCTGCTGATCGGCCCTCCCGGCGCCGGCAAGGGGACCCAGGCCTCGCGGCTCTCCGAGATCCTGAGCGTCCCGGCGATCTCGACGGGCGACATCTTCCGGATGAACGTCGCGAACGAGACCGAGCTGGGCCTCCAGGCGAAGGCGTTCCTCGACGCGGGTCGCTACGTCCCGGATGAACTGACGAACGCGATCGTGCACGACCGGCTCCAAGAGGCCGACGTCTCGACGGGCTTCCTGCTCGACGGCTACCCGCGCACCACGGAGCAGGTCGACGAGCTCGACCGCATCCTCGCCGCCGACGGCAACAGCCTCGACGCGGTGGTGCAGCTCACGGCCGATCCGGACGAGGTCGTCTCGCGCCTCCTCAAGCGCTCGCACGAGCAGGGGCGCAGCGACGACACGGAGGACGTCATCCGTCGCCGTCTCGCGCTCTACGAGGAGCAGACGGCGCCTCTGATCGACGTCTACGCCGGACGCGGACTCGTCGTGATCGTCGACGGCCTCGGGCCGGTCGAGGAGGTCACCGACCGCATCGTCGTCGCGCTCGAGGGCCACCGGGTGGGTCGTCTGGTCGACGACCCGTCGGCCGCCTGACGCCGTGGGATTCCGCTCCTCCCTGTACAAGACGCCCGCCCAGCTGCGATCGATGATCGCTCCGGGGCTCGCGACCGCCGCCTCTCTCGACGCGGTGCGGGCCGCCATCCGTCCCGGGATCACGACGCTCGAGCTCGATACCGTCGCCGAAGCGGCGATCGTCGCGCTCGGCGGGCACTCGAACTTCAAGCTCGTGCCGGGCTACCGGCACACGGTCTGCGCCTCGGTCAACGAGGAGGTCGTGCACGGCATCCCCGGCGGCCGAGTGCTGGCTCCCGGCGACATCGTCTCGATCGACAGCGGCGCCGAGATCGACGGCTGGAACGGCGACTCGGCGATGACGCTGGTGCTGCCCGACGCGTCGCGTCCCGACGAGGTCGCGGCCCGTGAGGAGCTCTCTCGGGTGACCGAGGGCTCCCTCTGGCGCGGGATCGCGGCCCTCTCCTCCGCACGGCACCTGAACGAGGTCGGTGCGGCGATCGAGGAGTACATCGAGGACGAGGCCGAGAAGTCGGGACGCGTCTACGGGATCCTCACCGACTACATCGGCCACGGGATCGGCCGCACGATGCACGAGGCTCCGCCCGTCTTCAACTACCGGGTGCGCCAGCGCGGGCCCGAGGTGAAGCCCGGACTCGTCGTCGCGATCGAGCCGATGGTCACGGCCGGGAGCGCCGAGACGTCGGTCCTCGAGGACGAGTGGACCGTGGCGACCGTCGACGGAAGCATGGCGGCGCACTGGGAGCACTCGGTGGCGGTCCACCGCGACGGGATCTGGGTGACGACGCTCGCCGACGGGGGAGCGGCCGGGCTCGCTCCGTACGGGATCGTGCCGACGCCGATCGCCTGAGTCTCTAGGTCGATTGCGCCGCCACAGAGCGCCGACCCGATGACGGTCCGCGTGGC
The DNA here is from genome assembly GCF_001423045.1 of Rathayibacter sp. Leaf296. NCBI lineage: Bacteria > Bacillati > Actinomycetota > Actinomycetes > Micrococcales > Microbacteriaceae > Rathayibacter > Rathayibacter sp. Leaf296. Next base: position 894,536 of record NZ_LMNR01000001.1, read on the forward strand.
GGCGGCGCTGCGCGGTGACCGGATCGGGTGGGGTGCCTCATCACGGCTCCCTCCCGAGCGCCTGCGGCGCTCCCGCCAGACCCGAGCCAGGAGCCGCGACGAGGCACCCCACCCGCTCCTCGAGTTCAGGAGGGGATCCTTCTTCTGGAGGGAAAGCCGGAGCCGATCCTGTCTCGAGCCCGATCCCCTCCGGCCAGCGGAGGGGGGTCAGCTGTCGAAGACGCGGACGAGTTCCTCGATGAAGGCGCCGAAGTCGGTGGAGCGGCGGATGAGCCGCTGCACCTCGGCCCGCTCAGAGAAGACCTCGACGAACTGGTCGAAGACCGACTGGAAAGTGCTGCGTCCGGCCGATGCAAACGCGATCATGGCGATGACATTCACCCGCTGCTCGCCCCACTGCATGGGCACGTCGTTGACGACGATGGCGATCGAGGTGCGCCGCGCGCTCATCGCCATGGCGTGCGGCACGGCGAGGTTGTCGGTGAAGGCCGTGGAGCTCATCCGCTCGCGCTCGATCGCGCCCTCGACGTAGGCGTCGTCGATGATGCCCTGCTCGGTCATCCGCTCGCCGAGGAGGCGGATCATCGCCGACTCGTCGCGCGCGTGCAGATTGCGGAAGAAGAGCGACTCGTCGAAGAACTGCAGCAGCTCGTCCTTGATCTGCGCCCGACGGCGATGGCGGCGGACGCGCGCGATCGCCCGGCGCACCGCCTCCACGTCGTGATCGGTCAAGAACGGCTGCACCACGACGACGTCGTCGGCGTAGGGGCGCTCGTCGATCGTGGTGATCACGAGGTCGGCGGTCAGGCGGTCCCAGTCGACGTCGCTCCGGGTGATCAGGGACCGCACCTCCACCTCGGTGCCCAGCGAGCGCTCGACGCGGAGCCGCAGCATGTGCGCGAGGTCGTAGTAGTTGGGGCAGACGATGACGCAGGACAGCCGCTCCTCGCGCCGCGACACCCGCTCGAGGAACGAGCCGACGTGCAGGGCGATGTACGCGATCTCGTCCTCGTTCACGAGGATCCCGCGGCGGCGCTGGAGCCCCGAGGCGAGGAAGACGGCGATCTCGTACGTCATCGGGAAGCTGGTCTTGATCGAGCGGGTCAGCGGGTTGCGGGAGTAGCCGCCCTCGGACGCGCGGGCGATCAGGTTCCGTACGTGCAGGGCCAGGCGCACGATGAAGCCCTCGTCGTCGAGGTCGACGAGGTACTCGCGGTTGACGTCGGCGACCAGCGCGCGGACGACCGCGAGGTCCTCCGGGTCCACGTAGTTCTCGACGACGGCGGCCACCGGCTCGTTCTGGCCGGGGGTCGCGACGCGGGTGGTCATCAGGATCGCGAGCTGCGCGAGCTCCGCGTCGGTCAGCCGCGTGGCGAAGTGGCGCTCGACGAGGTCGGCGAGGAGTGCCGCCAGCTCTCCGTGCCGACCGGGGGAGGGGCGGGAGCCGGAGGCGTCCCCGATGCCGCGGGAGACCCGGTCGACCGCGATCGCGATGTGCAGCAGCACGCTGTTCACGCCGTAGTCGTTGATGTAGTAGCCGCGCTCCTCGAGCGCTGCGAGCAGCTCGGTCTTGAACGCGCCGAGGCCGGGGGAGGCGAACTCGCGCTGGACGTCGTCGAGGGTGAAGACCCCCTGGGCGCTCTCGTCGCGGAACATCCGCGAGATGAGGCGGCGCCGGGCCTCCTCGCTGCCCTCGAGGCGGACGGAGGATCCGCTGCGGGCGAGGGCGAGGCCGGCCTCGTCGGCCAGGGACTTCACCCGGCGGAGGTCCGCCTCGACCGTCGACTCGCTGACCGAGAGGTCGTCGGCGAGGGCGAACAGGTCGAGGCCGTCGTCGGAGTCGACGAGCCGCCGGACGACGGCGTAGAGCCGGTCACGGGGGGTGTCGGGCTCGGTGTCGCGGGTGCGCTGCGCCTCCAGGAACGCGGCGTAGACGTCGCGGGCGAGGCGGTAGCCGTTCGCGGACGACTCGACGGGCTCGAGCGGTGCGGCCTGCGTCTTGACGGCGGTGACGTAGCTGCGGACGCTGCGGGTCGTCACTCCCAGCCGGTCGGCGAGCTCGTGCGCCGTCACCCAGCCGTCCGCGCGGGAGAGGTACTCCAGCAGGCGTTCGCGGTTGTCAGGCATGCAGGGGGCTCCAGGCGCGAAGGGGGATCTCGGAGAGCGCTTCCGCCCCGCCGCGGGCCCGCTCGTCGCGAGGTCGGCGAGTCGTCGGTCCTCGCAGTCAACCATCTGCGGGGCGGCCCGGGAAATCCCCGCGCCGACGCCGTGGAAGCGCTCTTCCGGCCCTGCGGAAGAATCTCTGCTGGAGCGCTCCGCCCCCGTCCGGGGATGATTCACTGAAGTACGACACGGGCGCGAGGAGGCGGATCACGTGCGGAAGATCCTGATCGTCTGCGGTGCGGGAGCGTCGAGCACGTTCCTGGCGCACCGCTTGCGAGCGGGCGCGAAGGAGCGCGGCATGGACGCCTCGTTCCGGTCGGAGACCCTCACCGGTCTCGCGGACTCCCTCCCGGAGGCCGACGTCCTCCTGGTGGGTCCGCACCTCGAGTCGCAGTTCGACGGACTCCGCCGGCGCGCGGAGCGAGTCGGAGCCGCGGCCGCCCTCCTCCCGCACGACGTCTTCGGAGTGCACGGTGCCGACACCGTGCTCGACACCCTTCCCGTCCTCTTCGCCGCTCGCGCGGTCGGAGCGGCCGCGGACGGGGATCCCTCCGTCCGACCGGCACCGGGCGCCGAGCCCGACACCGGCCACCACTGACGCAGCCACCGCTGCAGATCCCAAGGAGAAACGTTCATGGTCGAGCGCACTGTTCAGGTCGCATCGTCGAAGGGCCTTCACGCCCGCCCCGCCTCGCTCTTCAGCCAGGCCGCGGCGAAGTCGGGGCAGAAGGTCCTCGTGAAGAAGGGCGACGCGACCGCGGTCAACGCCGCGTCGATCCTCGGGATCATCTCCCTCGGCATCGAGCACGGGGACGACCTCGTCCTCTCCGTCGAGGGCGACAACGAGCAGGCCGTCCTCGACGAGCTGGCCACGTTCTTGACGACGGACCACGACGCCTAGGTCCCCCCAGCAACCCCACTCGATCACCCCCGCTCTCTCACCGACGAGAGCACGACAGGAACCGAGCACTCATGACGCTGTCCACTCCCCAGACCGCCTACGCCTCCGCGAAGCTCCAGGGCACCGGAGTCGGCCGCGGGCTCGCCCTCGGGCCGGTCCTGCGCATGCCCGAGCCGCTGCCCGAGCCGGAGGACGTCGCGAGCACCCGCACGCCGGTGCAGGAGGAGGAGCGCGCCGTGTCGTCGCTGTCCGCGACCGCCGCGACCATCCGCCACCGCGGTGAGCGCGCCGGCGGGTCGGCGAAGGACGTGCTCGACGCGCAGGCGCTGATGGCGGAGGACCCGTCGCTCGCCGACGACGTCAAGGCGCGCATCGCCAACGGCAAGACCGCGGAGCGCGCCGTGCACGAAGCCTTCGCGGGCTTCCGCGATCTGCTCGTCGCGATGGGCGGCTACATGGCCGAGCGGGCGACCGACCTCGACGACGTCTCGCAGCGGGTGGTGGCGCACCTGCGCGGAGTGGCCGCCCCCGGCGTGCCCGAGTCGGACGAGCCCTTCGTGCTCGTCGCCCGCGACCTCGCACCGGCCGACACCGCTCTGCTGGATCTCGACAAGGTCCTCGGACTCGTCACGAGCGACGGCGGCCCCACCTCGCACACCGCGATCCTCGCCCGCGAGAAGTCGATCACCGCCATCGTGGGCACCACCGGTGCCCTCGACCTGCGCGACGGCCAGCTCGTGATCCTCGACGCGACCACCGGAGTCGTCACGGTGAACCCCTCGGACGCCGAGATCACCGAGGCGAAGACCGCGATCACGGAGCGCGCCGAGCGCCTCGCCGCTCCCGTCGTCCCCGGCGCGCTGGCCGACGGCCACGCCGTGCCGCTGCTCGCCAACCTCGGCTCGGCCGACGGCGCGCAGGGAGCGGTCGAGCTCGGCGCCGAGGGCGTGGGCCTGTTCCGCACCGAGTTCCTCTTCCTCGACGCCAAGGAGGCGCCGACCGTCGCCGACCAGGCCGAGCAGTACACCCGTCTGCTCGCCGCGTTCCCCGGCAAGAAGGTCGTCGTCCGCGCCCTGGACGCCGGCGCTGACAAGCCGCTGAGCTTCCTCAACGACGACCACGAGGAGAACCCCGCCCTGGGTCTCCGCGGACTGCGCGCGCTCCGAGCCAGCGAGCAGATCCTCCGCGACCAGCTCACCGCTCTCGCGCAGGCCGACGCCGCGACCGACGCCGACCTCTGGGTCATGGCGCCGATGGTCGCGACAGTCGACGAGACGCGCTACTTCACCTCGATGGCCCGGGAGCTCGGGATCCGCACCGCGGGCGTGATGGTGGAGGTCCCCTCCTCCGCCCTGCTCGCCGACCGGATCCTCGGAGTCGCGGACTTCGCCTCCATCGGCACCAACGACCTCACCCAGTACACGCTGGCCGCCGACCGGATGCTGGGCACCGTCTCGGCCTACCAGGACCCGTGGCACCCGGCCGTCCTCCGCCTCGTCGGCGAGGTCGGGCGCGCAGGGGCCGCACTGGGCAAGCCCGTCGGCATCTGCGGCGAGGCCGCCGCCGACCCCCTGCTCGCCGTGGTCCTCGTGGGCCTCGGCGCGACGACCCTCTCGATGTCGCCGTCGGCCCTCGCCGACGTGCGCGCCGAGCTGGCCGAGCACACGCTCGAGGACGCGAAGCGGTTCGCCGAGCTCGCCCTCGCGACGGACAGCGCCGCCGCGGCGCGGTCCGCCGTCACCGAGGCGATCGCCGCCTCCTGATCCCCGGCCTCCTGGCCGCCCGCCACGCACCACCTCCCCCTCGCACCACCCCCCTCATCACGACCCGCCCGCAGGGACCAGGCCGCCTCAGGAACGACCGGGACCCCGCACCAAGAATCGGAGAACACCACATGACAACGACGTCAGCGACGTCGACGCGCGGTGGAGCGCGCGTCCACGTCCAGCGTTTCGGCACCTTCCTCTCGGGGATGGTCATGCCGAACATCGCGGCCTTCATCGCCTGGGGCTTCATCACGGCCCTCTTCATCGAGACCGGATGGCTCCCGCTGCTCGGTGTCGACGCCACCTGGGTCCAGCAGTTCGGCGGCTGGAGCAGCGACCCCGACGTCGTGAACACCGGCCTCGTCGGCCCGATGATCACCTACCTCCTCCCGTTGCTCATCGCGAACACCGGTGGCCGCATGGTCTACGGAGCCCGAGGCGGAGTCGTCGGCACCATCGCGACCATGGGCGTCATCGTCGGCGCCGGCATCCCGATGTTCATCGGCGCCATGATCATGGGCCCGCTCTCGGCGTGGCTCATGAAGAAGGTCGACTCGATCTGGGACGGGAAGATCAAGCCCGGCTTCGAGATGCTGGTCAACAACTTCTCGGCCGGGATCCTCGGCCTGATCCTCGCGCTCGCGGCCTTCGCCGGTGTCGCTCCGCTGGTCGTCGGCTTCTCGACCGCCCTCGGCGCCGGAGTCGAGTGGCTGGTGAACGCGGGCCTGCTCCCGCTGACGAGCATCTTCATCGAGCCCGCCAAGATCCTGTTCCTCAACAACGCGATCAACCACGGCATCCTGACCCCGCTCGGCCTCCAGCAGGCCGACGAGACCGGCAAGTCGTTCCTGTTCCTCCTCGAGGCGAACCCCGGCCCCGGCCTGGGCGTCCTGCTCGCGTTCTCGATCTTCGGAGTCGGCGCCGCGCGCGCCTCCGCTCCCGGTGCGGCGGTCATCCACTTCATCGGCGGCATCCACGAGATCTACTTCCCCTACGTGCTGATGAAGCCGGCCCTGCTCGCCGCGGTCATCCTCGGCGGCATGACCGGAGTCGCGACCAACGTCGCCTTCAACTCCGGACTGCGCGGCCCGGCCTCGCCCGGCTCGATCATCGCCGTGCTCCTGCAGACCGCGAACGACAGCTTCGTGGGCGTGATCCTCTCGGTCATCCTCGCGACCGCCGTCTCGTTCGCCGTCGCCTCGGTCATCATCCGGGCCGGCCGCAAGACCGACCTCGCCGCAGCGCAGGAGGGTGACGACAAGCTCGCCGCCGCCGTCGCCGCGAACGAGGCCAACAAGGGCAAGGAGAGCGCCGTCGGCTCGCTCATCAACGCCCGCGGCGCGAACACGCCGCAGGACTCCAGCGGCGCCTCCGTCGCGGGAGCCACGGCCACCGCGACCCAGGTCCGCACCATCGTGTTCGCCTGCGACGCCGGGATGGGATCGTCCGCCATGGGCGCCTCCGTCCTGCGCAACAAGATGAAGAAGGCGGGCTTCGAGGACGTCACGGTCACCAACAAGGCGATCGCGGCCCTCGAGGACGACGTCGACCTGGTCATCACCCAGGCCGAGCTCACCGAGCGCGCCCGCCAGCGCACGCCCGGCGCGATCCACGTCTCCGTCGACAACTTCATCAACAGCCCGAAGTACGACGAGGTCGTCTCCCTGGTCCGCGAGCAGCACGGCCAGTAGCCCGAGCGGCCATCCAGTAAGCACGACGAGGGAGTCCGTAGGGTGCGACGAGGCGGACACGCTCCGCTCGCCCCTGCGGGCTCCCTCGCCTGTTCCCACCATCGGAAGGACTGAAGCCATGAGCGAAGTGCTCACCATCGGACAGATCAACGCCTCCGGCACCGCCACCACGAAGGAGGCCGCCATCAAGGAGGCCGCCGACATGCTCGTGGGAGTCGGCGCGGTGACGCCCGCCTACCACGAGGCCATGCTCGCCCGCGAGGCGACCGTCTCCACCTACATGGGCAACCTGCTCGCCATCCCGCACGGCACCAACGACGCGAAGGACGAGATCCGCTCCTCCGCGCTGTCGTTCGTCCGCTACGGCCAGCCGATCGACTGGGACGGCAACGAGGTCCGCTTCGTCGTCGGCATCGCCGGCGTGAACAACGAGCACCTCGAGATCCTCTCGAAGATCGCCATCATCTTCTCGGAGGAGGACGAGGTGCAGAAGCTCCTCGACGCCCCCGACGCGCAGGCGCTCTACGGGCTCCTCGGGGAGGTCAACTCCTGATGCCCAAGGCCGTCCACTTCGGCGCCGGCAACATCGGCCGCGGCTTCGTCGGGCTGATCCTGCACGGGGCCGGCTACGAGATCGTCTTCGCCGACGTCAACGCCGCCCTGATCGACCAGCTCGCCGCCGCCGACAGCTACGAGGTGCACGAGGTGGGAGAGGAGTCGGTCACGCACGTGGTCGACCGCTTCCGCGCGATCAACTCGGCCTCCGACGAGGAGGCGCTGGTGCGCGAGATCGCGACGGCCGACGTCGTCACGACCGCGGTCGGCCCGAACATCCTGCGCTTCGTCGCCCCGGTGATCGCGAAGGGCCTCGCCGCCCGAGCGGAGTCGGCGCCGCGGCTGAGCGTGATGGCCTGCGAGAACGCGATCAACGCGACCCGTCTGCTGCAGACCGAGGTCGCCGCCAACCTCGGGGCGGACGACTGGGAGCGCCTGCGCTCCCGTGCGGTCTTCGCCGACACGGCCGTCGACCGCATCGTCCCGAACCAGGAGCCGGGGCAGGGCCTGGACGTCACGGTCGAGAGCTTCTTCGAGTGGGTCATCGATCGCACGCCCTTCGAGGGCGGCGAGCCGGAGCTCCCGGGAGCGACCTACGTCGACGACCTCGAGCCCTTCATCGAGCGCAAGCTCTTCACGGTCAACACCGGGCACGCGACGGCGGCCTACGTCGGCTTCGCCGCCGGCGCGCACAAGCTCTCGGACGCCCTCGCGATCCCGGAGGTGCACGACGCGGTGAAGGCGGCGCTGGAGGACACGAAGGCGCTCATCGTCGCGAAGCACGGCTTCAGCGACGAGGAGCAGCAGGCGTACCTCGAGAAGACGCTCAAGCGCTTCGGCAACCCGTACCTGACGGACACCGTCGACCGGGTCGGCCGCCAGCCGCTGCGCAAGCTCTCGAGGCACGAGCGCTTCATCGGCCCGGCCGCCGAGCTCGCCGAGCGCGGGCTGGTCCCGTCGGGACTGCTCACCGCCGTCGGAGCCGCACTGCGCTTCGACGTGCCGGAGGATCCGCAGAGCGTGGAGCTGCGCGAGAAGCTCGCGTCGCTGTCGCCGGAGGAGTTCGTCGCCGACGTGACCGGACTCGCTCCCGAGCACCCGCTGTTCCCGCGGCTGGTCGAGGTCGTGTGCGCCTAGCGCGCTTCCGCCGGGACTCCGCGAGTCCCGCACCCGCGGACGGGATCCCCTGCCACGGCGGGGGATCTCGTCCGTTCGCGGGCCGCGCGGGTCAGAAGAGGCGCCAGCGCGTGAGCGGCCACGCGACCGCGAAGACGCGCCCGACGACCCGCTCGACGGGCACCGTCTTGACGCACGAGTCGATCGGCCCGGGAGCCCCGCGGCACAGCCCCAGGGAGTCGTTCGAGTTCGAGCGGTGATCGCCCAGGACGAAGAGCGTCCCCTCGGGCACCGTGTACTCGTCGAAGCACCGCGTCGACCGGACCTCGCTCGTGCAGGTCGTGCCGTCGCCGAACGGGAAGTCCTCGAACACGTAGTCCTCGTCGAGCGGCTCCCCGTCGACCAGCACGCGCCCCTCGGCGTCGCAGCAGGACACGGTCTGCCCGCCGGTGGCGATCACGCGCTTCACGAGGAACTCCTCGTGCGACGGACCGATGCTGGTGACGTCGCCGAAGTACTGCACGGCCTCCGACAGCGGGCTGCCGACGACGTCGGTGGCACCCCACTCCTCGTCGCGCGAGAAGACGACGATGCGACCGGTCGTCGGGTCGCCCTGCAGCGCCGCCGTACGGTCCACCAGGATCCGGTCGCCCCAGAAGCCCCCGCCCTGCAGAGTGCGCTCCATCGAGCCGGTCGGCACGGTGTACACCTTCACGAAGAAGGTCTGGACCAGTGCGATGACGACGATCGCGCCCAGCACCGTCACCAGGGGATGCGAGTACCAGCGCCGCCGCTCGTGCTCCGACGACTCCCGATTGCGGGCCATCCGCGCTCCCTCCGCTCGACTGCAGTCAGCCTAGGCGGCGGGTCGGCGGTGTCCGGCTGAGGCGCGTACCGCCGGGCATCGGGAGGAGGGGGGCCGCGACACGCCCGAGGTGGCGGAGGAGGCCGGAATCGCGTAGCATCGACCCTTGGTGTTTTGCGCGTGCTCCGGCACGCCCGCACACCGCATCCCGGGCACTCGCCCGGGGGAGGTTCGTCGCGGAAACATTCGCACGACCAGTACACACACTACTTCCGAACGACAGTGAGGCTATGGCCAAAAAAGACGGTGTCATCGAAATCGAAGGTGCGGTTGTCGAGGCGCTCCCCAACGCGATGTTCCGCGTGGAGCTGACCAACGGACACAAAGTTCTCGCCCACATCTCGGGCAAGATGCGTCAGCACTACATCCGGATCCTCCCCGAGGACCGCGTGATCGTGGAGCTGAGCCCTTACGACCTGACCCGCGGCCGGATCGTCTACCGCTACAAGTAGGCGTTCGCCCCGCTCCGTTCGCGACGTGCGTGTCCTGTAAGGAACGGCCCCGGCATCCGCCGGGAGCACGACGCCAGCGAAATCAAGGAACAGAACCATGAAGGTCAACCCCAGCGTCAAGCGCATCTGCGACCACTGCAAGATCATCCGCCGCCACGGCAACGTGATGGTCATCTGCAGCAGCA
>NZ_LMNR01000001.1:904281-1007278 GCF_001423045.1 Rathayibacter sp. Leaf296
GGTCCGCCGCCCCACGACAGAACACAGAACCGCAACGTCACCAATCGTGCTGCATCCCCGCTCCGGCGGCGGATGAACGGCGAGGACACCCCCGGTGGAGGCCGGGGCACCGACGTTGCTTCACACCTCCACTCACTCAACAGGAGAAGCCACAATGGCACGTCTGGCAGGAGTAGACATCCCGCGCGAGAAGCGCGTGGAGGTCGCACTGACCTACATCTACGGTGTCGGCCGCACTCGGGCGCTCGCGACCCTCAGCGACACCGGGATCGACGGCAACATCCGCGTCAAGGACCTCAGCGACGACCAGCTCGTCGCCCTCCGCGACCACATCGAGGGCAACTACAAGGTGGAGGGAGACCTCCGCCGCGAGGTCGCCGCCGACATCCGCCGCAAGGTCGAGATCGGCTCGTACGAGGGCCTCCGCCACCGTCGCGGCCTCCCGGTCCGTGGACAGCGCACCAAGACGAACGCGCGCACCCGCAAGGGCCCGAAGCGCACCGTCGCCGGCAAGAAGAAGGCCGGCCGCAAGTAACGCGGGCGACACGGACCTAGAGGAGATACACATTGGCTACCCCCAAGTCGGCCGCTCGTAAGCCGCGCCGCAAGGAGAAGAAGAACATCGCCGTGGGCCAGGCCCACATCAAGTCGACGTTCAACAACACGATCGTCTCGATCACCGACCCCTCCGGGGCCGTCATCAGCTGGGCCTCGTCCGGTGGAGTCGGCTTCAAGGGCTCGCGCAAGTCGACGCCGTTCGCCGCCCAGCTCGCCGCCGAGTCGGCCGCGCGCCAGGCTCAGGAGCACGGCATGAAGAAGGTCGACGTCTTCGTGAAGGGCCCGGGCTCGGGTCGCGAGACGGCGATCCGCTCGCTCCAGGCCGCAGGCCTCGAGGTCGGCTCGATCAACGACGTCACGCCCCAGGCGCACAACGGGTGCCGCCCGCCCAAGCGCCGTCGCGTCTAGCACCAGCACTCGCAGCCGCCGGTCGGCCGGCCCCGTCCTCCGCGGCGGGCGCCGGTCGACCGGCGGATCGCGCATTTCTTTCACAACTTCATACCTCGCAAACGCACGTGTCATATAGCGGACACGTGATCGAAAGGAATCAACAGTGCTTATCGCACAGCGTCCGACGCTCACCGAGGAGAACATCTCGGAGTTCCGTTCCCGCTTCGTCATCGAGCCCCTCGAGCCCGGCTTCGGCTACACGCTCGGCAACTCGCTGCGTCGCACCCTGCTGTCCTCCATCCCGGGCGCCGCTGTCACCAGCATCCGGATCGACGGAGTCCTGCACGAGTTCACGACGGTCCCCGGCGTCCGCGAGGACGTCACCGAGATCATCCTGAACATCAAGGGCCTGGTCGTCTCCTCGGAGCACGACGAGCCGATCACCGCCTACCTGCGCAAGCAGGGCGCCGGCCAGGTCACCGCCGCCGACATCTCGGCTCCGGCCGGTGTCGAGATCCACAACCCGGAGCTCGTCATCGCCACGCTGAACGACAAGGCGAAGTTCGAGCTGGAGCTCACGATCGAGCGCGGCCGCGGCTACGTCTCGGCGACCCAGAACCGCAGCGAGTTCTCCGAGGCCGGCCAGATCCCGGTCGACTCGATCTACTCGCCCGTGCTCAAGGTCACCTACCGCGTCGAGGCCACCCGCGCCGGCGAGCGCACCGACTTCGACCGCCTGGTCGTGGACGTCGAGAGCAAGCCGGCCATCACGCCGCGCGACGCGATCGCCTCCGCCGGTCGCACGCTGACCGAGCTGTTCGGACTCGCCCGCGAGCTGAACAACGCGGCCGAGGGCATCGAGATCGGCCCCGCGCCGGTCGACGCCGTCCTCTCGACCGAGCTGTCGATGCCCATCGAGGACCTCGACCTCTCGGTGCGCAGCTACAACTGCCTCAAGCGCGAGGGCATCAACAACGTCAATGAGCTCGTCGCCCTCTCGGAGACGCAGCTCATGAACATCCGCAACTTCGGTCAGAAGTCGGTGGATGAGGTCAAGGAGAAGCTGACGGAGCTCGGCCTGTCGCTCAAGGACTCGGTCCCCGGGTTCGACGGCGCCCACTTCTACAGCTACGACGACGAGAGCATCTAGGTCTCCGCTTCCGGAGCCTGCGGCTCTTCGCGACCGACCTGCTGACACCCCTTTAGTACTGGAGTAAACCCATGCCCAAGCCCACCAAGGGCCCCCGCCTCGGAGGCGGTCCCGCACACGAGCGTCTGCTCCTCGCGAACCTGGCCGCGGCCCTGTTCACGCACAAGAGCATCAAGACGACGGAGACCAAGGCCAAGCGCCTGCGTCCGCTCGCCGAGCGTCTCGTGACGTTCGCCAAGCGCGGCGACCTGCACGCCCGCCGTCGCGTCCTCGCGACGATCGGCGACAAGTCCGTCGTCCACGAGCTCTTCACCGAGATCGCTCCGCTCGTCGCCGAGCGCGAGGGCGGCTACACCCGCATCACGAAGATCGGCCCGCGCAAGGGCGACAACGCCCCCATGGCGGTCATCGAGCTCGTCCTCGAGCCCGTGACCCCGAAGGCGAAGAAGTCCCGCACCGCGACGGCGCCCGCGGCGGCTCCCGTCGAGGACGCGCCCGTCGAGGAGACCGACGTCCAGGACGCTCCGGCCGAGGACGCCGCGACCGCCCAGGACGCTCCCGTCGAGGACGCCCCGGTCGAGGAGACCAGCGAGACCAAGTAGTCCCGCACGATCCGCGAGAGCCCTTCGTCCTCTGGGACGGGGGGCTCTCGTCGTCTCCGGTGGTGGCGCGGAACGTCGCATACGATGGCGGGATCGCGCCCTTTCGGCGCGACCGCGCCACTCGGGTGCGGCCGCCGCCGCTCCGGTGGAGGTCCGGAAGGAGATCCGTGCGCTCGCGCTTCTGGCCCCCGGTCGTCCTGGCCTGCGTCCTCGGACTCGCCGGATGCTCGTCGGCTCCGGTCGTCGACGTCCCCGCGACGGCGGGAGCGGGAGCGACGCTCACTCCGACTCCGATCGCCACCCGGGACTCGACGCCGTCGTCGGCCGGCCCTGCGCTGGACTGCGCGGCCGTGCTGCCCGGGTCGAGGATCGAGCAGGACCTCGGCCTGCCGAGCGGCGCAGCGGCCCTCGCGGACGACGGCTCTAGCTGCTCCTACGCCATCGCGGGCAACCCCGAGGCGGTCGTCGTGACGCTCACGTCGGCGCGGCTCCTCGAGACGTTCCGCGGCGCGGGGGAGGCGGCGGGAGCCGTGTCCGTGCCCCTGGGGGAGGCGGCGTACCAGCGGACGGCGCCGGAGGGCGGGACCGAGCCGTCCGAGCTCGCGATCCTCGCCGGCGGCTACGAGCTGCGCGTCGTGTCCTTCGTCGGCGACTCCGCCGTCGTGGTGCAGTGGGCCGAGACCGTGTTCGCCTCGGTGGACGTCCGCCTGGTGGTCTGAGGACCGTCCGACCCCGTCCGGGCACGGCACCTAGACTCGTCGGGTGCTTCACCGCGTCCGCCTCGACCTGGCCTACGACGGCTCCCACTTCTCGGGCTGGGCCTTGCAGCCCGGCCTCCGCACGGTGCAGGGGGTGCTGGAGGATGCGCTGTCCAAGGTGCTGCGGACTCCCGAGCGCACCACCGTCACCGTCGCGGGCCGGACGGACGTCGGGGTGCACGCGAGCGCCCAGGTGGCGCACGCGGACCTCACCGAGGAGCAGTGGACCCGCTTGAGCGGCGGACGGCGCGCGGGGGAGGGTGTCCTGCCGCAGGAGGCGGTGCTCGAGCGGCGGCTCCGCGGGATCCTGGGTCAGTACTCCGACCTCAGCGTGCACCGCGTCTCGCGAGCGCCCGACGGCTTCGACGCGCGCTTCTCGGCGCGCTGGCGGCGCTACGAGTACCGCCTGGCCGACGCCTCCTCGCTCCGGCACCCGCTCGAGCGCGCGTACACGACCTGGATCACCGAGTCGGTGGACGAGGCGGCGATGAACCGGGCGGCGCAGTCCCTCCTCGGACTGCACGACTACGCGTCGTTCTGCCGAGCGCGGGTCGGAGCCACGACGATCCGCACTCTGCTCGACTTCGACTGGGAGCGCGATCGCGACGGAGTGCTGCACGCGCACCTGCGAGCCGACGCGTTCTGCCACAGCATGGTGCGCGCACTCGTGGGCGCGTGCGTCGCGGTGGGGAACGGGCGCCTCGCCGAGGGCGACGTCGAGCCCCTGCGCGACGCGGTCGCTCGCACCAACGCCTTCGCCGTGATGCCGGCGCGGGGGCTCATCCTGCGCGAGGTCGACTATCCTGAGGACTCCTCGCTCGCCGAGCGCGCCGTCCTGACGCGCATGCGCCGCACCCTGCCGGTCGTCGAGCCCGTCGCGGAGGACCCGTCATGATCCGCTCCACGCGTCTCGCGCTGCCCGCTGCCGCACTGGTGCTCGCTCTGGCGGGCTGCTCCGGAGGTGCGGTCGACATCCCGGAGTCGTCGCAGCCGACGATCGCGACGCAGGAGCCGGGCGCCTCCGCCGCCCCCGTCGCGCCGCAGCAGAGCGCCGACCCCGTCGCGCCGTCCCTGGCGATCGAGACCCTCGACTGCGAGGCGGTGCTGCCCGTCGAGACGATCGAGTCCGTGCTCGAGCTGCCGAGCGGATTCGCGACGCCCGTCGAGCAGCCCGTCGGCTGCGCGTGGACCATGGCGGGCAACCCCTCGGCCCTCCTGCTGCAGACCGCGACGGGGGCGACGCTCGCCGAGGTGTCGACGCGGCAGACCGCGACGCCCGGTGCGCTGGCCAGCGATCTCGGAGAGGCCGCGTTCTTCCGGCCGGCGGACGCCGCGCTCGATCCGGCGTCGACGCTCACGGTGCTGTCCGGGGACCGGCTGCTGTCGCTCCGCTCCTCGGTGGGGGACCAGGCGGCACTCGAGACGCTGGCGGACGACGTGATCGCGGCGCTCGACGCCGAGGAGTGACTCCGACGCGGGCTTCCGGGGAGTGGCTCCGATCCCCGCGCTACCGCTGACGGCGTCCTTGCTGTAATGTCGACCCTTGGTGTTTTCGGCCGTGTGCCGAGCGCCCGAAGTTGAGCCCTCCACCGGATCGGTTCGCCCCCTCGCGGGGCGAACGGCCACGGAGCGGGATTCACGAACACCTCACTCCGACCAGAAAGCAGCACTCACGTGACTCGCACTTTTTCTCCGAAGCCGGCTGACGTCCAGCACGACTGGATCGTCATCGACGCGTCCGACGTCGTGCTCGGCCGTCTCGCCACCCACGCCGCGGCGCTCCTGCGCGGCAAGCACAAGGCCACCTTCGCGCCGCACATGGACATGGGCGACTTCGTCATCATCGTCAACGCCGAGAAGGTCGCCCTCACCGGTCAGAAGCTCCTCCAGAAGAAGGCGTACCGCCACTCCGGCTACCCGGGCGGCCTCTCGGCCACCACGTACGCCGAGCTCCTCGAGAAGAACCCGATCCGCGCCGTCGAGAAGGCCATCCGCGGAATGCTCCCCAAGAACTCCCTCGGTCGTGCGCAGCTGCGCAAGCTGAAGGTCTACACGGGCACCGAGCACCCCCACGCGGCGCAGCAGCCCAAGGCGTACGCCTTCACCCAGGTCGCCCAGTAGGCTCCGGCCCTCCCCGACACCTCAGACTTCGAAGACAAAGGATCACCTACACCGTGGCGAAGATCGCAGACCAGATCGACGTGGCTCCCGAGAGCTACTCCACCGAAAGCGCGGCCACCGAGGCGTCCTCGACGCCCCGCGCCGTCCTCAACGTCTCCGGCGCCGCCGTGGGCCGACGCAAGCAGGCCATCGCCCGCGTGCGCCTGGTCCCGGGCTCCGGCAGCCTGACCGTGAACGCCCGCGAGTTCGCGGAGTACTTCCCCAACAAGCTGCACCAGCAGCTGATCACCGACCCGTTCAAGGTGCTCGACCTCGTCGGCTCCTACGACGTCGTCGCGAAGATCACCGGCGGCGGCCCCTCCGGCCAGGCGGGCGCGCTGCGCCTCGCCATCGCCCGTGCGCTCAACGAGATCGACCGCGAGAACAACCGCGCGATCCTCAAGAAGGCGGGCTTCCTGACCCGCGACGCCCGCGTCATCGAGCGCAAGAAGGCCGGTCTCAAGAAGGCCCGCAAGGCGTCGCAGTTCTCGAAGCGCTAGTCGGTGCGGCCCGACGGGCCGCTCGATCAGTAGCTCGAGAAGTGGACTGCGCACTATGACGCGCCTGTTCGGAACCGACGGCGTCCGTGGCCTCGCTAATCGCGAGGTCACGGCCGACCTGGCTCTCGGCCTCGCCCAGGCGGCCGCCCGTGTACTCGGAGCGGCCGCCCGTGCGGAGGGTCGACGCCCCCTCGCGGTACTCGCCCGCGACCCCAGAATCTCCGGCCAGTTCATCGGCGCCGCTGTCGCCGCCGGACTCGCCAGCGCGGGAGTCGACGTCCTGGACGCCGGCGTCATCCCGACCCCTGCCACCGCGTACCTGATCGCGGACGAGCAGGCGGACTTCGGTGTGATGATCTCGGCCTCGCACAATCCCGCCGCCGACAACGGCATCAAGTTCTTCGCTGCGGGCGGGCGCAAGCTCCCCGACGAGCTCGAGAACCGCATCGAGGCGGCTCTCGGCGTTCCTCCGCTGACCCCCACCGGTGCGGACGTCGGCCGCATCCGCCGCTTCTCCGACGCGGAGGACCGCTACGTGGTCCACCTCCTCGGCTCACTCGGCAGCACCCGCCTCGACGGTCTGCACGTGGTCATCGACTGCGCCCACGGCGCGGCCGCCGGCATCTCGCCCGAGGTCTTCACGGATGCGGGCGCCACCGTCACGGTCATCGGCAACGATCCCGACGGACTCAACATCAACGACGGCGTCGGCTCGACCCACCTCGAGCACGTCGCCGAGGCGGTCGTCGCGGCAGGAGCGGATCTCGGCATCGCCCACGACGGCGACGCGGACCGCTGCCTCGCAGTGGACGCCACGGGCCGGACGATCGACGGCGACCAGATCATGGCGATCCTCGCCACGTCGATGGCCCGCCGCGGCGTGCTGCGCGACAACGTGCTCGTCGCGACCGTGATGAGCAACCTCGGGCTGAAGCTCGCGATGGGCGACGCGGGCATCCGCGTCATCGAGACCGCCGTCGGCGACCGCTACGTCCTCGAGGCGATGAACGACGGCGGCTACTCGCTCGGCGGCGAGCAGTCCGGCCACGTCATCATGAGCCGCTTCGCCACCACCGGCGACGGCGTGCTCACCGCGCTCCAGCTCGCTGCCGAGATGGCCCGCACCGGCAGGAGCATCGCCGACCTGGCCTCGGTCATGAGCGTGTTCCCGCAGACCCTCGTCAACGTCCGCGGCGTCGACCGCGAGGGCGTGCACGCCGACGAGGTCATCGCTGCGGCCGTCGCCGACGCGTCGGCCGAGCTCGGCACCGACGGCCGCGTGCTGCTCCGTCCCTCCGGCACCGAGCCGATGGTGCGCGTGATGGTCGAGGCGAAGACGCAGGAGACGGCCGATCGTCTCGCGCAGTCGCTGGCAGACGTCGTGCTGGAGCAGCTGCGCACCTAGAGACGGGCCGTCCGGCGCTGGTGGATCTCGAGACGCCCGCTGCGCGGGCTACTCGAGGCACCCCTCCGCGCGCGACCCGTCGCCCCCGCGAGGTCCCGGTCAGATCTTGCGGAGCAGCACCGACGACACGGCGTGGTCGGACTGCTTGCGCAGCACCAGGCTCGCGCGGCTGCGGGTCGGACGCACGTTCTGGACGAGGTTCGGCTCGTTGATCGCGGTCCAGATGCTCCGTGCCCGCTCGCGGGCCTCGTCGGGGGTGAGCGACGCGTAGCGGTGGAAGTACGAGTTCGGGTTCGCGAACGCGCCCTGCTGCAGAGCGAGGAAGCGCTCCTCGTACCAGCGGGCGATGTCGCCGGTGCGCGCGTCGACGTAGACGGTGAAGTCGAACAGGTCGCTGACCGCGAGGCCGTGGCCCGGGACCGGCGGCTGCAGCACGTTCAGGCCCTCGACGATCAGCACGTCGGGACGGCGCACCACGATCTCGGCGTCGGGGACGATGTCGTACGAGAGGTGCGAGTAGAAGGGCGCGCGCACCTCCGCGGCCCCGCCCTTCACCTCCGAGACGAAGCGCAGCAGCGCGCGGCGGTCGTACGACTCCGGGAACCCCTTGCGGCTCATCAGGCCGCGCCGCTCGAGCTCGCTGTTGGGCAGGAGGAACCCGTCGGTCGTCACGAGCTCGACCCGGGGTGTGTCCTCCCAGCGGGCGAGCAGCTCGCGCAGCAGTCTCGCGATCGTGGACTTGCCGACGGCGACGGAGCCGGCGACTCCGATGACGAAGGGCGTGGGCTGGGCGCGCTCGCCGAGGAACGTGCTGGTCGCCCGGTGCAGGTGGCGGGCGCCCGCCGCATAGAGGGCGAGGAGCCGCGAGAGGGGGAGGTACACCTCGGCGACCTCGGTGAGGCTCAGCCGGTCGCCGAGTCCGCGCAGCTGCACGACCTCGGTCTCCGTCAGCGGGAGCTCCGTCGACCGGGCGAGCTCGGCCCAGTCGGAGCGGACGATCTCGACGAACGGGGAGGGCTGCGCCTCTCGCCCGGGTTCGCGAGCTGACGACGGCACAATCACCGATACTAGCGGCCGGCGGCCCGGCGGCCCGGTCGCCGCGATCCGCCCCTCCTGCGCCGTTAGGATCGAGCGCATGTGTGGAATCGTGGGATACGTCGGCGCGCGTGACAGCCTGGCCGTGCTGCTCGGGGGCCTGAAGCGACTGGAGTACCGCGGGTACGACTCCGCGGGCGTGGCCGTGATCGACGCCGACGGAGTGATCGACAGCCGCAAGCGCTCGGGCAAGCTCAGTGTCCTGGTCGACGACCTCGAAGCGCACCCGCTGGCGCAGGGAACGACCGGCATCGGGCACACCCGGTGGGCGACCCACGGCGGGCCGACCGACCGCAACGCCCACCCGCACCTCGCCGACGACGGCAAGCTGGCCGTCATCCACAACGGCATCATCGAGAACTTCCAGCCGTTGAAGGAGGAGCTCGCCGCCGAGGGCGTCGTCTTCGAGAGCGAGACCGACACCGAGGTCGCCGCGCACCTCATCGCCCGCGAGTACCGCCGCACCGGCGATCTCGTGCTCGCGTTCCAGGCGATCGTCGCGCGGCTCGAGGGCGCCTTCACGCTGCTCGCCCTGCACCAGGACCAGCCGGGCGTCGTCGTCGGCGCGCGCCGCAACTCCCCGCTCGTGATCGGCCTGGGCGACGGAGAGAACTTCCTCGGCTCGGACGTCGCGGCGTTCGTCGAGTTCACCCGTCGAGCGGTCGCGATCGGACAGGACCAGATCGTCACGATCACCCCGGATCTCGTCACGGTCACCGACTTCTTCGGGCGGCAGGTCGAGACCGAGCCGTTCGAGATCGCCTGGGACGCCTCCGCCTCCGAGAAGGGCGGCTGGTCGAGCTTCATGGCGAAGGAGATCACCGAGGGACCCGAGGCCGTCGCGAACACCCTGCGCGGCCGGATCACCGACGGCACGATCACCCTCCCCGAGCTCGTGGGCCTGGACCCGGTCCTGACGGAGATCGACCGGATCACGATCATCGGCTGCGGCACCGCCGCGTACTCCGGCATGGTCGCCAAGTACGCGATCGAGAAGTGGGCCCGCGTGCCCGTCGAGGTCGAGCTCAGCCACGAGTTCCGCTACCGCGACCCTGTGCTCACGGCCCGCACGCTCGTCGTCTCGATCAGCCAGTCGGGCGAGACCATGGACACGCTCATGGCGGTCAAGTACGCCCGCGAGAAGGGCGCGAAGACCCTCTCGGTCTGCAACACCCAGGGCGCGACGATCCCGCGCGAGTCGGACGCGGTGCTGTACACGCACGCGGGCCCGGAGGTGGCGGTCGCCTCGACCAAGGCCTTCGTCGCGCAGATCGCGGCCCTCTACCTCTTCGGGCTGCACCTCGCGACCCTGCGCGGAGCCTCCTCCGCCGAGGTCGTCGCGTCGCAGGCCGCCGAGCTGGCGGCGATCCCCGAGAAGCTCTCGAAGGTGCTCGACGCCTCGGACGCCATCGTCCAGCTCGCCGGCTGGATGGCCGACACCCGCGCGGTGCTGTTCCTGGGCCGCCACGTCGGCTACCCGGTCGCCCTCGAGGGCGCGCTCAAGCTCAAGGAGCTGGCCTACATCCACGCCGAGGGCTTCGCGGCCGGCGAGCTCAAGCACGGGCCGATCGCGCTGATCGAGCCCGGCCAGGTCGTCTTCGTGATCGTGCCGAGCCCGAGCGAGTCGTACGAGCTGCAGCGCAAGGTGATCTCGAACATCCAGGAGATCAAGGCCCGCGGCGCCCGCGTGATCGCGATCGCCGAGCAGGGCGACACCGCCGCCATCCAGATCGCCGACGAGGTCGTGCCGATCCCGCTCGCCGACCCGCTGTTCGAGCCGCTGCTCGCCGTCACTCCGCTGCAGATGTTCGCGATGGAGCTCGCGACCGCCAAGGGGCTGGACGTCGACCAGCCGCGCAACCTCGCCAAGTCGGTCACGGTCGAGTGACCCTGCCGTGATCGTGGGGATCGGCGTGGACGTCGTGGACCTCGCCCGGTTCGGCCGGGCGATCGACCGCACCCCGCGGCTGCGCGACCGCCTGTTCGCCCCCAGCGAACGCGACCTGCCGATGGCCTCTCTCGCCGGGCGGTTCGCGGCGAAGGAGGCCTTCATCAAGGCCCTCGGCGACTCGGCGGGTGCGCGCTGGCACGACATGGTCGTGGAGCGCGACGAGCACGGGAACCCCTCCTTCGCCCTGCACGGAGCGGCCCGGGCAGCCGCCGATGCGCGCGGCATCACGCGGGTGCACCTGTCGATGAGCCACGACGCGGGCATCGCGACGGCGTTCGTGGTGGCCGAGTCGTGACTGCTCCGCTGTCTTTCCGCGAGGCGCTGATCGATGCCGACGCGATCCGGAGGAACGTCTCCCGGCTCCGCGAGCTGACCGGCGCCCGCCGCCTCATGGCCGTCGTAAAGGCGAACGGCTACGGGCACGGCGCCGTGACGGCGGCCCAGGCCGCGCTCGCGGGTGGAGCCGACGCCCTCGGCACCGCCGACCTCCAGGAGGCCGTGGCGCTGCGCGAGGCCGGCGTCCTCGCTCCGCTGCTCTGCTGGCTGCACGACCCCGGCGAGGACTTCGACGCGGCGATCGAGCACGGGATCGACGTGGCGGTGTCGTCGCTCGTCCAGCTGGAGGCCGTGGCCCAGGCCGCCGAGGACCGCGGCGGACGGGCGGCCGTGCAGCTCAAGCTCGACACGGGGCTCAGCCGCAACGGCGCTCCCGAGCAGGAGTGGCCGCTGCTCGTCGAGGCGCTCGCGCGCCACGTGCAGCGCGGCACCGTGCACCTGACGGGCGTGCTCTCGCACCTCTCGAACACCTCGCGCGCGGAGGACCTCGCGCAGCTCGCGCTGCTGTCCCGCGGGGAGGATCTCCTGCGGGCGAGCGGCGTGACCGCCCCGATCATGCATCTGGCGGCCACCGCCGGTGCGCTGAGGATCCCGGAGGCGCGGCGCGACATGGTGCGCGTCGGCATCGGCGTCTACGGACTCTCGCCGTTCGACGACGAGACGTCGCTCGAGCTCGGCCTCGTCCCGGCGATGACGCTGCAGGGGCGCGTCGCAGGGGTGCGCCGCGTCGATCGGGGCACGGGGGTCAGCTACGACTACACCTACCGGGCCGAGGGGGAGACCGGCCTCGCGCTCGTGCCGTTCGGCTACGCCGACGGCATCCCGCGCAGCGCCTCCGGAGTCGCCGAGGTGACGATCCGGGGGAGGCGCCACCGCATCGCGGGCCGAGTCGCGATGGACCAGTTCGTCGTCGAGGTGGGCGACGCCCCGATCGAGGTCGGCGACGCCGTGACCCTCTGGGGCGACCCGACGACGGGCGTCCCCTCGGTCGACGAGTGGGCGCGCTGGTGCGGCACGATCAACTACGAGCTCGTGACGCGGATCGGACCGCGGGTGCAGCGCCGGGTGCTGGGCGGCGATCGTGGCTGAGCGCGCCCGCTTCGCCGATCTGACGGTGGAGGTCTCGGATCCCGAGGCGATGGAGGAGCTCGGTCGCGAGCTCGGCCGCACTCTGCGGGCAGGGGACCTGCTCGTCCTCACCGGCCCTCTCGGCGCGGGCAAGACGACGTTCACGCGGGGGCTGGGGGAGGGGCTCGACGTGCGCGGCCCCGTGACCAGCCCGACCTTCGTGATCGCGCGCACCCATCCTCCGCTGCACGACGGCCCCCCGCTCGTGCACGTCGACGCCTACCGGGTCGGATCGGCGGTCGAGCTGGACGACCTCGATCTCGACCTCGAGCGCTCGGTCGTGGTCGTGGAATGGGGCGCGGGGCTGCTCGACGGAGTCGCCGACTCCTGGCTCGACGTCGTGATCGAGCGGCCGACCGCCGGATCCGATGCGGCGGAGGGCGAGGAGCCGATCGAGCCGCGGACGGTCCGCTTCCGCGGCACCCGCTGGGCCTGAGCCCGCCCGCTGCGCGCGGGTAGCCTGTCAGGGTGCTGCTCGCGATCGACACCTCCTCCGGAACCTCCGTCGCCGTCGTCGACGACACGGGCGGAGTCCGCTCGGACCGCGTCGAGACCGACACCATGCGGCACGCCGAGGTCGTCGGCCGCCTGATCGCCGAGGCGCTGGACGAGGCGGGGGTCGCTCCTGCCGGGATCGACGCCGTCGCCGTGGGGATGGGCCCGGGGCCCTTCACCGGGCTCCGCGTCGGCATCGCCGCGGCCCGCGCCTTCGCCTTCGGCCGCGGGATCCCCACTCTCCCCGTCGTGTCCCACGACGCCGTCGCACTGGCCGCGCTGCTCGACGGCCGCGACCCCGGGTTCCTGGTGGTCACCGACGCGCGCCGTCGCGAGCTCTACTGGAGCGCCTACGACGGACTCGACGGACAGGGGCTGCCCGTCCGTCGGAGCGGCCCCGGCCTCGACAAGCCCGACGCGCTGCCGTTCCCCGAGCTCCCGCGGCTGGAGGCGTCCACCGTCTCGGCTGCGGCGCTCGGAGTCGTCGCCGCGCTCGCCCGCGCGGCCGGCCGCGCGCTGCCCGCGGACGAGCCGCTCTACCTCCGTTCGCCCGACGTGACGCTCTCGGCCGGTCCCAAGCGGGTGACGGCGTGAGCGTCCTCCGCGAGGCGACCCCCGCCGATCTCGACGCGATCATGGCGATCGAGGAGTCGGAGTTCACGAGCGACGCCTGGTCGAGCCGGATGATGGCCGAGGAGATCCGCAGCGCGCACACCCGCTACCTGGTGGCGGAGGAGGACGGCGTCGTGCTCGGCTACGCGGGCCTGCTCTGCCCCCGCGGTGCGCACGAGGCCGACGTGCAGACGATCGCCGTGCTCGCCTCCGCCCGCCGCCGCGGGACCGGCCGGCGGCTCCTCCTGGCGCTGCTCGAGGAGGCCGCGCGGCGCGGGGCCCGCGAGGTGCTCCTCGAGGTGCGCGCCGACAACCCCGGCGCGCAGACCCTCTACCGTTCGGAGGGCTTCGAGGAGATCGGAGTCCGCCCCGCCTACTACCAGCCCGACGGAGTGGACGCGATCGTCATGCGCGCGCCACTCCCGCGGGCGTCGGAGGAGACCGCATGAGCGACGGACCGCTCGTCCTCGGGATCGAGACCAGCTGCGACGAGACCGGCATCGGCGTCGTCCGCGGCACGACGCTCCTCGCCAACACCATCGCCTCGTCGATGGACGAGCACGCGCGCTACGGAGGCGTGGTGCCGGAGGTCGCGGCCCGTGCGCACCTCGAGGCGCTCGAGCCGGCGCTGCGCACGGCGCTCGCCGACGCCGGAGTCGCGCTCGAGGAGCTCGACGCGATCGCCGTCACGAGCGGTCCCGGGCTCTCGGGCGCCCTGATGGTCGGCGTCGGCGCGGCCAAGGCCCTCGCCGTCTCGCTCGGGAAGCCCCTCTACGCGGTGAACCACCTCGTCGGCCACGTGGGCGCCGACGTGCTCCGGGCCGACGGCAGCGAGGGGAGCCCGGTCGAGGTGCCCACGATCGCGCTGCTCGTCTCGGGCGGGCACACGTCGCTCCTGCACGTGCGCGACCTGGTCTCGGACGTCGAGCTGCTCGGCGAGACGATCGACGACGCGGCGGGGGAGGCGTTCGACAAGGTCGCGCGCGTCCTCGGGCTGCCCTATCCCGGCGGTCCGCAGATCGACAGGGTGGCGGCCGACGGCGATCCCCGCGCGATCCGGTTCCCGCGCGGGCTGAGCCTGCCGAAGGACCTCGAGCGGCACCGCTACGACTTCTCGTTCTCGGGGCTGAAGACCGCGGTGGCGCGGTGGGTGGAGAAGCGCCAGGACGCCGGCGAGGAGGTGCCGGTCGCGGACGTGGCCGCGAGCTTCCGCGAGGCCGTGGCCGATGTGCTGCTCACGAAGGCGGTGGCGGCCTGCCGCGACCGCGGGGTGCCGAGACTGCTGCTGGGCGGCGGAGTGGTCGCCAACGCGAGAGTGCGGGCGCTGGCGGAGGAGCGCTGCGCGGCCGCGGGCATCGCACTGCGGATCCCGGCGCTCTCGCTCTGCACGGACAACGGCGCGATGATCGCGGCGCTCGCCGCTCAGCTGATCGAGGCCGGGCACCCGCCGTCGAGCCTGGACTTCAGCGCGGACTCCACCCTGCCGGTGACCGAGATCCAGGTCCACTAGCCGACGTCTCGGGGCGACACAAGCGTCGTTCAGGCTTTTGACAGTGAGCGGCGTCGACTGCCACGCTGGCGACTCCTGTTCCGATCAAGGGGGATCCCATGACCACTCCGTACACGCCCACCACCGACCGTTACAACATCCTGGCGATCATCGGCTTCATCGCCTCGTTCTTCATCTCCGTCGTGGGAATCGTGCTGGGCTTCATCGCCCTGTCGCAGATCAAGCGCACGGGGGAGAAGGGCCGCGGCCTCGCGATCGCCGCGATCGTCATCGGCTTCGTCGCGATCATCGTCTACACGATCGTCGGCGTCCTGTTCTTCGCCGCCCTGGCCACCGTCCCCACCACGGGGTACTGAGCCGACCGGTCCCACCGAGGACCGTAGGCTGGAGCCAGCTGTGCGAGGGGAGAGCGCGTGAACGACGAATCGGCGATCGATTGGTCCGCCGGGACGCCGGTGCCCCCGCCTCCCGCTCCCGACGCGGCCCACCCGTCGGCGGCCTACCCGCCGCCGACGGGTCCCGCGCACCCGGACGAGTACTCGCCCAACGCTCCGGCGCTCCGCCCGCCCCTCGAGGGTCTCGCGGTCGCCGCCCTCCTCTGCGGGATCCTCGGGCTCGCGCCGGCCGCGATCGTCCTCGGCCACGTGGGGCTGGTGCGGGCCCGCCGGTCCGGTCGCCGCGGCGGAGGCTTCGCGATCGCCGGCTTCGTGCTGGGCTACCTCGTCGTGGTCCTGGCGGTCCTGGGCTTCCTCGCGTACACCGCCTTCGTGGGGGACCTGCGGACCGACGGGTACCTCCCGGGCTGGAGACGGCGCGCTGGCTAGACTCGGCCGCATGAGCGACAGCACCGCGCCCGGCTCCGAGGAGCGTCCGGGCCCCGCCCCCGTCCCGCCCGCGCCCCCGGCTCCGCCCGTGCCTCCGGTGCCGCCTGCTCCGCCTTCCGCGCCCGCGTCCGGATACGGAGCTCCGCCCTCGGCGCCCGCGCACGGATACGGAGCTCCGCGCGCGGACGCCCCGTCCTACGGGACGCCGACGCCTCCGAGCACCGCGCCGGCCTACGCCTACGCACCGCCCGCACCGGCCCCTCCCAGGACCCTCAGCCTGACGGGCATGATCCTCGGAATCGCCGGCCTCGTGATCACGATCTTCGCGTGGGGCTTCGGGTTCCTGCTGTCCGCTCCGGCCGTCGTCCTCGGGTTCCTCGGGCGTCGACGCGAGCCCGGAGCGCGCGGATTCGCCCTGACCGCGATCATCACGGGCCTCGCGGGGGTCGTGATCTCGCTGATCTACCTCGCGATCACCGTGGTCATCTTCGTCGTGGCGGTTCAGTCAGCCGGCTACTAGCCGCTCGCCTGCGCCACCCGCTCGGCCAGCAGGGCGCGGTGTCGACCCTGCACCCGCGTCAGGATCAGCACGGCGCTGCCCCGGCCGGACAGTCCCAGCTTCTTGCGGAACCGCGCAGGATCGACGTCCACTCCGCGCTTCTTGATCTCG
Organism: Rathayibacter sp. Leaf296; assembly: GCF_001423045.1. NCBI lineage: Bacteria > Bacillati > Actinomycetota > Actinomycetes > Micrococcales > Microbacteriaceae > Rathayibacter > Rathayibacter sp. Leaf296. The sequence continues at coordinate 920,426 of NZ_LMNR01000001.1, forward strand.
AGCACGCCGATGCCGCGTCCGCGCAGCTCCTTCGCGAGCGTCCGCTCGTCGAGGGGGAGCTCGGCGAGGACGCGGAAGCTGCGCAGGAACGGAGAGGCGGACGGCTCGTCGCCCGTGAGGTAGGCGATGCCGGGCGAGAGCATCCGCGAGCTGCTCGAGCGCGCCAGCTCGCCGAGCAATCGCGCCCGGATGGCGGACCCGTCCGGCTCGTGCACGTAGGCGCCGAGCTCGCCGACCTCCTCGTCGTCGGCGTCCGAGTCGGCGGTCAGCTCGGCGGCGCCGTGCGCACCGAGCAGCAGAGCGGAGCGGCGGACCCCGGGCCGCGCGAGCGACCCGAACCAGAGTCCGGTCTCGACCAGATCGCCCTCGACGGACACCCACTGCGCCTCGGCGTCGGCCGGGATCCGCTCGCGGTCGAAGCCCGGGCCGACCTTGACGCCGACGGGCAGGCGCTCGGCGAGGCCGAAGGCGAAGTCGAGCGACGGGGAGTAGTCGTCGGGATCGTCGAGGCGCCGCGTCTCGCGGTGACCGGCGGTGCGCCGGGCCGGATCCAGGTAGACGGCGTCGTAGCCGTCGAGGTCGAACGACTCGGCATCGGCGTGCACGGCGCGAGCGGAGGGGAACGGGGCGAGGTTGAAGCTCGCGAGCGTCGCGGTGATCTCGTCGGCGTCGACGGCGGTCACCTCGAGGTCGATCGCGGCGAGAGCGAGTGCGTCGCCGCCGATCCCGCTGCCCAGGTCCGCGACCCTCCTGGTGCCCGCCGCCGCGAAGCGGCCCGCGTGCAGTGCGGCGACACGGAGCCGCGTGGCCTGCTCGAGGCCGGCGTCGGTGAAGAGCATCGAGCGGGCGAACTCGCCGAACTTGCCCTCCGCCTTCCCGCGCAGTCGCGACTGGGTGAGCACGGCGGCGACCAGCGCGGGGGAGTGACCTGCGGACCGGAGCCGGGCGACGGCCTGCACGAGGTCGTCCGAGCGGTATCCGTCGAGGGAGTCGAGGAGCCGGAGCCCCTCCGGGGAGAGGAGCTCGACCAGCTCGTCGCGATGCATCCGGCCATGGTAGGCCACGGCGTCCGCGCCGTTCCGACGTCCTTCCGCGACGCTCCGCTTGGCACTCTGATTGCACGAGTGCCAGCACAGCCTCTACAGTGGATCTAGCACTCTCGGAGCGTGTGTGCCAGAACCGCGCTCCGCCACATCGTCGTCAAGAAAGAGGTCAACCGTGTCGGTGTCCATCAAGCCGCTCGAAGATCGCATCGTCATCAAGCAGGTCGAGGCGGAGCAGGTGACCGCTTCCGGTCTCGTCATCCCCGACACCGCCAAGGAGAAGCCGCAGGAGGGTGAAGTCGTCGCCGTGGGCCCCGGCCGCATCGACGACAACGGCAACCGCGTCCCCCTCGACGTGGCCGTGGGTGACAAGGTCATCTACTCCAAGTACGGCGGGACCGAGGTCAAGTTCTCGGGCGAGGACCTGCTGGTCCTCTCCGCTCGCGACGTCCTCGCGGTCGTCGTCCGCTAGGACGCGTCCCGAGAAGGGCCCGGCGACCCAGGTCGCCGGGCCCTTCGTCGTCCCAGGCCGGTCCTCCTGGCGACGGGTGGCCTGATCCGGCCGTCCGATGACCGTTCCGAGCCGATCGGCGGGTGCCCGCGTGCGTAGCATCGGACGGGTGTCCGCCTCCCGCACCCCTTCCGAGCCCGACCTGACCGGTACCGCGGCCGCCGAGGGCGAGGGCGTCGAGGCCCTCGCCGAGCCGCGGGCGCGCGGCGGTGCGATGTCGTCGACCGGACTGTGGTTCGGCTTCGGCGCCTACCTCCTGTGGGGCGCGATGCCGCTCTACTTCATCGCGATGGCACCGGCCTCGCCGTTCGAGATCGTCGCGTTCCGGGTGATGTTCTCGCTCGTCTTCTGCCTGATCCTGCTCACCGTGACGCGCAGCTGGGCGGGCTTCCTCGGCCTCTTCCGCGAGCCGCGGCTGCTGGGGGCGATGGCTCTCGCCGGCGCTCTGATCTACGTGAACTGGCAGGTCTACGTCATCGCGACGACCACCGGGCACGTCATCGAGGCTGCGCTGGGCTACTTCATGAACCCGCTCGTCACGGTGCTGCTGGGCGTGCTCGTGCTGCGGGAGCGGCTCCGACCGGCCCAGTGGATCGCGATGGCGATCAGCGCGGTCGCGGTGCTGGTCATCGCCGTCGGCTACGGCTCGTTCCCCTGGGTCTCGCTCGCACTGGCCTTCTCGTTCGGGTTCTACGGACTCGTGAAGAGCCGGGTGGGCGGACGGATCGACGCCGTGTCGGGACTGACGCTGGAGACGCTCTGGCTCACTCCGCTCGCGATCGTGCAGCTCGCCGTGGTGGGCTCGCTGGTCGGTCTGACCTTCGGGACGGAGGGCACGGGGCACGCCCTGATCCTGGCGTCGGCAGGCATCGTCACAGCCGTTCCGCTGCTGCTGTTCGCGGGAGCCGCACGTCGGCTGCCGCTCTCGATCGTCGGCTTCATCCAGTACTTGACGCCGTTCCTGCAGTTCCTCGTCGGCGCGTTCGTGCTCCACGAGGCGATGCCGCCCGAGCGCTGGCTCGGCTTCGCGCTGGTGTGGACCGCGCTGGTGATCTTCTCAGTCGACCTCGTCGCGGCCGAGCGCAGAAGGCGCCGCATCGTGGCGTGAAGTGCGGATCACGTCGCTGAGAGCGGTTGCTGCTGCCGGAAGTAACGATCCGGTCGCGAAATCCGTTCGTAACACCCCCGTATTGTTCGCGGCCCCCTCGAAGGTTACGTTTGCCGAGCGGTTGCCTCCGGCACCGCTCTGACGACAATCACTCTCAAGGAGCAACATGGGCGTTTACGCGAAGGCCGGTTCGGCTCGCGCACGGTCCCTCCGGGCAACCCTCGGCGGTGTCGCCATCCTGGGCGCCAGCGCACTCGTCCTCGCCGGCTGCGCCAGCGGCGGCGAGACCGACGCGGGCACGGACAGCGGCGCATCCGGCGACCTCTCCCTCAAGATCGGCGCGATCCTGCCGCAGACCGGAACGCTGGCCGTCCTCGGCCCGCCCGAGTTCGCCGGTGTGGACCTCGCGGTCGCCGACATCAACGAGGCCGCCGCGGGCATCACGATCGAGGCGGAGCCGAAGGACTCGGGCGACACGTCGACCGACATCGCGACGCAGTCCGCCACCTCGCTGATCGCCGACGGCGTGTCCGCCATCATCGGCGCCGCGTCGTCGGGTGTCTCGAAGACCTTCATCGACCAGGTGACCCAGGCGGGCGTCGTGCAGATCTCGCCGGCCAACACCTCGCCCGACTTCACGACCTACGAGGACGACGGGTACTACTTCCGCACCGCTCCCTCGGACGTGCTCCAGGGACGCATCCTCGGCAACAAGATCCTGGGCGACGGCAAGACCAACGTCTCGATCCTGTACATGAACGACGCGTACGGCACCGGTCTCGAGAAGAACATCAAGGAGACCCTCGAGGCCGGCGGAGCCACCGTCGCCGCGGAGGAGATCTTCGAGCCCGCCTCGACGGACTTCAACTCGGCGCTGACCACGGTGCTGGCCCCGAACCCCGACGCGCTCGTCGTGATCTCGTTCGACGAGATCAAGACGATCGCGGAGCAGCTCGCGGCCAAGGGCTTCGACTTCTCGAAGCTCTACGGCACGGACGGCAACTACGGCGTCATCGGCGAGTCGGACACCAACGTCGACATCGCCGGCGCCCAGTTCACCAACCCGGGCGTGCAGGCGTCGGAGGACTTCCAGTCGAACCTCCAGGCCCTCGTCGAGGAGCAGGGCAACGATCCGCTGACGGTGTTCAGCTACGCTCCCGAGTCCTACGACGCCACCGTCCTGCTCGCCCTCGCGGCGCTGCAGGGTGGAGCGACGGACGGCGCGACCCTCCGCGACAACCTCGAGACCGTCTCGAAGGACGGCACGGAGTGCACCACGTTCGCCGACTGCGCGGCTCTGCTCGCCGACGACGAGGACATCGACTACAACGGTCTCTCCGGCCCGATCTCGTTCGACGAGAACGGCGACCCGAGCGAGGCCTCCGTGTCGATCTACAAGTACTCGGAAGGCAACGTCACCTCGTTCGAGGAGACCGTCGACGGCTCGCTCGAGTAACGACCACACCGTGACGCGACCTCGGTCGTGACACCGGAAGGGGCTCGGTCTTCGGACCGGGCCCCTTCTGCGTGCGCGGGGGCGTCGGGTTCGGCGATGCCTGGTGACGGTGCGGATGCGTGCAGACGGTGCGGGGGCCCGCGGATCGCATCCCCGGACGACACGAGGGCGCCCTCCGGACCGAGGTCCGAGGGGCGCCCTCGTGTTCGACGCGCGTCAGCGGGGCCGGCGCACGACCCGCACGGCACCCGCCGGCACCGTCAGGGTCCCCGACGTCTCCGCTCCGGTCAGCAGCTCCACACCCGCGGCGTCGACGCGCACGTCGTCGCCGGAGTGGTTCAGGAAGAACGCGAAGTCGGCCTCGTCGCCCTCGCGGGTCACCGTCTCGAGGCCCTCGGGGGAGAGGTCGGCCTCGATGCCCGCGTCGCGCAGCGCGTCCTCGACGACCGAGCCGAGGTCGTCGCCGGAGAGGCGTGTGGAGACGTACCAGGAGCGGCCCTCTCCGTAGCCGTAGCGCGTGACCGCAGGTCCGCCCGCAGCAGGCCCGCCGATGTAGTCCGCCACCGCGTCCGCGCCCTCGAGCACGAGCTCCTCGGCCCAGCCGGACGCCGACGCGCCGGTGCTCAGCGCGACGGTCTCGTCGGCGTGCAGCGGCAGGAACTCCGGCACCGCCACTCCGAGCACCTCGCGGAAGGCGCCGGGGGCGCCACCGGCGTGCACCGCGTCGTTCTCGTCGACCACGCCCGAGAAGTAGGAGGCGACGAAGGTGCCGCCCCGTCGCACGTAGTCCTCGACGTTCGCCTTCGACGTCGCGTCGACCAGGTAGAGCGCGGGAGCGAGCACGATGTCGTAGGAGGAGAGATCGGCATGCGGGTGCGCGAAGTCGACGCTCACCCCGCGGCGCCAGAGCTCGGTGTAGTACGCGATGACGCGCTCGCGGTGCTCGAGCTCGACGGACGGGCGCCACTCGAGGTCCTGGGCCCAGAACGACTCCCAGTCCCAGAGGATCGCGGCGCGGGCGTGCACCCGGGAGCCGAGCACCTCGGCGAGCCCGGCGAGCTCGTCGCCCAGGGCCACGACCTCCTTCCAGATCCGGCTGCCGACGCCGGCGTGCGGCAGCATCGCCGAGTGGAACTTCTCGGCTCCGTAGCGCGAGGCGCGGAACTGGAAGTAGAGGATCGCGTCGGCGCCGCGGGCGAGGTGGCTCATGCTGTTGCGGGCCAGCTCACCGGGGCGCTTGGCGATGTTGCGCGGCTGCCAGTTGACGGCCGAGGTGGAGTGCTCCATCAGGATCCACGGGGCGCCGCCGGCCAGGGACCGGGTGAGGTCGGCGTCGAGGGCGAGCAGGACGTGGTTGTCGGAGCGCTCGGCCACGAGGTAGTGGTCGTTGGCGACGAGGTCGACCTCGTCCCGCCACTTCCACAGGTCGACCGACGGGCAGTTGGTCGCCATGAAGTTGGTGGTCACCGGGGTGTCGGGCGCGAAGCGCTTGATCGCATCGCGCTCGGCGCGGAAGCACTCGAGCAGGGCGTCGGAGGTGAAGCGCGCGAAGTCGAGGCGCTGCGTCTGGTTCACCACACTCGCCGAGACGCGCGGTGCGTCGATCTCGTCCCACTCGCCGTAGACCTGACCCCAGAAGAGCGTGCCCCAGGCGCTGTTGAGCGCCTCGAGGGAGGAGTAGCGGCGCTGCAGCCAGGCACGGAACGCGCGGACGCTGTGGTCGGAGTAGTCGTCGCTGATCGGGGCGCCGTACTCGTTGTGGACGTGCCAGAGGACGACGGCGGGGTGGGATCCGTAGCGCTCGGCGAGCCGCTCGGTCAGGGCGACGCAGGCGGCGCGGTACTCGGGGGAGCTCGGGCTCACCATGCCGCGCGAGCCCCAGCCGAGGGTGACGCCCTCGCGGGTGACGGGGCGCGACTCCGGGTACTTCCTCCAGAACCAGGCGGGGGGAGCCGCGGTCGGAGTGGCGAGGTCGACGTCGATGCCCGCGCCGTGCAGCAGGGCGATCAGCTCGTCGAGGAACGAGAAGTCGTACTCGCCCTCGCGCGGCTCGAGCAGCGCCCACGAGAAGATGCCGATGCTGACGAGGTTCACCCCGGCGCTGCGCATGAGGGCGATGTCCTCGTGCCACACCTCGCGCGGCCACTGCTCGGGGTTGTAGTCGCCGCCGTAGCGGATCTCGGAGCGGCCGCCGAGCAGCGCCCGGCCGGGGCGGCCGAGGACGACGGTGCGCGGGGTCTCCGCGACCGCGTCGGCGACGGGGGAGCTGAGGTCGGTGGTCATGCGGAGATCTCCTTCGAACTGTGTGCGCTCCCAGTTCTAGCACGGGATATCCGTGCGGCCGGAAGCATTGCCGGCTTGAGAACCGCCTGAATCCTCGCATTCCGTCGAGTTGACAGCCCTCGGTCCCGTGTGTGTAACTGTAACCGCTCACAGGTACACCGTCGTCCATCCCTCGTCGGAGCGCCCGTGCACCACCACCACACAGCACTTCGACAAGGAGGACGAATGCGCACATCACTCCGCAGGGCCGCCATCGCGACCGCGGCCGCCGCCGCCCTGACCCTCACCGGCTGCACCGCATCCGGAGACGCCGGCGAGTCCGGCACCGTGAACCTCAACTACTGGGCCTGGGCGCCGAACCTCGAGCAGGTCGTCGACATCTGGAACGAGCAGAACCCGGACATCCAGGTCACCGTGAACAAGCAGGACGGCGGCGACCCCGCCATCACCAAGCTGCTCACGGCGATCAAGGCCGGCAGCGGCGCTCCCGATCTGATCCAGGCCGAGTACCAGAAGATCCCGACTCTGGTCTCCTCCGACGCACTCGCCGATATCTCCGGCTCCGTCTCGGACGACCTGGCCGGCGAGTACTCCGAGGGCGTCTGGAACTCGGTCACCCTCGGCGGCGACGCGGTCTACGCGATCCCGCAGGACTCGGGCCCGATGATGGCCTACTACCGCACCGACATCCTCGACAGCCTCGGCCTCGCCGTCCCGACCACGTGGGACGAGTACGCCGAGGTGGCGCGCGCCGTCCACGCGGCCGACCCGACGAAGTACCTCGGCACCTTCTCGGCCAACGACGCGGGCTGGTTCACCGGCCTCGCCCAGCAGGCCGGAGCCTCCTGGTGGTCCATCGACGACCAGAGCTGGGGCGTGGACATCGACGCCGGTCCGACCGAGCAGGTCGCCGAGTACTGGGGCGGACTCGTCGAGGAGGGCGCCATCGACAACAAGCCGATGTACACCCCCGAGTGGAACGCCGGACTCAACGACGGCTCGCAGGTCGGCTGGATCAGCTCGGTCTGGGCGCCCGGCGTCCTCGGCGGCAACGCCCCCGACACCGCCGGTCTCTGGACCGCGGCGACGCTCCCGCAGTGGGACGCCTCCGCACCCTCGAGCGGCAATTGGGGCGGCTCGAGCACGGCCGTCACCACGCAGTCCGACCACGTCGAGGCCGCCGTCGAGTTCGCCACCTGGCTGAACAGCGACCCCGAGGCCGTCGCCGCCCTGGCCGACATCTCGGGCGTCTACCCGGCCGCGACCGAGGCCGCCGCCGACGCGCTGACGACCTCCCCCGAGTTCTTCAGCCAGCAGGCCGACTTCTACGACATCGCGTCGGAGGCGGCGGGCTCCGTGTCGAGCTTCACCTACGGACCGAACGTGAACGTCGCGTTCAGCGCCTACAACGACGAGTTCGCCAAGGCCGCCGACGCGAGGACCCGCCAGGCCTTCGTCGACGCGGTCGCCGAGATGCAGTCGATCACCACGGACGACCTGGTCTCCAGCGGCTTCTCCGTGAACTGACGGTGACGGAGGCGGGTCCCCCGGCCCCGCCTCCGCACCGTCCCCTCCCGTGCAGCGGCACCCCCCTGCACGCGCAGACCACCCCAGCAAGCAGGACGAGGACCAGCGATGACCGCTCCCACGATCACCCGAGCACCGGACGGCTCCGTCTCGTCGAACCGCTCGAGCCGCCCCGCCGCCCGCCGCTCCGGCCGCTCCGGCTGGCGCTCGCGGGTCGGCATCCCCTACGCGATGCTCGCCCCCGGCATCGTGCTCTTCGTCGCGTTCATGGCGGCGCCCATCGTCTACACGCTCTTCCTCAGCTTCCAGAAGCGCCAGGTGACCGGCCTCGGCCTGGGGTCCGGAGCCCAGACGCAGGTGTTCGCCGGCGTCGAGAACTACGTCTCCGCCCTGTCCGACCCCGAGTTCGGGGCGAGCGTCGGCCGGGTCCTGCTCTACGGCCTCATCCTCATCCCGTGCATGCTCGGTCTCGCGCTGCTGTTCGCGCTGCTGCTCGACTCGCAGCGCACCCGCGCGGTCGGCTTCTCGCGGATCTCGATCTTCCTGCCCTACGCGGTGCCCGCCGTCATCAGCTCGCTGCTCTGGGGCTTCCTCTACCTGCCCGCGGTCAGCCCCTTCTACTACGTGTTCGAGCGGCTGGGCTGGGACGCCCCGAGCCTGCTCTCCTCCGGCGCCGTCATCTTCGGCATCGCGAACATCGCGCTGTGGGGCGGCGTCGGCTTCAACATGATCGTCATCTACACCTCCCTCAAAGCGGTGCCGTCGGACATCTACGAGGCGGCCCGGATCGACGGCGCGAGCGAGGTGCAGATCGCCCTGCGCATCAAGATCCCGATCCTCGCGCCGGCCCTGGTGATGACCGCGCTGTTCTCGATGGTCGCGACGCTCCAGGTGTTCGCCGAGCCGACCACCCTGCGCCCGCTGACCAACAGCCTCTCCACGAGCTGGTCCCCGCTCATGCTCGTCTACCGCGACGCGTTCACCCGCGACGACATCTACTCCGCCGCGGCGACCTCCGTCGTGATCGCCCTGGCCACCTTCATCGTCTCCTTCCTCTTCCTCCGGGTCGTGCAGAAGCGAGCCTTCGGACAGGAGGACTGATCCATGACCGCTCTCGCCCCCCGCCTCGGCACCGCCGCCCCCTCGCGGCGCCCGTCCCGCTCGCCCCTCGCCCGTCGCGAGCGGCCGAGCATCGTCTCGACCGGGATCCTCCTGGTCGGCGCGGTCTACTGCCTTTTCCCCGTCTTCTGGGTGCTGATGGCGTCCACGAAGGACGGCGGCGAGCTGTTCTCGACGTTCACCCTCGCCCCCAGCACGCACCTCTTCGACAACATCGTCGCGCTGACCTCGTACCGCGACGGGCTCTTCTGGCGCTGGATGCTGAACACCGCGCTCTACGCCGGCCTCGGCGCCATCGCCTCGACCTGGATCTCGGCGCTCTCGGGCTACGTGCTCGCGAAGTTCGAGTTCCCGGGCAAGAAGGTCGTGTTCAACGTCCTGCTGATGGGAGTGCTCGTCCCGGGTGTGATCCTCGCCATCCCGCAGTACTTCTTGCTCGCCAACGTGGGCCTGACCAACACCTTCTGGGGCGTGCTGCTCCCGCAGATCATCAGTCCCTACGGCATCTACCTGGCCCGGATCTACGCCGCCGCGGCCGTGCCGACCGACGTGATCGAGGCGGCCCGCACCGAGGGCGCTGGGGAGATGTACGTCTTCACCCGCATCGCGACGCCGATGCTGCTCCCGGGACTCGTGACGATCTTCCTCTTCCAGTTCGTCGCGATCTGGAACAACTTCATGCTGCCGTACATCATGCTCGGCAACGACGAGCTGTTCCCGCTCACCGTGGGTCTGAACGGCCTGCTGAACCAAGGTGCGTCGGCGCCCTCGCTGTACACGCTGGTGATCACCGGAGCCCTGCTGTCGGTCATCCCGCTGATCGCGATCTTCCTGGTCCTGCAGCGGTTCTGGAAGGTCGATCTCGCCGCCGGCGCGGTGAAGGCATGATCTCCGGCGAGCCGCGGGCGGCGGACGGCCCGACCCCTAAGCTGGCCGGGTGACCACCGCCTCCGGCCGCCAGAGACCGACGATCGAGCACGTCGCGCTGGAGGCGGGAGTCTCCCGCGGCACCGTCTCGCGCGTCCTCAACGGGGGCAAGTGGGTCAGCCCGGATGCGAAGACCGCCGTCGAGACGGCGATCAAGAAGACCGGCTACCGGGTGAACCCCCATGCGCGCAGCCTCGCGACGAACCGCACGAACTCGGTGGCGTTCCTCCTGACCGAGGAGCACCAGCTCCTGTTCGAGGACCCGAACTTCTCGACGCTGCTGACCGGTACCGCCGCCGCGCTGGCCGACCGCGACGTCTCGCTCGTGCTGATCATGGCGGGCAACGTGTCCGAGCAGAAGCGGGCGCTCGCCTACCTCGGCGCGGGGCACGTCGACGGCGTGCTGCTCGTCTCGGCGCACGGCGGCCAGGGGCTCCTGCGCGAGATCCAGGACCTCGCGGTCCCGGCGATCGCGTGCGGCATCCCGCTGGGCTACGAGAAGCGGATGGGCTACGTTGCCGCGGACGACGAGGAGGGCGCGCGCGAGATGGTCGCGTATCTCCGTGCCCGCGGCCGCACGCGCGTCGCCACGATCGCCGGCCCGCCCGATATGCCGGGCGGCCTCGTGCGCCTGGCCGGCTACCGTCGCGAGCTGGGCGAGGAGTACGACGAGGGCCTCGTCCGCTACGGCGACTACAGCCGGGCGAGCGGCGACCGCGCGATGACGGAGCTGCTCCGCGACCGGCCCGACGTCGACGCCGTCTTCGCGGCGAACGACCGGATGGCGGCCGGAGCGATCGACGCGCTGCTGCGCGCCGGCCGGCGGGTGCCGGAGGACGTCGCCGTGGGCGGCTTCGACGACTCGAGCGTCGCGGTGTCGACCGAGCCGGCGCTGACGACGATGCGCCAGCCGTTCGGCCGCATCAGCGCCGAGATGGTGCGGCTGCTGCTCCAGAGCATCGCGGGGGAGAGGCCCGCCGCGATCATCCTGCCGACCGAACTGATCGAGCGCGCGTCCGCCTGACGGGGACGCGCGCTCGAGAGCGGTGCGGGACGGGAGGCGCTAGGAGGCGCGCAGCAGCTCGGCCTCCTGGGCGAGGCGGTAGGTCACGAACGAGCGGCTGTAGCTGCTCCGCTTGCCGCCGCGGGTCTCGGCGATGACGACCTGGGCGTAGACGCCGACGACCGACCAGCGCTCGTAGTCGCCGATCGCTCCGGTGCCGAAGACGGCGCCGAGGGCGACAGGGGCGGGGGTGTAGCTCTTCATGCGCGGCTCCTTCAGAACGGGGTCGAGCGGCGGGGGCCACCGCCCGGGCGGTGTCGTCCGTCGGGCTGCGACCGGAAGGTGCCTCCCACCAGGAGGAACGTGCGCGGTGCACCCCGCCGGGGTGACGTCTCTTGTCCCCAAAAGTACGGCACTGGCCTTCCAGATCCGGCCCTCCGAGGGGGGACGCAGCGGCGGAGAGATGCTCGTCTGTCGCGGATCGACGGTGCGGCGAGGATCAGCTCCAGTCGCAGAAGTCCGACGCGATGAAGTCGTACAGCTGGCCGCGCACGGAGTCGCTCACGCCGATCGGCACGACGCCTTCCGCGCCGCCCTCCAAGGCGACGACGACCGGGAAGAAGGTGCCGCGCTTGTCCTCGGCGACGGTGTGGGTGCTGCAGTTCACGGGCACGATCGCCAGGTCCAGCACGAGCGGGTCCGACTCGGCGTCGAGTCGCGCGTCCACCGGCCACACGTCGCCGGAGGCGGGCCGCAGCAGGATCGTGCCGCGCACCTCCGGGACCCGTACCGCGCCGGGGGCTCCCGTCGGTGTCAGCGTCAGCGCGAGGTGGGCGACGGGCCCGCCGGGCTCCTGCGTCACGATCACCTCGTCGCCGGGCTCGATCGTCACCACCTCGGCGAGCCGCTGAGCGAGGCAGTCCTCGTCGTGCACGCGTGCGAGAGTGCCGAACGGGTCCTCGGGCTCGACGACCGCGGTGCCCGAGGCGGTGCCGGTCGTCCAGGCGAGCCGGATGCGGCCCTCGGAGTCGTCCCCCGTGCAGTCCGGCTCCGGCAGCTGGAGGCGCAGAGCCGTGGTCGTGCCGGCCCGCACGCGGGTGGGCCGCGGCGTCCAGGCGGGATCGACGAAGGCGGGGGAGTCCAGTCGCGCCTCCCAGACCTCCAGCGCCTCGTCGCCGTCGTTGGCCACGAGCACCTCGAGCCGTCTCGGGCCGTAGTCGTCCCGGTTCTGGCGGATGCCCACCGAGACGCCGTCGGGCAGCGCGGAGGTGGGAGTGGGCCCGCATCCCGTGAGCAGCGTCGCGAGCAGCGCGGTCGTCACGGCCGCGGCGGTGCGTCTCATCCGGTGCCTCCTCGCAGGGGGACGACGAGGGCCCGCCGCCGCCTCGCGGCGGACGACGGGCCCTCGGGTGGGCGGAGGCGTCAGCCTCCGACGGTCGGCGTGCTCGTGGTGACCTCGTTGGTCGTCGCGAGCGTGCCCAGGTAGAGCTCGATCACCTTGGGGTCGTTCATGAGCTCGCGCCCGGCGCCCTCGTAGGCGTCGCGGCCCTGGTCGAGCACGTAGCCGCGGTCGCAGATCTGCAGCGCCCGGCGCGCGTTCTGCTCGACGATCATGATCGAGACGCCCGCGCGGTTGATCCGCTGGACGTTCACGAACGTCTCGTCCTGGCGCATCGGCGACAGCCCTGCGCTCGGCTCGTCCAGGAGCAGCATCGACGGGTCCATCATCAGGGCCCGCGACATCGCCACCATCTGGCGCTCACCGCCCGAGAGCGATCCCGAGCGCTGCTTGAGGCGCTTGGACAGCTCCGGGAACAGCTCCGTGACGAACTCGAGGCGCTGGCGGTACATCTTCGGCTTCTGGTACATGCCCATCTCGAGGTTCTCCTCGATGGTGAGCGACGGGAAGACGTTGTTGTTCTGCGGCACGAAGCCGACGCCCTTCGAGACCAGCTTGTCGGCCTTCATCCCGGTGATGTCCTCGCCGTTGAGCAGCACGGTGCCCTGACGGATGTTCACCAGTCCGAACATCGCTTTCAGGAGCGTCGACTTGCCCGCGCCGTTCGGGCCGATGATGCCGACCAGCTCGCCCTTCTTCACGTAGACGTTCGAGCCGTTGAGGATGTTGACTCCCGGCACGTACCCCGCGTGGAGGTCGTGCGTCTCGAGCGTGTTGCCGGTCACTTGTCGTCCTTTCCGAAGTCGACGGCGGGCGCGTCCGTGGTGGGCGCGACGCTCGTCGGAGCGGCGTCCGCGGCGTGCGCGGTCGTCGCGGAGCCGGTCGCCGGGGCGGCGGCGGGAGGGGCGGGCGGCACGAGGCCGGCCTCCTCCGCCTGCTTCTCGACGTCCGCGCGGACGAGGTCCGACTCCATCTCCTCCGCGATCTGGAGCTGGCCCTCGACGGTGCCGAGGTCGGTGTCGTGGTGGGCGCCGAGGTAGGCGTCGATGACGGCCGGATCGTTCATCACGGTGGAGGGCGGACCCTCCGCGACGACCTTGCCCTCGGCCATCACGATCACCCAGTCGGCGATCGTGTTGACCATGTGCATGTCGTGCTCGACGAAGAGGACGGTCATGCCCTCGTCCTTCAGGTTCACGATGTGCCCTAGGAGCGACTGGGTCAGCGCCGGGTTCACGCCCGCCATCGGCTCGTCGAGCATGACCAGCTCGGGCTCGGACATGAGCGCCCGCGCCATCTCGAGGAGCTTCTTCTGACCGCCCGAGAGGCTCGACGCGTAGTCGTCCTTCTTCGTGTCCAGCTTGAACTTCTCGAGGAGGCTGATCGCGCGCGCCTCGATCGTGTCCTCCTCCTTCGACCACAGGGGCTTGAGGAGGGACGTGAAGATGTTCTCGCCCTTCTGCCCCTTGGCGCCCAGGAGCATGTTCTCGAGCACCGTCATGCCGCCGAGGGCCTTGGTGAGCTGGAACGTGCGCACCATGCCCATCCGCGACACCCGGTACGCGGGGACGTTCGCGAGGTTCTTGCCCTTGAAGTTCCAGCGCCCGGTGTTGGGCTTGTCGAAGCCCGTCAGCAGGTTGAAGAACGTGGTCTTGCCGGCTCCGTTGGGGCCGATCAGGGCGGTGATGGAGCCGCGGGGGATCTCGACGTGCGCGACGTCGACCGCGGTCAGGCCGCCGAAGCGCCGGCTGACGCGGTCGGCGACCAGGATGGGGTCCTTCTTCTTGACCCCGGGGACGATGGTGTCCTCGGTGATGTCCGAGACCGGCGTTTTAGGCAAAGTGCAGATCCTTCTTCTTGCCGAAGATCCCCTGTGGTCGGAAGATCACCAGGAGCATGAGCGCGACCCCCACCACGATGAACCGGATGGGTCCGGTCTGAACCGTCGTGAGGCGGATGATGTCGTTGCTGAGGACACCGGTGTCGATCCCCAGGGTGAGCAGTCCGTCGGTGAGACCGAGGACGACCCAGAAGATGATCGACCCCGCCACGGGTCCGAAGACCGTGGCGGCGCCGCCCAGCAGCATGATCGTGTAGAGGAAGAACGTCAGCTGAGTGCCGTAGTTGTCGGGCTGCAGCGAGCGGGGCAGGATGAACAGCGCTCCGGCCAGGCCGCCCAGCACGCCGCCGAGGACCAGCGCCTGGATCTTGTACGAGAAGACGTTCTTGCCGAGCGAGCGCACGGCGTCCTCGTCCTCGCGGATGCCCTTGATGACGCGGCCCCAGGGGCTGCGCATCAGGAGGAACACGAGGAGGCAGGCCAGGCCCACGAGGCCCCAGCCCACGATGCGCACCCACCACTGGTCCTGGTTGTAGGTCAGGATCCCGATGCCCCAGCGCCCCTCCGGGAGCGGGTTGAGGTCGTTGAAGGCGCGAGCGGCGCCGTTGATGCCCTCCGAGCCTCCGGTGATCGCCGAGAACTCGGGCGTCTTGACCGAGAGCCGGATGATCTCGGCCGCCGCGATCGTCACGATCGACAGGTAGTCGGCGCGCAACCGCAGTGTCGGGATGCCCAGGATGAGCGCGAACACGGTCGCGGCGACGATGGTCGCGAGGAACGAGCCCCAGACGGGCCACTCGAACTTGACCGACGTGATGGCGAAGGCGTATCCGCCCACCGCCATGAAGCCGGCCTGGCCGAAGTTGAGGAGGCCGGTGAATCCGAAGTGGATGACCAGGCCGATCGTCGCGAGGGCGTACGCCGCGACGGTGGGATCGACGATCTGCCCGATCGCCAGCCAGATGAAGTTGAGGTTCATGGTGTCCTAGCCGATCCGTTCCTTGCGGCCCAGGATTCCCTGCGGCCTGACCAGGAGGATGATGATCATGAGGATGAGCGGAGCCACGTACTTGAGGTTCTCCGGGATCCACACGGTCGAGATGTTCATCATGAGTCCGATGATGAGCGAGCCGACCAGCGCGCCGTAGGCGGAGCCGAGGCCTCCCAGCGTGATCGCCGCGAAGATCAGCAGCAGGATCGACGCTCCGGTGTCCCAGCGCAGCGACTGGTAGTAGCCGATGTAGACGCCGGCGAGAGCTGCCAGCGCGCCCGAGAGCACCCAGACCACGCGGATGACGCGCTCGACGTTGATGCCGGAGGCGGAGGCGAGGGCCCGGTTGTCGGACACCGCGCGCATCGCCTTGCCGATCTTGGTCTTCGTCAGCACGAGGGCGACTCCGACGATGCAGATGATGCCGACGACGGCGCCGACGATGTCGGTGAACTTCAGGCTGATCCCGAGCGCCTCGACCGTGAAGAACGGCGCGGTGCTGTTGGGGAGGGAGAGGCGGTCGGCTCCGAAGAAGAAGACGTAGATGTAGCGCAGGGCCAGCGAGAGGCCGATCGTGACGATCATCAGCGGGATGAGCTGGATGCCCTTCTTCCGCAGCGGCTTCCAGAGCAGGCCGTCCTGCACGTAGCCGAACGCTCCGCCCAGGATCACCGCGATCGGGATCGCCACCAGCGCCGGGAGGCCGAAGACCCCGGAGAAGAGGTACGCCATCAGCGCGCCGAAGGTGACGAGCTCGCCGTGCGCGAAGTTGTTCAGTCCGGTGACGCCGTAGATCAACGAGGCGCCGATCGCCGCCAGGGCGATCAGGAGGCCGAAGATCAGGCCGGTGACGACCTTGGGCCAGAAGGTGATCCAGAAGGTGTCGGCCGAGACCGGCGGGGTCGTCGTGCTCGAGGTGCCGTCGGGGTTCGTCGCCGTGTTGCCGGTCGTGCCCTCGGTCGCCGGGGAGGTCGGACCCGCGGAGTCCGTGGGGACGGGGGCCGTCGCTCCGGTGCCGATCGGGTTCGCCGTCGAGACGATGAAGTTCACGATCTGGTTCTGCGAGCCGACGATGGTCACCTCCTTCGGGTTCTGACCCGCGGCGGGGTAGCCCTTGTCGGCGGGGAGGGTGGCCTCGTCGACGGTGATGGTGAAGGTGCCGGGCTCGTCGAGCGGGAAGACCGCGCGGCCGTCCGCGCCGGTGGTGAGCGTCGCGGAGGAGTCGCCCTCGATCGCGATCGAGACACCGGCGAGGTTCTCGTTGGTGCCCTGGACGCGGACCCAGGCGATGATCGACTGGTCGGCGGTGGTCGCGGCCGTCGCGGCGGGAGCCGCGGCCGCGAGACCGGTCAGGGTCGCGGCGAGCAGGCCGACGGCCAGGAGTCGGCGGCGGAGTGCGCCGAACCGGGGGCTGGTGCGCGACGGCCGTGCGCGGGACGGGCTAGCTGTCGCCACGGGGCGCCTCCCTGTCCGTCGGGTGCGGGGTCGTCGAGCGCTTGTGGCGCGTCGACCGGGGAGCTGTGAGCAAGACGTTTACCTCTCGTCAGGGTGCACAGACGGAAACTGACTCCGGGCACGCCCGAACAGCCGTCGTCAAACAACGTTGGTTGACCATACGTTCCGCATGTGTCGGCGGTGTTTCACCGGCGGCACATCCGCGTGACCACATTATGCGGGGCGGAGAGCGCTCCAGCGGACTCGAACGGGTGACAGAGTCGGCGGCGGTGCCTCCCGGACGGGCGACAGGACGCCGAGGGGCAGGAATAGAGGAGCGCCTCCGACGCTTAAGATCGAGTATCCGGGGGCTCCCGGACCGGATGCCCCTGTCACGCCGGGCACCCGCTGTCGACCTGTTAGGGGCATTGATGGACCAGCCGGATCCCTTCGGATTCCTCGGACTCACCTACGACGACGTCATGCTCCTGCCGGGGCACACCGACGTCATCCCGAGCGAGGCCGACACGACCTCCCGGCTCACCAAGCGCATCACCGTCGCGACGCCGCTGCTCTCGGCCGCCATGGACACGGTGACCGAGGCGCGGATGGCGATCGCCATGGCCCGCCAGGGCGGACTGGGCGTTCTGCACCGCAACCTCTCCATCGCCGATCAGGCCGACCAGGTCGACCGCGTCAAGCGCAGCGAGTCGGGCATGGTCTCCAACCCCGTCACCACGACCCCCGACGCCACCGTCGCGCAGGTCGACGAGCTGTGCGGGCAGTACCGGATCAGCGGCCTCCCCGTCGTCGACTCCACCGGGGTCCTCGTCGGCATCATCACCAACCGCGACATGCGCTTCGTCTCGCCGTTCGAGAAGGCCTCGACCCTCGTCCGCGACGTCATGACCAGCTCCGGCCTCATCACCGGCCGCGTCGGCATCCCCGACAGCGAGGTCATCGCGCTCTTCGCGCAGCACAAGATCGAGAAGCTGCCGCTGGTCGACGAGCAGGGCAAGCTCGCCGGTCTCATCACCGTCAAGGACTTCGACAAGTCCGAGCAGTACCCCAACGCCACCAAGGACGGCGAGGGTCGCCTGCGCGTCGGCGCCGCGATCGGCTTCTTCGGCGACGCCTGGCAGCGCGCGACCGCGCTCCTCGAGGCCGGAGTCGATGTCATCGTCGTCGACACCGCCAACGGCGACTCCGCCGGCGTCCTCGACATCATCCGCCGCCTCAAGTCCGACTCGGCCTTCGCCGGCGTCGACGTCATCGGCGGCAACGTCGCCACCCGCTCCGGCGCCCAGGCGCTCGTCGACGCGGGCGCCGACGCCATCAAGGTCGGAGTCGGCCCCGGCTCCATCTGCACCACCCGCGTCGTCGCCGGCGTCGGCGTCCCCCAGGTGACCGCCGTCTACGAGGCCTCCCTCGCCGCCCGCGAATCCGGCGTGCCCGTGATCGCCGACGGTGGACTGCAGTACTCGGGCGACATCGCCAAGGCCCTCGTCGCCGGCGCCGACACCGTCATGCTCGGCTCGCTGCTGGCCGGCTGCGAGGAGAGCCCCGGCGACCTCGTCTTCCAGAACGGCAAGCAGTTCAAGACCTACCGCGGCATGGGCTCGCTCGGAGCGCTGCAGACCCGCGGCGAGCGCACCTCCTACTCCAAGGACCGCTACTTCCAGTCCGACGTCCCCACCGACGACAAGCTCATCGCCGAGGGCATCGAGGGCCAGGTGCCCTACCGCGGACCCCTCGCGAACGTGGCGTACCAGCTCGCCGGCGGCCTCCGGCAGTCGATGTTCTACGTCGGCGCGCGCACCATCACCGAGCTCAAGGAGCGCGGGAAGTTCGTGCGGATCACGGCGGCGGGGCTGAAGGAATCGCATCCGCACGATGTTCAGATGGTGGTGGAGGCTCCGAACTACCGGCGCTGAGTGCTGCTGGTGGGGTGGGTCGGCGTCGGATCGCGATGGCGGCCCCTCTGCCCGATGGGCCTGCGGCCCATACGCCCACCACACCGGAGGGGCCGCCATCCCGATCCGCCGCCGACCCCGTCCCGGGAGTCGGCGGCGGTTCTGCGTGAGGCGGAACGCCGGACGCAGCGCGAGCGGCGCGGGGCGCCGCCGCGGCTGCGCCGGGAGGGGTGGCAGCGCGAGCGGGCTTCGCCCGCCGCGGCTGCGCCGGGGGAGAGGTGGGCAGCGCGGGCGGGCTTCGCCCGCCGCGGCTGCGGCTTCAGGGGAGCGGGAGAGCCTGCAGGATCAGGGTGGTGCCGAGGGCGGCGACGAGGGCGTGGCCGGCGAGGGGGAGGGCCGTGCGGAGGAGCGGACCGGCGGTGCGGCGGAGGAGGGCGCCGATCGCGGTGAGGGCGGTGTTCCAGGCGAGCGAGGCGGTGGCGGCCGAGAGGGCGAAGGTGGCGGTCGTGGGGGCCGAGGTGGTGACGAGGGCGGGGTGGCCGGTGATCGCGGCGAGGAAGTAGAGCAGGGTCGCCGGGTTGACGGCGGTCAGGGCGGCGAAGAGGGCGAAGCGGTGGGGGCCGAGGGGCGCGGTGGCCGCTCGGGGAGAGCGGCGCAGGAGCCGGAGGAGGCCGCGGGCGCCGAGGGCGATCAGGAGGAGGCCGCCGGCGATCGAGGGCCAGGGGCGCAGGACGCTCAGGGCGGGGGCGAGCGCCGCGCCGACGGTGAGCGCCGCGAGGCAGTAGGCGAGATCGACGGTGGCGACGGCCGCGGCGGCGGGCAGCGCGGCGCGGACGCCGCGCTCGGCTCCCTCCGTCACGAGGAGCACGCCGGTCGCGCCGAGAGGCACGGCCAAACCGAGTCCGACGAGCGCGCCCGTCAGGGCGGCGGTGAGGAGGTCCATGGGGAGAGCGTCGGGGGCCGCCGCGCCCCCGGTCGCCGATCGTGCCGTCGCACGGCACACTGGGCGGCATGGACGCCCTCGACGAGACGATCATCGGTGCTCTGCAGACGAACGCGCGGGCGTCGTTCGCCTCGATCGGCCGAGAGGTGGGGCTGAGCACGAACGCCGTCGCCGCTCGCGTGCGCCGACTCGAGGAGACGGGGGTGATCCTCGGCTACCGCGTGCTGCTCTCGGCCGACGCGCCGGACCCGGGGACGGGGCTGGAGGCGTTCATCGACGTCCGGCTCTCGGTCGACGCGGACTCGGAGGCCTTCCTCGCCTGGACCGCGACGGTGGCGGCGATCCGCGACGCCGTCCACGTCACGGGTCCGTTCGACTACCTGCTCCGGGTCCGCTTCGCCGACACCGCCGCTCTCGACCGGCTCCTCCGCCGACTGAAGAGCGAGGCCGGCGCCGCTCAGACCTCGACCCGCCTCGCGCTCGGGCGCTGACGGCGGCGCCGTCGGGGAGGAGCGCGCCCGGCTAAAGTGGCACGGTGACTGAGATCGAGATCGGCCGCGCCAAGCGCGCTCGCCGCGCGTACGCCTTCGACGACATCGCGGTCGTGCCCAGCCGCCGCACCCGCGATCCCGAAGTGGTCTCGGTCGACTGGACGATCGACGCATACCGGTTCCGGACCCCGATCCTCGCGGCTCCGATGGACTCGGTGGTGTCGCCGGCGACGGCGATCACGCTCGGACGCCTCGGCGCGCTCGGAGTGCTCGACCTCGAGGGTCTCTGGACGCGCTACGAGGACCCGGAGCCGCTGCTCGCCGAGATCCGCGAGCTCCCCGCCGAGCGGGCGACCGAGCGCATGCAGGAGATCTACTCCGAGCCGATCAAGCCCGAGCTCGTGACCGCGCGCCTGGCCGAGATCCGCGCCGCGGGCGTCACGGTCGCCGGGGCGCTCTCGCCGCAGCGCACCGCGGAGCTGTACCAGACCGTCGTCGACGCGGGCGTCGACCTGTTCGTCATCCGCGGCACCACCGTCTCGGCCGAGCACGTCTCGCGCGGCACCGAGCCGCTGAACCTCAAGAAGTTCATCTACGAGCTCGACGTCCCCGTCGTCGTGGGAGGGGCCTCCACCTACACCGCGGCGCTGCACCTCATGCGCACCGGGGCCGCGGGCGTGCTCGTCGGCTTCGGCGGGGGAGCGGCGTCGACGACGCGCGCGACCCTCGGCATTCAGGCGCCCATGGCGACCGCCGTGGCCGACGTCGCCGGCGCTCGCCGCGACTACCTCGACGAATCGGGCGGACGCTACGTGCACGTGATCGCGGACGGCGGCCTCGGCACCTCCGGCGACATCGTGAAGGCCGTGGCGGTCGGCGCCGACGCCGTCATGCTCGGCTCCGCGCTCGCCCGCGCGACCGACGCCCCCGGCGGCGGCTGGCACTGGGGCCAGGAGGCGCACCACCCGCAGCTCCCGCGCGGCCGCCGCGTGCAGGTCGGCACGGTCGGCACCCTCGAGCAGGTCCTCTACGGCCCCGCGACCGGCGCCGACGGCACCGCGAACCTCATCGGAGCGCTCCGCCGCTCGATGGCGACCACCGGCTACTCGGACCTCAAGGAGTTCCAGCGCGTCGAGGTCGTCGTCGCCCCCTACCAGCCCAGCTGACCCTCCGCTCGTCGCGCGAGGGAACCCCGAACGGTCGAGGGAGCCCGCACCGGCTGGTTCCCTCGTCGGTCCGGGGTTCCCTCGACACGCCTGACACCGGCACGGGCCAGGCGGACGAGCAGGGGCCGGGTGTCGTAGGCGTCGCGCCAGGACCAGCGGGCGAAGCCGCGCACGCACGAGCGGATGCGGTCCTCCCGGTGCTTCTCGGCGAGCAGCACCTCTTCGGGCGTGCGACCGAGGAGGAACGCCGGGTCGGCGTACTTGTGATCGCCGTCCGCTTCACCGACCACCGCCGTGTCCTCGAAGAAGAAGTCCACCACTCCGGCCCGCCCTCCGAGGTCGTGGATCGGACGCTGCAGCACCGGCGCCGGCAGCCCGCCCACGTGCATCGCCACGCGGCTGATCGACTCGAGCGGTGTCTCCGAGGCGGGGTCCGCGAACGCGATGACGGCGGCGCTCGCCGTCCGGCCGCGCGAGCCGGGCGGCAGGTCGGCGTGCCGCTCGAGCAGCTCCTCGGGCCGAAGGAGGGGACGGCCGTCGTCGTCGACCAGACGCAGGGCGTGGTCGGCGGCGACGACGGCGCGACGGAAGGACGAGAACCGAGCGAGGTCGAACACGGTCTGGGCGAGGTCCGAGACGGCGAGGCCGTCGACCAGCGCGAGCGTCGGGAAGCGCGCGCTGCGGTGCTCCGCCACGCCGTTCCGAGTGCGGCTGCCGACATCGGTCGCTCCTTCGACGTGGACCGCCGTGGCCAGCGGTTCGACCAGAGGGAGCCCCCACACCGCGGCCGCCGATTCGCGGAGGAAGAAGGGCGACGACCAGGTGAGTGCGACCGCCTCGATGCGCGCCCGCTGCCTCTCGTCGACCGAGGCCTGAGCCCACACGTCGGCTCGCGCGTACACGCCCCGGCGCAGCCGGACGAACTCGTCCGACCGTCCGCACGCCCCGTCCCGGAGCAGCTCCACTGCACTCATCCGCCCACCCTGGCTGACTGCATCGCCCCGTGGAGCCCGTCTGCACCACCCTGTGGAGACCCGGCCGGCCCCTGTGGACAGTGAGGGAACCCCGAACGGTCGAGGGAGCCCGCACCGGCTGGTTCCCTCGACGGTCCGGGGTTCCCTCGGTGGCCGGACGGCGTCCGGCGTTCCCCGGCGGCGAACGGAGGGAGGGAGGGGAGCGGGCGCGCCTAAACTGGAGGCATCCCGAGTCAGGAGCGCCGCAGGGCGCGGATGGAGCACGCATGGTCGAGGTCCGCAGGGTCAAGCTGCCCGGTGTCGGAGTGCTGCACACGTTCCTCACCGCCGACGGCGGCAAGGTCGGAGTCATCGCGCACCGCTCCGGCCACAGCGACCTCATCACGTTCGCCGAGGGCGACCAGGACGGCGCGAAAGTCTCCCTCCGTCTGAGCGACGACGAGGCGCACACCCTCGCCGAGCTGCTCGGAGGCACGCAGATCACCGAGTCGCTCACCGCGCTGGATCAGATCCCCGGCCTCTCGATCGACTGGTTCACCGTCGACTACGACGACCACATCGCCGGGCAGCAGCTCGGCAAGCCCGCCGACCGCGGCATCGTCGGACTGACGGTCGTCGCCGTCGTGCGCGGGGACGCTGCGAACCCGGCGCCCGCACCCGACTTCCGCGTCTTCCCGGGCGACACCCTGGTGGTCGCCGGCAGCCCCGAGAAGGTCGCCAAGGCGTTCGCCTTCTTCCGCACGGGAGCGTTCCACAAGACGGCCGACGCGCCCGGAGCCTGAGGATGCACCACGGTGAAGACCTCATCGTCCTCGGGATCCTGTTCGTCGTCGCCTACGTGCTCGGCCGTCTCGGCCGGACGATCGGCCTCCCGGCGATCCCCATCTACATGGTCGTCGGGCTGCTCGCGAGCCCGAACTTCCACTGGTTCCCCCTCGACTTCGAGTCCACCTACATCGAGCTGACGGCCGTCTTCGGCCTGATCCTGCTGCTGTTCAACCTGGGGCTGGAGTTCGATCAGGACGAGTTCTTCGGCAACGCCGGGCGCCTGATCCTGTCGGGCGGCACCTACATCGGCGTGAACATGGCCGTGGGCCTGGGCTTCGGCTTCCTGCTGGGCTGGGGCAGCCAGGAGGCGCTCATCGTCGCCGGCATCACGGCGACGAGCTCGAGCGCGATCGTGACCAAGCTCCTGATCGAGCTCAAGCGCCTGGCCAACCCCGAGACTCCGATGATCCTCGGGGTCACCGTGGTCGAGGACATCTTCATCGCGATCTACCTGGCCATCGTCTCGGTGGTGCTCTCGGGCGAGACCGAGCCGTGGCCCGTGATC
Organism: Rathayibacter sp. Leaf296; assembly: GCF_001423045.1. Lineage (NCBI taxonomy): Bacteria > Bacillati > Actinomycetota > Actinomycetes > Micrococcales > Microbacteriaceae > Rathayibacter > Rathayibacter sp. Leaf296. The sequence continues at coordinate 943,887 of NZ_LMNR01000001.1, forward strand.
CTGAAGCTGCTCATCGCGTTCGCGTTCCTGGTCGTGATGTTCGCGATCGCCCGCTGGGGCGGCCGCGTGGTGTCCCGCCTGTTCCGCACCCGCGACGACGAGCTCTTCACGATCCTGTTCTTCGGTCTGGCGCTGCTGTTCGGCGGCATCGGCGAGGTCCTCGGAGTGACGGACGCGATCGGCGCGTTCCTCATCGGCCTCGTGATCGGCGCCACCCGATACCGCGCCAGGGTCGAGCACATCGCGATCCCGCTCCGCGACGTCTTCGGAGCGTTCTTCTTCGTCAACTTCGGCCTGGGGCTGGATCCGAGTGCGTTCCCGGAGGTGGTCCTCCCCGTCCTCGCGGCGGCCGTCATGACCATCGTCCTCAACCTCGGAGCGGGCCAGTTCGTGGCCTGGCTCAACAAGCTCGGGCCGCGGGCGGGACTGAACGCGGCGTTCATCCTGCACAACCGCGGCGAGTTCGCACTGATCCTCGCGACCCTCTCGCTGTCGGCCGGGCTCGACGACCGGATCCAGCCGTTCGCGGGTCTGTACGTGCTGATCATGGCGATCGTCGGTCCGATCCTGGCGTCGCGGTCCGAGAGCATTGGGCAGTTCCTGTCGGAGCGTCGCCGCCGGCCGTCACGAGCGCCGGCGACGCGCGGTGCGCTCGAGGAGGAGGAGTTCGCGCTGGTCGAGGCGGCGATGGCGGACGCTCCGGAGGCGACCCGGACCGGGCCGACGCGGACGGACCCCGCGCGGACCGACCCCGAGTCCGTCGACGCCCCGCCGCGGCGGGAGCCCGAGCACGACGAGCTCGACGACGAGTTCCCCGACCCGATGCGCCAGGCGCTGATCGACCAGGCGATGCAGCAGTCGGACGGCGCGGAGGAGCGCCGCCCACGCCGGCCGGTCGAGCCCGACTACTGATCCCGGGGAGCTCCCACGCTCACGGGCTAGGCTCGTCGGGTCCACCGGCGGCCGGACCGCCGGGACCCCGCACGAACGAGGAGCGCATGACGCAGAGCACCGTCTGGCAGGTCGCCCGGCGCCCGCGCTGGATCGGCGCACTGGTGCTCGCCCTCGTGATCGCCGGTCTCTTCGCCGCCCTCGGCCAGTGGCAGGTCGGCCGCGCCATCGATGCGGCCGAGCCCGACGGAGGAGCCTCCGAGACGATCGTCCCGCTCGACGCCGCGGCCGCTCCCTCCGCCCCCATCACCGCGACGGCGGACGGCCAGCGGGTCGAGGCCGAGTCGGCGCTCGTCCCCGGCGGCGCGGAGGTGATCGGCGGGCGCCTCAACGCCGGTGAGCCCGGCTGGTGGGTCTTCGCCCGGACCCGCACGAGCACCGCCGACCTCGTCGTCGCCTACGGCTGGACGGCCGACGAGGGCGAGGCGCGCGCCGTCGCCGAGCGCCTGAACTCCGGCGAGGAGGCGCCTCCGGCGTCGTACACCGGCCGGCTGGTCGCCAACGAGGCGGCCGAGGCGCCGGAGGAGGGCGTGGATCCGCAGACCCTCACCGCGCTCTCGATCCCCGCGCTCATCAACCGCTGGCCCGACCCTCCGGCCGACGTCTACCAGGGCTACGTCGTCGTGGACGAGCCGCTCGAGGGTCTCGAGGCCATCGACTCGCCCGCCCGCCAGCAGGACCTCTCGCTGAACTGGCTCAACGTCTTCTACGCCATCGAGTGGGTCGTCTTCGCCGGCTTCGCGCTGTACCTCTGGTACCGCCTCGTCCGCGACGCGTGGGAGCGCGAGGTCGAGGAGGCGCTCGACGCGGAGCAGTCGGCCCGCGCCCCCGCCCCCTCCGCCGCACCGTAAACTGGACCCCATGCCCCTCGAGCCCAAGCCCGCGCAGTTCCCTGCGATCCGGAGCGCTCTGCGCTTCTACCGGGTGACCTCGATCATCACCGGCGTGATGCTCCTGCTGCTGTGCGCCGAGATGCTGCTGAAGTACGTGTTCCACCTCGAGCTCTTCGCCTTCGGGCAGCAGGGCGTGCTGAATCTCGCGCCGATGTACGAGGTGCCGGGCGGCGAATACGAGTCCAGCGGCACGGGAGCGAACCTCTCGACCGGCATCCTGATCGCGCACGGCTGGTTCTACGTCGTCTACCTCTTCGCCGACTTCCGCCTGTGGAGCCTGATGCGCTGGCCCTTCAGCCGCTTCGTGCTCATCGCGCTCGGCGGCGTGATCCCCACGCTCTCCTTCTTCGTCGAGGGGCGCATCGCGCGCGAGGTCGAGCAGTACCTCGCGCGCCGCACCGCCGACGCCGACCCGAAAGCCCCGACCGACTCCGTGGAGGCCCCCCATTAGCGAGCAGTCCAGCGCCCCTCCGACCCCGCAGCTGGCCTCCCAGCCGGTGCTCGTCGTCGATTTCGGCGCGCAGTACGCGCAGCTGATCGCGCGCCGCGTCCGCGAGGCGAACGTCTACTCCGAGATCGTGCCGTCGAACGTCACCGCGGCCGAGATCGCCGCGAAGTCGCCGGTCGGCATCATCCTCTCGGGCGGCCCGTCCAGCGTGTACGAGGAGGGCGCCCCGCAGCTCGACCCCGCGATCTTCGACCTCGGAGTCCCCGTGCTGGGCATCTGCTACGGCTTCCAGGTGATGGCCAAGGCGCTCGGCGGAGAGGTCGCGAACACCGGCCTCCGCGAGTACGGAGCCACCGACGCCGCGATCTCGACCGACGGCGGCGTGCTCCTCGGCGAGCAGCCGACCGACCAGACGGTCTGGATGAGCCACGGCGACTCGGTCGCGAAGGCGCCCGAGGGCTTCGACGTCCTCGCCTCCACCACCTCCACCCCCGTCGCCGCCTTCGGGAGCGATGCGCGCCGCCTCTACGGCGTGCAGTGGCACCCCGAGGTGAAGCACTCGACCCACGGCCAGGCCGTGATCGAGAACTTCCTGCACCGTGCCGCCGGCATCCCGAACGACTGGAACTCCTCGAACGTCATCGAGGACCAGGTCGCCCTCATCCGCGAGCAGGTCGGCTCGGGCCGCGTCATCTGCGGCCTCTCCGGAGGAGTGGACTCGGCCGTCGCTGCGGCGATCGTGCACCGCGCGGTGGGCGATCAGCTGACCTGCGTCTTCGTCGACCACGGACTCCTCCGCAAGGACGAGCGCCGCCAGGTCGAGGAGGACTACGTCGCCGCGACGGGCGTCCGCCTGGTGACCGTCGACGCGCGCGAGCAGTTCCTCGACGCGCTCGCCGGCGTCAGCGAACCGGAGCAGAAGCGCAAGATCATCGGGCGCGAGTTCATCCGCACCTTCGAGGCGGCCGCCGAGGCGCTCGTCCTCGAGGCGCAGGGCGAGGGCGCGTCGATCGACTTCCTCGTGCAGGGGACCCTCTACCCCGACGTGGTCGAGTCGGGCGGCGGCACGGGTACCGCGAACATCAAGTCGCACCACAACGTCGGCGGGCTGCCGGAGGACCTGCAGTTCACGCTGGTCGAGCCGCTCCGGACGCTCTTCAAGGACGAGGTCCGCGCCATCGGCCGCGAGCTCGGCCTGCCCGAGGTCATCGTCGGCCGCCAGCCGTTCCCCGGCCCGGGGCTCGGCATCCGCATCGTCGGCGAGGTCACCCACGAGCGGCTCGACCTGCTCCAGGAGGCCGACGCCATCGTCCGCGCGGAGCTGACCGCCGCCGGTCTCGACTCCGAGATCTGGCAGTGCCCGGTCGTGCTGCTCGCCGACGTCCGCTCGGTCGGCGTCCAGGGCGACGGCCGCACCTACGGCCACCCCATCGTCCTGCGGCCGGTCTCCTCCGAGGACGCGATGACCGCCGACTGGACGCGACTGCCGTACGACCTGCTGGCGCGCATCTCGAACCGCATCACCAACGAGGTCGCCGGAGTGAACCGCGTCGTGCTCGACGTGACGTCGAAGCCGCCGGGAACGATCGAATGGGAGTGACGCCTCTCGCGTCGCTGTGACCGGACGGGCCCCTCAGAGGGCCCGTTCGGCGTTTCCGGGCGGGCTCAGGCGGGGCTGTCGACGACGCCGACGAAGCGGGTGCCGATGCCGTCGTACTCGTCGCGGCGGTGGCCGTCGGGGTGGTGCGGCCACTCCTCGGGGGAGTGGTCCTCGCAGACGAGGAAGGTGAAGTCGGGCCACCACTTCTTGGGGCGCGCGGCCTCGGAGCGACCGCAGACGGTGCAATCGAGGGTGACCCAGACCGGGCGCTTGCCGGTGCGGTTCTCGCGGGACTGGACCAGCCACGGCGGCGGCTCCTGCTCCAGGGCCGCGAACTCCTCCTCCGAGAGGCGGGCGGCGAGGCCGTGGCGGGCCGCCATCTCGACGGGGATGTCGAGACGCTGAGCGGCCTCGCGTCGCGTGATCATCGGGCCACCCTAGCCCAGCGCCCGGACACGGGACCGGCTGGTCGGGCGCAGCGAGGCCCGCGCGAGGAGCCACTCCAGCGGGCCCTGACCGATGTACTGGCGCCAGAGCATGGCGAAGGCGATCGAGCCGAGGGCGAAGTAGAGCAGGATGTCCCAGCCGCGCCACGCGTCGAAGTCGAACGGCTCGAAGGGGATGAGGTAGAGGGCGAGGAGGACGATCTGCAGCGAGTAGATCGTCAGGGGCATCGCTCCGACGGCCTCGAGCGGAGCCGCGAGGCGGCGGAAGGCGCCCGAGCGCTGCCCCAGCGCGGTCAGGAAGCCGATCGCGATCGCGGCGACTCCGCCGGCGCCCAGCAGCTCGGCCGTGGTGCTCGCGTGGGCCTCCACCGTCTCGGGTCCACCGAGCAGCAGTCCTCCGCCGTAGCCGAGCAGGGCCGACGCGGCACCGCCGATCACCAGCCAGCGCTGCGTGGTCGCCGAGCGGACGTCGCAGCGGGCGACGAGGAGGCCGAGGACCACGTAGGCGAGCCAGGACGGCACCGGGTAGTACTGCGTGAGCCAGGTGAGGGGCTGCCGCGCGATCAGCGCATGGTCGGGCGGGAGGAGCGCCAGCCACGGTGTGCCCCGGAGCACGAGCTCGTCGACGACGATCGGCCCGGCGACCGCGAAGACCGCGACGAGCACGGCGAGGACCGCTCTCGGGAGGAACAGCAGCAGCGCGGCGACGAAGAACATCAGCCCGTAGTGCGACAGGATCACCGCGATCGGCGTCCCGAGGAAGGTGAGGGCGACGCCGATCGCGAGGAGGTAGAGACCGCGCAGGAGGATCGACGCCGTGTCGAGCCAGGGTCGCGTCGACCTCCCCGCGCCGCCCGTCATGAGGCCGATCGAGACGCCCGCGAGGACGGCGAACAGGACGGAGCTGCGCCCGTCCCACGGCATCTCGCGGCCGGTGGGGGCGAGATGCGCCGCGAACATGCCGAGGACGGCGAGCCCCCGGGCGACGTCGAGGCCGACGATCCGGGCGGGGGAGGAGGCGGTCACGACTCCATGGTGCCAGGCGCGCCTGGCACGGCGCCGGAACGACGACGGGCGCCCGACCCGGAGGTCGAGCGCCCGTGCGGACGTGATGCGGTGACTACTCGCGGAAGATCGCGACGAGTCGCAGGATCTCGAGGTACATCCAGACGACGGTGACGAGGACGCCGTAGGCGCCCGTCCAGCCGTAGATGCGCGGGGCGCGGTTGCGCACGCCCTGCTGGATGAACTCGAAGTCCATCACGAGGGAGTAGGTCGCCAGGGCGATGGCGATGAGGCCGATCACGATGCCGATGAAGCCGGTGCGCAGACCGAAGCCGCCGCCGACGCCGAAGAGGCCGAGGCCCAGGTTCACGAGCGAGAAGACCGCGTAGCTGATCATGCCGATGAAGAAGATCTTGTTCAGCTTCGGCGAGGTGCGGATCTTGCCGTTCATGAACAGCGCCAGGGTGACGCCGATCACGATGACGGTCGCGAGGAGAGCCTGGACGACCGCGCCCTCGTAGACGTTCTCGAAGATTCCCGAGATGGCGCCGACCGCGACGCCCTGGGTCGCGGCGTAGCCGAGGATCAGGGCGGGGCTCGGCACCTTCTTGAAGGCGTTGACGATGCCCAGGACCAGCGCGATGAGGACGGCCGGGAGCATGAGCCCCGGCACGAACCAGCCCACGGCCGCGCCCGCCAGGAGCACGACGAACGCGAGCGCCGTCTTCGCGAGGGTGTCCTCGACGGTCATCCGGTCGGTCTCGAGCGAGCTCGCGGCCGGACGGTTGTAAATCTGGTCGAGCGTGTCGGACGAGACGTCGGGGAGATCCTGCACGCGGCCGGCGTAGCCGCGGTTGCTGAACTCCGGACGCCCGAAGGCCGGATTGCTGCTTGCCATGGTTCCTCTTCTCTCAGGTGCGCTGGTGTCCGGTGGATCAACGGAGCTGAGTCGCGGTGTGGTCGGGATGCTGTGGTGCCGCCGGGCCCTCCGAGAGGACTCCGACGATGTGTTCCACAGTATCTGAGAACAGCTCTCAGAGTCTGGCTATTCCCCACGAGGAGACCGAGTCCTCGCCCGTAGGATCGCGGCATGTCCGACCGTCTCCGACCGCTCGTCATCGGCCACCGAGGGGCGAGCGGGTACCGCCCCGAGCACACCCGCTCCGCGTACGACCTCGCGATCGCGCTCGGCGCCGACGCCGTGGAGCCGGACCTGGTCGCCACCCGCGACGGAGTGCTCGTCCTGCGGCACGAGAACGAGATCTCGGGCACCACCGACATCGAGCGCCGCGCCGAGTTCGCCGATCGGCGCACCACGAAGCGCCTCGAGGGGAAGGACGTCACCGGCTGGTTCACCGAGGACTTCACCTGGGCCGAGCTCTCCGAGCTGCGGGCGCGGGAGCGGGTGCCCGCCGTCCGTCCGTCCAGCGCGACGTTCGACGGCCAGTTCCCGCTCCTGCGCTTCTCGGACCTGCTCGCACTGCTCGACCGGGCGGCCGAGGACGCGGCCGGCGCGCCTCCCGGCCTCGTCGCCGAGATCAAGCACGCCGACTACTTCGACTCGATCGGCCTGCCGCTGGACGTGCTGCTGGAGCAGGAGCTCGCCGCCGCCGGCTGGGGCCCGCGGGATCCGCGCCTGACGATCGAGAGCTTCGAGAAGACGGTCCTCGAGCGTCTCGCCGTCCGCGGAGTCGGCGCGAAGCGGGTGTACCTGATCGAGGCCGCAGGCACCGCCCCCGACCTCGTGGCCGCGCACGGTGCGCGCGCGACCCCCTACGCCGACTTCGTCACCCCGGCGGGCCTGCGGGGTCTCTCCGGCACCGTCGACGGGGTGAGCGTCGACAAGCGGATGCTCTTCGCGCGAGACTCGGCCGGACGCGCGGTCGGCCCGAACGACCTGGTCCCCCACGCGCACGCCGTCGGCCTGGAGGTGTACTGCTGGACGCTCCGGCCCGAGAACCGGTTCCTCGAGAAGGCGCACCGGCGGGGCAAGGACCCGGCCGCGTTCGGCGCATGGCAGGACGAGTTCCGGATGATCCTGGCGACGGGCCTGGACGGCGTCTTCGCCGACCACCCCGACCTGGCACTCGAGATCGTGGCCGCCGGAGCCTGATCCGGAGCCTCGCGGCGAGGATGGAGGGAACGGGGAGCGTCGACTGCCATCATCGGAGCCCGGCGGTCGACCCCCGCCGACCGTCCCGAGTCGAGAGGAGGAGCCCCGTGTCGACCCGCGCCCGCATCACCCGCCGCTGGCTCACCTCCGCCGTCCTCGCCGCTCTCGGGGTCGCGCTCGTCTACTGGATCGCCGTGCTCACTCCGCAGGGCCAGGCGGCCGAGAACTCGGGGCTGCGCGGAGCCGACCTCGTCTTCGGGCGGGCGACCGGCGCGGCCGCCGGCGCGCTGGCCGACGTCACTCCGGTGTCGATGATCGCCGGAGCGCTCCTGGCCGCGTCGATCGCGCTCATCCGCCGGCGCCCCGCCCTGGCGATCGCCTCCGTCGGCTCGATCGTGCTGACGGCCGGGCTCACCCAGCTGCTGAAGAACATCGTCCTCGAGCGGCCGCTCCTCGTCGAGACGGACGCCTGGTACACCGGCGGGAGCTTCCCGAGCGGGCACACGGCCGCCGCGGTCTCGGTCGTGTTCGCGCTGGCGATGGTGCTGCCCGCGCGCGGGCGCACGGTCGTGCTGCTGCTCGGAGGGGCGGTCGTGATCCTGGTCGGCAACCTCACCATGGCGGCGTCCTGGCACCGCGCGAGCGATGTGCTGGGCGCCGACCTCGTGGCGCTCGCCTCGGCCTCGCTCGCCTGCGCCTGGCTCTCGACGCGGGCGCAGCTGGGCCGGGCCCCGCGCCGCAGCACCCGCAGAGGGGTGAACCGGCTGCTGGTCGTCTGCTCGGCGGTCGTGGTGGTGGTCCTCGCCGGACTCGCGGTGCAGGGCATCCAGTACTACCCCGACGACACCAAGGACCTCACCGCGTTCGCGCTGCAGCAGCTGCTCGCGGTGTCGACCTCGACCATCGCCCTCGTGGGCTTCTCGCTCGCCTGGCGCGGGCTCGACGTGGGCGGTTCGCTGACGGCGTCGACCGCTCGGCCCCGGGCGGTCTGACCCGGCCCCGGGTGTCGGAGGGTCGATCTACACTCGGAGGGACATGAGCTTCCTCTTCGATCCGAGCGATTCCCGAGCCACCCCGGTCGTCCTCGCCGCACCCGGCCGCGACGGCGCCTCCTTCAGCGATCCGGCGCACGAGCAGCTCGTCGCGGGGCTCAATCCGCAGCAGCGCGAGGCGGTCGAGTACCGCGGCGACGCGCTGCTGATCGTCGCGGGCGCGGGCTCCGGCAAGACCAGCGTGCTGACCCGCCGCATCGCGAGCCTGCTCGGCAACGGCGAGGCCTGGCCGAGCCAGATCCTCGCGATCACGTTCACCAACAAGGCCGCGGCCGAGATGCGCGAGCGCGTCGAGAAGCTCGTCGGGCAGAGCGCCGAGGGGATGTGGATCTCGACCTTCCACTCGGCGTGCGTGCGGATCCTGCGCCGCGAGGCCGAGAACTTCGGCATGACGAAGTCGTTCACGATCTACGACTCCGGTGATCAGCGCGCGCTGCTCAAGCGGATCGTGAAGGACCTCGAGGCCGACTCGCTCGGCATCACGGTCGCGAGCGCGTCGTCGAAGATCTCGAAGCTCAAGAACGAGCTCGCCGACGTCGACTCCTACGCGCGCACCGCGAACATGAACGACCCCAACGAGGAGATGTTCCTCCAGGTGTTCCGCGCCTACTCGCGGGCGCTCGAGAGCGCGAACGCGTTCGACTTCGACGACCTCATCGCGCAGACGGTCTACCTCTTCCGGGCGTTCCCGCACGTCGCGGCCAAGTACCAGCGGCGCTTCCGCCACGTGCTGGTCGACGAGTACCAGGACACCAACCACGCCCAGTACTCGCTGATCCACGAGCTGACCCGCCCGGTGCCGCGGGCGACGATCGACGCGGCGCAGTTCGACCGTCCGTACCGCGGCCCGGTCACGGCCGACGGATCGATCCCCGGCGCCTCCCTCACGGTCGTCGGCGACTCCGACCAGTCGATCTACGCGTTCCGCGGCGCCGACATCCGCAACATCGTCGAGTTCGAGCGCGACTTCCCCGGCTGCCGGGTGATCCTGCTCGAGCAGAACTACCGCTCGACCCAGAACATCCTCTCTGCCGCCAACGCCGTGATCTCGAACAACTTCGACCGCCGCGCGAAGAACCTCTGGTCCTCCAGCGGCGACGGCGAGAAGATCATCGGCTACACGGGCTACTCCGGACACGACGAGGCGCAGTTCGTCGTCGACGAGATCGCCCGGCTGCACGCGGCCGGCACGGGGTACGACGAGATCGCCGTGTTCTACCGCACCAACGCGCAGACCCGCGCGCTGGAGGAGATCTTCATCCGCTCGGCCCTGCCCTACCGGATCCTCGGCGGCACCAAGTTCTACGAGCGCGCCGAGATCAAGGACGCGCTCGCGTACCTCATCACGGTCGCCAACCCCGCCGACGTGCTGGCGCTGCGGCGCATCATGAACACACCCAAGCGCGGCATCGGCCCGGCGACGGAGGCGCAGCTGCAGTCGTTCGCCGACACCAACGGAGTGACCCTCCGCGAGTCGATGCGCAACGCCGGGTCCCTCGGCATGGGTCCGAAGGTCACGAAGGCGATCGTCGACCTGGCGACGCTGCTCGACGAGTGCGCCATGATGCTCGACCCCGGCCGCCCCGAGGGCGAGGCGAAGGTGCACGAGGTGCTCACGGCGCTCCTGACGCGCAGCGGCTACCTCGACATGCTGCGGGCGAGCCGCGATCCGCAGGACGAGGCGCGCGCCGAGAACGTCGACGAGCTCATCGCCGTGACGAAGGAGTTCGCGCGCAACAACCCCGACGGCGGCCTCGTCGACTTCCTCACCGAGGTGTCGCTCGTCGCCGCGGCGGACGACCTCGAGGACGACTCGGGCACCGTCTCGCTCATGACGCTGCACACCGCGAAGGGCCTCGAGTACGACGCCGTGTTCCTCACCGGGATCGAGGAGGACCTCCTCCCGCACCGCATCTCGGCGAACGAGCCCGGAGGTCCGGCCGAGGAGCGGCGGCTGTTCTACGTCGGCATCACCCGCGCGCGCAAGCGGCTCTACCTCTCGCTGGCGATGACGCGCGCCCAGTACGGCGAGACGTCGGTGGCCATGCCGAGCCGTTTCCTCCAGGAGATCCCCGGCGAGCTGATCGAGTGGCGGCAGTCGCCCGGTGCGGCGACGTCGCGCGGAGGCACCCAGCCGAGGGCCCTGAACGCGCAGCGCCCCGGCTTCGGCCGCTCGCGCTCGAACTCCGAGTTCCGCGAGGCGCTCGCCGCGGCGCCGAAGGCCAAGGCCGAGTTCCCCAACCGCATCACGGGCATGGTCCGCGACAACGGCGATCTCGAGCTGATCGCGGGCGACCGCATCCGGCACACCGACTTCGGCGAGGGCCGCGTGAACGCGGTGACGGGCGAGGGCACCAAGCGCGTCGCGCACGTGCTGTTCGACCAGGTCGGCGCGAAGAAGCTGCTGATCAAGGTCGCTCCGATCGAGAAGCTGTGAGGCGCGCGGCCCCGTGAGGCCGCTCGGGCGCGGGTTCCGGAGCGAGGCCTTGGCGCGCTTCGCGACCGAGGCGTTCTCGCCGGCGGTGCTCGCGGTCGTCGTGCCGATCGCGGTCGGGGCGCGGGTCGCGGATCCGCCCCTCCTGGGAGTGGGATGGGGCGCCCTCGCGGCGCTGTTCGTCGGCGTCCTGCCGTACCTCGCGATCCGGCTGCTGCTGCGCGCCGGGCGGATCACGGGCGACCACCACGTCCCGGAGCGACGCGAGCGCGCTCTGCCGATCGCCCTCGCACTCGTCTCGATCGTCGTCGGCCTGGTGCTGCTCGCGGTGCTCGGTGCACCCGCGGCCGTGACGACCTTCGGCCTCGTCACCGTCGCGGTCGTCGTGGCGGTCGGAGTGGTCAACCTCGCGTGGAAGCTGTCGGGCCACGCCGCGGTCGTCGCGACCTGCGCCGTCGTGGTGTTGATCGCCTACGGGACGTGGTCGCTGCTCGTGTCGGTGCCCGTCCTGCTCTGGACGGGCTGGTCGCGCGTGCGTCTCGGCGCGCACACCCCGGCGCAGGTCGTGGCGGGCGCGGCGACCGGCGCGGTGCTCGCCTCCGTGGTCTGGTCGCTGCTCGGCTGACGGTTCGCCGCCACGAGATGCCACTCCGGTACGAGACACGCCGCGAGGGGCGTACCGGAGTGGCATCTCGGAGGGACGGTCAGGAGTAGCGGGCAACCAGTTCGCGCTTCAGCACCTTTCCGCTCGGGCCCAGCGGCAGGGCGTCGACGAACTCGATGCGACGGGGGAACTTGAAGGCGGCGAGGTGCTCGTTCGCGAAGGCGATCAGCTCGTCGGCGCCGACCTCGGCGGTCGGGGCGAGGACCACGGCGGCGACGATCTCCTGCCCGTGCTTCTCGTCCGCCACCCCGAAGACCGCGGCGTTGGCGACGGAGGGGTGGCCGATCAGCACCTCCTCGACCTCGCGCGGGTACACGTTGTAGCCGTTGCGGATGATCATGTCCTTCGTGCGGTCCAGGATGCGGACGTAGTCCTCGTCGTCCTTGGTGCCGAGGTCTCCGGTGCGGAACCAGCCGTCGACGACGGCCTCGGCGCTCGCCGCCGCGTTGCCGAGGTAGCCCTTCATCAGGTTGTGGCCGCGCACGACGATCTCGCCGAGCTCGCCGCGGGGGAGCAGCTCGATCCTGTCGGCCACCTCGGGTCGGGCGACCTCCACCTCGACGCCCCAGATCGGAGTGCCGACGGTGCCGGCCCGCGGCGGGACGCCCACGTGGTTGAAGGTGGCGACGGGGGAGGTCTCGGTGAGCCCGTAGCCCTCGTAGATCTCGACCCCGAACACCTCGCGGAACCGCTCGATGACCGCGAGCGGCAGTGACGCTCCTCCGGAGACCGCGTAGCGCAGCGGCGGGCGGTCGGGTCGCCTGGTCGCGGCGTCGAGCAGCGCGACGTACATGGTCGGCACGCCCTCGAACACCGTGCACTCGTGCGCGATCATCGCCTCGAGGGCCGCGTCGCCGTCGAACTTCGGCACCAGCACCACCGTCGCCGCCGTGCGGAAGGCCGTGTTCATGGCGCAGACCTGGCCGAACGTGTGGAAGAGGGGCAGCGCACCGAGAACGACGTCCCCGCGGTGCAGGTCGAAGGTGTTCATGAGCAGCACGTCCGACTGCGACACGATCGCGAAGTGCGTCCCCTCCGCCCCCTTCGGACGGCCCGTCGTGCCGCTCGTGTAGAGGATGGTGGCGGTGTCGGAGGGCTCGCGCGGGACGTACCCGTCGATCGGAGCGGCCTCGGCGGCGAGGTCCTCGAGGCGCGGGAACGGCGACTCGGTGCCGTCCGGCACCATCACGCTGAGCACGGGGACGTCGACGAGAGCGGCCCCGGCGGCCCCCTCGGGCAGGAGCGGTGCGGCGCAGATCAGCGCCGAGGCGCCGGAGTCGCGGAGCACGTACGCGATCTCGTCGTGCTTGAGGAGGGCGTGCACCGGCACGACCACCGCGCCCAGCGCGAGGACGGCGAAGTAGCCGCGCGGGAAGTCGGGCACGTTCGGCACGAGCAGCGCGACGCGATCGCCGGGACCGATCCCGTGGGCGCGCAGGGCGCCGGCGTAGGCCCGGGTCTGGTCCCAGAGCGTGGCGTAGTCGAGGGCGAGCGGACCCACCCGGATCGCGATCGTGGTCGGCGTCCGCCGCGCCGCCTCCGCCAGGATCGCGGCGACCGAGAGGGTGCCGAAGCCGGTCGGGGCGGGCGGGGCCGCGGGAGCCTCCGCAGGTCGTGGTTCGGCGATGCTCATGTGCGCTCCCGTCGTCGTCGACAGCCGCGGCGGATGCCGGGTGGTTCACCGTAGGACCGGCGCGTGCCCCGTTCAAGGGATCCCATCGGATGCTCAGCGCGTCAGAGCTCGATGGCGGAGGATCACGAGGGGACCCGGCACCGTCAGTGCGAGGCTGTGGCTGACGGAGCCGAGCAGCAACCGCAGGAACGCGCCGCGTCCGTGGCTGCCGACGACCAGCAGCCGCGCCTCCGCGGCGACCTCGCTCAGCTTCTCGACAGGGTTGCCGCGCACGAGCAGGTGCCGGATCTCGAGGTCGGGGCAGCTGTCGCCGAGGCCGACCAGGGACTCCGCGAGCACGAGGTCCTCGTCCTCCTCGATCGCGTCGATGACGCGGCGCTCGACCGGCACCGAGTCGGCCCACGCTCCGGGCAGCTGCCAGGCGTGCAGGGCGAGCAGGGGCTCGCCGAGCCGGTCGGCCTCCTTCGCCGCGAGCCTGATCGCCTCGAGCGAGACCTCGGATCCGTCGACGCCGACCGCGACTCCGCTGCGCCCCGTCGAGGCGGGTCCGGGGATGAGCGCCACCGCCGATCGCGACGCGGCGGCGACCCGGACGGCGACCGGTGCGGCCACCGAGAGTCCGCGCCGGGAGAGCGGATGCGCACCCAGCACGAGCAGGGCGCCGGCGGGCGCGGCGTCGGCGAGCGCGTGCACCGGATCGCCGTCGAGCAGCCTCACGCGCACCGGTACCTCGGGGTACTCCCGCTCGGCGAGGGCCAGCGCCTCCTCGAGCACCGCGCCCGCCGCGCGGCGCTGCTCGGCGGCCGCTTCGGCGATCCGGCCGCGCGCCGGTTCGACGACGCTCACGAGCTCCGCGGGCAGCCGATGGCCCTGCGCGTAGTCGAGCGCCCAGCGCAGGGCGTCCGTGCTCCGATCCGATCCGCTGACTCCGACCACGACCGCGTCCATGCTGCGCCTCCTCATCGAGTGCTGCTCCGAGCCGCATTCTCCTCCACCGCAGGCCTCGGCGGGAGTGCTGGAGCAGGATCCGAGGGGCGCCGTAGGGTCGTGGCATGCGAGGCGAGGCGACCCTGTACACGGATGCGATCGCGACGGCTCCGTTCGCCCTCGCGGTCATCGCGGAGGCGACCGGGTCGCGGGTGATCGGGGCGCGCACCGCGGACGCGCACGTCCCTCTCTACAGCGGGCCGACGAGCGCCCGGGTCTCGGTCGCGGGCTTCGGCGACAGCGTGCCGATCGCCGTCGACGTGCGCGACGAGCGGGGCGTCGACGAGGCGCAGGCCGCCGCGCAGGCGCTGGGCCTCGAGCTCGCCGCTTATGCGGGCTGGAGCATCACGGCAGGGTTCTAGAGAGAGGACTCGCGGCGCACCTGCGCCAGGTAGAAGCGACTCGGCGACGTCCGCACGACCGCCGGGAGCCGACGGTAGACGGCGAAGGTCATGCCGAGCGCCCGGTCGAAGCGCCGCTGCTGCCGCTCGCTCCAGCGGAAGCCGAACGGCTCCCGCAGCGCCGGCGGGAGGAGCCCCGCGGTGATCAGACGGAGGTACGGGCCGAGCGGGCGCAGGTACCACGCGGCGATCGCTCCACCGAGGAGGTCGTGCGCGACGCGGCGCGCGTCGGGCGTGACGCGCAGGCGCGTCACCTGCTCGTCCCAGTAGGCGTCGAACGCCGCCCGGTCGGCCGGCCACGCCGCGTCCGCCATCTGCAGCGAGGTGCCGACCACGCGTGAGCGGTCGACGAGATCGTCCGCCTGCTCCCGGGTCATCGGCCCGAACGCGCCCTCGTGCAGCTGCAGCATCGACTGCGTGAGGGTCGCCGCGACCCAGCGCTGCAGCTCCGGATCGAAGGCGCTGTACCCGGGGCCGCGGACCGGGCCGTGCGCGCGGTTCACCCGGCGGCGGACCGCGCGGACGTCGTCGGGGGAGCCGTAGTGCAGCGCGTAGAGGTAGGAGAGGGTGCCGTGCAGGCGCCCCAGCGCCCGGTGCACGAAGTCGGAGTGCTGGGCCACGCCCGCGCCGACAGCGGGATGCGCGATCTGCAGCAGGATCGCGCGGGCGCCGGCGATCAGGAAGACGCCCTCGCGGAACACGTCGCGCTGCGCTCGGGAGCGGCGACGGAGCAGGGGCATGCGACCACGCTACGCGGCGCGGGAAGCGCTCAGTGCGTGCGGAGTAGAGTTGTCGCGGCCCAGGACTGTGCCGAGACTCCGGCGCAGACGGGCCGCATCGGACTCGAAACGCAAGCGCGCTCGGCGCGGAATGGGAATGCAGCGTGGATCTCTTCGAATACCAGGCCCGTGATCTGTTCGAGAAGTACGGCGTCCCCGTGCTCCCCGGCATCGTCGCCGATACGCCCGAGGAGGTGCGCGCCGCGGCCGAGAAGCTCGGCGGCGTGACCGTCGTCAAGGCGCAGGTGAAGATCGGCGGACGCGGCAAGGCCGGCGGAGTCAAGGTCGCCAAGACCGCCGACGACGCCGAGGAGGCCGCGAAGTCGATCCTCGGCCTCGACATCAAGGGCCACGTCGTCAAGCGCGTCATGGTCGCGGGCGGTGCCCGCATCGCCCAGGAGTTCTACTTCTCGGTGCTGCTGGACCGCGCCAACCGCTCCTACCTCTCGCTCACGTCCTACGAGGGCGGCATGGAGATCGAGCAGCTCGCCGTCGAGCGCCCCGAGGCGCTCGCGCGCGTCGAGGTCGTCGCCGGCCAGGGGATCGACCTCGCCAAGGCCGAGGAGATCGCCCGCGCGGCGAAGTTCCCCGAGGAGCTGATCGGCAAGGTCGCCCCGGTCCTCGTGAAGCTCTACGACGTCTACACCGGCGAGGACGCGACCCTCGTCGAGGTGAACCCGCTCGTCCTCACCGAGGAGGGCGACATCGTCGCGCTCGACGGCAAGGTCTCGCTCGACGAGAACGCCGGCTTCCGCCACCCCGAGCACGCTGCGCTCGAGGACAAGGACGCCGCCGACCCGCTCGAGGCGAAGGCCAAGGAGAACGACCTCAACTACGTGAAGCTCGACGGCGAGGTCGGCATCATCGGCAACGGCGCGGGCCTGGTCATGTCGACCCTCGACGTGGTCGCCTACGCGGGCGAGCGCCACGGCGGCGTGAAGCCCGCCAACTTCCTCGACATCGGAGGCGGAGCGTCCGCCCAGGTCATGGCGAACGGCCTCGATGTGATCCTCGGCGACGAGCAGGTCAAGAGCGTCTTCGTCAACGTCTTCGGCGGCATCACCGCGTGCGACGCCGTCGCCAACGGCATCCTGCAGGCGCTCGAGATCCTCGGCGACACCGCGACCAAGCCGCTCGTCGTCCGCCTGGACGGCAACAAGGTGGAGGAGGGCCGCGCGATCCTGCAGGCCGCCGCCAACCCGCTCATCACGCTCGCCGCGACCATGGACGAGGGCGCCGACAAGGCCGCCGAACTCGCCGCCGCGTAACGGACCCGACGACTCAAGGAATCAGAGAACAAGCATGTCGATCTTCCTCACCAAGGACTCCAAGGTCATCGTCCAGGGCATCACCGGCGGCGAGGGCACCAAGCACACCGCGCTGATGCTCAAGGCCGGGACCAACATCGTCGGCGGCGTGAACGCGCGCAAGGCCGGCACGACCGTCACCCACGGCGACGTCGAGCTGCCCGTCTTCGGCACCGTCAAGGAGGCCATCGAGGCCACCGGTGCCGACGTCTCCATCGCGTTCGTCCCGCCCGCCTTCTCGAAGGACGCCGTCATCGAGGCGATCGACGCCGAGATCGGCCTCCTCGTCGTCATCACCGAGGGCATCCCGGTGCAGGACTCGGCCGAGTTCTGGGCGTACGCGCAGGAGAAGGGGAACAAGACCCGCATCATCGGCCCGAACTGCCCCGGCATCATCACGCCGGGCGAGTCGCTCGTGGGCATCACCCCCGCGACGATCACAGGCAAGGGCCCCATCGGCCTCGTCTCGAAGTCGGGCACCCTGACCTACCAGATGATGTACGAGCTGCGCGACCTCGGCTTCTCGACCGCCATCGGCATCGGCGGCGACCCGATCATCGGCACGACGCACATCGATGCGCTCGCCGCGTTCGAGGCCGACCCCGAGACCAAGGCGATCGTCATGATCGGCGAGATCGGCGGCGACGCCGAGGAGCGCGCGGCCGACTTCATCAAGGCGAACGTCACCAAGCCGGTCGTGGGCTACGTGGCGGGCTTCACGGCTCCCGAGGGCAAGACGATGGGCCACGCCGGCGCCATCGTCTCGGGCTCCGCGGGCACCGCGCAGGCCAAGAAGGAGGCCCTCGAGGCCGCGGGCGTGAAGGTCGGCAAGACGCCGTCCGAGACCGCCGCGCTGCTGCGCGAGGTCTACGCGTCGCTGTAGCCACTGGCGCGTCCGAACGGGCGGGATCCGCTGCTCCGGCAGCGATCCCGCCCGTTCGCGCGTTCCGGGGTACCGTCGCGGTGTGACCCGCAGATTCGGCCTCGACTTCCTCACCTTCGTCCCGTATCCGGAGGGGCCCGAGCAGCCGGGCGACGCCGCGCGCAGCCTGGAGGACGGGCTCGCCCTCTTCGAGCTCGCCGAGGAGCTCGGCTACGGCACCGGCTGGGTGCGGGTGCGCCACTTCGAGCGCTTCCTGGCCTCGCCGATGACCTTCTTCGCGGCCGCCTCGCAGCGCACGCGGCGCCTCCGCCTGGGCACCGCCGTCATCGGCGCGCGCTACGAGGCGCCGATCCGCCTCGCCGAGGACGCGGCGACCGTCGACCTGCTGTCGGGCGGCCGCCTCGATCTGGGGGTGAGCAGCGGATTCGCGCACCTCGCGTCGGTCTTCGACGGTGTCTTCGGGCAGGGCGAGGGCGAGTTCCGCGCCGAGGCTCAGGAGCGGATCCGCCGGCTGCGCGAGGCCCTCTCGGGCGAGGTGCTCGGGATCGCCGAGTCGGCGCTGATGTCGGTGCCTGTCGGCGATCCGCTCCTCCAGCATCCGCACGCCCCGGGACTCGCGGACCGGATCTGGTACGGCGCCGGCACCGTCTCCTCCGCGGTGCGCGCCGGCGAGCAGGGCATGCACCTGCAGGTCTCCACCCTCAACACGGAGGAGACCGGGCTGCCGTTCGCCGAGCAGCAGGCGGTGCAGATCCGCGCCTACCGCGAGGCGTTCCGCGCCGCGCATCCGGAGCGGACGTCGAAGGTCACTGCCGGCCGCATCGTGCTGCCGCTCCTGGACGACGCCGACGAGCGGGCCCACCGCGCCTTCATCGACGGCTACCTCGCGCGGATGAACGACGACGGCACACCGCGCACGGCCGACCGCTCGATCATCGCGGCTCCCATGCGCTTCAGCCCGCTGCACCTCGGCTCGCCGGAGGAGATCGTCGCGTCGCTCGCCGCCGATCCGGCCCTCGCGGAGGCGGACTCGCTGACGCTGACGCTCCCCGCGGTGGGCGGGGTGGAGTCGCACCGCCGGATCCTGCGGACGGTGGCCGAGCGGATCGCACCCGAGCTGGGCTGGGCACCCGAGCGCTAGCCGGCGGGACGCCTCCGCTCGAGCAGGACCTGCACCGGCCGCTGCAGCAGCAGGACCAGTAGCCACCAGAGCGAGGGCACCGCCATCGCGAGCACGAACGCGAGCACCAGCAGACCGAACGGCACGAGCGCCCGGCGCAGGGGCGCTCCGGCGACGCCGTCCCGCAGCAGCTCCGGGCGCCGCTCCAGGTGC
Organism: Rathayibacter sp. Leaf296; assembly: GCF_001423045.1. Lineage (NCBI taxonomy): Bacteria > Bacillati > Actinomycetota > Actinomycetes > Micrococcales > Microbacteriaceae > Rathayibacter > Rathayibacter sp. Leaf296. Next base: position 962,816 of record NZ_LMNR01000001.1, read on the forward strand.
CTCTCGATCAGCACCAGCGCGCCGCTCATCACGACCATGGTCCCGACGTAGAGGCCGATCGTCCCGCGGGAGTCGGGGAGCAGCGCGATCACGCCCGTGGCGAAGGGGAAGAACGCCACGGCGGCGAGCCAGAGCAGATCGAGCCGGAGCAGCACGCCGTCGTAGTCGTCGGCACGCTCGAAGACGCGGTGGTGCGGGATCCAGAACACGGCGATCAGGACGAACGACAGGGCGAAGGCGAGCACCTGGTCGAGGTGGTCGTCGAGGAGCGCCGGCACGCCTCCTCCGCTCTCGGCGATCTCCGGAGCGAGCTGCACGAGCGGCAGCACCAGGAGGGTGATGGCGATCGCGACGGTCGCGTCCGAGAAGTTGACGAGGCGGTCCAGTCCCCGAGGGGTGCGGACGGGACGGGCAGAGGCCCGAGGACGCCTGCGCCTCGCCCATCGGTCCAGCGGCTCCAGGAGCAGGAGCAGCAGCAGCCAGAGCATGTTCACCGCGGGCACGGTCACCGCGAGGACGAGCGCGACGCCGAGCAGCCCGAGGACGATCAGCGGGCGGGACAGCGGCTGCGGGGCTCCGGCGCCGAGCGCGGGATCCCGGCGCAGCAGCAGCCGCATCCCGAGGGTGGCGGCGCTCGCCGCGATGACCACTCCGATGTAGAGGGCGAAGACGGACGGATCGTCGGTGAAGACGGTCGAGAGCAGGTTCGCCGCGAACGGCAGGAGGACGATCGCCGCGAGCCAGACGAAGTTCACGGCGACGAGCGCGGGGGAGTAGCCGCGCACCTCCTCGAAGACGGCGTGCTGCACCAGCCACAGGCGTCCGATGACCGCGAAGGTCACGACGAACGCCGCCAGCGTGCCGGAGTGGTCCGCGAGCAGCGGGCCGACGTCGTCGTACCCGCCCTCCTCGACGACGTCGACGAGCGGCAGCACCAGGAACGTGATCGCGATCGCCGTGACGGCGTCGCTGAAGTTCACGAGCCTGTCCAGTCCGCGTTCGGTCCGCTCGGCCGGGGTCTTCGTCACGAGTCGACAGTAGGGCGTGGCGGCGCGCGCGGCAGGAGGGCGGGAGGCCGCGCGCGGCGCCGCGACCGGACGCGGACCCGCCGGTAGGCTCGTCGCGCCTATGAACCGGATCACCGTCGCCCTCCTCGCCGCCTTCGACGCCGCGCTCTCGGCTCTCCTGGGCATCGCGATCACGCTCGTCCCGCTCACCGTGCTCTGGGCGGTGCAGTACGACACGGCCGTCGACTGGGCCGTGTTCTGGCGCCTCTCGGCCGACGCCTGGCTGATGGGCCACGGTGCCGACCTGCGGGCGAGCCTCGCCCCCGACTCGGCGCTCGCCCTGGGGCTGCCCGGCGGCACGGACGCCTTCACCGTCACGATCGCGCCCCTCGCCTTCGCGCTGCTCGCGATCCTCCTCGGCGCCCGCACCGGACGCCGGGCACAGGAGTCGCCGTTCCGCTTCATCGGATTCACCGCGGCGATCGCCACCTACTTCGCCATCGCGTTCCTGGTGACGCTCGGGTCCGCCACGGAGTCGGCGACGATCGCCCCCGTGCAGGGTGCCGTCCTGCCACCGCTCGTGTTCGGTCTCGGAGTCGCGATCGGAGCGGTCCTCCACTCCGCCCGCAGCGGCGAGAGGGACCGGCTCGGCGAGCTGATCTCGGACGCGGCGGCCCGGCTGCCGGAGCCCGCGCTCCCGCTCGTGCTCACGTCGCTGCGAGCCGGAGCGCTGGCGGCGGCCGGCGTCGTCGGCGCCGCCGCGGTGCTCGTCGCCGTGCTCCTCGTCGTCGGGTACACCTCGGTCGTCGCGCTCTACGAGGGTCTGGGCTCGGAGGCGCTCGGCGGGCTCGTGCTGACGCTCGGTCAGCTGGCCTTCGTGCCCGACCTCGTGATCTGGGCGGCGAGCTGGCTGATCGGGCCGGGCTTCGCCCTCGGCGCGGGCTCGTCGGTCGGACCGGCCGGGACCCTGCTCGGGCCCGTGCCGTCGATCCCGGTCCTCGGAGCCCTGCCGCAGGGCGACCTGCCGTTCGGGTTCCTCGGACTCCTCGTCCCGATCCTCGCCGGGTTCCTCGCGGGGTGGCGCGTCCGCCGCCCGCTGATCGAGGCGGTCGACGGGCGCTCCCTGCTGCGCTGGGGTGCGGTCGCCGCGGCCGGCACCGGAGTGGTCGGGGGCGTCGTCCTCGGGCTGCTCGCCTGGGCGGCGGCGGGCTCCGCCGGGCCGGGGCGGCTCGCGGTCGTGGGGCCGGATCCACTCGTCGTCGGCGCGATCGCCGCGCTCGAACTGGCCATCGCCGCCGGACTCGGCCTGGCCGCAGGCAGGCCCCCGCGCGACTGAGCGCGGTGGTCCCGGGCGGAGGCCTCCCCCTAGACTTGCGCAGTGCTGAAGCTCGTCGTACTGATCTCCGGCGGCGGTTCCAACCTCCGCGCCCTCCTGGAGGCGACCCGGGACGACCGCTTCCCGGCGCGCGTGGTCGCCGTCGGCAGCGACACCGACGCGGAGGGGCTGCGGCACGCGGAGGCGTTCGACGTCCCCTCCTTCACGGTCACCCCGCACGCCTTCGCCTCCCGCGACGCGTGGGGCGAGGAGCTGCTCGCGAGCATCCGCGAGTGGGAGCCGGACCTGGTGGTCTGCGCGGGATTCATGCGGATCCTGCCTCCCGTCGTCGTCGACGCCCTCAGCCCGCGGATGATCAACACCCACCCCGCCCTGCTCCCGCTGTTCCCCGGTGCCCACGCCGTGCGCGACGCGCTCGCGGCCGGCGCGACCGAGACCGGGGTCACCGTGCACGTGATCGACACCGGAGTCGACACCGGCCCCGTGATCGCCCAGGAGAGCCTCGCCGTGCTCCCCGGCGAGAGCGAGCACGCTCTGCACGAGCGCATCAAGACCATCGAGCGTCGCCTGCTGGTGCAGACGGTGCTCGACATCGCCCACGGAACCGTCGATCTCGAGGAGCTCGCCCGAGCATGAGCATCACCGCCCACGACCCCAGCAGCTACGACGACCGCGACGTCGTACCCGTCCGCCGAGCGCTGATCTCGGTCAGCGACAAGACCGGGCTCCTCGAGCTCGCGGCGGCGCTCGCCGCCTCCGGTGTCGAGCTCGTCTCGACCGGATCGACGGCCGCTACGATCCGCGACGCGGGCCACGAGGTGACCGACGTCTCCTCCGTCACCGGCTTCCCGGAGTCGCTCGACGGCCGCGTGAAGACGCTGCACCCCGCCGTGCACGCCGGCATCCTCGCCGACCTCCGCCTCGCCTCTCACCGCGAGCAGCTCGAGCAGCTCGACATCGCCGCGTTCGAGCTCGTCGTCGTCAACCTGTACCCGTTCCGCGAGACGGTCGCCGGCGGAGCGGACCCCGCGACCGTCGTCGAGAACATCGACATCGGCGGACCCGCCCTGGTCCGCGCCTCGGCCAAGAACCACGCGAACGTGGCCATCGTCGTCGACCCGGCCGACTACTCCGGAGTCGTCGCCGCCCTGGCCGACGGCGGCACCACCCTCGCCGCCCGCCGCACCCTCGCGGCCCGCGCCTTCGCGCACACCGCCTCGTACGACTCCGCCGTCGCCGCCTGGTTCGCCGGGCAGGAGGGCGACGGATCGGAATTCGGCGGCGCCGTCGAGATCCGCGGCACCCTGAAGCAGGTCCTCCGCTACGGCGAGAACTCGCACCAGAAGGCCGCGCTCTACGTGTCGCCCGACGGCACCGGCATCGCGCAGGCCGAGCAGCTGCACGGCAAGGAGATGTCGTACAACAACTTCGTCGACGCCGACGCGGCCGTCCGCGCCGCCTACGACTTCGTCCTCCCCGCCGTCGCGATCATCAAGCACGCGAACCCCTGCGGCATCGCGATCGCGAGCACGAAGGCCCTCGACCCCATCGCCTCCGCGCACCGCCGCGCCCACGAGTGCGACCCGGTGTCGGCCTTCGGAGGCGTCATCGCCGCGAACCGCCCCGTCACCCTCGCCATGGCCGAGACCGTGAAGGAGATCTTCACCGAGGTGCTGGTCGCCCCCGCCTTCGAGCCCGAAGCGCTCGAGGTGCTCAAGACGAAGAAGAACCTGCGCCTGCTGCAGTTGCCCTCCTTCTACGCCCCCGTCGAGACCGAGTTCAAGCAGATCTCGGGCGGCGTCCTGATCCAGGAGCCCGACCGCTTCACGGGAGGCCCGGGCGAGGTCAGCTCCGGCTGGGAGCTCGTCGCCGGGGAGCCCGCCGACGCGGACACGCTCCTCGACCTCGAGTTCGCCTGGAAGGCCTGCCGCGCCGTGAAGTCCAACGCGATCCTCCTCGCCAAGGGCGGCGCCTCCGTCGGCGTCGGCATGGGCCAGGTCAACCGCGTCGACTCCTGCCACCTCGCCGTCACCCGCGCCGGCGACCGCGCCCCCGGCTCCGTCGCCGCCTCCGACGCCTTCTTCCCCTTCGCCGACGGCCTCGAGGTCCTCCTCGCCGCCGGAGTGAAGGCCGTCGTCCAGCCCGGCGGCTCCGTCCGCGACGCCGAGGTCATCGACGCGGCGAAGCGCGCGGGGATCACGATGTACACGACGGGGGAGCGGCACTTCTTCCACTGAGCGCGGAGCGCTCAGTGGAAGAAGGTGTTGCCTTCCACGCCGCTCCTCGCGCGGCGTGGCGCGGTCGGCTTCGCGACGGCGTGAGTTCCAGGGAGCGGGGTGCGTCGCCCGCCGCGGGAATCGCTTGGCACGCGATTCCCGCTGAGCGGGCTCGCCCTTCGGGCATCGACCCATCCAGGACTCGGAGCCTGCCGGGACTCGGGGTGTGCCTCGCCCTGCGGGCGTCGAGTTTGGGTGTCCTCGCCCTGTGGGCGTCGAGTTTGGGTGTCCTCGCCCTGCGGGCGTCGAGTTCTCGTGTCCTCGCCCTGCGGGCGTCGAGTTCTCGTGTCCTCGCCCTGCGGGCGTCGAGCTGACGTGTGCCTCGCCCGGAGGGCGCCGGCTTCCTGAACGCCCCGCTTCGCGGGTGTCGAGTGCTGCGGCGGCGGACGGTGCTGTCGAGCAGTGAGGGGTCGCGATCCGGGCGCAGGTCGGTGGGTGGAGGGCGTTCCGCGTCCAGTCGGAGGCGGGGGCGAGGGCGACTGGTCGTGAAGCGGTGCTCGGGCGGGAGTGGGGGCCCGGTGCGCGTCCAGTCGTGAGGCACGGGCGGGACGGTGCTTCGTGCGGGAGTCGCGGCGGCGCGCCTGAGAGGCGTCGAGGGGGTGCTCGGGGAGGGGCGGAGGAGAGCGCGTAGGGTCGGCGGGTGCCTACCGACTCGACGCCCGACTCCGTGACCGCCCCCACGCTCGGACGGAGGGTGCTGCCGGCGATCGCGGCGGCGGCGGCCACGGCGGTCGCGGCCCACACGGCGAATCTGCTCGCGTTCTTCGTCGGCAACCAGCTGCAGCCCTCGTCGCTGCCGCAGGTGAACGCCTACTTCCTGCTCTCGAGCCTCCTGGCCTTCGTGGTCCTGGGGGTCCTGGCCGTCGCCGGACTGCTCGCGCGGCGGTGGACGGCGGCGCTCGCGGGACTGCTCGCGGGAGTGGTCGGCGCGTTGTCCGGCACGCTCGTGCAGGCGTCCGCGAGCGGCGCCCCGATCGACGGGACCGTCTGGATGTCGATCCTGGCGACGCTGGGCGGTCTGAACCTCCTCTTCGTGGTGGCGTTCACCGTCGCGGCCGCCACGCTCGGCCGCCGGATCGCCCTGTCGCTCGCCCCCGCCCGCGAGGAGCGGGAGGCGCCCGCGCGCCGCGTCGCGATCATCCGCCAGCCGACCCCGAACCTCGGCGACGGAGAGCTCACCCACCTCGAGCGCGTGCCGGTCGACCAGGTGACGGCGGAGGCGCAGTGGGAGGAGTACGTCGACGCCCTCGAGGCCGCCGGATGGGAGACGGTCCAGGCGGCGACGGCGCCGGACCACCCCGATTCCGTCTTCGTCGAGGACGCGGTGGTCGTGTTCGGCTCGCACGCCGTCCTCGCTCGCTCGGGTGCCGAGTCGCGGCGAGGCGAGAGCGCCGGTGCCGAGGAGGCGGCGCGCGCGCTCGACCTCACCGTGCACCGCCTGGAGGCGCCCGCCACCCTCGACGGCGGCGACGTGCTGAAGATCGGCCGCACGGTCTACGTGGGCCGCGGCGGTCGGACGAACGCCGAGGGAGTCGCGGCGCTGCGCTCGATCGTCCGCCCCCTCGGCTGGACGGTCGTGGCGGTGCCGCTCACAAAGGCGCTGCACCTCAAGAGCGCGGTCACGGCGCTGCCGGACGGCACGGTCATCGGCTGGGAGCCCGTCGTCGACGAGCCCCGCCTCTTCCCCTCTTTCCTGCCGATGCCGGAGGAGCCCGGTGCGCACGTCGTCGTCCTCGACGAGGACACCCTGCTGATGGCGGCGTCGGCGCCCCGCAGCGCCGAGCTCCTCCGCGGGCTCGGCTACACCGTCGTCGCGGTCGACATCTCGGAGTTCGAGAAGCTGGAGGGCTGCGTGACCTGCCTCTCCGTCCGCGTCCGCTGACCGCCGACGCGATCGGGGGATCCGCGACGGCTCCGGGTGGACACCTCCGCGAGACCGGGTATAGCCTTCAAGGCTGCCCGGAGCCGGACTCCGCGGCACTCGTCCTCTCCGGCGCCCGACAGCGCCCTCCGCTCCTCGCCGCGAAAGCACTCCTGTGTCCGCACCCTCCTCCCCGTCCGCACCGTCGTCCCCGACCGCCCGGCGCCCGAGCACCCTGACGGTGCTGCTGCGCCTGCTGCCGTTCGTCGGCGACACCCTGCCGCGCCTCAGCCTCGGCATCGTGGTCGCCCTCGTGGCGAGCCTCGTCTCGCTGGCCATCCCGATCGTCCTCCAGCGACTCGTCGACGGGCCGCTCACCGACGGAGCGAGCTCCGGTGATCTCGGTCCGCTGATCGGACCCGTGCTGCTGGTCCTCGGCCTCGGTGTGCTCGAGGCCGTCGCGATCGCCCTGCGCCGCCGGATGGTGCTGACCCCGAGCACGCGCGTCGAAGCCCGGATGCGGACCGCCCTCTACCAGCGCCTGCAGGACCTGCCCGTCTCGTTCCACGATCGCTGGCAGAGCGGGCAGCTGCTGTCCCGCGCCGTGAGCGACCTCAGCCTCATCCGCCGCTGGATCGCCTTCGGCTTCGTGCTGCTGGTCGTGAACGCTCTGACGATCCTCGTCGGCTTCGGCGTTCTCGTGTACTGGAACCCGATCCTCGGCGTCCTCTTCATCGTCTGCTCGATCCCCGTCTGGATCTACGGCTTCCTCTTCGAGAAGCGCTACTCGAGCATCGCCCGTCGCAGCCAGGACCAGGCGGGGGATCTTGCGACCACCGTCGAGCAGTCGGTGCACGGCATCCGCGTGCTGAAGGCGTTCGGCCGCGGCAAGCACGCCCTCGAGGGCTTCGCCGATCAGGCGGAGCTGCTGCGCGGTACCGAGATCGCGAAGGCCAAGGCCATCGCGGGGATCTGGCTGATCCTCCTCCTGGTCCCCGACGTCGCGTTCGCGCTGTGCCTGCTCGGCGGAGTGTTCCTCGCCGCCGACGGCCAGCTGAGCGTCGGCGAGCTGTTCGCCTTCTTCGCCACCGCCACGGTGCTGCGCTGGCCGGTGGAGTCGATCGGGTTCCTCCTGTCGATGACCTTCGACACGCGCACCGCCGTCGACCGCTACTTCGAGGTGATGGACAGCCACAACACGATCACCGACCCGGAGTCGCCCGAGACGATCCCGGAGCCGCGCGGCCGGGTCGTGTTCCGCGACGTCCACTTCCGCTACCAGGACGCACCCGACAGCACCGCCGACCTGCTCGACGGCGTCGACCTCGAGGTCGAGCCGGGCGAGACGATGGCCCTGGTCGGAGTGACGGGGTCGGGCAAGACGACGCTGACCGCGCTCCTTCCCCGCCTCTACGACGTGACCGCAGGCTCGATCGAGATCGACGGAGTGGACGTGCGCCGCCTGCGCCGCGAGGAGCTCCGCTCGCACGTGGGCATGGCCTTCGAGGACGCCACGCTGTTCTCGACGTCCGTCCGCGAGAACGTGCTCCTCGGGCGTCCCGAGGCGAGCGAGGAGGAGCTGCTCGAGGCGCTCGAGATCGCCCAGGCCGACTTCGTGCACTCCCTCCCCGACGGCCTCGACACGACGGTCGGCGAGGAGGGGATGAGCCTCTCGGGCGGGCAGCGGCAGAGGCTGGCCCTCGCCCGGGCGATCGCTGCGCGGCCGTCCGTGCTGGTGCTCGACGACCCGCTGTCGGCGCTCGACGTCGACACCGAGGCCCGGGTCGAGGCGGGCCTGCGCCGCGTCCTCGGCGACACGACCGCGCTGATCGTCGCCCACCGTCCGTCCACGGTCGCGCTCGCCGACCGCGTCGCGCTCCTCGAGGAGGGGCGCGTCACCGCCGTCGGCACCCACAGCGAGCTGCTGGCGACGAGCCCCCACTACCGCTTCGTCGTCTCGAGCCTCGAGGAGGACGAGCAGTCCAGAGCCCCCGGCGCCGAGCGCGTCGGCTCCCGGCCCGCCCCGATCGATCAGGAGACGACCTCATGAGCACGCTCGGCTCCCTCGAGGAGCGCGACGACCTCACGCGCGCGGAGTCCGCGGCGATGCGCCGCCGCTCGCTGCGACTCCTCGGGTCGCTGCTGCGGCCGCTGCGGACGCGCCTCATCCTGACGGCGGTGGTGGTCGTGATCTCCACGGCGGCGCAGGTCGCCGGACCGGCGCTGATCGCTGCCGGGATCGACAACGGCCTGCCCGCGGTGCTCGACGGCGACGCGACGCCGCTGCTGCTCGCCGTCGGCGCGTACATCCTCACCGGCCTCACCGGCGCCCTCCTGGTCGCCTGGTACACGGTGCTCTCGGCGCGGGTGAGCCAGGCGATCCTCCTGGACCTCCGCAAGCGCGTGTTCCTGCACACGCAGAGGCTCAGCCTCGAGTTCCACGAGAACTACACCTCGGGCCGCATCATCTCGCGGCAGACGAGCGACCTCGACTCGATCCGCGAGCTGCTCGACTCGGGCATCAACCAGCTCGTCCAGGGCGCGCTCTACATGGGCTTCGTGGCGATCGCGCTCGTCTCGCTCGACCCGCCGAGCGGTCTCGTGCTCGCCTGCGCGCTCGTCCCGCTCGCGATCCTGACCCGCTGGTTCCAGAAGCGGTCGCAGGCGCTCTTCCGCGGCACCCGCGTCGCGTCGTCGCGGCTGATCGTGCAGTTCGTCGAGACGATGACCGGCATCCGCGCCGTGCAGGCCTTCCGCACCGAGACGCGCAACGAATCGGTGTTCGGCGAGCTCGTCGAGCGCTACCGCGTCACCTACAAGCGCGTGTTCGCCCTCTTCGGGACCTTCGATCCCGGTCTCGTGCTGATCGGCAACGTGACCGTCGCGGTCGTCCTGCTGCTGGGCGGCATCCGCGTGCTCGACGGCGGACTCGAGATCGGGGCCCTGCTCGCGGTCCTGCTCTACACGCGCCGGTTCTTCGATCCGATGGAGGAGATGGCGATGTTCTACAACTCCTACCAGTCGGCCGCCGCGGCGCTCGAGAAGATCTCGGGCGTGCTCGCGGAGGAGCCCGGCGTGCCCGACCCCGCACGCCCGATCGACCTCTACGAGGCCCGCGGACGCATCGCCTTCGAGGGCGTGCGCTTCGCCTACACCGCCGACCGCGAGATCCTGCCCCGCTTCGACCTCGACATCCCCGCCGGGCAGACGATCGCCCTGGTCGGATCCACGGGCGCAGGCAAGTCCACGCTCGCGAAGCTCCTCTCGCGCTTCTACGACCCGACCGACGGAGTGGTGACGCTGGACGGAGTCGACCTCCGCTCGCTGCATCCCAAGGACCTCCGCCGCGCGATCGTCATGGTGACGCAGGAGGCGTACCTCTTCTCGGGGTCCGTCGCCGACAACATCGCGATCGGCCGGCCCTCGGCCACCTACGACGAGATCGTGGGCGCTGCGAAGGCGGTCGGGGCGCACGAGTTCATCGTGTCGCTGCCGGACGGCTACGACACCGACGTGAACAAGCGCGGCGGGCGCGTCTCGGCCGGGCAGCGCCAGCTGATCTCGTTCGCGCGCGCGTTCCTCGCGGACCCGGCGGTGCTCATCCTCGACGAGGCGACGTCCTCGCTCGACATCCCGAGCGAGCGGCTCGTGCAGCAGGGTCTGCAGACCCTGCTCGCCGATCGGACCGCGGTGATCATCGCGCACCGGCTGTCGACGGTCGCGATCGCCGACCGGGTGCTGGTGATGGAGCACGGGCGCATCGTCGAGGACGGGACTCCGGCCGACCTGATCGCCGGGGAGGGCCGCTTCGCCGTGCTGCACGCCGCCTGGCGGGACTCGCTGGTCTAGGGGCCGGCGGGCGGACCGGTCCAGCGGGCGGTCCGCGCGTCGACGCGGTAGCCGCTCGGCGTCTCGACCAGGGGAGTGCCCTCCCGCTCGTACTCGACGCGGGCGCGGTCCTCGTGGCCGATCGGAGGGGCGCCGCCGGAGCGGACGACGCGCCACCACGCGGTGTCGGAGCCGTAGCGGGCCATCACGGTGCCGACCGCGCGGGCGGCACGGGTTCCGAGTACCGCGGCGATGTCTCCGTAGGCCATGACGCGGCCGGGAGGGATCGAGTCGACGACGGCCAGCACGGCCGTGACGAAGTCGGGCTCGGAGCCGATCCGCTCGGACATCCCGTCGCGAGGATCCCGAGCGGTCAGAGCTTCAGAGCCCCGATGTTCTCGCCGTACGGGGTCTCGCCGACGACCTCGAAGCCGACCCAGCGGAAGAACTGATCGGGACCGTCCTCGCCGGACTCCCAGATCACGGTGAGGGTGTCGAAGCCCCGGCTGCGCGCCTCGTCTGCGGCGGCGCGGACCGCGAAGGTGCCGACTCCGCGACCCTGCTTCGCCGCGTCGATGTTGATGCGCCAGATGCAGCTGCGGAACTCCTCCGCCGCGTTCTCGTCGAAGTGCGCGTGGAGGAACCCGACGAGCTCGTCGCCGTCGAGGATCGCGCGCTGCCAGGCGGCTCCGGGATCGATCACGGCCGCGGCGGCGGAGTAGGAGACGGGCGCGACGAACTGCTCCTGGCCGGGTTTGAGGCTCAGGCCGTTGACGGCGGAGATGTTCGAGGCCGACAGCTCTTCCAGACGCAGTGCACTCATGCGGTCAATCTAGCGGGCCGCTCGGCGGGCGGCATCCTCCCGGCGGACGAGGCATCGTCCGGCGACCCGGCCGTTCGCGGGAACTCTCTCGACGTCGAGAGACTTGGCCCCTCCGGTAAGCTGACGGAGGCCGTCTGACGCGGCCGAGAGCCGCCCGTCCCGCGCAGAGGCGGGGCGCTTCACGAGACCATGGGAGAGCAATGTCCAAGATCAAGGTTGAGGGAACCGTCGTCGAGCTCGACGGCGACGAGATGACGCGGATCATCTGGCAGAAGATCAAGGACACCCTCATCCACCCGTACCTCGACGTGAACCTCGAGTACTACGACCTCGGCATGGAGCACCGCGACGCGACCGACGACCAGGTCACGATCGACGCGGCGCACGCCATCCAGAAGCACGGCGTCGGCGTCAAGTGCGCGACCATCACGCCCGACGAGGCGCGGGTCGAGGAGTTCGGCCTGAAGAAGATGTGGAAGTCGCCCAACGGCACGATCCGCAACATCCTCGGCGGCGTGATCTTCCGCGAGCCGATCATCATCTCGAACATCCCCCGCCTGGTGCCGGGCTGGAACAAGCCGATCATCATCGGCCGCCACGCCTTCGGCGACCAGTACCGCGCCACGGACTTCGTCTTCAAGGGGAAGGGCACGCTCACCGTCGAGTTCACCCCCGAGGACGGCTCCGAGCCGATGAAGTTCGAGGTCTACAAGGCGCCCGACGACGGCATCGCGCAGGTCCAGTACAACCAGGACGCGTCGATCCGCGACTTCGCGCGCTCGTCGCTGAACTACGGCCTGACCCGCAACTACCCGGTCTACCTCTCGACGAAGAACACGATCCTGAAGGCCTACGACGGCCGTTTCAAGGACATCTTCGAGGAGATCTTCCAGACCGAGTTCAAGGAGCGCTTCGACGCCGCCGGCCTCACCTACGAGCACCGCCTCATCGACGACATGGTCGCCTCGGCCATGAAGTGGGAGGGCGGCTACGTCTGGGCCTGCAAGAACTACGACGGCGACGTGCAGTCCGACACCGTGGCACAGGGCTTCGGCTCGCTGGGCCTCATGACCTCCGTGCTCTCGACGCCCGACGGCTCCGTCGTCGAGGCCGAGGCGGCGCACGGCACGGTCACGCGCCACTACCGCCAGCACCAGGCCGGCAAGCCCACCTCGACGAACCCGATCGCCTCGATCTACGCCTGGACGCGCGGCCTCGCGCACCGCGGCAAGCTCGACGGCAACCAGGAGCTGATCGACTTCTCGCTCGCCCTCGAGGACGTCGTCATCAAGACGGTCGAGTCCGGCAAGATGACGAAGGACCTCGCGCTGCTCGTCGGCCCCGAGCAGGGCTGGCAGACGACGGAGGAGTTCCTCGCGACGCTCGACGAGAACCTCAAGGCGCGCATGTCGGCCTGACCGCCGGCTCGCAGAGCACGCCTCGGCCCGCGGGATCCTCGGATCCCGCGGGCCGACCGCGTTCCCGGGGTCCGGGGGTGCTCAGAGCACGCGGGCGAGCCGATCCAGAGCCGCCATCGCGTCCGGCCCCGAGGGCATGAGCACGACGCTCGCGGCGCCGGCCGCGTGAAGCTCGGCGATCCGCGCACGGGCAGCCGAGGGAGTGCCGACGACCGCCAGCTGGTCCACCCACTCGTCCGGCAGGTCGCGGACGAAGGCCGCGCGATCGGCGCTCCGGTCGCGCAGGGCGCGGAACTCGGCGGCGAAGGGCAGCGGGTCGATGTGCGGCGCCCAGTCCGGCTCGCCGATCCACTCGAGGCCGGGGCGGACGAGGTCGCGCGCCGCCGAGGCGTCGTCGTCGACGGCGGCCACGTTGTAGGCGACGACGCGGCCCGCCGTGCCGAAGTGCCCGCGGGCGGCGGCGAGGTACTCCGGAGTCACCGGCTCGGCGAGCACGACGCCGTCGGCGATGCGGCCGGCCAGCTCGAGCGAGCGGGGTCCGCGGACGCCGGCGAGCAGCGGCGGGAGCACCGTCGGCGGGGTCTCGAGGCGGAGCGAGTCGACCGCGACGTAGCGGCCGTCGCGCGTCGTCTCCTCGCCCGAGAGCAGGGAGCGGACGGCGTCGAACTGCTCCTCGAGGAGCGTGAGCGGGCTGGCCGGCCAGATGCGCAGTCCGCGCATCCAGTGCGGCATGCCGTGGCCGATGCCGGCGTGCACACGGCCGGGGAACAGCTCGGCGAGCGTGCCGAGCTCCATCGCGGTGAACGCGGCAGTGCGGGCGGCGGCGGGGAGGATGCCGATGCCCACGACGATCCGCTCGGTCGCGGCGAGGACGGCAGCGGCCTGGGCGATGCCGCCGCGGAAGCCGAGGTCCTCGACGACCCACAGCTCGTCGAAGCCCGCGGCCTCGGCGCGGTGGGCGTAGGGGAGGACCTGGGAGGCGGGGAGGTCGCGGGGGAGCAGGAGTCCGACGGCGGCGTCGGGAGTCGTGGCGCGCATGAGGCCAGCGTACGGCGGAGCCCGCGCAGGGATCGGCGGGGCGGCCGCTCGCGCGCGCCGCCCCGCCGGAGGGTCCGAGCTACTCCGAGTGCGCCTCGCTCAGCTGCACCTGCTCGGGGTGCGAGGTGGAGACGACCTCGATCTTGCGGGAGCGCGCCTTCTCGGACACGGGGATCGTGACCGACAGCACGCCGTTGTCGTACGACGCCGAGATGCGCTCGGTGTCGACGCCCTGGCCCAGGCTCAGCTGGCGCACGAAGGTGGCGGACTGGCGCTCCCGGGTGATCCAGGTGACGCCGTCCCCGCTCGCGACGGTGCGCTGCGCGCGGATCGTGAGCAGCTGCCCGTCGACGTCCACATCGACGGAGCCGGGGTCGATGCCCGGCAGATCGGCGGTGAGCACGTAGTGGTCACCGTCCCGGTACAGGTCGATCGGCATGCGGCGGGGGCCCTGGCCCGAGCCGAAGAGGGCGGAGGCGAAGCGGTCGAGCTCGCGGACGGGGTCGTAGGTGACGGCCATGGGAATCACTCCATTCGGTCTGGCAACGGATGAGTCTCGAGTTGAGTCGACTCGACTCAACTGCCTCGAATTTAGCACTCGCCCCCGGAGAGTGCCAACGGGAGACGTCACCCTTTCAGGTACTTCGTTACCTGTTCGTAACAGAGCCCGGCAATCGAGTTCGTAGGGTCGTTTCTATGCGGGAACCGATCCGGTTCCCAGCGACTGCGAGTAGAGGACATCGTTTGCCGATCCAGCCCTTCCACCCACCGAGAGTCCGACGCGCGGAGAGGCGGATCCTCGCGGGTCTCGCCGTCCTCGGTGTCGCCGCCTCCGCCGCCTTCGCCGCCACGGGCGCCAGCGCCGCCCCCGTGATCGGGAGCGCCTCCCTCGTCGGCGGCCTCTCGTCGCTGCAGAGCTTCGACGACGGCGACTACGTCGTCACCCTCGTCGAGCCGTCCGCCGCGACCTACGAGGGCACCGACGCCCGCTTCGCCCGCACCGCACCCGACGCCGGGGCGCAGCTGCAGGCCCGCTCCGCTCCGGTGGAGGACTACGCCGAGCACCTGGAGAAGCGCCAGGACGCCGTCGCCGCCGCAGTCGACGCGCGGATCGGCTACCACTACACGGTGGCCCTCAACGGCTTCTCGGCCACCCTCACCGGTGCGCAGGCGAGCGTCCTCGCGAACCGCAAGGACGTCGCGCAGGTGCGCGAGATCGAGGACCTCACCCTCGACCGGGCCCGCGGAGCCGCTCAGGCCTCTCCGCTCGTCACGGCGGAGCCGGGAGCCGGCACTCCCGTGCCCGACACCGGGCAGCAGCGCTCGACCGACTTCCTCGGCCTCGAGGGCGAGGACGGCGTCTGGAACGCGGTCGGCGGCGTCGACGCCGCAGGAGCGGGCATCGTCGTCGGTGTCATCGACTCCGGCATCGCGCCCGAGAACCCCTCGTTCGACGGACCGCCCCTGGCCACGTCGCCGGGAGCCGCGCCCTACACCGACGGCGAGACCATCACCTACCGCAAGTCCGACGGCGGCGAGTTCGTCGGAGCGTGCGAGACCGGCTCCGACTCCTCCCAGCAGTGGGACGGCGACGAGTGCAGCCAGAAGCTGATCGGCGCGCGCTGGTTCCTCGGCGACTCCGAGAAGGTCGGCTCGGACGACAACCCCGAGTTCCTCTCGCCCCGCGACGCCGACGGGCACGGCTCGCACACCGCGAGCACCGCCGCCGGCAACGCGGATGTCGAGGCGAGCGTCGACGGCTACGACTACGGCACCATCTCGGGTGTCGCTCCGGCGGCGAAGGTCGCGGCCTACAAGGTCTGCTGGAACGGCGACGTCGAAGGCACGGACGACGACGACTTCTGCTCCGGCCCCGGCATCCTCGGCGCGATCGAAGCGGCCGTGAAGGACGGCGTCGACGTGATCAACTTCTCGATCGGCGGCGGCTCGGCGACCTCCACTCTCACCCTCTACGACGAGGCGTTCCTGAACGCCGCGGCGGCGGGCGTCTTCGTGGCGGCCTCCGCGGGCAACTCCGGCCCCGACGCCTCGACCCTCGACCACGCCTCGCCGTGGTACACCACGGTCGCCGCGTCCTCGATCCCGTCCTACACCGCGACCGCCACCCTGGGTGACGGCCAGGCGTTCGTCGGCGGCTCCATCTCGGTCCACGAGGACCTGGACGCTCCGCTGGTGAACAGCGCCGACGTCGTGCGCTCCGGCACCGAGACGCCGGAGATCTGCGCGCCCGGCACGCTGGACCCGGACAAGGTGAAGGGCGCCGTCGTGGCCTGCACCGCGGGCACCACCGCCCGCGTCTCGAAGTCGGCCGAGGTCGAGCGGGCCGGCGGCGTCGGCATGCTGCTGCTGAACCCGACCCCCAACGCGCTCCACGTCGACGACCACTCGGTCCCGACCATCCAGATCGACTCCCAGGCCTACGAGGCGATCACCGAGTACGCCTCCACCGACGGCGCGACCGTCGAGCTCAGCGAGGGCAACCTCACGGGCGCCGAGATCCCCGTCCCGCAGGTCGCCGGCTTCTCGTCGCGCGGCCCGGCCGAGGCCGACGGCACCGACGTGCTCAAGCCCGACCTCACGGCTCCCGGAGTGGCGATCCTCGCCGACTCCTTCAACGAGGAGGGCGACGACCCGGCCTTCGCGTTCGAGTCGGGGACCTCGATGTCCTCGCCGCACGTGGCGGGACTGGCCGCGCTGATCCTGGGCGTCTCTCCGACCGCCTCCCCGTCGGCCGTGAAGTCGGCCATGATGACGACCGCATACGACAGCGTCGACCAGGCGGGTGACCCCTCCACCGACGTCTTCGCGCAGGGCGCCGGGCACGTCGACCCGACCGCGTTCCTCGACCCGGGACTGCTCTACGAGAGCGGCCCGACCGACTGGATCGCGTTCCTCAAGGGCGCGGGCTACGTGTTCGACCCCGACTTCGCGGTCGACGCCATCGACCCGTCCGACCTCAACCAGCCCTCGATCGCCATCGGCTCGCTCGCGGGCACGCAGACGGTCACCCGCACGGTCACCGCGACCGGTCCCGGCGCCTACACCGCCTCGATCGACGTGCCCGGGATCGACGCCGTCGTCTCGCCCCAGACCCTGACCTTCGGGGCGGCGGGCGAGAGCGCCGAGTACACGGTGACCTTCACGACCGAAAACGCCGAGCTCGCCGAGTTCGCGACGGGCTACCTCACGTGGACGAGCGCCGAGCACGAGGTGCGCAGCCCCGTGGCCGTGCGCCCGGTGCTGCTCGACGCGCCCTTCGAGGTCTCCGGCTCCGGCTCGACCGGGTCCACGACCGCCACGATCACGCCCGGCATCGACGGCGCGCTGCCGCTCTCGCCGAGCGGACTCGCCCGGGGAGTGCTGGCCGAGGACGAGTCGGCCGAGGACGGCCACTCGGGCGTCCTGCCCGCGGGGGAGACGTTCGTGACGAGCGTCGAGGTGCCCGAGGGCGCGACCTTCGCGCGCTTCGACCTCGATGCGATCGACGACACGTCCGACCTGGACCTGTACGTCGAGCTGCTGGACGCCGACGGTGAGCCCGCGGGCGAGGCCGTCTCGGCCACCGCCTCGGCCGACGAGCGGGTCGACCTCGACTCGCCGGACGCGGGCACCTACCGCGTGACCGCCGACATCTACGCGGTCGGATCCGACGACACCGTCGCCTTCGACCTGCGCAGCTTCGTCGTCACCGAGGAGGGCGGCGTCGGCTCGCTCACCACCGAGCCCGAGACCGTGGACGCCGTGCTCGGCGAGCCCACGTCCTACTCGGTCTCGTGGTCGGACCTGTCGGGCCCCGCGCAGTACCTCGGGCGCATCGCCTATGCGGACTCGGGACTCGCGACGCTCGTGAGCGTCGACGTGACCGAGGACGTCTCGCCCGGACCGCAGCCGACCGCGACGCCCACGGCCGAGCCGACCGCGACCCCCGCGCCGACCGGTGCGCCGGAGCCGACCGCGACTCCGACCGCCGGCCCGACCGCCGGCCCTGCGCCGACGTCGTCGCCGACCTCGGGACCGGGCCTGCCCGGCACCGGCGGACCGGGTCACCTGCCCTCGACGGGCTTCCAGGGCGGGCTCCTCGGAGCCGCCGCACTGGCGCTGATCGGTGCCGGAGCGGTCATCACGGGAGTCCGACGCCGCGCTGTGGCGCTGCGTGAGGAGACCGCGGCGGAGTAGTCGCTCCGCTCGACACGACGGCCGTCCTGCTCGCTCCTCCGGGAGCGGCGGGGCGGCTGTCCGTCGTCGGTGGCGCTCCCGGGGGATCGAGCGCCGTCGCCGGCGCTGCTACGAGATGGAGCGACGCCCGGCGATGACGCCCGAGACGATCGCGACGACGCCGAACGCGATCGCGACGACCGGCTGCCCGAGATCGAGCCAGGCGAGCGCGGCGGCTCCGAAGACGAGGAGCTCGATCAGCGAGCGGCCGTAGACGTCGATCGCGAGGACGGCGCGCGGCGAGAGGAAGAGGGCCCAGACGAGAGCGGCGAGAACGGGAGCGCCGACGCCGACGACGACATTCAGCGGCACGTCGAAGCTGCTGAAGCCCCAGAGGCCGAAGGTGATCAGCGCGAACAGCTCGAGCACGAAGCGCACGACGGCGTTCGGGCCGATCCGGGGGTCGCGGTCCGCTGCGGTCGCTCTCGCTGAATTCACGCCGACCATGCTAACCGGCCCGCCCCGGCGGAGTCCGGGAGTGTCTTGCCCTCTCGGAAAGTCTCTGCAAGACTTTCCACCATGGAAAACGACGACATCCTCCGCGAGCTGTCCGCCGACCGCGCCCGTCTGGCCGACCGCGTCCGCACCCCCTGGTGGCTCGGCGTCGGCTTCGGCGTGGTCGCCGCGCTCTTCGTGGTGCGCCCCGCCGCCGGCGAGGACCTGCCCGGCGGGATCCTGCCCGCGCTCGCCCTCGGCGCCGTGCTGCTCTGGGCCTACCGTCGCGCGACCGGCGTCGCGCTCGGACGCCTCGGCGCGATGCCCTGGCTGCTCACCGGCGCGGCGCTCGTCCTGGTGCTCGCGCTTTATAGCGTCGCCCTCGGCTTCGCCTCGTTCGATCTGCACGGCTGGGTGGCCCTGCCGACGGCGGTGGCGTTCGCGGTCGGAGTCGGCGCCACCTTCGCCTTCACCGCCTCGGCCCGCGAACGGATGCGCCGTGTCCGCTGAGGCGCGGTTCGACGAGGTCATCCACGCGCCGCTCCGGCTGCGCATCTGCGGCCTGCTGCGCGCCGGCGACGGAGTCGACTTCGGCGTCCTGCGCGACACTCTCGGAGTGAGCGACGCGACGCTCTCGAAGCACCTGAAGGTCCTCGCCGACGCCGGCTTCACCAGCAGCGTCAAGAGCTCCTCCTCCACCCGGAGCGACTCGCGGCGCGTGACCTGGGTGTCGCTGACCCGGCCCGGAGCCGCCGCGTTCGACTCGCACGTCCGGGCCCTCCGCGCCATCACCCTGGGGGAGTGACGCCTCCGACGTCGCCCGGGCTTCCCATACTCTTAAAACGAGAGTATTCTCGCGATCATGACACCTCCGCTCCCGCCCACGGCGTTCTGGATCCTCACCGTGCTGTCGCGAGGGAGGAGGCACGGCTACGCGATCCTGGCCGAGGCCCGCGAGCTCTCCTCGGGAGATGCAGTGCTGAAGGTGCCGACGCTCTACTCCGCCCTCGAGCGCCTCACCGCTGACGGCCTCGTGGCGGTCGACGGTGAGGAGGTCTCGGACGGACGGCTGCGGCGGTTCTTCCGGCTGACCGGGGCGGGTGGGAAGGCTCTCGCCACCGAGCTCGCCCGACTGCAGGTCATGGTCGAGCAGGGGAGTGCAGCGCTGCGCGAGCGTCCGGAGGGGGTCGTCGCGTGAGCGCCGAGCGCCGCTACCGACGCCTCCTGCGCTGGTACCCGGAGGACTGGCGGAGCGAGCACGGAGAGGTCGTCCTCGGGATGCTCCTCGACGACGCGGATGCCGCGGGCCGCGACGGCCCGGACGCCGGCGAGGTGATCGGACTCGTGATCGGCGGGATCGCCCAGCACACCTGGCGGAGGAACGACCGCCGCCGTACCACCGCGACGGCGCTCATCGTCGCGGCGGTGCTGGCGCTCTTCTACACGGTCACCGTCACCTGGAGCCCGAGCACGGCGTACGCCGGCTTCCTCGGTCCGTTCTCGAACCCCACCGTCCTCGTCGCATCGGCGCTCGCCGTCGCCGCCGGTCTAGCCCTCGCCGGTCGCACCGGAGCCGCCCGCCTGCTCGCGGTCGCCTCCGTGGCGGGGCTCGTCGTGCTCGTCGTCGCCGCCGAGCGCTCGGGCTGGATGGGCCCGGGCGTCGGCGTCCTGGCCCTGCTCGCTCCGCCTGCTCTGTCGGGCGCGCTACCGCCGAAGGACGTCCGCGGAGTCGCGCGGGACGCGGCCGCGGCGACCGCCCTCGTGGTGGTGCTGCTCGGCGCCGGGATCGCGGCGAGCTACTCCGCCCTGCTCGTCGAGCTCGTCGCCCCCGACGTGCCGCTGCCCGCCGTCGACCTCGAGTTCGCCGCGTTCGCCGCCGCCGCGCCGCTCCTGGCTCTCGCCGCGAGGTGGCCGCTCCGTCGGCGGCCGAGGCCCGCTGGCGCCGCTACTTGAAGATGATCGTGCGCGCCCCGTCGAGCAGCACGCGGTCCTCCGCGAACCACTTGACGGCCTGGGTGAGGGTGCGGCTCTCCTCGTCCTGACCGATCGCGACGAGCTGCGCGGGGGAGTGCGAGTGGTCGACGCGCACGACGTTCTGCTCGATGATCGGACCCTCGTCGAGGTCGCTCGTGACGAAGTGGGCGGTCGCGCCGATCAGCTTCACGCCGCGCGCGTGCGCCTGCTTGTAGGGGTTCGCGCCCTTGAAGCCGGGCAGGAACGAGTGGTGGATGTTGATGGCGCGGCCGGCCAGGCGCGCGCAGAGCTCGGGGGAGAGGATCTGCATGTAGCGCGCGAGCACGACGAGCTCGATGTCGTGCTGCTCGACGACCTCGACGACCCGCTCCTCGAACGCCCGCTTCGACTCCGGCGACACGACCGGGCGCGACTCGAACGGCACTCCGTAGAACTCGGCGAGATCGCGCAGCGCCCCGTGGTTCGACAGGATCAGCGGCACGTCCACCGCGAGCTGCCCGGCGCGCTGGCGGAACAGCAGGTCGTTGACGCAGTGCGCGGCCGTCGAGGCCAGCACCAGGGTCCGGAGGGGCCGCCCGACGACGTCCAGCCGCCAGGTCATCCCGTAGTGCTCGGTGATGGGCTGCAGCGCCCGCTCGAACTCCTCGCGGGTCACGGGTGACTCCACCTGAAGGCGCATGAAGAAGCGGCCGGTGTCGGCGCTCGAGAACTGCTGGCTCTCGGTGATGTTGCCGCGCGCGTGCACGACCGCGCCCGAGACGGCGTGGACGATGCCGGGCAGGTCCGGGCACGCGAACGTGAGGGTCCAGTGGTTGCCGGGACCTCGGTCGCCGACCCCGGTGAACTCGGTGCCGGTGGGCACGGGCCGGTCGGAGGCGGGCGCTGCGGGGTCGGACTGCATCCGCCCAGGATAACGGCCGGGAGCCGTCCGTCCTGGACCCCTCCGTGCGCCCGCGGGTAGGCTGGCAGCGGTCGTCGGCACTCCCCGCGGCCCCGGGCGCGCACGACGGCGCGCAGCCGATCCTCCGCCCTCGGGCCGCCACCGCCTCGAGCGGGGCCGCCGCCGCGGCAGGACTCGCCTCTCGGAGCACTCCGATGTCCTCACCCGTCCTCCCCGTCCGCACCGCGCCGCCCACCGTCCGCGACCGCTTCCCCTGGCCGCCGCTCCTCGTCCTCTCGAGCGTGATCTTCCTCTCCGTCACCGCCGAGATGATGCCCACCGGGCTGCTCCCGGAGCTCGGTGCGTCGTTCGGCGTCTCCCCGGCGCAGGCGGGGCTGCTCGTCACCGTCTTCGCGTTCACCGTGGTGCTCTCGAGCACTCCGCTGGCGCTGCTCACCCGTCGGGTGCCCAGGCGGACCCTCCTGCTCGCGGTCCTCGTCGTGCTCACACTGGGCACGGTCGCGACGGCGCTCGCGCCCAGCTACCCCCTCCTGATCGCCGCCCGGATCGTCGGCGGCGCGGGGCACGGGCTCTTCTGGGCGGTCGTCGGCGCCTACTCCGCCCGCCTCGTCCGCCCGCGCGATCTCGGCCGGGCGGTGGCGGTCACCTTCGCGGGCGGCACGCTCGCCTTCGTCCTCGGCGTGCCGCTGGGTACGGCGCTCGGGCAGCTCGTCGGGTGGCGGGTCTCGTTCCTGATCGTGGCCGGGCTGATGGCGCTGGGGGTCCTGCTGGTCCTCCGCGTGCTTCCGAGCGTCGAGGCCCCCGTCCCGACCGCCACCACCGGGTCGATCCAGACGCTGCGGCCCGGCCGCGGTGTCGGCGCGGTCGCCGTGCTCTGCGTCGCGGTCGCCGTCGCGATGACCGGCCACTACTCCTTCACCACCTACCTCGTCCCCTTCGCGACCGAGCGGATGGAGGCGCCCGCCGAGGCGGTGTCGCCGCTGCTCTTCGTCTACGGAGCCGCCGGAGCGGTCGGACTCGTCATAGCGGGCACGCGCGCGGTCACCCGCCGACCGGTCGCCGCCCTCCTGCTCGCGCTGAGCGTCGTCCTCGTCTCGTCCGTCGTGCTGAACCTGGCACCGGCGCAGCCGCTGCTGGCGCTGCCCGCGTTCGCGGTGTGGGGAGTCGCGTTCGGCGTGCTGCCCTCGCTGCTGCAGACGCGACTGCTGCAGGTGGCGGACCCGCTCATCCGCGACACCGCGACGGCGGTCTACACGGCGTCGTTCAACGCCGGCATCGGAGCGGGAGCGCTCGTCGGCTCGGTCGTCTACGGGGCGTTCGGCCTCGAGAGCACCGCCGTCGTCTACGCGGCGGGGCTCGTGCTGGCGGTGGCCCTGCTGGCGGGCGCGTCCTGGAGGACCCGCACCCGCGTCGTCGCCTCGGCGCCGTAGCGGCCGTCCGGGGAGGCGTACCTCACGCCGACGCGGTGCTCGCCGGCGGCGAGGTCGAGGGAGACCGTGAAGCCGGGGGACCGCGCCGGGATGCTCCGCCGGAGCGCGCCGTCGACGAGCACGTCCACCCGTCCGGTGCCGGCCAGCACGACGAGCGGGACGGCGCCGGCGCTCGCCGTGGCCGGAGCGAGGGGCCGCGGTGCCTGCAGGCGGACGGTCGTCGCCGCGCTCCGCCCGTCGGCGACGGCGACGATGGTCGTGACGCCCGGAGGGAGGGGCAGCGGCTCGATCGACCAGGTGCCGTCGGCGTCGGCGCGGGTCGAGGCGCGGGCAGCGCCGCCGGCCGCGTCCTCGATGGTCACGACCGCGCCCGGAGCGGCGGTGCCGTGCGCGTCGGGGAGGAGCCTGCCGGAGGGGTCCGCCGTCAGGGCGAGGGTCGGTGGGGCGGCCGTCGGGAGGGCGGTCGGCGTCGGACTCGTCGGAGCGGGGGTCGACGGGGTCGGGGTCGGGGTCGGGGTCGGGGTCGGTGTCGGCGTTCGCGACGGGGTCGGGGCGGGGGTCGCCGGGATCGGGGCCGTCGGTGTCGGGCGCGGCGAGTCCGTCGTCGTCGGGACGGGGGACGGGGCGGTCGTCGCGGGTGCGGTCGGAGCGGGCTCCGTCACCTCGGCGCTCGGCTCCGGCGCGGGGCGCAAGGCGGGTGCGGGCGCTGCGACCGGAGACGGAACGAGCGCGACGGCGGTGGACGGCGACGCGCCGGCCGTGGCGGTCGGGGTCGGCGAGGCGGCGGGGTCCGGCGTCGCCGCGAGGTCCGTCGGCGCCGACGCCTCGATGGTCGCCAGGGCGACGGGTGCCTCCGCGACCTGCTGCTCGGCGGGCGGTCCCGCCGGCGGCAGGAGCGCAGCGAGGGCGAGCCCCGCGGTCACGACTCCCGCCACGGCCACTGCCGCGATGAGGGACGCGCTCGCTCCCGCACCGGCCGACGCTCCGACCACCGAAGCACCCGCTCCGCCCGCCGATGCCCCGCCGGACGCTCCGGGCGCCGCACCCGCCGACGCCCCTGCGGCACCGCCCGCCGCCCCGTACGCGGCCGCCCCACCGACGCCGGCCGCGAGCGGCAGCAGCAGCACCGCCAGCCGTGCGCCCACTCCCGCCGCTTCGGAGAGGGCCGCGCGGCACGACTCGCACGTCGCGAGGTGGGCGTCCGTCCGCCGTCGGTCGCGGATCGGCAATCGCCCCCGTGTGTGTGCCCCCGCCCGCTCGAGGACCCACCGGCATTCCCCGTCGGCCGCGCTCGCCGAGACGTGCTCCTGGATCCACGCCCCGCGCAGGCCCTCCCGGGCGCGGTGCCCGAGCGCGGCCACCCCGTTCGGTCGGAGCCCCAGAAGGGGAGCGGCCTCGGCCGGACTCATCCCCTCGACCGCCGTGTACCAGAGCACCTCGCGCCAGCGGGCGGGCAGCGCACGGAAGGCACGGACGCCGAGGTCGCGGTCGAGCGCAGCGAGGGCGCGCTCCTCGGGTCCGTCCTCCAGGTCGGCCACGTCGCCGTCGAGAGGCCGCTCCCGCGACCCGCGCCGCCCCCAGCTGGACGCGACGTTGCGGACGGAGGTGAAGAGGTAGGGGCGGAAGGCTCCGTCGGGTCCGCCGCCGCGGGCGAGGGCGTCGAGCGTGCGGAGGAACGCCTCGGACACGAGGTCGTCGGCGTCGAGCGAGGACCAGGCCCGCGCGACGGACCGGGCCGCGGGCGCGTGCCGGCGCCACAGCTCGGCGGACGCCGCCGCGTCGCCCTCGCGCACCCGGTCGATCAGCTCGGCGTCGCCCGCCGAGTCGGCGTGCGAGCGGTCGGACCGCCCGAGCCGCGGCCCCGGCGACGCCCTGTGCGCGTTCGCCACAGCACCCTCCTCCGCTCGTCGACCCGACGATCCTGCCAGCGAGCCGAGCGATCGTCGGGTCCTGTCGCGCGGTGGAGCGCGGCCTGCGCGTTGCTAAGCTGGCCCCGCCGCGACTGGCGTTCGGATGGGTGACCATCAGGGAGCGGCACCTCCTCCGGGGCGCGCTCCGGACACTTTTCCCGCCGCACGCCTGGGCTGGAACGGATACCGTAGTCCGGGTCGCCCGTACGCGCCGAGTCGCCTCGATGCACCGGCGCGGGCACCCTCCGTTTCCCAGTCAAGGAGCGTCCGTGTCCTCTTCCACCGCCCAGAGTCCCGCGACCACCGGTGCGTCCGGATCGTTCGACCAGCCCGTCTCGGTCGTCGATCCCGAGATCGCCGCCGTCCTGCAGCAGGAGCTCGACCGCCAGCGCGGCTACCTCGAGATGATCGCGAGCGAGAACTTCGTGCCGCGCGCGATCCTGGAGTCGCAGGGCTCGGTCCTGACCAACAAGTACGCCGAGGGCTACCCGGGCCGCCGCTACTACGGCGGCTGCGAGTTCGTCGACGTGGCCGAGCAGCTCGCGATCGACCGCGCCAAGGCCCTCTTCGGCGCCGAGTTCGCGAACGTGCAGCCCCACTCCGGAGCCACCGCGAACGCCGCCGCGCTCTCCGCGCTGATCCAGCCCGGCGACACGATCCTCGGGCTCGAGCTCGCCCACGGCGGCCACCTGACGCACGGCATGAAGCTCAACTTCTCGGGCAAGCTCTACAACGCGACCGCCTACGGCGTCGACCCGCAGTCGTTCCGCATCGACATGGACGTCGTGCGCGAGAAGGCCCTCGAGGTCCGCCCGCAGGTGCTCATCGCCGGCTGGTCGGCCTACCCGCGCCACCTCGACTTCGAGGCGTTCCGCGCCATCGCCGACGAGGTCGGCGCGAAGCTCTGGGTCGACATGGCGCACTTCGCCGGCCTCGTCGCGGCGGGCCTGCACCCCTCGCCCGTCCCGCACGCCGACGTGGTCACCACGACCGTGCACAAGACGCTGGCGGGCCCCCGCTCCGGCCTCATCCTGGCCAAGCAGGAGTACGCCAAGAAGCTCAACTCGGCCGTGTTCCCGGGCCAGCAGGGCGGCCCGCTGATGCACGTCATCGCGGCGAAGGCGACGGCCTTCAAGCTCGCCGGCGAGGCGGAGTTCGCCGAGCGCCAGGCCCGCACGATCCGCGGCGCGCAGATCCTCGCCGAGCGCCTCACCGCGCCCGACGCGAAGGCCGAGGGCATCGACGTGCTCACCGGAGGCACCGACGTGCACCTGGTGCTCGCCGACCTCCGCAACTCCCCGCTCGACGGCCAGCAGGCGGAGGACCGGCTGCACGAGGTCGGCATCACCGTCAATCGCAACGCCGTGCCGTTCGATCCGCGTCCGCCGATGGTCACCTCGGGCCTCCGCATCGGCACCCCGGCGCTCGCCACGCGCGGCTTCGGCGAGAACGAGTTCACCGAGGTCGCCGACGTGATCGCCGAGGCGCTCAAGCCGTCCGCCGACCTGCAGGCGCTGCGCGCCCGCGTGGGTCGCCTCACGGACGACTTCCCGCTCTACCCCGGGCTCTGAGCCCCGATCCGCGGAGCCGCCCGGCTCCGCGGATCCCACCGGGCCCCTGGCCCTCCGCGTGCCGCGGCCGCCGTCGTCGGCGGTCCGGTGCGCGCCGCTCGAACACGAGGAGTCATCCGATGACGGCACAGGTACTCGACGGAGTCGCCACGGCGACGGCGGTCAAGGCCGAGATCGCGGTGCGGGTCGCCGCGCTGCGCGAGAAGGGGATCGTGCCGGGGCTCGGCACGCTCCTGGTCGGCGACGACCCGGCCTCCCGCTCCTACGTCGCCGGCAAGCACCGCGACTGCGCCGAGGTCGGCATCGAGTCGATCCGGGTCGACCTGCCCGCGACGGCCTCGGCCGAGGACATCCGCAGCGCGATCCGCCAGCTGAACGAGTCCGCCTCGGTGACCGGCTACATCATCCAGCTGCCGCTGCCGAAGGGCATCGACGAGAACGCGATGCTCGAGCTGATGGACCCCGACAAGGACGCCGACGGACTGCACCCGACGAACCTCGGCCGCCTGGTGCTCGGCGTCGAGGGCGAGCTCGACAGCCCGCTGCCCTGCACGCCGAACGGGGTCGTCGAGATGCTGCGGCGCCACGACATCCCGCTCTCGGGCAAGCACGTCGTGGTGGTCGGGCGCGGTCTCACCGTCGGCCGGCCGCTCGGGCTGCTCCTGACCCGCAAAGGCCTCGACGCGACCGTCACCCTGACCCACTCGCGGACGACCGACCTCGCCGCGGAGGTGCGCCGCGCCGACATCGTGGTCGCCGCCGTCGGCGTCCCCGGACTCATCGCCGCCGACTGGGTGAAGCCCGGGGCGGCCGTGCTGGACGTGGGCATCACCCGTGTCGAGAATCCGGAGACCGGTCGTGCGAAGCTCACCGGCGACGTCGCTCCCGGAGTGGCGGAGGTCGCGGGCTGGCTCTCGCCCGTCCCCGGTGGCGTCGGCCCGATGACCCGCGCCATGCTCATCCACAACGTGGTCACTGCTGCGGAGCGCGCCGCCCGCTGACCGCGCGGAAGCGCACCGGATCCCCCGGGGCGAGCTGGGCGAGGGCGTCGAGCGACGCGGAGTCGACGACGGCGACCACGGGGTAGCCGCCGGTCACCGGGTGGTCCGGTCCGAAGACGACCGGCAGTCCGGAGGGCGGCAGCTGCACCGAGCCGTGCAGCATCCCCTCGCTCGGCAGCTCGCCGCCGCGTCCCGTCGGCAGCGGCGCTCCGGTCAGCCGGAGCCCGACGCGGTCGGCGTCGCCGAGGCGCCAGGGGGTGTCGAGGAGCGCCCTCCAGGTGCCCTGAGGGAGCCGCTCCAGGCGCGGTCCCGGGTGCACGGCGAGCGTCGCTCCGTGACCCGGCGCCGGGAAGGGCCACCAGTCGAGGGCGGCGACGCCGCCGGAGGCGCGGCCGATCGCCAGCACGTCCCCGGCTCGCACCGGCTCCGGCCCCAGTGCCGAGAGGGTGTCGCGGGAGCGCGACCCGAGCACGGGCGGCACGTCGATCCCGCCCCGGACGGCGAGCGTTCGGCGGATCCCGGCGCGCAGCGGGCCCAGCCTCAGCACGGCGCCGGCCGGCAGCAGCACGGGGAGGACCCGGTCGACGCTCCGCCCGTCGATCCGCGCGTCCCCGTCGGCTCCGGTCAGGCTGATCCAGACGTCCGCGTCGGCGCGCACCGCGAAGCCCGCGCCGAGCAGCTCCAGGCCGGCGTCGTCGGCGCCACCGCCCAGCAGCCGGTTCCCGAGGCGGAGGGCTCCGGCGTCCATCGCGCCCGAGCGGCCCACGCCGAGCGCGGCGAATCCCGGACGGCCCGCGTCCTGCACGAG
Source organism: Rathayibacter sp. Leaf296 (assembly GCF_001423045.1). Taxonomy (NCBI): domain Bacteria; kingdom Bacillati; phylum Actinomycetota; class Actinomycetes; order Micrococcales; family Microbacteriaceae; genus Rathayibacter; species Rathayibacter sp. Leaf296. Next base: position 990,669 of record NZ_LMNR01000001.1, read on the forward strand.
CGCGAGGGGGCCGGGATCGAGGACGCGGAGGCTCACCGCACGTCCCGGAACCGCACCTCGTCGCCCGGCGCGAGGAGCGCCGGCGGTGTCCGCTCGACGTCCCAGAGCACCGCGGCGGTCGTCCCGATCAGCTGCCAGCCGCCGGGGGAGGAACGGGGGTAGACGCCGGAGTTGGGGCCCGCCAGCGCCACGGATCCCGCGGGCACGCGCGTCCTCGGCTCCGCCCGGCGCGGCACCTCCGGCCAGTCGCCGAGCGCGACGAGGTACGCGAAACCGGGGGCGAACCCGCCGAAGGCCGCCCGCCACGGTGTCGCCGTGTGGCGGCGCACCAGTTCGCCGACCGTCCAGCCGAGTGCGGTCGCGGTGTCCGCGAGATCCGCTCCGTCGTACTCCACGTCCACGACGAGTCGTCGCCCCGTCGTGCTCGCCGCGTCCGTGTCCGCCGACGCGCAGACGGCCCGGATCCACCGCCCCGCCTCCGGCACTGGGAGGACGACGGGATCGAGGACGACCAGCACGGTCCGGGCCGCGGGGACGAGATCGTCGACTCCTTGCGGCCGCTCCGCCTCGAGGGCGAGCGCCAGTGCGAGGGCCTCGTCGAGACCACCCGTCTCGACCAGCACCGCTCGATCCCCGGAGGGCAGCAGGCGCGCGGGGATCACGGCACCGCGGCCGCGAGGGCGACCCCGGCCCGGGCGAGGGCGTCGCGCACGGCCTCCGCCATCGCGAGAGCGCCGGGGGAGTCGCCGTGCACGCACAGCGAGTCGACGTCGACGCGGAGGATCCCGCCGTCGCGGTCCACGACCGTCCCCTCCGTCGCCATCCGCACCGCACGAGCGGCGACGAGCGGGACGTCGACGAGGACGGCACCCTCCTCGCCGCGCGGCACGAGGGTGCCGTCGGAGCGGTAGCCGCGGTCGACGAACGCCTCGCGGACGAAGGGCAGGCCCGCGTCCCGGGCGGCGCGCTCGATCGCGGAGGAGGCGAGGCCGAGGACGGGCAGGCCCGGTGCCGCGTCGCGCACAGCGGCCGCGACGGCTCCGGCCCGCACCTCGTCGTGCACGATGCGGTTGTAGAGGGCGCCGTGCGGCTTGACGTAGCGGACGTGCGTGCCGGCCGCCCGCGCCACGGCCTGCAGCGCGCCGATCTGGTACACGACGTCGGCGTGGAGCTCGTCCGGGCCGACGGGGAGGTCTCGCCGCCCGAAGCCCGCGAGATCGCGGTACGAGACGTGCGCGCCGATCGCGACTCCCCGCTCCGCCGCGAGCCGGCAGCGGTCGAGCATGATCGAGGGATCGCCGGCATGGAATCCGCACGCGATGCTCGCGCTCGACACCACGTGGAGGATCGCGTCGTCGTCGCCGAGCTCCCACACGCCGAAGCCCTCGCCGAGGTCGGCGTTGAGGTCGATCGCAGCGCGCATGCCCCGAGCCTACGGTTCCCGTCCAGACGACGCCGGTAGCGTTGCCGGGCGCACTCGCGTCCCCCACCCCCGTCGGACCCGTCTTCGAGTGCGCCCGCCCCACGAGGAGAACCCATGCGCACCGTATCCGCCTACGCCGCCCCGTCCGCCACCGAGCCGCTGATCCCGACCACGATCGAGCGCCGCGACGTCGGCCCGCACGACGTGCTCATCGAGATCGCCTACTCCGGCATCTGCCACTCCGACATCCACACCGTGCGCGGCGAGTGGGGACCGGTCGCCTACCCGCTGACCGTCGGCCACGAGATCGTCGGCGTCGTCGCCGAGGTCGGCTCCGAGGTCTCGAAGCACTCCGTCGGCGACCGTGTCGGCGTGGGCTGCATGGTGAACTCCTGCCGCGAGTGCGAGAACTGCCTCGCGGGCGAGGAGCAGTACTGCCTGAAGGGCAACGTCGGCACCTACGCCGCCGTCGACCGCGACGGCACCATCACCCAGGGCGGCTACTCCACCCACGTCGTGGTCGTCGAGGACTTCGTCCTCCGCGTCCCGGAGTCGATCCCCTACGAGGCCGCCGCGCCGCTGCTGTGCGCCGGCATCACCACCTACTCGCCCCTGTCGCACTGGAACGCCGGCCCCGGCAAGAAGGTCGCCGTCGTCGGACTCGGCGGACTCGGCCACATGGCCGTGCAGTTCGCGCACGCCATGGGCGCCGAGGTCACCGTGCTCTCGCAGACGCTCGGCAAGAAGGACGACGGCCTGCGCCTGGGCGCCGACCACTACTACGCGACGAAGGACGAGGAGACGTTCGCGACCCTCGCGAACACCTTCGACATCATCCTGAACACCGTCAGCGCCCCGCTCGACCTCGACGCGTACCTCGGCATGCTGCGCCTGAACGGCACCATGGTGAACGTCGGCGCCCCGGCCGAGGCCCTGCCGCTGCACGTCTTCACGCTGTTCGGCGCCCGCCGCTCCTTCGCGGGCTCGGGCATCGGAGGTATCCGCGAGACCCAGGAGATGCTCGACTTCTGCGCCGAGAAGGGCATCGCGAGCGAGGTCGAGGTGATCCCGGCCTCCGAGATCAACGCCGCCTACGAGCGCGTGCTGTCGTCCGACGTGCGCTACCGCTTCGTCATCGACATCGCGACGATGACGGAGTAGTCGCTAGCCTCGCGGCATGAGCGAACGGAGTCACCCCGCGGTCGACCGCGTCCTGGCCGATCTCGCCGTGCACGGGGTGCACCCGCCCGTCCGCTGGCTCGACGAGGCCGCATCGACCGCGGCACTCGCGGCGGCGGCGCTCGGCATCGAGCCGGGTCAGATCGCGAACTCGCTGGTGTTCCTCCTCGACGGGGAGCCGCTGCTCGTGCTGACGAGCGGCGGCCACCGCGTCGACACGGAGTGGCTCGGCGGCGAGCTGGGCGGCACGATCGGCCGGGCGAGTGCGTCGGTGGTCAAGGAGGCCACGGGCCAGACCATCGGAGGCGTCGCGCCGGTCGGTCATCCTCGGGGCTTGCGCACCGTGGTCGACGAGGCGCTCGCCGAGTACGGCACGGTGTGGGCGGCCGCGGGACACGCGCACACGGTGTACCCGACCAGCGCTTCGGAGCTCGTGAGGGTCACCGGGGGAGTGCTGCGCGCGGTCGTCCCGCCCGCCTGAGGTCGCCCGGACGCAGAGGGAGCCGGCACCCGCCTCCGATCCACCGCAGTGGTCCGGAGGCGGATGCCGGCTCCCTCGTCGTGCAGCGCTCAGCGCACCCGGCCGGCGCCGTCGGCGGCGGTGACCAGGAACAGCTCCGGTGCCCGGAAGCCCTTCGCGGCGAAGGCGGCGAGGACCGCGGCGCGGACCTCCTCCTCCTTCTCGACGGGGGTGAGGGCGATCGCGGAGCCGCCGAAGCCGCCCCCGGTCATGCGGGCGCCGATGGCTCCCGCGCCCCGCGAGGCCTCGACGGCCGTGTCGAGCTCGGGAACCGAGATCTCGAAGTCGTCGCGGAGCGAGACGTGGCCGGCGTCGAGGAGCTCGCCGATGGCGCGGGGGCCCTGCTCGCGGAGGGTCCGCACGGTCGCGAGGACGCGCGCGTCCTCGGTCACCACGTGCTTCACGCGGCGGTAGGTGACGTCGTCGAGGAGCTCCTCGGCGCGCGGGAGGTCGTCGACGGACAGCTCGCGCAGCGACTCCACGCCGAGAGTCGAGGCGCCCAGCTCGCAGGAGGCGCGCCGCTCGGCGTAACCGCCCGTGGCGTGCGCGTGCTCGACCTTCGTGTCGATGACGAGGAGGACGAGTCCGGCCTCCTCGAAGCCGAGCGGGATCACCTCGGTGTCCAGGCTCCGGCAGTCCAGGAACACGGCCGCGTCGCGCTGCCCGAAGAGGGAGGCGGACTCGTCCATGATCCCGGTCGGGGCGCCGACGGCGACGTTCTCGGCCCGGCGTCCGACTCGCGCGAGCGTCGCCTTGTCGAGGTCGAGCTCCCAGAGCTCGTTCAGTGCGACGGCCATGGCGCACATCAGCGCGGCGGAGCTCGACAGCCCCGCGCCCACCGGCACGTCGGAGTCGACGAACGCGTCGAACCCGGTGCGGGCGCCCAGGTCGACGCCGTACTCGGTCAGAGCCCAGACGACGCCGAGAGGGTAGGCCGACCAGCCCGCGATCGCGCCCGGAGCGAGATCGTCGAGCGAGATCTCGACGTGCTCGGGCGAGAAGGCGCTGGCGATGCGGATGACCCGGTCCTCGCGCGGCGCGACGGCCATCGCGGTCGCGCGGTCGATCGCGAACGGGAACACGAACCCGTCGTTGTAGTCGGTGTGCTCGCCGATCAGATTCACGCGGCCGGGACCTGCCCACACGCCCGCGGGGGCGTGGTCGTACTCGCGCTCGAAGTCGCGGGCGGCGCGCTCGGCGACGGCGTCGAGCGAGGGGGAGGCGGAGGTCATCGGGTCTCCTCGGTGTCGGAGGGGGTGTCGGGGAGGGAGGCGTCGGGGCGCTGCGCGACCTCGGCCTCGAGCGTCGCCGCGTCGGCGCGCTCGATCGCGGCGCGCAGGGCGGCGGCGCTGGTCTCGGGAGCGATGTCGCCGATCCAGGCGCCCATCGCCGCCTCGCTGCCGGCGAGGTACTTCAGCTTCGTCTCGGCGCGGCGCGGCGAGGTGATCTGCAGCATCAGGCGCACCTCGTCGCGGCGCTCGTGCACGGGTGCCTGGTGCCAGGCCGCGATGTACGGCGTCGGGGTGTCGTAGAGCGCGTCGATCCCGCGGAGCAGGCGCTGGTAGACCTTCGCGAGCTCGTCGCGCTCCTCCGGGGTCGTCTCGCTGATGTCGGCGACGTGGCGGTGCGGCAGGAGGTGCACCTCGACGGGCCAGCGCGCGGCGAACGGCACGAAGGCGGTGAAGTGCTCGCCGCGGATCAGCACGCGGTCGCCGGCCTGCTCGAACGCGAGGACATCGGCGAACAGCGTGGGGCCGTAGGAGTCGAGCGACGCCAGCAGGCGCGTCGTGCGGGGCGTGACGTAGGGGTAGGAGTAGATCTGGCCGTGCGGGTGGTGGAGCGTCACTCCGATCGCCTCGCCGCGGTTCTCGAACGGGAAGACCTGCTGCACGCCGGGCAGGGCCGAGAGGGCGGCGACGCGGTCGGCCCAGGCCTCGACGACCGTGCGGGCGCGCGACGCCGAGAGCGTCGAGAACGAGCCCTCGTGCTCCGGGCTGAAGCAGACGACCTCGCAGCGGCCGACGCTGGTCAGCGTGCGGCCGAGGCCGAGGGTGCGCAGATCCTCGAGGGAGGCGGGCGCGTCCTCGTCCTCGAGCAGCGGGCCGAACGACGGCGAGCGGTTCTCGAACACCGCGACGTCGTAGCGGCTCGGCACCTCGGACGGGTTGGTCGGCGAGGCCGGTGCGAGCGGGTCGAGCTCGGCCGGCGGGAGGAACACGCGGTTCTGCCGCGAGGCGGCGATCGACACCCACTCCCCGGTGAGGACGTCCTGGCGCATGCGCGCCGTCGCTGGTCGCGGATCGAGGTCGCGGGCATCGGCGCTGCGCTCGGGCGGCAGCATCGTGTCGGCGTCGTCGAAATAGATGAGCTCTCGCCCGTCGGCGAGGGTGTGCGGGCGCTTGACGACGCCGGCGGAGAGGGGGATCGCTTCGTTCATGGCGGGACTCAGACTAGGGGCCGCTCTTCGAAAAGGAAAGCGCGGTTTCGCTTTGACAAGCCACCCCCGCCGGACCACCATGGGCGCATGAGAGCAGACGGCGAGCACGACGGGCGCTCCGCCGTCGAGCGCCGCCTCCGGATGCGACTGCTGGCCGAGCGCTCGGGCTTCGTCTCGGTCGCCGACCTGGCCGAGCGCCTCGGAGTCTCGGTGGTCACCGTCCGCTCCGATCTCGATCAGCTGGCGGGGGAGGGCTCGGTGCAGCGCGTGCGCGGCGGAGCGATCCCGTCGGCCGCCAAGCCGGGCGAGCGCTCGCTCGAGGAGGGCCTGGCCGCCGCCGCGGAGGAGAAGGCGGCGATCGGGCGCGAGGCCGCCGCGTCCGTCTCCTCCGGCGAGAGCGTGATCCTCGACGTCGGCACGACTCCGCTCGCGATCGCGCACGCCCTCGTCGCCCGCGAGGAGCTCCGCGACATCACCGTCATCACGAACGGGCTGTCCACCGCCCTCGCCCTCGAGCCGGCGATCCCGCGGTTCACCGTCGTCGTCACCGGAGGCACGCTGCGCCCGCTCCAGCACTCGCTCGTCGAGCCGCTGGCCTCCGAGATGCTCGAGCGGATCCGCGCCGACGTCGTCTTCGTGGGCTGCACGGGTGTGCATCCGCGTGCGGGGGTGACGAACGTCAACCTCCCGGAGGCGACCCTCAAGCGCCGCATGCTGCAGGCCGCCGCTCGCCGCGTCGTCGTCGCCGACTCCCGCAAGCTCGGGGTCGTCGACCTCGGCCGCGTGGCGGGCGCCGACGAGTTCGACCTCCTGCTCACCGGCGGGGCGGCCGGGGCGGGCGTCGTCGCCGAGCTGGAGGAGTCGGGCCTGGCCGTCACGCGCTGCTGATCCTCGAGCGGCGCCCGTCACCGGCATCGGTCCGTAGGATTCACGCATGGCCGACTTCACTCCCGCCCCCGCGACCGGGCGCCAGTACGCCCTCGACCTCACCGCCGAGGGCCGCACGCTCCACGCCGTCGTGACGGAGGTGGCAGCAGGGCTGCGCCACCTCTCCGTCGACGGCGTCGAGATCACCGCCGGATACCCCGAGACCACCGTGCCGCCCTTCGGGTCGGGCATCGTGCTGGTGCCCTGGCCCAACCGCGTGCGCGACGGCAAGTGGCACCACGCCGGGCGCACCCTCCAGCTCGACATCACCGAGCCGAAGTACCACAACGCGCTCCACGGGCTGCTGACCAGCACCTCCTACCGCCTCGTCGACCAGGGGCCCTCGTTCGTCGAGCTCGCCGCTCCGGTCGTCCCCCAGCGCGGCTGGCCGTTCCACCTCGAGACGACCGTGCGGTACGAGCTGCAGGCCGACGGCCTGAAGGTCGTGCACCGCGTGGTCAACGTCGGAGCAGAGGAGGCGCCGGTCGCGATCGGCACCCACCCCTTCCTCGCCATCGGCGACGTCCCGACCGACGAGCTCGACATCACCGTCGACGCGGCCGTGCACATCGAGGTCGACGAGCGGCTCAACCCCACCGGTCAGAGCCCGGTCGAGGGCACCGAGTGGGACCTGCGCCGCGGCCGCCGCATCGGCGATCTCGAGCTCGACGACGCGTGGGCCGACGTCACCGTCGTCGACGGCGAGAGCGTCCACGGCCTCAGCGCCTCCGACGGGCGCCGCGTGCTGCTCTGGGCCGACGCCTCGCACAACTACATCCAGGTCTTCATCACCCGCATCTTCCCCGAGGGCGACGACGTCAAGACCGCGATCGCCGTCGAGCCGATGACCGCTCCCGCCGAGGCGCTGAACTCCGGTCAGGGCCTGCGCTGGCTGGAGCCGGGCGAGGAGTGGACCGTGGCCTGGGGCATCCGGCACGAGGGGTTCCCCTCCGCCTCATGACGGTGACGGTGACCACCTCGACCGGGCGCGACGACGCGGCGAAGCGCGCCGCGCTCGTCCGGATGAAGCGCATCGCCACCGGCCTCCTGGTCGTGATGGCGATCGTCTTCGCGGTCTCGTTCGCGCTGCAGGACCGCTACCCGTGGCTCCAGTGGGTCAGGGCGGCCAGCGAGGGCGGCATGGTCGGCGCCCTCGCCGACTGGTTCGCGGTGACCGCGCTGTTCCGCCGGCCACTCGGGCTCCCGATCCCGCACACGGCGATCATCGCGACCAAGAAGGACGAGATCGGCACGAGCCTCGCGCAGTTCGTCGAGGAGAACTTCCTCCGCGGTGCGATCGTGCGCGAGAAGCTCGACTCGTTCGGCATCGCCCGGCGCGCGGGGGTCTGGCTGGCCGAGCCGGCCAACGCGCACCGCGTGGGCGACGAGAGCGCCGCCGCCGTCCGCGCGGCGATCGCGCTGCTCGACGACTCCCACGTGCAGGGAGTCATCGAGGCGCTCGCCCGCCGCCACCTGCTCGATCCGCAGTGGGGTCCGCCGCTGGGGAAGCTCGTCGGCGGGATCTTCGAGGCCGGGCACCACCGCCGGCTCGTCGACACGCTGGTGGAGCAGGCGGAGGCGTGGCTCGCCGCGAATCCGCAGAGCTTCACCCGCATGGTCAGCGGCAGGCTGCCGACCTGGCTGCCCTCGGCGGTCAGCCGCGCGATCGACGAGCGGCTGTACCACGAGGCGCTCGTGTTCGTGCACGCGGTCAGGGAGGAGCAGGGTCACCCGCTCCGGCTCGCCATCGACGGCTACCTCGCGACCCTCGCCGAGGACCTCGGCACCGACCCCGATCTCGTCGCGCGGGTCGAGGAGATCAAGAACCAGGCCTTCGACAGCCCGCGCGTCCGCGAGCTCGCGGGCGACGTCTGGGAGTCGACGAAGTCGTCCCTCCTCGGCGCGATGGACGACCCGGAGAGCCCGCTGCGCGCGAGCCTGGAGTCGATCGTCGTGGACCTCGGCCGCCGCCTCTCGACCGACGAGCGGCTCGCGAGCACGGTCGACGCCTGGATCGGCACCGTCGCCGCGAACCTGGTCGACCGCTACCGCGCCGACATCGCGAGCATCATCGGCGACACCATCCAGCGCTGGGACCCTCGCGAGACCTCCGACAAGCTCGAGCTCCAGGTGGGCAAGGACCTGCAGTTCATCCGGATCAACGGCACGGTGGTGGGCGCACTCGCGGGCCTCGTGATCTTCACGGTCGCGCACGCCCTCCTCGGTTCCTGAGAAGCGGTCCGGGCCGAGCGGAGTCGTCGCCGGCGATCCGCAAGCCCTCGCCGCTGTCGGTGGTCGCGCGTACGGTCGCAGCATGAGCGACAACGACACCACAGGCCCCGACATCAAGACCGAGGGCGACGTCCTCGGCGCCCGCGCCGACGACGGCAGCGACACCAGCGCCAGCAAGGACCCGTCCGACTGGGTCACCGGCGACGAGCCGATGACCGGCCCGCAGCGCAGCTACCTCGACACCCTCGCCCGCGAGGCCGGCGAGACCCTTCCCGCCGACCTCACCAAGGCGCAGGCGTCCGAGCACATCGATCGCCTCCAGACCTCGACCGGACGCGGCGAGACGAGCAACGGGCACGACTGACCCCGGCTCGACCCCGCGGGGTGCGGCGCGACGGTGAGCATTGATGCCGTCGTGCGCCCCCGTGCGGGGTGCGTCGTCCGCCTGTCGGGCTCCCTAGGTTCGTGGCATGGCGATCTCTCGGACCACGCGGACGGCCCTCGACCTCATCGACTCGCTCCGTGTTCCGGGGGCGATCGATCCCCGTCTGGCCCGGCAGGTGGCCGACTCCCTCCGTCAGCTGCTGGAGGCGGGCACGTTCGGCCCGAGTGACCGGGCCCTGCGTCGGCGCTCGAGGCAGCTGCGTCGCGGATCCGCTCTCTACTGATCGCGACCGGTCCGCCTCGACAGGGGCATCCGGATCGTGATGCAAGCGCTCCCTCGGCCCCTCCCCGGGGGGCCTGGAGCGGCGTAGGCTCGCTTCAGGCGTCCCTGCCTCTCGTCGCATCGTCGCGACGTCGGAGCGGGCGTCGGTGAGGACGACGATGTCTCAACGGGTCGCAACCCGCAGTGCTGTCAGCATCCGACTCGTGCGGTGGTACCGGACCGACGACGGATGGAGATCGGAGGTCGTGCACGGCCGCCTCCTCGAGCACCAGGCCGGGGTCTGGCGCCTGCTCGACGGCGACGAGGTGCACGACTACCCGGACTCGATCTGGTCGCTCTGCCACGAGTAGGCGCGCCGGTCACTCCTCGTCGCCGGTCACTCCTCGTCGCGAGCGAGCATCGACCACTCGTCGTAGTCCGCCACGGGCTCGGGCTGATCCTCGGCCGTGACGTGCTCGACGCGCGGTTCCAGCGCGCCGCGGCGACGGTCGAGCTCCTCGAGGGCCGCCGCATCCGCTGCGGGATCCTCCGGCGAGTCGTCCTCGACGAGGAGGAGCTGACTCGCGGGCCCGATCAGCAGTTCGGCCTGCTCGCGCTCGCCCTCGGGCGTAGTCCCTGCGACGACGATCGTGTCGGCGATGCCGCGCAGTCCCAGCTCGCGGGCGTAGGCGAGGATCCCGTGGGCCACGGCGTCCCCGACGAGCAGCGAGCCACCGGCGTAGTGAAGGCGCTTCATGCCCTCCATCGTCACCGCGCTTCTGTCTCTACGCAGGGGGATTCCGTTCGAGGAGCGGCGTCGCTAGTGGCCCGGACGAGCCCCCCACGAGCGGGGGGGCTGCCCTGAAAGGGCCTCGTCTGTCTACCCCGCGGGCGCAGATCCGCACCCCTGGGAAAACCCTTTCCATGGGTCAGCTCATCTACGGTTCCTCCGACGTCTACGAGTTCGACGACCGCGTCCTGGCCCACGTGCAGGTCGTCGTCGGCCGCAAGCTCCGTCGGCACGAGACCTTCTACCTGAGCTGGGTGAAGCCCGTCGAGAGCGGGTCCGGCCGCGTCACCGTCTGGATCTCCCCGCACATCCCGCTGCAGTTCCACTTCGTCGGCGGCCGCCCGCCGCGCCTGAACGACACCTGGCTGCGCGAGATGCTCGCGACGTCGCACGGCGACCGCGGCCTCGTCGTGACCCGCGAGCCGGAGTCGCTCCCGCTGGCGGAGCCGCCGAGGCCGTAGTGCCCTGCGGCGGGAGGGGGAGTGGGCCCCGTCGGGCTCGAACCGACGACCCGCGGATTAAAAGTCCGCTGCTCTGCCAACTGAGCTAGAGGCCCGCGGATCCAGGGTAGCGCGCCCGGCGGACCGACCCGACGGCGCTCGGACCGGGGCATATCCGGCGGCCCGCAGGCGTTACCCTCCTCGAACCCCTTCACTCCCGAGCGGACGCCTGCGCCCGCTCTCCCGACCGCGGAAGGCGGCCCCATGACAGACGGCTTCCACAAGCCGACCAAGTTCCCCTCCCACGTCTTCGAGGCGTTCCAGGGAGGCGAGGACCCCGCCCAGATCACCCGGGTGGCCCACGAGACGGCGATCGCGCTGCTCAGCCGGGTCCGCGACGACCCCGATCCGGTGATCATCGACCGCCTGGTCGAGTACACCGATCACAACGGCATCGACGCGCTCGCCGAGCTGTGGGCGCGCTCGAGCGCCTCGAGCCTGCCGGGCGCCCTCTGGCGCATCTACCTGCTCCGACTCGTCATCAGGCAGGATCCGCAGAGCACGAGCTTCCTCTACCAGCGCGGCGTGGAGCTGTCCTCCACCATCGACCCGGTGGTCGCGGGCGCCAGCACCCCCACCGGACCCGCCGAGATCACCGAGCTCGCCGACCGGATCCTCCGGGGCGTGTTCGACGGCGACTTCGCCGTGGCACTGGACCGCGCCGCCGCGTTCTGCCGCGTGAGCGCCTCCGGAGCGGCCTCGGTCGCCGACGACGTCGAGCTGATCGACGGACCGCGCGCCAGCGAGCTGACCACGCGGGCCCTCCGCCTTTCGACCACGGCCTCCGAGCTCGCCGGCTGCGCGCGGCTGTGGCGGAGCGACTCCCTGGAGTAGGCGCTGCAGCGCAAGGCCGTTCACCCACCGCGAACGCGCCTCGCGACCACCCCCGGGGCAGTGGTTAGACTGGGCGAGGCCGGATCGCAGTAACCCCGGGCTCCACTTGTAGCCGCTTCGAGCGGCCTCGCGCCGAGAGGCGTTCTGCGGTCCGGCCCCTTTCTTCCCCGCAGAACCGCACGGGAGCGAGGGCCCAGTGGCGGGTGGTCGGAGGCGGGCCGCCCCGCACCGCACGTCCGAGTCCTCGACAGACAGGCGCCACCCCGATGAAGAACCGCATCGCGTTCCGACGGGGCGCGCGGTGGTGGGCCGGGATCGGCCTGCTGGTCGCCGCAGCCCTCTACCTCCTCGGCGCTCCGCAGGTCGACGACGCCGACGGCGCCCTCCTCGGCGGAGGCGTCACCGTGTCGCAGGGCACGGTCATGCGCTCCCTGGCGGTGCTGGACGTGATCGCCGGTCTCTGGGTGCTCATCCGGCCCCGGACCTACCCCGCTCTGACGGCAGCGGCCGCAGGTCTGGTCGCCCTCTGGCTCTCGCCCCGGCTCAAGGATCCGGCGCTCGTCGACATCGGCGGATTCGCACTCGACATCCGTTTCGTGGTCCACCCCGTCGAGGTGGTCGTGATCGTCGCGGCGGTCGCCGTCGTCGTCTCGGCGGTGAGCGCCGGTTTCCAGAAGCGGGCCCGGACGGGGGAGCGACGATGAGCGACGACACCACGACCGACCTCGGTTCGCTCCTCGAGCGCATCGCCGCCGCCGATCAGGCGGCGTTCTCGGAGCTGTACGACCTCACCGCGTCCCGCGTCCTCGGACTCGTCACCCGGGTGCTGGTCGACCGCGCGCAGTCCGAGGAGGTGACCCAGGAGGTGTTCCTCGAGATCTGGCAAACCGCTGGACGCTTCGCTCCGAATAAAGGAAGCGCGACGACCTGGATCCTCACGATGGCACACCGCAGGGCCATCGATCGGGTACGCGCGGCTCAAGCGGGCCGCGACCGGGACGTGCGCATCGGAATCCGGGATCTCGGTCGTGACTACGACCAGGTCGCCGAACAGGCGGAGGTGTCTCTTGAGCACGAGAAGGTCGCAGCCGCCATGGGCAGGCTGACCGAGCTGCAGCGGCAGGCGCTGCAGCTGGCGTACTACGGCGGGTACTCGCACAGCGAGATCGCGGGGATCCTGCAGTGCCCCGTCGGTACCGTCAAGACGCGCCTGCGCGATGGAATGATCAGACTTCGAGAAGAGATGGGGGTGACCCGGTGACCGACGTGAATCGACCCGACGACCCTCGCGAGCTCGCCGCGGGCCACGCCCTCGGCATCCTGACTCCCGAGGAGCAGGCGAGGTACGAACGGTTCCTCGCCGAGCATCCGGAGGCGCGTGCCGAGGCCGACGGGTTCGCGGCAGTGGCCGACGCCCTCGCCGACGACGCGACGCCGGTGGCTCCGTCCCCGCGCATGAAGGCCGATCTCATGGCCCTCATCGCGACGACGCCGCAGCTGCCGCGGGACGAGCCGGCCCAGCCGGTCGAGACCCCGCGACTGCACGCCGTCGAGGCGGAGACGCCTTCCAGCGCTCACCGCGGCGCGGAGGAGACGGTCGCGCCGTCCACTGCGCGGCACAGCGCCGAGGCGAAGGCTCGCGGCCGCTGGTTCACCCGCCCCGCCGTCTACCTCTCGGCCGCCGCTGCGGCCGCCGTGATCGTGGTCGGCGGAGTGACGCTGCCCCAGGTCCTCTCGCCGGGCTCCGGTCAGACCCAGGAGCTCACCGCGCTGGAGGAGATCCGCAACGCCCCCGACGCGCAGGAGGCCGTCGCCACCGTCGCCTCGGGCGAGACCGCGACGCTGGTCTGGTCGGGCTCGCTCGGCCGTTCGGCGCTCGTCGTCGACGACCTCGCTCCGCTGCCCGACGGCAAGACGTACGAGCTCTGGTACATCGACTCCACCGGACCCGTGGCCGCAGGCCTCTTCGAGGGAGGCGACGGCCGGACCGTGGCTCCCCTGGAGGGCACCATGGCCGAGGGCGCCGTCGTCGCGGTGACGATCGAGGACGAGGGCGGGTCGGACACTCCGACCACCGATCCAATCGTCGCCATCGAGACCGCCTGACCGGCAAGGACCACTCGAACGAGGAGAGCCGCACCCCCGAGGGGAGTGCGGCTCTTCTCGTTCGAGGGCGCGGGATCAGCCGAAGCGGCCCGAGACGTAGTCCTCGGTGGCCTGGACGGACGGGCGCGAGAACATCGTCGCGGTGTCGTCGTACTCGATGAGCTTGCCCGGCTTGCCGGTGCCCGCGATGTTGAAGAACGCGGTGCGGTCCGAGACGCGCGACGCCTGCTGCATGTTGTGGGTCACGATCACGATCGTGTACTCGTTCTTGAGCTCCTCGATCAGGTCCTCGATCGCGAGCGTCGAGATCGGGTCGAGCGCCGAGCAGGGCTCGTCCATCAGCAGGACGTCGGGTGAGACCGCGATCGCGCGGGCGATGCACAGACGCTGCTGCTGACCGCCGGAGAGACCGGAGCCCGGCTTGTCGAGGCGGTCCTTCACCTCGTTCCAGAGGTTCGCGCCCTGGAGCGACTTCTCGACCAGGTCGTCCGCGTCGGACTTGCTGATGCGGCGGTTGTTGAGCTTCACGCCGGCCAGAACGTTGTCGCGGATCGACATCGTCGGGAACGGGTTCGGACGCTGGAAGACCATGCCCACCTGGCGGCGGACGAGCACCGGGTCGACGCCGGGGCCGTAGAGGTTGTTCCCGTCGATCAGCACCTCGCCGTCGACGTAGGCGCCGGGGATGACCTCGTGCATGCGGTTGAGCGTGCGGAGGAAGGTCGACTTGCCGCAGCCGGACGGGCCGATGAAGGCGGTGACGGTGCGGGGCTCGATGGTGAGTCCGACTCCCTCGACCGCGAGGAACTTGCTGTAGTAGACGTTGAGGTCGTTGACTTCGATGCGCTTGGACAACGGAGATCCTTCGGGTTAGCGGCCGAGCTTGGGGGCGAAGATGCGCGCGACCATGCGTGCGAGCAGGTTGAGGAGCATGACGATCAGGATGAGGACCAGCGCGCCGGTCCAGGCCCGGTCGATGTACGCGGCGGCGTCGGAGCCCTGGTCCGCGTACTGGCGGAAGACGAAGACCGGGAGGGTCATCATCCGGTCGTCGAACGGGTTGTAGTTCATCGACTGCGTGAACCCGGCGACGATGAGCAGCGGAGCCGTCTCGCCGATGACGCGGGCGATCGAGAGCATGACGCCCGTGACGATGCCGGCGATCGAGGTGGGGAGGACGATCTTGACGACGGTCAGCCACTTCGGCACGCCGAGGGCGAAGGACGCCTCGCGCAGCTCGTTCGGGACCAGCCGCAGCATCTCCTCCGTCGAGCGGACGACCACGGGGATCATCAGCACCGAGAGCGCGACCGCGCCGCCGATGCCCATCCGGACGCCCGGTCCGAAGAACAGGACGAGGAGGGCGTAGGCGAAGAGGCCGGCGACGATGGAGGGGATGCCGGTCATGACGTCCACGAAGAACGTGATACCGCGGGCCAGGGGGCCGCGGCCGTACTCGACGAGGTAGATCGCCGTCATCAGGCCGATCGGGATCGAGATGACCGCCGCGAGCGCGGTGATGATGAGCGTGCCCATGATCGCGTGCAGCGCTCCGCCGCCCTCGCCGACGACGTTGCGCATCGAGGAGGTGAAGAAGGTGATGTCGAAGCGCGCGGCTCCCGCGGTGATCGCGGTGTACATCAGCGAGATCAGCGGGATCAGCGCGACGACGAAGGCGGCGGTGACCAGCGTAGTGACGACCCGGTCGGTGGCGCGTCGGGCGCCCTCGACCAGGCGGGCCAGGACGAACACGGCGACCGTGTAGAGCACGGCGCCGAAGAAGACGGTGCCGACGACGTCGAAGCCGTCGGTCACCCCGCTGACCGCGAGGAGTGCGTAGACGACGGCCATCAGCGCGAGGCTGCCGCCGAGGAGGGCGAGGGGGGCCCACTTGGGCAGCTGCCCGCTCGTGAGCGTGTTCGTCACCGCGGGAGCGGCGTCCTCGACGCGGCGGCGCTGACGAGGAGGAGTCGTCATGGTGACCATCAGTTCGCTCCCGAGAAGGCCTTGCGGCGGTTGATGATGTAGCGGGCGAGCATGTTCACGACGAGCGTGATCGCGAAGAGCATCAGGCCGGAGGCGATCAGCTCGTTGACCTTGAGGCCGTAGGCCTCGGGGAAGCTCAGGGCGATGTTGGCGGCGACCGTGTTGGAGTTCGTCGACTGCAGCAGCGCGAAGTTCACGACGAACGACGGCGAGAGGACGATCGCGACGGCCATGGTCTCGCCCAGTGCGCGGCCGAGGCCGAGCATCGAGGCCGAGATGATGCCGGGGCGGCCGAAGGGCAGGACCGCCGTGCGGACCATCTCCCAGCGGGTCGCGCCGAGGGCGAGCGCCGCCTCCTCGTGGAGGGTCGGCGTCTGGAGGAAGACCTCGCGGGAGATCGCCGTGACGATCGGCAGGATCATGACCGCCAGCACGAGGGCCACGGTGAGGATCGTGCGACCGGTGCCCGAGACGGGGCCGGAGAAGAGCGGGAACCAGCCGAACGCGTCGGTGAGGAACGTGTAGAAGGGCTGGACGAAGGGGGCGAGGACCGTGATGCCCCAGAGGCCGAAGACGACCGACGGCACGGCGGCCAGCAGGTCGATCACGTAGCCCAGGCCCTGCGCGAGACGGCGAGGGGCGTAGTGCGAGATGAAGAGCGCGATGCCGATCGAGATCGGCACGGCGATGACGAGGGCGAGCGCCGCGGCGTACACGGTGCCGAAGACGAGGGGGCCGACGTAGGCCCAGAAGCCGGCGCCACCGGAGATCTCGTCGCTCGGCGCGGTGAGCGCGGGGATCGACTGCACGACCAGGAAGAGGGCGACGGCGGCGAGGATGACGAGGATCAGCGTGCCGGAGGCCATCGCCGTCCCGGCGAAGATCCGGTCGGCCGGGCGCTGCTTCGCCTTGATGGCGCCGACGGGCCGCTCTGCGGTGCTCATGGATGGGTTCCCTGCGTTCGGAGTGGGGGAGGGGGCCGATCCGCGAGTCGGCCCCGGACCGGTGGGGTCCGGGGCCGACTCGCGAG
>NZ_LMNR01000001.1:1007314-1017023 GCF_001423045.1 Rathayibacter sp. Leaf296
GGTGGCGACCTGAGCCGACAGCTCGGACGAGAGCGGGGCGGCACCGGCGGAGGTCGCTGCCTCCTCCTGACCGGCCTCGCTGGTCACGTAGCCAAGGTACGCCTTGACGAGCTCGGCCGTCGCGGGGTCCTGGTACTCCTGGCAGGCGATGAGGTAGCTGACCAGGACGACCGGGTACACGCCCGACTCCTCGGTGGAGTAGTCGATCTCGTACACGATGTCGTTGTCGGGACGGTCGGTCGCCTCGGGCGAGGCGTCGACGATCGCGGCAGCGGCCTCGGGGGAGTACTCGACGAACTCCTCGCCGACCTTGATCTTCGCGGTGCCGAGGTCACCGGCGCGCGACGCGTCGGCGTAGCCGATGGTGTTGGTGCCGTTGGTCACGGTGTCGATGACGCCCGAGGTGCCCTGGGCGGCCTCGCCGCCCTCGTAGGGCCAGACGCCGTCCGGCTCCGCGTCCCACACGTCGGGGGCGGTCGCGTTGAGGTACGCGGCGAAGTTCTCGGTGGTGCCCGAGTCGTCCGAGCGGTGCACCGCGGTGATGTTGGCGCCGGGGAGCGTCGCGTCGGGGTTGAGCGCGGCGATCTCGGGGGCGTTCCACTTGGTGATGGTGCCCTTGAAGATGCCCGCGGCGGTGGCCGCGTCGAGGTTGAGCTCGTCGACGCCGTCGATCTTGAAGACCAGGGCGATCGGGGAGATGTAGGCGGGGACGTCGATGGCGGAGGTGCCCTCGGCGCACTTGCCGAAGGAGCCGTCGAGCTCCTCGAGCTTGAGCGCGCGGTCCGAGCCGGCGAAGTCGGCGCCGCCGGCGATGAACGCCTCGCGACCCGCGCCGGATCCGTCGGGGGAGTAGTTGATGGTGACGCCGGGGTTCTCCGTCTGGAAGGCGGCGACCCAGGCCTCCTGGGCCGACCCCTGCGACGAGGCGCCGATGCCGTTGAGCGTGCCCTCGAGGCTGCTGGCAGCGCCGGAGGAGGAGTCGTCGGCCGGGGCCGTCGTTCCTTCGTTGGCTGCGCACGAGGTCAGAGTGATCGCTGCGACGGCGGCGACGACGGCCGCCTGGCCGAGACGCGAGATTCTCACAAGTATCCCTTTCGGGTAGGAAAGCATGGAAACAGAACAGGGCCTGGTGCAGCCCGCGAGCGAATGTACGAGGGGGTCGTGTCCGCCCACGGTCCGCTGGGTGAACGGGCGGTGAACGAGGCCCGTCGGGGCTTGCAGGGCGCGCCGACGGTCCGGATCGCTCCGGTCGGTTCGCCGTGACGTGTCAGGCGAGCGGCGCGTGCGTCTCGATCGCCACGATCCCCGAACCGGGGTGCTCGCTCGAGAGGTGCACCACGGTGAACCCGCCCGTGGGCAGGTGCGAGGCCTCGTCGAGGTAGGCGCCGATCGGAGTCGCGGTCGCGAGGGCGATCTCGCGCAGGATCTCGGGGATGACCGGCCGGTGGCTGCAGAGCACCGCGGTCCTGCGGGCGCGCACCCGCTTTCCGACCAGCTTCCGGATGTCCGTGGTTCCGTGCTCGAACGCGTCCTGGCTGATGTCCTCGGACAGGCGGACGGGCTTCTTCAGCAGGGTCGCCAGCGGAGCGATCGTCGAGCGGCAGCGCTTCGCCGTGCTCGAGACGAGCCTGCGCGGGCGCCAGGCCGCGACGGCACGGGCGGCCGCGGCGGCCTCGTCGGTCCCGCGCTTGTTGAGGCGACGAGTGGAGTCGCGTCCGTCCCAGGAGTCGGCGGGCACGGCCTTCGCGTGTCGCAGCACCACGAGCGCGAACGTCTCGAGCCCGCCGCGGGCCGCGATCCTCGAGAACTCGTCCACGATCGCGACGTCGTGCGGGTAGGTGAGGTAGCCCCGCGCCCGCTTCGGCGTGACCCACTCCAGGGCCTCGACCTCGCGGTTGGGCAGGAAGTCGGAGTGGAGCACGGCCTTCTCGCTGACCCGCGCCGCCCAGTAGTAGACCGCCTTGGGTCGTCCGTTCGGCAGGGTGTACTCGGTCGAGCCCAGCGGCACCCCGAGTCCGACGGCGAGGCCCGTCTCCTCGCGGATCTCGCGCACGGCCGTCTCGGGCAGCGATTCACCCGGATCGACCTTGCCCTTGGGCAGGCTGACGTCCCTCCGGTGCGGTCGGTGGATCACGAGGATGTGCGGGCGGCCCTCGATGATCCGCCAGCACACCGCTCCGGCCGCGTAGACGGTCCCCGTCACGGCGTCAGCGGGCGGAGGCCCGGGAGGCGGACCGCGACGCGATGCGCTTGCGGTGGGTGATGTGCGCCATGAGCCGGTTCTGCAGATCCGAGAGCGGCGCGCCGTCCTCGTCGAGGTGGTGCCGGGTCCACACCCCGTCGGGGCCGAGCCACCAGGAGGCGGTCTTCTCGTCCATCGCCCGATCGAACATGTCGTCGATCTCGCTCAGGTGCGCGGGCTCGACGATCCGCACGAGCGCCTCGACGCGGCGGTCGAGGTTGCGGTGCATCATGTCGGCGCTGCCGATGTAGACGATCGGCTCTCCCTCGTTGACGAAGCTGAAGATGCGCGAGTGCTCGAGGTAGCGCCCCAGGATCGAGCGCACCCGGATCGTCTCCGAGAGGCCCTCCTGGCCGGGCTTGAGTCCGCAGATGCCGCGGACCCAGACGTCGACCGGCACGCCGGCCTGGCTCGCCCGGTAGAGCGCGTCGATGACGGCCTCGTCGACGATCGAGTTCATCTTGATCCGGATGCCGGAGGGCTTGCCCGCCCTGGCGTTCTCGGTCTCGGCCTCGATGCGCTTCAGCAGGCCCTTGCGGAGGTGGCGCGGCGCGACGAGGAGGCGCTTGAACTTCTTCTCGATCGCGTAGCCCGAGAGCTCGTTGAACAGACGGGTGAGGTCCTTGCCCACCTCGTCGTCGGCGGTGAGCAGGCCGAGGTCCTCGTAGATGCGCGAGGTCTTCGGGTTGTAGTTGCCCGTGCCGATGTGGGAGTAGTGGCGCAGCACTCCGCCCTTCTCCTGGCGGATCACGAGCGCGAGCTTGCAGTGGGTCTTGAGGCCCACGAGGCCGTAGACGACGTGCACGCCGGCCTTCTCGAGCTTGCGCGCCCACGAGATGTTGGCCTGCTCGTCGAAGCGCGCCTTGATCTCGACGAGGGCGAGGACCTGCTTGCCCGACTCCGCCGCGTCGATGAGCGCCTCGACGATGGGGGAGTCGCCCGAGGTGCGGTACAGCGTCTGCTTGATCGCGAGCACGTCCGGATCGGCGGCCGCCTGCTCGAGGAACGACTGCACGCTGGTCGCGAAGGACTCGTACGGGTGGTGCAGCAGCACGTCGCCGCGCGAGACCGCCTTGAACACGTCCTGGCGCTGGTTCGGCTCGGAGGGCATGAGCTGCGCAGCCGTGGTCGGCACGTGGTTCGGGTACTTCAGGTCCGGGCGGTCGATCTTCTGCAGGCTGAAGAGCCCGCTGAGATCCAGCGGCGCCGGGAGCTTGTAGACCTCCTGTGTGGTGATGTCGAGCTCGCGCACGAGCAGCCCGAGCGTCTCGTCGTCCATGTCGTCGGTGACCTCGAGGCGGATGGGCGGGCCGAAGCGACGGCGGAGCAGCTCCTTCTCGAGGGCCTTGATCAGGTTCTCGGTCTCGTCCTCGTCGACCTCGACGTCCTCGTTGCGGGTCACGCGGAACACGTGGTGGTCGAGGATCTCCATCCCGGGGAAGAGGTCGTCGAGCTGGTTCGCGATGAGGTCTTCGAGCGAGATGAAGCGCATCGGCTCGCCGGGAGCGGCGACGCCGGCGATCCGCACGAAGCGCGGCAGCATCTGCGGCACCTTGAGGCGCGCGAACTCGGTCTTCTGCGTCTTGGGGTTGCGGACCCGGACCGACAGGTTGAGCGAGAGCCCGGAGATGTACGGGAACGGGTGCGCCGGGTCGACCGCGAGCGGCATGAGCACCGGGAAGATCTGCGCCGAGAAGTAGTCGTCGAGCACCGAGCGCTCGGCGTCGTTGAGGTCGCTCCAGCGCACGACCTCGATGCCGGAGGCGCCGAGCGCCGGCTTCACGAGATCCTGGTACGCGCGGGCGTGGCGCTGCTGGAGCTGGTGCGCCTTCTCGGAGATGTCCGTGAGCACGTCGACCGGCACGCGGCCGATGTTCGTCGTGAGCGCGAGACCCGTGAGGATCCGGCGCTTGAGCCCGGCGACGCGCACCATGAAGAACTCGTCGAGGTTGGACGAGAAGATCGCGAGGAAGTTCGCCCGCTCGAGCACCGGCACCAGCGGATCCTCGGCCAGCTCGAGCACGCGCTGGTTGAACGCCAGCCAGCTCAGCTCGCGGTCGAGGTAGCGGTTGTCCGGGAGGAGCGGGTCGGGGAGCTCCTCCTCGTCGTCGAAGTCGTCGTCGAGTTCGTCGCTCAGGCCGTCTTCGAGAATGAGGTTGTCGCCGTCCATGCGACCATCCTGGCACCGCCCCCGCGTGCTCCGCGCCGCGGGTGGTGAATGCCGGGTGAACGCGGCCTGGGGAGGAGCGTCCGCGTCAGCGGACGGCCGGACGCCGCTGGAGGTACTGCACGTCGACCGACGCGTCGGTGAAGCCGAGGGAGCGGTAGAGCGCGACCGCCGAGCGGTTCTCGGCCTCCACGTAGAGATCGGCCGCGGTGCAGCCGCGGTCGGCCATGCGGGCGAGCCCGGCGCCGAGCAGAGCGCGACCGAGGCCGCGACCCGCCTGCTCCGGAGCGATGCCGAGGACGTAGATCTCTCCCGTCGTCGATCCGGGCTCGATCTTCAGCCAGTCGTAGCCGACGAGGGCGCCGGAGGAGTCGCGCAGCAGGAGGAAGTCGCCCTCGTCGAACCACGGCTCGGCGCGGCGGGCGGCGAGGTCCTCCTCTGTGAGTCGCCCCTGCTCGGGGTGCGCGGCGAAGACCCGCGCGTTCAGCGCGACCCACTCCGCGGGATCGAGGTCGCGTGCGTCGGAGAGCAGGTAGCCCTCGGGGACCGACACCACGGGAGCCGCCAGCGGCTCGAGCTCGAGGTGGAGGAGGGTGCGCACCGGAGCGAATCCGTGCGACTCAGCGAGGGCGCGGGCGGCCGGGTGGTCGCCGTGCGCCCAGGCGAGCAGGCCGGTGCGGCCGCTCGCGAGCACCTGCTCGAGCGTCGCGCGGCCGAATCCGACTCCGCGCCACTCCGGATCCACGACGAACTCGAGCTCGCCCTGCCCCAGGACGGCGGCGGCCACGACCACGTCGGCCCGCAGGCCGATCAGGAGCGTGCGCGAGCCGTTCCGGGCGTCGACGAGTGTCTGGTCGCTGAACGGGGGCCGGTGGTCGAACCAGGTGGCACGACCGATCAGGTGCTCGAGGCCGGCCGACACAGCGGGGTCGGCCAGATCCTCAACCGAGAGGTTGAGCGACTCGCTCATTGTCCTCTTCGTAGACGTTGAAGCGGTATCCGACGTTGCGGACGGTTCCGATCAGCGACTCGAGATCGCCGAGCTTGGCGCGCAGGCGCCGCACGTGCACGTCGACCGTGCGGGTGCCGCCGAAGTAGTCGTAGCCCCAGACCTCGCTGAGCAGCTGCTCGCGGGTGAAGACCCGCGACGGGTGCGTGGCGAAGAAGCGCAGGAGCTCGAACTCCTTGAAGGTGAGGTCGAGCGGGCGGCCGTGCACCTTCGCCGAGTAGCTGGCCTCGTCGATCACGACGCCGGAGGCCTGGATCCGCGACGCCGACTGCTCCTGCGCGAGGCGCCCGATCACGAGTCGGATGCGGGCGTCGACCTCGGCGGGTCCGGCCGAATCGAGGATGACGTCGTTCACGCCCCAGTCGGCCGAGACGGCGGTGAGCCCGCCCTCGGTGAGGATCAGGATGAGGGGGACGTTGATCCCCGTCGTCGTCAGGATCTTGCAGAGTGACTTGGCGCTGGCCAGGTCCTGACGTGCGTCGACGAAGATCAGATCGCAGCTCGGAGCGTTCACGAGCTGAGCCGGTTCGGCCGGGATCTGCCGGGTCCGGTGGCTGAGGAGCCCCAGAGCGGGCAGCACCTCGGTGCCCCCCGCAGAGGTCAGTATCAACAACTGCGCCACGGATCCTCCAGAAATGGTCTGCGGCAATACTAGCGGCGGGCCGGAAGGGCCGACCGCCTCGGGCATGATTGACGGATGAGCGGGGATCGGATGGGCATCGGCGTCGTCTGGGCGCTCGCTCTCGTGGGCTCCGTCCTCTCACTCGTCGTGGCGCCGTCAGGATCGGCGCAGACCTGGCTCGCCCTCACCTTCGGCGGCTGCGTCCTCGCGACCTTCGCGGTCCAGCTGGCCGTGGCGCGCGCCTCCGGCTACCTGCTGCGGGCCATGACGAGCGTGGTCGGAGCGATGGTCGTCGTCGGCGTCGCGAGCGCGATCGCGGCCCTCGCCGGTCGCTGACGACCTCCGCTCCGGCGAGTGCCGCCGCACCCGCTCCGACGCCGTGCAGCCGGGTAGGATGGACCCATGCTTCTCGCCCTCGAACTCTTCTATCTCGGACTGCTCGGGCTCGCCTCCCTCGCGATCGCGTGGGTCTCCGGCGTGGTCGTCTACAAGCTCTACCGCGGCCAGCGCTAGCCGCCGCGACAGAGCCGGAGTGATCTCCCTTCCGTCGGGCCTGCCGCCCGAGCTCGTCCCCCTCTCCTGGCTGCTCGGCGTCTGGGAGGGATCCGGTGTCGTCGACTACGCCGTCGGCGACGAATCCGTGCAGGCCGAGTTCGGCCACCGCGTCAGCTTCAGCTACGACGGGCTGCCCTACCTCAACTACAGCTCCTACACCTGGCTGCTCGACGACGAGCGCGAGATCGGGCACAGCCCGCTGGTGAGCGAGATGGGGTACTGGCGGCTCAGCCGTCCGCTGACCGACGCCGACGCGGGCCCCGCGATGCTCCCGGGACGCGGTGCTCCGGCGTTCCCGGACGCGGAATCGGTCGAGACGCTCCGCAACGCAACGGGCGGCTTCGACATCGAGGTCTCGCTCGTGCACCCCGACGGCGTGAGCGAGCTGTACCTCGGCCAGGTCAAGGGTCCGCGCATCGATCTCGCGACCGACGCGGTCATGCGCACCGCCGCCGCGAAGGACTACGCCGCCGCGACGCGCCTCTACGGCCTCGTCGACGAGCACCTGCTGTGGGCGTGGGACATCGCCGCGCTCGGCCAGGGTCTGCGCACGCACGCCTCCGGACGGCTCGCCCGTGTCGACTGACCGCGTCTCGCCGCTGCTGGACCTCCCCGGTGCGGTGGCCACGGCGAGCACCGCCGAGCCCGGAGTGGCCGCGCACTACGGCGAGCCGTTCCGGGAGCAGAGGGCGCTCGCCGCGGGCGCGGCGCTCGTCGACCTCTCCGGTCGCGGCGTCGTCACCGTCACCGGACCCGACCGCCTCACCTGGCTCGACTCGCTGACCAGCCAGGCGCTCAGGGGCCTCGCGCCCGGCGACTCGGCCGAGACGCTCCTCCTTGACCCGACCGGCCGCATCGAGCACCTCATCCGCGTGGTCGACGACGGCGAGACCGCCTGGCTCCTGCTCGACCGGGACGAGACCGCGGGCCTCGCCGCCTGGCTCGACCGGATGCGCTTCATGCTCCGCGTCGAGATCGCCGACCGCACGAGCGAGTACGCCACGCTGGCGACCCTCGGGGAGGGCCCGGCCGGCGTCCTCGCGCTCGAGCTGGCGGGCGAGGACGCCGTCAGCTGGGTCGATCCGTGGACCACCGTCCAGCCCGGGGGCTGGCAGTACGCCCTCGCCGAGCACCCGGCGGCCGACTGGCACGCCCGCGAGACGCTCGTGCCTCGCTCCGTCCTCGAGGTGCTCCCGTCGGAGGCCGCCCGGGCCGGAGTCTCGTTCGCGGGCGCCGACGCGCTCGAGGCGCTCCGCATCGCGGCCTGGCGCCCCCGGCACGCGACCGAGGTCGACGAGCGGTCGATCCCGCACGAGCTCGACCTGCTCCGCTCCTCCGTGCACCTCGCCAAGGGCTGCTACCGCGGGCAGGAGACGGTCGCGAAGGTGCACAACCTCGGCCATCCGCCGCGCCGGCTCGTGCTGCTGCAGCTCGACGGCTCCGATTCCGCGCTCCCGTCCCACGGCGACGTCGTCACGGCGCCCAAGGGCGGCGAGGACGTCGAGGTCGGTCTCGTCACCTCCAGCGCCTGGCACTACGAGGACGGTCCGATCGCTCTTGCCGTGATCAAGCGCGCCGTCCCGGTCGACCTCGAGCTCACCGTGCTCGCGGGCGAGGTCCGCGTCGCGGCGTCCCAGGAGGTCGTCGTCCCACCCGGAGCCGGTGCGGAGGCGGGAGTGCCCCGCCTGCCCCGGCTCGGGGCGAAGACCAGGTAGGCCACGCCGTGGTGGCCGCAGGACCCGCGCGTCGGGATCGGGCGGCCGAGCGGATCCGGGGTCTCGTCCTCGGCGACCGCCTCCGCCCGTCCCGGGGACTGGCGCGCGCGGCGGCGTCGGCTCCCGCCGTGCTGCAGATCGTGCTCGCGGCGATCCTCGCCTACTCCGTCTCGCGGTTCGCGTTCGGGCACCCGGCGCCGGTGCTCTCGCTCACCGTCACCATCTCGAGCCTCGGCATCGCCCGCGACACCCGCCCGAAGCAGGTCGCCGAGACCGCGGTCGGGATGATCCTCGGCATCGCCCTGAGCGAGGTGCTGCTGCTGCTCTGGGGCACCGGGGTCTGGCAGCTCGCCGTGGTGCTGGCCGTCGTCTTCACGGTCGGTCGCGCGCTCTCGCCGTCACCCGGGTTCGCAGTCGCGGCGGGCACCCAGGCGATGCTCGTGATGGTGCTGCCGGCGCCCGACGGCGGAGTGCTCACCCGCAGCCTCGACGGGCTCGTGGGCGGACTGGCCGCTCTGCTGTGCACCGCGATCGTCCCCCGCACTCCGCTCCGGGCGGCGCGGGCGGAGGCGCACCGGCTCGTGGAGGCGCTCGCCGGCACGATCGAGACGCTCGCGGACGCGCTCCGCCGGGGCGACGGCACGGCCTCCGCGGCGGCGCTCGAGCGGATCCGCGGAACGCAGCCCGTCATCGACGGCTGGTCGGCGGCACTCGACTCGGCGATCGGCGTCGCGCGGATCTCGCCTTTCCTCCGTCGGCACCGTGGGGAGCTGGACCGCCAGCGCACGATGCTCGGCGCTCTCGATCTCGCCACCCGGAATCTCCGGATCGTCGCCCGGCGCACCGACTTCCTGGTCGGCGACGCCGTACCGCGTCCGGCTCTCGCCGGCGCGGTGGCCGGATTCGGCTCGGGGATCGCCCTCCTGGGCCGGTCGGTGGCCGATCCGTCGATGCTCGCCCTGGCGCGTCAGGACCTCGTCCTGCTGGCGACGACCCTCGATCCGCAGCGGATGATCCCGGAAGCGCGGCTCGCCGAGAAGACGCTGCTCGTGATCCTGCGCCCTCTGGCGGTCGATCTGCTCACGGCGACCGGGATGGACGCCGCGGACGCGAGAGCTGCGCTGCCGGAACTCGTCTGACAGCGCGGCTCCGGATCAGGCGTTGGTCGCGTCCTGCACCTCGCCGACGAGCTCCTCGATGATGTCCTCGAGGAACAGCACGCCGGTGGTGCGCCCGTCGCGGTCGACAACGCGGGCGATGTGGGCACCCGTGCGCCGCAGTGCCGCGAGGGCGTCCTCGAGCTCGTCCCCGCCCGAGACCGCCGCGAGACGGCGGATCCGCTTGGGCGGCACCGGGACGTCGGGGTCGGCGAGGTCCGAGACGTCCTTGAGGTGGAGGT
>NZ_LMNR01000001.1:1017091-1085420 GCF_001423045.1 Rathayibacter sp. Leaf296
GCGGCGGACGTCGGCGGGCGTCGACTCCCAGGGCAGGAGCACCATCTCGGCGAGCGGCACGGCGACGTCCGACACCGTCTTGGTCGTGAACTCGAACGCGGCCGTGACGGTCCCGGAGGCGTCGACCAGCATCCCCTCGCGCGTGGACTGCCGCACGATCGCGGCGACCTCGTCGAGGGTGAACGCGCTGGTCGCCTCGTCCTTCGGCTCGACGCGGACGAGGCGGAGGATGCCGTTGGCGACCGAGTTCAGCGACCAGATCACCGGCTTCACCAGGCGCGACACGAGCACGAGCGGAGGTGCCAGCAGCAGCGCCGCGCGCGTCGGGACCGAGAACGCGAGGTTCTTCGGCACCATCTCGCCGAACACCACGTGCAGGAACGTCACCAGCAGCAGCGCGGCCACGAACGCGATCACGCCGATCGCCTCGGCCGAGAGCGAGGTCAGCCCGAGCGGGATCTCGAGCAGGTGGTGGATCGCCGGCTCCGAGACGTTGAGGATCACGAGGGAGCAGACGGTGATGCCGAGCTGGCTCGTCGCCAGCATCAGCGTCGCGTGCTCCATCGCGTAGAGCGTCGTCTTCGCGGCGCGGCTCCCGGCGTCGGCCATCGGCTCGATCTGCGAGCGTCGGGCTGAGATGACCGCGAACTCGGCGCCGACGAAGAACGCGTTGACGACGAGGAGGACGACCAGCCAGGCGATCCCGGGCAGGTACTCACTCATGGACGGCTCCTTCGGCGCGCAGGGCGGCGACTCCGGTGGCGGTGCCGCCCTCGGTCTCGGGGGTGAAGCGGACGCGGTCCACCCGGTTGGCGGCGACGCGGTCGACGCGCAGCACGCCGGACTCCAGTGCGACCTCGTCGCCCAGCTCGGGCAGGCGGCCCAGCCGCGACGAGAGGAAGCCGGCGACGGTGTCGTAGTCCTCGCCCTCCGGCACCAGCACTCCGAGCCGCGCCGCGACCTCGTCGGGGCGCAGCTCACCGCCGAAGGTGGCGGAGCGGCCGGTGCGGATCACTCCCGCGCGGGTGCGGTCGTGCTCGTCCTCCAGCTCGCCGACGATCTCCTCGACGAGGTCCTCGAGCGTCACGACGCCGGCGGTTCCGCCGTACTCGTCGACGACCACCGCGATCGCGAGTCCGCTGCCGCGCAGCGGAGCCAGCAGTGCGTCGGCCCGGGCGGTCTCGGGGACTCGCATCGGCGCGACCATGAGCTCCTCGGCGCTCACCCTCCGCCGGCGCTCCGGCTCGAGGGCGAAGGCGTGCTTCACGTGCAGCACTCCGCGGATGTCGTCGGAGTCGCGGCCGAGCACCGGGAAGCGGGAGAAGCCGGTCCGGTTGGCCAGCTGCACGACGTCCTCCGCGCTGCTCTGCAGAGTGACCGAGGCCATCCGCACGCGCGGGGTCATCACGTCGGCGACGCTCCGGCTCGAGAAGAGCAGGGTGCGGTGCAGCAGGTCGGCGTGGTCGCGGTCGAGGGTGCCCTCGAGAGCGGAGCGGCGCACGAGCGAGCCGAGCTCGTCGGCGCTCCGGGCGCCCGACAGCTCCTCCTTGGGCTCGATCCCCATGGCGCGGATCAGCGCGTTCGCCGTGTTGTTGAAGAGGAGGATGACCGGCTTGAAGACCGTCGTGAACGCCACCTGGAACGGCACGACCACACGCGCGGTGGCCAGCGGGAGCGCCAGGGCGAAGTTCTTGGGCACGAGCTCGCCGATCACCATCGAGAAGACGGTGGCGAGCAACACGCCGATGACGGCGCCGATGCCGGGGACGATCCCCTCGGGGACGCCGACCGAGCGCAGCGGCTCGGCGAGCAGCGACGAGATGGCGGGCTCGAACGTGTAGCCGGTGAGCAGCGTGGTGAGCGTGATGCCCAGCTGCGCGCCGGAGAGGTGGGTGGAGGTGATCCGCAGGGCGGAGATCGTGGGATCGAGGCGCTTCTCGCCGCGGGCGCGGCGTTCTTCGAGCTCGTTGCGGTCGAGGTTGACCAGCGCGAACTCCGAGGCGACGAAGAGGCCGGTGCCGACGGTCAGGAGGAGGCCGATGACGATGCCGAGCCACTCAGGCACGCGCGTCACCGCCGATCAGAGGGGCGGGGGCGGTGGCGCGCACCGGTTCGTGTGCGGGCGCGTCTGAGGGAGGGTCGTCCATGGGGAGGTACGGTACCGTCCGCAGATCTGAGAATGCTCACAGGGCCGCGGTGCGCGCGCCTCGACCTGCGCTCCCGATCAGCGGAGTGACGGGGTCGCGTCCGCGGGCGCCACCGCCTCCCACGCGACGGTCACCTCCCCGAGCCGCCAGCGCCGCGGCCCGCCGAGGATCGGCCAGTCCTCCTGCAGCGCCCGGACCGAGGCGATCCAGCGCTGACCGGGACCGTGGACGGCCAGCGGCGCGTTCACCGTCCACGCGCGCTCGAGTGCGAGGAGGAACGCGTGGACGCGCTCACCGGGGACGTTGCGGTGGATCAGGGACTTGGGCAGTCGCTCCGCCGCGATCATCGGCGACGGGATCGCGCCGAGCCGGAGGGAGAGGGTCAGCGAGCGCGGCCCCTCCGTTCCGATCTCGATCCACGTGCAGATCCTGCCGATCTCGTCGCAGGTGCCCTCGATGAGGACCCCGTCCGGCTCCAGTCGATCGGTCATGATCCGCCAGGCTCCGGCGACCGCGTCCTCGTCGTACTGGCGCAGCACGTTGAACGCCCGGATCACGCTCGCGCGCCGACCGCGGGGGAGGGGGATCTCGAACCCGCCGCGCTCGAAGCGCACCCGCGCATCCGCGGGGAAGGCGGTCCCGCCTCCCCGGACCACCTCGAGCTGCTGCCGCGCCGTGGCGACACGGGCCGGCTCGATCTCGAATCCGACGACCTCGACGCCGGGGACGCTCCGTACCAGCCGCCGGTGCAGCTCGAGCGTGGTGACCGCGCTCGCTCCGAACCCGAGGTCGACCACGAGGGGCCGGGCGGAGGAGTGCAGGACCGGCAGCTCGGACAGGTACCGGTCGACGCGGCGCAGGCGGTTCGTGCCCGTCGTCCCGCGGGTGACGGCTCCGATCGGCATGGGGATCAGCGTATCCGCGGGCCCGGGGGCCGCCTCTAAGCTGGACGCATGTCCGAGACCTACACTCTCATCCTCGTGCGCCACGGCAACAGCGAGTGGAACCAGAAGAACCTGTTCACCGGCTGGGTCGACGTGCGGCTCACCGAGCAGGGCGTCGCGGAGGCGACCCGCGCCGGCGAGCTGCTGACCGAGGCGGGGCTCCACCCCGACGTCGTCTACACGTCGCGCCAGACCCGCGCGATTCAGACCGCGAACATCGCGCTCGAGGTGGCCGACCGCCTGTGGATCGACGTCAAGCGCTCCTGGCGCCTGAACGAGCGCCACTACGGGGCGCTGCAGGGCAAGGACAAGGCGCAGACCCTCGCGGAGTACGGCCCCGAGCAGTTCCAGACCTGGCGTCGCTCCTTCGACGTGCCGCCGCCCCCGCTCGACGACGACGACCAGTACTCGCAGGCGCACGACGAGCGCTACGCCGACCTCGGCGACGCCCTGCCGCGCACCGAGTCGCTGAAGCTCGTGATCGAGCGGATGCTCCCGTACTGGGAGTCGGACATCAAGCCGGATCTCGCCTCGGGCAAGACCGTCATGATCACCGCTCACGGCAACTCGCTCCGCGCCCTCGTCAAGACGCTCGACGGCATCTCGGACTCGGACATCGCGGAGCTCAACATCCCGACCGGCATCCCGCTGGTCTACAAGCTCGATGAGAACTTCGAGCCGATCGGCCCCGCCGAGTACCTCGACCCGGAGGCCGCCGCCGCCGGTGCCGCGGCCGTCGCCGCCCAGGGCGCCAAGAAGTAGGTCCACCCTCACGGAAGGCCCGCCGGATCCCGATCCGCGCGGGCCTTCCGCGTCTCCGGAGACACCTCCGGCTCGCTGAACCGGTTCCCACGAGCCGGAGTTCGTCCGAGACCTGCGCTCCGCACCCGCGCTCGGATCACGCGGATCTCGATACGCGCGCCCCGCGCGCTACTCGACCAGCAGAGAGGACGAAAGCGGACGCGCGCCACTCGATCCGCAGAGAAGGGGCGAGTATCCGTCCCCCGAATCGGCTTGGACGGAATCCGGGTTCAACGGTGCAGACCGGCCGACCCCGTTAAAGGCGAACGCCCGATTCGCGTGCGAGCGAATCGGGCTAGCCGAACGCGGGACGCTCTCAGGAACGCAACCGTTCCGGAAAGCCGACCGCGGCTGTGATCGCGCAGAGCGCGATCACAGCACTCAGGCGTAATCGCCTGAGATCAAATACTGCACCTTCTTGGCGATCGAGACCGCGTGGTCGGCGAAGCGCTCGTGGTACCGGCTGGCGAGAGTGGCGTCGACGGTGTCGGCGGCCTGCCCCTTCCACGCCTCGCTGAGCACCTTGTCGAAGACGCTGACGTGCAGCTCGTCGATCTTGTCGTCCTCGTCGCGGATCTCCTCGGCGATGCGGGGGTCCTGCGAGCGCAGCAGCTCCGTCAGCTTGTGGGCGACGACGACGTCCAGCCGGCCCATCTCGACGAAGGTCGGGCGCAGGCTCTTGGGCACGACCTTGTCGGGGAAGCGGTACCGCGACAGCTGCGCGATGTGCTCGGCGATGTCGCCCATCCGCTCGAGCGAGGCGCTGATCCGCAGGGCGGACACCACGATCCGCAGGTCGCGGGCGACCGGGTTCTGGCGGGCGAGGATGTCGATCGCGAGCTCGTCGAGGCTGATGGCCAGCTCGTCGATGCGGGCATCGCTCGCGATCACCTCCTCGGCGAGCGTGACATCGGAGTGGTTGAACGCCTGAGTCGCCTTCTCGATCGCGATCTCGACGAGTCCGGAGATCTCGACGAGGCGATCCTGGACCTCGGCCAGCTCCTGCTGGAATACTTCGCGCATCTTGTGATCGACCCTCTCTGCGGCACGCACGGCGAACGGTGCCGGGTATGCGTCGCGCACCACGCGCGACGCAGCACCTGTTCCTCAACGGCGCAGGCGCAGCAATGATGACCACGGCAGGTTAACGAACGGTGCCGCGGGTTTGAACAGTACTCGACCTGCTGTCCGTCGTCCGGCATCCGGTAGGGAGACGGCCGGTGGATGGTTAGCCTGGGTCCGTGGATTCGGGTGTGTTCGTGATTCTGGCGCTCGTCCTCGGCGTGGCGATCGGCGTGCTTCTGACGACCGTCTTCACCCTCGCGGCACGGCAGGGGCGCATCGCGGCCGAGGTCGTCTCCGTCACCCTCCCGGAGGGGATCGACGCGATCATCGACGCCGTCGGCGCGCCCGCGTTCGTGACGGATCCGTCGCACAACGTCCTCAAGGCGTCGACCCGCGCGATCGCACTGGGCCTCGTGTCGCAGGACACGCTCCTCCACCCCGACCTGGTCGCGATCGTCG
This sequence comes from Rathayibacter sp. Leaf296, assembly GCF_001423045.1. Taxonomy (NCBI): domain Bacteria; kingdom Bacillati; phylum Actinomycetota; class Actinomycetes; order Micrococcales; family Microbacteriaceae; genus Rathayibacter; species Rathayibacter sp. Leaf296. The sequence goes on from NZ_LMNR01000001.1 coordinate 1,022,508, forward strand.
ACCGGGTGCGCCGCTTCGGCGACGACATCGAGCAGGACCTCGAGCTGGCCACGAGCCCGCTCTCGGACCAGGCCGTCACCCTCGTCGTGCACGCGACCCGCCTGGGCTCCCGCTACGTGCTCGTGCTCGCTGAGGACCACACGGAGGCGCGTCGGCTCGAGGCCGTGCGCCGCGACTTCGTCGCCAACATCTCGCACGAGCTGAAGACCCCGATCGGAGCGGTGGGCCTGCTCGCGGAGGCGCTCGACTCCGCCGCCGACGACCCGACGCAGGTGCGGCGCTTCGCCCGGCGCCTGACCCAGGAGTCGCATCGGCTCGCGAAGATCACCCGCGAGATCATCGAGCTCTCGCGCCTGCAGTCCGCCGATGTCGGCGCGTCCGCCGAGCTGGTCCGCGTCGACGACATCGTCACCTCCGCCCTCGAGACGACCCACGTGCTGGCCGAGTCGCACGACGTCACCCTGGTGAAGGGCGGCATGAAGAAGGCCTACGTCGCCGGGCAGGAGAAGATGCTCGTCTCGGCGCTGCACAACCTGCTCGCCAACGCCATCCAGTACTCACCGCCGGGCTCGCGCGTCGGCATCGGCGTGCGCTCCACCGGGGGCGTCGTCGAGATCGCCGTCACCGACCAGGGCATCGGGATCCCGGAAGAGGACCTCGACCGGGTCTTCGAGCGCTTCTACCGCGTCGATCAGGCCCGTTCCCGCCACACCGGCGGCACCGGCCTCGGGCTCAGCATCGTCAAGCACGCCGTGCAGAACCACGGCGGCGACGTCCGCGTCTGGTCCAAGCCCGGACGCGGCTCCACCTTCACCATCCGACTCCCCGAAGCAGACCCGGCGAGGACGCCGTTCGCGTCCAGCGCCCCGATAGGAGACACCGCGTGACCAGCATCCTGCTCGTCGAGGACGAGAGCGCCCTCAGCGAACCCCTCAGCTACCTGCTCGAACGCGAGGGCTACGACGTCACCGTCGCCGAGGACGGGCTGCGCGCCGTCACCGCCTTCGACGAGGGCGACTACGACCTGATCCTCCTCGACCTCATGCTCCCCGGGATGCCCGGGACCGAGGTCTGCCGCGAGATCCGCACCCGCTCGCAGATCCCGATCATCATGGTGACCGCGAAGGACTCCGAGGTCGACATCGTCGTCGGACTCGAGCTCGGCGCCGACGACTACGTCACCAAGCCCTACTCCACCCGCGAACTGCTCGCCCGGATCCGCGCCGTCCTCCGCCGCCGCACCGAGGACCCGGGAGAGGAGCGCATCGTCACCGCCGGCCCCGTCCGCATGGACATCGAACGGCACACCGTCGAAGTCGACGGAGTCGAGACCCCCATGCCCCTCAAGGAGTTCGAACTCCTCGAGATGCTCCTCCGCAACGCCGGACGCGTCCTCACCCGCGGCCAGCTCATCGACCGTGTCTGGGGCAGCGACTACTTCGGCGACACCAAGACCCTCGACGTCCACGTGAAACGCATCCGCTCCAAGATCGAGAAGACACCGAAGGAGCCGACGCTGCTCGTCACCGTCCGCGGCCTCGGCTACCGCTTCGACTCGTGAAGCGGGGCCTGGCGGGGCCATCTGCGGCGTTGTCGTCGGTCGCGATACCGCCGGTATCGCTCCCTCCTCCGCCTTGCAGCTGACCCCACCAGGCCCCGCGGAGAACTCCCGAAGTAGGGCCGTCGCTACGCGACGAGCCGGGGTCGGGGCCGTCGCTGTGCGACGAACCGCGGTGAGGGCCGTCGCTGCGCGACGAGCTGCTCGGGGAGGGGCCGTCGCTGCGCGACGAGCTGCTTCAGAGGGGGTGCGCCCCTTGCTGGTCGCGTCGCAGCAGAGCGGCGGATCGAGACCCACGTCGCCGAGGGAGGCTCACCCGTCGGCGGGGCCGGATCGGAACGACGACGGGCCGCCCACCGGAGTGGACGGCCCGTCGAGAGGGTGTGGCGCTACTCGCCGGCGGAGGGCTCGATCGAGTTGCCGGGCTCGGTGGTGGGGGTGGGGATCGCCGTGAAGGCGGGGTCCGGCGTGGGGGTCGACGTCGGGGTGACCGACGGGGCCGGGGTGAGGGTCGCGTAGGACTCGAGGGCGTTCGTCAGGACCGGGACGAGGAGCTCCTTGCCCTCCTCGTCGCCGTACTGGAAGTAGACCGGGAAGAGGCTGCCGGGGACGGTGTCGATGCCGGGCATCGTCACGGACTGGTCCTCGGTCGGGCCGATCCGGTTCGAACCGGGGACGACCGTCGCCTCGCCGTCCGTGCGGCCGTCGGCCGACTCGTACTGCACCTCGAGCGTCTCGGTCTCGGCGGAGTCGTTGATCACGGTGACCACGAGGGTCCCCTCCTCGCCGTCGGTCGACACGATGAACGCGTTGCGGATCGAGAGATCGCCGACCGTCGCACCGACTCCGTCGCTCGGGTCGTAGATGTTGCGCGTCGCCTGGGGAGCGACGAGGTTGCAGCCGGCGGTAGCGAGGGCGACGCCGACCGCGAGAACGACGGATGCAGCGATACGCGCCTTCACAGGTTCCTCCAGATCGTCGGCCCTGCTCGCCCCGGACAGGGCGACTTCACGGTGCACGAGCCGGACACCAGATTAGCGTAGCGACCCCCCGCCGCCGGTCCGACCGAGGGGGTCCTCACCTCTCGACCCCTTTGGTACTCTGACCGCCGGCGACCGCCGGTGGAAGGACGTGCCCGATGATCCCCCTCTCCTCGGAGCCCCCCACCGTCGCCGTCGTCATCGTCGCCGCGGGCAGCGGCACCCGGCTCGGCCGCGAGAGGCCCAAGGCCTATGTGGACTGCGCCGGACGGACGATCCTGGAGCGCAGCCTCCGCACGGTCCTCACGATCGCCGAGCCCGTGCAGGTCGTCGTCGTCGCCCCCGCCGAGCTCGTCGACGAGACGGTCGCACTCTGCCGCACCGCCTCCGGTTCCGACGACGTGGCGGTCACGGCCGGAGGAGCGACCCGGCAGGAGTCGGTCGGCCGCGGTCTCGCGCTCCTCGCTCCCTCCGTCGAGACGGTGCTCGTCCACGACGCCGCGCGCGCTCTCACTCCGGTCGACCAGTTCGAGCGCGTCATCGCGGCGGTCCGGTCGACCGGCGGGGGAGTGGTGCCGGGCCTCCCGGTCACGGACACGATCAAGCGGATCGGAGCCGAGGGCGCGATCCTCGAGACGGTCGACCGCGCGCAGCTCGCGGCCGTGCAGACGCCGCAGGGCTTCCCCCGCGCTCTGCTCGACACCGCCTACGCCGCCGCGGGCGACGAGCACACCGACGACGCGGCGCTCCTCGCGGCGCACGGCCGCGGCTCCGTCGTCGTCGCCGGCGACCCCCTCGCCTTCAAGATCACCACGCCGTGGGATCTGTCGCGGGCTGAGCAGCTGCTCGCGCCGCCCGCGCCCACCGCCGCTCCGCGGATCGGCATCGGCACCGACGTGCACGCCTTCGACGACGAGTCGCCCCTCTGGCTCGCCGGACTGCACTGGCCCGGGGAGCGGGGGCTCTCGGGTCACAGCGACGGCGATCCCGTCGCCCATGCGATCTGCGACGCCCTCCTCGCCGCGGCCGGGCTGGGCGACATCGGGTCGCGCTTCGGGACCGCCGACCCGCGCTTCGCGAACGCGCACGGCGAGGTGTTCCTGCGGGCCACCCGCGAGCTCGTCGAGTCGGCGGGCTTCACGATCGGCAACGTCTCGGTCCAGCTGATCGGCAACCGGCCGAAGTTCTCGCCGCGCCGCGACGAGGCGCAGGAGCTGCTGTCGGCGATCCTCGGCGCGCCCGTGAGCGTCGCCGCGACGACCTCCGACGCCCTCGGCTTCACGGGTCGGGGCGAGGGAGTGGCGGCGACGGCGACCGCGCTCGTGCTCCCGACCGCGTCCTCGCGCTGATCCCGCCGCCCGGCCGCGGGCGACTCGCCCGGTAAACTCGCCCCGTGACTCTGCGACTGCATGACTCGAAGGCCCAGGCCCTCGTCGATTTCGTCCCCCTCCGCGCGAACGAGGTCGGGATGTACGTCTGCGGACCCACCGTGCAGTCCTCCCCGCACATCGGGCACCTGCGCTCCGCCCTCGTCTACGACCAGCTGCGGCGCTGGCTCCGCTACCGCGGGTTCCACGTCACGCTCGTGCGCAACGTCACCGACATCGACGACAAGATCCTCGCGATCGCCGAGGAGTCTCGACGAGCGGCCCCCGAGGGCGAGCCGTCCGAGCAGTGGTGGGCGCTGGCGTACCGCGTCGAGCTCGAGTTCACCGCGGCCTACAACGCCCTCGGCATCCTGCCGCCCACCTACGAGCCGCGCGCGACGGCGAGCATCGCCGAGATGATCGCTCTGGTGGAGCGCCTGATCGAGCTCGGTCACGCCTACCCCGCGCCCGACGAGTCCGGCGACGTCTACTTCGACACCCGCTCCTGGCCCGACTACGGCGCCCTCACGCACCAGCGCCTCGAGAGCATGGAGGCGGCGACCGACGCCGATCCGCGCGGCAAGCGCGATCCGCACGACTTCGCCCTGTGGAAGGGCGTCAAGCCCGAGGAGCCGGAGTCGGCGTCCTGGGCGTCCCCGTGGGGCCCGGGCCGTCCGGGATGGCACATCGAGTGCTCGGCGATGTCGACGAAGTACCTCGGCACGCAGTTCGACATCCACGGCGGAGGTCTCGATCTCCGGTTCCCGCACCACGAGAACGAGCTCGCGCAGTCCAGCGCCGCCGGGCACGCCTTCGCCTCCTACTGGCTGCACAACGGACTGGTCTCGGTGACGGGGCAGAAGATGAGCAAGTCGCTCGGCAACTCCGTCTTCGCGTCCGAGCTGCTGGATGCGGCTCGGCCGCTCGTCGTCCGCTACTACCTCGGCTCCGCGCACTACCGCTCCACTCTCGAGTTCCACGACGGTGCGCTCGACGAGGCCGAGGCCGCGCTCGAGCGGATCGAGGGCTTCCTCGACCGGTCGCGCCGTCGCCTCGAGGGCACCCGCTTCGCCTCCGTCGGCGAGCCCCTCGTCCCGGACGAGTTCGCCGAGGCGATGGACGACGACCTCTCCGTCCCGCAGGCCGTCGGCGTGCTGCACGAGACCGTCCGGGCCGGCAACGCCGCCCTCGACGCCGAGGATCTGGGCACCGTCGCGGCGCTGCGCACGCAGGTCCTCGCCATGGCGTCGGTGCTCGGCATCGACCCGGAGGCGCCCGAGTGGGCGCGTTCCGACGACGAGCCCTCCTACCGGGCCCTCAGCGTCCTCGTCGACCGTCTGGTCCTCGAGCGCCAGTCCGCGCGGGAGCAGCGCGACTGGGCGGCCGCCGACCGCATCCGAACCGATCTCGCCGCGGCGGGAATCACGATCGAAGACACCCAGACGGGTGCGCATTGGAGTCTCGATGGCGAATAAGCCCGGCCGCCCAGGAGCGGTCCGCAAGAAGAGCAAGGGCAAGGCCGTCGGTTCCGGCGGTCAGGGCCGTCAAGCCCTCGAGGGCAAGAAGCCCACGCCGAAGGCCGAGGATCGGCCGTACCACCCCGCAGGCAAGGCGAAGGCGGCGCGCGAGCGCTTCGTCGCCGCCGGCGGGAAGGGGCGCCCCGGCAGCACGCTGTCGGCGGCCGCGCGCGGAGGATCGGGTCGGCCCGGTCCGTCGCGCAAGCCCAAGAGCGCGGACGAGTCCGAGATGGTCACGGGGCGCAACTCCGTCCTCGAGGCGCTGCGGGCCAAGATCCCCGCGACGACCCTCTACGTGGCGACGCGCATCGAGATGGACGAGCGGGTCAAGGAGGCGCTGAAGCTCGCCACCGCGCGCGGCCTGCCCGTCCTCGAGATCATGCGTCCCGAGCTCGACCGCCTCGCCGGCCCCGACTCGGTGCACCAGGGCCTCGTCCTCAAGGTGCCGCCGTACGAGTACGCGCACCCGAGCGACCTGCTGCAGCGCAGCTTCTCGCGCGCGCAGACGCCGCTCTTCGTCGCCCTCGACGGCATCACCGACCCGCGCAACCTCGGCGCGATCATCCGCTCCGTCGCCGCGTTCGGCGGCCAGGGGGTCATCGTGCCGCAGCGCCGCTCGGTCGGGCTCAACTCGGCCGCATGGAAGACCTCGGCGGGAGCCGCCGCGCGCGTGCCCGTCGCGATGGCGTCGAACCTGACCGCGATGATCAAGGACTTCAAGCGCGACGGCGTCTTCGTCATCGGCCTCGACGGCGGCGGCGACACGATGCTGCCGGGCCTCGAGCTCGCCGACCGGCCGCTCCTCGTGCTCGTCGGCAGCGAGGGCAAGGGGCTGTCCCGCCTCGTCACCGAGCAGTGCGACGCGATCGTCTCGATCCCGATCAGCTCGGCGGCCGAGTCGCTGAACGCGGGCATCGCGGCGTCCGTCGCGCTCTACGAGATCACCAAACTCCGGGCCTCGACCGAGTAGCGAAGGCCCCGGCACGGCGATCTGCGGCGTTGTCCTCGGGCGCGATACCGCCGGTATCGCTTCCTCCTCCGCCTTGCAGCTCACCGCGAGGGGCCCGGCACAGCGATCTGCGGCGTTGTCGTCGGGCGCGATACCGCCGGTATCGCTTCCTCCTCCGCCTTGCAGCTCACCGCGCCGGACCCCTCGCGGGGTCGATACGAACACCGAAGGGCCCGTGCGGATCGCTCCGCACGGGCCCTTCGTCGATCGGGTCAGACGTTCTTGGTCCAGTCGACCTCGGCGTCCTCGTCGGTGAGCTCGGCGTCGCCCGCCTCGTCGATGACGAGGTTCGGCAGCGTCAGCGCCTCGGTCGGCGGGGCGATGATCGTGGCCTCGTCGCGGCGGTGGCGGAGGATGTCGTTCACGTACGCCGTGACCGCCTCCGCGAGGGGCACGTCGCGCGCCTGCTGCTGCGACATGAACCAGCGGTGCTCGAGCAGCTGGTGGAACATCTCGGCCGGCTCCAGGCGCCCCTTGAGGTCGCGCGGGATCGAGCGGATGACCGGCTCGAACACCTGCGCCAGCCACTCGTGCGCGACCATCTCCTCGTCCAGGCCCTGCTTGCCGTAGGTCGCGGTGTACGAGTCGAGGTCGTTCAGCAGCCGCCGCGCCTGGTTCTCCTGGGCGTCGAGCCCGGTCAGGCGGAGGAGGCGGCGCTGGTGGTGACCGGCGTCGACGACCTTCGGCTGGATCCGCACCGTCGACCCGGCGTCGTCGGTCTTGATCGCCAGCTCCTCGATGTCGAAGCCGAGGTCGTTCAGGCGGTTCACCCGGTCGTTGATGCGCCAGCGCTCGGAGGTGGCGAACGATTCGACGCCGGTCAGCTCCTTCCAGAGGCTGCGGTACGCCGCGACGATCCCGTCCGACACCGTGATCGGATCGAGGTCCTCGTCGACGCGCCCGCCGGCCTCGAGGTCGAGGAGCTCACCGGCGATGTTGACGCGGGCGATCTCGAGGTCGTTCTCGCGCTGGCCGTTCGACAGCCCGCCCGAGTAGAGCTGACCGGTCTCGGCGTCGACCAGGTATGCGGCGAACGCGCCGGCGTCGCGGCGGAAGAGCGTGTTCGAGAGGGACACGTCGCCCCAGAAGAAGCCGATCACGTGCAGCCGGACGAGCAGGAGCGCGAGGGCGTCGACGAGGCGGGTCGCCGTGTCGGGCCGCAGCGTCTGCGAGAAGAGGGCGCGGTAGGGCAGCGAGAACTTGAGGTGGCGAGTCACCAGCACGGCGGGCAGCTCGCCGCCCTCGTCGTCGGTGCGGTTCGCGATGACGGCGCCGGGCACGACGCAGGGGACGTCGAGGCGCTGCAGCGTCTTCAGCATCTCGTACTCGCGGCGCGCCATCTCGGCAGTGGTCTCCTTGACGGCGACCACATGGCCCGAGAGGTGGGCGAAGCGCACCGTGTGACGGGAGATGCCCTTGGGCAGCGCGGCGATGTACTCGTCGGGCCAGTCGTTCAGGCGCAGGTTCCACGGGAGGTCGAGGAGGGCCGGGTCGACGGTGGCGGAGGTGATGTTCAGGGATCCGGACATGGAGCGCCGTTCGTGTCGGAGTCGGGCGGGGGAGGAGCGCTAACGAACGCTGCCGCCGTCCCGGAGGAGACGGCGGCAGCGTGTGCGCGGAGGGGGAGCCTCAGGAGAGGCGCTCGCCCGACTCCGCGTCGAAGATGTGCACGCGGTGGTTCGCGGTCACGTAGACGCGGTCGCCCGCGGTGGGGTGCACGCGGCCGTCGACGCGCGCGACGATGTCGGTGCGGCGTCCCTCGACCTCGGTGTGGCCGTAGAGGTAGCCGTCCGAGCCGAGCTCCTCGATCAGGTCGACCTCGATGGGGAGGCCGCCGGGCTGGGTCGAGACGGTGACGTCCTCGGGACGCACGCCGAGGGTGACGACCTTCTGGCTCGTCTTCGCGAGCGCTTCGCGGGCGATCGGGAGGACGGTGTCGCCGAACTTGACGCCGCCGTCGGTGACGTCCGCGTGGAACAGGTTCATCGCGGGCGAGCCGATGAAGCCGGCCACGAACACGTTGTTCGGGTTCTCGTACAGGTCGCGCGGGCTGCCGACCTGCTGGAGGAGGCCGTCCTTCAGGACCGCGATGCGGTCGCCCATGGTGAGCGCCTCGGTCTGGTCGTGGGTGACGTAGACCGTGGTGATGCCGAGGCGGCGCTGGAGGGTGCCGATCTGGGTGCGGGTCGAGACGCGGAGCTTGGCGTCGAGGTTCGACAGCGGCTCGTCCATGAGGAAGACCTGGGGCTTGCGGACGATGGCGCGGCCCATCGCGACGCGCTGGCGCTGACCACCGGAGAGGGCCTTGGGCTTGCGGTTCAGGTAGGGCTCGAGGTCGAGCATCTTCGCGGCCTCGAGGACCCGCGCGGCGCGCTCGTCCTTGTTGATCCCGGCGATCTTGAGCGCGAAGCCCATGTTCTCGGCGACGGACATGTGCGGGTACAGCGCGTAGTTCTGGAAGACCATCGCGATGTCGCGGTCCTTCGGCGGCACGTCCGTGACGTTGCGGTCGCCGATCAGGATGCGGCCCTCGTTGACCTCTTCGAGGCCGGCGAGCATGCGCAGGGAGGTCGACTTGCCGCAGCCGGAGGGGCCGACGAGGACGAGGAACTCGCCGTCGCCCACCTCGAGGTTGAGCTTGTCGACGGAGGCACGCGTGGCCCCGGGGTAGACGCGGGACGCGTGGTCGAAAGTTACGGACGCCATTGTTCTTGCTCCTTCACCGGCAGGTACGTGCCGGACGATCCGAGTGAATGGAATTGATGATGGTCATCGTCGTGTGGACGACGTCGGCCAACCGTCACAGTATGCCACGCGTCGGGAACCCGCCACCGCGGGCCCGGTCGCCTCCCCGAGACCGTCGCATATCCGCCGTTTGGGGGATTCCCAGGGCTCGCGCGTAGGATTCCGGCGAGTCGCGACCCGGCGACGACTTCCCCCTCTCTTTCTCGGAGTGTCCTTGTCATGACCAACGGCGGAGCCAACGACCGTCTCTCGAAGAACCAGCGTCGAGAGGCAGCGAGGGAGAAGGCCCGACGGCTCCGTGAGCAGCAGAAGCGCCGCGACCGCGCGGGCCGCCTGCTGCTGCAGGGAGGCCTCGCCGTCGTCGTGATCGCCGTCGTCGCGGTCGTCGCCCTGGTCCTCGTCCCGAACCTCCGTCCCGCCGACGTCGGCCCGGGCCCGGCGAACATGGCCAGCGACGGTCTGGTCGTGGGAGAGGGGCTGATCGCTCAGACCTCCGACCCCGTCCCGGCGAGCGGCACTCCCAGCCCGAGTGCTCTCGACACCTCCACTGGCACCGTCGACATCCGCGTCTACGTCGACTACCTCTGCCCCTACTGCGGCGAGTTCGAGACGACGAACGGCGAGCAGATCAAGGAGTGGGTCGACAGCGGCGCCGCCACCGTCGAGATCCACCCGATCGCGATCCTGACTCCGCGCTCCAACGGCACCAAGTACTCGGAGCGCGCCGCGAACGCCGCCGCCTGCGTCGCCGACTCCTCGCCCGACTCCTTCTTCGACTTCAACTCCCTCCTGTTCGAGAACCAGCCCGCCGAGGGGACCGACGGCCTGTCCGACGACGAGCTCAAGGGCTACGCCGCCGACGCCGGAGTCGAGGACACCGCCGCGGTCGACTCCTGCATCGACGACGGCTCCTTCACGAGCTGGGTGCAGGCGGCGACCGAGCGCGCCACCTCCGGACCCCTGCCGGGCTCCGAGGTCGAGAAGGTGTCGGGCACGCCGACCGTCCTCGTGAACGGCGAGGCGTACTCCGGCTCGCTCACCGACCCCGAGGCGTTCAGCTCGTTCGTGCTCGCCGCGGCGGCCGACACGTACTCCTCCGCGACGCCGACGCCGACTCCTGCCGCGGGCTGACCAGAGGCGCAGACAAGAGAAGGGCACGTCCGGTTCGACCGGACGTGCCCTTCTCTCGTTCGCCCCGGTGACAGCGCGCGGGCGCGCGGCAACAGACGAGCCGGAGGGCTGCACGGGAGGCGAGACGTGGAGCCGACGACGGGACTCGAACCCGTAACCGCCCGATTACAAGTCGGGTGCGCTACCAATTGCGCCACGTCGGCAGGTGCGCCCGGAGGCACCGGGACAGACTATCGCGGGCGCCGCACCGCGATCGGGGCGGCGCCCGCGGGCGTCATGGCTGCAGGACGCTGAGGTGCTTCTCGGCCGGGGTGGGGCGCTTGGGCCCGCCGATCTTGCCGTCGGGCCGCCCGACGTAGAGCCAGCCGAGCAGCTCCTCGCCCTTCTCGAGGCGGTGCGCCTTCCGGACCGCCTTCGCCCGGGTGTAGGAGCCGGTGCGCCAGAAGACGCCCCAGCCCGCCTCGTCGAGCAGCAGGCTCAGCAGGTGCGCGACGCCCGAGGCGACCGCCTCCTGCTCCCAGTCCGGCACGCTCGACTTCTTCGTGCTCACCACGACGGCCAGAAGGAGGGAGGCGCGGTGCGTCTTCTCGATGTACTTCCGCGGGTCCTTCTTGGCCCCCGACGCCGCGGCGAAGCTGCGCCCGATACGGTCGCGGGCCGCGCCCCGGATCTCGATGACCCGCCAGGGGCGCAGCGAGCTGTGGTCGGCGAGACGCGACGCCGCCGAGACGTACGTCGCGATCTCGTCGTGGCCCGGTGCCTCCGCCGTCACCTTGGAGCGCGATCGTCGCGCGAGGACGGCGTCGAGCACCGGGGTGGACACGGTCACTCGCTCTCGGCCTGGAACTCGAGGGCGATCGAGTTCATGCAGTACCGGTCGCCGGTCGGGGTGCCGAAGCCGTCGGGGAACACGTGGCCGAGGTGCGAGCCGCAGTTCGCGCAGCGCACCTCGGTGCGCACCATGCCGAGTGTGCTGTCCTCGATCAGCTGAACGGCATCGGGGTTCACCGACTCGTAGAAGCTCGGCCATCCGCAGCCGGAGTCGAACTTGGTGCCGCTCTGGAAGAGCTCCGCGTGGCAGGCGGCACAGGTGTAGAGGCCGGAGCGGTGCTCGTCGAGCAGCTCGCCGGTCCACGGACGTTCGGTGGCGGCTTCGCGCAGGACGGCGTACTGCTCGCGGTCGAGCTCCTCGCGCCACTCGGCGTCGGTCTTGTTCACGGAATACGACGACATGGGTCTCCCTAGGATTGCTCGCCAGTTTACGGGGGAGGTCGCTCCCCTCCTCTCTCGTAAACTCCCAGCCGTGCAGGCGAATTCCGTGATCTCGAAAGCGTGGAGCGAACTCTCGACCGAGGAGGTGTACGCCTTCGCGCGGCTGCGGACCGACGTGTTCCTCCGGGAGCAGCGCGTCGACGACGACGAGCTGGACGGCCGCGATCTCGAGCCGACCGCGCGGCACTGGTGGATCGCCGACGGGCGCGGGACCGCCGCCTACCTCCGCACGCTCGTCGACGCCGAGCCGGAGCACGCCGACGCGCACCGCGTCATCGGCCGGGTCGTCACCCGTGCCGACAGGAGGGGCGAGGGGCTCGCGCACGCGCTCGTGCAGGCGGTGATCCGGCGCCACGGCGACGAGGCGATCCTCCTGCACGCCCAGTCGCAGGTCGCCGGCCTGTACGCCCGCTCGGGCTTCATCGCGTTCGGCGACGAGTACCAGGAGGCGGGGATCATGCACGTGAGCATGTACCGGAGCGCCTCCGCGGAGTCGGCGGCGGGCGTGCCTACCCTGGACGGATGAGCGGGACGACGGGAACGGCGCGGAGCACGAGCGCGTCGAGCGCTCCGCTCTCCGAGCGCGACCGGGAGGTGCTCGACTTCGAGCGCGACTGGACCTCGCGCTCCGGTGACAAGGAGGACGCGATCCGATCCAGGTTCGGGCTCTCGGTCGCCCGCTACTATCAGGTCCTCGGCGCGGTCCTCGCCTCTCCCGCGGCCCTCGCCCACGACCCGATGCTCGTGAAGCGCCTCCTGCGCATCCGCGACGGGCGCTCCGGCGCCCGCGCCGCGCGGCGCCTCGGGCGCCCCGAGTAGACCCGCTGCTCGCGCAGACCGCAACGGAAGGCCGGCTCCGACCTCGATGTCGAACACGCACCCGAAGGACCGCTTCGACGAGATCCCCGCGACGGAGGGACGCGTCGGCGCGCACCGCCGGCCGCCCGCCCCGCACGCCCGCCTCATCGCCCTCGCCTGGGCGGCGCTGGCCACCGGAGTGATCGTCCTCCTCGGCTTCATCGGCCTCCTCGTGATCGACAACCGGGTGCAGTTCGACGACGTCTTCACCGCTCCCACCGGCATCGCCGACGCGACGCCGGAGGTCGCTCCGACGGTGGACCCGTCCCTCCAGATCGCCGTGCTCAACGGCACCCCGACCGCCGGGCTCGCTGCCAGCGCCGGCGACGTGCTGACGACGGACGGCTGGACGGTGCCGACGGTCGCGAACGCCAGCTCCGAGGACCAGGCGGCGACGACCGTCTACTACTCCGACCCCGCGCTGCAGGGAGCCGCGCTCGGCCTGGTCGAGTCCCTCGGAGTCGGGGCTCTGGTGCAGGGGGACGAGTTCATCGAGACCGGCGATCTCGTCGTGGTCCTGGGCACCGACTACCCCGTCGGCTGAGCCTCGGGACCTCGCTCCGACGCGGGCGAACCCCGCCGTCACCGGGTCTTCTGTTTCCGGCACGTTTAATCCGTGTTGAATCGCGGACAACTCTTTCCCGAACGCGCGATCACGCCGTTTCCGGGCCTGTACCGCGGATTAGTATCTCGACTCGGAGGCACGCGCGCATCGCTCGTGTCGAGGGCAGCACAGTACTTGGGAGTGGAAATGGCGAACGGAACCGTCAAGTGGTTCAACGCTGAGAAGGGCTACGGCTTCATCACGGTCGACGGCGGCGGGCAGGACGTGTTCGTCCACTACTCCGCGATCGACATGTCGGGATACAAGGTCCTCGAGGAGGGCCAGCACGTCGCCTTCGAGGTCGGCACCGGATCGAAGGGACCCCAGGCGGAAGCGGTGCGCCTGGTCTGACCCGGCGCTCGATCCAGGAGCCGTCGCCCGCCCCGTGCGGACGGCGGCTCCTGTCGTTCCTCCCCGTGTCGCGTCGCTTGCACTCGTCACCCGCGAGTGCCAGAATCGCTCTTGGCACTCGGTTCATCCGAGTGCCAGGAATGAAACTTTCTTGACGTCCGGGAGGGACGAGAAACACACATGGCCAAGATCATTGCTTTTGACGAAGAAGCCCGCCGCGGCCTCGAGCGTGGACTCAACACTCTGGCCGACGCGGTCAAGGTGACCCTCGGCCCGCGCGGCCGCAACGTCGTGCTCGAGAAGAAGTGGGGCGCTCCCACCATCACGAACGACGGCGTCTCGATCGCCAAGGAGATCGAGCTCGACGAGCCCTACGAGAAGATCGGCGCGGAGCTCGTCAAGGAGGTCGCCAAGAAGACCGACGACGTCGCCGGCGACGGAACCACCACGGCGACCGTCCTCGCCCAGGCCCTGGTCCGCGAAGGCCTGCGCAACGTCGCGGCCGGCGCCGACCCGATCACCCTGAAGAAGGGCATCGAGAAGGCCGTCAAGGCCGTCACCGCCGAGCTCATCGCCGGCGCCAAGGCGATCGAGACCAAGGACGAGATCGCGGCGACCGCCTCCATCTCGGCCGCGGATCCCGAGATCGGCGCGATCATCGCCGAGGCGATCGACAAGGTCGGCAAGGAGGGCGTCGTCACTGTCGAGGAGTCGAACACCTTCGGCACCGAGCTCGAGCTCACCGAGGGCATGCGCTTCGACAAGGGCTACCTGTCGCAGTACTTCGTGACCGACCCCGACCGCCAGGAGGCGGTGTTCGAGGACCCCTACATCCTCATCGTCAACTCGAAGGTCTCGAACATCAAGGACCTCCTCCCCGTCGTCGACAAGGTGATCCAGGCGGGCAAGCAGCTGCTGATCATCGCCGAGGACGTCGACGGTGAGGCGCTGGCGACCCTGGTCGTCAACAAGATCCGCGGCATCTTCAAGTCCGTCGCCGTCAAGGCCCCGGGCTTCGGCGACCGCCGCAAGGCCCAGCTCCAGGACATCGCGATCCTGACCGGCGGCCAGGTCATCTCGGAGGAGGTCGGCCTCAAGCTCGAGAACGTCACCCTCGACCTCCTCGGCTCGGCCCGCAAGGTCGTCATCACCAAGGACGAGACCACCATCGTCGAGGGCTCCGGCGACGCCGAGGCCATCGCCGGTCGCGTCGCGCAGATCCGCGCCGAGATCGAGAACACCGACAGCGACTACGACCGCGAGAAGCTCCAGGAGCGCCTCGCGAAGCTCGCCGGTGGCGTCGCGGTCATCAAGGCCGGAGCGGCGACCGAGGTCGAGCTCAAGGAGCGCAAGCACCGCATCGAGGACGCCGTCCGCAACGCGAAGGCCGCCGTCGAGGAGGGCATCGTCGCCGGTGGTGGCGTCGCCCTCATCCAGGCCGGCAAGCTCGCGTTCGACAAGCTCGAGCTCGTCGGAGACGAGGCGACCGGTGCGAACATCGTCAAGGTCGCCATCGAGGCGCCGCTCAAGCAGATCGCGCTGAACGCCGGTCTCGAGCCCGGTGTCGTCGCCGCCAAGGTCCGCGAGCTGCCCACCGGACACGGCCTCAATGCCGCGACCGGCGAGTACGTCGACCTGATCGCCGCCGGCATCATCGACCCGGTCAAGGTCACCCGCTCGGCGCTGCAGAACGCGGCGTCGATCGCCGGCCTCTTCCTCACCACCGAGGTCGTCGTCGCCGACAAGCCCGAGAAGAACCCGGTTCCGGCCGGCGACCCCACGGGCGGCATGGACTTCTAGTCCGGCCCGCACCACGCGCTGAAGGCGGTTCCCCTCCGGGGGAGCCGCCTTCCGTGCGTTCCGGGTGCTCCCGGCCGCGCGCGGACGGCGGCTCCGTCGTGCTCGACGCTCAGGAGCCGAAGAGGCGCGCGTTCGCCTGCTCGGTGTCGGCGTACTGCTGCGCGGCCGTGCCGAGTGCGAGCGTGATCGTGGCGAGGCCCTCGTCGACCTGCGCCTGCGTCGACCGCCAGACTCCGACGACGCCCTGGAAGGCGTTCGAGGCCTGGCCCTGCCAGACCGCCTCGAGCCCGGTCAGCTGCGCGAGCAGCCCCGACACCTCGGTCTGGATGCGGTCCATGTAGCCGTGCGCGGTGCCGGTCATCGTGGTCATCGCATCGATATCGGTCTGGTAGCGGGTCATGGGGGGAGTCCTCTCGTTCCGGTGAGCGCCGATCGGCGCGTGCGAGAACGGTAGGACTCCCGGCGTCTCCGCCGGTGGCGCTCAGACCGAGGCTGGGGAGGATTCGCCGTTCGGGCCCACGGTGAGGAGGGGCAGGGCGACGCGGAAGGTCGCTCCGCCGCCCGGGGTCTCGACGACGTCGACCCGGCCCTTGTGCGCGGCCACGATGGAGGAGACGATCGCCAGCCCCAGACCGCTGCCGCCGGTCTCACGGGTGCGGGACGTGTCCGCGCGCCAGAAGCGCTGGAAGATCTTCTCGCGGATCTGCGGCGGGATGCCCTCGCCGTGGTCGATGACCTCGAGGAACGCGAGGCGGCGCGCGCGGTCGACCGCGACTCCGATCTCGATCGGGGTGTCCTCGGGGGTGTACCGCACCGCGTTGCCGATCAGGTTCGTCAGCACCTGACGGATCTTGTTCTCCTCGGCCATGACCAGTGCGGGGAGTCCCGCCTCTTCGGGAGCGGGCTCGGCCGTCCCTGCGGCGATCTCCTCGGCCTTCACGCGGCTGGGGCGTCGGCGGAGTCGGGCGAGGCGGGCGCCGGCGGCGGCGATGGGACCGGTCAGCCCGGCGGCCGCCGTCTGCAGCGGCTGCGTCTCGGCTCCGGGGAGCTCGTCGTCGTCGAGCGCCGGCGTCTCGAGGGGGGTGTCGTCACGGGTCTCGACGCCGAAGTCACGGTCGGGCCAGGAGGCCATCGCGTCCATGGCTGCGTCGCGCGCGAGGGGCATCAGGTCGACGGGGGCGAGAGCGAGCGGCTTCGTCTCGTCGAGGCGGGCGAGCTCGAGCAGGTCCTCGACGAGGCCGCCCATGCGGATCGCCTCCTTCTCGATGCGCTCCATCGCCTGGCCGACGGCCTCGGGCGTCTGGAGAGCGCCCATCCGGTACAGCTCGGCGTAGCCGCGGACCGAGACCAGGGGCGTGCGCAGCTCGTGGCTGGCGTCGCCGACGAAGCGGCGCATCTGATCGATCGTGCGCGCACGGTCGCGGAACGCGGTGTCGATCCGGCCGAGCATCGCGTTGAGGGACCGGTTCAGCCGCCCGACCTCGGTGTTGGGCGTGGTGCCGTCGAGCCGCTGGCTGAAGTCGCCGTCGGCGATGGCGGCGGCGGTGCGCTCGACCTCGCGCAACGGGGCGAAGGTGGTGGTGACGAGCAGGCGCGTGAGCATGGCGCCGATCACGACGATCGCGACTCCGAACCCCAGGAAGATCGTGAGGTAGATGGTCATGATGTTGTCCACGCCGCGCGTGGACGTGGCCAGCAGCAGCGTCTGGACCTGGTTGCCCTGCGAGTAGGTCGTCGCGACGAAGTGGTACTCGATCTTGCCGTTGACGCTCTCGATCGTGGCGCGATCGTCTCCGAGATCGAGGGCCTCGTCGAGCGTGAACCTCGTGGGGAAGGCGGGGTCGTTCGGGCCGATCGCCGTCGAGTCGCCCTGCACGCCCTCGGAGTCGTAGACCGCGCCGACGTAGAGGTTGTCGTCGTCGCTCAGACCCGCCTCGCCCTTGGCGCTCAACGTGTTGGCGACCAGCTGCGCCTTCACCGCGAGATCGCGGTCGAGCTGCGAGATGAGCTGCGGCTTCAGCATCGTCATGGTCCCGATGCCGGAGACGAGGAGGCCGAGGGTGAGCAGCAGGACCGTCACCGCGGTGATCTTGGTCCGCAGGGAGATGGAGTTCCACCGCTCGGCCAGGGTCTGGTGCATGGCGGTGGGACTCCCTCGATGGCGGAACGGCGGCCGCCCCGCGAGGGGGCGACCGCCGGGGTGCGGGGCTCCGGGCTCCGCGACGTCGATCAGGACTCGGAGGCTAGGCCTTCGCGACCTTCAGCATGTATCCGAATCCTCGCTTGGTCTGGATGAGCGATTCCTCCGAATGCGTGTCGAGCTTACGTCGGAGGTACGAGATGTAGGACTCGACGATGCCCGCATCGCCGTTGAAGTCGTACTCCCACACGTGGTCGAGGATCTGCGCCTTGCTGAGCACGCGGTTGGGGTTGAGCATCAGGTAGCGGAGCAGCTTGAACTCGGTGGGGCTGAGCTCGACCGGCTCGTCGCCGACCAGGACCTCGTGGGTGTCCTGGTCCATCGTCAGCTCGCCGGCGCGGATGACCGCGTCCTCCTCGGCGTGCATCGTGCGGCGGAGGATCGCCTTGATGCGCGCGACGATCTCGTCGAGGCTGAACGGCTTGGTGACGTAGTCGTCACCGCCCACGGTGAGACCGGTGATCTTGTCCTCCGTGTCGTCCTTCGCCGTGAGGAAGAGGATGGGGGAGGTGTAGCCCGCCGACCGCAGGCGCTTCGTGACGCCGAACCCGTTCATGTCGGGCAGCATGACGTCGAGGATGATCAGGTCGGGCTCCTCCTCGAGGACGGCCGAGATGGCCTGCGCGCCGTTGCCCACCGCACGCACGGCGAAGCCGGCGAAGCGGAGGCTCGTGGTGAGCAGGTCTCTGATGTTGGGCTCGTCGTCGACGATGAGAATGCGGGGTCCGTCCATGAGGACATCTTCTGCGCGTTGCCTGAACGGAATCTGGGAGCCGAGTGGTGGGCGGCTCGACACCGCCCCGGTGCCGTCGGTGCGATCAGGACGCGCGGCGTCGACGCACTCCGACGACCAGCATCGCGATCATCATCAGGAAGGCGATGGGCAGGCCCACGAGGGGGACGGCGAAGACGAACTGCCACAGCGGACCCTCGTACCGCTCGACTCCGAGGAGGGGCGCGAGGAGGATCGCGAGGAACGCGAGCACCGTGACGGCGATGATCGCGATGAACATGTAGGCGAGGGTGCGCTCGGCGCGTCCGATGCCCGCCGGCTGCTGTGGCTTCACCCCCCAAGGATAGGCCGCACCGGAGAGCCTCTAAACTGGTGGTTGCTTCGATTCCAGGAGGGGTTCTGCATGCCTACCGGCAAGGTCAAGTTCTACGACGAGGAGAAGGGCTTCGGCTTCATCAGCACTGATGACGGCCAGGAGGTCTTCCTGCACGCTTCCGCGCTGCCCTCGGGGACCGCGGTGAAGCCCGGCACACGCCTCGAGTTCGGCATCGCCGACGGCAAGCGCGGGGCTCAGGCCCTGACCGCCCGGGTCATCGAGGCGCCCCCCAGCATGGTGAAGATGAACCGCAAGTCGGCCGACGACATGTCGGTGATCGTCGAGGACACCGTCAAGCTGCTCGACGGCATCGGCACGGGCCTCAAGCGCGGTCGGTACCCCGACAAGGCGCACGGCCGCAAGATCGCGGCGCTGCTGCGCCGGGTGGCGGACGAGCTGGATGCCTGACGTCGACGGCACGACCGGCGACCTCGCGTCGTCCGAGGGGGAGGAGTCCCTCCTGCCGACCGGCACCGCCGGTGCTGCCGCGGATGACGCGACCGAGCCCGAGGGCGCCGATGCGTCGACCGTCGAGGCGGCTTCGTCGATCGTGAGCGCCGACGTCTCCACCGAGGGAGAGGGGACGACTCCGGAGGCCTCCGCCGAGCTCTACGAGCCTCGGGCCGAGTCCGATGCGGAGTCCGGGCTCCCGGCCGCCGTGGACGAGTCGGCCGTCGAGAGCGCGACGGGAGGATCCGAGTCGGAGGCCGACCTCGTGGTCGACGGCTCCGAGCCGGGGAACGAGGACGTCGTCGAGGACGAGCCCGTCGAGCCCGTCCACGAGCTCGACGCCGTGCTCGCCGACTCCGAGGACCGTGCCCGCGAAGCGCTCGCCGACGTCGCTCCGCTCGGAACCATCGGGCCGCTGGTGGCGACGCTGGCGCAGGGCGAGCACGTGGTCTCGCTCCAGTTCGCGAACCTCATGCGGGGCTACCCGGGATGGCTCTGGACGGCGACGCTGTCGCGCATCGACGAGACCGAGGACGTCAACGTGCTCGAGGTCGAGCTGCTGCCCGGCGAGGGAGCGGTGCTCGCTCCGGACTGGGTGCCGTGGACGGATCGCCTGGCGGACTACCGCGCGGCGCAGGACGCGGCCGGCGAGGAGTCGGACGACTCGGACGAGGACGACTCGGACGAGGACGACGACGAGGCGGACGAGGACGCTCCCGACTCGGAGGACGAGTTCGACGACCAGGTCGTGCTCGACGACGACGACGACTCGGATGACGACGACGACGACGACTCGGACGACGACGACTCGGACGACGATGACGACTCCGATGACGATGACGAGTCCGACGATGACGACTCCGACGACGACGACGACGATGACCACGACGATGACGACGACGACTCCGACGACGACCGGGATGACGACGACCGCTGAGTCGGCGACTCCCGTGGTGACAGCGGGGGAGGGGGCGGCGTGATCGGCATCGACACGCTCGTCTCCTACCCCGACGGCGCCACCTCCTCCGAGGGGGAGATCGTGCACCTCGAGGTGGTGGAGGAGGGCCGCTGGGCGGTCGTCCTCGACGCGACGGCCGCTCATCCCGTCGACCCGACCTGGCCGGACCAGGGACCCGACGAGGGCGTCCTCGTGGCGGACGGCGTCCGCTACCGCCTGCTCGACTGCCGCATCGCGGCGTGGGACGGGCGCACCCTGCATCTCGGCGACCGGCTCCCGGTCCGCCTCGGCACCGAGGGCTGGGTCTTCGTCGTCGCGCACGTCGTGGCCGACGCGTCCGCGCTCGCCGAGGGGCAGCGGATGCGCGTCGAGGTCGACAGGGCCCGCCGCGATGAGCTGTCGCGCGGGCACACGGCCTGCCACCTCGCCTCGCTCGCCCTGAATGCGGCGCTCGCCGACTTCTGGAGCAAGCCCGTGCGGACCGACTCCCTCGGCAGCCCCGACTTCGATCAGGCCGCGATCCAGTCCTCCCTGATCCGCTCGTCGGGGTCGACCGACGTCTACCGGCTCGGGAAGAGCCTCCGGCGCAGCGGTTTCGACACCGCCCGGCTGCAGGAGGCTCTGCCGGAGATCGAGGAGCGGATCGACGCCCTGCTGGCGGAGTGGACGGCGGAGGACGCCTCCGTCGCCATCGAGCGCGAGGACGAGCTGCTCGGCACCCGCCGGACCTGGCGGTGCCTGCTCGCAGCCGGCGAAGCGTCGATCCCGTGCGGAGGAACGCACGTCGGGAGCCTCGCGCAGCTCGGCGCCGTCTCGGTGGAGCTGTCCGTCGATCCGGTCGCGGCGACGCTCACGATGGAGACGGACGCCTCCTGAGCCCTCAGCGGCGGTTGCGGCTGTAGAAGAGGCCGATGGTGCCGAGCACGACGCCGATGACGGCGGTCGACAGCACGAGCGGAGGCACGTCGACGCCGACCGAGGCCGCCACGAGGACGCCGATCAGCGCCGCGACCCAGACGAGGCAGCCCACGAGGAGCGCTCGCGCGTCGTCGCTCGGGTAGGGCGGAGGACTCGGTCGACGCTCCTCCTCGCGGAGCCACAGCCTCATCCTCCGCCCGCCCCTCAGTCGGCCAGGCGCTCGATGACGTGGTCGATGCAGTTCAGCAGCGACCGGACGTCGTCGGGCTCGATCGCCGTGAAGGTGGCGATGCGCAGCTGGTTGCGCCCGAGCTTGCGGTACGGCTCGGTATCGACGATGCCGTTGGCGCGGAGGATCTTCGCGATCAGCGCGGCGTCGATCGACGCGTCGAAGTCGACGGTGGCGACGACCTGCGAGCGGTGCTCGGGCACCTCGACGAAGGGGGTCGCGACGGACGAGGCCTCGGCCCAGTCGTAGATCGCGGACGAGGACTCGGCGGTCCGCGCCGACGCCCAGGCGAGGCCGCCGTTGCCGTTCATCCAGTCGAGCTGCGACTCCATCAGCAGGAGCGTCGCGAGCGCGGGCGTATTGAGCGTCTGGTTCAGGCGCGAGTTGTCGACGGCGTTCTTGAGGCTCAGGAACTCGGGGATGTACCGCCCGCTCGCCGCGATGCGCTCGACGCGCTCGACGGCGGCGGGGGAGAAGAGGCCGAACCAGAGGCCGCCGTCGCTGGCGAAGTTCTTCTGCGGCGCGAAGTAGTACACGTCGGCCTGCGAGGCGTCGAAGTCGATGCCGCCGGCGGCGCTCGTCGCGTCGATCACGGTGAGCGCGCCCTCGTCGCCGTGGACGCGCGTGACGGGCGCCATCACTCCGGTCGAGGTCTCGTTGTGCGGCCAGGCGTAGACGTCGACGCCCTCGAGGACCTCGACCTCGCTCCGCGAGCCGGCCGGGGCCGAGATCACGTGCGCCGGCTCGAGGAACGGCGCGGACGCGGCCTTCGCGAACTTCTGGCCGAACTCGCCGAAGGTCAGGTTCTCGGCGCGGCGCTCGATGAGCGAGAAGGCGGCCGAATCCCAGAACGCGGTCGAGCCGCCGTTGCCGAGCAGGACCTCGTAGCCCTCGGGGACGTCGAACAGCGTCGCGAGGTGCTCGCGCACTCGGCCGACCAGGTTCTTGACCGGCGCCTGCCGGTGCGACGTGCCGAGGAGGTGCGCGCCCTCGGTCGCGAGGTGCGCGAGCTGGTCGTGCCGCACCTTGGACGGGCCGCAGCCGAATCGTCCGTCGTGGGGGAGGAGCTCGCGAGGAATGGTGACGTCCGGCATGCGTTAATACTAGGGTTCCCGGCTCGCCCCCTCCTTCGAGTGACGAAGGCCTGGCGCCGTGCGGCTTCGCGGATGTTGCGACACGGTGCCCAGTAAGGTTGAGCGCGCCGAGACGGGAAGGCTGAGATGACGGATCTGATCGACACCACCGAGATGTACCTGCGCACCATTCTGGAGCTCGAGGAGGAGAACATCATCCCCCTCCGTGCGCGCATCTCGGAGCGTCTGAGCCACTCGGGACCGACCGTCTCGCAGACCGTCGGACGCATGGAGCGCGACGGTCTCGTGGTCGTCTCCGGAGACCGCCACCTCGAGCTCACCACCGACGGGCGCCGCAAGGCGATCCACGTCATGCGCAAGCACCGCCTCGCCGAGCGGCTCCTCCACGACGTCATCAAGCTCGACTGGGAGTTCGTGCACGAGGAGGCCTGCCGCTGGGAGCACGTCATGAGCGAGCAGGTCGAGCGCCGACTCCTCGAGATGCTCGACCACCCGACCGAGTCGCCCTACGGCAACCCGATCCCGGGTCTCGACGAGCTCGGCGACACCCCGGCGTCGCGCTTCGCGGACGGCGTCATCAGCCTGCCCCGCTTCGTCGCCGGTTCGACCGAGCCCAAGCGCGGAGTGGTCCGTCGTCTCGGGGAGCCGGCGCAGGTCGATCCCGAGCTGCTGCTCCAGTTGAAGCAGTCGGGCGTCATGCCCGGAGCCGAGGGCGAGTTCTCGGCCCTGAACGGCTACGTCCTCGTGCGCATCGACGGCGCGGAAGCGGGCATCGAGCTCCCCAACGAGGTCGCGGCGCACATCTTCCTCGTCGTCTGACGACGGGTGCCCGAGCGGCGCCTGGGCGAGCGCTGGATGCGCTCCTAGCGCATCCCGGGACAGCTCGCACGCCGATGTCGTGATCGGGCCGCGTCGAATGGTGACAAATCGGTAACGGTCGCATACGCTCTGGGGAGCCCTGCATCCGGACCCCGGTTCCAGGGCGCGGAATCCGACGTCCCCCTGCCCGTCTCGGACCACCGTGAACATCGATGCTTCGTGCATGAGACGGGACAGCCGCCTGGGCTGACGGGACGCGGAGGTCCACCCCTTTGGCCGAGAACGACACCACCGGCAGCCCCGACCGGTACCGCTCCACCCACCCGAACAGCCCCCGCAGCACCGCCTCCTTCGAGAACCAGCCGCCCGTCGTGCGCGCGCGGTTCCACTCCGAGGCTCCCGTCGCCCGCCGTGCGGTCCCGACCGCTCCGGCCCGCCAGCGCGACGTGACCGACTTCGTCCCGTCGCCCGCCGGCACCCCGCGCCGGCACCGCGGCCGGAAGCTCGGCAAGGTCGCGATCGTCGGGTTCGCCGGCGCGCTCGTCGCGACCATGGCGCTCCCCGCCTACGCGTTCTCCCCGGGGACCGACGTCGACAGCCCGTTCGCCGCGTCGCAGGCCGACCTCCTCCGTCAGGGCGAGGCGCAGACCGTCGCCGTCGCGGGCAGCGTCGTGCAGGCCGCGATCGCGCGCGACGGCTTCTCGGCAGAGGCGGCTCCTCCGCCCCCGCCGCCCCCCGAGCCGGAGCCCGTCGTCGAGCCGGTCGCCGACACCTCGGACGTCGAGACCGCCCGCGCGGAGACCGCCGAGACGTTCAACTCGTACGACGGCGCGTCGGCCGCCGAGCTCGCCGCGTCGGCGCCGACCACCGGCTACAGCCTCTCGGCCGTGTACAACACCGCCCTGCAGTACCAGGGCGTGCCCTACGTCTTCGGCGGAGCGGACCCGAGCGGCTTCGACTGCTCCGGTCTCGTCATGTACGTCTTCGCGCAGTACGGCATCTCGATGCCGCACTCCGCAGCGGGACAGGCCGCGATGGGCACCCGGATCCCCGTGTCGGAGGCGCAGCCCGGCGACCTGGTGATCATGCCCGGTCACGACGGCTTCTACGCGGGCAACGGCAACATCCTGCACGCGCCCTACGCCGGAGCGAGCGTCCGCGTGCAGCCGATCTGGACGTCCGACTACTACATCGTGCGCATCCCGGGCTGAGCCCGGACGCCCGTCGACGAGCCCGCTCCCTCTCCGGGGGCGGGCTCGTTCGCGTCCGCGGGGGACGCGGTGTGAAATGCGGATGACGAATTCGGGCGAACCTCTGGTGTTTCGCGCCGGAAGGAATACTCTGAACCCCACTCCGCCGTACCAGCGGAGCGGTTCGTCGAGGGACGGAGTGCCGGGATGACCGAGCGGAACGGGCACCACTGCGTGGGGCTGCGTTCGCGCGTGCGGCGGACCGACTCGATCCGGGCGGGGATCCTCTCCGCCTCGGTGCACTCCTCCGACACTCGGATACGCCACCACGACTCGACGCGGTGCTCAGCCGCGGCCCAGAAGGGCGCCGTCCACGCGACGGCGCCCTTCTTCGCGTCCGGGGTGCTGCCGCGGTGCGACGGACGACGCCTGTTCGGAGGTCACTGATGCGCACTCTGGTTCTCAACGCGGGCTACGAGCCGCTCGCGGTCGTCTCGTTCAAGCGGGCACTCGTCCTGCTGATGACGGAGAAGGCGACCGTCATCGCGGCCGACGAGGACAATCCGGTGCACGGGGCGACCGGCGACTACGTGCGGCCGTCCGTGATCCTGCTGACCCGCTACGTGCGGATCCCGAACTCGCGGACGGTGCCCGTCTCGCGGCGCGGGGTGCTGCGGCGCGACAACCACCGCTGCGGCTACTGCGGGATGCACGCGAACACCATCGACCACATCCAGCCGAAGTCGCGGGGCGGACGGGACACCTGGGAGAACCTCGTCGCCTGCTGCCACCGCTGCAACAACACCAAGAGCGACCGCACGCCCGCCGAGATGGGCTGGCACCTGCGCACGGTACCGCGCGTGCCGCGTGCCGGCTCCTGGCTCGTGCGCGGAGCGGAGCGCATGGAACCGGAGTGGAACGGCTACCTAGCTCCGGCCGCCTGAGCTGCGAGATGCCACTCCGGTACGAGTCTGCCGGCGTGCCGCGTACTGAAGTGGCATCTCGCGGGGGCTCCATGGGACGCGAGCAGTGTTCTACCGGACGCGGTGCGAGGGGCGTTCTCCGCAAGGCGGAGGAGGAAGCGATGCCGGCGGTATCGCGCCCGACGACAACGCCGTGGAGGGCGTCCCTCGCGCCGCGTCATTCGTTGTCGCCTCCGGTCGCCGTGCTGGCGTTGCCGGAGCGCTCGCCGGACCAAGTCCAGTTCGCGACCTCGGGGAGGTCCTCGCCGAACTCGCGGGTGTAGGCGCGGGCGCGGATGCGGGCGTCCTGCATCTCCTGGCGGAGGCCGGCGGCGCGGGCGCCGAGTCCGGGGGTGCGGTCGATGACATCGATCACCAGCGAGTAGCGGTCGAGGTCGTTCAGCATCACCATGTCGAACGGAGTGGTGGTGGTGCCGTTCTCCTTGTAGCCGCGCACGTGCAGGTTCTGGTGGCCGGTCCGCTTGTAGGTCAGGCGGTGGATCAGCCACGGGTAGCCGTGGTACGCGAAGACGACGGGGCGGTCGGGGGTGAAGACCGCGTCGAACTCGCGGTCCGAGAGGCCGTGCGGGTGCTCGGACTCGGACATCAGGCGCATGAGGTCGACGACGTTGACCGTGCGGATCGCGAGGTCCGGGAGCTTCTCGCGCAGGATGCTCACCGCGGCGAGGGTCTCGAGGGTCGGGACGTCGCCCGCGCAGGCGAGCACGACATCCGGGGACTCGCCCTGCCGCTCGTTGCTCGCCCACTCGAGGATGCCGAGGCCGCGGGTGCAGTGGGCGACGGCCTCGTCCATCGTCAGCCAGGCCGGGGCGGGCTGCTTGCCGGCGACGACCACGTTGACGTAGTCGACGCTGCGGAGGCAGTGGTCGTAGACCGAGAGCAGCGTGTTGGCGTCGAACGGCAGGTAGACGCGCACCACCTCCGGCTTCTTGTTGACGACGTGGTCGATGAAGCCGGGGTCCTGGTGGCTGAAGCCGTTGTGGTCCTGGCGCCAGACGTGGCTCGAGAGCAGGTAGTTGAGGCTCGCGATCGGTCGGCGCCACTCGATCTCGCGGGTGCCGTTCAGCCACTTCGCGTGCTGGTTGAACATCGAGTCGATGATGTGGATGAAGGCCTCGTAGCAGGTGAAGAGCCCGTGGCGGCCGGTGAGGAGGTACCCCTCCAGCCAGCCCTGGCACTGGTGCTCGGAGAGCACCTCCATGACCCGGCCCGCGCGGGCCAGGTGGTCGTCGAGCGGGCTGAGCTCTCCCTCCCACTGCTTGTCGGTGGCGGCGTAGACGCTCTGCAGGCGGTTGCTCGCGACCTCGTCGGGTCCGAAGATCCGGAAGTTGACGGGGTTGGCGCGGATGACGTCGGCGAGCCACTCGCCGAGCACCTTCGTCGCCTCGGCGACCGTGCCGCCGGGGGACTCGACGACGACCTCGTAGCGGCGGAAATCGGGCAGGTTCAGGGTCTGCCGCAGGAGGCCGCCGTTGGCGTGCGGCGTGGCGCTCATCCGCAGCTCGCCCTCGGGAGCGAGGGAGCGGACGCGCTCGGCGATCTCTCCGCTCTCGGTGAAGAGCTCCTCGGGGCGGTAGGAGCGGAGCCAGTCCTCGAGCAGACGGGTGTGCTCCTCGGTGTCGCGGGCGTTGGCGAGCGGCACCTGGTGGGCGCGGTAGGTGCCCTCGACCTGCACGCCGTCGATCTCGGCGGGGCAGGTCCAGCCCTTCGGGGTCTTGAGGACGATCATCGGCCAGGCGGGC
The DNA here is from genome assembly GCF_001423045.1 of Rathayibacter sp. Leaf296. NCBI lineage: Bacteria > Bacillati > Actinomycetota > Actinomycetes > Micrococcales > Microbacteriaceae > Rathayibacter > Rathayibacter sp. Leaf296. The sequence goes on from NZ_LMNR01000001.1 coordinate 1,049,392, forward strand.
CGCGTCAGATCGCCGGCGGCGGCGCGCTGCTTGATCGCGGCGATGCGGTCGAGCACCGTGTCGAGCACCTCGGCGAAGCGCTCGTGCACGCGCATGGGATCCTCGCCGTCGAAGCCGCCCTCGACGAGGAAGGGCTCGTGCCCGTAGCCGCGGAGGAGGCTCTCGAGCTCCTCGTGCGGGATGCGCGCGAGGATCGTGGGGTTCGCGATCTTGTAGCCGTTCAGGTGCAGGATCGGCAGGACCACTCCGTCGGTGGCGGGGTTCACGAACTTGTTCGAGTGCCAGCTGGTGGCGAGCGGGCCGGTCTCGGCCTCGCCGTCGCCGACGACCGCGGCGACGAGCAGGTCGGGGTTGTCGAAGGCGGCTCCGTAGGCGTGGCTCAGCGCGTAGCCGAGCTCGCCGCCCTCGTGGATGCTGCCCGGGGTCTCGGGAGCGGCGTGGCTGGGGATGCCGCCGGGGAAGCTGAACTGGCGGAAGAGCTTGCGCAGCCCGTCCTCGGACTCGTCGATGTGCGAGTAGATCTCGCTGTAGGTGCCGTCGAGGTAGGCGTTCGCGACCATGCCGGGGCCGCCGTGGCCGGGGCCCGTGATGTAGAGGGTCGACTGGTGGCGCTCGCGGATGGCGCGGTTGAGGTGCGCGTAGATCAGGTTGAGGCCGGGAGTCGTGCCCCAGTGGCCGAGAAGGCGCGGCTTGATGTGATCGCGGGTGAGCGGCTCGGTGAGCAGCGGGTTCGCGAGCAGGTAGATCTGGCCGACGGCAAGGTAGTTGGCGGCGCGCCACCAGGCGTCGACGGTCTCGAGGGTCTCCGGCGTCAGCGGGGCGTCCGCGTCGCGGGCGGCCCAGGTGTGCTCGGAGGCGGAGGGGAGCGCGGTGATCGAGGATGCGGCCATGACGCCACGCTCGCATCCGGCCGCCCCGCGCGGTAGGGCCTTGCGGCGCTCGCGCTCGGGACGGTCGGATGCGATCGCTTCAGCCGCGGGGTGTGGCGCGGCGGAGGATCAGCCAGCCGCTGAGCGCGGCGATCGCGGTGGGCACGAGGAGCAGCGCGAATCCGCCGGTGGGGCCGACGGCGTCGACGGTGCGCCAGACGACGTCCCAAGAACCGGTGAGGCTGATCAGGGCGATCGCGGCGACGGCCAGGGCGCCCAGGCCGATCCAGAGGACCGTCATGCCGAGGGCCCGCCACCGCACGTACACGGAGGCGGCGGCGGCTCCGACGAAGAAGAAGAACAGGAACAGGACGAAGACGCCGAACGCCCGCTCGATCCACGAGATGTCGCCGAAGCCGACGACCCGGAACAGGATCCCGCCCATGCCCCAGCCGTTCGTCGCCGACTCGATCGCGGCCATGACGGTGTAGAGCGCGGTCCAGCCGGCGGAGAGGAGGAGGAAGGTGAGAGCGCTGCCCCAGTAGAAGTCGCGCCGCGTGGATCCGTAGCCCAGCGCCAGGCCGAAGGTGATGTTCACCGCCTGGATCGCGACGACGAGCATGTAGATGAAGATGAAGGCGCCGGGTCCGGACACCTGCACGCCGGACTCGCCGCCGGCGCGGTCGACGCCGATCGTGCGGAGCACGACCCAGAAGATCGCGAGGCTGCCGAGGAAGATCGCGGCGAGGATCCCGAGCGGCGTGTAGAGCAGCGTCGCCGGGTTGGCGAAGTGCAGGCGGACTATGCGGAGCAGGCGGTCGGAGCTGCCGAGGCTCCGCACAGGGGCGGTGGTGGTCATGATGCGTCCTTCCCGGAGGGGGTGGTGCTCGTGAGCTGCACGACGAGTTGCTGGAGGGAGACGGGCTCGAGCTCGAGCCCGAGGGCGGCCGCCTGTGCGCGCTCGGGGGCGTCGAGGCGGGGGAGCGTGGCGGAGGCGAGGCCGCCGACTCCGCTGCGGGAGAGCACCTCGCGGCCGGCGGTGAAGGAGTCGACCGCGCTGCGGGTGCCGACGACGGTCGCGGCCGAGCCGCGCAGCTCCTCCGCATCGCTGTCGACGACGAGCCGGCCGTCGTCGATGACGAGGACGTGCTCGAGCAGGTTGCTCACCTCGTCGATCAGGTGAGTGGAGAGGATGACGGTGCGCGGGTGCTCGGCGAAGTCGGCGAGCAGGCGGTCGTAGAAGAGCTGGCGGGCGACCGCGTCGAGTCCGAGGTAGGGCTCGTCGAAGAAGGTCAGGGGTGCACGGGAGGCGAGCCCGACGATCACGCCGATCGCCGAGAGCTGCCCACGGCTGACCTTCTTGACGCGGCGGTCGAGCGGCAGGCGGAACTCCTCGACGAGCTGGTGCGCGAAGTCGTCGTCCCAGCCCTCGAAGAACCAGCGGGCGCTGCGCAGGACGTGCTTCACCTTGAAGTCCTCGGGGTACTTCTGGCTCTCCTTGATGAAGCAGGTGCGCGAGAGCACGGCGGCGTTCTCGACAGGAGACGAGCCGAAGACGCGGATGTCGCCGGAACTGGCGAACTCCTGACCGGTGAGGAGCGACATCAGCGTCGTCTTGCCGGCTCCATTGCGGCCGAGGAGGCCGTGGATCCGGTTCTCCTCGAGCGTGAAGCTCACGTCGCTGACGGCGTGCATGCTGCCGTAGTGCTTGCTGAGGCCGGCGACCTCGATGACCGCGCTCATCGCGATCCCCCTTCGCTGATCATGGTGGCGAGCTCCTCGCGGGTGAGGCCGAGCTTGGCGGCCTCGGCGAGCAGCGGTGCGACGAACTGGTCGCGGAACTGGGTGCGGCGCTTCTCGACCAGCCGGTCGCGGGCGCCCTCGGCCACGAACATCCCGATGCCTCTCCTCTTGTAGAGGACCCCGTCGTCGACGAGCAGGTTCACGCCCTTGCCGGCCGTGGCCGGGTTGATGCGGTGGAACGCGGCGAACTCGTTGGTCGAGGGGACCTGGGTCTCTTCGGGGAGCGCCCCCGCGATGATGTCGTTCTCGATCTGCTCGGCGATCTGCAGGAAGATCGGCCGGGAGTCGTCCATGGGTGCTCCTTCCTGCTGGGCGGTGGTTCGGTGGTTAGTTGGTGCAGTAACTAACCAAGCAGGTCTGTCCGGTGCTGTCAACCGCGGGCTGCGAGCTCGGCCCGGCCGACGGGTACACTGGCTCGGCCAGCCTCTGTAGCTCAATGGAAGAGCGACTCCGTCCTAAGGAGCAGGTTGGGGGTTCGAGTCCCTCCAGGGGCACCCACAGGTCGTTACTAAAACCCTTGCTAGAGAAAAACGCCGGATCGGCGCCGATCTCGGCCTCCAGGAAGCTGGTGAGGGTCCGAGCACCACTCTTTCGAGTGGTGCTTTTTTCGTGTGCGGAGAGCTGAACGGCGGACGAGGCGATCGTGGCGAACGGCTCGTTCAACTCGACGGTGATGGTCTCGTCCGCGTGAACGAGAACACGCGCGAGGAAGACTTGATTGAAGAGCCTCTTCACGTGGTCGGGTGCCCAGCCGTAAGCGCTGGCACACTCCGCGGTCACCTCGAGGGCGAGCCGGATCGCGTGCTCGACATCGGCCACGTCCTGGGTGAGCCTCGCTTCGTCTCGCTCGGCGATTGTCCGCTCAGCGCGGATGCGGTCCTGCTCCTTCTTGAACAGGTCGAGCGAGATCGCGTCTGCGTAGTGAGCCTGAAGGAGCCGCAGCTGCTCGCGTTCGAGACGCTCTAAGTCCGTCTTGATCTGTGCTCGTCGGCGCTCGGCGTCGCCTCGAGTGGCCACGAGCTCGTCGTCGAACAGGCGCTCGAGGTCGGCGCGAGCTATGCGGTCGAGCCGGAGACTCTTCTTGTATACCTCGACGACCTTCTCCTCCACGACGTGGATGAGGACGGCCTTCTGTGTGCAATCGTTCCACTTCGCCTGACGCGCTGAGCAGTAGAAGTAGAGGTAGATCTCGCCCGACTTCGAACGAGTCATCTGCACAGTTTGTAGGAATGTCCCGATCTACGAGCCCGTAGAAATTTCCATTTGAGTGGATTTCCGGTAATGCCCGGCACTGAGTAATTCGATTCCTGGGTGAAGCCGGACTGGCGACCAAAACGGCCAGGCGGCCGTCCGCCCCCAGCGCGCGCTCCCATCTTTTTTGATTTGTTGCAGATAGGTGCACCAGAACTATCATGGTTATCATTATCATGTGCGCCGTAAAAGAGGCCGTACGCACTAGCGAGCGGTCTTTTTTGTTGAAACCGGTACGAAGGTAGAATTACCTAATGCATTTGCAAGCGACGTCACTTCTGTCGACCATTTTGCATTGGCCGGTGCTGCAAGGCTCCCGGTACGTGTTCTGTGCGCTTTTCGCGGAACCACTACCTCTGAAAATTTATCCACAGATCGAAATTGCTAGTAGTGTGTCATAATCAATGCATTCAATGGGGGACGGGTCGTATGCAGATCAGCAAAGTACAAATCAAGAATTATCGGAGTCTTAAAGATGTGTCGATCGACTTCGATGACTACATTGCGCTTGTTGGCGCAAATGGGTCGGGCAAGTCTTCGGTGTTGTACGCCCTCGACTGGTTCTTCAACGGCGGCACCATCTCGGCTTCAGATGTAAGCGGCTATGTCGAAGGGCAGATGGCACCCGAAGATTGCTTCGTAGAAGTGGCCGTGACATTCACTGGTCTAACGGATGCTGACCGCAAGCGACTAAAGGAATACGGTCGAGGCAGGTCGGCCACCTTCAGGCGAACGTGGCGAGTAGGTGAGAAAGAAAAGATCGTAGGCAATGCTATGCAAGGTCCAGGGTTTGCGGAGATTCGTGCGATGACGAAAGTCACGGATCTACGTCCTGCCTACGCAAAAGCGCGGGACACCTTGACCGATCTCGTTGACCTTGGCTCCTCTCCGACGAAAGTCCAGATTACCGAGGAGCTTTCGCGATGGGAGTCTAATCTCACCAATTCCGACCAACTCGAGGCTGTGGCTGACAATGACGCCAATCACATGTTCGGTATTAATGGCGCAAATGTGATGCGCGAATGTGTTCGTCTTGTACTGGTTCCGGCCGCAACTAATATCTCATCGGACGTAGGGTCGGCAGGAAAAGGATCAACATTGAACGAGTTGATCGGAGCCTTAATGGCGGAAGCCGGAGCGCGAGCTCAAGCGGAGTGGTTCGTGGAGAACGAAGACGCCATCAAGGAATTGAAGAAAAAGATCACGTCCAGCGTTGAAGGTTCGACCCGTACCCAAGCGGAGCGGGTAAACCAGCGCCTCAATGCATTGATACCAAATGCGAAAATCGATCTCACTCCGAAGGTCCCCGATTGGACGCCGAAGTCTGAAGCTGTTGTCAGCACAGATGTGACCATTGACGGTGTAACTAATGATATTGGGCGACAGGGTCACGGAGTGCAGCGAGCAGTAATGATCTCGATGTTTCAGGCTCTGGTTCCGGACGACGAACTCACGAGGAGGAATCACGAGCCGCTAGACGGAGAGGATGAAGCGGATACTGCGCAACGTTTGGTCGAGGAGCTCGCGAACCTACCTGTACTGATCGTCTGTATCGAGGAACCTGAGATTTATCAGCACCCGATTCGTGCACGTGCCTTCGCGCGCACTTTGACTGAGCTCAGCAAACAGGTTAATGTCCAGGTGGTTATTGCGACCCATAGTCCCTACTTTGTGCGCCCAGACTATTTCGAGTCACTCCGGCGATTCACTATTTCCGCAGGTGTCAGTGCAATCGCTAGCACGAGCGCTTCGGCTATTGCGGCCGCAACAGGTCTTGCTTCCACAAAAATAAGCAAGGTTGTTGAGAAACGAGTGCCGACTGAATTCTCAGAAGGCTTCTTTGCTGATGCTGTTGCGCTAGTTGAGGGCGAGACGGACCGCGCAGTGCTGGAGGCAATTTGCGCGCGACTCGACTTAGACCTAGATGCTCGAGGCCTCTCGGTCCTGGAGGTATCAAGTAAGGAAGCGATTCGGATTCCCCGAGAGATTCTTACTGCTCTGGGGATTCCCGTATTTGTGGTAGCCGATGGAGACTTTGAGGGCGCGGCACGTAAACACCCGACGGATACTGCGAAGCAAGCTGATGCGCATGGTTCCCACAAGAAATCCACGGAAGACATAATCGCGTGGCTGCCTGCAGCTACTTCTCGGGCAGGAGCAACTCCTCATGTGTTCGGCGCTCCAACAACGGTGTCAGACAAATACATCTTCTGGCACGATGACCTGGAGGGCGAATTGGCTGCATGGCCCTCGTTTGTCACAGAACTCACAGCCAACGGTGGAGACGTCGTTTCACGTTCGAAGAAGGATCTCTACGCCTATCGCAATGCAGTTATAGATGCAGATTTGGCAGACTTGCCTCAACTGTTGAAGGACGCTGCCACCGCGTTGGCCGAGTTCAAGTAGGTGCCGCGAGTCGATTCAGCTGAGCACTTCCGCTGCCATCAATTCCTTCGGCTGGTCTTCCAAGACCATAGTCTGCAGATCTTCTTTGCTCTGCTCAACCTGACAAAGCAGTTCGATCTCCGTGAGTACTACGCCGCGGACCGTGACTACGGAGAGGAGGAGTTCGTCGAGCACTGCAAGGAGCTCGACGTGAAGCACCCCTTGATGCGCAACGAAGTAGGCAAGAGCTTCAAGCTGATCGAGGGCGCCTTCATCACTGCCTCCCGAGCCACGACGTCACGGACGAGCAGCGCGAGGAGATCGTTCGCCGGCACCGCAGTCCACCGCTGGCTCACGGCTCTGTCTCTGAAGCCAAGCACCACGACTCGAATCGCGGCGGGGGAGCGTCCAGCATCGTGCCCATCGCGCAGCGCACTGACAAGAAGAAGCTCGTCCGCGCGATCCTCGCCCTCGTGCGGTGGCAGATGGAGAACCCGGACTACGTACGGGACGACACAAAGGCGTCGGTCGTCTCTACTCCGATTCTTGAGCCCGCGACTGGAGCCTCGCCCTCATCGTCTTCAGATCGACGCCGTAGAGCGCATCAAGCTGGTTCAGCGACCAACCTCGCGTCTTCAGTGAAACAGCGTCCTCCAGCTGCCGATCGGTCAGCACAACCTGACGCACCGGAACGTGCTGCTGCCTGAGTGCTGACCGCACTGCTTCTCGGCTCACGCCCCACGACACTGCGAGCTGCCGGATGTTCCCGCCAGCGACGTACTCAGCGGCCAGCTTGACCTTCTGCTCGTCGGACAGCCGCACCTGGCGCTGACGGAGGGCCTGCACGCCAACTGGGGGAGTAGGTGCATCCGGCTCCTCACCCCTGTTGATTCCCGTCCTGGCGGCTACCAGGGCGCGCTCCCATCTTTTTTGATTAGTTGCAGATCGGGGCACCAGGGAGTTTTCGCTGAAACCCTCGCCAGAGAATGTCAGCGCTGTTCAGTGGTCGCTGGCCTCCTAGAGGTGGGCGACGGTCCGAGAATCGCTGCTTCGAGTGGTGCTTCTCTCGTGTGCGGCGAGCTGAACGGCGAACGCGGCGAACGGCTCGTTCGTGTCGACGGTGCAGGCCTCGTGCGCGCCGACCCGGGTCGAACGCTGCACCGCAGCGTCCGCCCGGGTCGACCGGATCCTTCGCTCCTGGAGCCGCTACTTGATCGTCCGCTTCACCGTGTTGTTCGCCGGAGTCGGGTCGCTGAGCGCGGTGGACGTCCTCGCCTCGATCGTGGTCGAGCTCGGGCGGTCGGCGAGGGTCACCGTGTAGGTGATGCTCTGCCCGGCGGACACGCGGGGTGCGGTCCAGGTCAGGACGGTCGTGCCCTTGGTCGCGCCCGGTCTCCGCACGGCTCCGGGGGCGCTGGCGACGGTGCCCGTGACGACGACCCGCGTCGTCGTGGTCGCCGCATCCCGCGTGCCGACGTTGCGCACGGTGATCGTGCCGGCGAGCGGTGCGGTCGCGGGCAGGCCCGGTCTCGGCGCGAGGGCGACGGTCAGGTCCGCGCGCGTGCCTGCTCGCAGTTGCAGGGTCTGCGCGACGGAGGGCGCCGCGCGCCAGGTGGCGTCACCGGCCTGCGTCGCGCGGACGGTGCAGGCCGCCGACCCCGTGAGTCGCACCGTGGCGGTACCGGTACCGGTCGACGTCAGGGTGCAGCTGCCGCTCACGAGGAACCTGACCGGGAGCGCGGAGGTCGCAGCGGCCGCGACGGGGTAGGCGATGCCGCGCTCGGGTGAGCTCGGCACGGTGGTCGTGAACGCGAGGGTCTGCGCCTTCTTCGGAGGCGTCGCCGCGGCGGACACGCGCACCTGCTGCGTGACCTGCGGTGCGGGATCGTGGGTCGCGTCGCCCGCCTGGTCGGCGGTGAGCTCGCACGTGCCCGCTGCGAGGAAGGCCACTGTGCCGCTCGACACCGAGCACACCGCAGGGCTCGTCGTGTCCAGACGGACGGGGGCGCTGGAGCCTCCGGCGCGGATCGTCGGCGTGTACGTCGCGCCGCCCACGACGCCCGCCGGCGCGGCGGAGGTGAAGGCGAGCTCCTGCGCGGTCCGGCTGCGGACCTCGATGGTCTGGATCTGCGCAGGCGCGCTCTCGTGCGCCGCGTCTCCGTCCTGGTGCGCGGTGACGGTGCAGAGCCCCGTCCGCGTGAAGGTGACGACGCCGTCGGCGACCTCGCACGCGTCCGCTGCTCGCAGGAACGGCGCCGGGCCGGTTCCTCCGGTCACGATCGGCGTGTAGGTGCTGCCGACCACCGGAGCCGCCGGTGCCGCTGAGGTGAAGGTCAGCGTCTGCGGGAGGAGGGCGACGGAGTAGCTCTGGAACGCCACCCGGGCCGGCCAGTAGCCGTCGCCCGGCTGCTCGAGCCGGAGACGGCAGAGTCCGGCCTCGTCGTTGCGCACCGAGCCGTCGCTCGTCACCGAGCAGGCGCCGGACGCCGTCAGCGTCGGGACGCCCGTCGAGGGGCCCGGCACGATCACGGGCCGGTAGGTCTCGAAGGCGGACGCGCCCCGGGGCGCGTCGCTCCCGAACGCGAGGTTGCCCTCGGGGGTGCCGACGATGATGGTCTGGCGGACCGGGGGAGCGTCGCTGTGGCGCTCGTCCCCCTGCTGGTCGGCCGTGATCGTGCAGGACCCGTCGCCCGAGAACGACACGACGTCGTCGGCGAGGGTGCAGTCGCCGTTCTCGTCGACCGAGAACGTCACCGGAGCGCTCGAGCCGCCGCCGGTGGCCGAGACCGTGTAGGTCTGACCCTCGAAGGCCCGCTCGGGCGGCGTGGAGGTGAAGGTGATCGTCTGCGCGGAACGCCCGACGGAGATCGTCCGGATCACGTCCTCGGCGGCGGCGTAGACCTCGTCACCGGGCTGCGAGAGTCGCAGTCCGCACCGGGAGTTCGGCGCGAAGGTGATGGTCGGGGCGCTGCCCGGGTGGGAGTCGACGGTGCAGTCGGCGAACGCCGAGTACGCGACCGGCAGTCCCGACGTCGCCGTCGCGGTCAGCGCGAGGGTGCTGCCCGGCTCCGCGGTCGTGGGCAGGTCGGCGACGAGCGCCTGGGGAGCCTTGGCGACGGTGAACGTCTGGGACGCCTGTGCAGGGGCGTAGGTGCCGTCGCCCGCCTGGTCGGCCGTGATCGTGCAGTCGCCGCCGCGGAGGAGGACCACGACCGCACCGTCGACCGCGCACGAACCCGATGCGCCGAGCACCACGGGGTTGCCGGACGCGCCACCGGTCGCCGTCGGCGTGACGGTCCCGAGCGCGACGGCGGCTGCGGGCGGTTCGGACGTGAACGCGACCGACTGCGCGAGCCTGGTCACCGTGACGGTGAAGCGGCTCCGCTGCACGTTGCCGGCGGCATCGACGGCGGAGCAGTCGACGGCCGTGTCCCCGATGGCGAAGGTGCTGCCCGAGGCGGGCGCGCAGGTCGAGGCGACCGCGCCGTCCGTCGCGTCCTGTGCGGAGGAGGCGAAGGTGACCACGGCCCCCGAGACGCCGGTCGCGTCGGCCACGACGGAACCGGGCACCGTGAGGACGGGGGCCGTGCGGTCGCCGATCGAGAAGGAGCCCGGAACGGTCGTGAGGACGTAGTCGGCGCCCGCGGCGCCTCCCTCGCACTGCGTGACGTAGGAACCGACGGGGGTGGAGGCCCCGACGGTGATCTTCTGCACTCCCGACAGGACGACGCCGGTGGGCTCGGTCAGGAGGCGGTCGGAGCCGACGAGGCCCGACGTGGCGCAGTCGACCCGCGGGGCGGTCGGAGTGCCGTACGCCTGGATCCCGGGACTGCTCGCGGTGACCGTGACGCTCGCCTTCGCCACGGTGAGAACACCGTCGACGACGGTCAGGGCTCCGCCGGGGTTGCTCAGCCCGCTGCAGTGGGTGGTGTAGCGCCCCGCCGGCGTCGACGCGGTGAGGGTGAGGGGCGAGGTGAAGGACGTGTCGCCGGTGGCGTACGCGCCGCAGGAGAGGGAGCCGGAGAGACCGGCGGAGGCGGTTCCGGAGATCGTCGGGGGTGTCTGCCCGTAGGTCGTGGTCGGCGAGTCCGCGGTGACCTTCGGGACCACCGGGAGCGGAGCGACGATGGTGAGCGTGCCGCTCCGGTACCCGTCGATCGTGTAGTCGCTGCTCACGGTCCCGCCGCTGCAGCGCAGGACGTAGGAGGTGAACGACAGGCTCTGCCAGTTGGCGACCGCGCGGTAGGTGACGTCGCCGTCGCCCGAGACGAGCGCCCGGAACACGGTCACCGAGGGTGGGGTGATCCAGGTGTCCGAGCCGATGAACGGCGCCCGGCAGGTGAAGGCGGGCGCCGGGGAGCCGCGCGGGTGGTCGACCGAGTTCGCGGTCACCGTCAGAGGGCGCCGGCCCGCCGTGAAGCTCTGCAGCACCTCGCGGGCGTAGCCCTCGGACGTCATCTGGTCGAGGTCCGCGGCGATCGTGCAGACACCGGCATGGAGGACCGTCACCGTCGAGCCGGTCACGGAGCAGGTGCCGGCCGTCCGGCTGACGAAGACGACCGAGCGCTGCGGCACGGAGACCGCCTGGGCGTAGCCGCTGATGTCGAACGAGTCGCCGTAGATCTTCGGCGGGAGCGTCGAGAGGTCGAACCGGGCGCCCATGACGGAGACGGTCGCCGGCTGGCTGACCACGCTTCCTCCGCAGGTGGTGAGGGTCGCGCGGTACTTGACGGACCCCGGGGTGTCGGAGCCGGACTCGACGAACGCGGTCCCGTCGTCGAAGACGCCGGCCCGGCTCGCGACGTCGGTCCAGGTGCGTCCGTCGTCGCGTGAGGACTGCCAGGTGACCGTCGGCATCCCTCCGAAGACCGGGGAGACGCTCACTCCGAGCGTGACCATGTACGGGAACTTGGTCGTCCCCCTGATGTCCGCGGGCTGCCGAGTGATCACCGGTGCCGGCGCGCAGACCCGGACCTCGTGCCGGAGCGCCGGGAGCGGAGACCAGCTCTCGCGACCCGCCTCGACCGAGGTGATGGTGCTCGGGTAGTGCGCGCGCACGTCGTTCCACCCCGTGGGGAGGTCCCTGGTCCGCAGGACGGCCTCGCCGTTCGCGTCGATCGTGAGCCTCGTCGTTCCCAGAGCGGTCAGGACCTCGACGATCCCGCCGGCGGGCGCGGGGCGGCCGAGGGCGGGGACGGTGACGCGGGCGGTGATGACGACCTCCTGACCCGCCGTCGAGTAGTCCGGGGTCTTGCTGACGGTCACGGCGGTGTCGTACACCGGAGCGACCACCGGGCTGCCGGATGCGGGGCCCGCGGTCTGCGAGATCCGGGTCGCGGCGCCGTCGACGTAGCTGGAACCGCCGCCGCCGGCGCCCGGGTGGTTGACGGCCTGACGGGTGGCCCCGCTGCCGCCGGTGTAGGAGGAGCCGCCGCCGCCTCCGTAGAACCAGCCGGCGCCGCCGCCGCCACCGGAGAAGTTGAAGGTGTCGCAGGAGGGGTTCGTCCTCGGGCGCAGTTCGCCCACCGTGCCGCCGTCGCCGTCGTTCAGGAACGCTCCCGACCGGCCGGACGAGCCGTCGGCGCACGAGCCGAAGCGGTCGTAGCCCGCTGCTCCCGCACCGCCACCGGAGTTCGCCGAGGCCCCGCCGCCGCCCGCGCCGTCGACCGCACGGTTCGATCCTCCGTTCTCGCCGCCCGTCGCTCCCGACCCCGCGTCGGCGTCGCCGCCGCGGGCGGTGGTGCCTCCGCCGCCGCCGCCGCCCCCCGCGACGGCGAGCGCGTGCTGGCAGCCGTCGGCGCCCACGGTCGACAGGTACTGAGCGTCGCCGCCGGCGCCTCCCGGGAGGAAGAAGTCGGTCGGACCACCTCCGGCGGGGGCGCCGACGAGGCGACCGAGCTGCAGCACCTGGCCGGGGGTCACGGCGACCTCGACGGTCAGGGTGGAGCCGCGTCCACCGGAGGAGCCGGGTGCGGCGATCGGCGCGTTGATGCGGTTGGGGGCGGTGCTCTGGCCGTTCTGCCCGCTCAGGACCGCCCGGACGGTGCCGACTCCCGCCGGCACCGTGTACTCCGACTGCTGCACGATCGTCGACGAGCTGAAGCAGGGGGTGGAGAACGCCGGTGCGGCCGCGGCGGGAGTGGCCGTCACGACGGTGAGCCCGGCGCCCGCGACGAGGACCGCGGCGGCGACGAGTGAACGGAGGATGGACTGACGCATTCGCTGATGCTCCCGGCGGGCTGACGCCGAGAGCCGATACCCGCGGTCGATCCACGGTAGGAGCCCGGCGGTGCGCGGAGCAGTGCGGCGGCGCGCTGGAGCCCTACTAGGGGGGTACGTGTGGCGGGTCGCTGCATCTCGTCGCGATCCCTTCTCGGGGTGACTCCGGTCGGCGCTGCGGAGAAACAGGCAGGAAACCTGCGGCGGGTATCGTCGGCGCATGAGACTCCGTGCAGCCCACGCGCTCGGCGCGCTGGTCGTGTCCTCGCTCCTCCTCGCTCCCGCAGCCGTTGCGGCGCCCTCGTCGACGGCCCGCGCCGTCGACGGCGGCACCAGCGCGGGGGATCCGTACTTCCCCGGCCTCGGTAGCACGGGGTTCGACGCCCTGAGCTACAGCCTCGTGCTGAAGTACGACCCGGCCACCCGCGCCCTCGGCGGGCGCGCGCTCGTCACGCTCGCTCCGACCCAGGATCTGCGGTCGCTGTCGTTCGACCTGACAGGGCTGACGGTGTCGAAGGTCACGGTGAACACGCGCTCGGCGGCCTTCGTTCAGCGGGGAGCGGAGCTGATCGTCACTCCGGCCCGCTCGCTGAAGAAGGGCGCGCCGACTCTGGTGAACATCGAGTACGCGGGGACGACCGGTAATCCTGTGGACGACACGGGTGCTCCGTTCGGCTGGTGGTCGACCAGCGACGGCGCGCTCGTCGCGAGCGAGCCGAACGGCGCGTCCACCTGGTATCCCGTCAACGACTCCCCGGCCGACAAGGCCCGCTACACCTTCACCATCACGGTCCCGGAGGGGCGGACCGTGGTCGCGAACGGCGTCCCGGTGGGGTCGCCCACCACCTCGAAGGGCTGGACCACGTCGAGCTGGGTCGAGACGAGCCCCATGGCGAGCTACCTCGCCATGGTGAACATCGGCGACTACGACCTGGTCCGCTCCACCCGCGGCGGCGTCGTGACCGTCGACGCGATCGATCGCGACATCACGGGCGACGTCCGGGCGGGGACCGAGGCCGCGCTGGCGAAGCAGGGCGACATCATCGACTACTTCTCGACCGTGTTCGGCCCGTACCCCTTCCGATCGGGCGGCGCGGTGGTCGACGACGAGGAGATCGGCTACGCGCTCGAGACCCAGGGGCGCTCGTTCTACTCCGGCGGGGCGGACGAGTCGACGGTGGCGCACGAGATCGCGCACCAGTGGTACGGGAACAGCGCCACTCCGGGCGTGTGGTCGGATATCTGGCTGAACGAGGGCTTCGCGACCTACGCGGAGTGGCTCTGGGAGGAGCACTCCGGCGGCACGAGTGTCGCGGACTCCGCGGCGCAGGTCGCCGCGATCCCGGCGGACGACCCGTTCTGGTCGACCGCGGTGGCGGACCCGGGGGCGACCGGACTGTTCGACGGCCCGGTCTACGCCCGCGGAGGGCTGACGCTCGTGGAGCTGCGCGAGGAGATCGGCGCGGAGGCGTTCGCCGTGCTGCTCAAGCGCTGGGCGTCGGAGAACCGCTACTCGACGGTCAGCACCGCCGATCTGCAGGAGCTCGCGGAGGAGGTCTCGGGACAGGATCTGTCGGCCTTCTTCGAGGCGTGGCTCGTCACTCCGGAGAAGCCCGCGGGACTCTGACGTCACGCCGTCGCGAGTGACGGAGGCGCTTCCTGTGCGGAGGCGCCTCCGTCACTGGGATCCCCCCGAATGGGGTCGACTCCGCGGCTCGCCTCGGCACGGCGCGGGTCGATGCGGTTGTCTGTCGTCAGGAGCGTCGCTCCCGTCGCCCCGAGTGGTGCGACGCGAACGAGATGCTGGAGACCCGCGCACATGACGGCGAAGACGAGCATCAGGTCGCGGTGGGGCGCCGCGGGCGCTCTTCTGGGGGCACTGGCGCTGCTCGGGAGCCTGCTGACCGCGGGGCCGGCCCAGGCCGCGAGCCCGACGTCGCTGCTCGCCCTCGGCGACTCGATCTCGCGGGGTGCGGCGACCTGCGGGACGAGCTCGGACTGCACGAAGAACAACTGGGCGACCGGAGAGGCAGCCGGGGTCCTCTCGATCGCCTCGCGCCTCCGGGCCGCCGACCCGGCGACTCCTCTGACGGTCGCGAACTGGGCGAAGTCGGGCAGCCTCATCTCGGGAGTGGGCGCCCGCATCGACCAGGCGGTCGCGGCGGGCGCGAAGCCCGACACCGTCACCCTCCTCATCGGCGGGAACGACCTGTGCTTCCCGCGGAACACCGCTCAGAGCGACGGCTACACCATGACGACCGCGAGCGCCTTCGCCGCCTCCGCGAAGGGGATCATGCGGAGGATCGCCACGGCGTGGCCGGGTGCGACGATCCTCGTGGGCTCCGTCCCCGACGTCGCCGCGGAGTGGAGCACCGTGCAGTCGAGCCCGGGGGCCGCGCGCTGGGCGAGCGTCGGGCTCTGCCGGACGACCAGGGGCGTCGCCGTCGACGGCACTCCGTTGACCGGGGACGCGTTCACGGCCTCGGTCGCCGCGGCGGCCGCGCGGACGACCGCGTACAACTCCGCTCTGGCGTCCGCGTGCGCGGCGGCGGCGAACCGGTGCCTCTGGGACGGCGGTGCGGTGACGCGGATGCCGATCCCGTTGAGCGATGTCTCGACGGTGGACTACTTCCACCCGAACGTCTCGGGACAGGCCGGGATCGCGGCGGCCCTGTGGGCGGCGTGGGGGCTGCCGCTGGGGGGAGTGCCGGCTCCGAGTGCGACCGCCACGGCCGCGCCGACCGCGACCGCGGCGCCGACTCCCGCGCCGACTCCGACTCCGACTCCGACTCCGACCCCGACGCCCACCCCGACCGCTGCTCCCACTCCTGCCGCTGACACGACCGCGCCGTCGGTCCGGATCACCGCTCCGGCCGGCGGGACGACGGTCGGAGCGAGCGTCACGTTCGTCGCCTCGGCCGCGGACGACGTCGCGACGACCCGCGTGAGCTTCTGGAGCGGGACGACGAAGCTGGGCGACGCCGCGAAGGCGGCGGACGGGACGTGGCGTCTGACGGTCGCGACGTCCGGGTATCCGGCGGGCACGCACAGCATCACCGCCCGCGCCTCGGACGCGGCGGGCAACCAGGGGCGCAGCGCAGCCGTCTCGATCCGGCGCTGATCGACCGCCCGGCACGCCCTACTTCGCCAGCGAGACCAGGCGCAGTGCGGTGCTCTTCGACGGCGTCAGCGAGGGTGCGGACGGTCGGAACTCGGTCTGGACGGAGTGGAGGCCGAGGGGGAGCTTCGGCACCGTGAGCCGGACGGCGGGGGCGCCCGTGACCACCGTGCCGCTCCAGCGGACGACTCCGTCGATCTTCAGCGACAGCACGCCGGGACCGGCACTGCCGTCGGCCGCTCGGACGGACGTGAGGAGCGTCGTCGAGTTCGTCGGGAGCTGGAGGGGCGTGGAGAGCCGGGCCGTGGTGGTGGTCGCGACCGGCCGACCGGGACCGGTGGTCACCTCGACAACGGACGAGGTGCTCGCGCCCGCCCAGAGCACACCGGCGAGGTACGTCTGGTTCGGCGCGAGGCCCGACCAGCTCGCCGTGACGGTCGGGCTCGCCGCGGACACGGTCGCGGGGGAGAGGGTGAGCGGCGCCTCGGGCTTCGCGGTCGTCGTCCGGACGTCGACGGGCACGCCGGCGGGGCCGGACACCTGGTACACGTCGATCAGCCACAGGCCGTCGAACGGCCGCGCGAGGTCGTAGCGGTCGCTCGTGCCGGGGCCTTGGACGGTCGCGAAGTCGTAGGGGTCGAGATCGCGCGGTTCGATCCAGGTCAGCTCGGTGCGGAGCTGGACCGAGTCGTCACCGGCCTCGACGTCGACGCGGAGGAGCGTGTCCCCGGCGATCTCGACCTGGCCCTGGACGACGACGATCCCGTCTCCACTCGTGATGCCCGAACGACCGCCGTTCCCGGCCGGGAAGCCCTGGAGGACCACCGTCGGACGTCCCAGGCCGAGGCTGATCGGAGTGGCGGTCTCGCCCGCGGACAGCACGGGAGTCAACTGGACCGAACCGGTCGTCCCGCTGCCGGAGGCCGAGGGAGGCGGTGTCAGCGCGACCGCCGCGCCGCTCGGCACGAGGGCCGCTCCCATCGCCACGACACCGACCAGCGCTGCGCTGAGTACCCGGGCACGAATCCGCTGCGTCATGAGACCGACTCCTTCGTCGCGGTCATCATCCCGCTGCGCGACTCCGGCGGCAAGGGCGCGTCGACGCGGAGGTCGGCGAAGCCGCGGGCCGATCGGTCGCCGGGCGACGTCGGGTCGTGACGTCATCGTGCAGAACGTGGGCCGGATCCCGACCACGGCGACCGTCGTGGCCGAGGACCCTCCTCGGCCGAGGTTCTGCATCCGCGGGTCCGCCCCGCCTCAGTGCCCCGACTTCCAGTACCCGCAGAACGTGACGTGCCCCTTGGGCACTCGGCGCTCGCCGACGAGGTGGCGGCGCGCGCCCGTCGCGAGCGCGGACTCGCCGATGGCGAAGGCGTACAGGCCGTCGGTCTCGAGGGTCATCGCCTCGAGATGCGCCAGCGCGAGCGTTCCCGGCGCGACTCCGGGGGCGCGGATCAGCAGGTGCAGCACGAGCCCGGGAGGCAGGGTCAGCGCTGCCGCATCGGAGGCGTCGACCACCTCGAGTACCGCGTCGCCGACCGCGTCCGGCGGCAGCGAGCGGCCGATGCCCGCGAGCGCGGGAAGACCCGTCTCGTCGGTGACGATCAGGTGGCGGCGGGCGCCGGCGGGCGGCACGTAGAGGATCCCCTCGTCGAGGATCGCGACCCGGTCGCCGACGCGCGCGTGCGCCGCCCAGCGGGACGCGAATCCGTCGTCGCCGTGGAGCGCGAAGTCGATGTCGAGCTCGGCCGCGGACCCGGCGGAGGCGGGCCGGAACGCGCTGACGGTGTAGTTGCGCAGCGCCGGGCGCTCGGCCTTGGGGATCGTCAGGAACCTCGCGTAGCCCAGCAGCCCGATGTTCTTCGGCAGGCGCATGTCGTCGTGGCCGGGCTGCGGGAGGAAGAGGCGGAACCACTGGTCGAAGCCGAGCGGCGTGAAGTGCTCGAGCGACTCCCCGGTGATCGTCACCCGCTGGAAGGAGGCACTGACCTTCTCGGACGAGGCGACGTGGGCGAGGAGCATCGTCTTCTCGGACGGCTCGACGCGGCGCGCGGTGCCCCTAGCCACGGGCGGCTCCCGCCGTGCGCTGCAGGGCGGCGCTCGAGCGTCCCACTCCGGCGGCGCGCAGCCTCCGCGCGAGGACCAGCGCCAGCTGCACGAAGCCGAGCGAGACGACGGCGGTGAGCGCGTAGAGCACGACGAGGAGCCACGGAACGCTCATCACGGCGTCGATGTAGACGAACCAGAGCGTCGAGAACGCGGTGATCAGCACGCCGTAGCCGACGAAGAACACCGATGCGCTCCAGTTCCGGTAGAGGGTGATGAGGAACGGCAGCTCCGACAGCACGCCCGCCATGACCACCGTCGGCAGCTGGGCGAAGCCGAACGGAGTCAAGGGAGCGTTCACGAGGCCCGCCAGCAGCGCGATCAGGAACCCCGCCCCCGGGCGCTGCAGCAGTGCGAGGCCGGTCATCGACGGCAGGATCCACGCGCCGATCGTGACGGCGACGAACGCGGGGGCGAGGACGGACAGCGCCAGGCTCGCGTAGTTCATCCCGACGGTCAGCAGACCGCCGGCGACGCCGAGGACGGCGCAGGTGAGGAGGTAGCGCGTGCTCGCGCGGCGACGGACGGTCATGGAACTCCGATCGTGAGGATCCCCGAGGAGGGGAGGGTGAGCAGGAGCGCGGCGGTGCCGGCCCAGAAGACGACGACGAAGACGATGTCCCGAGCCCGGAACGGCACCGGGTACCGCTGGGTCCTGGTCGGATGCGCCCCGAAGGCGCGCGAGTCCATCGAGAGGGCGACCCGCTCGGCGTGGCGGATCGCGCTCGCGAGCAGGGGGACGACGTACCCGAGCCACCGGCGCAGCAGAGCGACGGGTCCGCGTCCGGCGACCGTCCCTCGCACGCGGTGGGCGGCCCGGATGACGGCGAGCTCGTGGGCGAAGCGCGGCACGAAGCGGTAGGCGGCCAGCGCGGTCCAGCCGATCCGGTACGGGACGTGCAGCTGCTGCACGAGTGCGCGCACGAGGTCCGGACCGGTGGTCGTCAGCCCGCCGAGGAGCGCGAGGCCGGACAGGCTCGCGAGGCGCAGCGCCGTGGCGAGCCCGATCTGCAGTGCCCCCGCGCGCACCTGCAGTCCACCCACCTCGAGCAGCACGGCGGAGTCGTCGACGCGTGCGGGATCGACCCAGGCGGTGAAGCTGACGGTGAGGACGGCGACGGCGATCGGGAAGCCGAGGAGCACGGCGGTGACGGTCCGTCGGCTCATGCGGGCGCCGACGAGCAGGAGCGCGATCGCGACGAGGAGGAACGCCAGCGGAGTCGCGGCGTCGCGCACGATGAGGAGCGCCACCATCGCGGGCAGCGGGGCCACGGCCTTGCTCAGCGGGTTCAGCCCGTGCAGGAAGCGCGCCCGGCTCGGGAGCGCGAGGGAGGGGCCGAGCGCTGCGGCGCTCATCCGGGGACCCCGGGCAGGTCGCGGAAGCGGGTGATCCCGCGCCACGCCGGGTGCCGCTCGAGACTCCGCATCGCGCGGGCGAGGGGCGGGCGGAGGAGGCCGGCCGACTCGAGCAGGCCGCTCGCGAGGACGTCCGCCGCGGGACCCTCGCCGAGGAGCCGCCCGCCGCCCATGACAGCGAGGCGATCCGCGCGGTCGGCGACGAGCTGGAGGTCGTGGGTCACGACCAGCACGGTGGTGCCCTCGTCGCGCAGCTGCTCGAGCACGTCCAGCAGCTCGCCGGCGTGCGCCCTGTCCTGGCCGAACGTCGGCTCGTCGAGCGCGAGGACGGGGGCTCCGGTGATGAGCGCCGTGCCGACCGAGAGCCGGCGCTTCTGGCCGCCCGACAGCAGGAAGGGGTGCTGGTCGCGCAGGGCGAGGAGCCCGAAGCGGCGGAGCATCCCGTCGACGCGCTCGCGGGTCTCGTCGACATCGACGCCCCTGATCCGCAGGCCGTGCGCGAGCTCCAGGGCGACGGTGGGCCGGACGAACTGGTGCTCGGGGTTCTGGAAGACGAAGCCGACGGTCGCGGCCAGCGTGCGCGGGTCGGCGCGGGACGGGTCGAGCCCGGCGATCTCGACCGTCCGGCGGGGCGGCGGGACGACGCCCGCGATCGCCTGCAGGAGCGTGGTCTTGCCGGCGCCGTTCGTTCCGACGATCGCCAGCAGATCACCGGCGGCCACGTCGAGGTCGACCTCGCGCACCAGCGTCGCTCCGCGCTTCACCACGGACAGGCCGCGGACCCGGAGGAGCGGCTCGGCGGCCGCGCGGGGCGGCGCGGCGGGGGGCGGCGCGGGCAGCGACTCCACCGCGTCGAGCGCCGCGGCGAGCTCGCGAACGGTCAGCGGCAGCGGGGCGAGGCGCACTCCGGCCGACCGCAGCCGGAGCGCGGCGAGCGCGGCCGTCGGGAGCCAGACCCCGAGGGCGGCGAGCGTGTCGGCGCCGTCGCGGAGGACCTCGTCGACCGTGCCCTCCAGAGCCGGTCGCCCGTCGCGGTCGAGGACGAGCACCCGGTCGACGAGGCCCACCGCCGCATCGAGATCGTGCTCCACCAGCACGACCGCCACCGCCCCCTCCCGCACCAGCTCCGCGAGGATCGCGTAGACCTCCTCCGTGCCCACCGGATCGAGGTTGGCGGTCGGCTCGTCGAGCACCAGGACGGGGGAGCCGAGCGCCAGGGCGCACGCGATCGCGAGCCGCTGCCGTCCGCCGCCGGAGAGGCGGTCCGGGTCCTCCGAGCGCCGCTCCCACAGCCCGACCCGTCGCAGCGCCCGCTCGGCCCGCTCGAGGACCTCGGCGGCGGGCACGAGCAGGTTCTCGGGTCCGAACGCGACCTCGTCGAGGACGGAGCCGGTGACGATCTGCGCGTCGGGATCCTGGAACACCATCGCCACGGTGCGGCCGGCCTCGGCGACCGGGAGATCGACGCTCGAGCGGCCTCCGATGGAGACGGTGCCTCGGAGTTCTGCCGGGATCGAGTGCGGCACGAGCCCGTTCAGCGCGAGCGTCAGGGTCGACTTGCCCGAACCGGACGGGCCGAGGGTGAGCAGCACCTCGCCGGGGCGGACGTCGAGATCGACGGCGCAGGGGGACGGGCGCTCGGCACCCTCGTGCGTGATGGAGAGCCCGCGGGTGCTGATCAGGGCGGGTCGGACGTCCGCGAGCGCCCGAGCGCGGTCACAGGACACGGAGCCTCCGGAGGACGGGGAGCAGGAGCGCAGCACAGCTTAGCCTTACCTAACCTGCGGCGCCAGAAGGCGGTCGCGGCGCGCGTGCGAACCGATGCCCGGCGCCGCAGGAATGGCGCCGCAGCTCCGCGCGTTGCTCCGGGAATGACGATCGAACCCGCAGTGCTCGAGGACGTCCTCTCCTCACTGGACGTGACGCTCGGCGAGCTCCGGCGGCGGACGCTCGCGCCAGGGGAGAGGCTCGTGCTCGCCGAGGGCGTCGTCGTGCTCGTCTACGTCGTCGACGGCGAGCTGACGGCCCTCGCCCCGGCCGGAGCCGCCTGCGAGCTCGACCTCGCGGCGGGCGACGCGGTGGCGGCCCCGCTGCCGCGCACTCTGCTGGCGGGCGACGCACTGCTGAGCTTCGGGCGGCGGGCGGCAGCGCTCGCATCGACCTCGGGCGCCGGACTGATGGTCGTCGAGCTGCGGCTCGAGCCCGCGGCGTGCCTCCGGCCGCTGCCCGGGCTGGTGCTCGCCCCCGGATTCGCCCGGCTCGAGCCCGCCGCGGCCGCCCTGGCGGCGCAACTGGGCCCGCCCCGGGGCGGATCGGCGCGCTCGGGCGACCCGGTGATCTGCCGGCTGATGGTGCGCACGGTGCTGCTCTCGGTGGTGCGGGCCTGGGCGTCCGGCGAGGACGGCGGACCGCGTCCGCTCACCGGCGACGTCCACCTGGACCGGGTGGCTGCGGCCGTTGCCGACGACCCCGGGCGGGAGTGGACCGTCGATCGGCTGGCGAGCGCCGGAGCGATGTCGCGCACCGTGCTGACCGAGCGGTTCCGAGCGGCGTTCGGGCGGACTCCGGCCGACTACGTCGCCGACGTGCGCATGCGGCGGGCGAAGGAGCTGCTGGAGCAGGGACGGACCGTGTCCGAGGCCGCCCGCGCGCTGGGCTACTCCTCGGACGACGGGTTCAGCCGGGCCTTCCGCCGTCACGCCGGCGTCGTGCCGTCGCTGTGGCGGGCGACCCGTCAGGAGGCCTGAGGCGCTCTGACGCGGCGCCGGGCCGCCGAGCCGAAGAGCGCCGCTCCCACGAGGAGCAGCACCGCGCCGATCGCGTAGTCGGCCTCGATCCCGACCGAGTCCACGAGGACCCCGCCGAGTCCCGCCGCGACGACGATCGCGGCCTGGAACCCGACGACCACCAGGCTCCCGCCGGCCTCGAGCCGGTCGGTCATCCGGTGGCCGACCCACGCGTTGACGATGATCAGCCACGAGGCGAAGAAGAAGCCCCAGACGCCGACCGCCACCGCGATCGCGACGACGGATCCGGGGAGCAGCAGCACGCCTCCGACGGCGATCGCGATGGCCACGGGCGCCACGATCCCGAAGACCGCGAAGGTGCGGTCGATGACGGAGCCGATCACGATGTTCCCGAGCAGCCCGCCGACCCCGAAGAGCGCCAGCAGGCCGACGACGGTCGCCGCGTCGGCGTCGGTGCGCTCGAGAGCGAGGCGGATGTAGGTGTACGCGAGGAAGTGGCCGAGGACGACGAGGACGTGGCCCGCGAAGCCCTGGCGCACCCCCGGGCGGCGCACGGTGTCGAGCAGCACGCCCAGCCCGGCGGACGCGGCGGCGGGCACGCGGGGCAGGAGGAGTCGCAGCGGCAGAGCGAGCAGCGCGGTGAGCACGCCGATCACGACGAACGCCGCGCGCCAGTCGATCAGCTCGCTCAGGATCACGCCCAACGGCACTCCGGCGACGGTCGCGAGCGACAGCCCCGCGCTCGTGAACATGGTCGCCCGGCCCACCCGCTCCGGTCCCGCGACGCGGGCGACGACCGTGATCGACATCGACCAGAACGCGCTGATGGCGGCTCCGAGCAGGATCCGCGAGAGGAGGACCAGGGGGAGGGTCGGCGCGAGGGCGGCGAGCACGCTCGACGCTCCTGCGGCGACGGCGGTCCAGACCAGGAGGGTGCGGCGATCGAGCCCCGGGACGATCAGGCCGATGGTCGGAGCGACCAGGAGGCCCACGAACGCCGTCACGGTGACCGTCTGCCCGGCCTGACCCGGGGTGACGCCGAGACCGGCCGCCATCTCGGTGAGCACTCCGTTCGGCAGGAACTCGGCGGTGACGAGCAGGAAGCTGAGGAGCATCAGCACGACGAGGGGGACGACGGGGAGCCGCTGGGCCGTCGGCTCGGCGCGGACGACGGGGACGGAGGCGGTCGAGGTCATGAGGGAAGCATGGCGGGCTGGCGTGGACCGCGCCCGACCGGACCACCGGGGGATCCGACCGATCGGCCGGGGCGTGCGATTCCGGGCTCGTCGAGAGCGTTCCATGGGCCTTCGTCCAGGCGGCCCCGGGATGATCGAGGCTGACACCCGACGGAAGGTCTTCTGTGAGCACTCTCAAGCGCATCCTCAGCATGGCGTCGAAGGCGCTCGACTCGACGAGCTCCTCGAGCTCCACCGCGCGCCCCGCAGCCTCGAGCGGAGGGACGGACTGGCGCGATCTGGTCCGCACCGCCGCCGACAAGGTGACCGGCGATTCCCGTCCGGCGCCGCAGTACGGCGCTCCCGAGCACCGTCCCTCCGCGCGCCCGCAGGACGCGCGCCCCGGTCGGCCTGCGGTCACGGCGGAGGACCGCGCCGCCATCGCCCGCTACGACTACCTCCTCCGCACGGCCGACCCCGAGCAGCTCGAGCAGGTGCACCGCGACGCGTTCGCGAAGCTGACGCCCGAGCAGCGCGCTCAGGTCGAGGCGCGCCTGCGCGACGAGCTGCCCGCGAACGAGCAGCCGCGCTCCTCCGCTCCGGACGACCTCGCCCGGGCCGCCACCCGCGGCGAAGCGCAGAACCCCGGATTCCTGAAGAGGATGTTCTCGAAGCCCGGCACGCGCGGGGCCCTCGCGGGCGCCGGTGTCGGAGCCGCGGCGGGCGTGGGCCTCGGAGCCGCGGGCGGACTGCTGGCCGCGGTCGCCGGCGGCGCCGTGCTCAGCAGCGTGGGCGGCTCCCTCCTGCAGGGCGTCGACCTCGAAGGGCTCGCCGGCTTCGGCGACCTGGGCGAGTTCGGCGACATCACCGGATCGGCGGGCGACGTCGTGTCGGGCGTCGGCGAGCAGGTGTCCGGTCTCGGCGAGCAGGTCTCGGACTTCTCGATACCCGACCTCGGCGACCTGGGGTCGTTCTTCGACCGCTGATCCTCAGCCGCGGGTGCGGCGCCGCACGAGCAGTGCGGTGGCCGCGCCCGCGATGCCGAGCAGCAGCAGCGTTGCGCCCGCGATCGCGACGGCCGTCGTCGACCAGTCCGGCAGGACCTCGATCACCGTGCCGTCGAGCAGCGTCCACTCGCACGAGGTGCCGAGCGGCCACCAGGACCACGCGCCGCGCAGCAGTCCGCCCTCCTCCGCGGGCACCCGCCCGACGCTCGCCCGGCACGCGGAGTCGAAGCCCGCGCGCGCGAGCGTCGCGTACTGCAGGGGCACGAGCGCCACGAGCGCGAGTCCCACGAGCCCGACGACCCCCGCCGCGAGGGCCGCGAGGCGTCGCGGAGTGAGACGGCGACGGGTGCTCGGGCGGTCTCGGGGCTCGCTCATCCTCCGATCGTGCCACGCACCGGCTGAGGAACCGGTGGCCCCCACCGCTCGGGCACGTACCCTCTCAGCATGGGGTTTCTCTTCTCGCTTCTGACCGTCGTGCTGATGGTCCTGGCGCTCGTGGACGTCGTGCGCCAGCCGGACAACGTGGTCCGCAACCTGCCCAAGATCGTCTGGATCCTGCTGATCGTGTTCATCCCGCTGATCGGCGTCACGATCTGGTTCCTCCTCGGTCACGAGTGGAAGCGCCCGGAGGGCGGCTCGTTCCTCCCCGGCGGCCGCGCCCCCCGGCAGCGCCGTCGGCCCGCCG
Organism: Rathayibacter sp. Leaf296; assembly: GCF_001423045.1. NCBI lineage: Bacteria > Bacillati > Actinomycetota > Actinomycetes > Micrococcales > Microbacteriaceae > Rathayibacter > Rathayibacter sp. Leaf296. The sequence continues at coordinate 1,074,113 of NZ_LMNR01000001.1, forward strand.
CCCCGCAGACGATCGTCGTGCGCCCCCCGCAGAAGTCGACGGAGGAGCAGCTCGCGGATCTCGAGCGCGAGGAGGCGCACTACGCGCGGCTCGCCGAGGAGCAGCGGCGCCGGCTCGAGGGCGAGCGCCCCCAGGACGGCTGAGCGGGAGCGCTCAGCCCGAGGTCGCGAAGCTCGACGCGTTCCACTGGATCGAGGCGATCTTCGCCTGGCCGGCCACGCTGGGGTGGAAGTAGTCGACCTTCCCGATCAGCGAGCTGGTGACGGGCGTGGCGGTCAGCGCGCCTCCGTCGTAGTCGCAGAGCGGACCGGCGGTGGCGCACGCGTTCTTGAGCGCCGTGTTGTACTGCGCCGTGCGAGTCTTCGCGGCGGCGGCCGAGGCCGCGGCGGCGGTCGTGCTCAAGCGCGCCCCCGTCGAGCTCACCCCGCGGGTGGTGCGGCAGAGCTTGGCCGAGGACCACACGACCGCGCCGACGCCGCTGCGGACGACCGACCACTCCGAGGCCACGTTCGGCATCGACGACAGCACGATCTTCGCGGTCGGCCACGTGGTGCGGATCGTCGAGATCGCAGTGGTCGCCGACGCGCTGAAGGTCGAGGCGGGGGTCATCGTGTACCCGTCGGCCGCGACCCTGTTGTCGGGGGAGCAGAGGTCGTTGCCGCCGATGAGCAGGGTGACGACGTCGGGCTTCACTCCCGCGGCCGAGGCCGCGGCGATGCGCGCGGGCACCTGGGCGATGACGTCGCCGGTCTTCGCGAAGTTGGCCGAGGTCACGGTGGTGCCGGGCTTCGCCGCACGCAGCCGCGCGGTGAAGGAGTTGACCGAGGAGGAGGTGCCGGTGGACCAGTTGTTGCTCGGGCAGTCGCCGAGCGATCCGCAGGTGCCGTACGCGCGCGTGATCGAGTCGCCGAGGGCGAGGACCTTGAGCGTGGGAGTGGCGGCGGTCGCGGCGCTCGCCGGCACGAGGGCGGCGGTCAGGGCGAGGACGGCACCGGCGGCCAGGGCGGCGAGGCGGCTCCGGCGGGCGGATCGGGGCGGACGGGGGAGGAAGTGGCGCGGCATGGGGGATCGCTCTCGGTCGGAGGCGACGGGGGCCGCCGAGGTCGACGCTAGATCCCGGGGCGTCGGTGGCGTCCTGCGCCGGTGACCCCAGAACGGCCGGAATGGGCTTTCCTCAGCGCACCGCGGGCATCCGGAGCAGCTGCACCCGGCTGATCGCCCAGGCCAGCGCCCCCGCGAGCACGAACGCGACCGCGATCGCCGCCACGTACGCGGCCACCGAGCCGTAGCCGTTCGCCGGGTCCAAGAAGGGGTACGGGACCCAGCCGTCGGTCGCTCCGCGCACCAGCACGACGACCAGCCAGACGATCGGATACACGACCACGACCCAGAGGCGGCGCCAGGGCAGCGGCGGCCGGTCGCCGACCAGGAGCCAGTCGAGCACGCCGTAGAGCGGGAACAGCACGTGCATCACGGTGTTCGCCCACGGGAGCGTGACGCCGCCCGCGAGGCCCGCGAGCAGCAGGTTGTAGACGACTCCGACGATCGCGATGTAGCCGGTGGCCGCCCCGCGGGCGAGGACCAGGCCCGATCCCTGCGGCCGTCGCGCCAGCGAGAGCCCGGCAGTGATCAGCAGGATCACCGCGAGGAGGATGTTGCCCTGGATGGTGAAGAAGCCGAAGAAGTTGAGCGGGTTCAGCGGGGTGCGCGACGCGGTGTCGGCAGCGGTCGCGGCCACGGCGGTCAGCACCGTGAGAGCGACGAGGATCCGGACGACGGCGACGGCGGGTCTCATGGCGCTCCTTCGGGGGCGACGCGGCGCCGCTGGGTCGAGGGTAGCCGTCCGGGGCCGGGTCCCGGTGAGCACGCGGGACCGTGGTCACCAGGCCCTAGCCTCGGGAGGTGCTCACGATCGGTGTCGACCTCGCGGCGGAGCCCGGCCGCACCGCCCGGGCCGCTGTGGAGTGGGCGGAGGGGCGCGCCGTCGTCCGCACCGTGGCGCTCGACTCCTCCGACGCCGACATCGTCGCTCTCTCGCGCGGAGCCCGTGCGGTCGGCATCGACTGCGCGTTCGGCTGGCCGCTCGAGTTCGCCGCGTTCGTGCAGGCGCACACCCGGCGCGAGGTCGCTCCGCGGACCCTCGCCGGCCGCGACTGGCGCCGTCGGCTCGCCTACCGCGAGACCGACCGCGCCGCGCGGGACGCGACCGGCCGCTGGCCGCTGAGCGTCTCGACCGACCGACTGGGCATGACGGCGATGCGCTGCGCCGAGCTGCTCGAGGCCTTCGAGGCCGACGGCGAGGTCGTCGACCGCTCGGGAGGCGGACGCCTCGTCGAGGTCTACCCGGCGGCGGCTCTGCGCCACTGGCGGATCGACACCACCGGCTACAAGACCCGCCCCGAGGCCGTGCCGGCGGCCGTCGCCGCCCTCCGCCGCGCGGCTCCGTGGCTCGAGGGGTCGGCGGACGCGTTCGCGCTGATGGAGCGCTCGAACGACGCGCTCGACGCCGTCGTCGCGGCGCTGAACGCGCGGGCCCACGCGCTCGGCGCGACCCTGCCGATTCCTCCGGAGCACCGCGAGGCGGCCCGGGCGGAGGGCTGGATCGCACTGCCGACCGGCGCCCTCGAGGACCTCGTCTAGACGCCGAGCCGGTCCAGGGCCGCGGCCAGCAGGGCCCGGTGCCCCGGCGAGCGGTACGACTCGGCCGTGTGACCGAGGGCGTCGTAGACGGTGCGTCCGCCGCTCGGGCGCTCGAGGGCCCAGACGAGCGGATGCTCCACTCCGTCGTGCTCGTGCACGGCGAGCACCTCGGCGCCGTCCGCGACCTCGAGCCAGGAGTAGCGCTCGTCCTGCACCTCGAAGTCGGGCACGTCCTGCATCCCCGGCCGATCGCGGCGCACGCGGATCCGAGCGGGCCCGAAGACGGGGTGCATCGTGACGTCCGGAACCCAGCGGCCGCCGAGCAGCTCGGGCCACTCGGGCGCGTCGGCGAAGCTCGTCGACGACACGTGGAGGGCCAGCACGGGGATCGTCGAGTCGCGGAGCCGGGCGAGACCGTCGCGCGCCGCTCGCGAGGCGGGCGAGGCGCGCCCGTCGCGGGGGAGGCCGACGTTCACGACCACGAGCCCCCGGGCCTCCTCCGCGAGGGCCTCCTCGACGTCTCCTCGCACCTCGACCCGGTGCCCGCGGGACGTCAGCAGGTCCGCGACGGCGGCGCTGGTCTCGCCGAACGGGTGCCAGGGGTCGCTGTAGCGGCCCTCTCCGCTCAGGAGCAGTGCGCGCACGTCGGAGTCAGGCCGGGATCTTCCGGCCGAGAGCGGAGGCCGCGATCTCGGCGGCGCGCTCGGCCTCCTCGACCGAGGCGAAGGGGCCGGTGGCGACGAAGGGGCCGGTGATGAGGCGGCGGTCGATCTCGAGCCGGAACCGGGGCAGCTCCGCCCCGGGGACGACGACGATCCGGACTCCGTTCCGGCTCCATCGCGCGGGTTGGATGATGGGTGTCTGTGTCATGGTGCTCTCCGCTTTCGCGTGTCGTAGCGCGTCCGGCTCTCGCCTCACCGCGCATGCCTCACGCTACGTCGGACGGCTGCGAGCTCCCACGGGCTTGACCTCGCGGGGTGCCCGGAGTAGCGGTTCACTCCAGGCGGTCGAGCGTCTCGCTGATTGTGCGCAGGCACTGGATGAGGACGGCCATCTGCCTCGCGTCGAGGTCAGCGAGCACCTCGCCCTCGGCGTGCACCAGGTGCCGCATGGCCTCGTCGACGCGCTTCGTGCCGCGCGGCGTGAGCGAGACGATCTTGCTCCGCGAGTCGGCGGCGTTCTGCTCGCGGACGAGGAGGCCGCGGGCCGCGAGGCGGTCGAGCCGGTTCGCCAGGTTGCCGCTCGAGATGCCCAGGCGGGCCGCGAGCGCCGAGGGGGTGAGACCGGACGCGCCGTTCTGACGGAGCATCGAGAGCAGCTCGAACTCCCACGGAGCGAGGTCGCTGACCGCGAAGGCCTGGCGCCGGAACTCCTGCACCCGCGGGCTGAGGCGTCGGAGCCGGGAGACGACGTCGAGGGGCGCGAAGTCGAGGTCGGGCAGGGCCTCGGCCCAGGCGTCGATCACCAGGTCGACATCGTCGTCTTCACGCATCGCAGACGATTATCCTCGGCTCTGAGCGACAGGGCGACCCGGCGCTGCCGTCCCGCCCGATCCCGGTGATCCTCGCGTCGCCGTCCGAGCCAGGGTGCTCCCGCCTTCGAGGGAGGTCAGCGCGCCGGCGACGGACGTCCCGACCGCGGTGGGGCCGGTGCGCGACGCCTCCCGCGATACTGGGCGGGTGCCGGTCGTGATCCGCCCCTACCGCTCCTCCGACGCCTCGGCGACGCTGCAGGTGTTCCTCGACGCGGTCACCCGGACGGCCTCCGCCGACTACTCGCCCGAGCAGATCGAGGCTTGGGCGCGCCGTGAGGATCGCGATCCCGGCGACTGGGATCGCGCGCGCAGCGCGCGGGCGACCGTGGTCGCGGTCGTCGGCGGGGAAGTGGCCGGGTTCTCGGACGTCGACGCCGAGGGCTGGATCGACATGCTGTTCGTGTCACCGGAGCACGGTCGCCGCGGAGTCGCGGCAGCGCTGCTCGCCCACGTCGAGTCGCTCGCCCGCGAGGAGCGGGCGGTCGCGCTCGGCACCGACGCGAGCCTCACCGCGCAGCCCTTCTTCGAGCGGCACGGGTTCGTGGTCGTCGAGCGGCGTCATCCGGTGCGCCGGGGCGTGGTGCTCGTGAACCACCGGATGCGGAAGCCGCTGGGCTGAGGCGTCGCTCGGAGCTCCCGTCGGATCCCGATCGCGTGGCCGCTGCGGTCGACGACGTCGTCACCACCCCGTCGTCAGCACCTCGTCGAGTTGGTCGGCGAAGAAGTCGGCGCTCTCGCGGGTGAAGCACAGCGGCGGCTTGATCTTCAGCACGCACTGGCGGTCGGAGGTGGGCTGCACGATCACGCCGCGCTCGCGCAGGCGCTCGCAGATCGCGCGGGTCTCCTCCGTCGCCGGCTCGAGCGTCTCGCGATCGCGGACGAGCTCGAGCCCCAGGTAGAGGCCGTGCCCGTGCACCGCGCCGATCAGCGGATGCCGGTCGGCGAGCTCCTCGAGCCGGCCGCGGAGGTGCGCGCCGACCGCGCGGGCGTTCTGCTGCAGTCCCTCGCCCTCGAGCACGTCGAGGACGGTCGTCCCGACGACCGAGCTGACGGGACTGCCTCCCGCGGAGGAGAAGAAGTAGCCCTGCGAGCGGTAGCGCTCGGCGATCGCGCGCGTCGTGATCACGGCGCCGAGCGGATGCCCGTTGCCCATCGCCTTCGCGACGGCCACCACGTCGGGCACCACTCCCTGCTGCTCGAAGCCCCAGAACCACTCGCCGAGCCTGCCGTAGCCGACCTGCACCTCGTCGTCGATGCAGAGCCCGCCGTGCTCGCGGACGGCCGCGTAGACGGCGGCGAGGTAGCCGTCGGGCAGCGGGATGCCGCCCGCGTTGCCGTAGTAGGACTCGGCGATGACGGCGCCGGGGGCCGCTCCCTCGGCGGCGAGGGCGTGGATCCGCTCGACGGCCTCCTCGGCGTAGCGGAACGCGTCGGCGCCGCGATGGATCCCGCGGTAGCTGTTCGGCGCATCCAGGGTGTGCACCCACGACGGCCGGGTCTCGAGGGCGTCCGGGTTGTCGGCGACGGAGGTGGAGACCGCGTCCGAGAGCGCGGTCCAGCCGTGGTACGCCTCGCGCACCGCGAGCACGTCGTCGCGGCCCGACCACGCGCGGCCCAGGCGCAGCGCGAGGTCGGCCGCCTCCGATCCGCTGTTCACGAGCAGGACGGTGTCGAGCCTTTCCGGGAGGAGCGCCGCCAGGCGCTCGGCGAAGACGCCGACCGAGGGGTAGGAGAAGCGCGAGTTGGTGTTCAGGAGGCGCCACTGCCGCTCGACGCGCTCGGCCAGCAGGGGGTGCCCGTGCCCGATCGAGGTCACGTTGTTGAGCACGTCGAGGTGCACGCGCGCGGAGTCGTCGACGAGGTGCTCGCGCCAGCCGCGGAGCATCGTCGGCGGTTCCTCGAAGTAGTGCTCCTGCACGTCGGCGAGGTGCGTGAGCCGGCGGGGGAGGACCTCGGGGTCCGGCTCCGGCGCGGGGAGGGAGTGCCCCAGGAGCAGGGGCGTCGCGTCGAGCAGCACGTCGAGCCAGGCGCCGGCCCAGGCGGGGCGGGCGAAGAGCGGAGGCTCGACCCCGTCGAGCGCACGCGGCAGCGCCTGCGCCCGCACGGCCGAGGGGATCCGGCCGACCGGATCGCCGGCCGCGACGAGGGTCCCGGGCGGAGGGGCGTCCTCGACGCCCTCGAGCACCAGCCGCACGTCGGCGCCCCGCAGCACGAGGACGCCCGGAGCACCCGACACGACCTCCGCGTCGAACGGAGCGACCGGGACGGCCGGCTCGGCGAGGTGCACCGCCACGTGCAGGGCGACCGTCTCGGGCTCGTGCGCCGAGTGGGGCCGGGCCCGGGTCAGGCGGCGCTCGCCGTGCCGGAGGACCGCGGCCGGGGCACTCTGCAGTGCTTCGGCGATCAGCGCCTCCTCGACATCCGGCTCGAGCCACCGCCCGGCGTCGAGCAGCGGGCTCTCGGGCGAGAGGTCGAGGACCGCGGCGTCGATCGGCAGTGCCGGCGTGCTCGCCGGAGCCTGCCCGGCCGGTCCGCCGCGCCCGAGCGAGCGCCGCACCAGCGCCTGCAGAACGGGCAGGGGCGCGGCGAGCGCCCGCTCGAGGATCAGCTGCTCGTGCTCGAGGTTCTCGGCGGCGTAGGAGTTGCCCGGGTCGCCCGCGAGCACCTCGTGAGCGCTGACGACGAGCACGGCCGCCCGCAGCACGACGAGCGGCCAGAGCACCTCGACCTCGGCGTCGGACAGGGGTCGGAGGGCGTCGTAGGAGGCCGCGGCCCGCAGCACCGTCGTCGCGTCGGCGTCGGCGTGGTGCAGGAGCGAGGAGAGCGTGATCGCCAGCTCGCCCACCGCCCATCCGGCGCCCAGATCGCCGAAGTCGATCACGCCGTCGGGCGTCCCGCCGTCGCCCGCCACGGTGTTGTCGTCGGTGAGGTCGCCGTGCACCAGCTGCACCGGCAGCTCCGCGGCGAGAGGCTCGACGACGGCGAGCGCCTGCTCGACCGCGGCGCGGATCACCCGGGCGGCGCGCCGGGGCACCCGCGCGATCAGGGCCTCGACCACCGCGCCGGCCCGCCGGAGGTCCCACTGCCCCGGGTCCTCCAGGCCCTCGAGCGGATGCTCCGTCAGCGCGACGTCGACGCGCGCCGCGAGCGCGCCCATCGCCCGCACCACGGCGGGGGAGAGGTACCCGGATCCCGACAGGGTCCGACCGGGGACGAACTCGAGCACCCGCGCGCTGCAGACCGCTTCGCCGAGCCGCAGCTCCTGCAACGTCAGACCGTCGCGGTCGGGCACCGCACGGGGCAGGCGCAGATCGGGCAGCTCCTCGACGAGCCGGGCGACCGCCTCCGTCTGCGCCGCGACCGTCGCGCGCGGGGTCGCAGGATTCGCGACCTTGAGGAGCAGCCGGCGCCCGTCGCTCTCGACGAGCACGTTGCGGTCCTGGTTGCTCCCCAGATCACGGAGCGACCCCTCGACGCCGTACCGCTCGCGCAGCAGCTCGCGGGCGCGGCCGTGATCGAGCGCGGGAGGAGGCGGCGGTGCGACGGAGGAGGGGTGATCGACCGGCATGGCGGGGTCCTGTCGTGCGGAGGGATCGGGTGCGTCCATGATCCTCCCTCCGCCGCGGCACCCGCCGCATCGACCCCGCGTCCCCCTCCGCGCGCGGTCCCGATCAGTCGTGTGGAGGAGGGGGTCCGCCCGCATCGCCGCCCGCGGTGATCGCCACAGCCCACGCGAGCGTCCGACTCCGGACGTCCTGCAGCGCCCTCGCAGTCGTGCCGTACTCGGCGAACCGCTCGTCCCGGATGCGGGCGACGAGTCCGAGCTGCTGGGCGAAGATCCGTCGGTCGAATCCGTCGTCGCGCTCCGCAGCCCAGCGGAGGAGGGTCTCGTCTTCGACGCGCCGCGACTGCCGGATGGCGTCCAGATCGAGGAAGTCGCGCGCCTCGGTCCGGGTGTAGATCGCTCCGACCTTGCTCGCGACGGCGTCCTCGAGTGCCAGCACGGGCCCGACCTCGAGAACGACGGGATTCGAGGATCGCCAGTCGACGGCGAGATCGACGTCGACCACGTCGCCCCCGGGTGTCGTGACGCTGAACTGAGCGAACGTCTCGGAGCGGCGCACCTGCTCGAGGACGAACCCCTTCTCGGCGAGGGTCTCGCTCAGAACGACGAGCGCGGAGCTGAACGTCGTCTGATCATCGCTGAAGAGATCGACGTCGCGGGAAGGCCGTTCGATGAAGCCGTGCTCGCGGATCGCGCCGGATCCCGCGAGGGCGAAGTGGAGCCCTTCGAGCGCCTGCAGCGCGGCGCGCGCGACGAACCGCTGCATCCCGGTGAGATCCTCGATCACCGCGACAGCTCGGGGAAGCGTGATTCCCACTGCTCCCGTGCCCGGCGCGGGAGCAGCAGGTCCGGCCAGACCTCGCGGAGGCGGAGCGGGTGGAGGATCGCGACGATGTCGTGCACCCGCCCTTCCTGGATCACGCACTGATAGGCCTTCTCGATGCCGCCGGCCGTTCCGAGGTCGACGGTCGAGTCCGGGCCCCAGTACACGGTCACGGGGAGTTCGAGCACTCCGGACTCGGGTCCGCGCAGATCGTCCAGGCGCTCGGGGAGTTCGTACGGCTTCGACTCGCTGTAGAGCACGCGCTGCGGATCCATCGGGGCACCTCCTCGTTCAGGGTAGGCGTCCCTGCGCGGTCGCGACAGATCGTGCGCCGCGAGCGGCAACCGCGAACAGTCGGGCTCTCCAGCGCGAGCACTCTCAGCCCGCGTACGCCGCCGGGTCGAAGCGGCCGAGCTCCTCGCGGAACGCGAACGCGAAGTCCGGCCAGAGCAGCGTCAGCCGTCGCGACTCGGCGTCCACGTACCAGCTCTCGCAGCCACCGTTCGTCCACACCGTGTCGGCGCTGAGCTCGTCGATCCGCGCGACGGAGGCGGCCTCCGCCTCCGCGCGGACCTCCAGCAGCGCTCCACCGGTGCGGTCGCGATGCTCCAAGGCGGCGAGCACGTAGGCGATCTGCGACTCGATCATGTGCACGGCCGAGTTGTGGCCCAGGCTCGCGTTGGGGCCGTTGACGACGAACAGGTTCGGGAACCCGTGCACGGCCGTCGAGTCGTAGGCCCGCATCCCGTCGGCCCAGTGCTCGGCCAGCAGACGTCCGCCGCGGCCGCGGATCCGCCGCGCGAACGGGGGCCGCGTCGAGTGGAAGCCCGTGGCGAAGACGAGCACGTCGACGTCGTGCGCCCGGCCGTCGTCGCCGATCGCCGCGGAGCCGTCCAGCCGGCGCAGCGGACTCGGCACGACGCGCACGTGGTCCTGCGCGAGCGCGGGGTAGTAGTCGTCCGAGAGCAGCACGCGCTTGCATCCGATCTCGTAGTCGGGGGTGAGCACCGCGCGCAGGGCGGGATCCGCGACCTGCGCCGCGAGGTGGTCGAGCGCGTCGGCGCGCAGGCGGTCGATCGCCGCCGGCACGCCCACGCGGCCGGCGAAGCCGAGCTCGGCCCTCCAGAACAGCTCCTCCCGCAGCCGTTGCACGGCGCCGGGCACGCGCGCCAGCGCCCGCCTCTCGGCGAGCGGGTACTCGCGGTTCCGCCGCGGCACGACGTACGGAGCCGAGCGCTGGAACAGCACCACGTCGGAGGCGCGCTCCGCGAGGTGCGGCAGGATCTGCACCGCGGAGGCGCCCGACCCGACGAGTCCGACCCGCGCGCCGTCGAGCTCGACGTCGTCGCGCCAGCGGGCGGAGTGGAACGCCGTGCCGGGGAACGCGTCCAGCCCCGAGATCGCGGGCAGGCGCGGCTCCGACAGCCTGCCCGCGCAGACCACGAGCACGGCCGCCGACCAGTCGCCGCGCGACGTGCGGACCCGCCAGCGCTCCGACTCCTCGTCGAAGTCCATCGCGAGCACGTCCGTGCCGAGCCGCAGGTGCGCCTCGAGGCGCTCGCGCGCCACCACCGCCTCGAGGTACGCCTGTATCTCGGCACCGGGCGCGTACAGGGCCGACCAGTCCGGTTCCGGGGCGAACGAGTAGGAGTAGAGGTGCGAGGGGATGTCGCACGACACGTTCGGGTAGTGGTTGTCGCGCCAGGTGCCGCCGACCCGATCGGCGCGCTCGAGGACCGCGAACGACGTGCCGCCGCGGCGGGCGAGCAGTGCCGCGGCTCCGATGCCGGCGAAGCCCGCCCCGACGACGAGGACGTCGACCTCCTCGGCCATCACACGCTCCTCCGGGGCAGGACCGAACCGGGGGCGTCGCGCGAGGGATCGGCGAGGAAGTGCTCGAGCAGGGCGAGCAGCTCGGCCGGGCGCTCGGCGAGCACCGCGTGCCCCGAGTCGATCTCGGCGAAGCGGGCGTCGTCGATCGTGCCGAGCAGGGCGTGCGCCCCCTCGATCCCGACGACGGAGTCGGCCGTGCAGCCGACGACGAGCACCGGCACCCGGAGGCGCGCGGCGGCGTCGGAGACGTCGGCGCCGACGGCGGCGGCGAGCAGGACGTCCGCCTCCGGCCCGAACGGCGGCGTCCGCTCCGGGCCCAGCTCCGCGAGCGAGCGCACGGCGAGCACGCGCGAGAGGTCGGCGCGCGCCGCCGCGTCGACGGACGCCCAGAGGCGCGCGCTGGTGATCAGCCGCTCGGTCGGAGCGGCCCACCCGGCGACCAGGGCCAGCGCCCGGATCCGCGGATCGGACACCGCTGCCCTCACGGCGACCGCCGCCCCCAGCGAATGGCCGACGACGACCGCCTCCTCGACCTGCAGAAGGTCGAGGACGGCCGCGACCGCCGCGGGTCCGTCCTCCCACGGATCGGCGAGATCCGCGAGCTCCAGAGCGGCGACGCGGCGCCGGCGCGCCAGCATCGGCAGCAGCAGCGCCGCATCCACCCGTGCTCCCCGCCCCGGACCGGTCAGCAGCAGCACGGCGGGCCCGCTCCCGGCCGTCCACACCCGCACCGCGCGCCCGCCGACGAGCACCGACGACTCCGCCACGAGCGACGCCTGCCGCTCGAGGAACGCCTCGCGACGGCTCATGAGGCCCGGCACGTCATGAGGCGCGTCGCGCCTCGCGCAGCGGGAGCCGCACCCGCGCCGGTGCGTCGGTCGCCGGGGCGTCGAGGCGCACCGCGCGCGCAGGG
>NZ_LMNR01000001.1:1085495-1094063 GCF_001423045.1 Rathayibacter sp. Leaf296
CGACCGTCGCGATGTCGAGCGAGCGGTGCGCCTCGGCGCCCGACTCCGGCCGGAGCACGCTGTCCAGGAGCAGCCCGCCGAGGTCGTCCGCGCCGCCGCGGAGCAGCACCTGCGCCGTGTGCAGCCCGACCTTGGTCCACGCGGTCTGCACGTGGTGGATCCGACCGTGCAGGAGCAGCCGCGAGACCGCGTGCACCGCCCGCGTCTCGCGCAGGGTCGGGCCGCCGCGGGTGAGCGCGACGACCGCGGGAGGCGCCTCCGCCGGCACGAACGGCATCGCGATGACCTCGGTGAATCCGCCGGTCTCGTCCTGGATCGCGGCGAGCGTGCGCAGGTGCGCGATCTGCTGCTGCGGAGTCTCGACGTGGCCGTAGACCATCGTCGCGGTGGAGCGCAGGCCGTGGCGGTGCGCGGTCGTGACCGACTCGCGCCACGCGGCGACGCTCGGATCCGTTCCCTCGCTGAGGACCGCGCGGACGCCGTCGTCGAGGATTCGCGCCGCGGTGCCCGGCACGCTCGCGACTCCGGCCTCGCGCAGTGCGTCGAGCATCTGGGGCACGGTGCGCCCGGTCCGCTCTGCGGCGTCGAGGATCTCGGCGGGGCGGAAGGCGTGCAGGTGCAGCGACGGCTGCCGCTCGTGCAGTGTCCGCGCGATGAGGAGGAGATCGTCTCCCGGGAGTCCCGGGGCGAGCGCCCCCTGGAGGCACAGCTCGGTGGCCCCGAACAAGACGGCCTCGTCGGCGAGCTCGCGCAACGCCTCCTCGTCGAGGCCGGAGCGCCAGAGCGACGTGTCGATGTTGAGGTTCGCGACGACCGAGACGGTGTCGCCGACGACCGAGCGGCGCACGTCGTCGGCGAGAGCGGCGAGCGCGTCGAGGTCGTCGCCGTCCGCCGCGAGCAGCGCCAGGTAGTCGTCGTCCGACAGCCCCGCAGGATCCTCCGCGGCCCGCGCCAGGACCGGGGCGAGAGCGGAGGAGGGGACCGCGCGCGCGGGCGGATCCAACTCCTCGCGGTACGGCCGGGAGAGCACCGGCGCCGCCTCGTCGGCGAGCCACGACTCCGGATCGGCGAGGGCCCGCACGTACGGCGCCACCCGCGGGTCGATCCAGGTCGCCGCCTCCCGCAGGTACTGCGGGTGCGCGGTGAGGCGCTCCCGGAGGCGGTACCCGGCCGCCGCGGTCAGCCGCGCGAGGTCGTCGATGTTCGGCCACGGCCGCTCCGGATTCACGTGGTCCGCGGTCAGCGGGCTCACGCCGCCCCAGTCGTCGATGCCCGCGCGCACGAGCAGTCCGAGCTCCTGCTCGTCCGTGAGGTTCGGCGGCGCCTGGATCGTGGTGTCGGCGCCCATCACGAGCCGCGCGACGGCCACGTTCGCCACGTACTCCTGCAGCTCGAGGTCGACCTCGTTCTGCATCGCCGTCCGCGGCTTCGCGCGGAAGTTCTGCACGATGCACTCCTGCACGTGACCCCACCGCTCGTGCGACTCGCGGATCGCGAACAGCGCGTCCGCCCGCTCCGCGTCGTCCTCGCCGATCCCCAGCAGCACGCCGGTGGTGAACGGCACGCGGCTGCGACCGGCGTCCTCGAGCACCCGGAGGCGCAGCGCCGGATCCTTGTCGGGCGAGCCGTAGTGCACGCCGCCCTTCTCGGACCAGAGGCGCGTCGCGGTGGTCTCGAGCATCATGCCCATCGACGGGGCGACCGGGCGCAGGCGCTGCAGCTCGGCCCACGACATCACTCCGGGGTTCAGGTGCGTGACCATGCCGGTCTCGCTCATCACCAGCACCGCCATCGCGCGGACGTACTCGAGGGTCGACGCGTAGCCGTGCTCGGCGAGCCAGGCGCGGGCGACCGGCCAGCGGTCCTCGGGCCGGTCGCCGAGGGTGAACAGTGCTTCCTTGCAGCCCAGCGCCGCCCCCGCCCGGGCGACCTCGAGGATCTCCTCCGGCTCCATGAAGGTCGACTCTCGCTTGGCCGCGAGGCCGCCCGGCGTCTCGACGAACACGCAGTAGTGGCAGCGGTCGCGGCACAGCTTCGTCAGCGGCACGAACACCTTGCGCGAGTACGTGATCACTCCGGGACGCCCTCGCCGGGCGAGCCCCTCGTCCCGCAGCGCTCCCGCAGCCGAGAGCAGCAGCTCGAGATCGTCGCCGCGCGCTCCGAGCAGGAGCTCGGCGCTCGCCCGGGTGATCGGCTCTCCGTGCGCGAGGCGGTCGAGGACGGTGGCCGTGGGGGAGGAGGTCATGCGGGTGGCGGCTCTTCCGGAGGGGTCGGCCGGCGCGGGGCCGGCGGGAGGGAGGGTGCTCAGAGCGTGCGCAGGCGCGGCGCGAGGTCGCGCTCGAACGCGTCGAAGAAGCGCTGCTGGTCGTCGCCGGGCGCGTGGAACACGAGGTGGGTGAAGCCGGCGTCGACGTAGGGCTTGATCTGCGCCACGGTCTCGTCGGGGTCGGAGCCCACGATCCAGCGCTTGGCGACCTGCTCGATCGGCAGCTCGTCGGCGGCGCGCTCCATGTCGACCGGATCGGTCAGCGAGTGCTTCTGCTCGGGAGTCAGCGAGAGCGGCGCCCAGAAGCGGGTGTTCTCGAGCGCGAGCTCCGGGTCGGGGTCGTAGGAGAGCTTGATCTCGATCATCCGGTCGATCGTCGAGGAGTCGCGTCCGCCGGCCGCCGCGCCCTCCTCGACCGCGGGCAGCAGCTTCTCGGTGTACAGCTCCATGCCCTTGCCGGACGTGCAGATGAAGCCGTCGCCGGCGCGTCCGGCGTACTTCGCGACGACCGGTCCGCCCGCGGCGATGTACACCGGCACACCGCTCTCGGGCTTGTCGTAGATCGACGCCTCGTGGGTGGAGTAGTACTCGCCGTCGAACGAGACGCGGTCGCCCGCCCACAGCGCGCGCATGAGCCGGACGGCCTCGCGCAGCCGCGCGAAGCGCTCCTTGAAGTCGGGCCAGGTCTGCTCGCCGGCGCCCTGGTAGCCGGTGGCCACCTCGTTCAGCGCCTCGCCCGTGCCGACTCCGAGCATGATGCGGTCGGGGTAGAGCACCCCGAGGGTGCCGAACGCCTGCGCGATCACGGCCGGGTTGTAGCGGTAGTGCGGCGTCATGACGGAGGTGCCGAGCCGGATGGTCGACGTCCGCTCGCCGGCCGCGGCGAGCCACGCGAGCGAGAACGGGGCGTGGCCGCCGGTGTGGCGCCACGGCTGGAAGTGGTCCGAGACCACCGCGCTCTCGAATCCGTGCCGTTCGGCGGCGACGGCGAGCTCGACGAGCTCCCGTGCCCCGAACTGCTCCGCCGACGCCTTGTACCCGAGCGTGATCGTCATCTGCAGCCTTCGTCAGTCAAGAGGGGACCGCTCGCGACCGGAGCCGAGCGGTCCCTCCATTCTGCGCCTGCGCGGAGGCCGATCGGGACGCTCAGTCCGACGCGGGCGAGATGTTGACCATCCACTCCACTCCGTAGCGGTCCACCAGCATGCCGAAGCGGTCGCCCCAGGGGGAGTCGGTGAGGGGCATCGGAGTCTCGCCGCCCTCGGCGAGCGCCGCGAACCACCGGCTCAGCTCGGCGTCGTCCTCGCCGAAGAGCGCGATCTGGATCCGGCTGCCCTCCGGCGCCGGCATGGCGCTCGGGCTGTCCGAGGCCATCAGCAGCATGCCGTTGGGGAGGGTCAGCTGCGAGTGCATCAGGCGGTCCTGGTCGGCGGGGTCCTCGCTCGCCTGGAAGTCGGCGTACGTGCTCGCCTGCAGCTCGCCTCCGAACACCGAGCGGTAGAACTCCATCGCCTCGCGGGCTGTGCCGGCGAAGCCGATGTAGGGGCTGAGACTGGTGGCCACGGTGTCCTTCTTCCTGGTCGGGGTTCGATCGCGATCAGTCAATACCCGGCGGCGGAGGCGGGCAACGGTCAGACCAGCCCGATCCGGTCCGGCACGCTGAAGCGCACGTCGGGCAGCCACGACGCCGGGTCCGGGAACGGCCGCCCCTGGGGGAGCCGGCCCAGCAGCCGGCGGACGGCCCCGGGATCGGACGAGCTCGGCAGCACTCGCGCGGGCGCCGCGCGCGGGAGCACGCCCAGCCACCAGTGCTTCCAGTTCGCCGGTGCCGACTCCGGCTCGAGCACCACGTAGTAGTCGGGCAGTGCGGCCTCGCCGCGGCGGAAGACGCCGAGCGCGGTCTCGATCTCGACGTCGAGCGCGCCGTGCGTCGCCCGGTCCTCGAAGAACTCGATCCAGGCGTTCGCGACGTGCTCGAGCGGATCCGCGTCGTGCAGCAGGTAGGTGGAGGCGGACGGGTGCGCGCCCGGGCCGGTGCCCGGACGGGCGTCGACGTTGGGCAGGGTGTCGAGGTCGCGCAGCAGGCCGTCGGTCCCCGGACCGACGAGCAGGACGACCGTGGCGGTGGAGCTCGGTGCTGTTCCCATGTCCGAGTCTAGGAACAGCCCCCACCCCGCGCGGAAGACCCGTCGTGTGACGGGTCCGTGACGATCTACTCCGTCTCGGCCTCGACGCGGGTGGGCGGGTTCGCCCCGGCGCGCGAGGTCGTGATGCCGGCGACCCGCGCCGCCCAGCGTCCGATCGCCCGCAGGGCGGGCTCGTCGAGCAGCATCCCGTTCGGCGCGCCGAGCCCCTGCCGGAACGCCTCGTCGAGGATCGCGCCCATCGCGGAGTCGCCGGCTCCGATCGTGTCGGCCACGACGATGCGGGCGGCCGGCACCGTCGCCCGGGCGACGGCGGACGCGAGGAGCAGTCCCTCCCCGCCGCGGGTGATGACGGCGAGCCGCGCGCCCAGGCCGAGGATCCGGGTGAGCACCTCGTCGAGCTGCACCGTGGGGTAGAGCCACTCGGCGTCCTCGTCGCTGAGCTTCACGATCTCGCACGAGGCGGCGACCCGCTCGAAGCGCGCGAGCGCCGCGGCGTGCGGGCCGACCAGGGCCGGGCGGATGTTCGCGTCCACGCTCGCGGTCGTGCCGGCCGGCAGCGCCTCCAGCAGGTCGAGGATCGCGGATCCGCCGGGCTCGAGGTAGACGGCGATCGAGCCGGTGTGCACGTGCCCGAACGGAGTCGGGTCCGCGGCGGGCGGGTTCCACGACAGGTCGAACTCGTACTCCGCCGAGCCGTCGGGCCGGATGCGGGCCTTCGCGGTCGAGGTGCGGGGGGCGTCGCCGTGCACGACGCTCACCCCCGAGGCGCCGAGGTGCTCGCTGATGCGGCGTCCGCGCGCGTCGTCCGCGATGTCGGTGACGAGGGTCGCGTCGCGACCGAGCCGCGCCAGGGTGAGCGCGACGTTGGCGGGCGAGCCGCCGACGTGCTCGCTGCTCGCGCCGTCGCGCTCGACGATGTCGATCAGCGCTTCGCCGACGACGAGGATCCGGGGTGCTGCCGACTCGCGGCCGTCCGTGCTGGGCATCCGCCCATCATGCCGGTAGACGGCGTTCGAAGCGCAGCGGCGGCCGGGAGCGCCGCTCAGCTGCGGGCGATGCCCTCCGCGAGCACCTCGTCCACGGTCGTCAGCTCGATCAGCGGCGCGTAGAGCGCCATCGCGTCCAGCGCGCGCCGGTGGTCCGTCTCGGAGGCGCCCGCACAGGCGTCGACGACCACGCGCACGCGCACCCCCGCGTCCGCCGCCGCCAGCGCCGTCGACAGCACGCAGCAGTCCGTCGACACCCCGGTCAGCACGATCTCGCGCGAGTCGTCGAGCAGCGCCTCCAGCTCGGGACCCCACTTGCCGAACGTCGTCGCCGTGAGCACCCGGTGACCGTCGAAGCCGGGCACGAGGGCGTAGAGCGGATCGCCGTCCGGCACGAGCGCGAACGGCCAGTCCCGGTAGTACGGCACCCAGGCGCCCCGCGGCTCGGTCGGCGCGGTGAAGCGGGTGGTCACGACCCGGTCGCCGAAGAGGGGGAGGAGCCGCGCCGTCCCCGCGGCCGCCCGCTCGAACTCCGACGAGCCCCACGGCGAGTCCGCGTCGGCGAAGACGTGCTGCAGATCGATCGCGACGAGCAGGCTCACGCGCGCGATTCCTGCCGGCGCACGCTCGCGGAGGAGGAGACGAGGGCGCCGACGAACCCGATCACGAGCGCGGCGAGGACCCCGAGGTTGGCGTAGGCCCACTCGCCCTCGCGTCCGCCGATCGGCCCGAGCAGGTAGCCCTCCCAGCCGAAGCCGGGCGAGGAGTTGACCACGAGGCCCCAGCCGATCACCGAGCCGATCACCACGAGCAGCACCGGCGCGATCGAGACGCTGCCGTAGCGGCCCCGCGCGTCGTAGAGCGCCTCCTGGTCGTAGTCGCGGCGACGGAGGAGGAGGTCGGCGAGGAACACGCCCAGCCACGCGGCGATCGGCACCCCGAGCGTGATCAGGAAGCCCTGGAACGGGCCGAGGAAGTCGCCCGCGACGAACACGACGTAGATCGCGCCGAGCACCATCAGCACCCCGTCGATGCCGGCGGCGACCGGTCGCGAGACCTTGAGCCCGGTGCTGAGAAGTGCGAGGCCCGAGGAGTAGATGTCCATGACCGCGCCGCCGATGAGTCCAAGCAGGGCCACGACGATGAACGGGAGGAGGAACCAGGTCGGCAGGATCGTCGCGAGCGCGCCGATCGGGTCGGCCGCGATCGCGTCCGACAGCTCCTGCGACGAGCCGGCGAGCAGGAGGCCCACCACTACGAGGACGACCGGGGCCACCGCGCCGCCGAGGGTCGTCCAGGCGATCACTCCGCCGGTCCCCGCCGTGCGCGGCAGGTAGCGGGAGTAGTCGGCCGCCGCGTTCACCCAGCCCAGTCCGAAGCCGGTCATCATGAACACGAGTCCGCCGATCACGGCGCCGGCCGAGCCGGAGGGCAGGCTCGCGACCGCGCCGAGGTCGATGTCGTCGAGCACGAGGGCGACGTAGACCACCGTGAGCACGCCGGTGGCGACGGTGATCGCGAGCTGGAGGCGCATGATCAGGCGGAAGCCCGCCACTCCGGCGATCACGATCAGCGCGGCCACCACGATCAGCGCGACGACCTTCGTCAGCACTCCGCCGTCCCAGCCGAACTCCTCGAAGACGGTGGCGGTCGCGAGCACGGCGAGCGAGGCGAGAACGGTCTCCCAGCCCACCGTGAGCAGCCAAGAGATCACCGACACCAGTCGATTGCCGTTCACGCCGAAGGAGGCGCGGCTGAGCACCATCGTCGGCGCGGAGCCGCGCTTGCCCGCCACGGCGACGAAGCCGCAGAAGAGGAAGGACACCACGATGCCGATGACGGCGACGGCGGTGGCCTGCGCGAAGGAGAGGCCGAAGTCGAGCAGGAACGCGCCGTAGCTCAGGCCCAGCACCGACACGTTCGCCGCGAACCACGGCCAGAACAGGTCGCGCGGGCGGCCGTGCCGCTCCGACTCCTGGATCGTGTCGAGGCCGTTGAGCTCGATGCCGCCGGCGGGGCGGACGGGAGTCTGGTCGGGAGAGGTCATCGCATCCAACGTTCTCGCGCGGGCGACCGGCGCTCGCCGGGCTGCAACGAATCTAGAGCACGCTCAGTCGCCGGTGCGCTCCAGCAATCCGCGGAGGGTCTCCAGATCGGCCGCGACGCGACCGCAGTCCTCGTCCCACTGGTCGAGCGTCATCCCCTCGTAGCGGCGCACGGTGAACGCCACCTCGGCCCCGTCCCCGTTCGCGAGCACCCGCAGCGGGTTGTCGAAGACGCGCCCTTCTGCGGTGATCACCCGGTGGTCCGCCACGCCGAACGGGTTCCGCGGCGCGAAGACCACCTCCACGCGCCCCATCGGGGAATCGGCGAACCAGTGCCCGTCGACCTCCTCGACGTCCGACTCCGCGAGCCCCGCGGCCCACAGCGGCAGGTTCGAGGGATCGACGATGAAGGAGTAGACCTCGTCGGCGGGCGCGTCGATGACGATCCCGACCGGTCTCGATTCGTGGATCACGGGAGTCGCTCCCCTTCCGCGGCGAAGCTCGCCACCAGCAGAGCGGCGAGGGTGGTGCGCTCGAGGATCCCCTCGATACTCACCGACTCGCCGCGGGCGTGCGCCCCCGCTCCGGGGGCGCCGAGGCCGTCGAGCACCGGGATGCCGAGGGCCGCGATCAGGTTGCCGTCGCTCGCCCCGCCGACGGCGGTCTCGACGAGCGGCAGGTCCATGGTGCGGGCGAGCCGCTCGGCCCGACGGAACAGGGCGCCGACGGCGGCGGTCCGCTCGAACACCGGGCGCTGCCACGATCCGCGCACCTCGATGCGGATCCGCTCGTCCGACGCCTGCAGAGCGTTCATCTCGGCCTCCACCCGTGCCGCCTCGGCGGAGTTCCGGATGCGCGCCTCGAGCTCGAGCCGCACCTTCGCGGTCGTCACGTTGACCCGGCTGCCGCCGCCGATCAGGCCGATGTTGATCGTGGTCCCCGCCTCGGGCCGGGCGATGCCGAGCACCCGGGGGATCAGCGCGCCGAGCTCGTGGATCGCGCTCGCGCCCTTCTCGGGCTCCACGCCGGCGTGCGCCTCGATGCCGACGACGTCGACGACGAAGTTGCCGATGCCCTTGCGGGCGGTCTTCACCGCGTCGCCGATGGCGCCCTCGAAGACGAGG
>NZ_LMNR01000001.1:1094137-1132987 GCF_001423045.1 Rathayibacter sp. Leaf296
CGTCGCCGTTCACCACGAGTCGGATCGCCGGGTGGGCGAGCCGAGCGTGCCGCAGCGCCGCGACGACCCAGACCATCTGCACGAGCCCGACCTTCATGTCGTAGGTGCCGGGCCCGCTCAGCCGGTCGCCGTCGACCGCGAAGGGCCAGGCCCGGGTCGTGCCGAGCGGCCAGACCGTGTCGTAGTGGCCGAGCAGCGCCACGAACGGCCGCGACCCACGCGGGCCCCGGCCCGGCGCGCTGCCCGGGAAGGTCCAGCTCGAGGCGCGCGGAGCGTCCTGCTCGCGCTGGTGCTCGATCTCGGCGGCGTGGCCGAGGCGCTCGCCGACCCAGTGCACGAGGTAGGCGTGCAGCTCGCCGAGGGCCTCGAGCGAGTCGCTCGGGCTCTCGATCATCACGAGGTGGCGGACGTCGGCGAGGATCTGCTCGCGGTTCTCGCGCAGGAACACGCGCACGCGGGCCGCATCGGCGGCGTCGGGGAAGGTCACCGTACCCGGAGTACCAGAGTGCGGCCGTCGGCGCGAACCGGGGCGTGGATGAACCGGACGGGCCGCCGTTACGTTGGACGGGTCAGAGGTGGTGCATGTCCGAGGAACAGGCCGAGCTGCTGCGTGCACTGCACGACGAGCACTCGGCGGCGCTGTGGAGGTTCGTCCTCCGGCTCACCGGCGACCGCCAGATGGCGGAGGACGTGGTGCAGGAGGCGCTGCTGCGCGCGTGGAAGAACCCCGCGATCCTCGCCCAGGGCGAGGCCGCAGCGCGCTCCTGGCTCTACACCGTCGCCCGCAACCTCGTCATCGACGACCGTCGCAGCGCCCGCTACGCGCGCGAGATCGGCACCGACGAGGTGCCGGAGCGACCGTCCGCCGACCGCACCGACCAGGTGCTCGACGCGTGGCTGCTCTCGGACGCGCTCAGCGGCATCAGCCTCGAGCACCGCACGGTGATCGTGCACGCGTACTACGGCGGCCGGTCCGTCGCCGAGATCGCCGACCTGCTGGGCATCGCGCCCGGCACCGTGAAATCGCGGATGCATTACGGCATGCGGGCGCTCAAGCTCGCACTGCAGGAGAGAGGAGTGACCGAGCTGTGAGCACCGATCCGCGTGACGACGCACCCGAGGGCGACGCCTTCCGGGACTGGGACGCCGCCTACCTGCTCGGATCGCTGTCGAGTGCCGACCGCCGTGCCTACGAGCAGCACCTGCGGCTCTGCCCCGCGTGCCGGGAGGGGCTCGGCGAGTTCGTCCCGCTGCCCGGTCTCCTCGCGCACCTGCCGGCCGAGGAGGCGCTGCGTCTGCTCGAGACCCCTCGGGAGCAACCCGCCGAGACCGCGCCGCCCGCGCTCCTGTCCCGGCTGGCCGCCGCCACCGACTCCGTCCGCCGCCGCACGCGCGTACGGGTAGCGGGCCTCGTGCTCGCCGCCGCCGGAGTCTCGGCCGCCGCCGCGATCGCGCTGCCGATGGTCGTCGGCGAGACCGCCGCGACCGTCGACACCACGGGCTACACGGTCTCGCTCGCGAGCGAACCCGGAGTGCCGGTGCAGGCGACCGTCGAGTTCGTCGCCGAGGACTGGGGCACGCGGATCGACATGGACTGCAGCTGGGGCGAGAGCGCCGAGGGGTCCTCGCCCGGCGCGCGGTCGGTCGGCTACGTGATGTACGTGACCGACACCTCGGGCGGCTCCGAGCCGATCGGATCGTGGACGAGCACCCCCGGCAGCTCGATGCACCCGACCCTCGCGACCGGCCTGCCGCTCGCCGACATCGCGTCGGTCGAGGTGCGCCTGCAGGAGTCCGGAGCGGTCGTCCTCACCGGCGCTCCCTGACCGCCCCGGATCGACCACGCCGTCGGATTCCCAGGTGAAGGGCTCGAGCACTGAGTAGCTTCTCAGTCATGACGATCGCGACCCTCGCCCTCGCCCCTGCCTCCGCGGGCTCCTCCACCTCCTCCGACAGCATCGACCAGCTCTCCGGGCTCGTCGGCGTCGCTGCTCGGGTGATCGCTGCGCTCGGCGAGGTGGGCGTCGGGCTGCTGACGCTCATCGAGACGGTGTTCCCGCCGATCCCGAGCGAGCTGGTGCTGCCGCTGGCGGGCTTCCTCGCCCAGCAGGGCCGGATGAACCTCGTGCTCGTCGTGATCACCGCAACCCTCGGCGCGTACCTGGGCGGGCTCGTCCTCTATTGGCTCGGCTACCGGATCGGCACCGAGCGCTCGATCCGCCTGCTCTCGAAGCTGCCGCTGGTCGACCGCGAGGACTTCGAGAAGGCGGTCGGCTGGTTCCGCCGGCACGGCACCTGGGCGGTGCTGTTCGGTCGGCTGATCCCGGGCGTGCGCAGTCTGATCTCGCTCCCGGCGGGGGCCGAGCGGATGAACCTCCTCCTGTTCTCGGCGCTCACGATCCTGGGCTCGGGCGTCTGGAACGGCCTGCTGATCGGCCTGGGGGCTGCACTCGGCACGCAGTACGAGCTCGTCGACCAGTACGCGGGGGTGCTCGACGCGATCATCTACGGCGCGATCGGCGTCCTGGTGCTGCTGCTCGTCGTCCGCAGCATCCGCCGTCACCGCGCGGCGGGATCGTCGCCGAAGCACTGAGCTCGGGTCGGCGCACTGCTGCTGCAGAGGTCCGCGTCGGCGGATCGGGAATAGACCGCGCCTCTCTTCGTTGATACCCCCCGGGGGTATTGGAAGGAGAAGCGCATGACGCACGAGACGGGTGCAGCGGTCAGGCACGAGCATGACCGGGGAGACGAGGCTCGGAGCCCCGCCGGGCACGGACAGCAGGACCACCGAGGACACGAGGCGCACGCCGGACACGGAGAGCACGGCCACTCCGGCCACGTCGCGATGTTCCGCCGCCTCTTCTGGTCGATGCTGGTCCTCGCCGTGCCCACGGTGCTGCTGAGCCCGATGTTCGCCGACCTCGTCGGCTACCGGCTCCCCTCCGCCTCCTGGATCGCGTGGATCCCGCCCGTGCTCGGCACGGTGCTCTTCGTCCTCGGCGGCCGCCCGTTCCTCACGGGCGCGCTCGACGAGGTCCGCTCCCGCGCCCCGGGAATGATGCTGCTGATCGCCCTCGCGATCACCGTCGCCTTCGTGTCGTCGCTCGGCGCGAGCACAGGACTGTTGCCGCACGGCCTCGACTTCTGGTGGGAGCTCGCGCTCCTGATCGTGATCATGCTGCTGGGCCACTGGATCGAGATGCGCTCGCTCGCGCAGGCGTCCAGCGCCCTCGACTCGCTCGCCGCTCTCCTGCCCGACGAGGCCGAGCGCGAGACGCCCGACGGCGTCGAGCGGGTCCGGCCCGAGGACCTCGCGGTCGGCGACGTCGTCCTCGTGCGGCCCGGAGCCCGCGTCCCGGCCGACGGGGAGATCCTCGAGGGCTCCGCCGAGATCGACGAGTCGGTGCTGACGGGGGAGTCGCGCACCGTCGCACGCACGGTCGGCGACCGCCTCGTCGCGGGCAGCGTCGCGACCGACGCCCGGCTGCGCCTCCGCGTCGACGCGACCGGCGACGACACCGCGCTCGCCGGCATCCGCCGCCTGGTCGCGCAGGCCCAGTCGTCCTCGTCGCGCGCGCAGAGGCTCGCCGACCGCTTCGCCGCGCTGCTCTTCTGGTTCGCGCTCGGCGCCGCCGTCGTCACCGCCGCGGTCTGGCTCGCACTCGGGAGGCCCGACACGGCTCTCGTGCGCACCGTCAGCGTCCTCGTGATCGCGTGCCCGCACGCTCTTGGCCTCGCGATCCCGCTCGTCGTGTCGATCGCGACCGAGAAGGCCGCCCGCGCCGGCATCCTGGTGACCGACCGTGCCGCACTCGAGGCGATGCGCACCGTCGACACCGTGCTCTTCGACAAGACGGGCACCCTGACCCTGGGGCGTCCCGAGGTCGTCGACGTGCTCGGCGCCCCGGAGTCGCTCGCCCTCGCCGCCGCCGTCGAGCGCGAGAGCGAGCACCCGCTGGCCGCGGCGATCGTCCGCGCGGCGGGCGGGTCGCAGCGGCGCGCCGAGGGCTTCCTCACGCGAGGGGGCATCGGAGTGGAGGCCGTCGTCGACAGCGCCCGGATCGCCGTCGGAGGCCCCGCCCTCCTCCGCGAGCGTGGCCTCACGCCGCTCGCCGAGAGCGCTGGAGCGTCGGACCGCGGCGCGACCGTGCTGCACGTCCTGCGCGAGGACGCGGTCCTCGGCGCCCTCGTGCTCGAGGACGCGGTGCGCCCGGAGTCCGCGGAGGCGGTGGCGGCGCTGCGCCGCGAGGGCGTGCGGGTGGCTCTGGTCACCGGCGACGCCGAGCCCGTCGCCCGACGGGTGGCAGCCGAGCTCGGCATCGACGAGGTGGCCGCCGGTGTCCTGCCCGGCGGCAAGAACGACGTCGTCGCGCGGCTGCGGGCCGAGGGCCGGCGCGTCGCGATGGTCGGGGACGGCGTGAACGACGCTCCCGCGCTCGCCGGAGCCGACGTCGGCATCGCGATCGGCGCGGGGACGGACGTGGCGATCGCCTCGGCCGGTCTGGTCCTCGCCTCCGACGACCCGCGGGGAGTGGTGCGGATCCTCACGCTCTCGCGTGCCTCCGCGGCGAAGATGCGGCAGAACCTCGCCTGGGGCGCCGGCTACAACCTGGCGGGCGTGCCGCTGGCGGCGGGTGTGCTCGCTCCGATCGGCTTCGTGCTGCCGATGGAGGTCGGCGCCCTGCTGATGAGCGCGAGCACCGTGATCGTCGCGCTCAACGCGCAGCTGCTGCGCCGATTGCGCCTCTGACAGGCGGGCGCAAGGCGGTGCGCGTCCCGTCCGACGTGGCCTAGCGTTCGAAGAGCCCACTCCCGATGCGAAGGAACGCCATGTCCGAGAACGCCGCTCCCGCCCTGTCCCGCACCGCCGTCGAGCGGAGCTGGATCATCGGCGTCTCGCTGATCGCGATCGTGCTCGGAGTGATCGCCGTGCTCATCCCGGGGCCGACCCTGCTGACGGTCGCGATCGTCTTCGGCATCCACCTGATCGCAGCCGGCGTCTTCCGCCTCCTCCTCGCCTTCACCGCCTCCCGGCTCGAGGCGCGCGTGCGCTGGCTCGCGGGCCTGCTCGGCGCGCTCATCCTCGTGACCGGCATCCTGTGCCTCTCGAACCCGTTCGAGTCCCTTACGGTGCTGGGCCTCGTGATCGGCCTCGGCTGGATCCTCGACGGCGTCTCGAGCATCACGAGCGGCCGCACCGTGTCCGGCCCGGCCTGGCTGCCGATCGCGGCGGGGATCGCCTCGGTGATCGCCGGGATCCTGACGATCATCATGCCCGTGCTCGCGCTGACGTCCTTCGTCACGGTCGTCGCGATCCTGCTCATCGTCGTCGGCGTCTCGGGGCTGCTGCTGCTCCCCGGCCGCACGAAGACGCCGGAGGAGGCGCGCTGACGCTCCCACCCGCCCTCGACGACCTGGGCGAGCGGATCTGCGTGATCGGCCCGTCCACCAGCGGGAAGTCGACCCTGGCCGCGGCGATCGGGCACTCCCGCGGCCTGCCCGTGGTGCACCTCGACCAGTACCGCCACCGGCCGGGGACGGCCTGGGTCGAGTGCCCCGACGACGAGTTCGCGGCCCTGCACGGCGACGCCGTCCGTTGCGAGCGCTGGGTCATCGAGGGGAACTACTCGCGCTGGCTGCCCGAGCGGCTCGATCGGGCGACCGGTGTCGTCCTGCTCGACGCGACGACGCCGACGAGCGTGCTCCGATACCTCCGCCGCACGTGGAGTCCGGTCGATCGGATCGGAGGGCTGGAGGGCACGCGCGACCGCGTGAGCCTCGCGATGCTGCGCTTCCTCCTCGGTCCGGCGCGCGCCGGCCGGCTCCGGCTGTTCCGCGCGTTCGAGTCCGTCGACGCGCCGAAGCTGCTGCTGCCCGACCGCCGGGCCCTCGAGCGCTTCCGCCGCGAGAACGGGCTGCCGGAGTACGCTCCCGCGACGCGGGGCGCCGTCAGAACAGGACGCCGTCGCTGACGAGCATGGTCGCGGGGATCGCGAAGGCGAACCACGACAGGGGAGCCAGCACCCAGTTGGCGAGGATCGCGCCCCGACCCGGTGCGTGGGCTCGCACCGCCTCCACCTCGGCCAGCGCGACCCGAGGCGAGTAGAGCAGGCGGGCGTTCGCCGCGATCGAGATCACCGCTCCGACGACCAGCGGACCGCCCAGCAGGAGGAAGGCCCCCTCGGCGGTCGCCACCCAGAGCGCGGCCCAGACGAGCCAGAGAACGAGCAGCCAGACGGCGACCGCGAAGGTGATCCGCTGAGCGGGGCTCCGGCCGGTCGCGAAGAGGTCGTCGGCCTGCTCGTCGATCGGTCGGCGGAGCACGCGGATCCGCAGGGCGGCGGAGACGAGGAGCGCCAGGACCGCGTAGGGCAGCCCGCCGACGACGAGGATCTGCACGGGGACGAACAGCAGCTGGGAGATCGCGACCACACTCAGGGTCCCGGCGATCGCCATCGTGATCGGCACCACCAGCAGGGCCGAGAGGGGGAACGCGGGCGGCGCCTGCCGCAGCGGCCACTCATCGGAGGATCGCGGCTCGGTCATCGCCTCACCCTACTGAGGAGGGGTGTCCGCCCGGTGCTGTGGCACCCTGTGCCGGTGAGCTCCGACGACCCCGACCTCGTGCCCGAGCTGCTGGTCGGGGATCTCGAGCGCAGCCTGGCCTTCTGGTGCGGCCCCTGCGGCTTCTCCGTCCGCTACTCCCGCCCCGAGGAGGGGTTCGCCTACCTCGTCCGCGGCGGGTCCCACGTCATGCTCGACCGCATCGGCGCGGGGCGTGACTGGATCACGCGCGCGCTCGAGCGTCCACTCGGTCGGGGCCTGAATCTCCAGATCCGAGTCGACGATGCGGATGCCGTGGCCGTGGCGCTCCGGGAGGCGGGCGTCGCGCTCTTCCTCGAGCCCGAGACGCGCTGGTACCGGACGGGGGAGCGGGAGGCGGGCGTCCGCCAGGTGCTGGTCCTGGACCCGGACGGCTACCTCCTCCGATTCCAGTCCTCGCTCGGATCCCGGCCTGCTCCGGCTTGAACGCGCCCCGCACGACCAGCCTCTCGGATCGCGACATCATGCTCG
This sequence comes from Rathayibacter sp. Leaf296, assembly GCF_001423045.1. Taxonomy (NCBI): domain Bacteria; kingdom Bacillati; phylum Actinomycetota; class Actinomycetes; order Micrococcales; family Microbacteriaceae; genus Rathayibacter; species Rathayibacter sp. Leaf296. Next base: position 1,101,212 of record NZ_LMNR01000001.1, read on the forward strand.
AGGACGATGTCGCGGTACCGCCGCGGCTGCTGTGATCGGTGGATGCCCGACCCCACCCTCACCGGCCTCGTCAGCACCCTCTCGACCGGGACTCCTCCGAGCGACACCCCACCGGCGCCCGCGCGCCGCGGCGTCGTCCGCCCGGCCGACCTCGTCGCCGCTCTGACGGGCGTGGCCCTGGGCTTCTTCTCCCTCTTCGTCCACGCCCTCGCCGAGTGGCAGTACCTCGGCGCGTCGGTCGAGAGCGTCAGCGCGCTCGGCTGGCTCACCCCGGCGATCGCGGGAGCGCTGTGCCTCGTCGTCGCGGCCGTGCCGGTGGTCGTCCGCTCCGTCCGTCGACGCCGCACGGGGGCCTCGTCGTGAGCCGGCTGCCCGCCGGTCCCGCCGTGCGGCTCGCGGAGGAGCTCCTCGCCCGCGCAGGATGCGCCGACTCCGCCCGTCCCTGGGTCCTGCGCACCCGCTCCGGCGGGCACCGGTCGATCGACTTCGCCGCGCTCGAGCGGCACGTGCACGAGCTCGACCTGTCCGAGGAGGCCGTCGCCCGCGTCGCGCTCTCGCTGGCGACCGGGCTCCCGATCGACCTGCGCGCCGCCCTCGGCTACCTCACCCGCGATCACGCCGAGCTCGTGATGACGGTCGTCGCGTGCGTCGGTGGGCACGATCGCACGGCCAGTCGCGTGCGCGTCTCCGCCGATCGCCGGAGCGTCGAGACCGTCCCGCCGCTCGGCTCCTGGGCGCCCTGAGACGGTTCCCGCTCGACCCGCCGCCCCCGTCCGGGCGTCCTCCGCGTCGCTACAGGCTTTCGCATGTACCCGGTTTAGGGTGTCCGTGTGCAACGTGTCGACGATTTCCCAGGAGCCGGACCGGTGGCGACCTCACCCGAATCCGGTGACCCGCGGGAGGCGTCCGCTCTCCAGCTCTCCTCCACCACCACGTCCCCCGGACAGGTGACCAGTGGTGAGGCGGGCTACCGCAGCGGCAACGTCGCGGATCCGGTGTGGCAGTCGTGGCGTGACGAGCTGGCGAAGGTGGGCGGCCCGTCTCCGCTCCTGCACTTCGTCGACTCGCCCCGGACGCGGATCGAGCTGTCGACCACCCATCCGGGCGGCCTCCCTCCCTTCATCTCCGGCAAGACGACCCTCCTCTCCTCGCTCATCCGCGACGAGCTCGCCCTGCGGACCGCGAAGAACGCGGCCGCGGCGATCACCGACAAGGGCATCGAGCTGCGCTCGGTCCGCGGCATCGAGGGCGTCCACCTCGCGATCGGGCTGGCGCAGTGGCGCGCGGGCGAGACCGAGTTCACCGCTCCCGTCCTGCTGCGTCCGCTCGCGATCCGCCGCTACGGCCGCGACTTCGAGCTCAAGCTCAAGGGACAGCCGTTCTTCAACCCGCAGCTCGCGCGCGCCCTCAAGCAGCAGTTCGGGATCACCGTCGATCCTGAGCAGTTCGTCGAACTCGCCGTGCAGAGCGGCGTCTTCAAGCCGCAGCCGGTCATCGACCAGCTCCGCGGGCTGACGTCGCACCTGCCCTGGTTCGCCGTGCACCCCCGCCTCGTGGTCTCGAGCTTCGCCGATGTGGCGGGCGACATGCTCCGCGACGCCCGGATGCTCGAGCACCCGGTGCTGGACGCGGTCGCGGGCAACCCGGCCGCCAAGCGCTCGCTCCAGCAGTCGCAGAAGGTCGCCTCGATCATCCCGCAGGACGAGCGCCCGCCGGCGACCGACAACCTCCTGCTCGACGCCGACGCCGAGCAGGAGCAGGTCATCGCGAACATCGCGGCCGGCAACTCCCTCGTCGTCAAGACCCTGCCGGGCACCGGCGGCACCCAGACGATCGTCAACGCGATCGGCGCCCTCGCCGCGCAGCACAAGCGGGTGCTCGTGGTGGGCGCCCGCCGCTCGAGCCTCGACAGCATCCACCAGCGGCTGGTCTCGGCCGGCCTGGGCGGCATCGCCGTGGGCCCGCGCACGCTGCGTCGCGACCTCATCCAGTCGATCGGCCGCAACGAGAAGGCCGCGCGCCCCTCCGTCAGCGAGATCGACGACGCCCTGCTGCGCCTGCGGAAGGTGCTCCTCGACTACCGCGGCGCCCTCTCGCGCCGCGACGACAGCTTCGGTGTCTCGGCGCTGCAGGCCCTCGAGGAGCTCGCGCGCCTGTCGCAGCTGCGCACCCCTCCGTCGACCACCGCGCGCCTCGAGCGCCGTGCCGTGACCGCTCTGGCGCACAGCCGCCCCGAGGCCACCCGAATGCTGATCGAGTCGGCCCGGCTGGGGGAGTTCCGCTACGGTCCGGGCGACTCGCCGTGGTACGGCGCGCACTTCGATTCGACGAGTGAGGCGGAGGCGGCGCACGAGCTCGCCAAGCGCCTGCACCTGCGCGATCTGCCGCGACTGCTCGACCGCGCCCAGGACGTCATCGGCCAGACCCGGATGCGCCCGTTCGAGTCGGTCGCCGAGCTCGGCATCTACCTGCGCCTGCTCCAGGACGTCCGGGAGACCCTCGACAAGTTCCAGCCGGCCGTCTTCGACCGGTCGATCCAGGACCTCATCGTGGCGACCTCGCCGCGTCGGGACGCCGCCGAGATGTCCTCGACGAACCGCCGCCGCCTGAAGAAGCTCGCCCGCGAGTACATGCGGCCCGGCGCGCACGTCACCGATCTCAACGCCTCGCTGCGCCGCGTGCAGCAGCAGCGCACCCTCTGGCAGCGCTACGCCGTCGCCGGCACGGTGCCCGAGGTCCCGGTCGGAGTCGCCGACGTGCAGGTCGCGTACCAGCAGGTCGCCGACGACCTGGGCCGGCTCGACGAGCCGCTCGGCCGTCGCGGCACCAACGTCCAGCTCGCCTCGCTCCCGCTGGCCGAGCTCGCCTCGATGGTCTCCGGGCTCGCCGAGGACAGCGAGGTCCTGGCCAACCTGCAGGAGCGCACCACGCTGCTCTCGACGCTGCGCGAGTGGGGCCTGGATCCGCTGCTCGCCGACCTCTCGCGCCGCCACGTGCCCGCTGAGCTCGTCGCCATCGAGCTCGACCTCGCCTGGTGGCGGTCGGCCCTCGAGATCATGCTGACCGACGAGCGTGCGCTGCTCGGCGGCAACACCTCCGTTCTCGACCGCCTCGAGGCCGACTTCAAGCTCGTCGACGAGGCGCACGCCGCCTCCAGCGCCGAGCTGCTGGCCTGGAAGCTGTCCGAGACCTGGAAGATCGGCCTCGTCGACTGGCCGCAGGAGCGCGACGCGCTGCGGGCCCTGCTGCGCACCGAGGCGGCGACGACTCCGCAGGAGCTGCAGAAGGCGGCTCCGCACCTGTCGCGCGTGCTCGCTCCGGCGTGGCTCGTGTCGCCCTACGAGGTGCACCGCATCGGCACCGAGACCACGTTCGACACGGTCTTCCTCGTCGACGCCGGTGCCACGACCCTCGCCGAGAACGTCGGAGCGATCCGCCGCGCGAAGCAGGTCGTCGCGTTCGGCGACCCGGTGACGCAGACGCCCACTCCGTTCGGCCTGCGCGTCGACGAGTCGGTCGAGTTCGGCAGCACCGCGACCCGGACCGATGTCGAGGCCCTGCACGCGCAGTCGGCGCTCGCGCGCCTGGGCGAGCTGCTCAACACGGTCACGCTGACCCGGAGCTACCGGGCCGGCGGCGAGGACCTCGCCGAGCTGGTCAACCGCCGCTTCTACGGCGGCCGGATCGACTCCCTGCCCTGGGCCGGATCCTTCCTCGGCCACGACTCGCTCCGCTTCCACTACATCGCGAGCGGTCACGGCATGCCCGAGAACGACTCCGGAGCGGTCGAGTCCGTCGACGCCGAGGTCGCGAAGGTCGTCGAGCTGGTCCTCGAGCACGCGGTCATCCGCCCGCGCGAGTCGCTCATGGTGATCACCGCGAGCCCGCGTCACGCCGTGCGCGTGCAGCAGGCCGTGCTCACCGCGTTCGCGAAGCGCACCGATCTGAACGACTTCATCCTCGGCGACCGGCCCGAGCCGTTCACCGTCGTGACCCTCGAGCAGTCCGTCGCGCAGAGCCGCGACCGCGTCATCTTCTCGATCGGCTACGGCCGCACTCCGCACGGACGGCTGCTGTCGAACTTCGGCGCGCTGGCAGAGGCGGGCGGCGAGCGGCTGCTCGCGGTCGGCATGACCCGGGCCCGTCGCTCGATGGACATCGTCTCGTGCTTCCGGCCCGGCGACATCGACGAGTCGCGCATGCGGCACGGCATGGTGGCGCTCGCGCAGGTGCTGCAGGAGGCGGAGGACCGCGTCCAGCCGAGCGACCGCGACGACTACTCCGAGCCGATGCTGGTCGACCTGGCCGCGCGCCTCGAGCGCCGCGGTCTGCGCGTGAACATCGGGCACAAGGGCAAGCTGGCCCTGGTGGCCGCTCATGGGACGCGGGCCGTCGTGGTCGAGACCGACCGCGACGTCAGCACGCAGAGCCTCCGGGTCTCGCTGCGGCTGCGTCCCGAGCTGCTGCGCCGTCTCGGCTGGCACTACCTGCGCGTGCACAACTTCGAGCTGTTCGCCGACCCCGAGGCCGTGGCCGCACGGGTCGCGGGGCTGATCGGGGGTCCGGCCGACGAGGCTCCCGCACCCGAGCCCGAGACGCCGACTCCCGCGGTCGTCGCGACGGCGGCGCCGGCGCCCGTGTCGAGCGAGACCCAGCCGATCGAGATCCAGCCGCGCGACGACGCGTGACCGAGGACTCGCCGACCGCCGCACCCGCCGGAGCCGATCGCCCGCTCCGGCGCTCGCGCGGCGGTCGGCGGGCGACCCTGCCCGCGAAGCCCGGCACGGACCCGTCGCCGCACGATGCGCCCGTCCCCGACCCGGAGGCACCGCCTCTCCGCCCCGACACCGGCCCGAACGACTCCCGCCTCCGCCAGGACGTCCCGCCCCACTACTGAGCCGCGCGGCGACGTCCTGCGCCTCTGCTGATCGAGCTGAGCCTGGGAAGCGGCCGCTCCCTGCTGATCGAGTAGCCCGCGCAGCGGGCGTATCGAGATCCGCATCACCTGAGGGCGGGTGGTCTCGATGCGCCGCCTGCGGCATCTACTCGACCAGCAGGGGAGGGGATGCCGCCCCTGCTGACGACCACTCGGCCACCACGGTGCAACGCGGAGTCGTCCGGAGGGCGACCTCCGCAGGGTGCAGGTGCCGTCCGAAACGCGTGCGAGCGTTTCGAACGCACCGTCCGCACAACGCTCTGCGGAACGCGCCCACCTCGGGAAGCCGACCGCGGTTCTTCCTCGCCGCCGGCGAGGAAGAACAGAACAGTTCAGTCGACGTGCTTGCCCGAGTTGGCGGTCGTGGCGGTCCCGCCGTTGGCGAGCAGGTCGCGGATGTCGGCGAGGAGCTCGAGCTCGGTCGGCGCCTTGTCCTCGGCGGCGGGAGCGTCGTCCATCTTCTTCTTGAAGGCCGCGTTCTTGAGGTGGTTGATCGGCAGGACGAACGCGAAGTACAGCACGAACGCGACGATCACGAACTGGATGAGGGCCGAGAGGACCGAACCCCACGCCAGGACCGACGCGTCCTGGCCGTTACCGGCGGGGCGGATCTGCCAGACCAGCGAGTCGAGCGACGACGCGTCGAAGATCACTCCGATGAGCGGGTTGAAGATGCCGGTGACGATCGCGTTGACGATGGTGGTGAACGCTGCGCCGATGACCACGGCGACAGCCAGGTCGATGACGTTGCCGCGGAGGATGAACTCCTTGAAGCCGTTGATCATGGTCTGTTCCGTTTCTGCCGGCGGGCGGAGGGTCGAGCGCGGAGGGCGTGTCGCCGAGTGCGAGACGCCGAGGTCAGCTCCCGGAGGAGGACGACCCGGAGGAGGACGACCCGGAGGAGGACGACCCGGAGGAGGAGCCCGAGGACGAGGATCCCGAGGAACCCGACGACGACGAGCCTCCCGACGAGGAGCCTCCCGACGACGCCCCGCCCGTGGACGCCGGCGCCGGCGTCGAGCTCCCCGACGACGACGACGAGTCCGACCCCGACGACGACCCCTTCGCTCCGGACGAGCGCGAGTCGGTGCGGTAGAACCCGGACCCGTTGAAGGTCACACCGACCGCGCTGAAGACCTTGCGCAGCGCGCCCTGGCAGCTGGGGCACTCCGTCAGCGTGTCGTCCGTGAACTTCTGCTGGATGTCGAAGGCGTTGCCGCACTGCGTGCAGCGGTAGGAGTAGGTGGGCACTGGTGCTCCTGAAGCGAAGGGGACATGAGGAGGAGGGGAGAAGGAGGAGTGCGCTCAACGCGCGATGTCGAGGACGCCCGAGGGCGTCACGACGCCGTCGACGGCCTGGTCGTGCACCTCGCTGGGCACGTGGTCGACGAGCTCGCTGTCGAAGACGACCGCGTAGACCGGCGGGCACTTCTCCATCGAGCCGAGGGTCTTGTCGAAGTAGCCGCGACCCCAGCCCATCCGCATGCCCGTCCGGTCGACGGAGGCGGCCGGGACGATGATCAGGTCGACGTCGTTGATCGCGATCGGTCCGAGGAGGGCGCCGACCGGCTCCGGCATGCCGAACAGGCCCTGCGTCTCGGTGTGCCCGTCGCCGACGGCCCAGTCGAGCAGCCCGTCCTGGCGCGAGATCGGGAAGAGGACCCGGATGCCGTGGCTCTCGGCCCAGCCGAGGAACGGGCGGGTGCTCGGCTCGTCGGGCGCCGACAGGTAGCACGCGATCGACCCGGCACCGTGACGGGTGACCAGGTCGATGAGGTGCTCCGTGATGCGGGCGGTGGCCTGCTCGCGAGCGGTGGTCGTCTGCGTGCGTCGGCGCTCGCGCAGCTCGGCGCGCAGCGCCCGCTTCTCGTGAGTGGTGTCGGCTGGCATGCGCTCAGTCTAGATCGGGGGTGACCGGCGGGATCGGCGGCGGTGCAGCGCGACGAGTGCCGCTCATCCGGGGGTGACCCAGAACAGGGGCCGACTGCTCGCTCCGGGCTCTCCGCGAAACATCCGCGACCATCGCCGCCGCTATAGTGACGCCCCATGGGCACTCGTATCCGCAAAGCCGTCATCCCTGCCGCCGGTCTCGGCACCCGCTTCCTGCCGGCGACCAAGGCCATCCCCAAGGAGATGCTGCCGGTCGTCGACAAGCCGGCGATCCAGTACGTGGTGGAGGAGGCGGCGGACGCCGGACTCCAGGACGTCCTGGTCATCATCGGGCGCAACAAGAACGCGCTCGCCAACCACTTCGACTCGGTCCCCGAGCTCGAGCTCAACCTCAGCAAGAAGGCCGACGACGCCAAGCTGGCGCACGTCAAGTACGCGAGCGACCTGGCCGACGTGCACTTCGTCCGCCAGGGCGAGCCGAAGGGACTCGGCCACGCCGTCTCCCGCGCGCAGCGCCACGTGGGTGACGAGCCCTTCGCCGTCCTCCTGGGCGACGACCTCATCGACGCCCGCGACCCCCTCCTGACCCGCATGATCGACGTCGCCGAGCAGCGCGACACGACCGTCGTGGCACTGCTCGAGGTCGATCCCGACCAGATCCACCTGTACGGCTGCGCCGCGGTCGAGGCCACCGACGAGGACGACGTGGTGCGCATCACCGGTCTCGTCGAGAAGCCCTCGAAGGAGGACGCGCCCTCCAACCTCGCGATCATCGGCCGCTACGTCCTCAAGCCGGACGTGTTCGGCGTGCTCGAGCACACGCAGCCCGGCAAGGGCGGCGAGATCCAGCTGACCGACGCGCTCGAGCGCATGGCGCAGGACCCGGCCGAGTTCGGCGGCGTCTACGGCGTCGTGTTCCGCGGACGCCGCTACGACACGGGCGACAAGCTCGACTACATCAAGGCCATCGTGCAGCTCGCGTCCGACCGCGCCGACCTGGGCGAGGACCTCAAGCCGTGGCTGAAGGACTTCGTCAGCACGCTCTGACGACGAGGTCGCGCCTCGCGCAGCACTGACAGGATCCCCTGCTCCGGCGGGGGATCCCGTGCGTGCGGGCCGGATCCGCGGGCCCGGTGAGCCGTCCGACCGCTCCGGTCCACCCCTCTTCGCCCCTCCGATCGCGCAGTACAGTCGGGACATGCCGCTGCCAGTCCCGACGCTCTCCGAGGGTCGAGTCACGATCCGCCCGATCCGGGTCCGCGACGCCCGCCCCCTCGAGCGCGAGCTGGTCGCCAACCGGGCGTGGCTGCGGCAGTGGGAGGCGTCCGATCCCCGTGGCGGCGCCGCGTTCGACGTGCGCGCGAGCATCCGCTCGCTGCAGCAGAACGCCCGCGCCGGGGGAGGCGTTCCGTTCCTCATCGAGTGGGACGGCGAGCTCGCCGGGCAGCTGAACATCTCGAACATCGGCTACGGCTCGCTCTCGTCGGGATCGATCGGCTACTGGGTGGCCGAGCGGTTCGCCGGCCGCAGCATCACTCCGATCGCCGTCGCCCTCGCGACCGACCACGCGTTCCTCGATCTGGGTCTGCACCGGATGGAGATCTGCATCCGGCCCGAGAACCGCCCGAGCCTGCGCGTGGTCGAGAAGCTCGGCTACCGCTACGAGGGTCTCCGGCGCCGGTTCATCCACATCAACGGCGACTGGCGCGACCACTTCTGCTTCGCCCTCGTGGCGGAGGAGGTGCCGCGCGGCGTCCTGCGCCGCTACCTCGACGGCCAGGTGCCGCACGACGTGGGCACTCCGAGCGAGGCGGACCAGCGCGCGTCGCACCGTTCTGGTCTCTCCGGACCGCCGGACGGCGCGGGGATCCCCCGGACGGGGAGCCGCCTTCTCGGCGATCCGCGCGGACACACCTACCCGTAATGACGGACGGGACACCCTCCGACTCCTAGCGTGGGTCGCATGAGTAGCGACTGGCTGGGTGGGGGCGTCGTCTGGGCGCTCGCCGCCGTTCTGTGGGTCGCCTACCTGATCCCCACGTGGATGCGCCGACGGTCGTACAACGCGACCGAGCGCAACGCGGTGAGGCTGCAGCAGACGCTGCGGATCCTCGCCGAGACCGCGGAGGTGCCCGAGCACGTGCGTGCGGAGGCGACGGCCCGCGAGGTCGCGCTGCAGCAGCGCACCCTCCGGGCCACCGAGACACGACGACGAGCCGAAGAGAAGGCACAGGCGATGGAGCTGGCACAGGCGGAGAAGGCGGCGCGCGAGGCGCTGCGACGGGCATCCGCGACCACGGAGCAGAGCACTCGCACGCAGCCGGGTGTGCTGCGCTGGCGTCAGGGTGCGGCGGCGGCGGTCCTGGTCGGAGTTGTCGCCGGTCTGGTCGGGCTCGTGATGCTGCCGTTCGGCGGCACTGCTGTGGTGCCCTGGCTCGGAGCGCTGCTCCTCGTCGCGGGAGTCGCGACGCTGCTGGTGCTGGCCCCTGGACGCCGTCGTGCGGCGGCTCCCGCCGCGGAGGTGTCGACGTCGGTCCCCGTCTCGCGTCGCCCCGCCGAGGTCTTCGAGGCCGAGCTCGCGCAGGACGCGCCCGCGGAGGCGGAGTCGGCCGTCGCGGAGGAGGCGCCGAGCTGGACGCCGAAGCCGCTGCCCAAGCCGCTGTACCTCTCGCGCGGCACCGTGGCCGCGAGCGCCATGGCGTCGATCGACGCCGTCGAGCGGCTGCGCGCGGCTGCAGCGGAGGCGGAGCTCGCGCAGCGCGCCGCCGCCGCCGCTCCCGAGGTCGCCCCGATCCGCACCCCCCGCGCCGCCGCCCCCGCGCCGGTTCCGGAGGCCCCTCGCCCCACCTCGCGCTTCGCGTCGATGGGCGTCGTGGACGGCGTCGACGCGATCGACCTCGACCGCGCTCTGCAGCGCCGACGGGGAGCCTGACGGCTCCGTTCGTCGATTCGGAGCCGGCTTCACGGCGTGCTAGTGTGGACGAGTTGTTCGGGCCGGTGACGGCTCGAAAGGCACGGGTCCGTGGCGCAGTTGGTAGCGCGCTTCGTTCGCAATGAAGAGGTCAGGGGTTCGAATCCCCTCGGATCCACCGGTACTGCAGAAGGCCCGCTCGAGAGAGCGGGCCTTCTGTGTTTATGAAGGTCAGGCCCGCTCGAGAGAGCGGGCCTTCTGTGTTTATGAAGGTCAGGCCCGCTCGGTGAGCGGGCATTCTGTGTTCGCGAGGGTCAGGCCCCCTCGAATGGGCGGGCCTCCTGTGTCTCCGGGGCTTCGGTAGGAGCCGGTCAGCGGAGGGACGGGTCCGGGTCGTCCCAGTTCTCGACCGTCTGGAGTACCCAGAACGCGGTGAAGAGGGCGAGTGCCGCGGCCTCGACCAGCAGGAGCCACTGCTCGCCGAGCAGCGCCTCTCCGCTGCCGCTCGCGACCAGCGCGACCAGGGCGAGATCGGTCGCGGCGAGGAGTGCCGCGAGCAGTCCGTAGGCGATCGAGTAGCCCCGCGACGTGCCCGGGCCGCGAACCCCCTCCGACCGCACCGCGTACGCGTGCACACCGGCCACGGCCGCCATCAGCAGGAAGAAGACCGCGGCGGCGCCGTAGTGGGCGACGGCGCCGAACGCGGGTGTCGCGGAACTCACCGCCAGCGCGGCCAGGAGGGCGGCGGCGATCGCCACCTTCACGAGGGCGCCGCGGTCGAGTGCGCGATCGAGGGCGAGGAACACCGTGGAGGCGACGAGGACCGCGCCGCCCACGACCAGGTAGGCGAGCATGCCGGCGGCGATCTCGTCGGTCGCACCCGGCGGCAGGCACCGGACGACGCCCTCCGGGCAGCCCGCGCCGGTCAGTCGCACCAGCTCGTCGGACCGCAGCGGCACGGGGACCAGCGCGATCAGGGGCGCGGTCATGCCGCCGAGCAGCAGGAGGTACCGCCGCAGACTCCGCCCGGCGAGCACGACGAGGCCCACCGCGACCGCGAACAGGGCGCCGACGAAGACGGACCGGACGGGCGTGTAGTACGCGGCGCTGATCGAGCGGAGGGGGCCGACGGTAAAGATGTGCCACAGCACTGCGACCCCGAGCAGCAGGACGGCCGCGCAGAGCGAGACGCGGACGTAGCGATGGGTGCGCAGCGACGAGAGGGTGCCGTCGGCCCGCAGCGCGTCGGTCGAGCGCACGCGCGCTACCCGGCTCGCAGGCCCGAGGAGCCGAGTGCGAAGTCGACGTCGATGCGGATCGCGACCCGGAGGGGGTTCTCGCGGGGCACGCGGTAGCGGCGCGAGTAGAGGTCGACGGCGTGCGCGACCGCGTCGGGCTCCTCCTCGATCGAGGCGGGGCCGCCGAGGCTGAGCCAGCGGATGCCGTCGACCTGACCGACGGTGGCGGTGCCTCCGCGACGCACGTTCAGCACCTTCTGGCTCTCGCGCGAGGTGATCACGCGCACGACGCCGTCCTCGTAGGTGAATCCGACGGCGACGACGTGCAGGCGTCCACCGCGGCCGGGGGTGGAGAGGGTGGCCAGGTGGCGCTCGGTCACGAACTCGAGGCCGTCGGGGCTGAGGATGCTCATGCCGCGAGCGTAGCCGGGGGTGCTGACAGGGCTGCGACCGAGCGGGTGGCGCAACGACGGCGATGCCCGAGCCGGTCCTCCACAGGGTCGATCTCCGCTCCTGCTGCACCTCGCCGCGCGCCGGAACGCATACGAAGGTGGTATTCCGACATATCCTCATTCCGTGGGAACCGATCGGCGGTTCCGCACGGAGGAGGAGCACCATGTCCCTACGCACACGACGGATCGCAGCCACGGGAGCGGTCGTCGCCGCCCTGCTCACCGGGATCGTCGCCGCACCGGCCGACGCCGCCGGCTCGGGGCAGACGCGGGTCACCCCGGCACAGGGCTGCAACGCGGGCAACTACGCCTACCGGAGCTACGCCAGCAGTGGCCGCGCGGTCGCGTTCACCTCGTTCGACGGCTACTGCTGGGGCAACAAGTCCGCGGGAGCTCGTGCCATCGCCGGCTCGGCGGTGAGCACCTGGCAGTACAACTGGGCCTCGGTCACCGTGACGATCGCGAAGCCGGCGTCGGCGACCGTCTACGGCAACCACTCCATCAACGGCGGCTACGTCCGGAACACCTGATGAGGCTCTCGGTCCCTGCGCTCGCGGGTGCGGGCGCCCTCCTGATGCTCGTGCTCGCGGGCTGCTCGGGCGCGCCCGAGAACGGGTCCGCCTCCCACGAGCCGTTGTCGTCTGCGCAGATCGAGGCACTCGCGGATCAGGAGCGCGAAGCGGGCCACGAGGAGCAGGCCGCGTTCCTCGAGGACGGTCTCGTGACGTTCGAGGAGTACGACGCCTCGTTCGTGCTCTACGCCGACTGCCTCGCCGCGAAGGGGTTCACCGTCGAGGGTCCGCAGGTCAGCCCGGTGGACAGCGTGCGGTACGAGTCGACGACGGACATCGGCACGCGGGAGCAGTCGGCCGCCCTCGCGGACATCGACGAGTGCCACGCCGCGTACTCGACGAGCGTCGCTCAGGCCTACGAGCTGTCGCAGCCGCAGGTCATGGATCCGCCACTGGCGCAGGCGACCGCGGACTGCCTGACGGAGAAGGGGCTCCCGGTCTCGGGGGAGGAGACCGCTGTCGCGGACTTCATCGACTCGGCCGGAGAGGGCGAGGACGACGAAGTGACGGCCTGCGTCCTCGACGAGGCGGCACGCCTCTACCCCGAGATGACCTCGCTGTCGGTGGGGTACTGAGATGGCACGGGGAGTGGTGCGGGGGCCGCTGATCGGCGCCGGTCGCGCGGTCCTCCGCGCCCTCCTCGTGCTGGGGCTGCTCGTCTGGGTCGCGCTGCCCGTCGCCGGGTACCTGAAGCTCACCGAATCCACTCGGTCCGCCTCGCTCGCCCCGGCGGTCGACGTCTGGGCTCCGGTGCAGGCGAGCACGGTCCCGACGCGACGGACGATCGGAGTCGTCGTCGGACGAGCACCAGTGGTCGAGCTCTACGCCCCGGCCTGGAGCGGGCTCGTCGAAGCGACGGACGTCGAGGCCGGCGCGGTCCTCCACGAGGGGGACGTCCTGGCGACCGTGGGCGGCATCGACCGGATCGCGGTCGCCTCCGAGCGTCCGTTCGGCCGGGAGCTGCACCGGGACGACGAGGGCTCCGACGTGGCGTCGCTCAACGCTCTGCTGTCCCGGCGCGGGCTGGCCGCTCCCGACTCCGACGAGTTCACGGCTCGGACGCTGGCCTCCGTGCGGTCGCTGGCGAAGGAGCTGGGCGTTCCGCAGTCCGGCACGGTGGAGTCGTTCGACCCCGCCTGGGTCGTCTTCCTGCCGCTGCCCGACGTCCGCGTCGCCGCGTCGGCGCTCCACGTCGGAGCGACCGCACCAGGGGCGGGGGAGGTGATCGCCACGAGTCGTCCGCGTGTGTCGAGCGCCCTGCTCGACGCGGCGGGCACCTCCGAGGCGGGCGAGGGCGACGAGGGCACGGTGCAGGTCGCCGTCACCGCGGCCGAGGGCGAGAGGCTGGAGGTCGGCGGACGCGAGTTGCCGCTCGCGCCGGACCGCCTCGGTGTGGAGGCGAGCGGCTGGGACGCCCTGGACGGGATGATCGACCCCGCACGCTCCAGGATCGACGCGGTCCTGGTCGCCGAACCCGTGCCCGGGACCTGGATCGTCCCAGGTGCCGCCGTCGGTATCGACGGGACGGGGGCGTCCTGCCTCGTCCGCCGCTCCGACGGACCGAGCGAGCGCATCGCGGTCGCCGTGGCGTCCAGCGCACTCGGTCGCAGCACCGTCTCGGGGCCGCTCGTCGACGGCGACGAGGTGCTCGTCTCCAGCGCGACGGGAGGGCCGCCGTGCTCGTGACCCTCGTCGACGTCGGTGTCGTCCTCGGCGGCCGGACGATCCTGCGCGACGTCTCCCTGGCCATCGACGCGGGGCAGACGGTCGCACTCGTCGGACCCTCCGGTGCGGGCAAGTCGACTCTGCTGGGCGTGGTGGCAGGCGACCTGCGCCCGTCCAGCGGCGCGGTGCGGACCGTGCCGAGGGCGGACTCGGCCTGGATCGTGCAGTCGACCCCCGTGCTCACCCGGCGCACGGCTCTCGACAACGTGGCCCTCGGCGCCCTCTCGGCCGGCGCTCCGCGTCGGGCCGCGGAAGCCGACGCGCTCGGAGCGATGGCGGCACTCGGTGTCGAGGCGCTGGCGGATCAGACGGTGCACCGGCTCTCCGGTGGGGAGCGACAGAGAGTCGCCGTCGCGCGCGCCATGGCGGCGGGCAGCACTCTCATCCTGGCCGACGAGCCCACCGCGGCACTCGACGCGGTGTCCCGCTCCCTCGTGGTGGTCGCTCTGTCGATGGCCGCGAGGTCGGGGGCGGCCGTCGTCGTCGCCACGCACGACCTCGTCGTCGCCGACTCCTGCGACCGCGTCGTGCGGATCGACTCCGGACTCCTGATCGAGTCGGCGGTCGACGCAGGCGTTCCCCTCCACACGCGGCGGGCGCCCGGAACCCGAGGTGCGCCATGACGGGAAGGAGGTTCCGGCTCGGGATCGTCGTCCAGGAGGCGGCGCGCACCGTCGCGGCCCACCCGGCCCTCGGGGTCCTCGCCGTCTCCGCGGCGATCCTGTCGGGCTTCCTGGTGCCCGCGCTGACCTCGGTAGAGGTCGGGGCCCTCGAGGCCGAGGCGAGGGAGCAGGTGCTCGCCGGCTCCACGGTGCTCACGGTGTCCGCGAAGGACCGCGTACCGCTCCCGGCCGCCCGGTGCGACGCCCTGCGCGCTGTCGCCGGCGTCGTCGCCGCGGGCGGTGTGCTCGCGAGCGAGGACCTGCCCTCCGAGGGGGGTTCGTCCGTCACGCTCGTGCGCGCGACTCCGGGCTACGCGGACGTGGTCTGGCCGGCGGACGCACTCCGGCCGGACGAGCCGACCTCCGCCGTCGCGGGAGCGCTGCTCGGCTCACGCGCCGGAGTCAGCGGTCGCAGCACGCTCTCGGGTCTCCTCGTCGACGGGCGGAGCGAGTCGATCGCGCTCGACCAGGTGGCGGGAGCCTCGCCGCGGATCCCCTTCGTCGACCGGGCGGTCGTGATCGCGGAGCCCGCAGCGGGTCCCGTCGCCGAGTGCCTGATCGAGGCCGAGAGCGGGGCGGCGGCGGGCGTCGAGGCCGTCGCCCTCTCGTGGTTCCCTGCCGAGTACGAGACGACGACGGCTCCGTTCGCGCCGACCGCCGACTCCGCCGGTGCCCTCGACGACCGTCTCGCGAGAAGGCTGTCGGCGTGGGGTCCTCCGCTCGGCGCCGTCGTCTGCGTCGCCGGCTCGTCGACGTCGTGGCTGGTGCGACGCCGCGATCTCGCGCTGTACCGCAGCCTCGGCCTCTCGAGCGGGCGCCTGCTCCTGTCCCTGACCGTCGAGACGGCTGTGCTGACAGGACTGGGGGTGATGACCGGAGCGGCCGCGGCGACGGTACTGCTCCCGTGGACGCCGCTCGCGCTCCAGCTGGCGGCGAGCGACGTGGGGGCCCTCGTCGCGCTGGTGGTCCTGATCCCGCTCGTCGGACTCGCTCTCGCTCCGCGCGGTCGGGGCCTGGACGCGCTGCGCGGCCGATGATCCTCCGATCAGACCCGCAGGAGCAGTGCCTCGCCCTGCCCGCCGCCGCCGCAGAGCGCGGCGACGCCGAGCCCTCCGCCCCGTCGCCGCAGTGCGAGCGCGAGGTGCAGGGCCAGCCGCGCGCCGGAGGCGCCGACCGGGTGACCGAGCGCGATGGCGCCTCCGTCGATGTTCACCGCCTCCGGCGCAACGCCCAGGTCGTCCGCCGACTGCAGCACCACCGACGCGAACGCCTCGTTGATCTCGATCACGTCGAGATCGGCCACCGCCGCTCCCCGGCGCGAGAGCGCCTGCAGGATCGCCGCGGACGGCTGCGAGTGCAGCGAGTTGTCGGGGCCGGCGACCTGTCCGTGCTCGGCGATCTCGGCGATCCAGGCCAGCCCCTTCGAGCGCGCCCAGCCCCGGCTCGCGACGACGAGCGCCGCGGCTCCGTCGGTGAGGGGGGAGGAGCTGCCGGCGGTGATCGTCCCCTCCGGGGAGAAGGCGGGTCGGAGGCCGGCGAGGATCTCCTCGCTCGTCTCCGGTCGGATGCCGTCGTCCTCCGAGACGACCACGTCCTCGCCCCGCCGCTGCGGCACGGCCACCGGCACGATCTCCTCCGAGAGGATCCCCGTCGCCCGGGCGGCCGCGGCCCGACGGTGCGAGAGGGCGGCGTAGGCGTCCTGGCGATCCCGCCGGATGCCGCGCTCGGCGTTCCCGTCGTCGGTCACCCGTCCCATGATCCGCCGGTCGAACGGGTCGAGCAGCCCGTCGTGCAGCAGCGCGTCCTCGAGCGGCTGCGCACCGACCCCGATGCCGTCGCGGGCGCCGAGGAGCAGGTGCGGGGTCCGGGTCATCGACTCCTGCCCACCGGCGACGACGACGGTCGCCTCGCCGGTCCGGACGAGCCGGGCCGCGTCGATCACCGCGGTGAGACCCGAGAGGCAGAGCTTGTTGATCGTCACGGTGGGCACGTCCCAGCCCAGACCCGCGAGGATCGCCGTCTGGCGCGCCGGCCCCTGCCCCGCCCCGGCCTGGATCACCTGGCCGAGGATCACCGCGTCGACATCGGGAGCCTCCACCCCCGACCTCTCGAGGGCAGCGCGGACCGCGTGAGCACCGAGCTCCGTCGCCGACAGGGTGGCGAACGCACCGCCGAAGCGGGCGAAGGGGGTGCGCGCACCCCCGAGGATCACGGCAACGAGGTCGTCTGCGGCCACGGCGGGCTCCTTCTCGACGGTGAGAGCGGACGGTGCAGGTCAGGGCACCAGGAGGATCTTCCCGCGGACGTGCCCGTCCTCGCTCGCCCGGTGCGCCTCGACGACGTCCTCGAGGGCGAAGCGCGGCCCGAGCTCGACCGTGAAGCGGCCCTCGGCGAGCAGCCGGAGGGCGTGCGGGATCGCCTCTCGGCGGAGGGCCAGCTCCTCCGACGTCAGCGGCACAGGATTGCCGCCCGACCAGGCGCGGATGCCGAGCTTTGCTGCGCGCGCGCCCACGACGGCGGTGCCCACGTGCTGCGGATCCTCGACCAGGGCGAGCGAGGCGGCGACGGCTTCGTCGGTGCCCGCGGCGTCGAGCACCCGGTCGACGCCGTCGGGAGCCGCTTCGCGCAGCCGGGCCAGCAGCCCCGGCCCGTAGGCCACGGGCTCCGAGCCGAGCGCACGCAGCCGCTCGTGGTTCGCCGGGCTCGCGGTCGCGATCACGCGGGCGCCCCGCTCCCGGGCGAACTGCACGGCGGCCTGCCCGACCGCCCCGGCCCCTGCGTGCACGAGGAAGGTCGAGCCCTCGGCGACGCCGAGCGAGACGACAGCCTGGTAGGCGGTGCCGATCGGGATGCCGAGCGCGGCCGCCTGCTCGAACGAGACGCTCGAGGGCTTCGCGTCGAGGTTCTCGGGACGGACCACGACCGAGGTGCCGTAGGTGCCGGAGGCGCCCTGCACGGCGACCTCGTCCCCGACGCGCCGGCCGTCAACTCCGGCGCCGATCGCGGTCACAACTCCGGCGCCGTCCGAGCCGAGCCGTCGCGGCTCCGTGAGAGGCGGGCTCGGTCGCACCCCCGAGCGGATCTTCCACTCGATCGGATTCACTCCCGCAGCCCGGATCGCGACCACGAGGCCGCCCTCGGGAGCCTCCGGCTCGGGCACGTCGACGACCTCGAGCACTTCGGGCCCGCCGATCCGGCGGTACTGCACGATCCTCGCCACGTCGTCCTCCTCAGGGATCCGTCAGGCCAGCAGCCGCTCGCGCACCTCGCGGCGCAGCACCTTGCCGATCAGCGAGGTCGGCAGCTCGTCCACCGGGACGACGCGCTTGGGCACCTTGTAGGCGGTGAGGTGCACGCGGCAGAAGTCGCGCAGCGCCTCGGGGTCCACGGCCGCGCCCGCCCGGAGCACCACGGCGGCTGCGACGCTCTCGCCGCCGTCCGGGCGGGGCAGCCCCACCACGGCCGCGCGCGACACGTCGGGGTGCGACTCGAGAACGCCCTCGACCTCGGACGGCGACACGTTGAACCCGCCCGTGATGATCAGCTCCTTGGCGCGGTCGACGATCGTCACGAAGCCGTCCGCCGACACCGTCGCGATGTCGCCCGTGCGGAGCCACCCGTCGGCCAGCAGCGTCTCGCCGGTCTCGCCGGGGCGCCTCCAGTAGCCCTGGAACACCTGGGGCCCGCGCAGCAGCAGCTCGCCCGATTCGCCGGGACCGCGGTCGACGGACGGGTCGGCCGGGTCGACGAGGCGGATCTCGGTGCTCGGGAACGGCACGCCCACGGTGCCCGGCCGCCGGGTCGGCCCCACCGGGTTGCCGATCGCGACGGGCGAGCTCTCGGTCATGCCGTAGCCCTCGACGAGGAGCCCGCGGCTCGCGCGCTCCCAGCGGTCGACGGTCGCGACGGGGAGCCCCATCGCTCCGGAGATGGCGAAGCGGATGCCGCGCAGATCGAGCTCGCCGCGCTCGGACGCCCGGGCCAGTGCGTCGTACACGGGAGGCACTGCAGGCAGGAACGTGGGCGGCGAGGACTTCGCGGCCGCCTTCACGAGTCCCACGTCGAACGTCGGGAACAGCACGACCTTCGCCCCGATGCTGATCGCGAAGGTCAGGCAGAGAGTGAGTCCGTAGGCGTGGAAGAGGGGGAGGACCGCGTAGAACGTCTCGTCGCCCTCGCGGAGCCCCGGCACCCACGCCCGACCCTGCATCGCGTTCGCGCGCAGATTCGCGTGCGAGAGGATCGCTCCCTTCGGCGTGCCGGTAGTGCCGCTGGTGTACTGCAGCAGTGCCGTGTCGCCGAGGGAGGGCCGGGGGTGCGAGCGCGAGAGC
Source organism: Rathayibacter sp. Leaf296 (assembly GCF_001423045.1). NCBI lineage: Bacteria > Bacillati > Actinomycetota > Actinomycetes > Micrococcales > Microbacteriaceae > Rathayibacter > Rathayibacter sp. Leaf296. The sequence continues at coordinate 1,119,929 of NZ_LMNR01000001.1, forward strand.
CGGCGGCCGCCGAGGAGTCGGGAGAACGGGAGGACCGAGCGGGAGCGGGGCCGCCCCGTCAGCTTCGCGCGAGCCGCGCGGACCTTCGGCAGCGGCAGGCGCAGCGCCAGGCGCTTCGCGAGCGGGAACGACTCCGTCAGGTCGACCGCGACGACGCGCTCGCCGCCGACATCGGCGGGCATCGCCGCGACCGTGTCGGCGACCTTGTCCCAGACCACCGCGACGCGCGCGCCGTGGTCCTCGAACTGCCGACGCAGCTCCCGCGGCGTGTAGAGCGGGTTGTGCTCGACCACGATCGCGCCCAGCCGCAGAACCGCGTAGAACGCGATCACGTGCTCGGGGCAGTTGGGCAGCACGAGTGCGACGCGGTCGCCGGGGCGGACGCCCAGCCGGCGCAGCCCCTCCGCGGCCCGGGAGACCTTCTCGCCGAGCTCGGCGTAGGTGGTGTCGGCGCCGAAGAACTCGAGGGCCGTGCCGCGGCGGTAGCGGGCGACCGAGTCCTCGAGGAGATCGACGAGGGTCTGGGTGGGCGGATCGATCTCGCTCGGGACGCCCTCCGCGTAGGAGGTCAGCCACGGCTTCGTCGCCAGGTACGGGGTTCCGGGAGTCACGGAGCCACTATCGGGCATCAGCCTCCGGGGTTGCTCCGAGCCCGGGGCGAGGGGGTGACGGCGGAGGCGGGCCCCCGCGCAGACTGGAGCGATGAGCGCAGCCATCGACCTCCTCCGCGACGCCTTCGACCGGGTGCACGAGAACGTGCACGCGGTCCTCGACGACATCACCCCCGAGCAGCTCGGCTTCCGTGCCGACGCGCAGGCCAACTCGCCCGCCTGGCTGATCTGGCACCTGACGCGCGTGCAGGACGACCACCTCGCCCCGCTAGCGGGTCACGAGCAGGTGTGGACCGCCGAGGACTTCCACGGTCGCTCCGCTCTGCCCTTCGAGCCGGGAGCGAGCGGCTACGGGCAGGAGCCGTCCGAGGTGGCGGCGCTCGCCGCGGTTCCCGCGCACCTGCTCGCGGAGTATCACGACGCCGTGCACACGACGACGCTCGCCTACCTCGACACCCTCTCGGACGAGGATCTCGCCGAGGTCGTCGACCGCCAGTGGGACCCGCCGGTGACCCTCGGCGTCCGCCTGGTCTCGGTCGTCGACGACGACGCCCAGCACGTGGGACAGGCCGCCTTCGCGAAGGGCCTGGCCGAGCGCGCGTGAGGCCCGTCCGACGTCGGCCGCACTCGCGATGCCGCTACCCTGGAGCCGGCACCGCCGCCCAGCGGCGGAGTCCGCGGAGCGAGGACCGCGCCACCGAGAGGACCACCACGTGACGTCGCCCGACACCACCACCGCCCCCGCCCCCCTGAAGCGCAAGGGGCGTGACGTGCCCGCCGAGATCGCCCGCTCGTGGCTCCTCGTCAACGCCACGCGCACCGAGACCTTCGACGCCGCGCACGCGTCGCGCGCCGACCAGATCGTCCTCGACATCGAGGACGCGGTCGACCCGAAGGCGAAGCCCGCCGCGCGCGCCGACGTCGTCGAGTGGCTGAAGGGCGACAAGAAGGCCTGGGTCCGCATCAACGACCACTCCACACCGTTCTGGTCGGACGACGTCGATGCGCTGAAGGGCCTCCCCGGCCTCGCCGGCGTCATGCTCGCCAAGACGGAGGCGGCGGAGCACGTCACCGAGACCTTCGACCGCCTCGGCGGCTCGACCCCGGTGCTCGCCCTCGTCGAGTCGGCCCTCGGCATCGAGGAGGCGGTCTCCATCGCCCGTGCCCGCGGCTGCTTCCGCCTCGCGTTCGGCAGCGGCGACTACCGCCGCGACACCGGCACGAGCGCCGACGATCTGGCCATGGCCTACCCGCGCTCGCGCCTCGTCGTCGCCTCGCGCATCGGGGATCTGCCCGGCCCCATCGACGGTCCGACCGTCTCGAACAGCCACCCGGTGCTCCGCGAGCAGTCGGCTCTGACCGTGTCGCTCGGGCTCACCGGCAAGCTCTGCCTCGACACCGAGCAGCTCGCGGTCATCAACGAGGTCATCAGCCCCACCCCGTCCGACGTGGCGTGGGCGCGCGATTTCCTCGACGACTTCGAGGCGCGCGGTCGCGTGATCCGCGACGGCAGCGACCTGCCGCGCCTGGGCCGGGCCAAGAAGATCGACAAGCTCGCAACGGCGTTCGGAGTGAATCCGCTCTGATCCGCCGTCCGCGGCACGAGGACGAGGAGGCGCCCATGGGCGCGGTCAGCACCTTCCTGTGGTTCGACGACGCGGCGGGGAAGGCGGCGGAATTGTACACGTCGCTCGTCCCGAACTCGCGGATCCTCGACAGCCGCGTGCTGCCCGAGGGCTCGCCGTCGCCGGGAGCGCTGCTCTCGGTGGTGTTCGAGCTCGACGGGCAGCGGTTCCAGGCGATCAATGCGGGCCCGCGCTTCCCCTTCACCGAGGCGGTCTCGATCGTGGTGACCGTGGAGTCGCAGGCGGAGCTCGACCGGCTCTGGGACGCTCTGACGGCCGACGGCGGTCAGGAGAGCCGGTGCGGGTGGCTCCGGGACCGATGGGGGCTGTGGTGGCAGATCGTCCCGTCCGTCCTCGGCGATCTCCTCGGCGGAGCCGACGCCGAGGGCGCCTCCCGCGCCATGCAGGCGATGCTCGCGATGGACCGGCTCGACATCCACGCGCTCGAACAGGCGTATGCCGGCGCGTAGATCCGGGACGGCGCGCCGCTCCGTCTCGCTCCGGCGGGCCTACCTCCGCGACTACCGCTACGCCTACGGGTCGCGCTTCGCGCATCTGCGCGACGGCTGGGACGTCTCGCACTACTCCGACGGTGATCGCCCGCCGGTGCTGCTGATCCCGGGCGTCTACGAGACGTGGCAGTTCCTCCGGCCCGTCGCGGACCGGCTGAACGGCGCCGGCCATCCGATCCACGTGCTGCCCGCGCTCGGGTACAACACGCGTCCGATCGTCGCTTCGGCGGCCCTCGGGCAGCAGTACCTGCGCGAGCACGGCCTGCGCGACGTGGTCGTGGTCGCGCACAGCAAGGGCGGTCTGATCGGCAAGCACATGATGGTGGTGGACGACCTGCAGGAGCGGCGCATCGACCGCATGATCACGGTCTCGACGCCCTTCACCGGCTCGCCGCTGGCGAGGATCGCCCCGGCGCGAGCGCTCCGCGAGTTCGACCCGCACCGCCCGGTCATCCGGACCCTGCTCGCCGAGCGCGACGCCGATGCGCGCATCACGTCGATCTACGGGATGCGCGACCAGTACATCCCCGGCGGCAGCCGCCTTGTCGGCGCGCACGAGAACATCGCCGTGTCGGTCGTCGGGCACTTCGCGCTGCTGTCGCACCCGAAGGTGCTCGACCTCATCGCGTCGCGCGTCGATCCGGAGTGACGGGGCCGGGGCACCGAGGCGCGCCCGGCCGATCGCGGGTCAGCTCCAGGGCGTGAGCAGCACGAGCGGGATCTCGCGCTCGGTCTTCGTCTGGTACTCCGCGTAGTCCGGCCAGGCCGCGACGGAGCGCTCCCACCACACCGCGCGCTCGTCGCCCTCGAGGACACGCGCCGTGTAGTCCTTCTTCACGGGCCCGTCCTGGAGCTCGACGTGCGGCTCCTTCAGCATGTTGCCGTACCAGACGGGGTGCTCGGGGGCGCCGCCCTTGGAGGCGACGACGACGTACTCGCCGTCGTGCTCGACCCGCATGAGCGCGGTCTTGCGCAGCTTGCCGCTGCGCGATCCGACGGTGGTGAGGACGATGATCGGCTTGCCGCGGAGGAGGTTGCCCTCCGCGCCTCCGGTCGCTTCGTAGAGCTCGGCCTGCTCGCGGGCCCAGGCGGACGTGCTCGCTTCGTATTCTCCGGTGAGGGGCATGCTCCGATCGTAGCCACGGGCGCGCGATCGCCTCGAGACGTGCACGAGGATGGAACGGTGCAGGCTCCCGACCAGATCGACCGCGCGCTGATCGCGCGCCTCCGCGACGACCTCCTCCGCGCCCGCTACGGCGTCGACGCCGTCCGCGAGCTGTGGGGGGAGGCGGCCGCCGAGGCCCTCCACCGCGGCGACCGCGTGCCCGCGCGCCGAGCGCTCGCGCGCCGCGCCGACGCGACGCCCGAGGAGCAGGCGCGCGCCGTCCTCGCGCGGCTCTTCCTCCTGGCCGATCCGGTGACGGCCGCAGAGGCCGAGGCCGCGTTCGCGTCGCTCGGGCTCGAGGGGGCGATCGGCCTCGAGCTCGTCCGCGCCGAGGCCGGAGCCGTCGTCGTCGCCGCCCTGGATCTGCGGCCCTACGACCTCGTCGACCTGCACGGCGCCGCGTCGTGGTGGATCGCCTCCGATCTGGGCGAGCTGGCGCTGGGCCGCGCGCTGTCCGAGGACCACGTCCTCGGCGTCGGCGGCGCCAGTCTGACCCTGACCGGGTTGATGATCCAGCGCCCGGTCGGCAGCGTCCTCGACCTCGGCACCGGGTGCGGCATCCAGGCCCTCCACGCCTCCCGGCACGCCGACCGGGTGGTGGCCACCGACATCTCGCACCGGGCGCTGGCGATCGCCGCCTTCAACGCCGAGCTGAACGGGATCGACTCGATCGAGTTCCGCCACGGCAGCCTGTACGAGCCGGTCGCCGGCGAGCGGTTCGATCACATCGTCACGAATCCGCCGTTCGTCATCACTCCGCGCGGTGCCGGCGTTCCGTCGTACGAGTACCGCGACGGCGGGCTCGAGGGCGACGAGATCGTCCGACGCGTCGTGCTCGGCGCGGCCGAGCACCTGACTCCGGGCGGGGTCGCGCAGCTGCTCGGCAACTGGGAGTACCGCGCCACGGCCGACGCCTTCGATCGGGTGCGCACGTGGCTGGCCGATGCGAGGGGTCCTCTCGAGCAGGCGCTCGAACCCGGGCGAGCGGGACTGGACGCCTGGATCGACGGCTCCGCGTCGCCGCTCGACGTGTGGGTCGTCGAGCGCGAGCAGCAGGACCCCGCGGTCTACGCCGAGACGTGGATCCGCGACGGAGGGACGACCCGCGGTGCGGAGTTCGACGCTCTGGTCGACGCCTGGCTCGAGGACTTCGAGCACCGCGGAGTGACGGGGGTCGGGTTCGGCTACGTCACCCTGCGGCTGCCCGCCCGTCCGCGGCCCCCGCTCCGCCGCCTCGAGCGGGTCGACGGTGCCCTCTCCACCGCGGGCCTGGGCGGGCACCTCGCGCACTGCCTCGACGCGATCGAGCGGCTCGCCGACCTCGACGACCGCGCGCTGACCGGGCTGTCGCTCGTCGTCGCGCGCGATGTGACGGAGGAGCGCCACTACTGGCCGGGCAACGACGACCCGACGGTGCTGCGGCTGCGCCAGGGCGGCGGCTTCTCGCGCACCGAGGACGTCGACACGGCCCTCGCCGCGGTCGTCGGGGCCTGCGACGGCGAGCTCTCGCTCGCGGCGATCATCGCCGCCGTGGCGTCGATCCTGCAGGTCGAGGAGGAGGCGGTCAGCGCCTCCGTGCTGCCGGGAGTGCGGGAGCTGATCGCGACCGGGATGCTCGTCCTGCCCTGACCACGGCCGCTTCCACGCGGATGCTCAGAACAGGGTCGCGGAGGAGTCCTCGACGGTCGCCGTGGACGGGGCGGCAGCGGGTGCGGCGCTCGGCCAGCCGGGGCCGGCGTCGACGGGCTGCCTGCGCTGGAACGCCGTCGCGGCGGCGCGGGCGCGCACGTCCGCGGCCTCGTTCATCCGGTGGTTCGCATGGCCCTTGACCCACTCGAAGGTGACGGCGCGACCCTGGAGGGCCTCGTCGAGGGCCTTGATGATCTCGACGTTCATCACCGGCTTGCCGTCGGCCTTGCGCCAGCCCTTCCGCTTCCAGCCGGGCAGCCACTCGGTGCACGCCTTGATGGCGTACTGGCTGTCGCAGAGGATGTGCAGCGGCTCGTCCTCGTGCGCGGTGGAGCGCAGAAGCTCGAGCACCGCGGTCAGCTCGCCGATGTTGTTCGTGCCGTGCGACCAGCCGCCGGCGGCCCAGCGCGCGTCGTCGACGTACCAGGCCCAGCCGGCGGGGCCGGGGTTGCCCAGGGCGGATCCGTCTGCGGCGGCGATGATGCTCACGTACTGCTCCTCGTGCGGTCGGTGCACCCGCGCGGGCGCCTTTCGAGGGTAGTCGCCCGATGCGCTCGCCCCGGCCGTGAGCCCGGACCTCCGTGAGCGCAGCCGTCTGCGAGCGCAAGCCGGTGCCGGATGTCGGCCCTCGCCGCCAGAGTGGACGCATGACCAGCATCCCCACTCTCACGCTCAACGACGGCACGTCGATCCCGCAGCTCGGCTTCGGCGTCTTCAAGGTCGACCCCGACGAGACCGAGCGCATCGTGTCCGAGGCGCTCGAGGCCGGCTACCGGCACATCGACACGGCCGCGATCTACGGCAACGAGGAGGGCGTCGGCCGTGCGATCGCCTCCTCCGGGCTCGCGCGCGACGAGCTCTACGTGACCACGAAGCTGTGGAACGGCGACCAGGGCCGCGACACCGCGCCGGGAGCCCTCGACCGCAGTCTCGAGAAGCTCGGCCTCGACTCCGTCGACCTCTACCTCATCCACTGGCCCAGCCCCGCGCAGGACCGCTACGTCGAGAGCTGGGAGGCGATGCAGGAGCTGCAGGCGGCCGGCCGCACCCGCTCGATCGGCGTCTCGAACTTCCTCGTGCCGCACCTGGAGCGCCTGCTCGCCGAGACCGAGGTGGTGCCCGCCGTCAACCAGATCGAGCTGCACCCGTACCACCAGCAGCCGACCGTGACGGCGTTCGGCGCGCAGCACGGCATCGCGACGGAGGCGTGGGGGCCGCTGGGGCAGGGCAAGTACCCTCTGCTGGAGCTGCCCGTGATCACCGGGGCCGCGGAGGCGCACGACGTGACTCCCGCACAGGTCGTGCTGCGCTGGCACCTCGACCGCGAGCACATCGTGTTCCCGAAGTCGTCGACCACGGCGCGCATCGTCGAGAACATCGACGTCTTCGGCTTCGAGCTGACCGACGACGAGCGCGACGCCATCACGGCCCTCGAGCGGGCCGGCCGCGTGGGCGGCGACCCGAACGAGGTCGCGTAGCACAGGCAGAGCGGCGTCAGCCCGCGCGCCCCGCGAGCGTGACCCGCGTCGCGTAGGGCATCCCGACGCGGTCGCCCGGCAGCCCGTCCACGACTCCGGACACCGCGGCGAGCACCGCGGCCCGCTCCTCCTCCGGCAGGGCGATCACGTAGCTCCGCGAGGCGAACATGTCGAGCAGCGCTGCCCGGTCGAGCTCGAACGTCCAGGCGAACGCCGCGAAGGCCCGGCGCTCCAGCGCGGGCCCGAGCGGAGGCTGCAGCGTCTCGAAGCGCTCCGCGGGGGAGGAGCCGGCCACCTCGCCGAGACGGCGCACCCACGGCACGCTCTCGTCGCGGATGTTCCAGACGAGAGCCGCGACTCCGCCCGGCACGAGCACCCGCGCGATCTCCTCGCTCGCGTGGACGGGATCGACCCAGTGCCAGGCCTGCGCGATCGTCACGAGCTCGACCGACGCGCTCTCGAGCGGGATCTCCTCCGCAGTGCCGGGCAGCGCGGTCACCGAGGGCAGCGACTCCACCAGCCGCCCGCGCATCGCGCCATCGGGCTCCACGGCGGTGACGTCGAGACCCCGCGCCACGAGGGGCGCCGTGAACTTGCCGGTCCCCGCGCCGAGGTCCAGCGCGCGCAGCCGATCGGGGGTGTCCGCCCCGGCGGCACGAGCGCGCTCCGGCAGACGCGCGCCCGGCGCCCGGGTCGGCGCGTGCGCCACGATCCAGTCGACCGCGTCGTCCGGGTAGCCGGGCCGCCCGCGGTCGTAGGCGTCGACGGCACGGCCGAAGGAACGGGCGGGATCCTGCTGCGTCATGCCTCCGAGGCTACGAGTCCCCGGTGCAGCACGTCGATCGCGTAGCCGTACCCCGCGATGCCGGCCCCGACGATCACGGCGACCGCGATGTCCGAGAGGCAGGAGCGGTGCCGGAACTCCTCGCGCCGGTGCACGTTGCTGATGTGCACCTCGACCATCGGGAGCTCGGTCGCCAGCACGGCGTCGCGGATCGCGATCGAGGTGTGGGTGTAGGCGCCCGCGTTGAGCACGACGCCCGAGCAGGTTCCGCGCGCCGCGTGGAGGCGGTCGATGATCGCGCCCTCCGAGTTCGCCTGGAAGAACTCCACGTCGAGGCCCAGGGCGCCGGCGCGCTCGATCGCGAGCGACTCGACGTCGGCGAGCGTCGCCGAGCCGTACAGCTCGGGCTCGCGCGTGCCGAGCAGATTCAGGTTCGGTCCGTTGACGACGAGGATCGGGAGGGTCACCCTCCGACCCTAGCGGCGAGCATCCTCACTCCACGGGAGCGAGCGCCGCGAGGTCCAGGGGGAGCGGAGGCAGCTCCGCGCGCAGGCGGATCAGCTCGAGGGCGTGGGCGTCCAGTCGGCGGTCCTCGTCGGTCACCTGCTCGAGCTGCGGTACCGGCTCCGCGGTGCCGTCCGGTCCCGGCACGACGAAGACGCTCATGCACTGGGTCGTCAGCTCGAGTTCGCCGGTGCGCGGGTCGCCCGAGCGCACGTGGATCGCGAGGTGCATGCTCCGGCCGCCGGTGTGGATCAGGCGTGCCTCCACCTCCACGAGGTGCCCGATGCGGACCGGGCGGTAGAAGTGGATGCCGCCGGAGTAGACCGCGACGGCGTCGCGTCCGCTCCAGCGCTGCGCGACCGTGTCGGCCGCCTCGTCGATCCAGCGCATGACGATGCCGCCGTGCGCGTTGCCGCCCCAGTTGACATCACCGGGGGCCGCGAGGAAGCGGAAGACGATCCGCGGTCCGGTGCCCTCATCGGTGTACCGCTGCTCCCGCATCACCTCGTGCAGCGCGCGGCGACCGGCGATGCGGGCCGCGGCGCCCTCGGCGAGCGCGGCGTCCTCGATCGAGCGCGGCCGCCACTCCGGCACCGTGCGCGGCCGCTTCTCGCCGTCGACGGCCACGAAGATCAGGAGGCAGTGCGTCGCGGGCTCGTAGACGCCCGTGCGCGGATCCGCCTGGCCGACCCGGACGAGCACGTGCATGCTGCTGCGTCCCGTGTGGATCACCTGCGCGCTCGCCTCGATGAGGTTGCCCACGACGATCGGCCGGGTGAAGTGCACGTTGCCGACGTAGGCGGTGACGCAGTACCCGCCGCTCCAGCCGACGGCGCAGGCGTAGCCCGCCTTGTCGATCCACTCGAGCACGCGGCCGGCCTGGGCGCTGCGGCCGTCGGCGGTGGCGTCCTGCGGAGCGGCGAGGAAGCGGAGGGTGATGCGGTCGGTCATGTGCTCCAGTGTTCCTGCTCCGCGGCGATCCGCGGTTCTGAAGGACGTGGACCCGCGGAAGGGGGTGCGAGAAGGGGGATGCTCCTCCCGCGGGCCACAGTGTGTGCAGGCTCGGGGCCTGCGAGTCGGGTCAGGCCGCGGGCTGCGCGGTGAGGTCCTGCGCGAGCAGGCGGAACCGGAGCGCCTCCAGCTCGGCGGTGAGCTCGGCGGGGAGCCGGTCGCCGAATCTCGCGAAGAACTCCTCGGTCAGCGCGCACTCGTCCAGCCACGCCTCGACGGGCACGGCGAACAGCTCGCGCTTCACGGCGTCCGACAGGTTCAGCCCGTGCGTGTCGATCTGGACGGGCAGGTCGCCCAGAGGGCTGCGCCGCGCGTCGGCGGCTCCCTCGAGCCGGCGCACCAGCCACTGGATCACCCTGGCGTTCTCGCCGAAGCCCGGCCAGAGGAAGGAGCCGTCGGCGCCCTTGCGGAACCAGTTCACCTGGAAGATCGCGGGTGCCTTCTCGCCGAGGTCCTCGCCGACCGCGAGCCAGTGCGCGAAGTAGTCGGCCATGTTGTACCCGCAGAAGGGGAGCATCGCGAACGGATCGCGGCGCAGCTCGCCGACGGTCCCCTCCGCCGCCGCGGTCTTCTCGGAGGCGATGGTCGCGCCGAGGAACACGCCGTGCTGCCACGAGGTGGCCTGCGTCACGAGCGGCACGTTCGTGGCGCGGCGGCCGCCGAAGACGATCGCGTCCAGCGGCACGCCCTCGAAGGCGTCCCAGTCGTCCGACAGCGACGGGCACTGCAGGGCGGGCGCCGTGAAGCGGGCGTTCGGATGCGCGGCCGGCGTCGACGAGGCGGGCGTCCAGGGCTCGCCGCGCCAGTCGGTCAGGCGCTCGGGCACATCGTCGGTGAGCCCCTCCCACCACACGTCGCCGTCCTCGCGCAGTGCGACGTTGGTGAAGATCGTGTTGCCCCAGAGGGTCTGCACGGCGTTGGGGTTCGAGGTCTGCCCGGTGCCGGGAGCCACGCCGAAGAAGCCGGTCTCCGGGTTCATCGCCCAGAGGCGTCCGTCCTCGCCCTTCTTCATCCAGGTGATGTCGTCGCCCAGGGTCTCGACGCGCCAGCCGGGGAGGGCCGGCTGCATCATCGCCAGGTTCGTCTTGCCGCAGGCGCTCGGGAACGCCGCCGCGACGTGGTAGCGGCGGCCCTCGGGCGAGACGATGCGGATGAGGAGCATGTGCTCGGCGAGCCAGCCCTCCTCGCGGCCCATCGCCGACGCGATGCGCAGAGCGAAGCACTTCTTGGCGAGCAGCGCGTTGCCGCCGTAGCCGGAGCCGAACGACCAGATCTCGCGGGTCTCGGGGAACTGCGTGATGTACTTCGTCTCGTTGCAGGGCCAGGCGACGTCCTCGCGGGTCGTGCCGTCGGCGTCGCGCAGCGGGAAGCCGACCGAGTGCACGCCGCGCACGAAGGCGGTGTCCTCGGTGAAGGCGGCGAGCGGAGCGGCGCCGACGCGCGCCATGATCCGCATGTTGAGCACCGCGTAGGCGGAATCGGTGAGCTGCACGCCCAGCTGCGACAGCGGGCCGCCGACCGGGCCCATCGAGAACGGGACGACGTACATCGTGCGGCCGCGCATCGAGCCCGCGAAGTACGGAGCGATCTCGGCCTTCATCGACGACGCCTCGCGCCAGTTGTTGGTCGGGCCCGCATCGGCCTCGTCCGTGGTGCAGATGAAGGTGCGGTCCTCGACGCGGGCGACGTCGTCGGGATCGGTGCGGGCCAGGAACGATCCGGGGCGCCACTCCGCGTTCAGGGCGATCAGCTTGCCCTCCTCGACCATGCGACCGGTCAGCCGGTACCACTCCTCGGGGGAGCCGTCGGTCCACTCGACCGCGTCGGGCTCGAGGATCGCGGCCATCTCTCGGACCCAGCGGCGCAGGGCGAGCGGCGCGGGCGGGACGACCTGCGCGGGCGTCGCCGTGGGCGCGGTCAGGGTGCTCGGCTCGAGCCGCACGGTGTTGGTGAAGATGGTCATGGTCGCTCCGCTTTCTCGTATGTCGTCGTCGACGGGTGGGGAGTCGGCCTCGATCAGTCGTCTGCGTCGAGGGGCGTCGTGTGGCGCCTGGAGCAAGAATGGAGGAGGATCGGGGTGTCTTGACGGGCTGCACCTCGTCAAGAACGGCCCTTTTTCTCCGTACGTCACAACCGATCGCAGGAGCTCGACGTGACAGACCCCTCCGCCGCCCCCAGCGGGACCGACGCCGCGCTGCTCGGGCAGCGCATCCGCCACTTCCGCACCCGCCGGGGCCTGACCCTCGGTCAGCTCGCCGAGCGCGTGGGCGTCTCGGGGAGTCAGCTGTCGCTCATAGAGACCGGCCGCCGAGAGCCGAGGCTCTCGCTCATGCAGGGCCTGGCGACGGCGCTCGGGGTCGAGCTCGCCGCCCTGCTCTCGGACGAGCCGCCGAGCGAGCGCGCCGCGCTCGAGATCGAGCTCGCCCGCGTGCAGAAGGGCTCGCTCTACCGCTCACTGGGGCTGCCCGAGTTCAAGGTCAACAAGGGGCTCACGACGCCCGTCCTTCAGGCGTTCCTCGGCGTCTACCGCGAGCTGGCGCGACGCAGGAACGAGGCGAGCGCCACTCCGGAGGAGGCGCGTCGGGCCAACACCGCGCAGCGGCTGCAGCTGCGCGACAGCAACGCCTACCTGCCCGAGATCGAGGCCGTCGCCGGCGAGATGCTCCGCACCGTCGGGCACCGCGGGGGAGCGCTGACGCACAGCTCGGTCTCGCGCATGGCGCGGCACCTCGGCTTCGAGATCATCCACGTGGGCGATCTGCCCCACTCCGCCCGGTCGGTGATCGACCTGGCCAACGGCCGGATCTACCTCCCTCCCGCCTCGATCCCCGGCGGGCACGGGCTGCGCGCACTGGCCCTCCAGGCCATGGCGCACCGGCTGCTCGGGCACGAACGCCCGGTGACCTACGCCGACTTCCTCCGCCAGCGCCTCGAGATCAACTACTTCGCCGCCGCCTGCCTCATGCCGCTCGAACCGGCGGTCGCGTTCCTGCAGGAGGCGAAGCGCGGCCGCGACATCTCGGTCGAGGACTTCCGCGACGGCTTCGGCGTCACCCACGAGGCGGCCGCTCTGCGCTTCACGAACCTCCTGACCTCGCACCTCGACATCCGGATGCACTTCCTTCGCGTCCTCGGCGACGGGTCGATCCAGAAGGCGTACGAGAACGACGATCTTCCCCTGCCGACGGATGTGACCGGCGCGGTCGAGGGGCAGGTGGTCTGCCGCTACTGGTCGGCCCGGTCCGCGTTCAGCCGCACCAACCGCACGACGGAGTACTACCAGTACGTCGACACCCCGGCCGGCACGTTCTGGTCGGCGTCGCAGACGGGCACGACGGCGACGGAGGAGTTCTCGATCACCGTCGGAGTTCCGTTCGCCGAGGCGCGCTTCTTCCGCGGTCGGGACACCGACCGCCGCGAGCAGTCGCGCTGCCCCGACGAGTCGTGCTGCCGCCGCGCGCCGGCGGATCTCGCCGCCCGCTGGGACGGCAACGCCTGGCCGAGCGCTCGACTGCACGCCCACGTGCTCGCCCCGCTGCCCTCCGGCACGTTCCCCGGCATCGACGACGCCGAGGTCTACGAGTTCCTCGACTCCCACGCCCGCGAATCCTGACGTCCCTCCCGCGAGATGCCACTTGGGTACGCCCGTCGCGGCGTGTCGCGTACCGAAGTGGCATCTC
>NZ_LMNR01000001.1:1133019-1143262 GCF_001423045.1 Rathayibacter sp. Leaf296
CCTGTGGACAACGGGAGCGGGACGATCACACGGGCAGGCACCCTGTCGAAATGAACGACGAGCCGGACCGTGTCATCGCCTCGCGGGATGGTGTCTCGAGGCGGCGCCTCGCCGCCGAGTATCCCGCCGTCGTGTTCCGCGGAGCCCGCGCGGCAGTCGAGCCGCTGACCTACGGAGAGCGGATCGCGGCCTTCTCGACGGTCATGCGTCCGGGAGAGTTCTTCTCGCACGACACGGCCGCGCACCTGCTCGGTCTGCCCGGTCGGACGCCGACGGAGACGACTCCACTGCACGTGTCGGTGGCGCCGCCGATGCGGGCGGTGCGGCGCGCGGGCGTGATCTCGCATCATCTGTGGGACGAGGCGGTGTCGATCGTCGATGCCGGGTACCCGGTCGCCGATCCGGCCTCGACCTTCTGCCACCTCAGCGCCTCCCGATCCGTCGATGATCTCGTCGTTCTCGGCGACGCCCTCATCCGACCGGACGAGGAGGGCAGGCGGCGCGGACTGCGCGTGGATCTCGCTCTTCTCGCCGCTCGTGTCGCCACTCACCGCGGTCGCGGTGGTCGGCGCGCGAGGGAGGCGATCGGCTGGGTGCGGGAGGGGTCGGAGTCGCCGATGGAGACCCTGCTCCGGTTGCTCCTCGTCCGCGCCGGATTCCCGGAACCGGAGCTGAACGTCGAGCTCTTCGACGCCCAGGGGAACTTCGTCGCGAGGGTCGACCTGCTGTATCGGGACCACTGGGTCGTCGTCGAGTACGACGGCGACCATCACCGGACGGACAAGCGTCAGTACGAGCGCGACATCGCGCGCAGCGAGGCGATCGAGGCGCTCGGGTACCGCCATCTCCGGGTTCGGGCCCCAGGAGTCCTCGAGAACCCTGCCGCGACCGTTGAGCGGGTCCGCCGAGCTCTCACCCGCTGAAGCTCGACGCGAGATGCCACTCCGGTACGCGACGCGCCGACAGGAGTGGACGCAAGTGGCCTCTCGCGGGGGTCCCCGGCGGGCGTCAGTCCGCGATCAGGGCGCGCGCCGTGCCCTCGTCGAGGATCAGGTCGGTGATCAGCCCGGCCGCCAGCGCCCCGCGCAGACCCGGGAGCTTCGACGCCCCTGACACCACGCAGATCCGGCGCGCCGCGCGGCGCACCGTGGAGAGGTCCGGGCCGCTTGCACGTTCGTTCATGGGGATGTCGTCCCACGTCCCGTCGGCGCGGTAGAACACCGTCGCCACGTCTCCCACGACGCCCGACGCGCTCAGAGACGTGAAGTCGTCCGGCTCGAGGTAGCCGCCGATGTAGACCTTCGACGGCACCGCCGCGAACGGCGAGCCGAGGCCGAAGAGCGCCACGTCCATCCGCTGCTGCAGCTCGAGCACCCGCTTGGTCGACCGCTCTCGCCAGACCGCCTGCTTGGTCAGCGGGTCGTCGAAGAACGCCTGCACCGGGAACTGCTGCACCTTCGCCGCGTACGCGTCCCCGAAGCGGCGGAGGATCTCGCTGGAGTAGTTGATGCCTGTCGTCTCGGTGTTGCCCGCGCCGTTCAACTGCACGATCTGGGTGTTGTGGGTCTCCTTGGCGATGAGGTGGCGGCTGATCGCGCTCATCGTCGAGCCCCAGGCGATGCCGACGATCATGTTGGAGTCGATGAACTGGCCGAGGATCCGCGCCGCGGACAGGGCGACCCGCTCGAGCCGGTCGATCTCGCTCGTGTGGTCCGGCACCGGCACGATGTGCGCGGTGATGTCGAAGTGCGCGCGCACCTCCGCCGAGAGAGCACTCGCGCGGTCGAGCGGGGAGCGGATCTGGATGTCGACCAGACCCGTCGCCCGGGCGTGCGAGAGCAGCCGGGACACCGACGAGCGCGACGTGTGCAGCTCGTGCGCGATGGCGTCCATCGTCAGGTCCTGCATGTAGTAGAGCTGGGCGGCGCGGAGCGCGTCGCGCGTCTTGTCGGGGTGGGTCGCGTGCGTCGTCTCGTCGAGTTCGACGACCGGTCGGACAGGGGTCACTGATGCTCCTTGCACGTATTTCCACCCGTATTGACCGGATGTGTTCCCGGGTCAAGGATGGCTGTATTCCTTCGCGAAATCAATCGTCCACCTCGGGTGCCGAGACTGATGCGGAGGCTGGTCGAAGAACCACTGGACGAATCACACACGACACGAAGGCGAGTACGAAGTGGCACAGTCTGTCGGAACTCCCGGAACCCCCGCGATCCGCGAGAGCGTCGCCGCCCTGCGGGACACCCCCCGAGCGACCGTCCTCGTGATCGGCGGTGGCATCAACGGCATCGGAACCTTCCGCGAGCTCGCGCTCAACGGGGTCGACGTCGCGCTCGTCGAGCGCGGCGACTACGTCTCGGGTGCCTCCAGCGCCTCGAGCCACATGATCCACGGCGGCATCCGCTACCTCGAGAACGGCGAGTTCCGGCTCGTCAATGAGGGCGTGCACGAGCGCAACGGCCTGCTGAAGATCGCGCCGCATTACGTGAAGCCGCTGCAGACCACCATCCCGATCTACTCCACCTTCTCCGGCATCCTCGCGGCCCCGCTGCGCTTCCTGACGCACAAGTCGGGCAAGCCGCAGGAGCGCGGCGCGCTGCTGATCAAGGTCGGCCTCACGCTGTACGACTTCTTCTCGCGTGACGGAGGCGTCGTCCCGCGACACCAGTTCCACGGGCGCAAGCGCTCGCTGAACGAGCTGCCGAAGCTCGACCCGAAGATCAAGTACACCGCCACCTACTTCGACGCCTCCGTGCACGAGCCGGAGCGCCTGGCGCTCGACGTGCTCCGCGACGGACTCGTCGGCGGCGCGAAGGCTCGGGCGGCGAACTACGTCGAGGCCGTCGGCACCTCCGAGGGCGGCGTGCTGCTGCGCGACCGCGAGAGCGGCGAGGAGTTCGCCTTCCAGGCCGACGTCGTCGTCAACGTCTCCGGCCCCTGGACCGACTTCACCAACACCGCGCTGGGCACCACCACGAAGTTCATGGGCGGCACCAAGGGCTCGCACATCGTGCTCGACAACCCCGAGCTGGTCGAGGCCTGCGAGGGCCGCGAGATGTTCTTCGAGCACAGCGACGGCCGCATCGTCCTCATCTACCCGCTCAAGGGCCGCGTGATGGTCGGCACCACCGACATCGAGGCCGACCCCAACGAGCCGTCGGTGTGCACGGAGGAGGAGATCGACTACTTCTTCGACCTCGTGAACCACGTGTTCCCCTCCATCCCGGTGACCCGCGAGCAGATCGTGTTCAAGTTCTCCGGCATCCGCCCGCTGCCCCGTCACGACGACGAGGCCCCCGGCTTCGTCTCCCGTGACTACCGCATCGAGCCCTCGACGCTGCCCGGCGGGAAGACTCCGGTCCTCAGCCTCGTCGGCGGCAAGTGGACGACGTTCCGCGCCCTCTCCGAGCACCTCGCGAACGAGGTCTTCACGAGGATCGGAGTGACGCGCCGCGTCTCGACCGTGAAGACGGCCATCGGAGGCGGCAAGGGCTTCCCCCGCACCGATGCGTCCCGCGCGCAGTGGATCAGCCAGCACCGTTCCGGACTCTCCTCGGCCCGCACCGGCCAGCTGCTCGAGCGCTACGGCACCCGGGCGAAGGAGGTCATCGAGGCCCTGGCCGACGGCCACGACGAGGCGCTCGACTTCGACAAGGACTTCACCACCGGTGAGATCCGCTACCTGGCGCAGCGCGAGAGCGTCGTGCACCTGATCGACCTGGTCATGCGCCGCACCAACCACGCCTTCACCGGCGGTCTCAGCCGTGAGCTCCTCGAGGAGCTGGCCGAGCACACCGGAGCCGTCCTGGGCTGGGACGACGTGAAGCGCGCCGAGGAGGTCGACGCGACCATCTCGCACCTGAAGAAGTACAACGGCGTCGATGTCGGAGGCACCTCCGTGCAGGCGCCGACGGCCGTCCCCGCGAGCTGATCGCGAGGACAGGCGCAGAACGACGGACGTCCCGGTCGAGGAACCCCTCGAGCCGGGACGTTCGTCGCTGATACGCACGAACGTGCACGCGTCGCTCCTTGTCGGGGTGTCGGGGCGCGGATAACTTCACACCTGTCGGGCATCGATGCCCGCGCCGGACGCCTGCGCGTCCGCTCGAATCGGAGGAAAAGGTCATCGTGGACAATCTCGGAGTGGTGTTCCTAGCGGAGCTGGTGGGGACGGCGTTGCTCGTCCTCCTGGGCTGCGGCGTCGTCGCCAACGTCGCGCTGGTGAAGAACAAGGGTTTCAACGGCGGGTTCCTGATGGTGAACATCGGATGGGGCTTCGCGGTCTTCTCCGGCGTGATCGTCTCGTACAACTCGGGTGCGCACCTCAACCCCGCGGTCACTCTCGGCCTCGTCGCGAGCGGCGCTGACGAGTTCGGCTCCGGCGTCCCGGTCAACATCGTGTCGATCCTGACGTACATCGCGGCGCAGCTGCTCGGCGCGATCCTCGGCGCCGTCTTCTGCTGGCTCGCGTACAAGCAGCACTTCGACGAGGAGCCCGATCCGGCCAACAAGCTCGGCGTCTTCTCGACCGGCCCGGCGATCCGCTCCTACGGCTGGAACTTCGTCACCGAGGTCATCGGCACCTTCGTGCTCGTCTTCGTCGTCATCGGCTTCGGCGGCGGACGCCAGGGCGACGGCGGCCTCGCCGCGCTCGGTGCGCTCCCCGTCGCGATCCTGGTGATCGCGATCGGCGCCTCCCTCGGCGGCCCGACCGGCTACGCCATCAACCCGGCCCGCGACCTCGGACCCCGCATCGCCCACGCGCTGCTGCCGATCAAGGGCAAGGGCTCGAGCGACTGGTCCTACTCCTGGGTGCCGATCGCCGGCCCGATCGTCGGCGGACTGCTCGCCGGCTGGTCCTCGCTGGTCCTCCTCCCCATCCTCTGACGCGCTCCGCGCCCCGTTGACCACTCGTTACGAAGGAGTACTTGCACATGGCTGACTACGTCATCGCGATCGACCAGGGGACGACGTCGTCCCGCGCGATCATCTTCGACAAGAAGGGCTCGATCGTCTCCACCGGCCAGAAGGAGCACGAGCAGATCTTCCCCCGCGCGGGCTGGGTCGAGCACGACCCGATCGAGATCTGGAACAACGTCCGCGAGGTCATCGGCCAGGCGCTCTCGCGCGCCGACCTCACCCGCCACGACATCGCCTCGGTCGGCATCACCAACCAGCGCGAGACCGCGGTCGTCTGGGACAAGACCACCGGCAAGCCGGTCTACAACGCGATCGTGTGGCAGGACACCCGCACGCAGTCGATCGTCGACCGCCTCGCGGGCGACGAGGGTGCGGACCGCTTCAAGTCGATCGTCGGCCTCCCGCTCGCCACCTACTTCTCGGGCACGAAGATCGTCTGGATCCTCGAGAACGTCGAGGGTGCGCGCGAGAAGGCCGAGGCCGGCGACCTGATCTTCGGTACGACCGACACCTGGGTCCTCTGGAACCTGACCGGCGGCATCGACGGCGGCGTGCACAAGACCGACGTCACCAACGCGTCGCGCACGCTGTTCCTCGACCTCGAGACCCTCGAATGGCGCGACGACATCCTCGAGGCGTTCGGCGTCCCGAAGTCGATGCTCCCCGAGGTCTGCTCCTCCTCCGAGGTCTACGGCCACGTCGAGTCCTCGTCGCTGCTGCGCGAGGTGCCCATCGCGGGAATCCTGGGCGACCAGCAGGCCGCGACCTTCGGCCAGGCGGCGTTCGATCCGGGCGAGGCGAAGAACACCTACGGCACCGGCAACTTCCTGATCTTCAACACCGGCACCGAGATCGTCCACTCCAAGAACGGCCTCCTCACCACCATCGGCTACAAGCTCGGCGACGGCGAGGTGCACTACGCGCTCGAGGGCTCGATCGCGGTCTCGGGCTCGCTCATCCAGTGGCTGCGCGACAACTTGGGCCTCATCGGCTCGGCGCCCGAGGTCGAGGCTCTCGCCGCGACCGTCGAGGACAACGGCGGCGCGTACTTCGTGCCGGCGTTCTCGGGACTCTTCGCGCCGTACTGGCGATCGGACGCCCGCGGTGCGCTCGTCGGACTCACCCGCTACGTGAACAAGGGCCACATCGCCCGCGCCGCGCTCGAGGCGACCGCGTTCCAGACCCGCGAGGTGCTGGACGCCGTCAACGCCGACTCCGGTGTGCCGCTGCAGGAGCTCAAGGTCGACGGCGGCATGATCGCCAACAACCTGCTCATGCAGTTCCAGGCCGACATCCTCGGCGTCCCGGTCGTCCGCCCGGTCGTCGCCGAGACCACCGCGCTCGGAGCCGCCTACGCCGCGGGCCTCGCGGTCGGTTTCTGGGAGAACCTCGACGACCTGCGCCAGAACTGGCAGGAGGACTCGCGCTGGACCCCCTCGATGGACCAGGACGAGGCCGCACGCCAGTACCGCCTCTGGAAGAAGGCCGTCACGAAGACCTTCGACTGGGTCGACGAGGACGTGTCGTAATCGATTCCACGGCGGTCCCCGCCCGCCGTGGCGCAGTCGGCTCTCGCGCGCGGTCGCGATGTGAAGAGCGTCTTGCGTCCGGCTACGTCGGAACGCTCGCACGCGTTCCGCCGGTTCGCCTCGTGCAGTGCGGTGATCGAGAACGCCGGTCTTCGGATCGGTGAAGCGCCTCGGCGCGGCCTTCGGGTCGCGGCGGGGCGCTTCGTCGTTCCCTGACGCGCTCCTCCACCTTGCTGGTCGAGTAGCCGCACAGCGGCGTATCGAGACCCACCCGCCTCACGGATGTCGCCCTCCCGGGCCGCCCGGCTCAGATCCCGAGCAGCCCCGGCAGCTCGTCGAGGGATCCGATGCGGTGCACGCCCAGGTCGACGGCGTCCTCCGGCAGCTCGCGGCCGTGCTCCGGTCCGCCCACCCGGTCGAGCCAGATGCCGCGGAGGCCCGCCCGGGCGGCACCGATCGCGTCGGTGCCCAGGCGATCGCCGACGTACACGGCGTCCGACGGAGCCACTCCGAACCGCTCGCAGGCGACCTGGAAGATCCGCGCATCCGGCTTGGTCACTCCGACCTCGCCCGACGCGATGAGGTGCTCGACGCGCTCCGACAGCGCGATCGCGTCCATCTTGCGCGTCTGGAACTCGAGGTCGCCGTTCGTGATCACTCCGATCCGGACGCCCGCCGCGTCGAGCCGGTCGAGTGCGGGCAGAGCGTCGTCGTGCAGCGTCCACGCGGCCACGTACTGCTCGAGGTAGGCGGCGAACCACTCGCTCGCCTCCTCCGGCGACAGCTCGATGCCTGCGTCGGCCGCGAAGGCCGTCGCACGGGCGCGCCGCTGCCCCTCGTAGTCGAGCTCGCCCGCCAGGTAGCGGTGGTAATGCTCCTCCTCGAGCTCGTACCAGCGGCGCTGGATCTCACCCGCCTCGCCGGAGTACGCGTCGCCGAGCGCCGTCGCGTGCGCGACGATCCCCTCCCGCACCGCCCGGGCGTGCTGGAAGAGCGTGTCGTCGAGGTCGAAGAGCGCGAGCCGCAGCACGGCTCAGCGGGTGCGGCGGAGGAAGCCGATGCGGTCGTAGACGGTCGCGAGCGTCTTCTCCGCCGTCTCGGAGGCGCGGTCGGCCGCTCGGGACAGCACGCGGTCGAGCTCGGCCGGGTCGGCCAGCAGCTCGGCCGTGCGGGCACGGATCGGGTCGAACGTCGCGGCGACGACCTCGACGAGACCCTTCTTCAAGTCGCCGTAGCCGCGACCCGCGTACTCCTGCTCCAGCGACTCGACCGTCCGGTCGGCCAGGACGGAGTAGATGGTGAGCAGATTCGAGATGCCGGGCTTGGCGGCGCGGTCGAACCGCACCTCCGACTCCGTGTCGGTGACGGCGCGCATGATCTTCTTCGCGGTCGCCTTCGGTTCGTCGAGCACGCTCAGCAGGCCCGCGTCCGACTCCGCCGACTTCGACATCTTCGCGCCGGGGTTCTGCAGGTCGTAGATCTTCGCCGTCTCGCGGGCGATGTGCGGCTCCGGGATCGCGAACGTCTCGCCGAAGCGCGCGTTGAAGCGCCCCGCGAGGTCGCGGGTGAGCTCGAGGTGCTGGCGCTGGTCCTCGCCGACGGGCACGGCGTCGGTCTGGTAGAGCAGGATGTCGGCCGCCATGAGGATCGGGTAGGTGAAGAGGCCGACCGAGGCGGCCTCGGTGCCCTGCTTCGCCGACTTGTCCTTGAACTGCGTCATGCGGCTCGCCTCGCCGAAGCCGGTCACCGTGTTCAGGATCCACGCGAGCTCGGCGTGCGCCGGCACGTGCGACTGGATGAACAGGGTCGAGCGCTCGGGGTCGATGCCGGCCGCGATGTACTGCGCAGCGGTCGCGCGCGTGCGCTCGCGCAGCTCGGCCGGATCCTGCGGCACGGTGATCGCGTGGAGGTCGACGACGCAGAAGTACGCGTCGAAGTCCTCCTGCATGGCGACCCACTGCGTGAGCGCGCCGATGTAGTTGCCGAGGTGCAGCGATCCCGAGGAGGGCTGCATGCCCGAGAAGATGACGGGCTTCGAGCCCGGAGCGGTGGGGGTCATGGTGAGGCCTCAGTTGCGGTGCGGTGGCGCTGATCGCGCGGGGGAGTGGTGGAGGGTCAGAGTTCGTAGTCGACGACGACGGGGGCGTGGTCGGACCAGCGGGTGTCCCAGCTGTCGGCGCGGTCGATCTCGTAGCTGCGTGCGAGCGCGGCGAGCTCGGGGGTGGCGAGCTGGTAGTCGATGCGCCAGCCGGTGTCGGTGTCGAAGGCCTGACCGCGCTGCGACCACCAGGTGTAGGGGCCGGGGACCTCGCCGGCGAAGCGGCGGCCGAGGTCGATCCAGCCGAGCCCGGCACCGGCGTTGTAGCCCTCCTCGCCCTCGGCGCCGAGGAAGCGGTCGAAGTAGGCGCGCTCCTCGGGGAGGAAGCCGGCCTTCTTGACGTTGCCCTTCCAGTTCTTGATGTCGAGGGTGCGGTGGCCGACGTTGAGGTCGCCCATCACGACGGCGAGCGGGTTGTGCGCCTGCAGCTGGGGGAGCCGCTCGGTCATCGCGTCGAGGAACTTCACCTTCTCGTCCTGCTTCGGGGTGCCGACGCCGCCGGAGTGCACGTAGGTCGAGACGACGGTGACCGTGCGGTCGCCGACCTCGTAGTCGGCCTCGAGCCAGCGCCCCGCCGAGTCGAAGTCGTCGGCGCCCAGGGCGACCCGGTGGATCGCGGCGCGGTTGCGGGAGGCGAGCGCCACTCCGGCGCGGCCCTTCGCGGTCGCCTCGTCGTGCAGCACGTCCCAGTCGTCGCCGAGGAGCCCGGTGAGGTCGTCGGTGGAGGCGCGCACCTCCTGCAGGGCGAGGATGTCGACGTCGCGCGCGGCGAGCCAGTCGCCCATGCCCTTGCGGAACGCGGCGCGGACCCCGTTGACGTTGACGGAGGCGATGCGGAGGAGCTTCTTGGTCACCGCAGCAGTCTATTCAGCGCCACCGACACGCCACCCCGGAGGCACCGCGTCCCTTCCCACCGTCCGGGAGTCCGCGGGGAATTAGACGGGACGGATCGCCGCAGAACGTCAGCCAGGAGCGCTGCTCAGCCACGATGGCGGCTGAGCACCTGTCTCGGCTCAGGCTCTGCCCTGCCTGGTACCGGGCCGATTCGTCCGCAGGGCAGTGACCCGCCCGGAACGACATGCTCCGTCGTTAGGTCGACCGCGCCGCGGCGGGCGGGGACCGCCGCCCCTCGTCGAGGTGAACCGGCGAATCGCGTCCCAGCGATTCGTCGTAGCCGTCCGCACCCCGCTCTCGGAAACGCATCCCGTCGCGAAGCCGACCGCGCCGCGGCGGGCGGGGATCGCCGCGCCACCGCCCGGGTGAACCGGCGAATCGCGTCCCAGCGATTCGTCGTAGCCGTCCGTACCCCGCTCTCGGAAACGCACCCCGTCGCGAAGCCGACTGCGCCGCGGCGGGCGGGGATCGCCGCACCGCCGCCCACAAGCGAGGCGAACCGGCGGATCGCGTCCCAGCGATTCGTCGTAGCCGTCCGTACCCCGCTCTCGGAAACGCATCCCGTCGCGAAGCCGTCCGCGCCGCGGCGGGCGGGGACCGCCGCGGAGATGAGCACAGGCGAACCGGCGAATCGCGTCCGAGCGATTCGTCGTAGCCGTCCGTACCCCGCTCTCGGAAACGCATCCCGTCGCGAAGCCGACCGCGCCGCGGCGGGCGGGGACCGCCGCGGAGATGAGCACAGGCGAACCGGCGAATCGCGTCCCAGCGATTCGTCGTAGCCGTCCGCGCCCCGCTCTCGGAA
>NZ_LMNR01000001.1:1143361-1143432 GCF_001423045.1 Rathayibacter sp. Leaf296
CCACCGCCCAGGCGAACCGGCGAATCGCGTCCCAGCGATTCGTCGTAGCCGTCCGCGCCCCGCTCTCGGAA
>NZ_LMNR01000001.1:1143548-1177672 GCF_001423045.1 Rathayibacter sp. Leaf296
GAAACAAGAACAGCCCGCGTCCTGCGCCACCTTCCCTCGGAGAAGAAGAAGGCGGCGCAGGCGCGGGCTGTCGGAGGGACCGCTCAGGACGGTCGTTCGGGGGTCGGCGCGGGTCAGACCGCGGCGACGGGGCGGGCGGTGACGGGCTCGGGCACCTCGGCGACCACGGGGGCGCGCTTGATGCTCTTGGCGATGATGACGGCGATCGCGGTGACGACCATCCCGACGAGGATCGCGACCAGGTAGAGGATCGGCTGTCCGACGAGGCCGGTGACCCAGACTCCGCCGTGCGGAGCGCGGAGGGTCGAGCCGAACAGGGCGACGAGCGCGCCGGTGACGGCCGAGCCGATCATCGCGGAGGGGATCACGCGCAGCGGGTCGACCGCGGCGAACGGAATGGCCCCCTCCGAGATGAAGGACGCACCGAGGAGGTACGCGGCCTTGCCGTTCTGGCGCTCGGCGTCCGTGAAGAGGCGCTTGCGCAGCGTCGTCGCCAGGGCGAGACCCAGCGGCGGCGTCATGCCGGCGGCCATCACGATCGCCATCACCTTGAACTGGACCGAGTTCGGGTCGCCGTCGGCGGGGACGGAGGCGAGACCTGTGGTCGCGAAGGCGTACGCCACCTTGTTGACCGGGCCGCCCATGTCGAACGCCATCATCAGGCCGAGGATGATCCCCAGCACGATCAGGTTGCCGCCGGTGAGGCCGGAGAGCCAGGACGAGAGTCCCTCGCTCAGCGCGCGGAGCGGCGCTCCGAGGACGACGAACATCAGGAATCCGGTGATGAAGGTCGCGATCAGGGGGATGATCACGACGGGCATCAGGGACTTGAAGGCCGCGGGCAGCTTGATCCGCGAGATGTACAGCGCCGCGTATCCGGCGATGAAGCCGGACGCGAGGCCGCCGAGGAAGCCCGCGCCGACGGTCACCGCGACCGCGCCGCCCAGGAAGCCCGGCGCGATGCCCGGGCGGTCGGCGATGCCGAAGGCGATGAAGCCCGACAGCACCGGCACGAGGAAGGCGAAGGTCGCTCCTCCGATCAGGAACATGACTCCGGCCCAGTCGGTGATGTTCACCGGGTTGAAGCCGTTGTCGATGATCTGCTGCGGAGTGAAGCTGACGATCTGGTACCCGCCGAACAGGAACGACAGGGCGATCAGCAGACCGCCCGCCGCGACGAACGGGATCATGTACGAGACGCCGGTCATCAGGTTCTGACGGATGCGCGTGCCGACGCCGACCTTCTTCGGGGCGGCGGTGGGAGCGGCGGCGGCCTGCGCGCGGGCAGGGGCGTCGGCGGGCTTCGCGCTGCGCAGGGCGAGTGCGCGGTCGAGGACCTCGTCCGGCTTGGCGAGCGCCTCGGCGACTCCGACCTGGAGGATCGGCTTGCCGGCGAAGCGGTCCTTGCCGCGGACCTCGAGGTCGGCGGCGAGGATGACGACGTCGGCGGCGGCGATGTCGCCCGCGGTCATCTCCTCGGAGCCGGCGGCTCCCTGGGTCTCGACGTGGATCGGGTAGCCGCGCTTCTTCGCGGCCTGCTCGAGCGCCTCCGCGGCCATGTAGGTGTGAGCGATGCCGGCGATGCAGCTGGTGACGGCCACGAAGCGCGGGGCGTCGGAGGAGGTCGCCGCCGGGGCGGGCGGAGCGGCCTGGGCGGTGGCGACGGCGCGGTCGATGACCTCCGAGGCCTTCGCGAGCGCCTCCGAGGTGCCGACCTCGAGGGTCGGCTTCCCGGCGAAGCGCTCCTTGCCGCGGACCTCGAGGTCGGCGGCGAGGATCACGACGTCGGCGTCGGCGATGGTCTGGTCCGACATGGGGTCGGAGCCCGCGGCGCCCTGGGTCTCGACCTGGATGTCGTACCCCTTCTTCTTCGCGGCCTGCTCCAGGGCCTCGGCGGCCATGTAGGTGTGCGCGATGCCGGCGATGCAGCTGGTGACGGCGACGATCCTCATGAGACGACGACCTCTCGGGCGATGATGTCGGCGACCTCCTGGCCGCTGGACGCGGCGCGGAGGGACCCGGTGAAGGACTCGTGGATCAGCTTGCGGGCGAGCTGGGCGAGGATCTTGAGGTGCGCCTGGTCGGCTCCGTCGGGAGCGGCGATCAGGAAGATCAGGTCGGCCGGTCCGTCGGGGGCCCCGAAGTCGACGCCCTGCTTCGCGATGCCGACGGCGACGCTGGGGGAGACGACGTGAGAGGAGCGGGCGTGGGGGATCCCGATGCCGCCGGGCATGCCGGTGGCCATCTGCGCCTCGCGGTCGCGGACGTCGGCGAGGAACCCGTCGAGGTCGGTGACGCGGCCCGCGTCGGCCAGCGTCTTCGCCAGCTGCGCGGTGGCCTCGTCCTTGGTGGCGGCGGTCAGGTCGACGATGACGGTCGAGGCCTCGGTGAGTGCAGTCATGCGCTCAGTTCTCCAATCGGGAGGTGGGGGGCGGGGGACGCGACGACGGTGACGTCGTCGAGTCGGAGGGAGTCGGGCCCCGGGGCTTCGCTGCCCGGGAGCCGGACGGCGGCGGTGCCCCACGCGACTGCTGTCGCGAGGCGCTCCGCCTCCGTGGCGTCGGTGGCCGAGAGGTAGCCCGCGAGGGTGCTGTCCCCGGCGCCGACGGTGCTGAGGGGCACGACGGCGGGGGCGCCCGCCCACCACGACGCGTCGGCCGTGACGAGGAGGGCGCCGTGCTCTCCGAGGCTCACGAGCGCTCGCGCGTCCGGGAGGCGGAGGAGTTCGCGTGCTCCGGCGACGACGTCTCCGACCGTCGGCAGGGAGCGGCCGAGGAGCTCCTCGAGCTCCTCGAGGTTGGGCTTCACCAGCGTCGCCGTGCCGGCCGCGATGATCGCGGTGAGCGGGGCTCCGGAGGTGTCGACGGCGAGCGGGACGCCGAAGTGCAGGGCGAGCCGGCCGAGCGACGCGTAGAAGTCGTCGCCGAGTCCCGGAGGGACGCTGCCGCACGCGACGAGCCAGCGCGGTGCGGCGACGACGTGGTCGCAGATGAGCTCCGAGAGCGCCTTCGCCTCCTCGGGGCTGATCGCCGGGCCGGGCTCGTTGATCTTGGTGGTGCGCCCCGAGGTGTCGTCGACGACGGTGATGTTGGTGCGGATCGGCTGCGCGATCGCGACGCTCGCGGACCGGACGCCCGCCGACTCGAGCATCGCCGAGAGGTCGAGCCCGGTCGAGGCGTCCGCGGGGTAGACGGCCGTGGCGTCGACTCCGTTGCGGGCCAGTGCCCGGGCGACGTTGACGCCCTTGCCGGCCGGGTCGCGCCGCACGTCGTGGGCCCGGTTGACCTCGCCGACGGTGAAGCCGCTGGTCGAGAGGGTGACGTCGATGCTCGGATTGGCGGTGACGGTGACGATCATGCGCGGACCACCTCGGGGCCGGCGGACTCGACGTCGTCGACGGTCTCGTCGTCGAGGTCGCTGTCCGTGATGACGGTGTCGATCGCGGACAGCGGAGCGACGTGCCCGAAGTCCTGCCGGCCGAACTTGGAGTGGTCGGCGAGGACGACGACGCGGCGGGCCGAGGCGATGAGCGCCGACTTGACCACGGCCTCGTCGAGGTCGGGGGTGGTGAGGCCCCGCTCGCGGCTGATGCCGTTGGTGCCGATGAAGGCGACGTCCACCGAGACGGAGGCGATCGCCTGGGCGGCCCACGGGCCGACGGCGGCCTGCGTCACTCCGCGGAGGTGGCCGCCGAGCAGGTGCAGGTCGATGTTGGGCCGGCCGACGAGCGCCATCGCGACGGGGAGGGAGTGGGTGACGACCGTCAGCCGGCGGTCCAGGGGGAGCAGCTCCGCGAGGCGGACGGTGGTGGTGCCCGCGTCGATGGCGAGCGAACCGCCGTCGGGCACCTCGGCGAGGGCGGCGGTGGCGATGCGGTCCTTCTCGGCGGCGAGGTGGCCCTCGCGGGCGGCGACCTCGGGCTCGATGCCGAGGCGCTCGACCGGGATGGCACCGCCGTGCGCCCGGCGCAGCAGGCCGCGGCGCTCGAGGCTCGTGAGGTCGCGGCGGATCGTCTCGGGCGTGACCGCGAGGGAGAGGGCGAGGTCGCGAACCTCGACCCGCCCGTCGGTGCGGGCACGGTCCAGGATCGCCTGGTGGCGCTCCGGTGCGTACATGTCGACTCCGTCGTCTCGATCCAGTGGTGCTCGCGTTCCGCGGGGCGGATCTGCGTTTACATCTTTTTAGACCCGTTTGCCTGCGAAGTCAACAGAAACAAACATGTCCGACACGCGTGGAGCAGTGAACCCGAGGACGGCGGGAGTGGAGCGGTTGCCGGAAGCGCGGATCAGGCCGAGAGCTCGGCGAGCTCCTCGTCGAGGCGCTCCAGGCTCTTCTCGATCCGCCGCCGCTTGAGCAGGGAGGCGTCGGCCAGAGCGGACGCGAGACGCTGCCGCTCCACCTCGGCCAGCGTGCGGCGGGCGGCCCGCAGCTGCTCCTCCTGCTCCTTCTCGCGCTCCTCCGGCGTGAGCTTCCGCGCCGAGATGCCGGCGTCGCTCATCCCGACCGAGATCCACGAGGCGACGATCAGGATCACCTGGCAGACGAGGTTGAACCAGATCAGCAGACCGATGAGGACCGCGAAGGAGGCGAGGAGCGGGTTGCGCGACGCGCCGCCGAGCAGCTGGGTCCCGAGGATCTTCAGGGCGCCGAGGGCGACACCGCCCATCAGCGCTCCGACCCAGAGGTTCTTCCACGGGATCGGGATGCCCGACAGGATCCGGAACGATCCGGCGAGGGTGGCCGTGTCGAGCGCGAGCATGATCAGGAGGCCGACCGCACCACCGGTGACGCGTCCGAGCTCCGAGTCGCTGCCGATCCCGAGGAAGTCGAAGGCGACGTCGACGAACGTGGTCGAGAACACCGAGAGGCCCGCGGAGACGAGCAGCACGGCTCCGAAGACGAGCGCGAGGCCGGCGTCCTTGAGTTTGAGCAGGACGAACAGCGTCGTCGGACCGGGCAGCGTGAAGAGGATCCGGACGGCCTGCCGGAGGCTCCCGAGGAAGTTCAGGGCCGTCCAGAGCAGGACCGCGGCGGCGATGACTCCGGTCCAGCCCAGGATCGACTGGTCCAGCAGCGTGTCGACGGAGACGAGGGAGCCCTTGCCGCCGATCAGTCCGGGGATCGAGCGCTGCACGAGCTCGATCAGCGAATCGCGCAGCACGGTGTCTCCGCGGACCCAGAAGCCGAACACCGCGAAGAACACGAACAGCGCCCCGAAGACGGCGAACAGCGCCTGGAACGCCAGTCCCGAGGCGAAGAGCGGCCCGCCGGTCTCGGAGTAGTGCAGGAAGACGCGGAGCGGCCGCGTGCGCAGCACCCGCTCGATCAGCGCCGGGATGCCGCGCGGGGTGTCAGTCGCAGCCTCCGTCATGCCTCCAGGGTAGAGCCGCCGCTCGCGTCAGCTATCACCCGAGCGGGGAGGGGACCCGGGAACGACGAACGGCCCGCCGGATCAGGGATCCGACGAGCCGTTCGAGAGGTGCGATCAGGCGCGGCCGCGGATGACCGCCTGCTTGACCTCGGCGATCGCCTGCGTGATCTGGATGCCGCGGGGGCACGCCTCCGTGCAGTTGAAGGTCGTGCGGCAGCGCCACACGCCCTCCTTGTCGTTGAGGATGTCGAGACGGGCTCCGCCCGCGTCGTCGCGCGAGTCGAAGATGAAGCGGTGCGCGTTCACGATGGCGGCCGGGCCGAAGTACTGCCCGTCGGTCCAGAACACGGGGCACGACGAGGTGCACGCGGCGCAGAGGATGCACTTCGTGGTGTCGTCGAAGCGGGCGCGGTCGGCGACCGACTGCACGCGCTCCTTGCCCTTGGGTGCCGGGGTGTTGGCGATCAGGAACGGCTGCACCTCGCGGAACGAGGCGAAGAACGGCTCCATGTCGACGACGAGGTCCTTCTCGAGGGGCAGGCCCTTGATCGCCTCGATGTAGATCGGCTGCGAGATGTCGAGATCCTTGATCAGCGTCTTGCAGGCCAGGCGGTTGCGCCCGTTGATGCGCATCGCGTCCGAGCCGCAGATGCCGTGCGCGCAGGAGCGGCGGAAGGTCAGCGACCCGTCCTGGTCCCACTTGATGCGGTGCAGGGCGTCGAGGACGCGGTCGGTCGAGTACATCTCGACGTCGAAGTCCTGCCAGCGCGGCTCGGCGTCCACCTCGGGGTCGAAGCGGCGGATGATGAACGTGACGGTGAACGCCTCCGGGGCGGCGGGGGCCGCGGGGGGCTGCTCGAGGGTAGCGGTCGACATGGCTAGTACTTCCTCTCCATCGGCTGGTACCGGGTGATCACGACGGGCTTCCAGTCGAGCCGGATGTGGTCACCGGCATCGGAGGAGTGGGCGTCACCGGAGAGGTACGCCATCGTGTGCTGCATGTAGTTGTCGTCGTCGCGCTTGGGGAAGTCGTCGCGCATGTGGCCACCGCGGCTCTCCTTGCGGTTGCGCGCCGAGAACACGACGACCTCGGCGAGGTCGAGGAGGAAGCCGAGCTCGACGGCCTCCAGGAGATCGGTGTTGAAGCGCTTGCCCTTGTCCTGCACCGAGATGTTGCGGAACCGGTCGCGCAGGCGCTGGATCGTGCCCGTGACCTGCTCGAGCGACTCGTCGGTGCGGAACACCTGGGCGTTCTTGTCCATCTCGTCCTGCAGCTCCTTGCGGATCGAGGCGATCCGCTCGGTGCCCGTGGCGTCGCGGAGCGAGGCGAGCATGTCGCGGATCGCTCCGGCCGGGTCGGCGGGCAGGGGAGTGAAGTCGACGGTCTTGGCGTAGTCGGCGGCGTTGTTGCCGCTGCGCTTGCCGAAGACGTTGATGTCGAGGAGGGAGTTGGTGCCGAGGCGGTTGGAGCCGTGCACCGACACGCAGGCGCACTCGCCGGCCGCGTACAGGCCCGGCACGACGGTGGTGTTGTCCGAGAGGACCTCGGCCTTCACGTTCGTCGGGATGCCGCCCATCGCGTAGTGCGCGGTCGGCATGACCGGCACCGGCTCGACGACCGGGTCGACACCGAGGTAGGTGCGCGCGAACTCGGTGATGTCGGGGAGCTTGGTCTCGAGGACCTCGGCTCCCAGGTGCGTGCAGTCGAGCAGCACGTAGTCCTTGTGCGGACCGGCGCCGCGGCCCTCCGCGACCTCCTGGACCATGCACCGGGCGACGATGTCGCGGGGTGCGAGGTCCTTGATGGTCGGGGCGTAGCGCTCCATGAAGCGCTCGCCCGAGGCGTTTCGGAGGATCGCACCCTCTCCTCGCGCTCCCTCGGTGAGGAGGATGCCGAGGCCCGCGAGACCGGTCGGGTGGAACTGGAAGAACTCCATGTCCTCGAGGGGCAGGCCCTTGCGCCAGATGATGCCGACTCCGTCGCCGGTCAGCGTGTGCGCGTTCGAGGTGGTCTTGTAGATCTTGCCGAAGCCGCCGGTCGCGAAGATGATCGCCTTCGCCTGGAACACGTGCAGCTCGCCGGTCGCGAGCTCGTACGCCACGACTCCGGAGGGCTTGTCGACGCCGTCGACCTTCGTCATCACGAGGTCGAGCACGTAGAACTCGTTGTAGAAGTTGATGCCGAGGCGGACGCAGTTCTGGAACAGCGTCTGCAGGATCATGTGGCCGGTGCGGTCGGCCGCGTAGCAGGCCCGGCGAACGGGCGCCTTGCCGTGGTCGCGGGTGTGACCGCCGAAGCGGCGCTGGTCGATCTTGCCGTCCTCGGTGCGGTTGAAGGGGAGGCCCATGTTCTCGAGGTCGATGACCGCGTCGATGGCCTCCTTCGCGAGGATCTCGGCCGCGTCCTGGTCGACGAGGTAGTCGCCGCCCTTGACGGTGTCGAAGGTGTGCCACTCCCAGCTGTCCTCCTCGACGTTGGCGAGGGCCGCGGCCATGCCGCCCTGCGCCGCGCCGGTGTGCGAGCGCGTCGGGTAGAGCTTCGAGATCACGGCGGTCTTCGCCTTCGGACCGGCTTCGATCGCCGCCCGCATGCCGGCGCCGCCGGCGCCGACGATGACCACGTCGAACTGGTGGTAGTGGACGCCGTCGGGTCCGACGGTCTGCGTGAAGGCGCTCTGGTCGCCGCCGGTGTGTACGTGGCCTGCTGTGCTCACTGGGTGGATGCTCCGTTGTGCGGGTGAGGAGGACGGGGAGAGGAGCCGGACCCGGGAGGAGGCGCCGCGGTCGACCGCAGCGCCTCCTCCCGCATCAGCGGCGGTGCGTCAGGCGCCGCAGAACGACGGCAGGAACTCGGCCGCCGTGTTCGGCGGGCACGGGTCGAACGCGAAGACGACCCAGGTTCCGAGGACGATCAGGGAGACGACGGCCACGAGGATCCCGCCCTTGAAGGCGCGGGCCAGCAGCGGCGAGGTCGCGTAGTCGTTGACCAGCGTGCGCATGCCGTTGCCGCCGTGGATCAGGGCGAGCCACAGCATGAGGACGTCCCACCACTGCCAGAACGGGTTCGCGAGCTTGCCGCCGACGAAGCCGAAGTCGATGGCCTTGATGCCGTCGCCGAGGAGGAGGTTGTAGATCAGGTGCCCGAAGATCAGGACGATCAGCACGACGCCGGAGGCGCGCATGTAGATCCAGCCCCACTTCTCCCAGTTCGTCCCGGAGGAACGGGTCGGGGTGTGCGGCGTGCGGGGGGCGGCGACGGTGCTCATTCCCCTCCTCCCTCTCCGAAGACGAACATGAGATGGCGCGGCGCGAAGCCGAGCATCAGCACGACCCAGAGGCCCATGACCACCCAGAAGAGCAGGCGCTGGTTGCGCGTCGCCCAACTCCAGAAGTCGACCAGGATGATGCGCAGGCCGTTCAGGGCGTGGAACGCGATGGCGCCCACGAGCCCCGTCTCGCCCAGGCCCATGATCGGGTTCTTGTAGGTTCCGATGACCGCGTCGTACGCCTCCGGGCTCACGGCGATGAGGGCCGAGTCCAGGACGTGGACGAGGAGGAAGAAGAAGATGGCGACACCGGTGATGCGGTGGAGCACCCACGACCACATGCCTTCGCGACCGCGGTAGAGGGTTCCGGCCGGACGGCGGATCTTCCCCTGCTTCCGGGGTGCGAGGGTCTGAGCAGCTTGAACTGACACGGACAACCCTCCCTGGTTGTGCACTCCGACGGCCTGACCTGCTCCGCGTCTCGTGGACGCGGACGGGGCGGGGGAGCGACGAGATTCTCGCCTTTCGATTCTAAACGGCGTTCCGGGAGAGCGCGGCTAAGGCGAGCCTTAGCTGCGGTGCTCCACCACGGCGGGCACCCCGACGGCCGCGTAGTGGCCCAGCAGCTCGTCCGTGAGCGCGCTCCAGGTGCGGTGCAGCACGCGCCGCCGCCCCGCCTCGCCCAGCCGGGCGCGCAGGGCGGGGTCGCGCACGAGGCGCTCGACCTGACGGCGCAGATCGGAGTCGCTCTCGGGGGCGTAGAGGAGGCCGTCGACGCCGTGCTCGATCAGGTCGGTCGGTCCGCCCGCGTGCGGGGCGACGACCGCGGTCCCGGACGCCTGCGCCTCCTGGACCGTCTGGCCGAACGTCTCCTCCGTGCCCGTGTGCACGAAGACGTCGAGTGCGGCGTAGACGGCGGGCAGCCGCTCGCCGTCGAGCCGGCCGAGCATGCGGGCGTGAGGTCCGACGGCCGCGGCGACCCGGGCGGAGGACGGGCCGTAGCCGCCGACGACGAGCGCCGTGTCGGGAAGTGAGGCGAGTGCGGCGAGGCGCTCCACTCTCTTCTCGGGCGAGAGCCGGCCGATGTAGCCGACGAGCGCCTCGTCAGGGCTGAGCGCTGCGCGCACCTCGTGGGCGTAGGGGGAGGAGCGCATCCGGGGATGGAAGCGGTCGCTCTGCACGCCTCGTCCCCACAGCGCGGTGCGCTCGATCCCCGCCGCGGAGAGATCGTCGAGCGCGCTGCTGGACGGGGCGAGGGTCAGATCGGCGCCCGCATGGATCTGACGGATGACCTTCCAGGCGAGCGCGCGCGCTCCCCGGATGCCGTACCGCGCGGCGAAGCGGGCGACGTCCGTCTGGTAGACGGCCACGCTGGGCACGCCCAGGCGGTTCGCGGAGGCGATGGCGCGTGCCCCCAGTAAGAAGGGCGAGGCCACGTGCACGACGTCGGGCGCGAAGTCCGCGAGCTCGCGCGTGAGGGCGAGGGTCGGGATGCCGACCGGGAAGTCGCGGTACGCGATCGCGGGGTGCTCGACCACGCGGTGCCCGGCGTAGCGGGCCGGTGCTCCCGCGGCAGGGCAGACCACGAGGGCCTCGATGCCGCGGGCGGCGAACTCGTCGAGGACCCGCAGGACGCTCGTGGTCACGCCGTTCAACGACGGCAGGAAGCTCTCGGTGACGACCGCGACTCTCACGCCCCGGACGCTACGGCGCCCGCGTGAACGGCGCAGCGCCGCCCGGTGAACGGACGGTCGCGTCCGGACGCCCTTGTATCCTGCGGACATGACATCACCTGAGACCGATGGCCGCGCCCCGCTCGACCGCTTCTACAGCGTGATCCCCGCAGGTGGGATCGGCTCGAGGCTGTGGCCGCTCTCCCGGGCCGACGCCCCGAAGTTCCTGCACGACCTCACCGGCTCGGGCCAGACCCTCCTGCGCGACACGTGGGAGCGGCTCGCTCCGATCTCGGGCGCCGACCGGATCATGGTCGTCACCGGCCGGGCGCACCGCGCCGCCGTCGAGCGCCAGCTCGAGAAGCTCGAGGACGTCAACGTCGTGCTCGAGAGCGAGCCGCGCGACTCCTCCGCCGCGATCGGCCTGGCCGCCGCGATCCTCGAGCGCCGCGAGCCCGGAGTGATCATCGGCTCGTTCGCGGCCGACCACGTCATCAGCGGTCAGCACCTCTTCCACGACGCCGTCGCGGAGGCGGTCATCGCCGCCGACGCGGGCTACATCGCGACGATCGGCATCACGCCGACGGAGCCGGCGGTCGGGTTCGGCTACATCAGGACCGGCGACCACCTCGGCATCGACGGCGCCGCGCACACCCTTGCCGTCGACTCCTTCGTCGAGAAGCCGGACGCGGACACCGCCCGCGAGTACGTCAGCAGCGGTCAGTACCTCTGGAACGCCGGCATGTTCATCGCCCGCGCCGACCGGCTCCTGGAGGAGCTCGGACGCTCCAAGCCGAAGCTGCTCGCCGGGCTCCTCGAGCTCGCCGAGGCGTGGGACACCCCCGAGCGCGGCGCGGTCGTCGACCGCATCTGGCCGGGACTGGAGAAGATCGCGATCGACTACTCCGTCGCCGAGCCGGCCGCCGCCGAGGGCAAGCTCGCGGTCATCCCCGGTCACTTCTCCTGGGACGACGTCGGGGACTTCGCCTCCATCGCGAAGCTGCACGCGAGCGGTCTCCGCTCCGACCTCGCGATCCTCGGCGAGGACGCCCGCGTCCTGGCCGACTCCGCGACCGGCATCGTCGTCAGCGGCGGCAACCGCACCATCGCCCTCATCGGAGTGAAGGACATCGTCGTCGTCGACACCCCCGACGCCCTCCTCGTCACCACCACCGAGAACGCGCAGAAGGTGAAGGGCGTCGTCGACGCCCTGCGCCTGTCGGGCCGCACCGACGTCCTCTAGCCCCACCCTCCTCGAAGCGCGGCCTCCCCCTAGGAGCGCCGCGCTTCGTCGTTCCCACCCGCCCCGCACCCGGACCCTCCTGCTGTCCGTGCCCGTCCGCGCGCAGCGCGCAGCTCTCCTGCTGTCCGTGCCCGTCCGCGCGCAGCGCGCAGTC
The DNA here is from genome assembly GCF_001423045.1 of Rathayibacter sp. Leaf296. Classification (NCBI taxonomy): domain Bacteria; kingdom Bacillati; phylum Actinomycetota; class Actinomycetes; order Micrococcales; family Microbacteriaceae; genus Rathayibacter; species Rathayibacter sp. Leaf296. The sequence continues at coordinate 1,155,256 of NZ_LMNR01000001.1, forward strand.
CTCCTGCTGTCCGTACTCGTCCGCGCGCAGCGCGCAGTCACTCCGAACAGCTCGGAACCTCGACCGCAAGGTGGAGGGCCGCGAGCGGAGATCGCGTGCCAGCGATGTCCGCCAGCCCGACGCTCCCCGCTCTCGGAAACGCACCACCCCAGCAAGCCGACCGCGGTGGAGGAGGCGCCCGCGCCTCCTCCACAAGATAAACACCGTGTAACGACTTCCGAATGCTCCCCCCGGGAGCCCTGAGCGAATCGTCACATTGGGTAACGTGAGCGGATCGACGCCCAGCTGCGCACGACGCTCGGGCCGAATCCTGGAGGACGAATCTCTTGACTATCACCACGCGTAAGGCCGCGTTCGGCGGTCTCGCCGCTCTGGGCGTCACCGCGCTTCTCGCCGGTTGCGCCTCCGCTCCCGAGGAGGGCGACTCGGGCGCCGCCGCGACGAGCGACTTCCTGCCCTGCATGGTCTCGGACGCCGGCGGCTTCGACGACAAGTCCTTCAACGAGCTGGGCTACACCGGTCTCGTCGAGGCGTCGGAGGAGCTCGGTGTCGAGCCGGTCGACGTGACCTCCGAGTCCGAGACCGACTACGCCCCGAACCTCACGAGCCTCGTCGATCAGGGCTGCAACCTGATCATCACGGTCGGCTTCGCGCTCGCCGATGCGACCAAGGCCGCGGCCGAGGCGAACACCGACATCGACTTCGCGATCATCGACGACGCCTCGATCGACCTCGAGAACGTCAAGCCGATCACGTTCGACACCTCGCAGTCCGCGTTCCTCGCGGGCTACGCGGCGGCCTCGTACTCGAAGACCGGCGTCGTCGGCACCTTCGGCGGCCAGCCGTACCCGACCGTCACCATCTTCATGGACGGCTACGCGGACGGTGTCGCCTACTACAACGAGCAGAAGGGCACCGACGTGAAGGTCGTCGGCTGGGACGTCGCGTCGCAGAACGGCTCCTTCACCGGCGGGTTCGCGGCGGGTGTCGAGGCGAAGTCGGCGGCGCAGTCGCTCATCGACCAGAACGCCGACGTCATCCTCCCCGTGGGCGGCCCGATCTTCCAGTCGGCGATCGAGGCGATCCGCGACTCCGGCAAGGAGATCGCCATGGTCGGCGTCGACGCCGACCTGTACGAGACCTACCCGGACGGGTCGGACCTGTACCTGACCTCGATCCTCAAGGGCATCAAGGAGGGCACGTCCGATGTGACCGCCTCCGCCGGTGCCGGCGAGTTCGACGCCACGCCGTACGTGGGCACGCTCGAGAACGACGGAGTGGGCATCGCCCCGTTCCACGACTTCGAGTCGAAGGTCTCGCCGGACCTCCAGGGCGAGCTGGACGCGATCACCGAGGGCATCATCGACGGGTCGATCACCGTCGAGTCGCCGTCGGCTCCCGCCGCGTCCTAGTCGACGCGAAGAGGCCGGCCGGCCCCGGGGGATCCCGGAGCCGGCCGGCCTCTTTTCTCTGCCGCCGCCGGGTCCCCTCCGCGAAGGGGCGCAGAGGTGGCGCGGCACGTCCCCTCTCCGTCGTCGGACGTCCTCGTGCCCCGTCGACGCCGGGAGCCCGACCGAAAGTTAGATTGGTTCCATGAAGCTCGAACTGCGGGGCATCACGAAGCGCTTCGGCGCCCTCGTGGCCAATGACCACATCGATCTCACGGTCGAACCCGGCGAGATCCACTGCCTCCTGGGCGAGAACGGCGCGGGCAAGTCGACCCTGATGAACGTGCTCTACGGCCTCTACCAGGCCGAGGAGGGCGAGATCCTGCTCGACGACGCCGTCCAGCACTTCTCGGGGCCCGGCGACGCCATGAAGGCGGGCATCGGCATGGTGCACCAGCACTTCATGCTCGTGCCGGTCTTCTCGGTCGCCGAGAACGTGATGCTCGGTCACGAGCAGACGAAGTCCGGCGGTCGCCTCGACCTCGCCGCGGCGCGCGCCCGTGTCCGCGAGATCTCGGACCGCTTCGGCTTCGACGTCGATCCCGACGCGATCGTGGAGGACCTGCCCGTCGGCGTGCAGCAGAGGGTCGAGATCATCAAGGCGCTCTCGCGCGACGCTCGCGTCCTCGTCTTCGACGAGCCCACGGCGGTGCTCACCCCGCAGGAGACCGACGAGCTCATCGCCATCATGCGCCAGCTGCGCGCGGCCGGCACCGCCATCGTCTTCATCACGCACAAGCTGCGGGAGGTGCGCGAGGTCGGCGACCGCATCACGGTCATCCGCCTCGGCAAGGTCGTCGGAGAAGCGTCGCCGACGGCGAGCAACGCCGAGCTGGCGTCGCTGATGGTGGGGCGCGCCGTCGAGCTGACGGTGCGCAAGGAGCAGGCGCGCGCGGGCGACGAGGCCCTGGTCGTCAGCGGACTCACGGTCCGCGACGGGAACGGGCAGGCCGTCGTCGACGACGTCTCGTTCGAGGTCCGCCGCGGCGAGATCCTGGCGATCGCCGGTGTGCAGGGCAACGGGCAGACCGAGCTCACCGAGGCGATCATGGGGCTGCAGGACCGGGTCGAGGGCACCGTGACCCTCGACGGCAAGCGGCTCGACGGGCTCTCGGTGCGCCGGGTCCTCGACTCCGGGGTCGGCTTCGTGCCCGAGGACCGCACGGAGGACGGCCTGGTCGCCGAGTTCACCATCGCCGAGAACCTCATGCTCGACCGCAGCGACGGAGGCCCCTTCGTGAAGGGCCTCAACCTCCGTCTGAAGGAGCTCGACCGCTTCGCCGAGGAGCGCGTGCGCGAGTTCGACGTCCGGGCGCAGGGCATCGGCACCCACGTGGGCCGCCTCTCCGGCGGCAACCAGCAGAAGGTCGTCCTGGCGCGCGAGCTGAGCCGCGAGCTGAGGCTCTTCATCGCCGCTCAGCCCACCCGCGGAATCGACGTCGGCTCGATCGAGTTCGTCCACAAGCGCATCGTCGAGACCCGCGACACCGGCGTGCCCGTGATCGTCGTCTCGACCGAGCTCGACGAGGTGGCCGCCCTGGCCGACCGCATCGCGGTCATGTACAAGGGCGGCATCATCGGCATCGTGCCCGCCGACACCCCCCGCGACGTGCTGGGGCTCATGATGGCCGGGCAGTCGCCCGCCGAGAAGGGAGCGGCGGCGTGAGCGACGCGCAACTGCCCGCGGTCGATCCCGACGCGGAGACCGAGAAGTCCACCGGCCTCGAGCCCGGCCAGAAGCCGGGTCAGGAGGCGCGCCCCGGCGCGGTCGAGAGCGGCGCGTCCCGCGTGCTGCGCGAGATCCTCTCGGGCACCGCCCTGATGTCGGTGCTCGCCGTGCTGCTCTCGCTGATCGCGGGCGGCGTGCTGATCGCGGCGACGGACCCCGACGTCCAGGAGGCGTCAGGCTACTTCTTCGCCCGCCCGGTCGACACCCTGCAGGCGATCTGGCAGTCGGTCGCCGGCGCCTACTCCTCCCTCTTCCAGGGATCCGTCTACAACTTCCGCCGCGAGGGCTTCGCGAACGGCATCAAGCCGCTCACCGACACGCTCGCCTTCGCCACTCCGCTGATCGCGGGCGGTCTGGGCGTCGCGCTCGCGTTCCGCGTCGGCCTGTTCAACATCGGCGGCCGCGGGCAGATGCTGATCGCGGCGGCCTGCGCCGGCTGGGTCGGCTTCTCCTTCGACCTGCCGTGGGGCGTCCATCTGATCGTCGCGCTCGCCGCCGGCATCCTGGGCGGCGCGCTGTGGGGAGGGCTCGTCGGCGTGCTCAAGGCGCGCACCGGGGCGCACGAGGTGATCCTCACGATCATGCTCAACTACGTCGCCTTCTACCTGATCTCGTACCTGCTCCGCACTCCCGGTGCTCTGCAGGCGCCGGGCTCGAACAACCCGAAGACCCCGGCGATGAAGGAGACGGCGGTCTTCCCGTCGCTCCTCGGCCCGAGCTACTCGCTCACCCTCGGCTTCGTCTTCGCGATCCTCGCGACCGTCTTCGTCTGGTGGCTCCTGAACCGCTCGAGCATCGGCTTCAAGTTCCGCGCGGTGGGCGAGAACCCGCACGCGGCACGGGTGGCCGGCATCGACGTCAAGAACAGCTACGTGTACGCCATGCTCCTCTCCGGCGGTCTCCTCGGCCTCGCGGGCAGCGCGCAGGTGATGGGCACCGTCACGACGGGCTTCACCTCCGGGATCGACGCAGGCATCGGCTTCGACGCGATCACCGTCGCCCTGCTCGGGCGGTCGCGGCCGTGGGGCGTGTTCTTCGCGGGCATCCTCTTCGGCGCGTTCAAGGCGGGCGGCTACTCCATGCAGGCCGCCCAGGGCGTGCCGATCGACGTCGTCCTCGTCGTCCAGTCGCTGATCGTCCTCTTCATCGCCGCTCCGCCCCTGGTGCGCGCGATCTTCCGCCTGCCCGCTCCCGGCGCCGCGCCGAGACGCCGCGCGCGCCGAGCCTCGGAGGTCTCCGCATGAGCGCCCTCGCCACCACCGCACCCGCCGGCGGCTCCCGGGTCGCGGTCCGCAGCTGGAAGGCGCCGATCGCGTTCGGCGTGTTCGCGCTGCTCTCCATCGTGCTGTTCGTCGCGCTGGGCCGCGACGGCACCAGCTCGTTCCGCCTCGCGGCCGGCGGGGACTTCTTCGCCCTGCCGGACCTGCCCTTCCCCACCAGGGCGACCGGAGTGGTCGTCGCCGTCGTCACCGTCGTGCTGACCGTGCTCGCCGCCCTGATGACGAGGGCGGCGCGGCGCATCCCGCTCTGGTTCTCGACGGTGTTCGCCCTCGTGTTCCTGATCGGATTCCTCGTCTGGGCCTCCGCGGGCGCGACGCTGCCCGTCTCGGGTCTGCTGCTCGGCACCGTCGGCCTCGCCACTCCGCTCATCTTCGGCTCGCTGGGCGGGGTGATCTCGGAGCGGGTCGGAGTCGTCAACGTCGCGATCGAGGGGCAGCTGCTCGCGGGCGCCTTCACCGCGGCGGTCGTCGCCTCGATCACCCGCCAGCCGGTCCTGGGCCTCGTCGCGGCAATGCTGGCGAGCGTGCTCGTGTCGTTCGTGCTGGCCGCGTTCGCGATCAAGTACGTGGTCGATCAGGTGATCGTCGGCGTCGTCCTGAACGTCCTCGTGACCGGGTTGACGAGCTTCCTCTACTCCCAGGTGCTCACGTCGGACTCGCCCACCTTCAACTCGCCCGTGCAGTTCGAGACGCTGCCGATCCCGGTGCTCAGCCAGATCCCGGTGATCGGCGCCGTGCTGTTCAAGCAGTCGATCATCGTCTACCTCATGTACTTCGCGATCTTCGCGGTCTGGTGGGGGCTCTTCACGACGAAGTGGGGCCTCCGCCTGCGCGCCGTGGGCGAGCACCCGCAGGCCGCGGACACCGTCGGCATCGACGTGGCGCGCACCCGCTTCTGGAACGTGTCGCTCGCGGGCGCCATCGCCGGTATCGGCGGCGCGTACTACACGCTCGACGCCGTCGGCTCGTTCGGCAAGGAGATGACCGCCGGAGCCGGCTTCATCGCCCTCGCCGCGGTCATCTTCGGCCGCTGGGACCCGATCAAGGCGACCCTCGCGTCGCTGCTGTTCGGCTTCGCGACCAACCTGCAGAACGTCCTCGGCGTCATCGGATCGCCGGTGCCGAGCGAGTTCATGCTGATGCTGCCGTACCTGGTGACGATCTTCGCGGTCGCCGGCCTGGTCGGGCAGTCCCGCGGACCGGCGGCCGCCGGCAAGCCGTACCTGAAGTCCTGAGAGGGGTCCCGTGACCGACATCGACTGGGAGGCGCTGCGCGCCGCCGCGAACGACGCCATGCGCCGCGCCTACGCCCCCTACTCGCAGTTCCCGGTGGGAGCGGCCGCACTCGTGGACGACGGCCGCATCATCGCGGGCTGCAACGTCGAGAACGCCTCCTACGGCATCGGGCTCTGCGCCGAGTGCGCGCTCGTCTCCTCCCTCCACATGACCGGGGGCGGCAAGCTCGTCGCCTTCACCTGCGTGGACGGCAACGGGGCGACCCTGATGCCCTGCGGACGCTGCCGTCAGCTCCTCTTCGAGCACTCGGCCGACGGGATGGTCCTCGAGACCGTCTCGGGGCTGCGCACGATCGACGAGGTCATCCCCGACGCGTTCGGCCCCCGCACCCTCCAGGCGTACGCGGCCGAGTAGCGGCCCGCCGCCTCCACGCCCGCTCCGCACACGATCCGAGGACAGCAATGACCGGCTCCACCCCCGTCGAGGCCTTCGACGCCGTCGACATCATCCGCACCAAGCGCGACAGGGGCACCCTGTCGACCGCGCAGATCGACTGGCTGATCGACGCGTACACCCGCGGCTACGTCGCCGACGAGCAGATGGCGGCGTTCGCCATGGCCGTGCTCCTGAACGGCATGGAGCGCGACGAGATCCGCGATCTGACGCTGGCCATGATCGCGAGCGGCGAGCGGATGAGCTTCGACGGGCTCGGCAAGCGGACCGTCGACAAGCACTCGACGGGAGGCGTGGGCGACAAGATCACGCTGCCGCTGATGCCCCTCGTGGCCTCGTTCGGCGTCGCCGTGCCCCAGCTCTCGGGCCGGGGCCTCGGCCACACCGGCGGCACCCTCGACAAGCTCGAGGCGATCCCCGGCTGGCGCGCCGAGCTCGGCAACGACGAGATGTTCGAGCAGCTGCGCACGGTCGGCGGAGTGATCTGCGCGGCCGGCTCCGGCCTCGCTCCCGCCGACAAGAAGCTCTACGCCCTGCGCGACATCACCGGCACCGTCGAGGCGATCCCGCTGATCGCGTCCTCGATCATGTCGAAGAAGATCGCGGAGGGGACCGACGCGCTGGTCCTGGACGTCAAGTTCGGCTCGGGCGCCTTCATGGTCGACATCGAGCGCTCGCGCGAGCTGGCCCGCGCCATGGTCGACCTCGGCAACGATGCGGGCGTCCGCACGACGGCGCTGCTCACGAACATGAACGTCCCGCTCGGTCTCGCCATCGGCAACGCCAACGAGGTGCGGGAGTCGGTCGAGGTCCTGGCCGGCGGCGGTCCGGCCGACGTGCGCGAGCTGACCCTCGCGCTCGCCCGCGAGATGCTCGCGCTGGCGGGCCTGCCCGATGCCGACGTCGAGGGGGCGCTGGACGGAGGAGCGGCCATGGACACGTGGAACGCGGTGATCCGCGCTCAGGGCGGCGACCCGACCGCCGAACTGCCCGTCGCCCGCGAGACGCACGTGGTCCGAGCCGACCGCGACGGGGTCCTCGTCGAGCAGCGAGCCCTCCCGTTCGGGATCGCCGCCTGGCGTCTCGGGGCCGGGCGGGCGCGGCAGCAGGACGCCGTGCAGCACGCGGCGGGCATCGACCTGCACGCGAAGCCGGGCGACCGCGTCCGCGCGGGCGAGCCCCTCTTCACCCTCTCGGCCGACGAGCCGGCCCGCTTCGAGCGCGCTCTCGCGGCGCTCGAGGGCGCCTACCGTGTCGGCGACGAGGGAGAGGCGATCCTGGACGGCGGACCGCTCGTGGCCGAGCGCATCGCCTGAACGGATCCTCCCGCTCGGGAGTCAGAGACGGCTGACCGCGTCGAGCACGAGGTCCCAGAACCGGTCGACGTCGATCCCGGTCGCGATGCCCGTCCGGCAGTCGGCGGGCGGCGCCGAGCGCAGATCCGCGACGGTCATCCCCACGGTGTGCTCGCCGCGGAGCTCCACCGTGAGTGGAGCGCGCCGCACCTCGAGGATCGACGGATCGATGACGTGCGCCACGGCGACCGCGTCGTGCACCGGGGGAGCGTCGAAGCCCTGCGCCTCCCGGTAGCTCTCGGCGAAGAAGTCGAGGAGCCCGACGCAGAACCGGCCGACATCGGAGCCGAGGGCTCGGAACCGGGCGACGACGTCCTCGGTCGCGAGCGCGCGGTGCGTGACGTCGAGGCCGACCATCGTCACGTCCCACCCCGCGCCGAACACGATGTGGGCCGCCTCGGGGTCGGCCAGGATGTTGAACTCCGCGGTCGCCGTCCAGTTGCCGCCCTGCACGCCGCCGCCCATCAGGACCACCTCGCGCACGCGCTCGACGAGGCGAGGCTCGCGGCGCACCGCCATCGCGATGTTCGTCAGCGGACCGGTCGGCACGAGGGTGATCGAGCCCGCGGGGGAGCTCATGACCTCCTCGATGATCAGATCGACGGCGTGGCGCGGATCCAGCGCCGGGCGGTCCTCAGGGAGGGACGGCCCGTCCATCCCGCTCTCGCCGTGGATGCTCGGCGCGGGCTCCGTGTCGCGGACGAGCGGCCGGTGCATCCCCGCCGCGATCGGCACTCCGACGAGACCGGCGACGGCGGCCACCGCGCTGGCGTTCCCGGTCACCTTCTCCAGCGACTGGTTGCCGGCGACGGTCGTGATCGCGACCAGCTCGATCGCAGGGCTGCCGTGCGCCAGGAGGATCGCGAGGGCGTCGTCGTGGCCGGGGTCGCAGTCCAGGATGATCCGTCGTCCGCTCATCCCCGCACCCTACGCGGCTCCTCCACAGGCGCATGCCGCGCGCGTTCCCGGTGGCGGCGGACCGGTCCCGTCACCGCGTCGGCCCCCGGCAGTAGGGTGGTCCGCGAACCGTCGCCCGACCCCGAGGAGCACCGTGACCGACACCACCGACGAGTACCTCCTCCCGGGCGAGGGGATCCTCATCGACGACCTGCCGAAGGTCTCGCTGCACGACCACCTCGACGGGGGCCTGCGTCCCGCCACGATCCTCGAGCTCGCGACCGGGGCCGGAGTGCCGGTGCCGGCGGACGAGCCCGAAGCCCTGGGGCGCTGGTTCCGCACGACCGCCGACTCCGGCTCGCTGACCGACTACCTGGCCACGTTCGAGACGACCCTGGCCGTCATGCAGACCGCCCCGCAGCTCGAGCGGGTGGCGCGCGAGTTCGTCCTCGACCTCGCCGCCGACGGAGTGGTGCACGGCGAGGTGCGCTGGGCGCCCGAGCAGCACCTGCGCTCCGGCCTCTCGCTCGACGCCGCGGTCGAGGCCGTGCAGGAGGGGCTCCAGCAGGGGGTCCAGGAGGCGGCCGCCCACGGCTCCCGCCTGAGCGTCGGGCAGCTGATCACGGCGATGCGGCACACCGACCGCTCCCTCGAGATCGCCGAACTCGCCCTGCGCCACCGCGAGCGCGGCGCGATCGGGTTCGACATCGCCGGTGCCGAGGCGGGCTTCCCCGCCTCGGCGCACCGCCCCGCGTTCGAGCTCCTCGCTGCAGCGCACTTCCCGACCACGGTCCACGCGGGCGAGGCCGACGGTCTCGACAGCATCCGCTCCGCCCTCCTCGACGGTCGCGCGCTGCGGCTGGGCCACGGCGTGCGGCTCGCCGAGGACATCGCCGTCGAGCGCCAGGACGACGACGCGAGCTACGTCACGCTCGGCGAGCTCGCCGAGTGGGTGAAGGACAGGCGCATCGCCCTCGAGCTCAGCCCCTCCTCCAACCTGCAGACGGGCGCGATCGCCGCCTGGGGCACCGAGCTCCTCGACCACCCCTTCGACCTGCTGTACCAGCTCGGCTTCCGGGTCACGGTCAACACCGACAACCGCCTGATGAGCGGCACGACGCTCAGCCGCGAGCTCGCGCTGCTCTCGGACGCGTTCGGCTACGACCTCGACGACTTCGAGGCGTTCCAGATCAACGCCGCGGAGGCCAGCTTCCTCCCGCTCGACGAGCGCCGGGAGCTCGTCGAGACGATCAGCGCCGGCTTCGAAGCGGCCTGACCGTGCCGCTCGACGCCCTCGGCGACGCCGCGATCGCGCTCCGCCACCCCGCCGCGAACTGGCGGGAGGCCGTCCTCGAGGCCGGCCGCGCCCTCGAGCGCAGCGGAGCGGTCGACCCGGCCTACTCGCGCCGCATGGTCGAGCAGATCGACGTGCTCGGCCCCTACATCGTCATCGCGCCGGGACTCGCCCTCGCGCACGCCCGCCCGGGCAACGACGTCCACAGCGACGGTCTGTCCGTCGTCACGCTCGCCGAGCCCGTCGCCTTCGGACACGGCACCAACGACCCCGTCTCGGTCGTCATCGGCATCGCCGCCACGCAGGCGCACGGGCACGTCGGCTTCGTCGCCGGCCTCGCCGACGTCCTCAGCCGCCCCGACGCGATCGGCGCCCTCGCCGCAGCGCGGACGGTCGGCGGCGTCAACGCCGTCCTCACGGACGCCACCCCGCACCACGGAAGAAGCTCATGAAGATCGTCACCCTCTGCGGCGCCGGAATCGGCACCTCCGCCATCCTCAAGCTCGGCGCCGAGCGCGCGCTCGAGGCGCTCGACCTCGAAGCCGAGGTCGTCGCCTCCGACATCGCCTCGGTCGACGCCCTCGCCGCCGACGCACAGGTCATCCTCACCTCCGGCGAACTCGTCGACCGGATCGGCCGGACCTTCGCCGAGGTCGTCATCATCGACAACTACCTCGACCAGGCCGAGATCACGGCGAAGATCGAGCGCGCCCTCGGTTGATCCGCGGAATGCGGATCAACCGAGGGCGGTGCTTGCTCCTGAGCCGCTCCCTGCGCGGCTCAGCGCAGTCGGCTTCTCGGAAACGTGCGTTCCGTGGAGCGGGTCGCGTCGCGCTGTCCAGAATCGCTTGGCACGCGATTCAGGATCGCGCGCTCCCTGCGGGGCGGCGATGCGGAGGCCTCCACCAGCCGTGATCGTCGTCGACGAGTGGCCGTCACTACCGGGCCGTTTGGGAAGAGCCGGGACAGGTGCCGCGAGATGCCGCATTGGGCCGGGACGCACCCGGGGAGGGGTGCTCGAGTGGCGTCTCGGGGCGGGGGTCAGCGGAGGAGGGACTCGGCGCCGGTGCGGAGGGCGGAGAGGCGGGTGGAGACGGCGGAGCGGCGCGACGAGGGGTCGGCGTCCGAGGACCAGGCGTCGAGGTAGAGCTTGACCTTGGGCTCGGTGCCGCTGGGGCGCACGATCAGGCGCGCTCCGTCGAGGGTGAAGCGCAGCGCATCCGTCGGCGGCACACCGCCCTCGACCTCGAGCAGGTCCTCGACCCGCTGCACCGGCAGTCCGCCGATCGACGACGGAGGGGCGCTGCGCACCGCCGCCATGATGCGGCCGATCTCGGACAGGTCGGTCACGCGGAGCGAGATCTGCTCGGAGCCGAAGAGGCCGAAGCGGTCGGCGAAGGCGTCGAGCTGGTCGGCGATGGTCCGCCCCTCCGACGCCAGAGCGCTCGCCAGGTCGAGGAACGCCAGAGCCGCAGAGATGCCGTCCTTGTCGCGCACCGTCCCGGGATTCACGAGATAGCCGAGCGCCTCCTCGTACCCGAAGACGAGATCCGGCACCCGCGAGATCCACTTGAAGCCCGTGAGCGTCTCGACGAACGTCAGCCCGTAGTCCGCTGCGACCGCTCCGAGCGCGGGGGAGGAGACGATCGAGCACGCGAGCGCCCCGCCCGCGCGTCCCTCGGCGCGAGCGCGCTCCGCGGCGCGCCAGCCGAGCAGCGCACCGACCTCGTTGCCGGTGAGCCGGCGGAAGCCGTCCGTGGTGCTGTCGTCCGGGATCGCCGCGGCGAACCGGTCGGCGTCCGGGTCGTTGGCCACGATGAGGTCGGCACGACCCGTCCGGGCGGTCGCGAAGGCGAGGTCCAGCGCGCCCTCCTCCTCCGGATTGGGGAACGCGACCGTGGGGAACGCGGGATCCGGGTCGATCTGCTCGACGACCACGAGCGGCTCGTCGAAGTCGGCGGCCGAGAGCACGCGGTGCGCGGTCTCCCAGCCGACCCCGTGCATCGCCGTGTAGACGACGCGCAGCGGAGCGGTCTGCCGGCCGACCGTGCCCGTCGCGTCGATGTAGGCGGTCACCACCGATTCCTCCGCCGTGCGGTACTCCCCGCGCGGGAGCTCGGTGACCCGGCGCGTCCGCGCGACGTCGAGGATCCGCTCGGCGATCTCGGCGTCGACCGGAGGGACGATCTGCGAGCCCTGGTCGTCGCCGCCGAGGTACACCTTGTAGCCGTTGTCCTGCGGAGGATTGTGGCTCGCCGTCACCATGACGCCCGCATCGGCGTCGATGTGGCGCACCGCGAAGGCCAGCACGGGAGTGGGGAGCAGGCGCGGCAGCAGGACGGCGTCGACGCCCGCTCCTGCCATCAGGGCGGCGGAGTCCTCGGCGAAGACGCGCGAGTTCTTCCGGCCGTCGTAGCCGATGACGACGACGGGCCGCTCGATCCCCTGCGAGAGGAGGTGCTCGGCGAGGCCGACGGCGGCCTGCGAGACCAGCACGCGGTTCATCCTGTTCGACCCCGCGGCGATCGCCCCGCGCAGCCCGGCGGTGCCGAACGCGAGCCGGGAGCCGAAGCGGTCCTGGAGCTCGACCGTCGCGTCCGCATCGCCCGCCTCGTCGGCGACGAGCAGCCGCACGAGCTCCTCGCGCGTCTCGGGATCGGGGTCCTGCGCCAGCCAGTCCTCGGCGAGGGCGCGGATCCCGGCGGTCACAGGGTCCCCGTGATGCCGGCCAGGAGGCGGGCGAGGTCGTCCTCGGCGTTCCGGCCGGCCTCCAGCACCTCCTCGTGGCTGAGGGCCGTCTTCTGGATCCCGGCGGCGAGGTTCGTGATCAGCGACATGCCGAGCACCTCCATGCCGGCCTCGCGCGCGGCGATCGCCTCGAGCGCCGTCGACATGCCGACGATGTGCCCGCCGATGATGCGAGCCATCTGCACCTCGGCCGGGGTCTCGTAGTGCGGACCGCGGAACTGGACGTACACGCCCTCGTCGAGCTCGGCGCGGGTCTCGCGGGCGAGCGCGCGCAGGCGCGAGGAGTAGAGGTCGGTGAGGTCGACGAACGTCGCCCCCTCGAGCGGCGAGTCGGCGGTCAGGTTGATGTGGTCGCTGATCAGCACCGGCGTGCCGGGCGTCCAGTGCTCCTTGATGCCTCCGGCGCCGTTCGTGAGGATCATCACGGTCGCGCCCGTGGCGGCGGCGGTGCGCACGCTGTGCGCGACGCGGCGCACGCCGTAGCCCTCGTAGTAGTGGGTCCGCGCCCCGATGATCAGCGCCCGCTTCCCGGTCGGCAGCAGGACCGAGCGGAGGGTGCCGCCGTGGCCGTGCACGGCCGGTCGCGAGAAGCCGACGATGCGGGTCGCGTCGACCGTCGCGGTGGTCTCGCCGATCAGGTCGGCGGCCTTGCCCCACCCGCTGCCGAGCGTGAGGGCGATGTCGTGTCTCTCGACGCCGGTCGCCTCAGCGATCTGAGCGGAGGCCTCACGGGCGATCGCGAAGGGATCGGCGTCGGCGGGATCGAGCGGATTCGGGGTCTGGTCGGCCATTCCCCCACCCTATCCACGGCTCACGGGGAGAAGCGGGCAGGCACCGGCGCGGCAGGGCGCCCCGCCGATTGGGCGAACTCCCAGAGACGGAGGACAATGGGAGTTATGGCTTACGAGTTCGAGCGCACGCAGAGGATCGCCGTACTCGGAGGGGGACCCGGCGGCTACGAAGCCGCCATCGCCGGTGCGCAGCTGGGCGCCGAGGTCACGCTCGTCGAGCGGGTCGGAGTCGGCGGCTCGGCCGTCATCACCGACGTCGTGCCGTCGAAGTCGCTGATCGCGACCGCGGAGGCGACCAATGCGATCGGGGAGGCCGCTGATCTCGGCGTCCAGTTCTTCACCCGCTCCGAGCAGACCAACAAGCCGGTCCGGCCCGAGGTCGCGGTGAACCTCGCCACCGTCAACAAGCGCCTGCTCGGTCTGGCGCGCCAGCAGTCCGAGGACATGCGCGCGAACCTCGTGCACCACGGCGTCCGCATCGTCTCGGGCGACGGCCGGCTCGACGGCTCGAACGCGCTGATCGTCTCGACCGCTCCCGGCGAGGAGGGCATGGACTTCGACCGCATCGAGGCCGACACCATCGTCGTCTCGGTCGGAGCGAGCCCGCGCGTTCTCCCGTCCGCCGCTCCCGACGGCGAGCGCATCATGAGCTGGACCCAGCTCTACAACCTCAAGACTGTGCCCGAGCACCTGATCGTCGTCGGCTCCGGCGTCACCGGCGCCGAGTTCGCCTCCGCCTACCGAGCGCTGGGCGCGAAGGTGACGCTCATCTCCTCCCGCGACCAGGTCCTGCCCGGCGAGGACGCCGATGCCGCCGCCGTGATCGAGAACGTCTTCAAGCGCAACGGCATGACCGTCCTCTCGAAGTCCCGTGCCGATCGCGTCGAGCGGACCGAGAAGGGCGTCCGCGCCGTCCTGTCCGACGGGCGCGTCGTCGAGGGCTCGCACTGCTTGATGGCCGTCGGCTCCGTGCCGAACACGAAGGGCATCGGCCTCGAGGAGGCGGGCGTGCAACTCACGGAGTCGGGTCACATCCGGGTGAACCGCGTCGCGCGCACCAGCGTCCCGTCCATCTACGCCGCCGGCGACTGCACGACGTTCCTCCCGCTCGCCTCCGTGGCCGCGATGCAGGGCCGCACGGGGGTGTTCCACGCCATGGGCGACGCCGTGAACCCCACGGAGGTGCGCAACGTCGCGGCGAACATCTTCACCCAGCCCGAGATCGCGACCGTCGGCTGGAGCCAGCGCGAGATCGAGGAGGGCATCGCCCAGGGGGAGATCTACAAGCTCCCTCTCGCCGCCAACCCGCGCGCGAAGATGATGGGCATCCGCGACGGCTTCGTGAAGCTCTTCGCCCGCACCGGCTCCGGCACCGTCATCGGCGGAGTGATCGTCGCCCCCAAGGCGAGCGAGCTGATCTTCCCCCTCGCCCTCGCCGTCGAGCACCGCCTGACCGTCGACCAGGTCGCCCGTGCCTTCACCGTCTACCCGAGCCTCACCGGCTCGATCTCGGATGCGGCGCGTGCCATGCACATCGTGAGCTAGCTCACGGAGTGAGCTAGCTCACGATGTGCGGCCTTTTCTCCGAGCCGCTCCCTGCGCGGCTCGGCGCGGTCGGCTGTGTAGGTGGTGCGTTCCGCAGAGCGGGTCGCGTCGCGCTGTCTCGGATCGCTGGCACGCGATTCTCGGACGCGCGCTCACGCCGGTCGGCGATCCGGTAGCTTGCGACCGGTGGTCCTGGCTCGAAGGCTCAGTGAGAGGGTCCGAGAGAGGATCACGACGTTCGGCGTTCCGCGCTCCAGGCTCGCGGTGCGGAACGACAGCCAGGAGTGGGGCTCGGACGCCATCGTGGCTGATGGGCACTCACGGCTGAGGTTCTGCACCGGATGGACTCGATGGTCGATGAGCAGGACTTCCGCGGGTGGTGCGGAGTCGCGCACGCCCGGGCGTCGCCGAGGCTCTCGCCCGGGGCAGACGCCACCGCTCTCAGCGGAGGGCGCTCGCCGCCCCGTTGCTGATCGAGTAGCCCGCGGAGCGGGCGTATCGAGATCCACCGACGACGGACGCGCGGGAGCGACCATCGCCCGGCGCGGCGCACGGGGGAGCGATCACCGCCCGCCGCGGCGGACGCGCGTCAGACGATCTGCAGCAGCACGTGGCCCGCGGAGACGGTGGTGCCGGCCTCGGCGGCCAGGCCGGTCACGACGCCGTCCTTGTGGGCGGTGAGGGGCTGCTCCATCTTCATGGCCTCGAGGACCACGACGAGGTCGCCCGTCACGACAGAGTCGCCCTCGGCGACCGCCACCTTGACGATGGTCGCCTGCATCGGGGACGTGACGGAGTCGCCGGTGACCGTGCTGACCGAGCCCGACCCGCGGCGCTTGGGCACCGACGCCGTGGCGGCCCGCGAGGGTCCGGAGCGCGCGAACTCGCTCGGCAGCGTCACCTCGACACGGCGGCCGTCGACCTCGACGACCACGTTCTGGCGGGCCGCGGGCTCGGGGATCGCGCCCGGCTCCCCGCTCCACGCCTCGATCGTGTTGTCGAACTCGGTCTCGATCCAGCGCGTGTAGATCGTGAAGGGCGCGTCGCCCTCGGGGGCGAAGGCGGGATCGCGCACGATCGCGCGGTGGAAGGGGAGGACGGTCGGCAGGCCGGTCACCTCGAACTCCTCGAGGGCGCGGCGCGATCGCTCGAGCGCCTCGGCGCGGGTGCTGCCGGTGACGACGAGCTTCGCGAGCAGGGAGTCGAAGGATCCCGAGATCACGTCGCCCGCGACCACGCCGGAGTCGACGCGGACGCCCGGTCCGCCCGGCGCCTTGAACACGTGGACGGGTCCGGGGGCCGGCAGGAAGCCGCGTCCGGCGTCCTCGCCGTTGATGCGGAACTCGAACGAGTGGCCGCGCGGGGTCGGGTCGTCGTAGTCGAGGACACCGCCCTCGGCGAGGCGGAACTGCTCGCGCACGAGGTCGATGCCGGTGATCTCCTCCGAGACCGGGTGCTCGACCTGCAGCCGGGTGTTCACCTCGAGGAACGAGACAGTGCCGTCCTTGCCGACGAGGAACTCGCACGTGCCGGCGCCCAGGTAGCCGACCTCGCGGAGGATCGCCTTCGACGCGCGGTAGAGCTCGGCATTCTGCTCGTCCGTGAGGAACGGCGCGGGCGCCTCCTCGACCAGCTTCTGGTGGCGTCGCTGCAGCGAGCAGTCGCGGGTCGAGACGACGACGACGTTGCCGTGCGCGTCGGCGAGGCACTGGGTCTCGACGTGACGGGGCTGGTCGAGGTACTTCTCGACGAAGCACTCGCCGCGGCCGAAGGCGGCGACCGCCTCACGGGTGGCGGAGGCGAACATCTCCTCGACCTCGTCGCGCTCGCGGGCGACCTTGAGGCCGCGGCCGCCTCCTCCGAACGCCGCTTTGATGGCGACGGGCAGGCCGTGCTGGTCGACGAACTCGAGCACCTCGGCGGCGCCCGAGACGGGGTTCAGGGTGCCGGGGGCCAGCGGCGCCCCGACCTTCTCGGCCACGTGGCGGGCCGACACCTTGTCGCCGAGACGCTCGATGGCGTCGGGGCTCGGGCCGATCCAGATCAGGCCGGCGTCGATGACCGCGCGGGCGAAGTCGGCGTTCTCGGCGAGGAAGCCGTAGCCGGGGTGCACGGCGTCGGCACCCGAGCGGCGGGCGACCGAGAGGAGCTTCTCGATGACGAGGTAGGTCTCGGCGCTGGTGGTGCCGCCGAGCGCGTAGGCCTCGTCGGCGAGGCGGCTGTGCAGGGCGTCGCGGTCCTGGTCGGCGTAGACGGCGACGGAGGCGATCCCGCTGTCGCGGGCGGCTCGGACGACTCGGACGGCGATCTCGCCTCGGTTGGCGATGAGCACCTTCGTAATACGCGACATGGTTCCCCACCCTAGGGGGCCCTCAGAGGATGCCCGTGGCGGCTCACCACAAAGAAGCGCGGGGGCTCTGTCGGTTCCACACAACCCGGAGCGGAGTCAGCGGTTCCAGAGCGAGGTCCACGGCACGCCGAGCTCGCGGACCAGCGAGCGCAGAGCGGGCACCGACATCCCGATCACCGTGGAGGGGTCCCCCTCGATCCGCGTGATGAAGCCGGCGGCGAGGCCGTCGATGGTGAACGCTCCAGCCACTTCCAGGGGCTCGCCCGTCGCGACGTACGCGTCGATCTCGTGGTCCTCGATGTCGGAGGCGAAGTGCACGGCCGCGGAGGTGACCGTGCCGACCTCCGCGCGCACCTCCCCGCCCCGGTGGTCGATCAGCCAGTGCCCGGAGTGCAGGCGGCCCTCCCGGCCGCGCTGGGCCCGCCAGCGCTCGCGGGCCCGCTCGGGCTCGTGCGGCTTGCCGTGGACCACCCCGTCGAGCACGAACGCGGAGTCGCCGCCGAGGACGAGACCGTCGATGCCGGGTCCCAGGACGGCGCGCGCCTTCGCGCGGGCGAGCAGCGCCACCACGGCGTCGGCGTCGAGCGGAGCGCCCGACTCCTGCTCGGCCACGGCGACGGCCGCCGGCTCGTCGACCTGCGAGGGCACGACGACGGGCTCGATGCCCGAGGACCGCAGCAGCGCGAGGCGCGCGGGGGAGGTGGAGGCGAGGTAGAGGCGCATGCGTGCTCCCTGCGGCCGGGCCCCCGCTGTGGGATGCTCGATGGATGTCGAAGTCCGCGTCCCGCACACCCTCCCGTCCCTCCGAGGACGACGGCGTGCTCGGGACGCAGGTCGAGCTCGAGATTAGCAACGTGGCCCACGGAGGCGTGTTCGTCGCCCGCCACGAGGGCCGCGTGGTCTTCGTCCCGGACGTGCTCCCGGGCGAGCGGGTCCGGGCGCGCATCAGCGAGGTGCGCCACGACAGCTTCTGGCGGGCCGACGCCCTCGAGATCCTCGAGCCGTCGCCGCACCGGGTCGCGCACGTCTGGGCCGAGGCGTCGATCGACCGGCGCCCGGAGGACCGTGTCGGCGGTGCCGAGTTCGGCCACGCCGCGCTCGCGCACCAGCGCGAGCTCAAGCGCACGGTCCTCGAGGACGCGTTCGCCCGCTTCGCGCGCCGCGAGGTCAGCGTGGAGGTGTCGCCGATCGAGGGCGACGACGAGGCCCGCGGCCTCGGCTGGCGCACGCGGAACCGCCTGCACGTGGACGACGACGGCCGCGTCGGTCCGTACGCGTCGCGGAGCCACCGTGTCGTCACCGTCGACGCGCTCCCGCTCGCGACCGCCGCCAGCGCCGCCGCGGCCCCGCTCCACGGCCGGCTCGCTCCCGGCTCGGTGGTCGACCTGGTCGACGCGGCCGGATCCGAGGGCGCCGCGGTCCTCGTGCACGACCCGTCCGACAAGAAGGCCCGACGCGACCGCACCGTCGTGACCGAGTTCGTCGCCGACCGGACCTTCCGCGTCGACCGCTCCGGTTTCTGGCAGGTGCACCGCGGAGCCGCGGCGGCCCTCTTCGACGCCGTGCAGACGGCCGTCGACCCCGAGCGGAGCGACCCCCGCGCGGCCAACCACGACCTCTACGGCGGAGTCGGCCTGCTCGCGGCGGCGCTCGCCGATCGTCTCGGAGCCGGCCTCCGCGTGACCAGCGTCGAGAGCGACTCCCGCGCCACCGAGCACGCACTCGAGAACCTGTCGGACCAGGTCGGCGCCCGCGCGGTGACCGCCCGGGTCGACCGATACCTCCGCGACGCCCTCGCCCAGGCCGACGCGCGCGAGCGCGAGCGCTGGCGCTCGGCGACGGTCGTGCTGGACCCGCCCCGCTCGGGTGCGGGCCGCGCGGTCACCGACGCCCTCATCGAGCTCGCCCCCGCTCAGCTCGTCTATGTGGCGTGCGATCCGGTCGCCCTCGCGCGCGACGTGGGAGCGCTGGCGGCCGGCGGCTACGAGCTCGAGCGCCTCGACGGCTTCGACCTCTTCCCGAACACCTCGCACGTCGAGGCCGTCGCGCGGCTGGTGCGCCGCTCCGCCTGAGCCCGGCGTCGCTACGATGGCCCCGACGGACCCGAGGGAGTGGACCTGTGAACGCTGAGCCTGTCGGGGAGCCGCGCGTGCGGGTCGCCATCGTCGACGATCACGAGTCGGTGCGACTGGGTGTCGCCGCAGCGATCGAGAACGCCGGGATGCACGTGGTCGCCGCCGCCGAGACCGTGCGGGTCCTCGAGCAGGTCCTCGACGGGTCCGAGATCGAGGTCCTGGTGCTGGATCTCTCCCTGAACGACGGCTCGAGCATCACCGCCAACGTGAAGTGGGGCCAGGTCCGCGGATCCGCGGTCCTCGTGCACAGCATCGCCGACCGCGTGGTGGCCGTGCGGGAGGCCCTGGCCGCCGGCGCGGCCGGGGTGATCCCGAAGTCGTCGCCGATGTCGACCGTGATCGCGGCCATCCGCACCGTCGCCCGCGGCGAGGTGCTGAACAACCTCGAGTGGGCGTCGGCGATCGACGCGGACGACGACTTCGCGCGAGCGGTCCTCGGCCGTCGCGAGCGCGACGTGCTGCACCTCTACGCCTCCGGTCTCCCGTTGAAACTCGTCGCGGACCGGCTGCAGATCTCGGTGTCGACGGCGAAGGAGTACCTCGATCGGATCCGCGACAAGTACGTCGAGATCGGCCGGCCCGCGCCGACGAAGGTCGACCTGCTCCGCCGCGCCGTGGAGGACGGGATCCTGCCCGGCATCGACCCGGACGACGGCGATGCCGGTCGCTGACGCTCCGCCTGCGGGTGCACCGGCGAACCGGCTGCGGATCGATCGGATCGTCACCACGGTCCTCTCGCTCTTCGGCTTCGGCTTCGCCCTGCAGACGGTCCCGCCGATCCTCGACCAGCTGCGGTTCCTCCAGCCGGCGGTGGCCTGGCCGGTGCTGGCACTGGTCTTCGGTGCGCTCGCCGCGGCCGTCGGCACCGCGGTCGTCTACCGCGGCACGCGCATCACCGGTGTCCTCGTGGCGGGCGCCCTCCTCCTCGCGCTGCTGACGTGGCCGCTCGCCGTCGTCCCGGGCGAGGTCCTGCCCGCGACGCCCTACATCTTCTACCTGCTGACGCTGGGCACGGCCTTCTGCACCCTCGTCGCTCCGCTGCGGGTGGCGGTCGTCTACGCCGTCGTCACCCCGGTGCTCTTCGGCGTGCTGCGAGTGCTGCCGTCGGGCGGGGCCGCCGAGCCGACCCGAGCGGTGCTGGACGCCTTCTACGTGGGCATCGTCGGCTTCGTCATGCTCGTGCTGATCTCGGTGCTCCGGCAGTCGGCCGAGGAGGTCGACCGCGCCCAGACCACGGCGATGGAGCAGTACGAGGCGGCCATGCGCCAGCACGCGGGGGAGGTCGAGCGGACCGAGGTCGACGCCCTCGTGCACGACAACGTGCTCGCGACCCTCCTCGCGGCCGCCACGGCGGAGTCGCCCTCCCAGCGCGCGCTCGCGTCGTCGATGGCCCGCAGGACCCTCGCGGTGCTGCTGCCCGAGAAGGAGTCGGACGTCGCGGAGGGGACGGTGCAGCTCGAGGTGGTCGAGCGGCAGCTCGCCCACGCCGCGTCGACGTTCGCCGCCGACCTCGAGGTGCGGACCGCTACGGCGGCCGATCCGCGGACGGCGTCCGTTCCGCGCACCGTGGCGGAGGCGGTCCTCGGAGCCGTCTGGCAGGCGCTGTCGAACAGCGTCCAGCACGCGGGACCCGGCGATCAGGTGCGCCGCACGGTGCGGGGGCTGCTCGACGTGGACTCCGTCGAAGTGGTGGTCGAGGACGACGGTCGCGGCTTCCGCGTCGCCGAGGTGCCGCGCGAGCGACTGGGCATCCGGCTCTCGATCCTCGAGCGGGTTCACAACGTGAGCGGGGACGCGCGAGTGGAGTCCCGCCCCGGGGAGGGCACGCGCGTCGTGATCGGCTGGACTGCCCGCACCGCAGCGGCTCGATCGGGGACCGGCTCGTGATCGCGTATCCCCGCCCGCTGCTCTACGCGCTCGGCGCAGGCTTCTCGCTGTACCACGTGGTCCTCGCCTTCTTCTCGTACCGCAACTCGCCGCCGAGCACCTTCGATCTGCTCGCGGTCGCCCTGTACGTGGCGGCGACGGTGGTGGCGCTCTGGCCGTCCGCCACGACGCGCCTCTCGACTCCCGTGGCCGCGTCGATGACGGTGGTGGCCGTCGCCCTGCCCCTCCTCGTGGCACCGGCGTTGGATCCCGCGGCGCCGAACGGCTACTCGACCTGGTACATCGCCGCCGTGGGCACCCTGATGACCATCGTCTGCTCGCGCAGCCGTCCGGTGTTCGCCTGGACCGGCATGCTCGTCCTCATCGTGCACACGATGGTCTGGGCGGGACCGCTCTCGCTCTTCACGCTCGGTGTCATCGGCAACCTGGCCTGGGTCGGCTCCGCGCAGGCGCTCATCATCGAGCTGGGCCGGGCGGGATCCGAGGCGCGGGTCCTCGAGGCGGCGGAGCGCGCCGCGACGTCGTGGCGGGCGGCGGAGGAGGCGCACCTGACGGAGCGCGAGATCCGCCTCGAGCAGACCCGCGCGATCGCCTCCGACATGCTCCGTCGCATCGCGAGCGAGTCGGCGCTGAGCGACGAGGAGCGCCTCGAGTGCCGCCTCCTCGAGGCCTCGGTGCGCGACGAGATCCGCGGGCGACGGCTTCTCGACGACGACGTCAGGCGGCTCGTCCTCGACGCGCGGAGGCGAGGAGTGACCGTGTCGGTCCTCGACGACGGCGGGCTCGATCACTCGTCCGAACGCGAGAGCAGGCGCGTGCTGCACGAACTCGCCCAGGCGCTCGCGGGGATCCGCCACGGAGTCGACCGCATCGTCGTCCGGACTGCGTCAGCGGACTCGCCCTCCGCCGTGACGATCGTCGGGCTGCGGACGGCCGGCGACGGCAGCGCGGTCGCGCTCGGCTCCGACGACTCGGCCGACGAGGTCGACGCCTGGGTCGAGATCCGCCGCGACGACCAGCGCGTCTGACCGGCGCGACGGCGGCCGTCCCGCCGCGGAGAAGTCCCCTGGATTCAGGGACCTGCTCTGCGGAGTCGAGGAGCGACCAGCGGACGAGCTGCGCACATCGGAGAACGCCAGCGGGTCGAACGAGCACAGCGGGTCGAACGAGCACAGCGGGTCAGACGAGCACAGCGGGTTAAAAGAGTGCGGCGGGCTGTCCACTCCTCCGAAGAGGGGGCCCAGCCCGCCGTCAAACCCCGAGTGAGGG
>NZ_LMNR01000001.1:1177734-1254096 GCF_001423045.1 Rathayibacter sp. Leaf296
TGATTGGCGGTGCCCCCTCCGAGGAGTGAACACCTAACACGGA
Organism: Rathayibacter sp. Leaf296; assembly: GCF_001423045.1. NCBI lineage: Bacteria > Bacillati > Actinomycetota > Actinomycetes > Micrococcales > Microbacteriaceae > Rathayibacter > Rathayibacter sp. Leaf296. Next base: position 1,177,778 of record NZ_LMNR01000001.1, read on the forward strand.
TAATCATGCTCAGATCGGAAGGGCCCTGATAGTCGTCACTTTAGGGGACTAATCGGGGTACAAAATTCATCTTCTCCACCGCCGCAGGTCCCCTCGGACGCAGAGGGCGGTCAGCCGGCGAAGGAGCGCCACGCGCCCGGTGCCGCGTGCAGGGGCGCCCGGACGGCGTGGGAGCGGTCGTTCCAGCCGCTCACCAGCTCCTGCGACTCCTCGACCTCGTCCGCGCCCTGTGCCGCCAGGGCGGTGACGACGGCGGTCACCGCGGCGATCTGCCGGGCGTCGAGCCCGGGGGTCGAGATGACGACGGAGGGGGCGGAGTCCTGTTCGCTCATCCCGCGACGGTACCGCATGGTGTGCGGCGGGCGTTCGGCGCGAGGTGATTATGCTGACGCCGGACGCCGCCGGAGCGACGACCGACCGTCGTCGAACCAGGAGCACCGCCCGATGCCGTCGTGGATCCCCCCGCACACCGCGTCCGCTGTCCGCGGTCTGCTCGCCGGCGCCCGCCGGTCGCCCGCCGCGGTCGGGCTGGTGCTCCTCGTGATCGCCGCGAGCGCCGCTGTCGGCACCCTCGCAGGGCCCGCCTCCGCCACGACCGCCGCGTGGTGGGCCGCCGGATCCGGCTCCCTCCTCGGCGGCCGCCCGTGGACCGCGGTCACCGCGCTCGTGATCGCCGCCGGTCCTCTGCAGCTGGTGCTCGAAGCGGTGCTCGTCCTGCTGCTCCTGGTGATCGCCGAGCGCCGCCTCGGATCGTGGCGGACGGTGCTGGCCTTCGTGGTCACGGGAGCGATCGGGATCGTCGTCGGCGTGCTCCTCCAGGTCGTCGGTGCGGCCGCGGGGGAGTGGTGGGCGAGCGACACGATCGGCGACACCGCGTTCGACCCGCTGATCGGAGCGGTGGGCGCACTGCTGACGTCCACAGCGTTCATGGGCGCCCTCTGGCGTCGACGCCTGCGGGTCACCGTGTTCGCGGTCGTGCTGATGTTCGTGCTGTACGCCGGTGATCCCGCCGACGTCCATCGCCTCCTCGCCGGAGTCGCGGGACTGGGCCTCGGCGCCGTGCTCGCGGGCCCGGTCGCCGGCGTCCGCCCGCACCGGCACGCACCCAGCTCGCACCGGGAGTCGCGCGGCCTGCTGGCGGCGGTCGTGGCCGTCACCGCCATCGGTCCGCTCGTCGCCGTCCTGTCCGACTCGGGCTACGGCCCCTTCTCGTTCCTCGGTCGCCTCCTGCAGAGCGCGTTCACCGGCACGGGCGATCTCGAGGACCCCTGCGCGCGGCTGACCCGCCACTGCACCCACCACGTCCAGCTGAGCCTCGTGTCGCCGGGAGTCATCCTGCTCACGTTCGTGCCCCTGATCCTGCTCCTGGTCGCCGCGCGCGGTCTGCGGTCCGGCCGACGTCTCGGACTCGTCCTCGCCGTCGGCGTCAACGGGGCGATCGTCGTCCTCGACATGCTGTCGCTGCAGCACGCGGCGCGGCATCCGGAGTTCGAGCACCACGCCGAGTACCTGCTCTGGGTCGCGACCACGGTCCTCGTCCCGCTGGCCGTCATCGCGCTCCTGCTCGCCGGACGACGGCACTTCCGCGTGCTCGCGCCGCGCGCCGCGGTCCGCCGCTGGTCGCGCGCGATCGGTGCCGCCTTCGCGGCAGGTCTGGGCGGCTACCTGGCCGTCGCCTTCGCGGCGCGGACGAGCTTCGAGCCCGCCGTCGACGGGGGACGGCTCCTCGTCGGAGGTCTCCTGCGGTTCGTGCCCGTCGGCTTCCTCGGGGGCGCCGGCCGGCTCCCGGTGCCGCGCGATCCGCTCGCCCGCGTCGTGTCCGACTGGGTGGGGCCGGCGTTCTGGCTGCTCGTCGTGATCGCCGTGCTGGCACTCCTGCGCGCCACCTACGCGCAACGGGCCCGCGGCGACGGAGCGGTGTACCGCGGGATCCTCGCGCGCCACGGCGCCGGCAGTCTCGGCCACCAGGGCACCTGGCAGGGGAACGACCACTGGATCGCTCCGGACGGCGAGGGGGGAGTGGCCTACCGGGTCGTCGGGGGGATCGCGATCGCGCTCTCGGATCCGGCGTGCGCCCCCGAGCGTCGCGACGAAGTCGTCGCGGGCTTCCTCCGGCACTGCGACGAGCACGGCTGGTCGCCCGTGTTCTACAGCGTCCACGATGACCTCCTCCCCGTGTTCGACCGCCTTGGCTGGTCACCGGTGTCGGTCGGCGAGGAGACGGTCATCGACCTCGCCGGCTTCGAGCTGACCGGCAAGCAGTGGCAGAAGGTGCGCTACCCGCTGAACCGGGGACTGAAGCTCGGCATCGAGGCGGTGTGGACCACCTGGCCGGAGCTGTCGCTCGCGACCGCGAACAGCATCGTCGACCTCTCGGAGCGCTGGGTCGCCGAGAAGGCCCTCCCCGAGATGGGCTTCACCCTGGGCGGTCTCGACGAGGCCCGCGACCCGGAGGTGTCCCTCCTGCTGGCCGTGGGACCGGACGGCGTGCTGCAGGGCGTCACCAGCTGGCTGCCGGTGCGCCGCGACGGCCGGATCGTGGGATGGACGCTCGACTTCATGCGCCGCTCCGACGACGCCATGCCCGGGATCATGGAGTTCCTGATCGCTTCCGCGGCCCTGCGCGCGAAGGAGGACGGTGCCGAGTTCGTCTCGCTGTCTGGTGCTCCGCTCGCCACCGCGCCCGTCGCCGAAGGGGAGGCGCCGCCCGAGCCGACCGTGCTCTCGCGCCTGCTCGACTTCCTCGCGCGGACGCTCGAGCCTGCCTACGGATTCACGTCGCTCTTCCGGTTCAAGGCGAAGTTCCATCCGCGCTACGAGGGGCTCTGGCTGGCCTACCCCGATGCGATGCGGCTGCCGCAGATCGGCACGGCGCTGGCGCGCGCCTACCTCCCGGACCTCTCGGCGCGCGACGCACTGGCGTTCGCCCGGACGCTGGGCGCGCGGCCGGAGGAGCACGGGGCACCCGTCCGCAGCGCCGGTTGAGTCGTCATGCGCCGTCGGCCGCCGACCAGATCTCGAAGTCGAGGTCGGGGAAGTCGTCGGGGTCCTGCTCGCCGACGACGGGCTGGACGAGAGAGCCGACCGGCACGCGTCGGGCGGCGGGATCGGCGAGGGTCGCGGCGTCGCCGGGCAGCGATTCCGGGCCTCCGGCCGCGCTCGAGGCGAGCTGGCTGGTCGGCCCGAGCAGGAGCTCCGCCTCGTCCGGTCCTCCGCTCTCGGTCAGACCGGGCACGACGATCGTGTCGGCCGTCCGGGCGACCGCGAGCCGACGGGCGTAGTCGAGCACGGCGTGAGCGACGGCGTCCCCGACGACGAGCGAGCCTCCGGCGTAGCGCAGAACCTTCGTGGTCGTGACCTCTCCCCGTGAGCGATGGGCTCGGCACCGGGGACCGGGGTGCGCCCTCACCACTGTACGGCGGGCGCGAGCGGGCGCGCAGGCCGATCCCCGGGACAGGAGCGCCCGGACCGCCTAGAGCCGCAGCTCGCCCGCGACGACCCGGCTCGCGACGAGGGTGAGCGCCGTCGAGTGGGAGCGGGCGTGACGGCGCAGGATCTGGAACGCCTCGTCGGTCGAGATCTCGCGGGCGTAGGCGACCGCGCCCTTGGCCTGCTCGATGAGCACGCGGCTGTTGAGGGCGTGCTGCAGCTGGTTGCGCACGGTGTCGCTCTCGAGCAGCGCCCGCTGGTGCAGGATCCCGATGGTCGCGACGTCGGCGAACGCCTGCGCGACGGCGACGTCGTCGGCCGGCAGCGTGCCCGGCTCGGAGCGGAAGAGGTTGAGCGATCCGATGCACTCGCTGCGCAGGCGCATCGGGACGCAGTGCACCGAGCGGAGTCCGAGTTCGAGAGCGCGGTCGCGGAAGGGGGCCCAGCCCTCGCGCACGTCGCGGATGTCGGGCACCACCACGGCCTCGCCCGTCGTGAGGCACTCCATACAGGGCCCGGACTCCTCCCGGAGCTGCAGCAGCCCGATCAGGCGGGAGTCCTCGTCGGTCGACGCGAGCACCTCGGCGACGCCCCCGGCGTCGCGCAGCACGATGCCCGCCGAGGCGGCCTCGAAGAGCGCGGCGCTGCGGTCCACGAGGGTCTGGAGGAGTTCCACCGTGTCGTAGTCGTCGACGAGGGTGTCGGAGAGGGTCACGAACGTCTCGATGAGGTCGTGCTCCCGTGAGCGGGCCGCCATGCAGTCGATCCTAGATTTCGAGGGGAGGAGGGGGGAACCCGGTGCGGCGGTCGACGATCTCCTCGGCGACCTCCGCGACCGGGCGGCCCTGCGCGAACGCGTGGGCCCTGAGCAGCAGGAGGGACTCCTCCGCCGAGATGCCGTGCCGGGCGAGGATCATCCCCGTCGCCTGGTGGATGATGCGGCGCGAGTGAGCGTTGCTGCTCGCGCCGGTGCCGCTCTCCGAGAGCACGTGGGCGACGACCCGCAGCGCCGTGCCGGGCGTGCGGGAGCGGATCCGCTCGATGACCGCAGCGGGGAGCGGACCGGCGGAGGCGCTGTAGAGGTCGACCACGCCCACGTCGAGCCCTGCGACGCGCAGAGGGAACGCGTAGACCGCGTCCAGGGGCAGCCGACCGACCTCGGCCGCGAACAGCGGCCAGCGCTCGGCCGCGTCGCGCACGTCGTCGATGAGCACCGGAGTGCGGCGCCGCGCGGCGTCCCAGCAGGGTCCCTCGCCGAGGTCGAGCTGGATCTCGTCGAGGCGGGCGGCGACGTCGTCGCTCGCCGAGACGGTCTCGCCGCCGAACGACGAGCCGATCGTCGAGACGGCGGCGCCGCGCACGGGGAACTCGTCGGCGTACGAGGAGGACAGGGTCGAGAGGGAGTCGGTCGCCATGCCCGCTCCCTCCGTCACTCCGCAGCGGATGCCGTCGTCGCCGCCCACGCTAACAGGAGGACGGCCGCCGGATCACAGCGGGATGTTGCCGTGCTTCTTGGCGGGCAGGTTCGCGCGCTTGGTGCGCAGCGCCCGCAGCGCCTTGATCACGGAGACGCGGGTGGCCGACGGCTCGATGACGCCGTCCAGCTCTCCGCGCTCGGCGGCCAGGAACGGGCTCGCCACGTTGTAGGTGTACTCGTTGGCGAGACGGGTGCGCACGGCGGCGACGTCCTCGCCCGCCTCCTCCGCCTTCCTGATCTCGTTGCGGTAGAGGATGTTGACTGCGCCCTGGCCGCCCATGACCGCGATCTCGGCGGTCGGCCAGGCCAGGTTGATGTCGGCGCCGAGCTGCTTGGAGCCCATGACGATGTACGCGCCGCCGTAGGCCTTGCGGAGGATCACCGTGACCAGGGGCACGGTCGCCTCGGCGTAGGCGTAGAGCAGCTTGGCGCCGCGGCGGATCACGCCGGTCCACTCCTGATCGGTCCCGGGGAGGTAGCCGGGCACGTCGACGAGCGTGAGGATCGGGAGCGAGAACGCGTCGCAGAAGCGCACGAACCGCGAGGCCTTCTCGCCGGCCTCGATGTTGAGCGTGCCGGCCATGGCGCTCGGCTGGTTGGCGATGATGCCGACCGAGCGGCCCTCGACGCGGCCGAAGCCGATCACGATGTTGGGGGCGAACAGCGGCTGCACCTCGAGGAAGTCGCCCTCGTCGACGATGTGCTCGATCACGACGCGCATGTCGTACGGCTGGTTCGGGCTGTCCGGGATGACCGTGTCGAGGAAGCGGTCGGAGTCGGTGGTCTCGAGGTCGACCTCGGTGTCGAAGACGGGGGCCTGCGAGAGGTTGTTGTCGGGGAGGAAGGAGAGGAGCGTCCGCGCGTAGTCGAGGGCGTCGTTCTCGTCGCTCGCGAGGTAGTGCGAGACGCCCGAGATCTTGTTGTGGGTGAGCGCCCCGCCCAGCTCCTCCATGCCGACGTCCTCGCCGGTGACGGTCTTGATCACGTCGGGGCCGGTCACGAACATCTGGCTGGTCTTGTCGACCATGATCACGAAGTCGGTCAGGGCGGGGGAGTACACCGCTCCTCCGGCCGCGGGCCCGCAGATGATCGAGATCTGCGGGATGACACCGCTGGACGCGGTGTTCCGGCGGAAGATCTCGCCGTACTTGCCCAGGGCCACCACGCCCTCCTGGATCCGGGCTCCGCCGGAGTCGAGGATGCCGATGATCGGGACGCCGGTCTTCAGCGCGAGGTCCATGACCTTGATGATCTTCTCGCCCGCGACCTCGCCGAGCGAGCCGCCGAAGATCGTGAAGTCCTGCGAGTAGACGGCGACCTGGCGACCGTGGATGGTGCCGGTTCCGGTGACGACCGCGTCGCCGTAGGGGCGCTTCTTCTCCATGCCGAAGGCGTGCGTGCGGTGGCGCACGAACTCGTCCAGCTCCACGAAGGAGCCCGGGTCCAGGAGGGTGTCGATGCGCTCGCGGGCGGTCATCTTGCCCTTGGCGTGCTGCTTCTCGATCGCGGCCTCACCGCTCGCGGTGACCGCCTCGTGGTACCGGGCCTTGAGGTCGGCGATCTTCCCCGCGGTCGTGTACATGTCGGGCGCGGGACGTTCGATGTTCGCGGTCACCCGCTCACCTTACCGGCGGGGGCGGGGGCGCCCCCCTTGTCGTGAGGGCACAGGGAGCGGCCTGCCCCGCGGGAGGATCCGCACAACGACGCCCGCCTCCGGGCTCCTCGGAGAGGGCGCGAGTACCGTGGCGGCATGCAGCTCCCGCTCTCCCGCTCCGTGTCCCCGAAGGTGCTGTGGGAGGAGCACGCCGGCTCGACGAACGACGTCCTCCGCGAGCACGCCACCCGCGCGCCGGACCAGTGGCCGCACCTCTCGGTGGTGGCGACGGACGACCAGCGGGCCGGTCGCGGCCGCCTGGGCCGGGTGTGGCAGGCGCCGGCAGGTCGGACCCTCGCCGTCTCGATCCTGGTCGACGCCTCCGAACTGCCCGCAGGCGCCTCCGGATGGCTGCCGCTGGTCGCGGGCGCGGCGCTCGCCCGGGCGCTCGCCCCGCTGGTCGAGGTCCCGGTCGCCGTGAAGTGGCCCAACGACGTGCTCCTCGACGGCCGCAAGACCGCCGGCATCCTCGCCGAGCGGCTCCCCGACGGGCGCGTGATCCTGGGAACGGGCGTGAACCTGCTCCTCACGGAGGAGGAGCTCCCGGTGCCGACCGCGACCTCGCTCGCTCTCGCCGGCGCCCCAACCACCGACGCCGACGCGGTCCTCGCGGCCTACCTCACCGAGCTCTCGGCCCTGCTCGCACCCCTGCTCTCGCTGCGCGACGCCGAGGCGGCCGGCACCGCCGCCGCCGTGCGCGAGCGCTGCGGCACACTCGGCCTCCGCGTGCGCGTGGAGCTCCCCGACGGCTCGGTGCACGAGGGGACCGCCCGTGAGCTGGACTCCGACGGTCGGCTCGTCGTCGAGCTCGCGGACGGACCGCGCGCGTTCTCGGCGGGCGACGTCACCCACTTGCGGCAGTGAGGCGGGGGCGATGACGACGGACGCCCCCGAGCTCGAGCTCGCGCGGCTGACCCCTCGGGCGAGGAAGGCGGTGGCCCCGGTCGCCGGCTTCCTCCTCCTCACCTGGTCGGGCTTCTACTTCGCCGCGCAGTTCGACCTGGGGCTCCAGCGCTGGATCATCGCGATCGGCACGGCCGTCCTGGTGCTCCTGCTCTGCGCCCCCTCGGCGCTGCGCTCGGCGGGGATCCGCTACCGGATCACCACGCGCGCCCTGCACGCGCGGCGCGGTCTCGTGGGCGTCCGGCGCGCCGAGGTCGTGTTCGATCCGCGGATGAGCGTCCGGGTCGCGCGGTCGGTGGCCCAGCGGTTCGCCCGGTGCGCGGACGTCGTGATCGAGCAGGACGGTGCGGAGGTGTTCGTGCTGCGCGACCTGCCCGATCCCGGGCTCGCCGCGATCGTGCTCCGCGACGCCATCGCCGCGTCGCCCCGGCCGCTTCCGGCGTGGGAGGACCCGGTGCAGCCCGAGTGAGGGCGTCGGTACCATGGAGCCGCCCCGCGCCAGCGGGCGGAGACGGAGGAGCGCCATGCGCGTCGGCGTGATCGGTGGCGGCCAGCTCGCCAGGATGATGATCCCCGCGGCCGTCGAGCTGGGGATCGACATCGCCGTGCTCGCCGAGACCGAGGGTGCTCCCGCGGCGCTCGCGGCGACGCAGGTCGGCGACTACCGCGACGAGGCGGTGGTGCTCGCGTTCGCCGAGACCGTCGACGTCGTGACCTTCGACCACGAGCACGTCCCGCAGCCGATCCTGCGCGAGCTCGTCGCCCGCGGGATCCCCGTGCACCCGGGCCCGGACGCCCTCCTCTACGCGCAGGACAAGCTGCTCATGCGGCGCAGGCTCTCCGATCTCGGCCTGCCGGTCCCGGACTGGGCGGAGGTGTCCTCGGCCGACGAGCTCGCCGCGTTCCTCGACGACCACGGCGGCCGTGCCGTCGTCAAGACCGCCCGCGGCGGCTACGACGGCAAGGGCGTGCGGGTCGTCCGCGGCGCCGCCGAGGCCGACGACTGGTTCGAGGCGCTCGCCGAGGACGGTCGCGGCGGCTCCCTGCTCGTCGAGGAGCTCGTCGACTTCCGGCGTGAGCTCGCGCAGCTCGTCGCCCGCCGCCCCTCCGGCGAGACGGTTCTCTGGCCGGTCGTCGAGTCCGTGCAGCGCGACGGCGTCTGCGCGGAGGTCTTCGCCCCGGCCCCCGCCTCCGCCGGACGCGTCGCCGCGATGGCGGCGGAGATCGCCGAGTCGATCGCCGAGCGCCTGGGCGTCACCGGCGTCCTCGCCGTCGAGCTCTTCGAGACGACCGACGACCGCATCCTGGTCAACGAGCTGGCCATGCGGCCGCACAACAGCGGCCACTGGACCATGGACGGCTCGACCACCTCGCAGTTCGAGCAGCACCTGCGCGCGGTCCTCGACCTGCCGCTCGGAGCGACCGGCTGCCGCGACCCGTGGACCGTCATGGTGAACTTGCTCGGCGGACCGCAGGGCGAGTCGCTGACCGATCGCTACCCGCGCGTGCTGGCGGAGCACCCGGGCGTCAAGGTGCACAACTACTCCAAGGAGCCCCGCCCCGGCCGCAAGGTCGGGCACGTGAACGCGACCGGCGACGAGCTCGAGAGCGTCGTCTACGAGGCGCGAGCCGCGGCGGCGCTTCTCACCGACTGACACGTACCATGGTGGCCGTGACGAGCCGACTGACGACCCCCGCCCCCGCCGGAGACCCCACGTGAGCGCGGACGCGCTCGTGAACGGATCCGCGCCCGTCGTCGGCGTCGTCATGGGCTCCGACTCCGACTGGTCGGTCATGCAGGCCGCGTCGACGACGCTGACGGAGTTCGGCGTGGCCCACGAAGTCCGAGTCGTCTCGGCCCACCGGACCCCGGAGGCGATGATCGCGTACGGCCGCGACGCCCGCTCCCGCGGCCTCAAGGCGATCATCGCCGGTGCGGGCGGCGCGGCCCACCTCCCCGGCATGCTCGCGGCCGTGACTCCGCTGCCCGTCATCGGCGTGCCCGTGCCGCTCGCGCGCCTGGACGGCCTCGACTCCCTCCTCTCGATCGTGCAGATGCCCGCGGGTGTCCCCGTCGCGACCGTGTCCATCGGCGGAGCCCGGAACGCCGGCCTCCTCGCCGTCAAGATCCTCGCCACGGCCGACGACGTGCTCTCGGAGCGCCTCGTCGCGTTCGCCGCCGACCTCGAGACCCAGGTCGCCGCGAAGAACGACGCCCTGGTGGCGAGCCTGTGACGGCGGTGTCCCTGCCGCTGCGGCATCCCGACGTCCGCTCCAGCACTTTCATGACGCGGCGGGCCTGGTGGCTGCTGGTCGGCAACTTCCTGGTGCCCGGATCGGCCCAGGTGCTCGCGGGCAACCGCCGGCTGGGCCGCCTCGGACTGGCGTTCACCCTCGCGCTCTGGACCGCGCTGCTGCTCGCGGTCGTGCTCTACTTCGTCTTCCCGACCGGTCTCTACACGCTCGCGACCTTCGACCTGTCGATGCTGGCGCTCCAGGCCGCGCTCGTGATCTACGCGGTGGTCTGGTTCGTGCTCACCCTCGACACCCTGCGGCTGATCCGGGTCGTGCGGGTGCGGCCGAGGATGCGCGGAGTGCTGGCGTTCGCGACGATCGCGCTGATGGCGGTATCGGTCGGCACCGCGGGTGCGGGCACCTACCTCCTGGGCGTCACCCGCGGCACGCTCTCCTCGATCTTCGGCGGAGGAGCGATGGAGGCTCCGGTCGACGGCCGGTACAACATCATGCTGCTGGGCGGCGACGCGGGCGAGGACCGCGAGGGGCTGCGTCCCGACAGCATCTCGGTCGTCAGCATCGACGCGTCCAGCGGTGCGGCGACCATCATCGGCGTGACCCGCGAGTTCCGCGACGTCCCGTTCGCCGAGGACAGCCCGATGCACGAGCTCTACCCGGACGGCTACAACTGGGGCGACTGCAACGTCAGCGTGTGCAAGCTCAACTCCATCTACACCGAGGTGGAGCTGAAGAACCCGGAGCTCTACCCCGACGCGGTCGCCGAGGGCAGCGAGCCGGGCATCGAGGCGATGCGGGACGCCGTCGAGTCGATCCTGGACCTGCCGATCCAGTACTACGCGCTGATCGACATGGAGGGCTTCGCCCAGCTGATCGACGCGCTCGGAGGAGTGGACATCACCTACGACGGCGACGAGCCGCTGCCGCTGGGCGGGCTCCTCGACTCGGACGGCGTGCCCTACGGCGTGAACCAGTGGATCGAGCCCGGCGACTGGCACTTCAACGGCGAGCAGGCCCTCGCCTACGCGCGCTCCCGCATCACCTCGGACGACTACGCCCGGATGGAGCGGCAGCGCCAGGTGCAGGAGGCGCTGGTGCGGCAGTTCGAGCCGGCGAACGTGCTCTCGAAGTTCCAGGACGTGGCCGAGGCGGGCTCGCAGGTGATCAAGACGGACGTGCCGCAGGGGATGCTCGGATACTTCGTGCAGCTCGGCCTGAAGACGAGGTCGCAGCCGATCAAGAGCGTCGAGCTCACTCCGCCGACCGTCGACCCCGAGGACCCGGACTACGACGTCGTCCGCTCGATGGTGCACGAGGCGCTGTTCCCGGACGACTCCGGGAACTAGGCCCGTCGAGCACGATCCCGACAGGCCCTCGCGGCCACGGCTCAGATCTCGGCGTGCAGCGCCCAGACCCGCTCGGCCGAGTCCCGCCAGCTGAACGCCCGCGCGCGGTCGCGCCCGGCCACCGACAGCCGCTCGCGGAGCGCGGTGTCCGAGAGGACGCTGCTCATCGCCAGTGCCAGCCGCTCCGGGTAGTCCTTCGCGTCGCCGCGCTCGACGGCCACTCCGGCGTCGGCCGCGACCTCGAGCAGGGCCGCGTCGTCCGAGTGGACGACCGGCACGCCGAAGTGCATGGCCTCGAGCACCGGCAGGCCGAAGCCCTCCGCGATGCTGGGGTACACGAAGAGGGTGGCACGGTCCAGGACCACGGCGAGGTCGGCGTCGCTCAGCACGCCGAGGGCGCGCACGCGGTGCTCGTCCAGTCCCTGCTCGTCGGCGACGGCGGCGATGTCGAGCTCGCCCCAGCCGGTCGGCCCGACGATCAGCAGCGGGATCGCGGGGGCTGAGGCGCCGCCGAACGCGGCGATCAGCGAGACGAGCCCCTTGCGGGGTTCGAGGGTCCCGACGCTCAGCACGTACTCGGTCGGCAGCCCGAGCGCGACGGCGCGCTCCTCGGCGTCGTCCGGGAGCACGAGACCCGAGCCCACCGCTCCGCCGATGACCCGCAGCCTGTCGCCGAAGTCGAGGACCTCGGACAGCTGCTGCGCGACCGCGTGAGTGGGGACGACGACGGCGTCGGCGTGCTTGCGCGCCCGCTTCGCCATGGCGCGGTGCCACTTCGCCCCGTGCGGGGTGAGGGTCTCGGGGTGGGTCCACGGAACCGTGTCGTGGATGGTCACGGCGATCTGCTCGCCGTCGCGGCTCTCGTGGCTCCGCAGCGGTGCGAAGAGACTCGGGGCGTGGATCATGCCTCCGCCCGCGGGGATGCCGATGCCGTACTGCCAGGCGCGCGACAGCTCGCGGCGGCCCAGGTGGAGCCGGTGGACCCGCGCGAGCCCGGGCAGCCGATGCCGCAGCTCCTCCTCCTTCTCGGGCGGATGCGCAGACACGACGGCCTCGACCTCGCAGTCGCGGGGCGCGGTCGCGATGAGCTCGCGCGTCAGCTCCTGCGTGTAGCGGCCGATGCCGCCGGGCACTCGGGCGAGCATCTGGTCGACGACGACGCGCAGCACGGTGCTCACGGTCGGACCGCCTCGATCGGTGCGGCCGCGAGGGCCTCGTCCCAGGAGCGCAGCGGAGGAAGGCCCGCTCGGCCCCAGCCGTCGTGTCCGAGGACGGAGTAGGCGGGGCGCGGCGCAGGGCGGACGAACGAGCTGCTGTCGGTCGGGCGGATCCGGTCGGGATCGAGCCCGGCCTTCTCGAAGACCGCGCGGGCGAAGCCGTACCAGGTCGTCTCTCCGGCGTTGGTGCCGTGGTAGACGCCCGCCGGCGCCCCGGAGTCGACGAGTTCGACCAGGCGGGCGGCGAGGTCGCCCGTCCAGGTCGGCTGCCCGCGCTGGTCGTCGACGACGCTCAGCGTCTCGTGAGTGCCCGCGAGGCGGACCATCGTCTTCGCGAAGTTGCCGCCGTGCTCGCCGTAGAGCCACGCGGTGCGGACGACGTAGCCCCGCTCCGGATTCGCGGCCAGCACGAGCTCCTCGCCCTCGGCCTTGGTGCGCCCGTACGCCGAGATCGGCCGACGCGGGTGGTCCTCGCCGTAGGGGGAGGTCGCGGAGCCGTCGAACACGTAGTCGGTCGAGACCTGCACGATCGCCGCACCGATCTCGGCCGCCGCTCGCGCGAGGTTCTGCGCGCCGAGAGCATTGACGCGGCGCGCCACGTCCTCGTCGGTCTCGGCGTCGTCGACACGCGTGTACGCGGCGCAGTTGAGCACGGCGTCGTGCCCGGCGACCGCTGCGCGGACGGCGTCGAGGTCGGTGACGTCCAGATCGCGCCTGCCGAGGGCTGTCACGGGGCGGTCGCCGAGGGCGGTGCGGAGGTCGGTGCCGAGCATTCCTGCGGCGCCCGTGAGGAGGAAGGTCACCCGATCATCATGCCGGAGGGGCGCGGGGGAGGGGGCGAGGGCGCACCGGAGCCGCCCGTGCGGGGGACTCCGTTCAGCACGCGCTCATTACACTGGCCTCCGTGCAGATCCGAGAGCTCGATGTCCCCGACGCCTTCGAGATCACCCCCCGCCGGTTCCCCGACGACCGCGGCGTCTTCTTCGAGTTCTACCGATTCGACCGGTTGGCCGAGGCAGTGGGGCACCCGCTCGTCCTGCGACAGGGGAACACGTCCGTCTCCCGGCGCGGCACTGTGCGCGGCGTGCACTTCGCTCAGATCCCGCCGTCGCAGGCGAAGTATGTCTCCTGCTTCTCGGGCGCCGTGCTCGACTACGTCATCGACCTCCGTATCGGGTCGCCCATGTTCGGCCGGTGGGACTCGGTCGTTCTCGACGACGTGGACCACCGCTCGGTGTACCTCGCTGAGGGCATCGGGCACGCGTTCGTGGCGCTGACGGAAGGCGCCGTCGTGTCCTACCTCGTGAGCGCGCCGTACGATCCTGCCCGCGAGAAGGCCGTCGATCCTCTGGACGAGCGCATCGGGCTGCGCTTCCCGGACGAAGCGGGGGAGCTCCTCCTCTCGCCCAAGGACAGGGACGCCCCCGGCCTGGACGAGGCGGAGACGCAGGGCATCCTGCCCACCTGGGACGAGGCGCGGGCTCTGTACGCGGATCTCGACCGGGCGGAGGCCGCGCGGTGAAGGGGATCATCCTGGCGGGCGGGACCGGCACCCGGTTGTGGCCCATCACCAAGGGCATCTCGAAGCAGCTGATGCCCATCTACGACAAGCCGATGGTCTACTACCCGCTGTCGACTCTGATGATGGCCGGGATCAGCGAGGTCCTCGTCATCACCACGCCCGACTACGACGATCAGTTCAAAGCGCTGCTGGGCGACGGAGCGGGTCTCGGTATGTCCATCTCGTACGCCGTTCAGGAGTCGCCGGACGGGCTGGCGCAGGCGTTCCTGATCGGGGAGGAGTTCATCGGCGACGACTCGGTCGCTCTCGTGCTGGGCGACAACATCTTCCACGGAACAGCGCTGGGCACCGCACTCGCGGCGAACGGCGACGTGCAGGGCGCCGTGATCTTCGCGCACCAGGTCGCCGACCCGAGTGCTTACGGCGTCGTCGAGTTCGACGACGGATTCCGAGCGGTCTCGATCGAGGAGAAGCCGGCGGCGCCCAAGAGCAGCTATGCGGTCCCGGGACTGTACTTCTACGACAACGACGTCGTCGCGATCGCGAAGACCATCCGGCCGTCGGCGCGGGGGGAGCTCGAGATCTCGACCGTCAACGAGCGCTACCTCCTCGCGGGCAGGCTGCACGTGCAGGTGCTGGACCGGGGGACCGTCTGGCTGGACACGGGCACGGTCGATTCGATGATCGAGGCGACGGAGTTCGTGCGGGTGATCGAGCAGCGTCAGGGCTTCAAGATCGGGTGCATCGAGGAGATCGCCTGGCGGAACGGCTGGATCGACGACGAAGGGCTGGCGGAGCACGCCACCACCTACGCGAAGAGCGGTTACGGCGCCTATCTCACCCGGCTCCTCGAGCTGGGTCGCTGACGCGTCGTCTTCTGAACGGCTCAGTGGCGCGGCTCAGCGCCTCGGCCGCAGGCGCATCAGCCCGACGCGCGCGCCGAGACCGAGCCGCACGGCCAAGCGGATCGGCGCCTGGTACCAGGCGCCGTACTTCTGCGCGAGGTACAGGTAGGCGCTCCGGTGGTGCACGGCGAGCATCCGCGCCGAGGCGAGCCGGGTCGAGTGCCCGCCCAGGTGCGACACCAGGGCGTCGGCCAGGTACACGTTCGTCCAGCCGCGGCGACCGAGCGAGTCGCCCAGCTGCACGTCCTCGAAGTACATGAAGTACCGCTCGTCGAAGCCGCCGATCTGCTCGAAGGCGGTGCGCCGGACCATCACGCAGGCTCCCGAGAGCCAGCCCGCGGTCATGCTGCCGTGCTCGAGCGTGCCGACGGCGCGCGAGCGGCGGTAGCGGGCCGACCACGGGTTGCCCGGCCAGACGTGCGCGAAGAGCGCGTGGCCGACTCCGGTGCCGAGGGAGGGCAGCGCCCGCGCCGACGGGTAGACGGTGCCGTCGGAGTCGAGGATGCGCGGGCCGATCGATCCGATCCGGGAGTCAGCGGCGGCGGCGGCGTACAGGGCGTCGATGGACCCGGGCAGGAACACCGTGTCCGGGTTGGTCACCAGGATCCACTCGTACTCGGGGCCCAGCCGGTCGACGGCGTAGTTGACGGCCTTGCCGTAACCGAGGTTCTCGCCCGTCTCGTGGAAGACGACCTCCGGGCGCATCTCGACGACGCGGCGCACGGAGTCGTCCGTCGTCGCGTTGTCGACGACCACGACGTGGACGTCGTGCTCCGTGGCCTCCGGGATCGACTCGAGGCAGGCGCGGAGGACCTCACCCGAGAAGTAGGTGACGACGACGACCGCGATGGGCAACGTCGAGCGAGAGATGGGAGCCTCCGGGGGTGCGGTGTCGACGGGCGAAGGCTCCGTCGGAAGAACTCATCGAGGCTAGCACGCAGCCCGAGCGGCCTCGCGGAGAGTCAGCGCACCGTGTCCAGGGGCTCGGTGCTCACCGCGACGGCCGCGGGCGAGAGGGCCTCGGGCGCCGGCAGGGCGCCGGCGGCCGGGGCGCGGAAGACGACGAACTTGTAGAGGCAGTAGTTCCAGACCAGACCGACGAACACCGCGGCCGCCTTGGCGACGTTGATCGCGAGGAAGGCGTTCTCTCCGTCGCTCGGGAGGAACAGCAGCGACGTCCCGAACCGCGTGTCGAAGAACACCTCGAAGCCGTAGATGATCACGGACTGCAGCACGAGCGAGCTGAATCCGGTCACGGCGAAGAACTTCGCGAAGGTCCTGAACGAGGGCCGCCCGGCGTTCCGGAACACGAAGTAGTGGTTGAGGCCGTAGGACACGGTGATCCCCACCAGCACCGAGAAGACGTTCGCGAGCAGCGTCGGCAGGCCGACGAGCAGCGACAGAGCGTTCAGGATCACGAAGTCGAGCGCGGTGTTCAGCGACCCCGCGATCAGGAATCGAACTGTCTGCGACTGCAGCCAACGTGGCACAGGTGCTCCTCCGCGTGGTCCCGACGGCACCCGGTCGGGCACGACGATCGTCACGTTACCCACGCCACCTGGATCGGCCCCCCGAGGCGCGGCCGCGTCCTCAGGAACAGGACGTCGGACGTTCAGCGGATGGTCACCGATCAGGGGACGAAGAGGAGGTAGCGCCGCTCGGGGTCCTCGCTCGTGAGCTCGGGGCTCGACGCGTCGGTGACGGATCCGACGAGGGCCGTCCAGACCTGCGGGTCGTCCGGGTAGGCGGCCGTGTCCACGAGGATCGCGCACGCGTCGGCGTCCCGGAACTCCGCGGCGAAGCCCTCGGGGGTGGTCGCCGCGTTCCACTCGTCGCCGGCGCGGGTGCCGCGGACGGCGCCGTAGCTGAAGCGCAGGTCGTCGTCGGTGCTGTAGACGTAGGGGAGTCCCTCGTCGTAGTCGCCCATGCCGCCGATCGGCCCGGTCTCGGGGAAGCCCTTGAACGGAAGCTGGGCGACGCCGCAGCCGACGGGCAGCTGCTCGTCCATCGCCGCCGTGAACTGCCGCAGCACCGCGTCCTCCGTCGGCTCGAGCGGGATGGTCGAGTTCACACCGGCGAGCTGATCGACGGCCGCGATGACGGAGACGAGGGCGAGCACCGGCACGAGAGCGCGCATCCGCTTCGCCAGCATGTCGACGAGGATCGCGGCGACGCCCAGTGCGAGGAAGTCGATGACGATCGCGAGCCGCGACCAGACCCGGATCTCGGGGCTGACGTAGTACGCGAGCATCGTGCCGAGACCGCCCACGATGAAGAACAGGAGCGCGAAGACGAACGCGACCGAGAGCGCGCCGACCCGCGGGTCGTCGAGGAATCGGAGGACGGCGGGCTGACCCTCGCGGCGGCGCAGGGACGACCCGGCGAACATGCGCAGGAGGATCACCGCGAGCACCAGGACGATCGCCGTGGCGGCGACGACACCCGTGGAGGGGTTCTCCCCGCTGACCAGGATCTGCGTCTGCGCCTGGTAGTCCGTGGCGAGGTCGCGGAGGAACGGGACGCCGCTGGTGGTCGAGGGCAGCAGGAGCTGCTGCAGCTTGCCGCCGTAGAACTCGGACTCCTGCGGGGTCCTGCCGGAGAAGTACTGGGTGTAGCGCTCGTCGAAGTCGAGCGAGAGCACCCCGATCTGCACGACGATCAGAGCGCCGAGGGAGGCGAGGGTGAAGGTCGGCCAGGCGAGGCTCCGGAGCGGACGGCGCCCGAGCAGGACCACCACGACGCTCACCGCCCAGGTCGCACCGAGGACGATCGCGCCGAACACGTAGTAGTAGGAGACGGTCCAGGCGACGCCGGCGGTGAGCGCGACGAGGAGGGCGGCGGTGACGATCCGGCGGCGACGCGGCGAGGAGACGCCCGAGACGAGGCGCGCGACCGGATCCGTCGCAGAGCCCGCGACGACCAGGACGAGGATCCCGATCAGCGGGACCGACCAGTAGTTCGCCAGGAACGGGTGGCCGTAGTCGATGCGGACGAAGTGGTACGGGAGGACGGCACCGATCACGCCGAAGACCGTCGCGATCACCGGGCGCACCCGCAGGGCGCGGAAGAAGAGGTAGGCGGTGGCGCCGATCCCGGCGAAGCCCGCCACGTAGTAGAGGTTGAGGACCCAGACGCCGTTCGGCACGAAGGGTCCGATCAGGGCCACGAAGAGCGCCGACCACGGGTCGAACAGCGGCGAGAACAGGAGGTTCTGCGAGGCGGGGAAGCCGAGCTGCGCATTCGGGAAGTAGGGGAACACGTCCTGGGCGCTGCCGAAGATCGTGTAGTGCAGGATCTGGTCGTTGCCGCCGGCGGTCCAGCGCTGGGCGAGGTCCGACGGAGTGATGCGCAGAGCGAGGACGCCCAGCACCGTCGCGATCACGGCGGTCAGCGCGGTCCGGCCGAGTTCGATCAGCAGGCGCCGGCGCGGGGAGCGACGCGGCCGCTGCTCCGTTCCGACGGGGGGAGCCGGGCGGACGGCGGGCCTGGTGTCGTGTGCCATGCTCGTGCGGTTCTCCAGGTCGTGGGCCCCGGCGGGGTGCGGCCGGAGAGGCGATCGGGGACCGCGCGGGGGTCAGCATACGACACGCCTGCGTCCTGCCCGCGGACCGCGCCCGGAGGGCGCGCGACCGGCTGGGAATCGCGGTGCGCGCGGCACGGTTCCGGCGGCGGATCAGGACGGCGCTGGTAGCCTTCCACAGCTTCCACCCCAGGACGGTGCGCGCTCCCGCAACGAAAACGGATACAGATGCTCTCCCTCGCAATAGTCACTCCCACCTACAACGAGGCCGACAACATCGGCGAGCTGCTGCGCCGCATCGCTGCGGTCGCCGCGGCCGAGCCCGCCACGCGGATCCGCTCGGTCATCGTGGACGACTCGTCGCCGGACGGCACCGCCGCGAAGGCGCGTGCTCTGGGCGCCGATCTCGCGACGCCGACCTTCACGGTCGAGGTGCTGGAGCGCGCGACCAAGGAGGGTCTCGGCGCCGCGTACATCTGGGCGTTCGGGCGGATCCTGGACGGCGACGACGCCCCCGACCACATCCTGCAGATGGACGCCGACCTCTCGCACGATCCGACGTACATCGCCGACTTCCTCCGCGAGGTGCGCGACGGCGCGGACTTCGTCGTGGCGTCGCGGTACATCCCGGGCGGGGGCACCCCCGACTGGACGCTGGACCGCAAGATCCTCAGCAGGGGCGGGAACATCTACACCCGTCTGCTCCTCGGACGGCGTCTCACCGACTGGACGGGCGGCTACAACCTCTTCAGCGCGGACCTGCTCCGCCGCATCTCGTTCGAGACGGTCGACGCCACCGGGTACGGCTTCCAGATCGCTCTCAAGCACCGCACGCTGGCGGCGGCGCGGCGCATGCGCGAGATCCCGATCGTGTTCCTCGACCGCACGGAGGGCACCTCGAAGATCCCGGGGAACACCCTCCTGCGGAACCTCCTGCTGGTGCTGCGGATCCGGTTCGGACGGAGCCGAGGGCGATGACCACGCAGCCCGCTCCTCGGACTCGCAGGATCTGGACGGCGATCGGCCGCGAGAGCGCGGGGCTCCTGCTCGTCCTCGCGGCCACGCTCCTCGTCCTCCAGCGGCTCGCCGGGACGCCGTGGTGGACGTACCTGCTCTCGGAGGGGGATTCGCTCGCCCTTCCGCTGCTGGTGCAGTCGGTGCAGCGCGGCGAGCCGATGCAGTGGGTCATGACGAGCCAGCTGCTCCTGTTCCCGGAGCTGCCGCTCTACCTCGTCGGGCTCGTCCTGGCCGGCGGAGGATCGGCGGCGTCGCTCGTGGTGAGCGCGTTCGTCAACATAGCCGTGCTCTACCTGGCGCTGCGCTGGCTGGCAGCGACCGTCCTCGCCGGGGAGCGACCCCTCCGCCGGGTCGCCGCGGCCGTCGTCGCGACCGGGATCGTCCTGCTGCTCGTCGCGACCGAGGGGCGCGGGCTGATCAACGGCGGCGCCTTCGCGAGCGGCATCCTCTTCACGACCTACTACTCGGGCGTCGTCCTCTCGGCAGTCCTCGTGCTCGCTCTGCTGGGGCAGGCGACCGGCGGCTTCGATCCGGCACGCACCCGCCGTCCGCGCGCGCTCGTCCTCCCGCTCCTCGGCGCCGCCGTCGTCTCGGCGGCGACGACGCTGTCCAACCCGCTCTTCGCACTGCAGTTCACGGCTCCGGCCGTCGCCACGCTGCTGGTCGTGCTCGTGCTCCGCCGGATGGCCTGGCGCGTCGCCGCTCTGCTGTCGGCGGTCCTCGTCGTCTCCGCCGGGGCCGGGATGGCGGCGCGGGGCCTCCTCATCCGGTTCGTCGCCGTCGACGCCTCGACCTACCTCCATCTCGAGCGGGCGGGAACGGCCGTCGACGGCTTCCTCCTCCAGATGCGCGAGGTCGGCGCCGCGCCCTCCGGCAAGCTCGAGATCCTCGTCGTCGGCCTCCTCCTGCTCTCGGCGGCGGCCGTCCTGCTGGTCGCGCTCGCCACGCAGGTGCGGCCGGAGCGGACTCTCGCCGTCCGCGACTCCAGCGTCGTGATCTCGACGTTCGTCCTCGTCGCCGCGGCCTCCCTCCTGCTCGGCCTCATCATCACGGGGAGCCTCGTCAGCCGCTACCTGCTGCCCCTCGCGGTGTTCCCGGTGCTGATGGTGCTCCCGCTCGCCGGACTGCGGCCGGCGCGAGCGTTCCGGGAGGGTCGGGCCCGGTCCCGAGTGGCGAGCCGGGTGCGTGCAGCCCTGGTCGTCCTGGCGGTCGCCGTCCCGGCCGTCGTCGCGCTGCCTCCCGTGACCGCGGCGGCGGCGACGGCCGGGAGCACTCCGGAACGCGCCTGCCTCGAGGACTGGCTGGACGGACGCGACCTCTCGGGGGTCGGGTCCTTCTGGACCACCCGCGCCCTCGAGCTCTACGGAGGCGAGGAGGTGGACGTGCAGCAGGTGAACTTCGACTTCAGCGTCCAGCTCTGGATGAACAACGCCGCGGCGTACCAGGACACGACCTTCAGCTATGTCCTCGCCGACCGGGACCCGGACTGGGCGGCGCTCGCGCTCGCGCACCTCGGCGAGCCGCGCGCGGTGACCGCGTGCCCGACCTTCGACGTCTACGACTACGCCGGGACCGCGGGCGAGGACGCGCTCAACGAGCGGATCGCGTCGAGCCTGGCCGTCGAGAGGTCCGAGCATGGCTTCTGAGCGCACCGCGCGTCGGAGCCGGCTCCTGCCCGAACTCGGCTGGGCCGTCGTCGCCGCGGTGGTCAGCACCGTCGCCGCGGCCCTCGCGCTCCGGGTGACGCCCGATGGCTTGTCGGAGCGCTGGCAGGCGGGCGGCGACGACCAGATCCTGCACTACCTGCTCTTCCGCAGTGCGACGCAGAGCTTCCCGTTCGCCGAGAACAGCGCCCTCGGCTTCCCGGACGGCTTCAACGCGTTCTTCACCACCCAGTTCGACGTCGCGTCAGCGCTGATCGCGTCCGCGCTGGCCCTCGTGATCCGCGACGGCTTCGTGCTGCTGAACGTCTTCCACCTCCTCACCTTCGCGCTCGTCGCCCTCACCGGGTACGCGTTCTTCCGAGCCCTGCGCACGCCGCCCTGGACGGCCGCGCTCATCGCCGTGGTCTTCAGCCTCGCTCCGTACCACTTCCTCCGGCTCGGAGCAGGGCACGCGTTCCTCGCCAACTACTGGGCGATCCCGCTGCTCGGGATCCTGGTGCTGACGGTGGCCGGCGAGCGGACGGATCCCTTCCGCGCCTGGATCGCGCGCGGGACGAGTCGGCGTGCGCGACTGCTCCGCGGCGCGGTGCCGGTGCTGGTGCTGCCGCTCCTGATCGCGAGCTCGGGCGGGTACTACTACGTCTTCAGCCTGCTCGTGCTCGGAGGAGTGTGGCTCCTCGGCGCGCTCGCCGCTCTCGCGAGCAGGGCGCGGGTCCGGGAGGCGCTCCTGCGGGTTCTGCCCCTTCTCGCCCTGGCGGGGCTGGTCGGGGTCGAGCTGCTCCTGCTCGGCGCCGGCTACGGCGAGCGGACGGCGCGCTACTTCGAGAGCCGGGGGCCGGGCGAGTCCGAGACCTTCGCCGGCAAGATCCTGACGCTGTTCCTGCCCTGGCAGGGTACGGAGCTCCCGAAGATCGGCGCTCTGACCAACATGTACGAGAACGCGACGGCGGTGGCCGAGGCGACCGAGCCGCCCGGCATGCCGGTGATCGGGATCGCCGGCCTGTGCGTCCTTCTCCTCGCTCTGCCCCTGGTGGGACTCGCGGGCGGCCGGGCACTGCGAGCGACGGCGTTCGGCCGGCTGGTGTCGGACGAGCGCATCCGCGTGATGGCGATGGCGGCCCTGTGGACGCTCCTCTTCTACGTGATCACCGGTCTCGGCATGGCGATCGCGGTCTTCGCCACGACGACCCTGAGAGCCTGGTCGCGTCTGTCGATCGTCCTCGTGCTCTTCGCGCTGGGGGCCGTCGCCGTGATCCTCGTGCGCCTCCGGGGCCGGATCCTGCGACCGGTCGTCGTCGCGGCCGTGATCGTCGTCGTGATCGCGGATCAGCTCGCCGGAGTGGCGCGCTTCGTGCCGCTGCAGCCGACGGAGGACGTCGAGATGACGGCCCTCGTCGACGAGGTCGAGGAGGCGCTGCCGGACGGCTGCGGCGTGGTGCAGCTGCCGATCAAGAGCTTCCCCGACAGCGGCCGGATCGGCGCGATGGCCGACTACGACGAGGCGCTGCCCTACCTCTACACGGAGGACGGACAGCTGGAGTGGAGCTACGGTTCGATCCGCGGGACCACGGGCTTCGAGGTGTTCGGCGGCGCCGCGACCCCGGGGGAGTTCGCCGCCGCCGTCGAGTCGAGCGGCGCGTGCGCGATCTACGTCGACACGGCCGGCTACACCGACCAGGCGGGCGCGTGGCAGGAGGACGTCCTGGCGGCGAGCGGATCACTCGTCCCGATCGCGTCGTCGACCTCGGGGCGCTGGCTCGTCTTCGCGGTGCCGCGCTGATCGCCGCTCATTCGAGCAGGAAGAGCTCGTACCGGCCGTCCGTCGAGTCCAGTGCGGGATCGTCCGCCTCGGCCACCGCGTCGACGAGGGACCGCCAGGCGCCGACGTCCTCCGTGTAGGCGGCCGTGTCGACCAGGACCGCGCAGGCCCCGGACTCGTCCACCTCGTCGCGGAAGGCGGCGGGGGTCGTCGCGTCGTTCCAGCCCTCGGCGCTGCGCGTGCCGACCACCGCTCCGTAGCTCCAGCGCAGGTCGTCGCGAGAGCTGTAGATGTAGGGGAGGCTCTCGTCGTAGTCGCCCATCGCGCCGATCGCTCCGGTCTCGGGGAAGTCCTTCAGCGGCAGCTGAACGATCCCGCAGTCCACGGGAAGGGCGTCGTCGACCTCGGCCGCGAACTCGCGGAGGGCGGTGTCGGGCACGGCGTCGATCGGCAGGGCGGCGTCGACTCCGCCGAGCTGGTCGACGACCGCGACGACGGCGACGAGCCCCAGCACCACGGCGCGGACGGCGGTCCGGCGCACCACCGCCTCGAACGCCATCGCGGCGACGCCGAGCGCGAGGAGGGCGAGCACGATCGAGAACCTCGACCACGCACGGATCTCCGGGGAGGCGTAGTAGGCGAGCAGCGCTCCCAGACCCGCAGTCGTGAAGAAGAGCAGGGCGACGACGAACGCGGTCGACAGCGCGCCGACGCGCTCGTCGGCGAGGAGACCGGGAGCGTCCTCGGCCGTGTCGGGGTTCCGACGCGGAGCGAGCAGCCGCGCGAGCACGACCACGACGATCACCACGTAGGCGACCGAGACGACGAGCGCGGTGCTCGCGCTCTCGGAGGTCTGCAGGATCCCGGTCGTCCCGGCGTAGTCGTTCGAGAGGGAGGAGAGCGGCGCGAAGCCGCTGGACCGCGCCGGGAGCAGCAGATCCATGATCTTCCCGCCGTAGAACTCCGATTCCTGCGGGGTGCGTCCGGCGAAGTACTTCGCGAACCGCTCGTCGAGGTCGAGGGAGAGGACCGCCAGCTGCGCACCGATCGAGGCGAGCAGCACGCCGACGGTGACCGTCGGCCACAGCATCGACCGCCACGTCCGGGTCGCCGCGGCGACGACGAGGCGGACGAACCAGACGGCACCGACCACGAGGGCGGCGAAGACGAAGTAGTACGACTGCGTGAAAGCGGTCGCCCAGCAGAGCAGCAGCAGGGGGACGAGCCGCCGGGCCAGGCGCAGGCGCCGGCTCCCCGCCGAGTCGATCCACTCCGCGAACGGATCCGCGCGTCCCCCCGCGACGACCAGGACGAGGAGACCGAGGAGCGGCACGGCCCAGTAGTTCGCGAGGAACGGGTGGCCGAGCGCGAGCTGGACGAAGTGGTACGGCAGCACGGCGAAGACGACCGCGACGACCACGGAGGTCGCCCGGTGCAGCCGCAGCCCCCGGAAGAAGAGGTAGGCGGTCGCTCCCGTGCCGACGAAGGCCAGGAGGTTGTAGACGTTGAGCGCCCAGACGCCGTCCGGCAGCACGAGGGCCAGACCGGAGACCAGGACGGCCGACCAGGGGTCGAAGAGCGGAGCGAAGAACAGGTTCTGCGCAGCGGGGAACCCCAGCTCCTCGTTCGGGAGGAACGGGAACACCTGCGCAGCGCTCGTGAAGATCGAGTAGTGCAGGATCTGGTCCGCGCCCCCGGTCGCCCAGCGCAGTCCCAGGTCGGACGGCGAGATCCGCCAGGCGAGCACGGCGAGAGCCGCGCTGACGAGTCCGGCGAGGAGTGCGAGCGCCACCTCCGTGCCGACGAGCCGCCAGGAGGAGCGGCTTCGGGCTGCCGGTCGCTCGGCGGGCGGGGCGGGGGTCGTGGTCTGCATGTGCTCCTAGTGTGAGGGAGAGGACGGGGCGGTGCCGAGGGAGCTCAGACGATCTGCCACCCCTGGGCGTAGACATCGAACGGCGTGGTGAAGGTCCAGATCGCATAGCCGTCCAGCTCGGAGCGCGAGCCTCCGTACTGCTCGGCGAGGCCCGCGAGCAGCACGTCGTTCGCCTGGTCGGCGTTGACGACGAACGCCAGCGGGTCCGCCTCGGCCGCGGCGGTCTCGTAGGCGGTGTACCGGCGGTTCACGAGGGCGGCCGCCGTGACGTCCTCCTCGGTCGCGGCCGACAGCGCGTACGAGATCCAGTAGCTCGCGTAGACGTGCTCGAGCCCGCGCTCCTGCAGTGCGGTGCCGACCTCCGTCAACCGCGGGTCGAAGCGCGAGCTCTGCCACTGGAAGCCGCCGGTCGCCTGCACGACGAGAGCGACGGTGATCGCAGGAGCGGCCAGCATCGCGACCCAGGCCGCCGGACGGAACCACGAGACGGCCCAGCCGAGGGCGGCGGCGAGAGCCGGGGCGAGGAACACGGCGTAGCGCCGTGAGTCGGCCTGGAGCTCGACTCCCGAGCCGTAGACGAGGACGCCCACGACCAGCACGGTGGCCACCGCGAGCATGACGACCCCGCCGCGACGGCGGATCGCGCCGACCAGGCCCATCGCGAGGATCGCGAGGACGGCGAGGGCGGCGATGACCTGCGAGATGAGGGGACCCGCGGCCGGGGTGAACGCCGCGGGAAGCAGTTTCGTGAAGACGGTGGCGAAGCTCTCCCAGTGGATCCCCGTCGCGGCACCGGCCGGACGGGTGACGGGGGCCGACGCGGCCGCGACGAGCCAGGGCGAGGCGCCGATCGCGGCCGCCACCGCCGCGGTGAGCCAGTTGAGCGGGCGCAGCCCGCCGCGCAGGAGGAGCCCGACCGCACCCGGCGCGGCGAACGCGAGCGCCATGGGCGAGGTCCAGAGAGCGAGTCCGCAGAGCAGGCCCGCGCCGATCCACCGGAGGATGTGCTGCGGGCGGCGGGCCGACACCGCGATCGCGACGACGCCGAGGCCGATGACGAGGGACGTGGAGTAGAAGCCGGGGTCGCGAGTGCTGCCCACGAGGATGTCGAGCCCGGGGAACCAGAACAGGATCCCTGCGACGTTCCCCGCCACCGAGCCCACGCTGCGCGCGACGATCATGCGCAGGAGGAGCGCCGCTCCCGCCATCCAGAGCACCGACACCACGGGCATGACCACGGGAGCGGTCCCGACGACCGCCATCACTCCCGCGACCGAGAGCGAGAGGAGGGAGCCCCCGTAGCTCTGGCCCCAGAAGAACGGGCTGAACTCGCCCTCGAGCGCGTGCTTCGCCATCAGGTAGACGACGGCGTGGTCGGAGTCGAGCTGGTGCGCCGCCGAGAGCACGTAGGCGATCCGCACCACGAGCCCGGCCGCGAACAGGCCCAGGAACGCGATGCCGCCCGAACGCCGTCCCGCTCGAGACCGGGCGAGGTCCTTCTCCGGTGCGACGAGCAGTGACATCCGATCCTCCCGCCCTGCGAGCGGCTCCCGGCGGCCTGCGGGCAGCCCCTCCGGGCGGCCACCACCCTAGACCATCCGCCGCGGCGAGCCGCCGCCCGGCGCCGTCTCCACGGTGAGAGCGCGTGCTAAAGTCGTCCGGTTCTCGCACCGGCGAGGAGCGGACCGGAAGGCTGGAGCACCATGAGCAGACGATTCCTCGTCGCGGGGGGTGCCGGATTCCTCGGGTCGAACCTCACCGCCGAGATCCTGCGCCGCGGCCACTCGGTCGTCGTGCTCGACAACCTGCTCACCGGGACCGGCCGGAACGTCGACCCGTTCCGATCGCACCCCGCCTTCACCTTCGTCGAGGACGACGCGGTGAACGCGGCGGCGATCCCCGGGTCCTTCGACGTCGTGCTGCACTTCGCCTCGCCGGCGTCGCCTCCGCGCTACCTCGCGCACCCGATCGAGACGCTGCACGCGGGCTCCTCGGTGACGGAGGCGCTGCTCGAGGTGGCCAAGCGCGACGGCGCGCGCTTCGTCCTCTCCTCCACGTCCGAGGTCTACGGAGATCCGCACGTGCACCCGCAGCACGAGGAGTACTGGGGCAACGTGAACCCGCACGGTCCGCGCAGCGTCTACGACGAGGCGAAGCGGTACGCGGAGGCGATCACCTTCGCCTACCGTCGCCACTTCGGCGTCGACACCGGCGTGATCCGGATCTTCAACACCTACGGGCCGCACATGGACATCGACGACGGCCGCGCGGTGCCGGCGTTCGTGAAGGCCGCGATGGCCGGGTCCTCGATCCCGATGCACGGCGACGGCACGCAGACCCGCTCCCTCCTCTACGTCGACGACCTCGTCGCCGGCGTCCTGCTGATGGCCGACTCCGCCGACCCCGGGCCGATCAACATCGGATCGGTCGACGAGCTCGAGCTGGGCGAGATCGCCCTGCGCATCGTCGCCCTCGTCGGCAGCGACTCCCGCATCTCCTACGGACCCCGTCCGATCGACGACCCCGAGCGGCGCAAGCCCGACATCAGCAAGGCCCGCGAGATCCTCGGCTGGCAGCCGAGCATCCCGGTCGAGGACGGACTCGCGCGGACCATCGAGTGGTTCGCGTCGACCGACGTCCTCGCCGCGAAGTAGAGAGAGCACCGACCCGTGAAGCTGTCCATCCTGATGCCCGTCTACAACGAGCAGGCGACCCTCCAGAAGGCCGTCGACCGCGTCCTCGCGATCCGGTTCCAGGAGGGGGTCGAGATCGAGTTCGTGATCGTGAACGACGGCAGCGTCGATCGCACGAAGGAGATCCTCGACGCGCTCGAGGACCCGCGGATCCGCGTGTTCCACCAGCGCGTCAACCAGGGCAAGGGCGCGGCGATCAGCCGTGCGGTCCAGGAGGCGACCGGTGACTACGTCATCATCTGCGACGCCGACGAGGAGTACCGCCCGAGCGAGATCCCGACGCTGCTGCAGCCGGTGCTCGACGGCGAGGCGCAGCTCGTCTACGGCAGCCGCACCTTCGGCTCGCACACGTCGTTCTCGTACTGGTACGTCATCGGGAACAAGGGCGTGAACCTCGTCACGAACATCCTCTTCAACGCCTACGTCTCGGACGTCGAGACCTGCTTCAAGCTCATGCCGCTGGAGCTCTACCGCTCGCTCGGCATCAAGGAGAAGGGCTTCGGCATGGAGGCGGAGGTGACCGCGAAGCTGCTGGCCCGGGGACACCGCCCCTACGAGGTGCCGATCAGCTACAAGGCGCGCACGCGCGAGGAGGGCAAGAAGATCACCGTCAAGGACGGCTTCGAGGCGCTCTGGATCCTCGCCAGGATCCGTCTGCGCGAGGGTTCGCGCACCCGCCCGCCTCAGAGTTCCGCCGCCTGACGTGGGAGGAGCCGAGGAACGCGGAGCTGCTCGTCCGGGGCGCCTGAGGGCGGCCTACCGGAGCCTGATCGCCTACGCCCTGAAGTTCGGCGTGGTCGGGTTCCTCGGGCTGATCGTCGACGTCGCGGTCTTCAACCTGCTGCGCCTCAGCGGCGACCACCTCCTCTCGGGTCCGCTCGGAGCGAAGGTCGTCGCGGTGGCCGCTGCGACCGTCGTCACCTGGGTCGGGAACCGGTACTGGACGTTCCGGGAGCACCGTCGGGCGAACTACGTCCGCGAGCTCGCCGAGTTCAGCACCGTCGCCGTGGCGGGCATGGCGGTCAACCTCCTGCCCCTCTACATCTCCCACTACGTCCTCGGCTTCGACAACCTCGTCGCGGACAACATCTCGGCGAACGTGATCGGCCTCGCACTCGCGACCGGATTCCGCTTCGTCCTCTACCGGTACTGGGTCTTCGGGCACCACCGCTCGGGCGGAGTCGTCGAGTCGCGCGAAGCCGAGATCGCGGCCGCGGCGCTCTTCGAGGACGACGCGTCGGCCGTGAACGACACCGCTCCGATCCGCCGACCGATCTGAGCCCGGCGGCGCGCTCCCCGAGCCCGTGCGCGGCTCCGAGTACACTGTCGGGGTGACAGACGTGAGCGGTGACCCGCGCCTTCGAGCGGGCGACGAGAAGTCAGAAGCAGGATCCGCGGGGGACGTCGCCGAGACGGTCGCCGCACCGCGCAGCCCGCGGGTCGAGACCCTCGAGGAGCTGCGCGCCGAGCGCGACGCCCTCCTGAACGATCCCCTCGACGCGTGGCTGAAGCACATGCACGTCGGTGGAGTCGTGGCGTCCGCCCCGTTCGAGCAGACCCTGTCGTGGCGCGTCACCAAGCCCCTGCGGGCGGTCCGCCTCTTCCAGATCCGCGCGTCGCAGCTCGGACTCCGCGGTGCGGTCGGGCACTCCGTCCGGTACGCGCAGCGCCGCTTCGGGCGTCGCGGATGAGCGCCGAGGACCTCGACGCGCCTCTGCGCCGCGCACTCCTCCTCGAGCGCCTCGAGCAGCTCGCGCCCTTCCTCCTGGAGACCGACGAGATCGAGGCCCTCGCGGGCCGAGGTCCCGGTCCGATGCTGGACGCGATCGCCCGACGCACGAAGGAGCGCGCGTCCGACGACCTGACCTGGCTGGCGCTCACCTCCTTCCTCGCGGTCTTCCCGGTCGAGCACTTCTTCCTCTGGTTCCGCCGTTCGCTCGAGCTCTGCGAGCCGCACGAGGCCCTCCGGGTCTTCCTGTCGGCCGGCGCCCGGGCCTCCACCGGCTACGCCGACCTCGGCTCGCGCCTCGAGATCGTCACCGACGCGGTGATCGCCGACGTCGACTTCTGCGCCCGTCACGCTCACCAGACCGGGATCCAGCGGGTCGTGCGCAACACGATGCGCCGGTGGCACGGCCACCACGACGTCACTCCGATCGCCTGGGTCAACGGCTCGATGGCCATGCGGCGACTCAGCGACATCGAGCTCTCGCGGGTCATCGACTACGAGAACATCCGCTCCGAGCCGTGGCGCGACGGCGACCCCGAGGTCGTCCGCTTCGTCGTGCCGTTCCGGTCGACGGTCCTGATCCCCGAGGTGCCCGGGCTGAACCTGTGCGCACCGTACGCCTCGCTCGCCGCCTACTCGGGCAACCGGGTGGGGCTCATCGGCTACGACGCGATCCCGGTGGTCAGCGCCGACACGGTGCCCGGCATCGAGACGGCGCGCTTCGTCAACTACCTGTCGGTGGTGAAGCACGCGAGCAGCGTCGCCGGCATCAGCGAGTCCGCCTCGGACGAGTTCCGCGGGTTCGTCGACGCCCTCCCGGCACAGGGGCTCACCGGTCCGCAGGTCGACACCGTCGCCCTGCCCGTCGATCGTCCCAACCTGGTCGACGCCTCGCTGGCGCCCTCGACCGTCGGTCCGCTCGTGCTCGCCGTGGGCAGCACGGAGCCGCGCAAGAACCACCTCGCCGTCCTGCACGCGGCCGAGCGCCTCTGGCGGGAGGGACTGGTGTTCACGCTCCGCTTCATCGGCAACGGGAACGACTGGTCGACCCGGGTCTTCGACGTGCGGATCCGCGAGGCCCAGCAGGCCGGCCGCAGCGTCGAGCTCTGGCGCGGTGCGAGCGACGAGAAGCTCGTGTCCTCGTACGAGAACGCCCGGTTCCTCGTCTTCCCGTCGACCCACGAGGGCTACGGCCTGCCGGTCGCGGAGGCGCTCGCCCTCGGTGTCCCCGCTCTCACCTCGAGCATCGGCTCGCTGGCCGAGATCGCCGCCGACGGAGGCTGCGTGACGGTCGATCCCGGTGACGACGATGCGATCCACGCGGCCATGCGCGAGCTGCTGCAGTCGGACGAGAAGATCGCGCAGCTGCGTGCGGAGGCCCTCGCGCGGCCCCGCCGCACCTGGGACGACTACGCCGAGGAGCTGTGGGGCGTCCTGGTGGGCGCCGACGAGGAGAAGGCGGTCAGCCGTGCGTAAGTCCGTGGCGGTCGACCGCCTGAGCGTGCTCCTCGAGACTCTCGCGCCCGAGCTCGCCCCCGAGGCCGAGCTCGACGGTCTGGTCCGTCAGCTCGCCGGCGTCCTCGAGGCGCCGTCCACCGAGGAGATCTGGCTGACCCTCTCCGTCGTCACCGGCTCCCTGCCCGTCCGGGACGAGGTCATCGACGCCGTGCGGCTGGTGCGGCTCGACGGCGCGCGGGCTCTGCTGCGCTCGCTGCTGCGCGAGCGGGCCAACGGTTTCATCCTCAACCGACTGCAGATGCCGCGTGTGCGCGTCGTGACCGCGGCGGTCGTCGTCGACGTCCACCACACCGCCCGGACCGGTCTCGCGACCGGCATCCAGCGCGTGGTCCGCAAGTCCATCGCCGAGTGGTCGAAGGAGCACCAGATGGTGCTCGTCGGCTGGGACGGCGCCGACCGCACCCTCCGCGAGCTCGACCCGCCGCTGCGGCGCAACGCGCTCTACGGCACCGTTCCCGACGCGAAGGCCGACCCCAGCAGCGACATCCTGGTGCCCTGGCGCTCGCGCTACGTGCTGCCGGAGCTGGCGACCGAGGACGAGCGCACGTCCCGCATCGCCGCACTCGCCGAGTTCAGCGGCAACCGCACGTCGACGATCGGCTTCGACTGCGTCCCGCTGACGACCGCCGAGACGGCCCACATCGGGATGAGCGCCGCGTTCTCGCGGACGCTCGTCGCGGTGAGCCACATGGACCGCGTCGCGACGATCTCGGAGGCGGCCGCCGTCGAGTACCGCGGCTGGCGCGAGATGCTGGCCGGAGTCGGCCGGAAGGGGCCCGACATCCAGCGGATCCTCCTCCCGTCCGAGGCGGGCAGCGTCGACGACGCCTCCCTCGCCCGGGCCTCGGCGGAGCTGGTCACCGGGGACCTCCCGCTGGTGGTCTGCGTCGGCAGCCACGAGCCGCGCAAGAACCACCTCGCGGTGCTGCACGCGGCCGAGCTGCTGTGGCGGGAGGGCCACGAGTTCAGCCTGGTCTTCATCGGCGGCAACGCGTGGAACAGCGAGGGCTTCGACGCCCAGCTGGAGCGGCTCCGGATCGAGGGGCGCGAGGTCGCCTCGTTCTCGGCGATCACCGACGAGCTCCTGTGGAGCGCCTACCGGCTCGCCCGCTTCACGGTCTTCCCGTCGCTCAACGAGGGGTTCGGCCTGCCGGTCGCCGAGTCGCTGGCGGTCGGCACCCCGGTGCTCACCGCCCGGTACGGGAGCATGGCCGAGATCGCCTCGCAGGGCGGCGCCGTCACGGTCGACTCCCGGGACGACCACGACATCGCCCGGGGCATGCGCGAGCTCCTGACCGACGACGCGCTGCTCGAACGCCTGCGCGGGGAGGCGTCGCGTCGCGACAACTCCTCGTGGGCGGAGTACGCCGCCGAGCTGTGGGAGTTCGTCGCCACGGACGCCCGCTGAGCGCCCCGGCGGGCGGTCCTCCGACCGCCCGCTAACGCGATCGCTCGAGCTGCTCCGCGGCCGTCACCAGGGCCTCCGCGGCGTCGGTCCACGGACGGATCGCGCCGGGATCCACTCGCCGCGATCGGCGCATCACGTCCTCCAGGGCGCGGACCAGTGCGTCCCGGTCGCCGGGGCCGACGAACACGGCGGCGTCCTCGTGGCCCGCGAGCGCGTCGTGGATGCCGGGGATGTCCGATGCGATCACCGGAGTGCCGGACGCGACGGCCTCCAGCGCGGGCAGCCCGAAGCCCTCGTGGTGCGAGACGAGCGCCAGCGCATCCGCACCGGAGATCAGGGCGGGGAGCATCTCGTCCGAGACCGGCTGCGCGACGACGCGGACGTCGGCACCGGCCCGGGTCGCGCTCTCGACCGCCTCGACGATCTCGTCGTCGTCCCATCCGGTCGCACCGACGAGCAGCAGCGAGTGGCCCTCGGGCCGCTCCGCTGCGGCGTAGGAGCGGATCAGGTGCGGCAGGTTCTTGCGCGGCTCGCGGGCGCCGACGAAGAGCACGTACCGCTCGACGCCGAGCGCTCCGGCGACCGCGGCCGTCTCCTCCCGCGAGCGCGGCCGGAAGACGGCGGAGTCGACGGTCGTGGGGAGGACCCGGAGGCGCTCGGCGCCGACCCCGAGGAGCTGCTCGATCTCGCGGGCGGCCGAGGGCGTCCCGGTCGCGACGAGGCTCGTGCGACGGAGCCAGCCGGCGACGTGGGCGGTGAGGAACCGCCTCCGCTCCTCGGGCACCAGTGCCGGCTCCGCGGCGAAGCAGACGTCGTGGAGGAACGTGATCGAGGGGCTCAGCGTCCGCCAGTTGCGGAAGTTGGGGAAGAAGTACACGCCGCCTCCGATCAGGAGGTCGATCGGGACGGGCGTCCGGGTCAGCAGTCCGAACAGGCGGCGGGGGAGCGGGACTCCGACGACGCGGACGCCGGCCGGGACCGCACGTCGCACCGCCGCCCGCTCGGACAGCGGAGCGAACAGGCTCAGCTGGATCCGGTCCGCGAAGCGCTCGTCGGTGAGCGCGCGGACCGTCTCGAGGAGGACGTGCCCGACGCCCGTCATCGCCGTCGCGGCGAGCGGAGTGGCATCGACGCGGAGGCGGACGGGACGGCTCACGCCCGCGTGACTCCGCCGACCGTCGCGGTGGCGGCGACGCTCACGAGGCCGACCCGCTTGTCGCTGCGCTCGACCGTGAACCGCGCGCCGACCGGCACGCGGGTGAACTCGCCGTTGCCGAGGGTGGACGCGGAGGCGTGCACGGCGTAGGTGCCGCCGCCGAAGCGGATGTCGGGCAGGTCGAAGACGATCGTCGTCTGCTCGGTCAGCGGCGGGTGCTCGAAGCCCAGGCGCATCGTGTTGGTGCCGAAGACGATCTGCCCCATGGGGGTGTCCACGCCCATCCCGACGAACCAGTTCTCGAGGGGGGTGCTGCTCAGGGGTCGCAGCGTCACCGAGACGCGGAGGTCGTCGCCGGGGCGCAGGGTGCGGTTGCCCTCCTCGAGGGTGCCGCCGTCGAGTTCGATGCTCACGATCTCGGCGGGCTGGATCTGCTCGGGCTCCTCGCCCGTCTCCTCCGCCTCGACGATGGCCTCGGCGGTCTCGCGCTCCACGCGCTCCTGGCGCGAGGATTCGAAGCCGTTGCGCAGCACCTCGAGACCGCGGGCGGTCTCGCCGTCGTAGATCACGTTCCCGTGCTCGAGCACGACGGTCCGGTCGCACAGCTCGCCGACCTGCTCGAGGGAGTGCGTGACGAGGACGATGGTCTTGCCGGCGCGCTGGAAGGCGCGGATGCGATCCATGCACTTGCGCTGGAACGGCTCGTCGCCGACGGCCAGGACCTCGTCGACCAGGAGGAGATCGGGATCGGTGTGGATCGCGATCGCGAAGGCGAGCCGCACGTACATGCCCGAGGAGTAGAACTTCACCTGGGTGTCGATGAAGTCGGCGATCTCGGAGAAGTCGACGATGGAGTCGAACTTGTCCTCGAGCTCCTTGCGGGACAGCCCCAGGATCGCCCCGTTGAGGAACACGTTCTCTCGACCCGTGAGGTCGGGGTGGAAGCCCGCTCCGAGCTCGAGCAGGGCGGCCAGGCGGCCGCGGCGCTCGACCGTGCCGGTGGTCGGCTGGATGATGCCGCCGATGAGCTTCAGCAGCGTGCTCTTGCCGGACCCGTTGGCGCCGATCAGACCGACCGTCGAGCCCAGCGGGATCTCGAGGTCGATGTCCTTCAGCGCCCAGAAGTCGTCGCGGTGCTGGCGGCCGCGCCCGAAGTTGACGATCCGCTCCTTGATGCTCTTGTCCTTGCGGATGACGAAGCGCTTGGACGCGTTCTGCACGCGGATGATGGTGGGCATCGTCGCGGAGTCGGGGACGGACACCTCTGATTCGAGTGTCATGGGATCAGATCTCCTGAGCGAAGTTGCCCTCGAGGCGGCGGAAGATGCGGTGGGCGATCCACACCAGCACGACCCCGACGAGGAAGATGAGCAGGAGGCGGAGCTCCAAGTGACCGGGCCACGGCTGCGGCCCGACGATGATCGGCGCGTCCTCCGTGCCGAGGTTCACCGTCTGTGATCCGGCCGACCAGATGGCGCGCTGGAACGCCAGCACGGCGTTCGTCATCGGGTTCAGCAGGTAGAGCTGGGCGACCCAGCCGGGGACGGACTCGACCACGAAGGCCCAGGCGTAGACGATCGGCGAGAGCCAGAAGAAGATCTGGATGCCGACCTCGACGAGGAACTGCACGTCGCGGAGGTAGACGTTGAGCGCCGACAGCGCGAGGGCCAGTGCGAGGCCGTAGATCAGCACGACCGCGATGGCCGCCGGGATGTAGAGGAGGTTCCAGTTGACGTCGATCCCGCCGAGGAGGATCGCCCCGACGATGAGGACCAGGAACTGGACGGCGAAGTTGAACAGGGCGGAGCCGATCGTGGCGACCGGGAAGATCTCGCGCGGCAGGTAGACCTTCTTGATCAGCCCGCCGTTGCTGAGGATCGAGACCGTTCCGCTGCTGACGATCTCGGCGAAGAGCCCCCAGATCGTGAGGCCCGAGAACACGAAGATGGCGAACTCCGGCACGTTGCGCGCCGCCGAGAGGAACTGGCCGATCGCGATGTAGTAGATCGCGAGCATCACGAGCGGGCGGATCAGCGTCCAGAGGAAGCCGAGACTCGAGTCCTTGTACCGCTGCTTGAGCTCGCGGTTGACGAGCAGCCGGAGGAGCTCGCGGTGGCGGAGGATGTCGATCAGCGCCGCGACGAAGCCGCCGGCCTTCCCACCGCCCGGCTGCGTGCCGCTGCGATGGAAGGGCTCCTGGGCGATCGCGTCGACGCGGTCCGCCGCTCGCGTGATCGTCGACTTCTTGCTGCTCATCGGTCTCCCAGCCATAGCACTGCCGTCACGGCAGCTGGATCATTGTACGTTCCGTCCGCTCCACGACCCGGGAGACGGCGGGCCGGCGGCTCAGACGGCGCGTCGGGCGAGGTCGAGATCGTGCGCGACCATCCGCGCGACGATCTCCTCGAAAGCCACCGTCGGCTCCCAGCCGAGGACGGAGCGGGCGCGCGAGGCGTCGCCGCGCATCTCCGGGGCGTCCACGGGCCGGGCGAAGCGCGGATCGAGGACGACGAGGTGCTCCCAGTCGGCGATGCCGGCCGCGGCGAACGCGGCGGCGACGAACTCGCGGACGGAGTGCGAGACTCCGGTCGCGACGACGTAGTCGCCCGCCTCGTCGGCGCGGGACGCCCGCACGAGCGCGTCGACGTAGTCCGGGGCCCAGCCCCAGTCGCGACGGACGTCGAGGTTGCCGAGCGACAGCTCGCTCGCGGCCCCGACGGCGATCGCCGCGACGCCGGCGGTGATCTTCCGCGTCACGAAGGCGTCGGGGCGGCGGGGCGACTCGTGGTTGTAGAGGATCCCGGAGGAGGCGTGCAGGCCGCGTCCGCGGTACACGCCGACCAGGAGGTGGGCGAACGCCTTGGCGGCACCGTACGGCGATACCGGGCGGATCGGGGTCGACTCCGTCTGCGGGTTCTCGGTCGCGGCTCCGAAGATCTCGGACGACGACGCCTGCACGAAGCGCACCGGGCGCCCGCTCGACTCCTGGAGCGAGAGGGACGCCTCGAGCAGCGCGGCGACGGCGGTGCCGGTGACCTCGGCGGTGAGCACGGGCTCCTGCCAGGACAGCGCGACGGAGGAGAGCCCGGCGAGGTGGAAGACCGTGTCCGGCGCCGCCTCCGCGACGATGCGGCCGAGGCCGGTGGCGTCACGGAGGTCCCCCTCGAAGGGCCGGACGGCCGAAGAGAGTGCGGAGTCGTCCCCGCGCACGAGCGCGGAGACGTCCCAGCCGTCCTCGAGCAGGCGCTCGACGAGGTAGCCCCCGTCCTGGCCGCTCGCCCCGGTGACGAGAGCGGAGGGCACGACTACCTGATCAGCGCGGTCTGCTCGACCAGGTCGTTCTCGACCATCATCGCGACCAGCTCGGGGAAGGAGACCTTGGGCTCCCAGCCGAGGACGTCGCGCGCCTTCGCCGGGTCGCCGATGAGCAGATCGACCTCGGCCGGGCGCATGAACGCGGGGTTCTGCGTGACGTACGGGGTCCAGTCCTCGATGCCGACGTGGTTGAAGGCGATGTCGAGGTACTCGCGGATCTCGTGGGTCTCGCCGGTCGCGACCACGTAGTCGTCGCCCTCGGGCTGCTGCAGCATGCGCCACATCGCGTCGACGTAGTCGCCGGCGAAGCCCCAGTCGCGCTTCGCGTCGAGGTTGCCGAGCTCCAGGGTCTCCTGCAGGCCGAGCTTGATGCGGGCGACGGCGAGGCTGATCTTGCGCGTCACGAACTCGGGGCCGCGGCGGGGCGACTCGTGGTTGAAGAGGATGCCCGACGAGGCGTGCATGCCGTAGGACTCGCGGTAGTTGATGGTCATGTAGTGACCGAAGACCTTCGCGACGCCGTAGGGCGAGCGCGGCCAGAGCAGGGTCTCCTCGCGCTGCGGCACCTGCTGCACCTTGCCGAACATCTCGGAGGAGGAGGCCTGGTAGAACTTCACGCGCGACATGTCGTCGCCGGCGTAGAGGCGGGTCGCCTCGAGGATGTTGAGCACGCCCTTGCCGGTGACGTCGGAGGTCAGCGACGCGTTCTCCCACGAGTAGGCGACGAACGAGATCGCACCGAGGTTGTAGACCTCGTCGGGCTGGGCGACGGCGAGCACGCGGACGAGGCTCGAGACGTCGGTGAGGTCACCGGTGAGGAGCGTCACCTCCGGGACGACGCGGCGCACGAGCTCGTACTTCGGGTTGTTCTGCCCGCGGACCAGGCCGAAGACCTCGTAGCCCTTCGAGAGCAGCAGCTCGGCGAGGTAGAGGCCGTCCTGGCCGGTGATTCCGGTGATCAAAGCGCGGGGCACGTGGTGGTCCGTTTCGTCGTGGGTCGATGACAGCGGGCTACATACTACCCACGGGCCTCGGGGAGGTCCGGATCGGCACCGGCGGGGCGGGGCCGAGCGCGGCTATCCTGGCCGGTCGAGACACCGATTGGACGCCATGCCCGACCAGCTCCCCGTGACGCTCGCCGTCCTCACCGTCGACCCCGGCGGGATGGGGGGAGGCGAGACCTACGCCCGTGCTCTGACGCGCCTCCTCGTGCCTCGGGCTGGGGAGGAGGATCTGCGCGTGCAGGTCCTCGTGCCCGAGAACGCGCGCGGGTTCAGCGAGGGCGTCGCGGAGCTCGTCGCCGACGGCGTCGTCAGCGGCGCGGGGCACCGCCGGCGGGCGATCGGCATGCTGCAGGCGCTGCTCCGGACCGCTCGCCTGCGCCGCAGGCTCGCGCGCGACGAGACCCTGTACTTCCCCTTCACCGTGCCGCTGCCGTGGCCGTCGAGGCGCCAGGGGCACGTCCAGATGCTGTTCGACCTGCAGCACCGCGACCTGCCCGAGCTCTTCCCGCGCGTGGAGCGCATGTTCCGCCGGGTCGCCTACGAGTCGACCGCGCGTCGCGCGGACGCGGTGATCACGATCAGCGAGTTCACCAAGGGGCGGATCGTCGAGCTCCTCGGGATCCCGGCGGAGCGGATCCACGTCTCGCACCTCGGAGTGGACACCTCCCGCTTCCGTCCGAACACGGGGGAGCGGGAGGACTTCGTCTTCTTCCCGGCCCGGGCGTGGCCGCACAAGAACCACGCCCGGCTCTTCGAGGCGATGCGGCTGCTCCGCGCCGATGGCCACGACCTGCGCCTCGTGCTGACCGGAGGCGACCTGGACCGGCTGGGCGAGCTGCCCGAGTTCGTCGAGTGGCGCGGCCACGTCGCTCCGGAGGAGCTCGCGGAGCTGTACCGACGGGCGGCGGTCCTCGCCTTCCCGAGCCTCTACGAGGGCTTCGGCCTCCCTCCGATCGAGGCCATGGCGTCCGGCTGCCCGGTCGCGGCCGCCGACGCCGGGTCGCTGCCCGAGATCTGCGGCGACGCGGCGGTGTACGTCGATCCGCTCGACCCCCGCTCCATCGCCGACGGCATCGTCGAGGCGATCGCGCGTCGGGAGGAGCTCGCGCCGCTCGGCATCGCCCGAGCGGCGGAGTTCGACTGGGAGAGCTGCCGAGCCGAGCACCTCGAGGTGCTCCGCTCCGTGGCCCGCCGCCGGGTCAGTCGCGCGGGCGGAGCAGGCGGCGCCAGCTGAGGCCCTGCGCCGCGCGCATCGCGCACACCACGACGAGGAGCCAGCCCGCGTCCAGCAGGATCGAGCTCTCGGCGAGAGCGGTGACGACGAGCACGGTCAGGACCATCACGGGCCACACGTGCACGACGGCCTTGCGCTCGGAGGCGATCAGCCAGGAGCGCCAGAGCGCGAGGCCGACGAGCGCCGTGAAGAGCACGGCTCCGACGACGCCGACCTGCAGGGCGAGGTCGAACAGGGCGTTCAGGCTGGAGGAGTGCGGCCGCCCCGAGAGGAAGTCGATCGCGGTGAACGGGTACAGCTCCGTGCGCCAGTAGCCCACCCAGCCCCAGCCGATCAGCGGGGCGAGGTCGACGAAGCGTCCGACCTGCTGCCAGAGCGTGAGGCGGAACTCGAACTCGCTGCCGGCGTTGAGCAGCTCGATGATCCGCGAGCGGAAGATCCACGCGGCGAGTGCCGCGCCGACGGCGACGCTCAGCGTGACGTACTGCCGGGTGCGCCGGTGCTCGCTGTCGCCCCGGCGCACCCAGCGCAGGGCGAGCGCGACGACGGCCGCGACCACCAGCACCCCGGCGCTGACCGCCGAGCGGGTGAAGAGCAGCGTGGCGCCGGCCAGAACGAGCGACGCGATCGCCGGGCCGCGGGCGACGGAGCGGGTCATCAGCTCGACCGCGAAGGTCACGATCGCGAGCAGGCAGACCAGGCCGAGCTGATTGCGCGTGCCCACCAGTCCCTGGATCGGGCCTCCCACCTCGAGCTGCCCCTCGATGCCAAGGAAGCGCAGGGGACGATCGATGAGCACGCCCGCGACCACCTCGACGGCGATCGACGCCGCGAGCACGAAGCGCAGCACGTCCCCGACCGAGCGGATGATCTGGATGATGTCGCGCGTCACTCCGATCGCGATGGCCAGGAACGCGAGCGCGAGCTGATAGGCGACGCTCGAGACGGTCGCCCACTGGTAGCCGCTCCAGAGCACGCTCAACGCGATCCAGCCCAGGAACACCAGGATGCTCGTCGGCAGGAGCCCCTCCCAGTCGAGGGTGCCCCGGCGCAGCACGAGCATCGCCGCGGCGAGGACCGTGAGCGTGGCGATGCCGGCGATGTACCCGGGCCAGCCGATCATGCCGCGCACCGCGGGGGCGCACAGGACGACGACGAGGGTCGACTGCGCGAGGGCGGCGGCGAACCGGGGGGACGCCACCGCGTCCGAGAGGTACGGCGGGAGAGCGGAGGGCCGCCGGTCCGTCATCGCCCCGG
The DNA here is from genome assembly GCF_001423045.1 of Rathayibacter sp. Leaf296. Lineage (NCBI taxonomy): Bacteria > Bacillati > Actinomycetota > Actinomycetes > Micrococcales > Microbacteriaceae > Rathayibacter > Rathayibacter sp. Leaf296. The sequence goes on from NZ_LMNR01000001.1 coordinate 1,217,631, forward strand.
ACGCTCGCCCGCGACGGCGACGCGCTCGGCCGACAGGGCCTCCTCCGCCTCGTTCGCGGGCTGCTTCGTCAGGACGGCGAGGGCCGTGAGCAGGAGCCAGCCGCTCTCGATCAGCAGGCGGCTCTCGGCGAGGGACTGCGCGAGCAGGGCGACCACGATCAGCAGCGGGGCCAGCGAGAGCGCGGAGTAGGGCAGCGCTGCCGTGGCGCTGCGGCGGGGCCGATCGACGGCGCGGAACCAGGAGCGCCAGAGCGTCGAGACGGTGAGGGCGGCGAAGAGCACGAGCCCCACGACTCCGAGCTGGAACCAGACGTCGAGCGCGGCGTTGTGGGCCTGGAGGTAGAGGACGCCCTTGCGCTCGGCGAGCGTGTCGAACGGAGCGGCCCACGGGGCCCAGTAGCTGACCCATCCCCACCCGAGCACGGGGCGCTGGGCGGCGAGGTCCCAGACGGCGCTCCAGATGTCGAGGCGCCCGGTGGCGTCCTCGCTCTTGCCCAGGAGGGCGAGCAGCGCACCCCAGCCCGACGCGACTCCGACGACCAGCACGGCGCCGACGGCCGCGGCGGTCACGTAGACCGGTCGCCGCCCGTCCTCGCCGCGGCGGCGCGCCCAGAGCGCGAAGGCGGCGGCGAGCGCGACGGCGACGAGGCAGAGCAGCACGGTCGAGGAGCGGGTCAGCAGCAGCGTCCCGGCGAAGACGAGCGCCCAGAGCACGCCCCAGCGGCGGCCGACCGTGCGCGCGGCGAGCTCGATCAAGACGACGACGAGGCCCAGCAGCGCGGCGAAGCCGAGCAGATTGCGGTTGCCGACGATGCCCTGGATCGGCTCGCCGGTGAACAGCGCCGCCTGCGACCAGTAGAACGCGTCGGGGATCGGACCTGATGCGGGCAGGTCGATCACCAGCGGCAGCACGCTCTGCCGCACGACGACCGCCACGACGAGCTCGAACAGGAGCGAGAGGCCGACCGTGATGCGCAGTGCCCGTCCGAGGGCCGTCACGAAGGCGCCGGCGCCCAGGGTCAGACCGAGGACGACGCCTCCGAAGGTCGTCGCGAGCTGCGCGGTGACGCCGATCGCACTCGCGCCGGGGTACGCCGTCCAGAGGAGCGACAGGACGACCAGGGCGAGGAAGGCCAGGAGCGATTTGGGAGTCCGGCTCCAGAGCAGCCGCGGCCGCTCGCGCACGACGAGCACCACGGCGGCGATCAGGAGCGTTCCGACGACCAGGCCCCACCCCCACCAGCCGGCGAGGTTGCGCAGCGCCTGGCCCGAGATCAGCACCGTGAGGATCGCGACCGCGAGCGCTCGGGGAGCGGAGGGCGCGACGCGTCGGGGCATGGCGATCAGTCTAGAGAGCGGTCGCGGCGCTCCGGCTCAGACGAACGCCGCCGTGCCGGTGATCGCGCGGCCGACGATCAGGGTGTTCATCTCGCGCGTGCCCTCGTAGGAGTACAGGGCCTCCGCGTCGGCGAAGAAGCGGGCGACCCCGTAGTCGAGGACGATGCCGTTGCCGCCCATCACCTCCCGGCACCACGCCACGGTCTCGCGCATGCGCGCCGTCGTGTAGGCCTTCGCGAGGGCGGAGTGCTCGTCGCGCTGCTCGCCGGCGTCGAGCATCTCGGACACCCGGGTCGCCAGGGCGATGCTCGCGGTGATGTTGCCGATGCTCTTGACGAGGAGGTCCTGCACGAGCTGGTGGCCGACGAGGGGCTTGCCGAACTGGACGCGCTCGCGGGCGTACCGCAGGGCTGCGTCGTAGGCGCCGATGGCGACTCCGATCGCCTGCCAGGCCACTTCGGCGCGGGTGAGGCGGAGGACCTTCGCGGTGTCGCGGAAGGAGTTCGCGTTCTGCAGGCGGAGCGACTCCGGCACGCGCACCCCCTCGAGGACGATGTCGGCGTTCTGGATGGTGCGCAGGCTCTGCTTGCGGGCGATCGCCGTGGCGCGGTACCCCGGAGTCGTGGTGGGCACCAGGAAGCCCTTGACCTGCCCGTCTTCCGCGTCCTTGGCCCAGATCACGGTGACGTCGCTGAAGGTCGCGTTGCCGATCCAGCGCTTCTCCCCGTCGAGGATCCAGTCGTCGCCGTCTCGGCGCGCCGTCGTCCGCAGCCCCTGGGCCGAGTCCGAGCCGGAGTGGGGCTCGGTCAGCCCGAAGGCGCCGATGACCTCGCCGGAGGCGAGCTTGGGCAGCCATTCGGCGCGCTGCTCGTCCGATCCGGTCACGCCGACCGTGCCCATGACGAGTCCGTTCTGCACGCCCACGTAGGTGGCGATGCCCGCGTCGACCCTGCCGAGCTCGAGAGCGACCCAGCCGCGGAACACGGCCGAGTTCTCGATCGCGCGCGTCCCGGGCCACGAGAGCCCGACGGCGCCCGTCGCGTGGATCCCCGGCACGAGGTGGCGCGGGAACTCGGCGCGCTCCCAGTAGTCGTCGGCGATCGGGCGCACCTGCTCCTCGAGGAAGGCGCGGAGGCCCACCAGGAGATCTTTCTCGGCGGGGGAGAGACCGCCGGCGAAGCCGTAGAAATCGGCTGCCAGCGTCTCGAAGATCGTGTTGTCCATGTGCTCCGTCGCTCCCTGGTTCGAGCCGGACCGCCCCCACTGGTTAAGCGGCGGCGGCGCGGCTGATGCCAGCGTACGAACGCGGGTCCCTGACGGCACGAACGGTGGAGGGGAGCGCCAAGGGAGGCTCCGCTACCGGCGGTCGTCGTTGTGGATCCTGCTAGCGTCGGGGCGGAGCGGCCCCGGCAGGCCCCGGTACGCGCGCGGCTCCTTCCCTGCTCCCCGGACGGAAAGGCCCGGCCCGTGTTCATCCCGATCGGCAACACCCCCCGCGACTACGCCTGGGGGTCCCTCACCGGCATCTCGGACGCACTCGGCACCCCGGCGTCGGGCGGTCCGGAGGCGGAGCTGTGGCTCGGGGCGCACCCCGGATCGCCCTCCCGCATCCTCGACCCCGCGTCGGTCGGCGCGGACACCCTCGCGGACTGGATCGCGCGGGAGCCGGAGGCGGCGCTCGCCGGATCGCACGGCTCGACCGACCCGGTCTCCGGTGCTCCCCGCCTGCCGTTCCTGCTCAAGATCCTCGCCGCGGGCGGCCCGCTCTCGCTGCAGGCGCATCCGTCGGCCGAGACCGCGCGCCGCCGCTTCGTCGAGGAGGACGAGGCCGGGATCCCGCGCGACGCGGCGGACCGGAACTACAAGGACCCGTTCCACAAGCCCGAGCTGATCTACGCGCTCACCGAGAGCTTCGACGCGCTGTGCGGCTTCCGCGATCCCGCCCAGGCCCAGGCGCTGCTCGAGGAGCTCTCCCAGCGCGCCGCCGAGCAGCAGGCCGCCGTCATCCGCACCTTCGCCGCGACTCTCGACGGCGACGCCGAGCAGGTGCTCCGCCGCGCCGTGTCGTGGCTGCTCGGCGACGGGGACCGCCGCGAGGTGTCGGCTCTGATCGACGCCGTCGTGGGCGCCGCCGACGGGGACGACCGCCTCGAGACCCGCACCGTCGCCGACCTCGCCGAGAGCTACCCGGGAGATCCGGGCATCGTGCTGTCGCTCCTGCTGAACCGGGTGCGGCTCGCGCGCGGAGAGGTGCTCTACCTTCCCGCGGGCAACATCCACGCGTACCTCCACGGCACCGGAGTCGAGCTGATGGCGGCGTCCGACAACGTGCTGCGCGGCGGGCTGACGCCCAAGCACATCGACGTGCCCGAGCTCGTCGATGTGCTCGAGTTCTCGCCGCTGCCGGTGCCCTACCTGCCGGCTCACGAGGTCGCGCCCGGCGTCCGCATCTACCGACCGGACGTGCCGGACTTCGTGCTCGCGGTCGTGGAGCCGGTGTCGGACGACGCGGTGGAGCTGGAGCTGCACGGTCCGGCGATCGCGATCGCCACCGCGGGATCCTTCGTCCTCGAGGGTGCGGAGGGCCGGACGCGTCTCGAGCGCGGAGGCAGCGTCTTCGTCACGCCGTCCGAGGGGACGCTCTCGGTGAGCGGCCGCGGGACGCTCTTCGTGGCCACGCAGTAGCCCTCCGTCCGCAGGATCAGGACGCTTCGGCACAGGCGAACGTGCGGCGGTAGGCCGCGGGCGTCGTCTGCAGCACGCGCACGAAGTGGTGGCGCATCACGGCCGCCGTGCCGAACCCGACGCGTCCCGCGATCGTCTCGAGGGTGAGATCGGTCTCCTCGAGCAGCTGCTGCGCGCGCAGCAGGCGCTGGCGGTTGAGCCAGGCGAGCGGAGTGGTGCCGAGGTCGGCGCGGAAACGCCGCGCGAAGGTGCGCGGCGACATCAGGGCGCGGCGGGCGAGGGTCTCGACGGCGAGCTCCTGGTCGAGGTTGTCGAGCATCCACTCGGTGACCTCCGCGAACGAGTCCGCCCGGGCCTCCGGGATCGGCGTTCGGATGTACTGCGCCTGGCCTCCGTGCCGTTGCGGCGGCACGACCATCCTGCGGGCGACCACGTTGGCGGCACCGGCGCCCCACTCCTCCCGCACGATGTGCAGGCAGGCGTCGATCCCCGCGGCGGTGCCGGCGCTGGTCACGATGCGCCCCTCCTGCACGAAGAGGACGTCGGGGTCGACCCGGACCGACGGGAACCGCTCGGCGAGCTCGTCGGTGTGCATCCAGTGCGTCGTGGCGCGTCGACCGTCGAGGATCCCCGCCTGGGCGAGCACGAACGCCCCGCTGCAGACGCTGAGGATCCACGCGCCCCGGGCGTGCGCCCGCCGGAGCAGGTCGAGCACGCGCTCGTCCACCGGACCGCGGGGGAGGGCCGGGATCGCGAGGAGGTCCGCGTCCTCCGCGCCGGAGAGATCGCCCTCGACGATCATGTCGAAGCCCAGGCTCGTAGTGACCGGCCCGGGATCCGTCGTCACGATGCGCAGGTCGAACGCGGGTCCGCCCTGGGCGGTGCGGTCGATGCCGAACACCTCGCAGACGACCCCGAACTCGAACGGGGCGAGACCGGGCAGGGCGACGAGGGCGACGGAGCGGAGCACGGCGGCAGGATATCGCGGACCAATCACATCCCGCCAGATCGGCGCGGTTCGACGTCGCCGCTAAAGTAGCGACGGCGCCGAGCAGGGCCGCCGACGATCGAGGGAGTCGCACATGGCATGGCTGGTCACCGGGGGAGCCGGATACATCGGGGCGCACGTCGTGCGCGCGTTCGCCGAGCAGGGCATCGACCCGGTCGTCGTGGACGACCTGTCGTCGGGTCACGACTCGTTCGTGCCGGAGGGGGTCCCCTTCCACCGCGGCTCGATCCTCGACGAGGCGCTGCTGGACCAGGTCTTCGCGGAGCACCCGATCGAGGGCGTCGTGCACGTGGCCGGCTTCAAGTACGCGGGCGTCTCGGTGCAGAAGCCGCTGCACACCTACGAGCAGAACGTCACGGGCACCCTCCGCGTGCTCGCGGCGATGGAGCGCGCGGGCGTCTCCTCGATCGTCTTCTCCTCCAGCGCGGCGGTCTACGGCGCGGTCGACGTCGACCTCGTCACCGAGGAGACCCCGAAGAGCCCGGAGTCGCCCTACGGGGAGTCCAAGCTCATCGGCGAGTGGCTGCTCGCCGACGCGGGACGCGCGTGGGGCGTCCGGCACGCGTCGCTGCGCTACTTCAACGTCGTCGGCTCCGGCTACCCGGACGTGTACGACACGAGTCCGCACAACCTCTTCCCCCTGGTCTTCGAGGCGCTGCTGGCCGGCCGCACGCCGAAGATCTACGGCACCGACTACCCCACGCCCGACGGCACCTGCGTGCGCGACTACATCCACGTCGCGGATCTCGCCCTCGCCCACGTCGCCGCGGCACGCCGGCTGGCGGCCGGCGAGCCGATCGAGCCGGTCTACAACCTCGGCAGCGGCGACGGCGCGTCGGTCGGCGAGATCATGCGCGCCATCGCCGAGACGACCGGCATCGACTTCGAGCCCGAGACCGCCCCGCGCCGCCCGGGCGACCCGCCGCGCATCGTCGCCTCGGGCGAGCGGGCTGGCCGCGACCTCGGCTGGGGGATGCGCCACTCCCTCTCCGACATGGTCGACAGCGCCTGGCGAGCCCGGAGCGCCGCCACCGCCTGAGGAACGGCACTCCGGCGTCACGCTTGCGACACGCCGGAGTGTCGTGAACCCTCCACGGGTTGTTGAGGGTTTACAGTCTGCGACTTGACCTGCGGGAATGACACCGGTGTAATTACGTGGGCGGCGCCTCCGGGAGGAGCGGGTCGCCGATCATCGGAACCGGCGGGGTAGGAGACGGCATGGCAATTCCCGACAGCGTCTCAGGACGCGGAGTCTCGGAACCCGGCGGCACCCTCTCCGACCGCGGCGGTCGGTACGCCTCCGGGGAGCTCCGGGGAGCGGCCGGCCGCGCAGGGGTTCCCGAGGACTGGTTCGTCGACCCGGTGCGTCTCGGCGTGCCCGGGGTCCGACCCGGCCTGGACTCCGAGACCGAGGCGCCCGGCGGCGCCCTCTCGTGGCAGGCGGACTCCCTCTGCGCGCAGACCGATCCCGAGGCGTTCTTCCCCGAGAAGGGAGGCTCGACGCGTGATGCGAAGAAGATCTGCACCTCGTGCGAGGTGCGCTCGCAGTGCCTCGAGTACGCCCTCGAGAACGACGAGCGCTTCGGCATCTGGGGCGGGCTCTCCGAGCGCGAGCGCCGCAAGCTGCGCCGGCGCGCGTAGGGCAGTCCCTACCCGGGCGCGCTCGATCCGCGCCCTCGCAGTGGGGCGGCGAGCCGCTGGCGAGTGCTCCGCCACCATCGCCTAGGGTGGTCCGCGATGTATCCCCGAGTAACCGCCGTCCTCGTCGCGCGCAACGGCGCCGCGTATCTGGAACGCACCCTCGCGGCGCTCCGAGCCCAGACCCGGCAGCCCGACGCCACCGTCTTCGTGGACGGGGGATCGAAGGACACCACGGGTGAGCTGCTCGCCGCCTGGGGTCCCTCGCAGCTGGTGCAGGTCGCCGAGAACCTCCCCTTCGGCCAGGCCGTGGCTCGCGCCGTCCGCGTGATGCAGCCTCCGGCGGGGGAGGACGAGTGGCTCTGGCTCCTCGCGCAGGACTCGGCACCCGAGCCCGGCGCGCTGGCCGCCCTCCTCGGCGCGGTCGAGGTCGCACCGTCCGTGGCGGTCGCGGGCCCGAAGGTCATGGACTGGACGCGATCGGGCTACATCCGCAGCTACGGCGAGTCGATCACCAACTACGGCACCACGGTCCACCTCGTCGAGGACGAGCTCGACCAGGGCCAGCACGACGCCAACCCCGACGTGCTCTCGGTCGCCGCGGGCGGCATGCTCGTGCGCCACAGCCTCTGGGAGGAGCTCGGCGGCTTCGATCCGGGGCTCCCGGTCGTCGACGACGCCCTCGACTTCTCGATCCGCACCCGCCTCGCCGGGCACCGCGTCAGCCGGGTGCCGGACGCGCGGGTCACCACCGCCCGCATCGGCCTGCAGCGCCCCGACGGCCGCCGGATCGACGGAGGCGAGCGCCGCCGGGCGCGCCAGCACCGCACCGCCCAGCTGCACCGCCGCCTGGCCTACGCGCCCGTGGCGCTCCTGGTCCTCCACTGGCTCTCCCTCGTGCCGCTCGCCGTCGGCCGGGCGGTCGTCCGGCTGCTGCGCAAGCAGCCGGGGCTCGTCGGGGGCGAGCTGCTCGCGGCCGTCGTCGTGGCGTTCGGCGGCACCAAGGTGCTCCGCGCCCGCAGGATCCTCCGCTCCTCGAAGAACGTCGGCTGGAAGTCGATCGCGCCGCTCCGCATCCCGCTCGACACCGTGCGGCAGCTGCGCTCCGTGCGGCACGACGCCGTGCGGGTGCAGGCCGGTCGCGACCGCCACCCGCTGCACTTCTTCCAGAGCGGAGGAGTGTGGGTCGTCCTCGTCGCGGCGCTCGCGGGCCTGATCGTCTACACCCCGCTGATCGCGGCTCCGGCCCTCAGCGGCGGCGGTCTGCTGACCCTGTCGCCGACGGTCGGCGAGCTGTGGCGCAACGCGGCGTACGGCTGGCGCGACCTCGGCTCGGGCTTCATCGGAGCGGCGGACCCCTTCGCCGGCGTCCTCGCCGTCCTCGGCTCGCTGACCTTCTGGTCGCCCAGCTACGCGATGGTGCTGCTGTACCTGACGGCGTTCCCGCTGGCTGCGATGGGCGCCTGGCTGATGATCGCCCGGATCACCCCGCGGCCCCTCGCGCGGGCGTTCGGCGCACTCGTCTGGATCCTCGCTCCCGCGTTCGCCGCTGCGCAGTCCGACGGGCGCCCCGGCCCGATCCTCGTGCACGTGCTGCTGCCCTGGCTCTTCTTCGCGGGCTTCGGCGCCTACCGCTCGTGGTCGGCGTCCGCCACCGCGTCGCTCCTGGCCGCGGCGGTGGTGGCGTGCGCGCCGATCCTGTCCCTGCCGCTCCTGGCGATCTGGATCGTGATCCTCGCGACCTCCGGTCGGCGCGTCGGGCGCTTCGCCGGTCTGCCGATCCCGGCGGCCGCCCTGCTGTTCCCGCTCGTCGTTGCCCACGCACCCCGCGGGGACTGGCTCGCGATCCTCGCCGACCCCGGAGTCCCGCTCCCGTCGGCACGCGCCGCCCTGTTCTCCCTGCTCGCGGGCGTGCCGTCGGCGCTGACCGCCGGCTGGATCGACCTCCTGTCGCACATCGGGATCACCGAGGCCGCCGCGCCGCTGGCGACGGCCGTGCTGGTGCTGCCGTTGATCGTGGCGGCGCTCGCCTCCCTGCTCCTGCCGAACAACCTGTCCGCCCTGGGCGGGGTGGGCGTCGCCTCCGCCGGACTGCTGACCGCCTCCCTCGCGCAGGGGATCCAGGTCGCGACGGCGGGCTCCGAGCCGGTGGCCGTGTGGAGCGGATCGCCCCTCAGCCTGTACTGGCTCGGTCTGGTCATCGGCTTCTCGCTCTCGCTCGGCGCCCTGCCGTCCTTCCGCCTGGCGCCCGCGCTCGTGGTCACGGTCGCCGCCGCACTCGCGGTCGGCCCGTTCGCCCTCGCCTTCCCTCAGGGGACCTCGTCCATCGCGAGCACCTCCGATCGCTCGCTGCCGGCCTACGTGGCCGCCGAGGCGCAGAACGACCCGCGGGTGGGCACCGTGGTGCTGGTGCCGCAGGCCGACGGCGGGATCCTCGCCCGTCTCGAGCGCGGCGCCGGAGCGACGCTCGACCTGCAGTCGACGCTCGCCGCGACGGGGGCCGAGAGCACCGACGAGATCGACGAGCTCGCGGGCAACCTCGTGTCGCGCACCGGCTACGACGTGGCGTCGGCGCTCGACGAGCTCGGTGTCCGGTTCGTGGTCCTCACGGAGGCGAGCAGCGAGGACGCGGGCGACGCGGCCTCGGCCGTCCGTGCCCGCGCCGCGGTCTCGCTCGACGGCAACGCCGCGTTCTCAGCCGTCGGCGACACCCGCTACGGCCTGCTCTGGAGCGCCGTCGATCCCGAGGGAGGCCGCGCCCAGGCCGCCCCGCAGGACGTCGTCGGTCCGTTCGGCATCGCCTACACCGCCGGCCTCCTGCTGATCCTCCTCGTCGCGCTCCTCCTGGCGGTCCCCACCGGGCTCTCGCTCGAGCGCGGCCGTTCCGGCGCGCCGGTGGCCGGGATCGACGACGAACCGGGCGAGGCCACCGGCCAGTTCGACGACGGGACCGACGATGTCTGACCCCCGCGACCAGGAGACGAGCATGCCCGCCACCCCGCCCTCGGGCCGCTCCTCCCGCGCCGACCGTCGGAGCGCCCGCGCGGGTTCGAACCGCCGGCCCGGAGCCGCGACCACCGGCTCCGTCGCGACGGCGGCGCCGGCACCGCCCCGCGATCGCCGCGCCTCCGCCGCCCGCCGCCGCCGCAGCGCCCTGCGCACCGCGGCCGGCGTCGCCGGAGTCGTCCTCGCCGCGACCGCGGTCGTCCTGCCCCAGCTGCTCCCGCTGCCCGACGCGACGCGAGCCGCGGACGGCGTGGTCGTGACACCCGTGGCCGCCGACAGCACCCTCGTCTGCGGCGGCGATCTGCTCGACGCGACGCAGCCGGAGGAGCTCCGAGCGTTCGAGGGCTCCGGCACCTCGGTGTGGCCCGACGACGTCGTCCAGAGCTCGACGGCCCTCGACGAGCCCGATCTGGCGGCGCCCGGCAGCGGAGTCACGGGTCTCCTCGTCCCCGCGGAGTCCGATCCGGTTCCCGGCGGAGCGACCACCCAGTCGATCGCGAACGAGACGGTGTCGGGCCTGAGCGCGCTCGGCTGCGCAGAGCCCTCGGCTGACAGCTGGATCGTCGGCGGATCGACCGACATCGGCTCCACCTCGGTGCTCGTGCTCGCGAACGCGAGCGAGGTCGCGGCCACCGTCGATCTGGCGCTCTACGGCGAGAACGGCCCCCTCGAGGCCACGGGCGCGTCCGGGATCGTCGTTCCGGCCGGAACGGTCCGCGCCCTGCCCCTGGCCGGTCTCGCTCCCGACGTCGTGCAGCCCGTGGTGCGGATGACCGCGCGCGGCGGGGAGATCGCGGCCAGCCTGCAGAGCACCGCCATCTCGGGACTGACCCCTGTCGGCATCGAGACGACGGCGCCCTCCGCGTCGCCGTCGACGCTGACCGTCATCTCGGGCTACCGCATCGCCTCGCCTCCCGCCGAGACGTCGAGCGACGACGGCAGCGGGGGAGCGGGCAGCCCCGTCCTGCGCATCCTCGCGCCCGGCGAGGCGGACAGCACCGTGTCGATCGAGGTGGCGAACGAGGACCCGAGTGGAGCGGGCACATCGACGCAGGTCGTGGTGCCCGCGGGCCGGGTCGGCGAGGTGCCGCTGTCCGGACTCGCCGAGGGGTCCTACCGCATCACCCTGAACTCGGACGAGCCCGTCGTCGCCGCGGGGCGCACCACCTCGACCGGCACGGCCGGCACCGATTACGCCTGGTTCGCCTCCGGCACCTCGGTCTCGACGCCGTTCGGAGTCGCGAGCACCGGCGAGCCCGGCGCGCGCCTCCACCTCGCGAACGCGAGCGACACGACCGCTTCGGTCGTGCTGGACGCGGCGTCGGGCTCGCGCACGGTCGAGATCGGGCCCTACTCCTCCGTCACCGTCGATCAGGGCATCGACCAGCTCGTCGTCTCGAGCGATCAGCCCGTGCAGGCGTCGGTGTCGATCGCGAGCGACGGGAGGATCGCGGCCTACCCGATCGTGCCGCCCGGTCCGCTCTCGTCGCCGATCACGGTGTACTCGCACTAGAGCGGCCGAGTCCGCTCGGAGGTGCCGGGAGCAGGCCCTAGAGGTGGCGGAAGCGGTCCGGGGAGATGTCCCACGGATCACGGCCGAGCAGCTCCGCCACGGCGCGGAACACGTAGCTCTCGATGAGCAGCCGCTGGTGCTGGTCGTCGCGCCGGTGCAGCTTGGCCAGGCGCTCGATCGGCACGCGGTAGAGCGTGATGCGGCGCTCGGAGTGGTCGACGCGCCACCGGGCGATCCCGGTGGCCGCCAGGCGTGCCGGATCGACGTCGGGGGTGGCCGCGACGTCGACGCGGATGCCCGCGAGCTCGTCCGGCCACGCACCGCGGAGGTAGTCGATCGCGGAGCCGACCGTCAGCTCGAAGAAGTCCGTGCGGGTCTGCAGGAGGGGCAGGTGGGGCCCGGTGACCGGGCCGCGGATGCCGCGCCCGTGCCTGTCGCGGGATCCGCCCCGGGCCGATGCCGCCTGACGGGCGGTGGAACGACGAGCACGGGGCATGCCTCCAGCCTATTGCTACTGTGGGCGCGATGAACGGACGGCAGTGCTCGCGGACGGGCTGCAGCGCCCCGGCCGTCGTCACGCTGACCTACGACTACGCCGACTCCCTCGTCGCGGTCGGCCCGCTCAGCCCCGCACCCGATCCGCACGGCTACGACCTGTGCGAGGAGCACGACCGGCGGCTCTCGGTGCCCGTCGGCTGGAGCGTGATCCGCTACCGCGAGCCGTCGATCGAGGGCTGATCCGTGCGCGGCGGGAAGCCCCGGGGCCCCGCCGACAGCACGGGAGCCAGCCGCTCGAGGCGGTCGGCCGCCAGACGCAGGGCGCGCTCCTCGCGGGCGCGGCGCAGGGCGGCGACCGCCAGCAGGAAGTCCTCGGCCGGCGCCGCGGGCACCGGCGACACGAAGGCAGACGCCTCGTGGGCGAGGGAGGCGGCCAGCCGGGAGCGGGACGGCTCGGTCATGCCGCCGCGCTGCCGGAGGAACTGGGCGAGACGCCGCGCGAGGGCGTCGGGCAGACGGGCGACGTCGGCGGTCGCCGCCCAACCGAGGAGCGGAGCCGGGACCTCGGCCTGCAGCGGAGCCGCCGCGGGCACGCGCTCGAGCCGGCTGTGGGTGCCGGCGAGGACGTCGCCGAGGCGGCGGGAGCGGCGCGAGAGCAGCCCGACGACCGCGGCGAGACCGCCCGCCGTCATCACGATCTCGAGCACGGCGGTCAGGCCGCGCACGAGGGCGTGGCGGAACGAGATCGCACCACCGTCGTCGCGGACGACCCGGGCGCCGACGGCGAGCTTGCCGAGCGAGCGTCCGCGCGTGGCCGTCTCGACGACGACGGGGACGAGGACGAGGGAGGTCACGAGGGCGGCGACGCCGACCGCCGCGGTGGCCGACGCGTCGAGCCCGCCGTCGCCGGCGAGGACCGAGACCAGGTAGAAGAGCAGGAGCGCGAGCAGGAGCTCGGCGATCAGATCGATGATCGCGCCGCACGCGCGCAGGACGAAGCTCGTGACGGGCACCTCGAGGGCGATCGCCTCGCCGGTGACCAGGCCGTCGTCGTCGTCCGCCCGATCGGTGCCCATGGCTATCATCTAAACAGATGGACATCGACGCTCTCTCGACCGCTCGCGCGGAGCACTGGCGCCGCCTGGACGAGCTCTCGCGCAAGCGTCGGCTGACCGGCGACGAGGCGGACGAGCTCGTGGAGCGGTACCAGTCCGCCTCCGCCGATCTCGCCGCGATAGCCTCGACGGCCGGCTCGACCGCCGCGGGCGCCCGGCTCGCGGTCTCGCTGTCGCGGGCGCGCGGTCGGCTCACCGGGACGGGCGAGGACCCGCTGGCGGCGGTCGCGCGCTTCGCGGTCGTGACGCTCCCCGCGGCCCTGCACCGACTCCGCTGGCTGACCCTCGCGGTCGCGCTGGCCACGGCGCTGATCGCGACCCTGTTCGCGGTGTGGATCCTCGGCGACCCACGACTGCTGGCGTCGCTCGGCGACGACGAGCAGCTGCGGCGCTTCGCCGAGAACGACTTCGTCGACTACTACTCCGAGAACCCCGCCGCGTCCTTCGCCGGCCAGGTCTGGACGAACAACGCGTGGATCGCGGCGCAGTGCGTGGCCTTCGGGATCGTCGGCGTCTACGTGCCGTACATCATCCTGCAGAACGCGCAGAACCTGGGCACCTCCGTCGCCGTCATGTTCCACTACGGCGAGGGCGACACCTTCTTCCTCTACATCGCCCCGCACGGTCAGCTCGAGCTGACCGCGGTGTTCGTCGCCGCGGCGGCGGGACTGCGGATCTTCTGGGCCTGGATCGCGCCGGGAGCGCGCGCCCGCGGGCAGGCACTGGCCGAGGACGCGCGGAGCCTGTTCACCGTCGCGATCGGGCTGGTCTTCGTGCTGTTCGTCGCCGGGGTCATCGAGGGCTTCGTGACGCCGGCCCCGTGGCCGTGGTTCGTCAAGATCGGGATCGGCTCGGCGGCGCTGCTCGCCTTCCTCGCGTACATGATCGTGCTCGGCGGTCGTGCGGCGCGCGCGGGCGAGACCGGCGACCTCGACCGCGAGGCCGGCGGCTCCCGGAGCATCGCCGACGCCTGACGCGGGCTCAGAGCCGCCCGGCCGCCTTGAGCGCGAGGTAGCGGTCGGCGAGCGCCGGGGGCAGCTTCTCCGGAGTGCCGAGCACGACGTCGCCGCCGAGCCGACGGACGGCGGCGGAGAGGCGGTCCGCGTCGCTCAGCGAGCGCTCGGCCGCCGCGGCGGTGTACACGGCCGCGCGGTCGCTCCGATCGGCCGCCATCTCGACGAGCTCGGGATCCACGGCGCACGCCACGACGACCGTGTGGGTGCGCGTGAGCTGGGGGAGGACCGCGAGCAGGCCCTCGGACGCCCCGACCGAGTCGAGCGCGGTCAGGAGGACGACGAGCGAGCGCTGCGAGACCAGGGCGCGCACCTGCGCGGGCACGGCCGACCAGTCGGTCTCGATCAGGTGCGGCTGCACCGGTGCCAGCGCGTCGACGACGCGGCCGAGCACCTCGCTGCCGGTGGCGCCGTGGACCCGGGCCCGACGGGTGCGGTCGAACGCGAGCACGTCGATCCGGTCGCCGGCGCCGGCCGCCAGAGCCGACAGGAGCAGGGCCGCCTCGATCGCGGTGTCGAGCCGCGGCTCGTCCGCGATGCGGGCCGCGGAGGTGCGCCCGGTGTCGAGGACGACGACCACCCGGCGGTCCCGCTCCGGGCGCCAGGTCCGCACGACGGGCTCGCGGCGGCGGGCCGTGGCCCTCCAGTCGAGGGAGCGGACGTCGTCGCCGCGGACGTACTCGCGGAGGCTGTCGAACTCGGTGCCCTGCCCGCGGATCATCACGCTCGTGCGGCCCTCGAGCTCGCGCAGCCGGGCGAGGCGCGAGGGGAGGTGCCGGCGCGACCGGAACGGGGGGAGCACCCGTACCGTCGCGGGGGCGGAGCGCGTCGCCTGCCGCCCGGCGAGGCCCAGGACCCCGTTCGAGCGGACGGTGACGTGCAGCGCCCGGCGCTCGCCGCGCCTGCGGGGCTCGAGCACCGTCGTGACCGCGCGGCGCTCGCCCGGGGGCAGCCGGAGGGCGGTGCGGGTGCGCAGCGCCCCCGCGGACGGCTCCCAGGCGTCGCGGACGACGCCCCTGATGCGTCGACGGCCGGTGTTCGTGATCAGCAGCTCCGCTTCGACGCGCTCACCGAGGCGGACCCGGTCCGGGACGCTCCGCTCCAGGACGATCGCCCGCGGCGACCCCGCGACGAGGAGGTCGATGCCGACCAGGACGCACCAGGCGAGCAGCCAGAGCGCGAGCACGGCGGTGGCGGCCTGCGCGCTCCCGCCGAGCAGGACGACGGGCACGAGGCCGACGAGGAGGACGAGGACGGAGCGTCCGGTGAGGTGCACGGGTCAGACCGGGACCCGGACCTGCTGCAGGATGCCGCCGAGGACGGCCTCGGTGCGCACGCCCTCGAGCTCGGCCTCCGGCTGCAGCTGGATCCGGTGGCGCAGGACCGGCAGGACCATCGCCTGCACGTGGTCCGGGGTGATGGATCCGTAGCCGTTCAGCCAGGCCCAGGCGCGCGAGGCCGCCAGGAGAGCGGTCGAGCCGCGCGGGCTCACGCCGAGCTTCACGCTCGGGCTCTCCCGCGTGGCGCGGGCGATGTCGACGATGTAGCCCAGCACATCGGGGCCCGCCCCGACGCGACGGACCGACTCCTGAGCGGCGCGCAGGCGGCCCGCGTCGAGCACCGGGTGCACGCCGGCCGCGGCCAGGTCGCGCGGGTCGAACCCGACAGCATGGCGGGAGAGGACCTCGACCTCCACCTCGCGCGGCGGGATCTCGAGGACGAGCTTGAGCAGGAAGCGGTCGAGCTGCGCCTCGGGCAGCGCGTAGGTGCCCTCGTACTCGACCGGGTTCTGGGTGGCGGCGACGAGGAACGGGTCGGGCAGCGCGAGGGTCCGCCCGTCGACGCTGACCTGGCGCTCCTCCATCGCCTCGAGCAGTGCGGCCTGGGTCTTCGGAGGCGTGCGGTTGATCTCGTCGGCGAGCAGGAGGTTCGTGAAGACCGGGCCCTCGCGGAACGCGAATCCGGAGGTCGAGGCGTCGTAGACCAGCGAGCCGGTGATGTCACCGGGCATGAGGTCGGGGGTGAACTGCACGCGCCGCGTGTCGAGCCCGAGCGACAGCGACAGGGCGCGCACGAGCAGCGTCTTCGCGACTCCGGGGACGCCTTCGAGCAACACGTGGCCGCCCGCGAGCAGGGCGATGAGCAGGCCCGAGACCGCGCCGTCCTGACCGACGACGGCGCGGCCGACCTCGGTGCGGACGCGGTCGAGCTCGCCGCGCAGCGCGTCGTCGGCGATCGGCGGGAGGGTGGAGTCGGTCATCGGAGAGGGCCTTCCTGTCGTCGGGCGGGGTGCGGAGTCGGAGCGAGGGCGGCGCGCACGGCGCTCTCGAGACGGAGGAGGTCGTCGGAGGCGCTGACGAGCGCGCGGTCGTCCGCGGGCGCGTCGTCGACGAGCAGGCGGCGCAGGGCGACCGGGTCCAGGCCGAGCAGGTCGGCGGCTCCCGTCACGATCTCGTCGACCCCGGCGGAGGCGGACAGGCCGAGCATCGAGGCGAGCCGCCGCAGCGTGCCGATGCGGAGCGCGTCGAGGGCACGCAGCCGCGTCCCTCCGCGGGCGTACAGGCGCGCGCGCCCGCGAGCGGTCTCGCTGGCGTGCACGACGACGGGCAGCGGCTCGACGGCGAGGGGGCCGAAGCGCCGACCGCGCCACACCGCCGCGGCGACGCCCACGCCGAGGAGCAGGAGGATCGCGGGCGTGACCCACCCCGGGGCGAGATCGGCGGGATCGACGGCCGCTTCTCCGCGGAGGTCGTCGAGGCTCGCGCGGTACCAGACGAGCCGGTCGCGGGCCCCGAGGAGGTTCAGGGCGAGAGAGGCCCGGCCGCCCTCGTCGACGGTGCTGTTGCGGAGGAGGGCCGCGTCGCCGACGACCGTGACGTCCGCTCCTCCGGGGCTCGTGCCCGAGACCAGGGCGTACGCGTCGTCGCCGGAGGGGAAGCAGCCGATCGCTCCGCCGTCGAGGAGGCGGTAGGTCTGGCCGCCCGAGGGGATGCTCTCGGCGCGCACGGCGGCGGGCAGGCTGCAGTCCGCGTCGAGGTCGCCGCCGTCGAGGGGCGCCCCTGCGAAGGCGGCGCCGGGCAGGAGCGCCTCGAGGGCGTCGCCGGTCGGCTGCACCAGGACGATCGCGGCGGAGGCGTCCTCGAGGTCCGTGTACTGGTCGGTGTCGAGGACGGCGTCGGAGTCGTCGACGAGAACGATCGTTCCCGGGCCGGCCGCGGCGATCGCGTCCTCGAGCATGTCTGCCCGGACCACGTCCACGCCCTGCTCGCGGAGCACCTGCGCCACGGCGCGCGCACCGTCCGGAGCGGCGCTGTCGGGATCGAGGTCCGGCGCGAGGGACGGTGCTCCCGTCGCGACGGTGAGCAGGAGCGTCCCGACGGCGACGAGGGCGAGGAGCACGGCCCAGAGGCGTCCTCGGCGCAGCAGCGCGCCGAGGGTGGGCGTCGACACCGTGTCGGTCGCGCTCACCGGCGGTCCGCCGTGCTCGAGAGCGCGTCGAGGGGAGCGGCCTCGCGGGCGAGCGAGTCGTCGAGCGCCCGGATGCGCGCGTAGTCGTCTGCCCCGCCCGGACGGTCGAGGTACCGCACGCCGTCGAAGTCGTCCGCGGCGCGCCGCAGGGGCCCCGCGGACGCGGGGAACACGGACTGGGCGCGTCGGGCGAAGCTGTGCGCCGTCGTGCCCGGCGAGGCGCGCACGAGCGTCCGCTCGTCGAGGGCGCGGACGAGGGCCCGGAAGCGCTCGATCACCGCCTCGTCCCAGTCGCCGCGGGCGGCCGCCGCCTCGGCCAGCGCGCGGAGCTCGTCGGCCGAGCGGCCGTCGTCCTCCGCGAGGACCGAGCCGCGCACGGAGCTGCGGCGCCGCAGGCTCGGTCGCCCGGCGATCAGCAGGGCGGTGACCACGAGCGCCAGGATCACGAGCACGCCGATCACCGCCGCGATCGGAACGGCCGGCCCGTCGGTCGGGACGCTGAGCGACGTGAACCAGTCGCGGATCGCCTGGACGGCGCGGTCGAACCAGCTCGGCTCCGCCGCACGGTAGCGCGGATCGGCCAGCTCCTCGAGCAGGAGGCGGCGGGCCTCGCGGGCGTCGGGGTCGAGCGGAGCCGCGGCCAGGACGGCGCGGATCACCTCGGCGCCCGCTCCGGGGACGGGAAGGGGTCCGGGCTGGGGAGCCCGGCGGCGCGGTCCTCGACGTGCCGCATCAGCACGAGGTCGAAGCCTTCCCGTCGCATCCGGCGGTCGAGGTACGCGAGCCCGGTGACCGCGGCCTGCAGCACCGTGCCGACCGCTCCGATCACCAGTCCCACGGCGAGGGAGAGCAGCGTGACGACCAGGGACGCGGCGATCTGCGCGTTCGGATCGGTCGGGGCGATCAGTGCGCCGCCGATCGGCACCAGCAGGCTGAGCGGAGTGGCGACGACCTGGCCCGCGACCTGCACGATGAGGAGCATCAGCGCCAGTGCGCCGAGCGTCCGCCAGAATCCGCCGGTCACGAGCCGCCACGACCGCGCGACCGCCCGACGCAGCGGGAGGCGCTCGACGACGATGAGGCTGGGCACGAGGGCGAGCTTCGTGCCGAGCCAGACGCCGAGAGCGGTCGCCGCCGCCCCGGCGAAGAGCAGCACGAGGACCCCGCCGACGATCGCGCCGGCCCCCGCGTCCTGGGCGCCGACGACGAACAGGGGCACCGCCACGGCGACCGCGACCAGGACGAGCAGCATCAGCCCGACGCCCTGGAGGACCGTCCAGCCGACCAGCGCCCAGAAGCGGCCCCGGAGGCGCCCCAGCAGCTGCTTCAGGGTGGGACGCTCGCCCAGCACGGCGCGCGACACCTCGAGCACCACGACCCCCTGGACGAGGGCTCCCGTGGCGAGCGAGACGCCGAGCGGGATGAGCGCGGCCAGGATCACGATCGCGACGGCCCCGGCGCCGACGGCGTCCCGATCGGCGACGTCCGCCTGGTCGATCCGTCCGATGGCGAGGAGGGCGACGACTCCGTAGATCACCAGGGCCAGCACGGAGCCGACGCCCTGGAGGAGGAGGGCGACGCCGAGAGTGGTGCGCGGGCTGCGGCGCAGCACCTGGAAGGGGGCGCCGAGGAGGGTGCCGAAGCCGAGCGGGCGCAGGGGGACGAGCCCGGGTCGCGGCGGCGGGGTCCAGCCCGCCGGAGCACCCGTCGGCTGCCAGGGACTCGACGGCGTCCACGCCGCCGGCGCGACCGGAGCGGGAGGGATCGGCGCGCCCGCCGGCGGGCCCGGAGCGTCCTGCACGGAGGCCGGGTCGGAGGGCTCCGCGGGCGGTGGCCAGTGAGCTGCGTCGGTCATCCCTCCCATGCTGTCACAGGCCTGTCGACGGCTCCCGCCCAGCGTCCGGCCGAAGCCCGGGCGGACTCGGTTAGCCTGGAGCACATCCGCGGGTGCCCAGGGGGGTGAGCGCGAGAAGAGGACGAGGAAGACAGGCTGATGAGCGCGCGCATTCTGGTGGTCGACGACGATGCGGCCCTGGCCGAGATGATCGGCATCGTGCTGCGGGCGGAGGACTACGACGTCTCCTTCTGCGCCGACGGCTCCGGCGCCCTGGAGGCGTTCCGCCGGTCCCGTCCCGACCTCCTCCTGCTCGACCTGATGCTCCCGGGCATGGACGGCATCGAGGTCTGCCGGGCGGTCCGCGCCGAGTCCGGCGTGCCGATCATCATGCTCACCGCCAAGTCCGACACCTCGGACGTGGTGCAGGGCCTCGAGTCCGGGGCGGACGACTACATGGTGAAGCCCTTCGACCCGAAGGAGCTCGTCGCGCGGATCAAGACCCGTCTTCGGCCCGCGCAGGTCGCGGCGAACGCGGTGCTCCAGGTGGGGGACCTGAGCCTGGACGTCGCCGGTCACGAGGTGCGCCGCGGCGACACCCGCATCGGCCTGACCCCGCTCGAGTTCGACCTCCTGCTCGCGCTGGCCTCCAAGCCCCAGCAGGTCTTCACCCGCGAGATGCTGCTCGAGCAGGTGTGGGGGTACCACTACAAGGCCGACACCCGCCTCGTGAACGTGCACGTGCAGCGCCTGCGCGCGAAGGTCGAGAAGGATCCGGACGACCCCCGGATCGTGATGACCGTGCGCGGCGTCGGCTACCGCGCCGGCGCCGTCCTGCCGGCCTGACCGTGTCCCTCGCGCGCCGCTTCCCGGTCTCCGGCGTCCGCCGGTGGCCCCGCCGCGTGCTGCGCGCCTGGAGGCGCTCGCTGCAGTTCCGCGCGGTGGCGATCACGGTGCTGCTCAGCGGAGTGGCGATCGGCTCGACCGGCGCGTACCTGTCGTACAGCATCAGCGACAACCTCTTCCAGTCGCGGCTGACGCAGGTCACGGGGGACACCTCCCGCGCCACCCGCGCCGCGCAGGGCTACCTGGACGCCTCGACCGTGTCCTCGCGCCAGGACATGGAGGAGGTCATGAACTCGGTCCGCACCGCCATCCGGGACGCCTCCTCGTCCGCGCTCTTCGCGATCGTGCGCTCTCCCGATCAGGAGCCGTCCTCGCTCGCTCCTCAGGACATCTACAACCGGCAGCTGCAGGACGGTGTCATCAGCCCCGACCTCCGCGAGCGGGTGCAGGCGGGCTCCGAGGGGCAGTACTGGCAGTCCGTGACGCTCGACGCGGACGGCCAGGAGCAGCCGGGGATCCTGGTCGGCTCGACCCTCGAGCTGCCCAGCTCCGCGGGGCGGTACGAGCTCTACATCGGCTACTCGCTCGCCGACGCCGAGCGCACCCTGCAGTTCGTGCAGCAGGTGCTGAACATCGCCGGCCTCCTCCTGATCCTCCTGATCGGGGCCGTGAGCTACGTCGTCGTCCGCCTCGTGGTCGCTCCCGTGCGCGTCGCTGCGCTGACGAGCCAGCGGCTCGCCGCCGGCGACAGGGACGTGCGCATCCCGGAGAAGGGCGAGGACGTGATCGCGACGCTCGCCCGCTCCTTCAACGGCATGGCCGACAGCCTGCAGGAGCAGATCAGCGAGCTCGCGACGCTGAGCCGCGTCCAGCAGCGGTTCGTCTCGGACGTCTCCCACGAGCTGCGCACGCCGCTCACGACGATGAAGCTCGCCGGCGACGTCCTCTACGACCAGCGCGAGGGCTTCCCTCCGGTCGCCGAGCGCACGGTCGAGCTGCTGCACGGCCAGATCGCCCGCTTCGAGAGCCTGCTCGCCGACCTCCTCGAGATCTCGCGGCACGACGCCGGATCCGCCGAGCTCGAGCTCGAGCCGGTGAACCTGGTGCGCCTGGCGAGCGAGGAGATCGACGGCATGCGCGGGATCGCCGAGGCGAACGGCTCCGTGCTGACCCTGTCCGCGCCCGGCGGCTACTTCGACGCCGACATGGACGCGCGCCGCATCCGCCGCATCGTCCGCAACCTCCTCGGCAACGCGATCGAGCACGGCGACGGCCGCGAGATCGTCGTCACCGTCGACAGCAACGCCACGGCGGTCGCCCTGGCGGTCCGCGACTACGGTCACGGGATGAGCTCGGAGGAGGTCGTGCGGGTCTTCGACCGGTTCTGGCGCGCGGACCCCTCCCGCAAGCGCACGCTGGGAGGGACGGGGCTGGGCATGTCCATCGCCCAGGAGGACACAGCCCTGCACCACGGCTGGCTGCAGGTCTGGTCCATGCCCGACCGCGGAGCGTGCTTCCGCCTGACCATTCCGCGCCGGCGCGGCGAGCGGATCGATTCCTCGCCGCTGCCCCTCCCGCCCGTGGACGCGGGGGAGCAGGCCTTCACCGGTCCGATCGTGATGCCCCCGCTGCCCGAGGCCGTGCCGTGAGCCGGCGGAGCCTCCGGACGCTCGCCGGGGCCGCGGCACTGCTGCTCGCGCTCGTCGGCTGCGCGGGCATCCCGCGCGACGGCGACGTGGGCGTCGGGCGACCGGACGCCGCGCCGCAGGACCTCCAGTACGACTTCCTGCCCTCGGGGCCGGCGATGGGCGCCTCGCAGCGGGAGATCCTCACCGGCTTCATCGACGCCGCGTCGAGCCCGCAGAGCAACTACAAGATCGCCCGGGAGTTCCTCTCCTCGGGGGCCGACTGGACCCCGAGCGAGCACGTCACGGTGGACGAGGGCCAGCGCTCGCCCGCGCAGCAGTCGGTGTCGACGCTGACGCTGTCGATCACGCCGGTCGCCGAGGTCGATGCGACGGGCGTCTACACCGAGGTCTCGTCGACGACGGCGCTGAGCCTCGACTACGGGTTCGTCCAGGAGGACGGGGAGTGGCGCATCAGCGCGCCGCCCAGCGGCGTCGTCATCGACCGCACCACCTTCGAGCAGGTCTTCTCGACCCATGCGCTGTACTACTTCGATCCGTCCTACACGTACCTCGTGCCGGACCTCCGGTGGTTCGCGTCGCGCGCCGACAGCTCGACGAGCACCACGATCGTCACCGAGCTCCTGCGCGGTCCCACGCCCTGGCTGAGCGACTCCGGAGCCGTCGCCTCGGCGTTCCCGACCGGCACGGCGCTCGCCGCCGAGACCGTCCCGGTCGAGTCGCAGCAGGCCGTGGTCGATCTGAACTCCGCCGCCCTCGAGGCCGACGAGCGCCAGTGGCGCCTCATGCGCCTCCAGCTCAGCCGCAGCCTCGCCTCGGTCTCGAACGTGACCGGTGTGACCCTGTCCGTCGAGCAGAACCCGATCGAGGTGCCGGTCGAGGTGAGCGGACTGCCGATCAGCCCTCGCGTCGACACCCGCCCGCTGGTCCTCACGGACGAGGCGTTCGGCTTCCTCGGCTCTGCCAGCCTGGCCGAGACGGCGGTGTCGGACCGGGTGCGCGCGCTCTCGCCGCGAGCCGTCGCCCTCGGCGAGCAGCGGGGCGCCGACTCCGAGGCCGCCGCCGCGGTGCTCTCGGCCGCAGGGGTCTCGCTCGTCGCCCCGGATCAGGCCGACGTCCTCCTGGACGCCCGCGCCGGGCTGACCGCGCCGGCCATCGATCCCTTCGGCTACGTCTGGTCGGTGCCGTCGGCGGCGCCGAACCAGCTCGTCGCGTACTCGCCCGACGGCACGGAGTCGTTCCAGATCGCGACGGCGTGGTCCGAGATCGAGACGATCGCCTCGCTCTCGGTCTCGCGGGACGGCACCCGGATGCTCGCCCTGGTGCAGGACGGGGAGCAGGCGTCCGTCCTCGTGGCCGGGATCTCGCGGTCCGGCGGCGGCGATCCGGTGGCCGTCGGCGAGCCCGTCGTCCTCGCCTCGACCCTCGGCACCGCGGTGACGGCGGGCTGGACCGACGAGCTCGACGTGGTCTCGGTCGTCCGCGGCTCGACGGGCGAGGACGTCGTCACCCTCCACCAGCTCGGCGGAGGAGCGACACCCCTCGGGACGACGAGCGGGGCGACGCAGATCGCGGCCGGCAACGCGACCACGCAGATCCGGATCCTCGCCGAGGGCGGGGAGCTGCGCCAGCAGCGCGGGTCGGCGTGGCAGACGATCGCGACGGACGTCCGGCTCCTCGCGACCCAGACCGGCATGGGGTCCTGAGGCTCCTCCCCAGGACGATCCGCGACCGACCCCGGCACTCGGCGCGTCCTGTCGGTCCGGTGCCGGCCAAGCTCGGCGCATGCTCCGCGACTCCCTCCTCGACGCCCTGGCGGTCCTGCTCCCGGTCGACTGCCCCGCCTGCGGCCGCCCGGTCGTGCGCGTCCCGTGCGACGACTGCGCCGAAGCTCTCGTCGCCCTCCCGACGCCCCCGGTACGCCTTCTGGGGCCGCCGGGGCACCCGCTCGTCGTGACCTCCGGCGCGCCGTACACCGGGGTCGCGCGCCGCCTGGTGGTCGCCCTGAAGGAGGAGGGTCGGAGCGACGCCGCCGGAGCGCTCGCCGCCCGGCTGCGCCCGGCCCTCGCGCACGCGCTCGACGGCCGCACCGCGACGCTCGTCGCCCCTCCGGGGTCGCACGGCCGCCGGATGAGGCGCGGGTACGATCCCGTCGACCTCCTCGTCCGCGGGTGCGGCGGGAGGGTCGCGCGTCCGATCACGCGCACGCGTCGCTCCGTGGACCAGGTGGGTCTCGACCGGCGCGAGCGCAGCGGCAACCTCGACGGCGCGTTCGCGGCGCGCCGCCGCCTCGACGGGCTCGAGGCGGTCCTCGTCGACGACGTGGTCACGTCGGGCGCGACGCTGCTCGAGCTCCGGCGCGCCGTCGAGGCGGCGGGCGGAACAGTACGCGGCGCCGTCGCCCTGGCCGCCACCGGGCTGCGGTCGGTCGCCGGATCGTCGGGGGACTCCCGGGAACTCCGCACGCGTCTTCCGATGAACGTCCGGTGACACTTCGGTGACCGGGGACTACGGTGGGCTCCACGGCGTGAACGGTCCGCCCGGAGAAAGGCGGCACGCCGTACTCGACTGGGAGGTTGTCATGGACATCGACATCACAGGACGCAACTTGGGCATCACCGATCGCTTCCGCGCGTACGCGACGGAGAAGTCGGAGAAGGTGGCCCACCTCGCCGACCGGGCGCTCGCGCTCGAGATCAGGGCGAGCCGCCACAGCGAGTCCAAGGGGGCGAGCGGTGGCGACCGCGTCGAGCTCACCTTGATCGGCAAGGGGCCCGTGGTGCGGGCCGAGGCCGACGGAGCGGACAAGTACGCGGCGTTCGACGTGGCCCTCGGGCGACTCCTCGAACGCGTGAGACGAGCCAAGGACCGCAAGAAGGTCCATCGGGGCCAGCACCGGCCCACGTCGCTGCGCGACGCGGCGGCCGCGGACTTCAGCGGAGTCGGCATCCAGCCGGCCGACGCCGCCGTCCTGCAGGCCGTCAGCACCGGGGTGATCCCGGTGCAGACCGCCCCCGCCGAGGCGGTGGACGACGTCGAGGAGGAGCCGTACTGCCCCGTCGTCATCCGCAAGAAGGTCTTCGCCTCCGTCTCGATGAGCGTCGACGACGCCGTCGACTACATGGAGCTCGTCGGACACGACTTCTACCTGTTCATCGACGCCGACTCCGGACGCCCGAGCGTGGTCTACCGCCGGAAGGGCTGGGACTACGGAGTGATCTCCCTCGGCGACGAGGCCGACGAGCTCGCGGAGCAGGCCGCGGTCTAGGGCGTGTTCAACACGCCCTAGGTCCTCGCGATCGTCCGACGGGCCCCGGTGCGCACAGCGCCGGGGCCCGTCCTCGTGCGCGGACCCGTGCGTCCGCCGAGGGCGGACGCGTCGGACGGTCCGCGCTCAGCGGTCCGCGACTAGGCTGGTCGCGGTCCGCGCTCTGGCGCCGGGCGCCTGCCTTCTACGTTTTGGAGTACCCCGTGGCCTCAGTTCTCGAAAAGGTCCTTCGCGTCGGGGAGGGGCGGATCCTCCGCCGCCTCGAGAACTACGCGAAAGCCGTCAACGCCCTCGAAGAGGACTTCACGCACCTCAGCGACGAGGAGCTGAAGAACGAGACCGTCGAGCTGCGTGAGCGCTACTCGAACGGCGAATCGCTCGACGACCTGCTCCCGGAGGCGTTCGCCGCCGTCCGCGAGGCGTCCCGCCGCACCCTCGGCCTCCGCCACTTCGACGTGCAGCTGATGGGCGGTGCGGGCCTGCACCTCGGCAACATCGCCGAGATGAAGACCGGCGAGGGCAAGACCCTCGTGGCCACCCTCCCGGCCTACCTCAACGCCATCGCCAGCCGCGGCGTTCACATCGTCACGGTCAACGACTTCCTCGCGTCCTACCAGTCGGAGCTCATGGGCCGCGTGTTCCGCGCGCTCGGCATGACGACCGGCGTGATCCTCTCGGGTCAGACCCCGGAGCAGCGCCGCGAGCAGTACGCGGCCGACATCACCTACGGCACGAACAACGAGTTCGGCTTCGACTACCTGCGCGACAACATGGCGTGGCAGGCCCAGGACATGGTGCAGCGCGGCCACTTCTTCGCGATCGTCGACGAGGTCGACTCGATCCTCATCGACGAGGCGCGCACGCCGCTGATCATCTCCGGCCCGGCATCGGGCGAGGCGAACCGCTGGTTCTCGGAGTTCGCGGGGCTGGCCAAGCGCCTCGTCGAGGGCGAGGACTACGAGGTCGACGAGAAGAAGCGCACCGTGGGCGTCCTCGAGCCCGGCATCGAGAAGGTCGAGGACTACCTCGGCATCGACAACCTGTACGAGTCCGCGAACACCCCGCTGATCTCGTTCCTGAACAACTCGATCAAGGCCCGCGCCCTGTTCAAGAAGGACAAGGACTACGTCGTGCTCAACGGCGAGGTCATGATCGTCGACGAGCACACCGGCCGCATCCTCGCCGGGCGCCGCTACAACGAGGGCATCCACCAGGCGATCGAGGCGAAGGAGGGCGTGCAGGTCAAGGCCGAGAACCAGACGCTCGCTACCGTCACGCTGCAGAACTACTTCCGCCTCTACTCCAAGCTCTCCGGCATGACCGGAACCGCCGAGACCGAGGCGTCGGAGTTCATGGCGACCTACAAGCTCGGCGTCGTCCCGATCCCGACGAACCGCAAGATGCAGCGCATCGACAACCCCGACCTCGTCTACAAGAACGAGCAGGTGAAGTTCGCGCAGGTCGTCGAGGACATCGCCGAGCGCCACGAGAAGGGCCAGCCCGTCCTCGTCGGCACGACGAGCGTCGAGAAGAGCGAGTACCTCTCGCGCCTGCTCGCCAAGAAGGGCGTCCGGCACGAGGTGCTGAACGCGAAGAACCACGCGCGGGAGGCGGCCATCGTCGCCCAGGCCGGCCGCCTCGGTGCCGTCACCGTCGCGACGAACATGGCCGGTCGAGGCACCGACGTGATGCTCGGCGGCAACGCCGAGTTCCTCGCCGTCGCCGAGATGACCGCCAAGGGCCTCAGCCCCGTCGACACCCCGGACGAGTACGAGGCCGCCTGGGACGACGTCTTCAAGGGCGTCAAGTCGAAGGTCGCCGAGGAGGCCGAGAAGGTCCAGGCCGCCGGCGGTCTCTACGTGCTCGGCACCGAGCGCCACGAGTCCCGCCGCATCGACAACCAGCTCCGCGGCCGCTCGGGACGTCAGGGCGACCCCGGCGAGAGCCGCTTCTACCTGTCGCTGACCGACGACCTGATGCGCCTGTTCAACTCGGGCGCCGCCGAGGCCCTCATGGGCCGCGGCAACGTGCCGGATGACATCGCGATCGAGTCGAAGGTCGTCTCGCGGGCGATCCGCAGCGCGCAGTCGCAGGTCGAGGCGCGCAACGCCGAGATCCGCAAGAACGTCCTCAAGTACGACGACGTCCTGAACCGCCAGCGCGAGGCGATCTACTCCGACCGCCGCCACATCCTCGAGGGCGACGACCTCCACGAGCGCACTCAGAAGTTCCTCGTCGACGTGATCGACGAGATCCTCGACGTGCACACCGGCCAGGGGAACGGCGACGACTGGGACTTCGACGCCCTCTGGACCGAGCTCAAGACGCTCTACCCGATCAGCCTCACGATCGACGAGGTCGTGCAGGAGGCGGGCAGCCGCGGCCGCATCAACAAGGAGTTCATGCGCCGCGAGATCCTCTCGGACGCGAAGCTCGCCTACCAGCGCCGCGAGGACCAGCTCGGCTCGCCCGCGATGCGCGAGCTCGAGCGCCGCGTCGTGCTGTCCGTCATCGATCGCCGCTGGCGCGACCACCTCTACGAGATGGACTACCTGAAGGACGGCATCGGCCTGCGCGCCATGGCGCAGCGCGATCCGCTGGTCGAGTACCAGCGCGAGGGCTTCGCCCTGTTCCAGCAGATGATGGGGCAGATCCGCGAGGAGACCGTCGGCTTCCTGTTCAACCTCGAGGTCGAGGTCACGCAGAAGCAGGGCGAGGTCGCCGGAGTCGCCGCCAAGGGTCTCGCGCAGCCCGTCGCCCCGGTCGAGAAGCTCAGCTACTCGGCTCCGAGCGACTCGGGCGGGGTCGAGGTCCGGAATCAGCGCGGCCAGGTGCAGCAGGCGGCCACCGCCAAGGCCCGCGCCGCCGAGGCCCGCGCGGCGCTGCCCGAGGGCGAGGAGGAGGACGCCTCCACCACCGGCGCCTTCGGCCAGCAGACGCCGAGCGAGGACGACACCCCCGCCAACCGCCAGGAGCGCCGCGCGCAGTCCAAGCGCCGCTGACGCCCGTTCCGCAGGCCCCGTCTCCCGCTCCGGCGGGGGCGGGGCCTGCGGCGTTCCCGGCCGCGGAGCCGGGGCTCGCGGGTCCCGCCCGCGCCGCGGCGCCGGTCACAGCACGTTCACGGCGGTGGCGCGCCACCGCGCGTCCATGCCTTCCAGGCGGATCGCGACGGCGCGGGTGCGCACGCGGTTGTGCACGAGGACGACCGCTTCGACGACTCCGTCGCGCGGCTCCGACATCACGACCCGGCCGACGGTGAACGGGATCCGGTGCGCCGGCCGCTTCTGCAGGCTCCTGGCGCGGGAAGCGAGCACGACGCGCTTCTGCAGATGCCGGTAGACGTCGTCGGTCAGCCAGCGGGCGATCTGGTCGATCTCACGGGAGCCCGCGAGGATCTCGACGACCAGCAGCGTGAGCCGCGAGAGGATCGGCTCCGGATCCGGCAGCTCCGCTCGCGTCGCGGGCTGAGCAGCGAAGAACGCGACTGCCGGCCGTCCCGCGGCGCCGGCCTCGAGAGGAAGGGAGCGGTAGTCGAAGGAGTGCGAGGGGCGGCTCATGCGGAGTGCTCCAGTGGCTGAACGAGCGATCCATGGGTCGGGTCACCTTTCTGCTCGGGCGGGTTCGGGTCGCGCTCAGGGTCAGACGCGGGGGACGACCCATCGAAGCAGTCGAGGCATGCTCACCATCGTCCTGGTCGCGCCACTGTGGATAAGCAGGCGCGCAACGCGGCTTGTGAGGTGATCCCGAGGCCGCGGCTCACCCGTTCGGGAGGGCCCCGAACGACCGCTTAGGCTGGTCGTCGTGTCGACCCTCAGTGATCTCGTCCTCGCCCACGGCCGCTCCACAGACGCGGACGTCGAATGGCTGCACCTGCTGGTCGGCGACCTTCAGCTGCTCGCGGATCTGGCGTTCGCCGACATCGTCCTGTGGGTGCCGACCGCCGACGACAGCTTCGTCGCGGTCGCCCACGCGCGGCCCTCCAGCGCGGCGACCCTCTTCTACCGCGACTTCGTCGGTCAGCGCATCAAGTCGGAGTGGCGGGCGCAGGTCGTCGAGGCGTTCGAGACCGCCCGCATCGTCGACACCTCCGCCCCGGACTGGTTCGAGGAGACCCCCACGCGCGTCCGCGCCGTGCCCGTCATCCGCCGCCTGGGCGCCTCGAATCCCGAGACCACCGATCGCCCGATCGCGGTGCTCACCCGGCACACCAACCTCAGCGAGACGCGCACGCCCAGCCGTCAGGAGCTGACGTTCAACGACTGCGCGAACGACCTGTTCTCGATGATCGCCTCGGGCGACTTCCCCGACCTCGGCGCCCCCACCGGACCGCGGCGCGGTGCTCCGCGCGCGTCCGACGGCCTCATCCGGCTCGACGTCGACGGCGTGACCACCTTCGCGAGCCCCAACGCGCTCTCGGCGTTCAACCGCATCGGCTTCGCCGACGAGCTCGAGGGGGAGTCGCTCGCCGAAGTCACGACGAGCCTCATCCAGGGCAAGCTCGTCATCGACGAGTCGCTGCCGCTCGTCGTCACCGGGCGGGCGCCCTGGCGCACCGACATCGAGGCGCGTGGAGTGACGGTGTCGCTGCGCGCGATCCCGATCCGCGATCGGGGCGAGCGGGTCGGCGCGGTCGTCCTCTGCCGCGACGTCACGGAGCTGCGGCACCAGGAGCGCGAGCTCATCACCAAGGACGCGACGATCCGCGAGATCCACCACCGGGTGAAGAACAACCTGCAGACCGTCGCCTCCCTGCTGCGCATCCAGGCCCGCCGCACGCACTCGGACCTCGCCCGCGAGGCGCTCACCCAGGCGATGCGCCGAGTGGCGGCGATCGCGGTCGTGCACGACACCCTCTCGGAGGGCCTCAACCAGGACGTCGACTTCGACGCCGTCTTCGACCGCGTGCTGATGCTGATCGCGGAGGTGGCGTCGACGCACAACACCACGGTGCACCCCAAGCTCAGTGGCAGCTTCGGCAACCTGCCCAGCGAGTACGCGACTCCGCTCGCCCTGGCGCTGACCGAGCTGGTCACGAACGCGGTCGAGCACGGGCTGGCCGGCCGCGAGGGCGATGTCGAGATCGTCGCCACGCGCAGCGAGGACGTGCTGACGGTCAAGGTGCGCGACACCGGAGTCGGCCTGCCCGAGGGCAAGGTGGGCTCGGGGCTCGGCACCCAGATCGTGCGCACGCTCATCCAGGGCGAGCTCGGCGGCACCATCGACTGGCACACGCTCGTCGGGCGCGGCACCGAGGTGACCATCGAGATGCCGCTGCGCTGGCTCGCCCGCCCGCGCGACTGACTCCGGGAACAGGACGACCCCCGTCGCCGGAAGGCGAGCGGGGGTCGGGAGCTGCGGGCCGCGAGGCGGCCGATGCGCCTAGGAGGCGCGGCGGGCGCGGGCGGCGCGGCGCTTGAGCGCGCGGCGCTCGTCCTCGCTGAGGCCGCCCCACACGCCCGAGTCCTGGCCGGTCTCGAGGGCGTACTGGAGGCACACCTCGGTGACGGTGCAGCGGGCGCACACCGACTTGGCCTTCTCGATCTGGTCGACGGCGGGCCCGGTGTTCCCGACGGGGAAGAAAAGCTCGGGGTCAGCGGTGAGGCAAGCGGCCTTGTCGCGCCAGTCCATGCAGGTGCTCCTTGTGTGAAGGCGTGCGTGGAGGAACCACGCAGTGTTCGGGTGAGATGATCGAGTCACGCCGATGATCGAGTTCGGAGGCGGAGGATCCGGGCGCACTCACCGGCGCACGCCACGAGGCCTCACGCGGCTGCGCAAGGCGGTTCGGGGAGGTGGACGGGGTGACGCCCGTTTCATCCGGACGAGCTCACCCGTGTCATGATCGGGCCTCGCGGCTCGACAGGATCGGGTTGTTCACATCTGCGGAAACCCACGACCCTGTGAGCGGTGAAACGAACTCAAGTAGCCTCTCATGGTGGCTCACCCGAATCAAGAGTCCAGGATGGGATGTGGCTGTGATGATCGACGGGAACACGCCTCCGACCGGCCCGAAGAGCGCGCGGCGCCCCCTCGGTCTGCTCGTCCTCATCGCGATCCTCGCCCTCGAGACCCTGGCTCTGGCCGTGCTCGCGGGGTGGCTGCTGGTCGAGCTGCTGACCACCCGCTCCGACACCCCGGGCGGCGGCATCGCGATCGTGGTGCTGGGGCTCATCGCCCTCGGCTGGGCCGCCGCGACCACGCTGGGGGCGATCCGGCGCCGGAGCTGGATGCGCGGTTCCGCGCTGACCTTGCAGCTCGTGCAGATGGCCGTCGCACTCGGTGCGTTCCAGGGCCAGTACGCCGTCCCGGACATCGGCTGGGCGCTCCTGGGCCCGGCGCTCGTAGCCGCGGTCACGATCTTCCTCCCGAGCGTGGTGGCGGCGACCCGGCGCGAGGTCGTCTAGCGCCTTCCCTGGCACGGCTGCCAGGCTGGGGAGTCCCTGCTCTCGACGCGAAGGCCTCACCATGCATCACACCCGTCTCGGCTCCAGCGGCCTCCAGGTCTCGGCCGTCGTCCTCGGCTGCATGAGCTACGGCGTCTCCGAGCGGGGCGCCCACGCGTGGAGCATGGGGGAGGAGGAGTCCCGGCCGTTCCTGCGCCGCGCGCTCGAGCTGGGCATCACCACGTTCGACACCGCCGATGTCTACTCCGACGGCACGAGCGAGGAGATCGTGGGCCGCGCGCTGGCCGACTTCGCCGTCCGCGAGGAGGTCGTCATCGCGACCAAGGTGCACGGCCGCATGCGCCCCGGCCCCAACGGCGGCGGGCTCTCGCGCCGCCACATCCTCAGCGCGATCGACGACAGTCTCCGCCGGCTCGGCACCGACTACGTCGACCTCTACCAGATCCACCGCTGGGACCCGGAGACGCCGATCGAGGAGACGATGGAGACGCTCCACGACGTCGTGCGCTCGGGCAAGGCCCGTTACATCGGAGCGTCGAGCATGTGGGCGTGGCAGTTCGCGAAGGCGCAGTACACGGCCGATCTCGGCGGCTGGACGCGCTTCGTGTCGATGCAGGACCAGTACAACCTGATCCAGCGCGAGGACGAGCGCGAGCTGCACCCCTTCTGCCTCGATCAGGGCGTCGGAGTGATCCCGTGGTCGCCGCTCGCGCGCGGCCGCCTCACCCGTGACTGGGACGAGACGACGGGACGCACCGAGACGGACCTCTACGGCAAGACGCTCTACCACCAGCAGGAGGACTCCGACCGGCGGACCGCGGCGACGGTCGCGCGCGTCGCCGAGGAGCGCGGAGTGTCCCGCGCGCAGGTGGCCCTCGCCTGGGTGCGGCAGCAGCAGGCCGTGACCGCTCCGATCGTCGGAGCGACGAAGATGCACCACCTCGACGATGCGGTCGCCTCGGTCGACCTCGAGCTGAGCGCCGAGGAGCTGAGCGCCCTCGGCGCCGACTACGCCCCGCGCTCCAACGAGGGCTTCTGAGCCCGGCTCAGGCGAGCTTGAGCTTCTTGCGCAGCGCCTGCACGTGGCCGGTGGCCCGGACGTTGTACTGCGCGAACTCGAGCTCGCCCTCGGCGCCGACGACGAACGTCGAGCGCAGCACGCCGACGATCGTCTTCCCGTAGGAGTTCTTCTCGCCCCAGACGCCGTAGGCGCGGTGGACGGCCATGTCGGGATCACTGAGCAGCGGGTAGTCGAGGTGCTGCTCGTCCGCCCAGCGGCGCAGAGCCTCGGGGGTGTCGCGCGAGACTCCGAGGATCTCGTAGCCCTGGGAGCGGAGCGACGACACGCTGTCGCGGAAGTCGCAGGCCTCGGTGGTGCAGCCGGGGGTGTCGGCCTGCGGGTAGAAGAAGACGATCACGCGCGTCCCGCGGTAGGAGGCCAGGGCGACGGGCGTCCCGTCCTGGTCCGGCAGGGTGAAGTCCGGAGCGGAGTCGCCCGCGGCGAGCCTCTCGTCGGCGGGGATCGGGGGGAGGGCGGTGCTCGTCATCGTCTGCTTCCGTCGGTCGGGGCGAAGGTGGTCAGGAGGCGCTGCAGCGAGTCGAGGCGCTCGGGGCCGCTCGCGCCGAGCAGGCCCTTCTCGACGGCCTCGACGATCGCGCAGTCGGGGGAGTCGGGGAGGTGGGTGCAGCCGCGCGGGCAGTCCTCCGCGAGGATGGCGAGGGTCGTGAACGCCCCGAGGATGTTGTCGGTGTTCACGTGCCCCAGTCCGAACGAGCGGACTCCGGGGGTGTCGATGACCCAGCCGTGCCGGTCGCCGCGCTCGACGCGCAGCGAGACCGTGGAGGAGGAGGTGTGCCGGCCCCGGCCGGTGACCGTGTTCACGTGCCCGGTGGCGCGGTGCGCATCCGGCACCAGCTTGTTCACGAGGGTCGACTTGCCGACTCCGGAGTGGCCCACGACGACGGTCTCGTGCCCGAGCAGCGCTTCGGCGATCTCGTCGACCGGGGGCTCGTCCTGGCTCGAGAGGAACACGCGCAGGTCCAGGCCCTCGAAGTTCCTCAGGAACGGCCCGGGATCGGCGAGGTCGGTCTTGGTGATGCAGAGCATCGGCGTGATGCCCGCGTCGAACGCGGCCACGAGGTAGCGGTCGACGAGACGCGTGCGCGGCTCGGGGTCGGCGGCGGCCACGACGCAGAGCATCTGGTCGGCGTTGGCGACGATCACGCGCTCGATGGCATCGGTGTCGTCGGCGCTGCGGCGCAGCAGCGTCGAGCGGTCGCGGATCCGGACGATGCGGGCGAGCGTGCCCTCGTCACCCGTCGTGTCGCCGACCACGTCGACCCGATCTCCGGCGACGATCGCCTGACGGCGCAGCTCGCGGGCGCGGGCCGCGGTGAACTCGTGCTCCTCGGGAGTGCCGTCGCCGATCATCACGGTGTAGCGGCCGCGGTCGACCCCGAGGACCATCGCGATCTCGGCGTCCTCGTAGCTGGGCCGGTTCTTGGTGCGCGGCTTGGTGCCCTTGGGGTTCGGCCGGACCCGGGCGTCCGACTCGTCGTAGCCGTCGAAGTCGTCGAGGACGCCGTCGGCGTCCAGGCCGCTGTCGGTCCACCAGGACACGGCTAGACCGACCCCGCCAGTGCGCGCCACAGCTCGGGGAACTGCGGGAGGGTCTTGGACGTCGTCGCGATGTCCTCGATGACCACTCCGGGGACGGCGAGGGCGATGATCGCTCCGGCGTGCGCCATGCGGTGGTCGGAGTAGGTGCGCCAGCGACCGCCGTGCAGCGTCGCGGGCTCGATCCGCAGGCCGTCGTCGAGCTCGGTGACGGAGCCGCCGAGCCCGGTGATCTCGGCCGCGAGGGCGGCGAGGCGATCGGTCTCGTGGTGGCGGATGTGTCCGATCCCGGTGAGCGTGCTCGGGGTCGACGCGAGCGCGGCCAGGGCGGCCAGCGCAGGAGCGAGCTCACCTCCCTCCGACAGGTCGAGGTCGACGCCGAGGATCTCGTCGCCGCCGGTGACCACGAGGTCGCCGCCGTCGCGCTCGACGCTCGCGCCGAAGAGGGGGAGGAAGCGCTCGAGGTGCGCGCCGACCTGCGTCGTGGTCTCGGGCCAGTTGCGCAGGCGCACGCGACCGCCGGTGACGAGCGCGGCGGCGAGGAACGGCGCGGCGTTCGAGAGGTCGGGCTCGAGCAGGACGTCGGCGCCGGAGATCTCCTGCGGCTCGACGGTCCACTCACCGGGAGCGGGGGTGCCGACGACGACGCCGCGGGCCGCGAGGGAGGCGATCGTCATGTCGATGTGCGGCTGGCTGGGGAGCCGCTCGCCGATGTGGCGCAGGTGCAGGCCCTCGTCGAAGCGGGCGCCGGCGAGCAGGAGCGCCGACACGAACTGGCTCGAGCGGGAGGCGTCGACGGTGACGTCGCCGCCGCGGACGGATCCCGAGCCGTGAACCGTGAAGGGGAGGGAGCCGCGTCCGTCGTCGGCCACGTCGACTCCGAGCGAGCGGAGCGACGCGATGGTCGCGCCCATCGGGCGCTTGTAGGCGTAGGCGTCGCCGTCGAAGGTGGTCGGGCCCAGGGCGAGACCGGCGAGCGGCGGCACGAAGCGCATGACCGTGCCGGCGAGTCCGCAGTCGATCGTCGTGGAGCCGAGCAGCTCCTCCGCGGGCTCGACCACGAGGTCGGCGCCGAACGGGCCGGTGGCACCCGACTCGCGGACGCCGGTGCCGAGCGAGCGGAGCGCCTCGATCATCAGCGCGCTGTCGCGCGAGTGGAGCGGAGCGCGCAGTGTCGACGGGGACGACGCCAGCGCCGAGAGCACGAGCTCGCGGTTCGTCAGCGACTTCGAGCCGGGGAGCTCGACGACCGCGTCGAGCTCCCCGGCTGCCGTGGGCGCGGACCAGTCGTCCTCTCCGGGGAGCGCGCGGGCGTCGCCGTACGGATCGAACTCGGGAGCGGAATAACGCGAGAAGACCATCGGTTATCAGGATAGTCGGCAGCGGAGGAACGGAGGCGGAGCATGGCGTCAGCATCAGCGGAAGCGGTCCTCGAGCGTCCGGTGCGCCTCCCGGACGCGGCGTCCACCCCGGTGCCCGCGGGCCTGCGCGGCTTAGGATCGCTTGTGATGACACGCGACGACACCACACGCCCCCGCACCGCCGCCGAGGCGCCGGCGCCCGACGAGGCGGAGCAGACGATCGAGGAGACCGTCGAGGAGTCCCTCGACGACGCCGCGACGGTCGAGCCCGACGCGCCCGTCGATCTCCGCGCGCTCTTCGAGCAGCAGGCGCTGCCCTTCATCGACCAGCTGTACGCGGCGGGCCTGCGGATGACGAAGAACCCCTCCGACGCCCAGGACCTCGTCCAGGAGACGTTCGCGAAGGCGTTCGGCGCGTTCCGCCAGTTCGAGCAGGGCACGAACCTCAAGGCGTGGCTCTACCGGATCCTCACCAACACGTTCATCAACTCGTACCGCAAGAAGCAGCGCGAGCCCTATCAGAGTGCCATCGACGAGCTCGAGGACTGGCAGCTGGGCGGCGCGGAGTCGACGACGGCCACGTCCAGCCGCTCGGCCGAGGCCGAGGCGATCGACCATCTCCCCGACACCGCCGTCAAGGAGGCCCTGCAGGCGATCCCGGAGGACTTCCGGCTCGCCGTGTATTTCGCCGATGTCGAAGGATTCTCCTACCAGGAGATCGCCGACATCATGAAGACCCCCGTCGGGACCGTCATGAGCCGGCTGCACCGCGGCCGCCGCATGCTGCGCGAACGACTCACCGACTACGCACGCGAGCGCGGGTTCCGCGCCGCTTTCACTACCGGGAGCACGAAATGACCGACTGCGGCTGCACCAAGGCGAAGGCGGAACTCGAGGAGTTCCTGCACAACGAGCTGTGCAAGGAGGACGCCGCCGACA
The DNA here is from genome assembly GCF_001423045.1 of Rathayibacter sp. Leaf296. NCBI lineage: Bacteria > Bacillati > Actinomycetota > Actinomycetes > Micrococcales > Microbacteriaceae > Rathayibacter > Rathayibacter sp. Leaf296. The sequence continues at coordinate 1,253,826 of NZ_LMNR01000001.1, forward strand.
TCCGCGAGCACATGGCGAACTGCCCCGACTGCTCCGGTGAGGCGAAGGTCGGCGTCGTGCTGACCGTCGCGGTGCAGCGCGCGTGCAAGGAGACGGCGCCGGAGGACCTCCGCGCCCAGGTGCTCGGCATGCTGCGCGAGGCGCAGGCGTCGCACTCCACGGAGACCGTCAGCGCGTAGCTCCGCTCGGGCGATGCTCTCGCGCATCTGATCCTCGGATCCGCCTCCGCTCGCAGGAACACGTTCGGCTCGTCAGAACCTCAGGTTCTGAC
>NZ_LMNR01000001.1:1254142-1263213 GCF_001423045.1 Rathayibacter sp. Leaf296
GCGCGTGCGAGCAGGTCGGCCTGCTCGGAGGCGTGCCGCTTGGCCGAGCCCGCCGCGGGCGACGCGGCGGACGGGCGCGAGACGACCCGGATCGGCCGTCCGAGCTGCGGAGCGACCTCGAGCGCGATGAACGGCCAGGCGCCCTGGTTCTCGGGCTCGTCCTGCACCCAGACGAACTCCGCGTCCGGGTAGCGCTCGGCGATCGCGCGCAGCCCCTCGATCGGCGCCGGGTAGTACTGCTCGAGGCGCACGAGGGCGATGCCGTCGTCGGGCTTCTTCTCGAGCTCGGCCTTGAGGTCGTAGTGGACCTTGCCGGCGTGCAGCAGCACGCGCTTCACCGCCGAGGCGTCCTGGATGCGGGCGTCGTCGAGCACGGGCTCGAACCGGCCGGCGGTGAAGTCCTCGACCGGGCTCGACGCTCCGCGCAGTCGCAGCATGGCCTTCGGGGTGAAGACGATGAGCGGACGGCGCGGACGCGAGTACGCCTGGCGGCGCAGGAGGTGGAAGTACGACGCCGGAGTCGACGGGCGGGCGACCGTCATGTTCTGCTCGGCGCACATCTGCAGGTAGCGCTCGATGCGGGCGGAGGAGTGGTCCGGGCCCTGGCCCTCGTAGCCGTGCGGCAGCAGGAGCACGAGCGACGAGCGCTGGCCCCACTTCTGCTCGGCGGAGGAGATGAACTCGTCGATGACGATCTGCGCGCCGTTGGCGAAGTCGCCGAACTGCGCCTCCCAGAGCACGAGCGAGTCGGGTCGCTCGACGGAGTACCCGTACTCGAAGGCCATCGCCGCGTACTCCGACAGCAGGGAGTCGTAGATCCAGAGCCGCGCCTGCTGCTCCGACAGGTTCATCAGCGGCAGCCACTCCTGGCCGTTGCCGCGGTCGTGCAGCACCGCGTGGCGCTGCACGAAGGTGCCGCGACGGGTGTCCTGGCCGACGAGGCGCACCGGGGTGTCCTCGATCAGCAGGGAGCCCAGCGCGAGCAGCTCGCCGAACGCCCAGTCGATGGAGCCCGAGCGGCTCATCTCCTGGCGCTTCGCGAGGAGCTGCTGCAGCTTGGGGTGCACCGTGAAGCCCTCGGGCGGGTTGTTGAAGGCGTCGCCGATCAGGCGGACGACCTCCTCCTTCACGCCCGTGCTCTCGGGCTCGCCCGGGTAGTCGCCGCCCTGCTGCGCGTCCGGCAGCTCGAGGTCGGCGACGGAGTCGCCGTCCGGGGAGATCACGGGGATCGCGCCCGTCTGCGCCGCGTGCGTCTCGGCGAACGCGCGCTCCAGGCGGTCCTGGAAGTCCTGGTGCGAGCGGTCGTACTCCTCCTGGCTGATGTCGCCGCGGCCGACGAGCGCCTCGGTGTAGAGCTTGCGCACCGAGCGCTTGGCCTCGATGAGGCTGTACATCAGCGGCTGGGTCATCGAGGGGTCGTCGCCCTCGTTGTGCCCGCGGCGGCGGTAGCAGATCAGATCGATGACCACGTCGCGGTGGAACCGCTGGCGGTACTCGAAGGCGAGCTGGCCCACGTGCACCACGGCCTCGGGGTCGTCCCCGTTCACGTGGAAGATCGGCGCCTGGATGGTCTTCGCGCCGTCGGTCGAGTAGACCGAGGTCCGCGCCTCGTGGGGAGGCGTGGTGAAGCCGACCTGGTTGTTGATGTTGATGTGGATGGTGCCGCCGGTGCGGTACGCCCGCAGCTGGGACATCTGGAGGGTCTCGACGACCACGCCCTGTCCCGCCATCGCCGCGTCGCCGTGGACGAGGATCGGGAGCGTCGTGAAGGTGCCGATGGGCTTGCGGTCCTGCTTGGCGCGGACGATGCCCTCGAGCACGCCGTTGACGGCCTCGAGGTGCGAGGGGTTCGCGGCCAGGTAGACGGGGATCTCCTCGCCGCCGGCACCGCGGAAGACGCCCTCGGTGCCGAGGTGGTACTTCACGTCGCCGGAGCCCTGGACCGTCTTGGGGTCCTGGGTGCCCTCGAACTCGCGGAAGATCTGACCGTAGGTCTTGCCGGCGATGTTCGTCAGCACGTTCAGGCGGCCGCGGTGGGCCATGCCGATCGCGACCTCGTCGAGCTTCTCGTCTGCGGCGCCCTGCAGGACGGCGTCCAGGAGCGCGATGAGCGACTCCCCGCCCTCGAGCGAGAAGCGCTTCTGCCCCACGTACTTCGTCTGCAGGAATGTCTCGAACGCCTCGGCCTCGTTGAGGCGGCCGAGGATGCGCAGCTGCTCGTCGTGGCCGGGCTTCTCGTAGCCGCGCTCGAGCTTCTGCTGCATCCAGGCCCGCTGCTCCGGGTCCTGGATGTGCATGTACTCGACGCCGACGGTGCGGCAGTAGGAGTCGCGCAGGATGCCGAGGATGTCGCGCAGCTTCAGCTGGCGCTTGCCGCCGAAGCCGTCGGTCACGAACTCGCGGTCGAGGTCCCAGAAGGTGAGCCCGTGGCTCTCGATCGCGAGGTCCGGGTGCGAGCGCTGCACGTACTCGAGCGGGTCGACGTCGGCCATGAGGTGGCCGCGCACGCGGAAGGAGTTGATGAGCTCCTGCACGCGCGAGGTCTTCGAGACGCGCTCGGCGAGGTCGACGGCGATGTCGGTCGACCAGTGGATCGGGTCGTAGGGGATCCGCAGCGCCGCGAAGATGTCCTCGTAGAAGCCTCGGCCGCCGAGAAGGAGCTCGTGCACGATCTTGAGGAACTCGCCCGAGCCCGCGCCCTGGATGACGCGGTGGTCGTAGGTGGAGGTGAGCGTGATGGTCTTGCCGATGCCGAGCTCGATGAGCGTCTTCTCGGACGAGCCCTGGAACTCGGCCGGGTACTCCAGAGCGCCGGCGCCGATGATGCAGCCCTGGCCCTTCATCAGGCGCGGCACGGAGTGGACCGTGCCGATGCCGCCGGGGTTGGTCAACGAGAGCGTGGTGCCCGCGAAGTCGCCTGCGACGAGCTTGTTGCCGCGGGCGCGCTTGACGAGATCCTCGTACGCCGAGAGGTAGGCGGTGAAGCTGAGGGTGTCGGCGCGCTTGATGCTCGGGACGAGCAGGGCGCGGGTGCCGTCGGGCTTGGGCATGTCGATCGCGATGCCGAGGTTGACGTGCGCCGGGGCGACGACGGAGGGCTTGCCGCCGGGCTCGTCGTAGTAGACGTTCTGGCTCGGGAAGTCCTTGAGCGCCCGGATGAGCGCCCAGCCGATCAGGTGCGTGAACGAGACCTTGCCGCCGCGGGTGCGGCGCAGGTGGTTGTTGATGACGATGCGGTTGTCGATCATCAGCTTCGCCGGGATCGTGCGGACGCTGGTCGCCGTCGGGATGGTGAGGCTGGCGTCCATGTTCGTCGCGAGGCTCTTCGCCATGCCGCGCAACGGAGTGACGACGTCCTCCTCCTGCGCCTCCGCGTCGACGTCGACGGGCTTGCCCACCGGCGCATCGGCCGGGATCGGAGCCTTCTTCGGCTCCTTGGACGTGGTGCGCGAGGCGGGCGCGGCGCCGGTCTGCGGCGCGGTGACGGGATGCGTCACCGTGGCGCCGGCGCTGGTCGAGGGACCCGCGGCGGCCGGCTTCTCAGCGGCCGGCTTCTCGGCCGGGGGCTGCGCGGCGGTCGGAGCCGCCGGCGCCTTCGCCGCCAGCTGCTGACCGTAGCGCTCCAGGATCGGCCACCAGGACTCGTCCACGGAGGCCTTGTCGGCGCTGTACTGCTCGTACAGCTCCTCCACGAGCCACTCGTTGGCTCCGAAGTCCTCCGAGCCCTGGTCTGTTCCCACTCCGGTCAACTGGCTCGACACAGCCGATCGCCCACTCTCTCCGTTGATTCGTCCTCGATCATCCGGACGGGCCCGCGCATCCCTCGACGCCTGCACCACTGGGCGAGAACGTCGTCCTCGCCCGTGAGCACCGGCGTCGTCGCCTGGTCCCGTCCCGGTCGTCAAGCCTAGCCCGGATCTCGGTCACCGGCCCCGCGGGCGGGCCGGAGTAGCGTTCCAGGCATGCGTTTCTCCGGCGGAACCCCCTCAGGCGATCTCACCTACTCGGACGTGTTCCTCGTCCCCGGCCGTTCCTCGGTCACGAGCAGGCTCGACGTCTCGCTCGCCCCGGGCGACGGCACGGGAGCGACGATCCCCCTGGTCTCCTCCAACATGAACTCGGTGACGGGTCCGCGGCTCGCCGCGGCGCTCGCCCGGCGGGGCGGTCTGGGCGTCCTCCCGCAGGACATGCCGCTGCAGTCGCTCGACGCGGCGATCCGCTGGGTGAAGGAGCAGCCGGTCGCCTTCTCCGGCGCGCTCACCGCGGATCCCTCGACGACCGTCGAGCAGGCGCTCGCGATCCTGCCCGCCGTGGAGGGCCACGGTTTCGTGGTGCAGGACGCCGGCGGCGCGGTGCTGGGCTGCGTGCCCGCCTCGCGGCTCGCGACCGCGCTCCCCGACGCGCTGCTCGGCGACCTGGTGCACCACGCTGCGCCGTCGATCGACGCCGACGACGTCACGACCGGCCGCGCCGCCTTCGACCTCATGGTCGAGGCGGGGCTCGATTTCGCCCCGGTGCTGCACCACGGAGCCCTGGTCGGCACGCTCTCGCGCACCGGAGCGCTCCGCTCGACGATCTACGACCCTGCGCTGGACGGCGACGGGCGGCTGCGCGTCGCCGCCGCCGTCGGCATCAACGGGGACGTGGCGGCGAAGGCTCGCGCCCTGGTCGCCGCCGGTGTCGACGTCCTCGTGCTCGACACCGCCCACGGGCACCAGGAGGCGATGCTGCGGGCGCTGCGGACGGTGTCGGCGCTGGATCTCGGGGTGCCGATCGCCGCGGGGAACATCGTGACCGCGGAGGCGGTCCAGGACCTCGTCGAGGCGGGCGCGTCGATCCTCAAGGTCGGAGTCGGTCCGGGCGCCATGTGCACCACCCGCATGATGACCGCCGTCGGCCGGCCGCAGTTCTCGGCCGTGCTCGAGACGGCGGAGCGGGCCCGTGAGCTCGGCGCGCACGTCTGGGCCGACGGGGGAGTGCGCTACCCCCGCGACGTGGCACTCGCCCTCGCGGCGGGCGCCTCCTCCGTGATGGTCGGCTCCTGGTTCGCCGGCACGATCGAGGCGCCGGGCGAGCTGCGGACGGACGCGGCCGGCCGCGTCTACAAGGAGAGCTGGGGCATGGCGTCGGCGAAGGCCGTGCAGGAGCGGTTCGGGCGGCTCGACGCGTACGAGCTCGCGCGCAAGCGCCTCTTCGCAGAAGGCATCTCGTCCTCGACCATCTACCTCGACCCTCTGCGGCCCTCGCTCGAGGATCTGCTCGACATGATCACCTCGGGCGTCCGCTCCTCCTTCACCTACGCCGGGGCGCGCAGCGTCGCCGAGTTCCACGAGCGCGCGGTGGTCGGGCTGCAGTCGGCCTCGGGCTACGAGGAGGGCAAGGCGCTGCCGGTCAGCTGGTGATCTGAGAAGCGGCGCCCGATCCGTCAGCGGCGGTCCGGTGCGGGTCTGCTAGAACCGAGCGCATGACCATCGTCGACAACGCCGTGTACGTCGGCGGCCACCGCATCCGCAACCCGGACTCCCTCGAGGACACGTTCGAGCTGATGCGGGAGGAGCACGGCATGGCGTGGATCGGCCTGTACCGGCCGACCCGCGAGGAGGTCGAGGCCGTCGCCGAGGAGTTCGGACTGCATCCGCTCGCCGTCGAGGACGCGCTGAGCGGGCACCAGAGGGCCAAGCTCGAGCGGTACGACGACGGGCTGTTCGTGGTGCTGCGGCCGGCGCGGTACCTCGACGCCGACGAGGCGGTCGTGTTCGGCGAGCTGCACGTGTTCGTGGGCCCGGACTTCGTCGTCACGATCCGGCACGCCGACTCCCCGGACCTCGCTCGCGTGCGCCGCCGGCTCGAGGAGGACCCGGCGCTGCTCGCCCGAGGCCCGGAGGCGGTGCTGTACGCGATCCTCGACCAGGTGGTGGACGAGTACGCCCCGGTCGTCGCGGGAGTGCAGGGCGACGTGGACGAGATCGAGGACCAGCTCTTCGGAGCCGACTCGGACGACAGGCTCTCGGAGCGCATCTACCGGCTCTCGCGCGAGGTCATCCACTTCCAGCGCTCCGTCCAGCCGCTGACCGCGCTGCTCCGGGCGCTCGCCGAGGAGACGCCGGCCGAGACCGCCTCGCCGGACCACGTGGAGCTGCACCGCTCGCTCCGCGACGTGCTCGACCACACGATCCGGGTCACGGAGGCCGTCGACGCCCTCCGCGCGATCCTCGACAAGGCGCTCACCGTGCACTCGACCCTGGTCTCGCGCCGGCAGACCGAGACAGGGCTCGCGCAGAACGACGTCGTGCGCAAGATCTCGTCGTGGGCGGCGATCCTGTTCGCGCCGACGCTCATCGCGGGCGTCTACGGCATGAACTTCGACGAGATGCCCGAGCTGCACTGGGAGTTCGGCTACCCGTGGGCACTCGGGCTGATGGTCGTCTTCGGCGTGGGGCTCTACGCCGTGTTCAAGGCGAAGAAGTGGCTCTGACCTGCCCTCGTGCACCCCGCGGGGCCCGGTGCTCCGGATAGACTCGACGCCACAATGGACGACCCTCCCTCTGCTCATCCGCCGTCGGACCGACCCGTCCGATCCGCGTCCCTCGAGCTCCTCGACGCCCTGATCCCCGCCGCCCCGAGCGGAGGCGCCCGCCATGGGGACTGAGTGGATCCTGCTCGGCGTCGGCCTCCTGCTCACCCTGGGCACCGGCGTCTTCGTCGCGAGCGAGTTCGCACTCGTCAACCTCGACCGGGCCGACCTCGAGGCGCGGCGCGATCGCGGCGAGACCCGCCTCGGGATGACGATCGCGGCCCTCAAGGTCACGTCGACGCACCTCTCGAGCGCGCAGCTGGGCATCACGCTCACCACGCTGCTCACCGGCTACACGATGGAGCCGGCACTCTCGACCCTGCTCGAGCAGCCTTTCCTGGGGCTCGGAGTGCCGGAGGCGGCGGTCGCGCCGATCGCGACGGTCGTCGCCATCGTGATCGCCACGCTGCTGTCGATGATCCTCGGCGAGCTCGTGCCCAAGAACTTCGCGCTGGCACTGCCGCGGGCGACGGCGAAGCTCGTCGTCCCGCTGCAGACCGCGTTCACCACCGTCTTCCGCCCCGCCGTGGCGCTGCTGAACGGCAGCGCCAACGCGCTGCTGCGCCTCGTGGGCATCGAGCCCAAGGAGGAGCTGTCGGGCGCGCGCAGCGCCGAGGAGCTCTCGAGCCTCGTCCGCCACTCCGCCAGCGCCGGCCTCCTCGAGGAGGACACGGCCGACCTGCTCGGGCGCACGCTCCGCTTCTCGGCGCTCAGCGCGGGCGACGTCATGACGCCGAGACTGCGCCTCTCGACGGTCGAGCGCTCCAGCACGGCGCAGGACGTGCTCGACCTCGCCCGGACGACCGGGTTGTCGAGGTTCCCGATCACGGACGACGACATCGACGACATCGTCGGCGTCGTCCACGTGAAGCAGGCCGTGGCGGTGCCGCGCGGCAAGCGGTCGGAGGTGCCGGTGACGGCGCTGCGCTCCGAACCGCTCCGGGTCCCCGAGACGATGAAGCTCGACGTGCTCCTGACCGAGCTGCGGGGTCGCGGCTTCCAGCTCGCCGTCGTCGTCGACGAGTACGGAGGAACGGCCGGAGTCGCCACGCTCGAGGACCTCGTCGAGGAGCTCGTCGGCGAGGTCGCGGACGAGCACGACCGCTCCCGCCCCGACGTCGTCAAGCTGCCCGGCTCCACGACCTTCCCCGGCATGCTCCGCCCCGACGAGGTCCGCGACCGCGTCGGCGTGCACATCCCGGAGGAGGGGCCCTACGAGACCGTCGCCGGCTTCGTCATGAGCGAGCTCGGCCGGCTCCCCGCCGCGGGCGACGAGGTGGCCGTCGACGGGGGATCCCTCCGCGTCGAGCGCCTCGACGGCCGTCGCATCGACCGCATCCGCTTCACCCCCGACCCCGAGGCCGAGCCCGACACCCTGCCGGACCCGCTGGCCGACGCGGGCAGACCCCACCGATCGCGCAAGGAGGCCGGCGATGAGTGACTGGGCCGGAATCGCGTGGCTCGTGGTGCTGCTGGCCGCGAACGCCTTCTTCGTCGGAGCCGAGTTCGCGGTCATCTCCGCGCGCCGCTCCCAGATCGAGCCCCTCGCCGAGAGCGGTCGCCGGAGCGCCATCACCGCCCTCGCCGCGATGGAGCACGCGACGCTCATGCTGGCGACCACCCAGCTGGGCATCACCGTCTGCTCGCTGCTGATCCTCAACGTGTCCGAGCCGGCGATCCACCACCTGCTCGAGATCCCGCTGCACGCCGTCGGCCTGCCGGAGGAGCTGACCGGCACCGTCGCGTTCGTCATCACCCTGCTGATCGTGTCGTTCCTGCACGTCGTGCTCGGCGAGATGGTGCCCAAGAACATCTCGTTCTCGATGCCCGACAAGGCGGTGCTGCTCCTCGCACCCCCGCTCGTCGCCATCGCCCGGGTGATCCGCCCCCTGATCGTCGCCCTCAACGCGATCTCGAACGGCGTGCTGCGGCTCTTCCGGGTCGAGCCCAAGGACGAGGCGAACAGCACCTTCACCCTCGAGGAGGTGCAGACCATCGTCGACCAGTCCACCCGCGAGGGCACGCTCCGCGACTCCACCGGCACCCTCCTCGCGGCGTTCGAGTTCACCGAGAAGAAGGTGCACGACGTCGCCCTGCCCCTCGACGGCATCGTCAGCCTCCCCGCCGGAGCGACACCCGCCGACGTCGAGCGCGCCGTCGCCAAGCACGGCTTCTCGCGCTACGTCGTCCTCGGGACCGACGGGCAGCCGGAGGGCTACATCCACCTCAAGGACGTCCTCGACCTCGACGGGGACACCGAGGGAGCCAAGTTCCGCCTGCCCATCCCGGCCAAGCGGATCCGCCAGCTCGCCTCGATCTTCGAAGCCACCGACCTCGAGGACGCCCTCGCCATCATGCGCCGCACCGGCGCGCACCTCGCGCGATCATTCGACGAGCAGGGGACGGCCACAGGAGTGCTGTTCCTGGAGGACATCATCGAGGAGTTGGTCGGCGAAGTAGACGACGCCACCCGCCGCTAGTCGCGGGGGGGGGGGGG
>NZ_LMNR01000001.1:1263352-1387643 GCF_001423045.1 Rathayibacter sp. Leaf296
GGGACGAGGCGTGCGGGCGGGGCTGCCGGGGGCGGGAGGGGGCGACCTAGGGTGGGGGGATGAGTGGGAGTCGGGAGTTCGGGGCGGCGGAGGCGGCGGGGGTGCTGCGGCGGCCGCGGGCGGAGGACGACAAGTACAGCAGGGGGGTGCTGGGGGTCGCGACCGGGTCCGAGAGGTATCCGGGGGCGGCGGTGCTCGGGGTGGAGGCGGCCGTCCGGACGGGGGTCGGCATGGTGCGGTACCTGGGGGCGGAGCGGCCCTCCGGGCTCGTGCTCGCGCGGCGGCCCGAGGTGGTCACCTCGGTCGGACGGGTGCAGGCGTGGCTGGTCGGGTCGGGCACCAGTGCCGACGACCGGTCCGAGCAGGAGCGGCGCGTGCTGCTCGACCAGCTGCACTCGGGGGTGCCGGTCGTGCTCGACGCGGGCGCGCTCGATCTGGTCGGAGAGGTCGCCGGACCGGTGATCATCACTCCGCACTTCCGCGAGCTCGCCGGGATGCTCCAGCGGGCCGGAGTCGAGGTCGACGCCGCGACGATCGCCGCGGATCCGGGGCACTGGGCGTGCCGCGCCGCCGAGCGGTTCGGGGTCTGCGTGCTGCTGAAGGGCAGCACGACGCACGTGGTCTCGGGCGACGTCGCGCTCGAGGTGAGCGGATCGACTCCGTGGCTCGCGACGGCCGGCAGCGGCGACGTCCTCGGCGGGGTGCTGGGGGCACTGCTCGCAGGACGCTCGGCCGATGCCGAGGCGAGAGGGGCGGCCCTCGCCGACCGCGAGCTCGCCTCCACCGCAGCGGCCGCGGCCGTCCTGCACGCCCGGGCGGGCGTGAGCGCCTCCGGAGGAGGGCCGATCGCGGCCCTCGACATCGCCGAGCACCTGCCGCGCATCGTCGCGAGCCTCCTGGAGTGACGCGCCGGGCTGTCCCCGCGAGAAGGACAGCCTGTCAATGCTCCGGATGCCTGAACCGATCCCGGCGCCCCGTCGTTGTCCCGGGAGAAGCGCGCGACGCGGCCGCATCACCGCAGCCCCACGGCCGCTTCATCGGAACCCCACACGTCCCGCCTCTACAGTCGGGACCCACAGCCGCGTCCGCACCCCACTCAGGAGAACAGACATGACCGCGAAGACCACGACTCCCGTCCGCTACGCCCTCACCCTCCTGGCCGGAGCGGGCACGCTCGCCGCCCTCGCCGCCTGCTCCAGCACCGCGACCGCCGGCACCGACTCCGCCGAGGAGACGACCGGCTCGAGCTCGGCCGCGTCCGAGCCCGCCACCGGCTCGACCGAGGCGGCGACCGGAGACGCGGCGGCGAGCGACAGCGCCTACGCCGACGGCACGTACGACGCCGAGGGCGCCTACACCTCGCCCGGCGGGAACGAGACCGTCGGAGTCGAGCTGACGCTCGAGGGCGGCGTCGTCACGGCCGTCACCGTCACCCCGCAGTCCGAGAACCCGACCGGAGAGCAGTACCAGGAGCGCTTCGCGAGCGGCATCGCCGGCGAGGTCGTCGGCGTCCCCCTCGACGAGCTCGACGTGAGCGTCGTCTCGGGCTCCTCGCTCACCTCCGGCGGCTTCAACGACGCCGTGGAGACGATCAAGGCCGATGCCGCGGCCTGACGACCGGCACGTGCTCGAGCACGTCTGGCGGTTCGACGCGATCGGCACCGTCTGGCGGATCGACTCCGGCGACGCGCTCGACGCGGGCGTCCGCGCCCGTGTCGACGCGGTCGTCGACCGGTACGACCGCACCTGGTCGCGATTCCGCGCCGACTCCGACGCGTCGCGCCTGCGCACCGAGTCGGGGGAGCACGTCTTCCCCGAGGAGGCGGAGGAGCTCTTCGCCCTCTACGACGACCTGCACGAGCTGACGGGCGGAGCGGTGAGCCCCTTCGTGGGCGACGCCCTCGAGCAGCTGGGCTACGACGCCGACTACACGCTCGTGCCCCGCGGCCCCGTCGCCGCTGCGCCGTCGTGGCCCGCCGCCCGCGCACGCGGCGGACGCGGCCTCGACACCGCGGCTCCCGTCGTACTCGACGTCGGAGCGGCGGGCAAGGGCCACCTCGTGGACCTGGTCCTCGACGAGTTGCTCGAGGCCGGCGTCGAGCACTCGGTCGTCGACGCCGGAGGCGATCTCCGCGCCCTCGCGGCCGGTCCGTTCCGCGTCGCGCTCGAGCACCCCTACGATCCGGCTCGGGCGATCGGCGTCGCCGTCCCCCTCGAGCGCGCGCTCTGCGCCTCCGCCAGCAACCGCCGCGCCTGGGGCGACGGCCTGCACCACGTGCTCGACGGACGCACCGGCCGGCCTGTGGACACCGTCGTGGCCACCTGGGCCGTCGCCGACTCCGCCCTGCTCGCCGACGGCCTCGCCACGGCGCTCTTCGTCGCCCCGCCCGAGACGCTCGCCGATCGATTCGACTTCGAGTTCGTCCGCGTCTTCAGCGACGGCTCCCTCCACCACTCGCCCCGCTTCCCCGGAGAGGTCTTCCGATGATCGGCACCCTCGATCGCGCCCTCGGGCGCATCACCATGTACCGCCTGGTCTGGATGACGCTCGCCGCGCTCCTCCTGGTGGCCCTCGCCTACTCCGCGGCCGGGCGCATCTTCTTCACGCCGCTCGAGATCGCCGCGACGGCGGTGGTGGCCGTGGTCTCGACGACGGCCGCGACCTGGCTGATCGCGCGGGCGGTGCGCTCGCCGGCGCACCTCGAGTCCTCGCTGGTCACCGGCCTCCTCATCGCGTTCCTCCTCTTCCCGACCGCGGAGCCGAGAGCACTGCTCGTCGTCGCGCTGGTCGGCGTGATCGCCGCGGCGTCGAAGTACGTCCTCGCCTGGCGCGGCCGCCACCTCTTCAACCCGGCCGCCGTGGCCGTCCTCCTCGTCGCCCTCGCAGCGGGTCTGATCGAGGGCACACCGCTCGACGGCTCGCTCACGGCCGCCGCCTGGGTGCTGCCGACCGGCGCGCTCTGGCCCTGGGTGCTGGTGGCGGCGCTGGTGATCGTGGCGCGGGTGCGCCGCTGGGCGATCTTCCTCGTGTTCGTGCTGGTCGCGGGTGCCGTCTCGATCACGCAGTCGGTCCTCGGCGGGCAGGAGCCGGCGGCGGCCGCGCTCTCCGTCCTCACGGCCTACCCGTTCGTCTTCGCGGCGGCCTTCATGCTCACGGAGCCGTTGACGCTCGCCCCGCGCCGCTCCCAGCAGCTCGTCGTCGCCGTCGTCGCGGCGCTGATCACGAGCGTCCCGTTCCACCTCGGGATCCTCTACTCGAGCCCGGAGCTGGGACTCGTCGTCGGCAACGCGCTCGCGTTCGCCTTCGCGCACCGCCAGCGCCGACGGCTGCCGCTCGAGCTGCGCTCGGCGGAGACGATCGCGCCGGGCATCATGGAGTATCGGTTCCACTCGCGCACGCCGCTGCACTTCGAGGCGGGCCAGTGGCTCGAGCTCGATCTGCCGCACCGCTCCGATGCGCGGGGGAGCCGGCGCACCTTCTCGCTCGCCTCCGCCCCCGGCGACGCCGAGCTGGCGATCGCGATGCGGGTGCCCGAGAAGGCGAGCAGCTTCAAGCGCGCCCTCGCGTCCCTCGAGCCCGGGGCCGTCGTCCGCGCAACGGGTGTCGGCGGGGACTTCGTGCTGCCGGCCGATCCCGCCGTCCCCCTCCTCCTCGTCGCCGGAGGCATCGGGATCACCCCGTTCGCCGCGCAGCTCCGCGCGCTCGCCGCCGGACCGCCGCGCGACGTCGTGGTCGTCTACGCCGTCCCACGGATCGAGGACGTCGCGTACCGCGAGCTGCTCGCGGAGTCGGGCGCGCGGGTCGTGCTCGTCGCACCGCCCGCTCCGGACCTGCTGCCCGAGGGCTGGACCCACGCGTCGGGACGCCTCACCGCCGAGTCCCTCGCGGCTCTGGTGCCGGACGCCCCGCGCCGCACAGGATTCGTCTCGGGCTCTCCGCTGTTCGTGGACTCGGTCCGGGCCGCTCTGCGCGGCGCCGGCGCGAAGCGCATCCGCACCGACGCGTTCGCCGGATACTGAGGATCGGCCGTCGGTCGGTGCCTGCCAGGATGCCGTTCGACGCCCGCTCTATGATGACGCCGTGACGACCCCAGGACCCCGCGCGACCGCCCGCCCGATCGCCTGGCTGCGCGAGAACCGCGACTCCGCCACGGTGCTCTGGGGCTCCTTCGCCCTCGTGCACGTCGTCCTCTCGGTGCTGGCGCTCTTCGCGCCGGGCCTGCCGATGGGCGACGTCAGCATCGTCTACAAGCAGTGGATGCAGACGGCCGTCGACGGCGGCGGCATCGCCGGGATCGACACCGGCTGGGTGTACCCGATCCTCGCCTGGGCGCCGATCGCGGCCGCATGGCTGCTCGGCGCCGCCGGGTACGACCTGGTGTGGCTCGTGCTGGTGGCGCTGGCCGACGCGGCGGCCTTCGCCGTCCTCGTCCGCGGCCGGCGTCCCGCGCGGCTGGTCGCCGCGCGCTGGTGGCTCCTCTTCCTCGTGCTGCTGGGCCCGATCGCGGTCGGGCGGATCGACGCGTTCACGGCACCTCCCGCGATCGCCGGGATGCTCTGGGCCGCCACCCGGCCCGGAGCCTCCGCCCTGCTGCTCACGATCGCCACCTGGGTGAAGGTCTGGCCGGCGGCGATCCTCGCGGCCGCCGTCCTCGTGCTGCGCGGTCGGGTGCGCCGTATCCTCGTGCCCGCCGCGGCGTCCGCGGTGATCGTCGCCGCCGTCGTCGTCGCGGGAGGAGGGGACCACGTCTTCAGCTTCGTCTCGGACCAGACGACGCGGGGGCTCCAGATCGAGGCGGTGGTGAGCACCCCGTGGATGTGGCTGTCGACGATCGACGGTTCGGGGAGCTACGTCTGGTACGCGGCCGACATCAACACCTTCGAGATGCACGGGCCCTCGACCGGTGCCGCCGCCGACCTGATGACCCCGCTGCTCGCCGTGTGCATGCTCGCCGTCGCACTGCTGGGGCTGCGTGCGCTGCGGTCCGGCGCCTCGGCCGGCCGGCTGTTCCCGCTGCTCGCGCTCGCGTTCGTCGTCGTGTTCATCGACGTGAACAAGGTGCTCTCCCCGCAGTACGTCGTCTGGCTCGCCCCGCCCGTGATCGCGGGCCTGGTCGTCGATCGCGACGCGTTCCGGACGGGTGCCCGGCTGGCGCTCGCGATCGCCGCGCTCACCCAGCTCGTGTACCCGTACCTCTACCTCTTCCTCCTCTACTCGCACTGGTGGATGGTGCTCGTGCTCACCGCGCGCAACGTCCTGCTGCTGGTCCTGCTGGGCTGGGTCGTCCGTGAGCTGTGGCGCTCGGGGACCCGCGTCGCGGACGGAGCGCTGCAGGCCGGCGCCGTGCGGAAGACTGCTGTCGCCCGCTGAGTCCGCACGGCTCGTAGGCTCGGGGACGAGCGGCCGACTCGCGGCCGCACAGCAGGAGGTCCCCATGCTCGTCGCGTTCTCGGTCGCTCCCTCCGGTGGCGAAGGCCCCGACGCCTCCGTCCACGACGCGGTCGCCGCAGCGGTCCGCATCGTCCGCGACTCCGGACTGCCCAATCGCACGACCTCGATGTTCACCGAGATCGAGGGCGAGTGGGACGAGGTGTTCGACGTGATCAAGCGGGCGACGGAGGCGGTCGGCGCGCACGGCTCGCGCGTCTCGCTCGTCCTGAAGGCCGACATCCGCCCCGGCTACTCGGGCGAGATCGACGCGAAGATCGAGCGACTCGACCGCGCGCTCGGCGAGTGAGTCGAGCGGGAGAGCGCTCCCGCTCGAATCGTTTCGATCTACTCCGGATTCCGCGTACCCTGGTGCGGTGACTCTCTCGCCCGGACGGACCCGCCTCGCCCTGCTCGCCCTCGCGATGGGCGGTTTCGGCATCGGATCGACCGAGTTCGTCGCGATGGGCCTGCTCCCGCAGCTCGCCGCCGACCTGCTCCCGGGCGTCTGGGCGACCGACACCGAGCTGGCCAACTCGCAGGCCGGCATGCTCATCTCGGCGTACGCCCTCGGAGTCGTCGTCGGGGCCCCCACGATCGCCGCCGCGGCCGCCCGCTGGCCGCGCAAGCGCCTGCTCCTGGGCCTGCTGGTCGCGTTCACGCTCGGGACCGTCGCCTCGGCCCTCCTGCCGACGTTCGAGCTCGTGCTCGTCGCCCGCTTCGTCGCCGCCCTGCCGCACGGCGCGTACTTCGGCATCGCGTCGCTCGTCGCCGCCGATCTCATGGGTCCCGGCAGCCGCGGCAAGGGCGTCGCCTTCGTCCTCTCGGGGCTCACGATCGCGAACGTCGTCGGAGTCCCCGCGATCACCTGGGTCGGCCAGAACGCCGGCTGGCGCACCGCGTACCTCGTCGTCGCCGCGATCTTCGCCGCGACGGTCGTCGCCGTCCAGCTGCTCGTGCCGCACCAGCCGGGCGATCCCCGCGCGACCATGCGGAACGAGCTCAAGGCGTTCGGCCGGCTTCAGGTCTGGTGGACGCTCGCGATCGGCGCCATCGGCTTCGGCGGCCTCTTCGCGATGTACAGCTACATCACTCCGCTCTCGACCGAGATCACCGGACTCCCGCTCGGTGCGGTGCCGTGGGTGCTCGTCGTGATCGGCCTCGGCATGACCGTCGGCAATCTCGTCGGCGGCTGGGCGGCTGATCGGAACGTGACGCGCGCCCTGATCGTGCTGTTCGTCGGAGTGGCCGTCTCGCTCATCGGACTGGCGTTGACGGCCACGACGGTCGTCGGCCTGCTCGTCTTCGGGTTCCTCGCGGCCGGCTTCTCGGCGGGAGCCTCGCCCGCGATCCAGACCCGGCTGATGGACGTCGCCCGCGACAGCCAGACGATCGCCGCGGCCCTCAACCACTCGGCGCTGAACATCGGCAACTCGGTCGGCGCCGCGCTGGGCGGAGTCGCGATCGCGGCCGGCTTCGGCTACCTCTCGCCGATCTGGGTCGGCGTCCTGCTCACCGTCGCCGGCATCCTGCTCGCGATCGGCAGCCTCGCCCTCGACCGCGCGCGCGGCACCGTTCACACCGGCCCCCGCGAGCCCGCCGCCCCCGGCACCGGCAGCGTCCCGATCAACGCCCTGTAGGGGGCTCGTCCGGTCCCGCCGCTGGGCCGACCTCGGAGGACGCGGGTCTCGATACGCCGCCCTGCGGCCGGCTACTCGACCAGCAGGGTGGGGCTGGGGTCGATCAGGGCAGGGCACTCTGCGGATCGAGCCGCGCAGCGAAGCCGACCGCGGCCCGGCAGGTGGAGACCGCCGGGCAGGCGAGCAGCGCGTGAGCCCGCGACCGGAATCCGCGTGCCAGCGGATTCCGGCAGGGCGCCGCGACCCGCTCTGCGGTACTCGCCACGTCGTGAATCCGACCGCGGCACGGCGGGCGGGGACCGCCGGGCACAGCCAACACTGCTCCGCGTGCCAGCGGATCCCGGCAGGGCGCCGCAGGACGCTCTGCGGTACTCGCCACGTCGCGAAGCCGACCGCGGCCCGGCGGGCGGGGACCGCCGGGCACAACGACTCAGTCCGTCTCGATCAGGATCCCGTCGTGGATGGCGCGCTTGCGCAGCGCCACCTTCGTGCCGACGTCGATGCCGACCACGCGGTACTTCTCGCGGATGCGCTTGAGGTACGACTTGGCGGTCTCCTCGGAGATGCCCAGCTCGAACGCCACCGACTTCACGGGCTCGCCTCCGCCGTAGAGCGCCATGACGCGGCGCTCCTGGGCGCTCAGCTTCGGGGCCCCGTCGGAGTCGCCGGTCGACAGCGCCATGTCGAGCTCGTGCGAGATGTAGGAGTGGCCGTCCTTGGCCGCGCGGATCGCCTCGACGATCATGTCGGCGTCCTCGGTCTTCACGAGGTACCCGAGCGCACCCGAGGCGAGCGCTTCGCGGACGACGGCCGGCTCGGAATAGGTGCTCATCAGCACCGTCTTCACGCCGGTGGTCTTCAGGGTGGAGAGCTTCACCGAGATCGGGATGTTGTCCTTGAGGTCCAGGTCGAGCAGCACCACGTCGACGGGGAACTCGGGGTGGGTGAGGAGCTCGGGCCAGGAGGCGACGGCGGCGACGAGCTGGATGTCGGAGGCGGCGCCCCGGATCCACTCCGTGAGGGCGCCGAGGAGCATCTTGTGGTCGTCGACGACGGCGAGGGTGATCTTCGGCTCGGCGGTGTGTGTCATCGGGGATCCTTCGGCTGTTCGTGGCGGAGGCGGGTGGGCGGTGTCCCGAGGCGTCCCGTCATCGGTCGACGGGGTTCTCGACCAGGCAGTCGATCTCGATCCGCAGCTCGCCGCCGCGGGACGGGGTGCGGGAGGCGCCCACCTGAGCGATAGCTTCCCACGTCGCAGGATCGACTCCGCGCAGTGGCACACCCTCGCAGCGGAGCAGGATCGGGACGAGGAGGGTGCGTGCGGGAGCGTCCGGGCCGGGTTCACGCGGTGCTCCGGCGTGCACGTGGAGTGCCGCGGGGGTGCCGACCGCTCCGTCGAGGATCAGCCAGATGGCCGAGAGGAGGCCGTCGCGCTGAGCCTGGCCGAGCAGCCCGGCGGTGCCGTCGGGGTCCTCGAGGTGGACGAGGGGGGCGAGGAACTCCGACTCGAGGATCGCGTGGTGCAGCCAGGTCTCGCGGCGCCCCTCGATGAGGTGGAGCCGCAGCTGGGTGGCGAGCGAGGCGGCGCGGGCGGCGCGGGTGGAGTCGAGGGGGAGCGGAGTGGTCGCGTCGCCGACCTCGGCCAGCAGCTGCTCCGCGGCGAGGTCGAGCCGCGCGAGCTCCTCGGACGCGAGCATCCCGACGGCGTAGCGCGGGCCCGTCGTGGTGCTCTGCACGAGCGCCCGGTCGATCTCGAGCTGCACCATGCGGCGGAAGCCGCGCATCATCACGACGACGACGACGGCCGGAGTGACGGTCAGTATCAGCGCGCTGACCCGGACCGAGATCGCGGCCGCGCCGTCCGAGGCCATCGCCGCGAACGCGAGCAGCTCGGCCGCGGTGATGATCAGCGCCACGACGATGATCTCGACTCCTCGGCGGTGCACGATCAGCGCCGCGTGCGCGACGGCGGCGCCCACCGCGGCGGTCGGCGCGGCTCCGGCGCCCGGCGCACCTGCGACGGCGATCAGATCGAGGACGACCGTGGTCGCGGCTCCCAGGAGGAAGGCGGCGTACGCCCACGACGGGAGGCTCTGGCCGGAGAGGCGGATCGCGAGGACGGTCGCTCCGAACATCGCGACCAGCAGCAGCCAGGCTGCGACGACGAGGCCGGCCTCGTCGTAGTCGTCGAGAGTGGAGAGGAAGACCAGCAGCTCGTACACCATGATCGCGAGCGCGATGCCGGTCAGGCCGCTCCCGAGGTAGCTCGTGCCGAGCCCCTCGTGCTGCCGCTTGGCCGACGAGGCCGCTCGTGAGGGCCGTCCTCGGCGCGAGGGGCCCCCGCGGAGCAGCGGGGCGACCGTCTCGGTCATTTCGGCACCTCCAGGACGACGGTCGTGCCGGCTCCGGGCGCACTGAACAGCCGGGTCCGCCCGCCGACGTCCGCGAGGCGGGCGACGACGGACTCCTTGAAGCCGAGTTTGGCGGCGGGCACGGTGCCGATGTCGAAGCCGACGCCCGCGTCGGTCACCATCGCGCGCACCGTCCCGTCGTCCTCGGTGATCGTGACGTCGGCCGAGTTGACCCCGGAGTGGCGGCGGACGTTCTCGAGGCACTCCGCGAGGGCCATCAGGAAGGAGTCGAGAGCGGCGCCGCTCAGCACGATCTGGCCGGAGCCGTGCCAGATGACGTCCAGGCCCATCCGGCCGAAGCGCTTCTTGACGCTCTCGAGCGTGTTCGCCGCGGGAGCGCTCGTCACGCTGGTGAGCTGGTAGGAGCCCGACGCGCTCGGGGTGGGCGTGGCTCCCAGGCGGAGCTGGCGCAGGAGGTGCGCGTCCTCGGCGGCCTGCTGGCGGAGCGCGTCGACCGAGACTCCGACGCCGGAGTGGGCGAGCAGCGTCAGCGTCGCGAGGACGGTGTCGTGCAGCAGCCGCGCGCCCTGGCGGCGCTGCGCCTCCGTCTCGCTGGCCTGCCGCTCGACGCGGTGCGCGTTGCCGATGCTGTCGATCCGACGCACGACCCGGGGCACCGCGGTGCTGATCCAGAGCGCGAGGGCGCACAGGCACCCCCAGGGCAGCAGGCTCAGCAGCAGGGCGTTGAGGGTCATGGCGCTGCTCGCGATCAGGATCGACGGGATCAGGCTGGCGACCATCACGGGCAGCAGGAGCAGTGCCCGACGCGTCGACGTGGTGACGACGACGGCGACCGTGCTGGTGACCGCGTTCGCCGTGCTGACGAGGACGAAGGCGGCGAAATCGGGGGAGTCCGCGAGATCGAGGGCGAGCCCGGCGCTGAGCAGCAGGCCGCCCGCTCCGCTCGCGATCAGCCACAGCCGCCCGCCGCTGCGGCCGAGCTGGACGTGCACGGCGGCGAGACCGAGCAGGAGGGCCACCGCGGCCGGAACCGCGATCGGACCGAGCGTGCCGGGCACGAGGACCAGCGCGAGAGCGGCGGTGTCCGTCAGCAGGCCCACGGCCCGCGCGGACTGGCGCAGGAGGCGGTCGCGCTCCCGCGCGCTGCGGATCATCGGCACCGGGCTGCTCCCTCGGGTCTCCGGGGGGAAGCCCCCCGACTCACGATAGCCACCGCTCGCCCGTCCGCCCGGACCCGATCAGACGGCGAGCAGTCGCGCGAGGTGGCCGCCGACCGCGTCGTCCTCGATCAGGAAGCCGTCGTGCCCGAACGTCGAGCTGATCACGGCGACCTCGTCGCCGTCGATGTTCCCGGGGGCGTGCGCGGCGATGATCCGCTGACCCTCGACCGGGAAGAGGCGGTCGCTGTCGATGCCGAGGACGAGAGTGGGGCTCGTGATGCGGGAGAGCGCCTCCGCCTCGCCGCCCCGTCCGCGCCCGACGTCGTGCGAGTTCATGGCCTCGACGAGCGTGATGTAGCTGTTGGCGTCGAAGCGCCGGGTGAACTTGTTGCCGTGGAAGTCGAGGTAGGACTCGACCGCGAACCGCCCGCCGCCGCCGAGGGGGCTGATCCCGGACTGCCAGCTGCGCTCGAAGCGGTCGTTGAGCTCGGAGGGGCTGCGGTAGTTGAGCAGTGCCATCCGTCGGGCGAGGGCGAGGCCGTGGTACGGGCCCTGGCCGTCGCCGGCGTCGTAGTAGGCGCCGCCGGCGAAGTTCGCATCGCTGCGGATCGCCTCGAGCTGCACGAAGTTGAGGGCGATCTGATCGGCGGTCGCGCGCGGGGGAGCGGCGAGGACGGCGAGCCGGGCCACGCGCTCCGGATGCTCGATGCCCCACTCGAGCGCCTGCATCCCGCCCATGGATCCGCCGATGACGGTGTGCCAGCGCTCGATGCCGAGGAGATCCGAGAAGAGCGCCTGCGCGCGGACCTGGTCCCGGACGCTCGTGTACGGGAAGCGGGCTCCCCACTCGTGCCCGTCCGGCGCGAGGGAGGCGGGGCCGGTCGAGCCCTGGCAGCCGCCGAGCATGTTCGGGGCGACGACGAAGTAGCGATCGGTGTCGATGACCTCGCCCGGCCCGACGAGCCCGGACCACCAGCCGTCGGTGGCGTGCCCGCGGTCGCCGCGGCCGATCAGGTGGGAGTCGCCGGTCAGAGCGTGCAGTACCAGCACCGCGTTGTCGCCGGAGGGCGAGAGCTCGCCCCAGGTCTCGTAGGCGATGCGCACGTGCGGGAGGTGGCCGCCCGACTCGAAGTCGAACGGGCCGACGTCGACGAAGCGGCGGTTCCCGGGATCGTCCCCGTCGCGCCAGGCCCCGGTGGCCGGGGGCTTGCCGATCACCGAGCGCAGCTGGCGCTCGGTGACGAACGCCGAAGGGACGGTGTCCTCGAGTGTCTGCTGCCAGTCCATAGCGGTGTCCATCGTGTCAGAGCGCCGCCCCGCGCCGTGGTTTGTTACGCCCGTCCCGGCGTGCGCGCGCGAGATCGCCTCTCACGGACGAGATCCCCCGCCTCAGCAGGGGATCTCGACCGTCCCCTCCCGCGGGAGGGGCAGCGGATCAGGCGTTCGCGCGGGAGGCCTCGACGACCGCGCGTGCGGCGCGGAGGGCCTGGGCGAGGTCGGCGCGCAGGTCGTCGATGCTCTCCAGCCCGACCGAGAGGCGGACGAGGCCGGGCGTGACCCCCGCCGTCAGCTGCTGCTCCGGGGTGAGCTGCGAGTGCGTGGTCGAGGCGGGGTGGATGACGAGCGAGCGGACGTCGCCGATGTTCGCGAGGTGCGAGAACAGGGTGAGCGAGTCGACGAACGCGCGGCCGGCGTCCACTCCTCCCTTGAGCTCGAACGAGAGCACGGCGCCGACGCCCTTGGGCGCGTAGCGGTTCGCGGCGGCGTACCAGGGCGAGGTGGGCAGGCCCGAGTAGTTGACCGAGGCGATGTCCGAGTGGTTCTCGAGGTACTCGGCGATCTCCTGCGCGTTCTGCACGTGGCGCTCGATCCGCAGCGACAGGGTCTCGATGCCCTGGATGAGCTGCCAGGCGCTCGCCGGGGCGATCGAGGCGCCGAGGTCGCGCAGCAGCTGCACGCGGGCCTTGATGATGTAGGCGAGGGAGTCGCCGACCGCGGCGGTGTAGACGGCGCCGTGGTACGACTCGTCGGGCGTCGTCAGTCCGGGGAACTTCGCCGCGTTCTCGGTCCACGGGAAGGTGCCGCCGTCGACGATGGCGCCGCCGATGACGGTGCCGTGCCCGCCGAGGAACTTGGTCGCCGAGTGCACGATGATGTCGGCGCCGTGCTCGAAGGGGCGGATCAGGTACGGGGTCGCGATCGTGTTGTCGACGATCAGGGGCACGCCGGCCGCGTGGGCGACGTCGGCGACCGCGCGGATATCGAGGATGTTGATCTTCGGGTTGCCGACGGTCTCGGCGAAGAAGAGCTTGGTGTTCGGGCGCACCGCGCGGCGCCACTCCTCCTGGTCGTCCTGGTTCTCGACGAAGGTCGTCTCGATGCCGAGCTTGGCGAGGGTGTACTTGAAGAGGTTGTACGTGCCCCCGTAGATCGAGGAGGAGGAGACGATGTGGTCGCCCGCGTGCGCGATGTTCAGCACCGCGGCGGTCTCGGCGGCCTGGCCCGACGCGAGCAGCAGGGCGCCGGAGCCGCCCTCGAGAGCGGTGAGGCGCTCCTCCACCACGGCCTGCGTGGGGTTCTGGATGCGCGTGTAGATGTTGCCGAACTCGGCGAGGGCGAAGAGGTTCTTGGCGTGCTGCGCGTTGTCGAACACGTAGGACGTGGTCTGGTAGATCGGAGTCGCACGGGCCTTGGTGACCGGGTCCGGAGCCGCTCCCGAGTGGATCTGCTTGGTCTCGAACTGCCACTGGGCGGGGTCGGTCATGGTGCATCCAATCGGGTCGTTGAGTCGTCCAGGCGGAGTCCGTTCTCCGCCGCGACGAGCCTAGGCGTGCCGCCGCGCGGGGGCGAGGTGCCCGACACACGGGGTAATCCCGGCGAGGCGCCCGGTCAGCGGCGCGGGCCGCGGTCGGTCGCGGCAGGCGCGTCGCGCTTCGACCCCGTGGGGTCCGCGCGCCCCGCCCGCTCCGGCCGCTCGTCCTTCACCGGAGCGAAGAGCCACGCCGCCCGCGGCTCCACGATCTTGTGGAACACGGTGCGTGCCCAGCCGAGGGAGAGGACGACCGAGACCGCGATGCAGAGCACGATCATGAGGACGAGTGCGAGGACGCTGTCGGCCGAGGACAGGACGCCCGACTCCCGCAGCGGGTAGAGGACGAAGCTGTGCAGCAGGTACACGTACATCGTCGACTGGCCCCAGGGAGTGAGGACGGTGCGCCCGCGGGGGATGAGCGCGAAGAGCGCGAGCGAGAGGACGACGGCCGTGAGCATCAGGGCGAGCCGCACGAGCCCCGCCCACCAGGCGGTCTCGCCGAGCGCGTCGTACGGGCGGTCGTAGAAGAACCAGAAGCGCAGGTCGGCGGCTCGGAACGCGTCGATGTTGACGGTCATCACCAGCGCCGTGATCGCGAACAGCACGACCGCCACGACGCGCACGGCGAGCACGCGCGGCGCCGGGAGCGCGAGCCAGCGGTCGACCAGCAGCGCCGAGCCGGCCCTCCACCCGCGCAGCCGCCAGCCGAACACGAAGAAGGGGAGGATCCCGATCGCCCGGGCGAGGGAGAAGGTCGAGTCGATGTTGTCGTAGTAGCTGACTCCGACCGCGAGCACGACGCTGATCAGCAGGGGCCAGCGCAGCAGCGCCAGGTACGGCAGCACGAGTCGGAAGATGCCGAGCGCGAGCAGGAACCACAGCGTCCAGCTCGGCTTGGTCGGGTTGAACTCCGACTGGCCCTCGACCAGGAACTGCACCAGCGTCCAGACCGTCTCCATGATCAGGTACGGCAGCAGGATGTCGGTCAGGACGCGGCGCATCGCCCGGGAGTTCGGCGCCCCCGCCTTCGAGAAGTACCCCGAGATGATGGCGAAGGCGGGCATGTGGAACGCGTAGATCGTGAGGTACACGATCAGGGAGACGTCCGAGTTGGCGGTCAGCCGCTGGATCCCGTGGCCGATGACGACGAGGGTCACGCAGACGAAGCGCGCGTTGTCCCACAGGGGGACGCGTCGCTTCGGGGGAGCGGTGACACCGCCGGTGGCGGGTGCCGGGTCGGCGGGCTGCACGCGGCCAGACTAGCGTTGGGGTCGACGACGGAGTCGGTGGTGTCCGAGGCTTGACGGAAGGGGACGAGCGTGGTTCGACGCGTCGTGGTGACAGGAGCGAGTTCGGGGATCGGTGCGGCGACGGTGCGCTTGTTCCGGGAGCACGGCTGGGACGTGGTGGCCGTCGCACGGCGCCGCGAGCGGCTCGAGGCGCTCGCCGCGGAGACCGGCGCGGACCTGTTCGTGGCGGATCTCACCGACTCCGAACAGGTCGACGCTCTGCGCGACCACCTCGAGGCGACCGGGGCGGTGCACGCGCTCGTGAACAACGCCGGCGGCGCCCTCGGGCTCGACACCGTCGAGGCGTCCGACGCCGCCGACTGGACGCGCATGTTCGAGATCAACGTGCTGTCGGTGAAGCTCGTCACCAGCGCCCTGCTCCCGCTGCTGCGCCGGGGCCTCGCCGATGAGGGCTCCGAGGGCTCCGCCGACATCGTCACCGTGACCTCGATCGCCGGGCACATCGCCTACGAGGGCGGAGGCGGGTACAACGCCGCGAAGTTCGCCGCGCACGCCCTGGTGGCGGTCCTGCGCCTCGAGCTCGCCGGCGAGCCCATCCGCGTCATCGAGATCGCGCCGGGAATGGTGCACACCGAGGAGTTCTCGCTCGTCCGCTTCAGCGGCGACAAGGCCCGGGCCGACAAGGTGTACGACGGAGTCGCGGCGCCGCTGGTCGCGGAGGACGTCGCGGCCGCGATCGTGTCCTCGGTCGAGCTGCCGAGCCACGTCGACCTCGATCTGGTGACCATCAAGCCGGTCGCGCAGGCCGCGCCGCACAAGGTCGTCCGCGGTGAGCTCGCTCCGAAGCTCTGACGGGGGCCGTCCCGTCGGGCGCTGATGTGACGCGGAGGTGCGCGACGCCTTAGCCTGTCCCTCATGGTTTCCGACGCCGACGACTCCGCCGCCCTCCTCGCCGCCACGGAGAAGGAGGTCCTCGGCTGGCTCGAGTTCGGCGACGCCGCACGCCATCTCGCGGACGACGTGGTCGCGTCGGGCTACCGCCCCGAGCTCGTCGTCGCCATCGCGCGCGGCGGACTGCTGCTCGCGGGGGCCGTCGCCTACGCGCTCGGCATCAAGAGCTGCGGCGCGTTGAACGTCGAGTTCTACACCGGCGTCGAGGCCCGGCTCGCCGAGCCCGTCGTGCTCCCGCCCCTCCTGGACGAGGCGTCGGTGCGCGGCAAGCGGATCCTCCTGGTCGACGACGTCTCCGACTCCGGGCACACCCTCGCCCTGTCGGTGAAGCTGATCCGCGCGATGGGTGCCGAGGTGCGCACCGTCACGCTCTACACGAAGCCCCGCACGGTGCTCGAGCCCGACTTCTTCTGGCGCCGGACTCCGCGCTGGATCGTCTTCCCGTGGTCGGCTCTGCCGCCGGTGGACGGAGCGCTCGGCGAGGACGACGAGTGAGCGTCCACCTGATCGGCGGCGGTGGCGGCGCCGAGCACGACTCCGACCTCTACGGCGCATTCCTGTCGGAGGCGCGCGCCCGCGCCGTCGACGCCGGGCGCATCGAGGGTCCCCGCATCGCCATCGTGGTGGTGCACGACGGTCTGGGCCCCGAGGCCTGCTCCGGCTACGCGGCGACTCTCGCCTCCGTCGGCCAGCTCGAGCCGGTCCCCGTCCTGAAGCCCGAGGGCGGTCGGATCGACCCGTCCGTCTTCGACGGGGTCGACGGGATCCTCGTGGGCGGCGGGCTCACCCCCGCCTACCGCGACGCGCTCGAGCCGTCGTTCGCGCGGCTGCGCGATCTCGTCTCCTCGGGGACCCCCTACGCCGGGTTCTCGGCGGGCGCCGCGATCGCGGCCGACCGCGCCATCGTCGGCGGGTTCCGCATCGGCGGCGTCGTCGTGGCGCCGGAGGAGGCGGCCGAGGAGCTCGACGAGGTGACGGTCCTCGAGGGGATCGGCCTGGTCGACGTCTCGATCGACGTGCACGCCGCGCAGTGGGGCACGCTGGGCCGGCTGGTCGCCGCCGTCGAGGCGGGCCTGGTCGACGGAGGGGTCGCCATCGACGAGTCCACCGTCCTCACGGTCGGCACCGGCGCGCTCCGCGTCTCGGGTGCCGGCTCGGTCTGGCGCGCGAGCGCCGGCGAGGCCGGGGTGCTCGTGGCGACGCTCGCCGCGGGCTGATGGATCTGCAGGAGCTGGCCGGCGCCGGACTGATCGACCGCGGCTGGGCGGACGCCCTCGCTCCCGTCGGGCCGGACATCGCGGCGATGGGCGACTTCCTCCGCTCCGAGACCGCCGGCGGTCGGCCCTACCTCCCCGCCGGCAAGGACGTGCTCCGCGCGTTCGCGGCGCCTCTGGCCGACGTCCGCGTGCTGATCGTCGGCCAGGACCCCTACCCGACGCCCGGGCACCCGATCGGGCTGTCCTTCGCCGTCGAGCGGCACGTCCGGCCGGTGCCGCGCAGTCTGCAGAACATCTACCGCGAGCTCCGCGACGATCTGGGGGTCACTCCTCCGGCGCACGGCGATCTCGGCGAGTGGACCCGCCACGGCGTGATGCTGCTCAACCGAGTCCTCACCGTCGCACCCGGTGCGCCGGCGTCGCATCGGGGGAAGGGCTGGGAGGCCGTGACCGAGCATGCGATCCGCACGCTCGCCGCGCGCGACGCTCCGCTCGTCGCGATCCTCTGGGGGAGGGACGCCGCCGGCCTCCGGCCGATGCTCGGCGACGCCGGCGTGATCGAGAGCGCGCATCCGAGTCCGCTGTCGGCCTCGCGCGGCTTCTTCGGCTCGCGGCCCTTCAGCCGGGCGAACGCGCTCCTCGAGGAGCGGGGCGCCGAGCCGGTGGACTGGAGCCTCGCGGAGTGAGCCGCGGCGCCCTCGTGCGCGCCGATACGCTGGACGGGGTGCGCGCGCGAGCGGCCCGGATCGATGGAGGGGATCCCCATGCTGGAGGAAGAGTACGAGCAGCGACGCGTCCTGCCGCCGCACCTGCGGAAGGCGCCGCCGCCCGAGCCCGGCTTCTCGTACGAGATCCGCGAGGCGCGCGAGGAGGACCTCCCCGACATCCGCGAGATCTACAACCACTATGTGCGCAACACCGTGGTGACCTTCGACGAGGACGACTCCACGATCAAGGAGTGGCGGACGAAGTTCGCCCGCAACGTGAAGCTGGGTCTGCCGTTCATCGTCGCGGTGTCCCCGTCGGGTCAGATCCTCGGCTACGCGATGGTCTCGCCGTGGTCGTCCAAGCGCGCCTACCGGTTCACGGTCGAGAACTCGATCTACCTCCGTGCGGCGTCGACCGGCAAGGGACTCGGCAAGGCGCTGATGACCGAGCTGCTCGACCGGGCGAAGGCGGTCGGCATCCGGCAGATCATGGCCGTCATCGCCGACAAGGGGGCGGACGCGTCGCTCGCGATGCACGCGCAGTACGGCTTCGTCGAGGTCGGCCGGATGGGCCGGGTGGGCTTCAAGTTCAACCGCTGGCTGAGCACGGTCCTGCTGCAGAAGACGCTGAAGTAGCGTCGCCCGCGGACACTGCGAAAGCGCCGTGCCCGCGCGGGCCGTCGACCGCCGTTCCCTACACTTGTCGGCATGGAATGGCTGGTCCCGCTCATCGTCGTCGTGGCCCTCGTGGTGATCCTCGGGATCTACCTCTGGGCGACCTACAACTCCCTGGTCACCCTGAACGTGAGGGTCGACGAGGCCTGGAGCGACATCACCGTCCAGCTGAAGAGACGCGCGGATCTGATCCCCAACGTCATCGACGCCGTGAAGGGCTACGCCGCCCACGAGAAGCAGGTCTTCGAGCAGGTGACCCGCGCGCGAGCCGAGACCCTGTCGGCGCAGGGGCCGGCCGAGGCGTCCGCGGCCGAGGACCACATGCAGAAGGCGCTCAAGTCGATCTTCGCCGTGGCCGAGGCGTATCCGCAGCTGCAGGCCAGCCAGAACTTCCTCCAGCTGCAGGGCGAGCTCGTCGAGACCGAGGATCGGATCCAGTCGGCGCGCCGCTTCTACAACGGCGGCGTGCGGGAGATGAACACCAAGGTGAAGGTGTTCCCCAACACGCTCTTCTCGCGTCGGCTGGGCTTCTCGGAGCGCGACTTCTTCGAGGTCGACAGCCTCGCCGCGATCTCCGAGCCGCCGCGCGTCCAGTTCTAGGCGCTGCAGCGCGGGCGGATCTCAGGCTGACGGACCGGCCTTCACCGGAACCGCCAGCGGTCCGCCGTTCAAGGTCGTGAGGTACTCCTCGAAGACCGGCGCCGGGTCCGCGCCGCTCGCGACGGCGTCGACCAGGGCGCGGCGGACGAGGGCCATCACGATGGTCGCGAGCACGGCCGCGCGCGGGGTCTCCTCGGGCTCGAACCCCATCCGCTCCGCGATGCACGGAGTGAGGGCGGCCTCGCCGTCGTGCAGGGACTGCGCCCAGACCGCGCGCATCGCGGGGGTCTCGGTGAGGAGCGGGATGAGCCGCAGCGTGCGGTCGAGCTGCGGACCCGAGGCGGCGGCGGCGAAGGCGGCGCCGAGCGCCGTGCTCAGCGGCTCGTCGGCGGGGCGGGCGGTCAGCGCCCGGCCCATGGCCGCGATGGCGGCGTAGAGCACGGGTCGGACGCAGTCCTCCTTGCCGCCGAGGTAGCTGTGGAACGTGCGCAGCGAGATGCCGGCCGCATGGGACAGGTCGATCGAGCTCACGCCCTTCACCGTGCCGCGCTCGAGGAGGAGCCCCACGCACTTCTCGGAGAGGGCGAGGGCGATCGATCCGGAGCGTTCGTCCACCATGCCGCTCACGCTAGGACATCCGGACGGGCGGACCGCACCGCCGAGAGGAGCGCCGCCGCGAGCGTGCCCCGCTCGACGACCTCCACGGCGTCGAGCCCCTGCCAGGCGGCCGCCTCCACGAGCAGCGCCGCCAGACGCTCCGCGGTGTCGGCGGGTGCTCCCGGCTCGAGCCAGGCGGCCTGCACGCGCAGGACCTTGCGCTGCCGGTCGCTCTTGAGGTCGACCCGGGCGGCGAGGACGTCGTCGAGGAGCACGGGCAGCACGTAGTAGCCGTGCACGCGCTGCGCCGCGGGCGTGTAGATCTCGATCCGGTAGTGGAAGCCGAAGAGGAGCTCGGCGCGCGGGCGGTGCCAGACGACGGGGTCGAACGGCGAGAGCAGGGCGTCGG
This sequence comes from Rathayibacter sp. Leaf296, assembly GCF_001423045.1. Classification (NCBI taxonomy): domain Bacteria; kingdom Bacillati; phylum Actinomycetota; class Actinomycetes; order Micrococcales; family Microbacteriaceae; genus Rathayibacter; species Rathayibacter sp. Leaf296. The sequence continues at coordinate 1,283,171 of NZ_LMNR01000001.1, forward strand.
CGCGGAGCGAGCGCGGCCGACGGGCGTTCGCGTGGAGCCAGAGGGGGACGGGACGTCCGGAGCGCTCCCAGCCGCGCACCTCGACGGGGAGCAGCTCGCCCGCCTCGACCAGGTCGTGGACCGCTGCGAGGGCGGGCGCCCGGCGCAGGCGGTGGTAGTCGGCGAGATCGCCGAGCGTCGCGACTCCGTGCGCGACGGCCGCGCGGCGGACGAGCTCGCGCACCGCGTCCTCCTCCGCGATCTCGGTCTCGAGGACCTCGCGCGGCAGGACCTGCTCGGCCAGGGCGTAGGCGCGCTCGAAGCGCGTGCGCCCGGCGCTGACCACTTCGCCCCACCGGAACAGGACCTCGAGACCGCGCTTGATGTCGGACCAGCCCCACCACGGCCCGGTGCGGACGTTCGACTCGTGCTCGATCTCGGACGCGCGGAGCGGTCCGTCGGCCAGTGCGTCGCGGAGCCAGTCGAGGGTGGCCCGGTTCTCGCCGGCCCAGCCCTCGTGCTCGGTGCGGCGGTACTGCTCCATCCGCCAGCGGTAGAGCGGCACGTCGGCGCGACGGATCAGCGCCGCCTCGTGCGCCCAGTACTCGAGGTAGTGCCCCGTCGGCGCGAACGCCACGGCGTCGAGCAGCGAGCGGTCGTACGGCCCGAGGCGCGCGAGCAGCGGCAGGTAGTGGCTCCGCTCGAAGACGTTGACCGAGTCGAGCTGCAGCGGCCGGATGCGGTCGACGACGCCGAGGACCTGCCGCGTGCCGATCCGCGGCGGCCGGGGCGCTCCGAACCCCTGCGCGGCGAGGGCGATGCGGCGCGCGAGGGCGGGGGAGAGCTGCTCGGTCATCGTCCGACCACGCTAGCGAAGGCCTCCGACATCGCCGCGCCGGATCCGCCGCCCGTCGTTCCCCGCCGGTTCACCCGGCCGTCCCCGCGCTGTCGTCCTCCACTCCTACGGTGCCCGAGGCGACCCGCCGGGTGCGCCATCCCGATTCCTGGAGGACTCTTGAAGACCCAGCGCCTCTCGCGCCTCGTCCTGGTCGCCGCCGCGACCACCGCCTTCGCTCTCACCCTCTCCGCGTGCTCCGGCGACGCGACCGCCTCCTCGGACGGCGGGGTCGACGCGTCGACCGCCACCTCCGCCGCCGACCTCGGCGGGCTCGACGCCCTGATCGAGGCCGCGGAGGCCGAGGGCGAGCTCAACGTCATCGCGCTGCCCGACAACTGGGCGAACTACGGCGAGATCATCGCCGGCTTCGAGGAGGAGTACGGCATCACCGTCAACTCCGCCGACCCCGACGTCTCCTCGGCCGAGGAGATCAGCACCGCCGAGAACCTCGCCGGTCAGGACACCGCTCCCGACGTGTTCGACCTGGGCCCCGCGGTCGCCCTGGCGAGCACCGACGTCTTCGCCCCCTACAAGGTCGAGACCTGGGACGACATCCCGGACGGGAACAAGGAGGCCACCGGCCTCTGGGTGAACGACTACACCGGCCTGATGTCGATCGGCTACGACCCCGAGGCCGTTCCGGAGCCCGAGTCGCTCGAGGACCTGCTCGGCGCCGACTACCGCGGTTCCGTCGCGATCAACGGCGACCCCACGCAGGCCGGAGCCGCTGCCGCGGCCGTGCAGCTCGCCGCGCTGCAGTCGGGCGGCTCGGCCGATGACGTCCAGCCGGGCATCGACTTCTTCGAGGAGCTCAACGACGCGGGCAACTTCCTCCCGCTCGACCCGACCGAGGCCACCATCGCCTCGGGCGAGACCCCGGTGGTCTTCGACTGGAGCTACAACAACCTCGCCGCGGGCACCGCGAACGAGGGCACCCGCGAGTGGGCGACCACCGTGCTCCCGGGCTCGGCGGTCGGCAGCTACTACAACCAGGCCGTGAACGCCGACGCCCCGCACCCCGCGGCGGCGCGCCTCTGGCAGGAGTACCTGTACTCGGACGCCGCGCAGAACCTCTACCTCGCCGCCGGCGCCTACCCCGTCCGCCTCGCGGCGATGGTGGAGGCCGGCACCGTCGACCAGGAGGCGCTCGACGCCGTGGGTGAGGCTCCGGCCGACCTCGTGCAGTTCACCGAGGAGCAGACGGGAGCCGCCTCCGCGCTGCTCGCCGAGAAGTGGCCGTCGGCGATCCAGTGACGACCGCCTCCGTCGCCGCCGCCCCCGGGACCCGCGCGTCCCGGGGGCGGCGGGGCGTCCCCGAGATCCTGGGCGTCGCGCCCTTCGCGGTCTACGTCCTCCTGTTCCTCGCCGTGCCCACCGTGCTCGCCGTGGGCACCGGCTTCGTCGACGGCGAGGGCCGCCCCACCCTCGAGAACCTGATCGCGCTCGGGGATCCGGTCGTCCTGTCGGCGTTCGGGGCCTCGCTCGGGCTCTCGGCCTTCACCGCGGTCGTCGGAGCGGTGCTCGGCGCGATCGTCTGCCTGGCGCTCGTCGGCTCGGATCCGCGCGGACCGCTCCGCTCGGTCGTCGACGCGGCGGCCGGGGTGCTCGCCCAGTTCGGCGGAGTGATGCTGGCCTTCGCCTTCATCGCGACGATCGGCGTGCAGGGGATGGTCACGACCCTCCTCGCCGGCCTCGGGGTCGATCTCTACGCCGACGGCGTGTGGCTGTATCAGATCGTCGGCCTCGTGCTGCCCTACCTCTACTTCCAGGTGCCGCTGATGGTTCTGACGTTCCTCCCGGCCCTCGAGGGGCTCCGCCCGGAGTGGGCCGAAGCGAGCGCGGTGCTCGGCGGAGGAGCCGCGACCTACTGGTGGCGCGTCGCCGTGCCGGTGCTCGCCCCCTCCTTCCTCGGCTCGGTGCTCCTGCTCTTCGCGAACGCCTTCTCGTCCTTCGCCACAGCGGCCGCGCTCATCAGCCAGGGAGCGCAGATCGTCCCGCTGCAGATCCGCGCAGCGCTGGTCTCCGAGACCGTGCTCGGTCGCGAGAACACGGCCGGCGCCCTCGCCCTGGGGATGCTCGTGGTGATGGTGGTGCTGATGACGGGCTACTCGCTCCTGCAGCGACGTGCGCGGCGGTGGCAGCGATGAACCGCGCCGTGTCCCGGGTCGTGCTCGTCGTGACCGGGCTCGTCTTCGCGGTGCCGTTGATCGCGATGGCCGAGTTCACCCTCCGCGGCGCGGGCGGGTACGACCTCTCGCACTGGGCCGCGATCGTCGATCCGGCCAACAAGCGCGGTTACCGCGCGCTGTTCCAGGGCATCGGCAACTCGCTCCTGCTCGCGGTGGTGACAGCGCTGCTGGTGCTGGTGCTGCTGGTCCCCACGATGCTCCTCGTCGAGATCCGCCTGCCGCGGCTGCGGAGAGTGCTCGAGCTCGTCTGCCTGGTCCCGCTGACGGTGCCGGCGATCGTGCTCGTCGTCGGCCTCGCGCCGGTCTACTCCGTCGTCACCCGGCTGGCCGGGTCGGCGCCGTGGACGCTGGCACTCGCCTACGGGGTGCTGGTGCTGCCCTACGCGTACCGGGCCGTCGCCGCGGATCTCGCCGGACTGGACGTCGTGACCCTCTCGGAGGCGGCGCGCTCCCTCGGCGCCGACGGGTGGACGGTGCTCGTGCGCGTGCTGCTGCCCAACCTCCGCCGCGGACTCGTCGCCGCCGCGCTCATCACCGTCGCGGTCGTGCTCGGGGAGTACACGGTCGCCTCCCTCCTCAGCCGCACGACGCTCCAGACCGGCCTCGTGCAGGTCTCGCGGTCGGATGCGTTCGTCGCGGTGATCTTCTCCCTCCTCTCCCTCCTCTTCGCGTTCGCCCTGCTGCTCGGGATCGGCCGCCTCGCGCGGATCGGCCTGCCGCTGGGAGCCGCCCCCTCCCCGAAAGGCGCCGCATGAGCGCACAGCCCCTGACCACCCCCGGAGCCCGGGTCTCGTTCGTCGACGTCGTCAAGCAGTACGGATCCGCCCGAGCACTCGACGGGGTGTCGTTCGACGCCGCCCCGGGCGAGTTCGTGGCGCTCCTGGGTCCCTCCGGCTGCGGCAAGACCACCGCGCTGCGCGCGCTGAGCGGGCTCGAGCGGATCGACTCCGGCCGGATCCTGATCGACGGCGAGGACGTCGCCGGGATCCCCGTCGCTCGACGCGACCTGGGCATGGTCTTCCAGTCGTACTCGCTCTTCCCGCACCTGCGCGCCCGCGAGAACGTCGAGTTCGGACTCCGCACCCGCGGGGTCGGCGCGGCCGAGCGGAGGGTCTCGGCCCAGGAGGCGCTCGATCTCGTCGGGCTCGGCGCTCTCGGCGACCGGTACGCGCACCAGCTCTCGGGCGGCCAGCAGCAGCGCGTCGCTCTGGCACGGGCGCTCGTCACGCGCCCGCGGGTGCTGCTGCTCGACGAACCGCTCTCGGCGCTCGACGCGAAGGTCCGGGTGCAGCTGCGCGACGAGATCAGGCGCATCCAGAGCGAGGTCGGCATCACCACCTTCTTCGTGACCCACGATCAGGAGGAGGCCCTCGCCGTCGCCGATCGGGTCGCCGTCATGAGCGCCGGGCGCATCGAGCAGCTCGGCGCTCCGGAGGAGCTCTACACGCGGCCGAGGACGGCGTTCGTCGCGCACTTCATCGGGCTCTCGAACGTCGTCCCCGGAGTCGTCGCCGACGGCGCGGTCGAGGTCCTCGGAGTCCGCCTGCCGCTCGTGGACGCGACGACGCCCGCCGGCGCGGTCGAGGCGTTCCTGCGCCCGGAGGACGTCGAGCTCGTCGCCGAGGGTGCCGCGGGAACGCTCGGGGCGGTCGTCGTGGCGTCGAGCTTCCTCGGCCCGGTGCGGCGCTCGACCGTGCGCACCGACGGGGGAGTCGAGCTGATCGTGCAGCACCGCGCCGGCGAGAAGCTCGAGGCCGGGCAGACGATCGGGCTCGCGCTCGGGTCCCGTCCTGTCGCCGTGAGGGCCGTCAGCTGAGTCCTCGCGGTCGATACCGTCGGGGGAATGCGCCGGGGCCTAGTCTGTGGGGATGAGACTCGGCAGGTCCCGCCGCTCCTCCGGCCCCCGCGTCGTCGACACCGCGGCGCCGCCTGTCCCGCACGTCCCGGGAACCTCGCGCCCCGTTCCCGACTCCGCCTTCGTGAGCGACGGGATGCGCATCGCGGGTGCCTGGGCATGGCGCGTGCTCGTCGTCGTGGCCGCCCTCGCGGTGCTTGCGCTGCTCATCATCGAGCTGCGCCTCATCGTGATCCCGCTGCTCGTCGCCATCGTCATCGCGGCGCTGCTGGTGCCGTTCTCGAGCTTCCTGCAGCGGCACCGGTGGCCCAAGTGGCTCGCGATCACCGTGTCGGAGCTCGGCATCATCGTCATCATCGGCGGCCTGCTCTTCTTGGTCGTGACGCAGGTCTACCAGGGGTTCGACGACCTGAGCCGCCAGACGGTGCAGTCCTACGACGACCTGAAGGCCTGGCTGCTCGAATCGCCGCTGCACCTCACCGAGGATGAGATCAACGAGTACGCGCAGCAGGCGCTCACCGCCCTGCAGCAGGACTCGGGGATGCTCGTCAGCGGAGCGCTGAGCGTCGGGTCGACCATCGGCCACGTCCTGACCGGCGTCCTGCTCACCCTCTTCTCGACCCTGTTCATCCTGATCGACGGCCCGAACATCTGGCGCTGGGTGGTACGGCTCTTCCCGCACCGCGCGCGCCCCGCGGTCGACGGCGCCGGGCGGGCCGGCTGGGTGACGCTCACCAATTTCGTCAAGGTGCAGATCTTCGTCGCGTTCATCGACGCCGTCGGCATCGGCGTGGGCGCGGCCCTCCTGGGCGTGCCGCTGGCGATCCCGATCGGCGTCCTGGTGTTCCTGGGCTCGTTCGTCCCGGTGATCGGAGCGGTGGCGACCGGCGCTCTCGCCGTCTTCATCGCGCTGGTCTACAACGGCCCGCTGATCGCCCTGATCCTGCTGATCGTCGTCCTCGGCGTCCAGCAGCTCGAGGGGCACATCCTCCAGCCGCTCGTCATGGGCTCGGCCATCAAGATCCACCCGCTCGCGGTGGTGCTCGCCGTCGCCGGCGGCTCCATCGTCGCGGGCATCGCGGGTGCCTTCTTCGCGGTGCCCTTCGTCGCGACCCTGAACGTCATGGTCAACTACATCGCCAGCGGCGCCTGGCGCTCGCCGACCCGAACCCCCGAGAGAGTTGCCGCAGAGCATGCAGACTAGTCACGTCGTCGGACCGTCCCTCCAGGAGTTCGAGGCGGCGCGCAGCGTCATCGCGCCCGTGATCGCGAACACCCCGATGGAGACGAGCACGTTCCTCGCGCAGGTGCTCGGCTCGCCAGTGTTCCTGAAGTGCGAGAACCTGCAGCGCACCGGGTCCTACAAGATCCGCGGCGCGGTGTTCCGCATGTCCCGGCTCTCGCCCGAGGAGCGCGCGCGCGGCGTCGTCGCGGCGTCGGCGGGCAACCACGCGCAGGGCGTCGCGTACGCCGCGCGCGAGCTGGGCATCTCGGCCACCATCTTCATGCCGATCGGAGTCGCGCTGCCCAAGCTCGCAGCCACCCGCGACTACGGCGCCGACGTGGTTCTGAGCGGCCACATCTTCAACGAGTCGCTCGCGGCGGCGGCCGAGTTCGCCGAGCGCACCGGGGCCGTCTTCATCCCGCCGTTCGACCACCCCGACGTCGTCACCGGGCAGGGCACGATCGGACTCGAGATCCTCGAGCAGGCCGAGGGCGTCGAGACGATCGTCGTCCCGATCGGCGGCGGCGGCCTGATCGCCGGCGTCGCCTCGGCGGCGAAGCAGAAGGCCGCGCAGGAGGGGCGCACCCTGCGCGTCATCGGCGTGCAGGCCGCGAACGCCGCTCCGTACCCGTTGTCGCTGGCGAGCGGGGAGCCGACGCTCATCACGATCTCCCCGACGATCGCCGACGGCATCGCGGTGGCCATGCCCGGAGCCCTGAACTTCGCGATCATCCGCGACGTCGTCGACGAGGTCGTGACGGTGGAGGACGACGACATCGCCCGCGCGCTCCTCGTGCTGCTCGAGCGGGCGAAGCTCGTGGTCGAGCCAGCGGGCGCCGTGGGCATCGCGGCGATCCTCACCGGGAAGATCCGCGACGCAGGCAGGACGGCCGTGATCCTCTCGGGCGGCAACATCGACCCGTTGATGATGGAGCGCGTGATCAGCCGCGGCCTCGCCGCCTCGGAGCGCTACCTCAAGATGAGCATCGGCCTGCCGGACCGCCCCGGCCAGCTCGCCCGCATCTCCGAGCTCATCTCGGAGGCCAACGCGAACGTCGTCGAGGTGCTGCACACCCGTCACGGGCGGGGCCTGCAGATCAGCGAGGTCGAACTCGAGATCAGCGTCGAGACGCGCGGTCCGGAGCACGCCGAGCGCGTCCTCCAGGTCCTCCGCGACGCGGGTTACGAACCCCGCGTGTCTCGGAACTGACGCTCGGAAACGAGAGACGCCACCTGTCGGACCCCTTCAGGGCCTCTCACAGGTGGCGTCTCGCGGTGGCGGATCGTTCTCCGGTCGTCCGTCCGCAAGGCGGAGGAGGGAGTCGTACCGTCAGGTACGGCGACCGACGACAACGCCGCGGACGGGCGTCCGGAGGTCGATCAGTGGCCGTTCCAGGTCTCGACGTTCACGACGCGGACGCTGATCGTCCGCCCGTTCGGTGCCTCGAAGCTCGTCGAGTCGCCGACCTTCAGGCCCATGATCGCGCCGCCCAGCGGGCTCTGCGGGCTGTAGACGTCGAGGTCGCTCTCGCCGGCCATCTCGCGGTTGCCGAGCAGGAACCGCGACTCGTCTCCCGCGATCTCGGCCGTGATGATCGTGCCGGCCTCGACCACGCCGTGGCTCTCGGGCGGCGTGCCGATCTCGGCCTCGCGCAGGAGCGAGGTGAGCTGACGGATCCGCGCCTCGATCTTGCCCTGCTCGTCCTTCGCGGCGTGGTAGCCGCCGTTCTCCTTGAGGTCGCCCTCCTCGCGGGCGACCTCGATGCGCTTCGCGATCTCCTCGCGGCCCGCGGTGGACAGTTCGTTCAGCTCCGCCTGGAGGCGGTCGTACGACTCCTGGGTCATCCAGGTGACCTGAGGCTGGTCGGCCATGGTGGGCTCCTCACGTGACTGCCGCGTGCAGGGGTCCGGCGTCCGGGTCCGGGGCTCCCGCCCCGGCGTCCGTGTCGTCCGACGCCCGGCGGCGGTGGAAAAAGACAAGGCCCCGACGAGTCCGTCAGGGCACCCGGCAACCCTACGGGAGCCAGCAGGAGGAGATCAAACCTGTGTTCGCGAGCTCGGTCGTGCGCACCGTCTCGGTGAAGGAGCGGAAGCGCTCGGGGGAGGCGGGGTACTCCACGACGAGCCAGCCCACCACGGCCGACTGCTCGTTGAGCGCCTGGACGGCGCAGGCCACATCGGTCCCCGCGGGCGCCGTGAGGTCGAAGGAGACGGTGACGGTGCGGTCGTCGACGACCCGGTGCGCCGTGTCCTGCACGTCGACGCCGTCGCGACCGCTGTCGAGGCCCACCCAGACCACCCAGGCGGCGAAGACGGCGACGAACGCGAGTGCGACCGCGCCGAAGAGCCAGCGGTTGCCACGGCGGCTGCGCGCGGTGCGTCCGTAGCGAGAGGCGAGCGGGCCGCTCGCCCGGACGGCGTCGGGATCGACCGACGTCTCGTCGCTCCGCTCGGAGCTGTCGGACGTGCGGACGGCCACGGAACTCCCCGGGTGTAGCGGTTACTGTTGACGGATGATGCGCGCTCGCTGCGAGCGGTCGCGTCGCCCCATTAAACCCCGAGGAATCGAGCGATCGTGTCCCAGGCCGCCCAGGTCTCCGTCGATTCGGAGGTGCGGGAGGTCCCGCGCCTCCTCGCCGTGCACGCCCATCCCGACGACGAGTCGAGCAAGGGCGCCGCGACTCTCGCGGCCTACGCCGACCGCGGCGCCGAGGTCATGGTCGTCTCGTGCACCGGAGGCGAGGCCGGCTCCGTCCTGAACGAGTCGCTCGCCGCCCGCGCGCACGCCGAGCGCGACATGGGCGGGCTCCGCCGCCTCGAGATGGCCGAGGCGCAGCGCATCCTGGGCGTGCGGCACACCTGGCTGGGCTTCGTCGACTCCGGGATGGAGGAGGACGGCTCGGTTCCGCCCGCGAGCTTCGCGGCGCTCCCGCTCGCGACGGCGTCGGCTCCGCTGGTCCGGCTTGTCCGACGCTTCAAGCCGCACGTGATCATCAGCTACGACGAGAACGGCGGCTATCCGCACCCGGACCACATCCGGGCGCACCAGGTCGCCATGGAGGCGTTCCGGGCGGCGGGGGAGCCGGACGAGTACCCCGGCCTCGGGGCGCCCTGGTCGGTCGCCAAGCTCTACTACGACCGCGTGTTCAGCGGTCAGAAGCTGCGGGCGATCGCGGAGCACCTCCGCTCGCTCGACCCGGAGGACCCGCGCCTGGCGACCTTCGAGGAGATGAAGCGCTGGTCGGACGACGCTCCGTACCTCGCGACGACGCAGGTGCTCATCTCGGGCTTCCACGACCGGAGGGACGCGGCTCTGCGCGCGCACGCCAGCCAGGTCGCGCCCGACAACGCCTTCTTCTTCCTGCCGCACGAGGCCATCGACGCCGCGTGGCCGACCGACGACTTCCAGCTCGTGCAGTCGCGGGTCGAGGCGCCGACGCCCGAGACCGATCTCTTCGCCGGACTCGACGTCGCCTTCCCGACCGGCGCGCGGAACGAGGTGGACGCGTGATCCCCGCCGTGCTCGACTCCGCCGCCCTGGCGCTGTCCCGGATCGCCGCGGCGACGCCGTCGCCCGCGCCCGACTTCAACGAGGACACCGTCACGCCGGGCCTCTTCGGCTTCATCACGATGCTGGTGATCGCGGTGGCCGCCGTCCTCCTCGCGCTCGACATGGTGCGCCGGGTCCGGCGGACCACCTACCGCGAGCAGGTCGCGGAGCGGCTCGACGCCGAGGAGCGCGAGCGCGCCGCCGAGGCGGAGCGCTCGGAGCGCGGGCCCGCGGACGACCGCTCGGAGCGCTGACGCCGGCTCAGCCGCCGTTGTAGGCGGGGTGCAGCGAGATCAGCAGGGCCGCCGTCCAGTGGCAGACGAACGCCACGGCGGTCAGCGCGTGGAAGATCTCGTGGAACCCGAAGACCCCCGGCACGGGGTTGGGCCGCTTGAAGCCGTACACGATCGCTCCGACCGTGTAGCAGAGACCGCCCACGAGGACGAGGACCATCATCGTCGCGCTCGCCTCGAACAGCGGTGCGAGGTACATCACCGCCGCCCAGCCCAGGAGCAGGTAGAGCGGCACGTAGAGCCAGCGCGGCGCCGAGATCCAGAACACCCGGAAGCCGATCCCGAGCAGCGCGCCGGACCAGACGAGCACGAGCAGCAGCGTGCCCTGCGGGGGCGGCAGCGCGAGGACCGCGAGCGGCGTGTAGGTGCCCGCGATCAGCAGGAAGATGTTGGCGTGGTCGATCCGCTTGAGGATCACCTTCGTCCGCGGTGCCCAGTCGAACCGGTGGTAGAGGGCGGAGTTGCCGAAGAGCAGGAGCGAGGACGTCACGAAGACGGCGGCGGCCCACTTCGCGGCGGTGCCGTCGGCCACCGAGACGAGGACGATCCCGGCCACGATCGCGAACGGGAAGAGCCCGGCGTGGATCCAGCCGCGCCAGGTCGGCTTCGACTCGGCCACCGCTCCGTGGTCGATCTCGTCGTCGACGAGGGGGAGGTTCGGCAGGTCCGGCCCGTCGGCGTCGTCCCGCGCCACGGCGTCGTCGGCACGGGGGGAGGACCGACGAGCGGGCTCGGGGGCGGGGGGCGTCGGCCGGTGGCTCATACGGCTCAGGATACGGCCGGTCCCGGTGACGCCGCCGGGCGCCGCGACCCTTCCCGGGCAGGAGCATCGGCTACCGTAGCGATGTGCCGAAGCCGAGACTGCCAGTGGGAAGGGACCTCCTCTACGGCGTCTACAAGAAGCGGTTGAGGTCGAGCCTGGCTCCCGGCACCCTGCCGAACCACGTCGCGATGATCATCGACGGCAACCGGCGCTGGGCGCGGCAGCGGGCCCTCGAGACGGCGGCCCACGGCCACCGCGCGGGCGCAGCGAAGGTGCACGAGTTCCTCCAGTGGTGCGACGAGCTGGGCGTCCGGCACGTCACCCTCTACCTGCTCTCGCAGGACAACCTCGTCGGCCGCGACAGCTCCGAGCTCACCGAGCTGATCGCGATCATCGCCGACCTCGCCGAGGAGGTCTCGCAGCAGCCTGACTGGCGCGTGCAGCACGTCGGCTCCGACGACGGGCTCCCGGAGTCGCTCATCGAGGCCCTCGACGCCGCCGAGGAGCGCACGGCCCGCCACACCGGCCTGCACGTGAACCTCGCGGTCGGCTACGGCGGGCGTCACGAGATCGCGCAGGCGGTCCGCAGCATCCTCGACGAGCACGGCAAGCGCGGATCCACGATCGAGGACGTCGCGGAGCTGCTGACGCCCGAGCTGATCGGCGAGCACCTCTACACGAGCGGCCAGCCCGACCCCGACCTGGTCATCCGCACGTCGGGGGAGCAGCGGCTCTCGGACTTCATGCTCTGGCAGAGCGCGCACAGCGAGTTCTACTTCATGGAGGCGCTCGGGCCGGACATCCGCGAGGTCGACTTCCTCCGGGCCCTGCGCGACTACGCGGGGCGGCACCGCCGCTTCGGCAGCTGAGGCGCCCGCGCCACCACCGACCGGAAGGGCCGGCATGAGCACGACGAACACCCTCGCGATGGACGAGTTCCTCGGAGCCTTCGCCGAGGAGACCGGCTACCTCGACTTCGCCCGCGTCGGTCCGATCTCGGCGACGGCCGAGGCCGAGCAGGAGGCGGCGACGCGGCTCCTGCAGGCGGGCAGGGCCCTCGACGAGCTGCAGCGGCAGGACGAGCGGGTGCGCACCGCCGTGGGTGCCCTCGTCGATCGGCCGTCCGAGCAGGTCGTCTTCCAGCCGAACACGTCGACGGGGCTGCTGCACGCGATGCTCGGTCTGCGGGGGAGCGTGCTGCTCTCCTCCGCCGAGTTCCCGAGCCTGCCCTACGCCGCGGTGCGCGCGCAGCAGGCGCTCGGGGAGATGTCGCCCGTCTGGCTGCCGACCGAGGGCGGTCGGGTGACTCCGGAGGCGGTGCGCGACGCTCTCACTCCGGACGTGGTCGCCGTGGCCGTGAGCCTCGTCGACTCCCGGACGGGCCACCTCGCCGACCTCGGCGCGCTCCGCGAGGTCATCGGCGATCGCCTGCTGATCGTGGACGCGATCCAGGGCTTCGGAGTCGTCGACGCACCGTACGCCGCGGCCGACGTCGTCGTGTCCGGCGGTCAGAAGTGGGTGCGGTCGGGCTGGGGCACGGGCTTCCTGGCCCTCGGCGAGCGGGCGCTCGAGCGGCTCTCGCCGGTGCTCTCGGGCTGGACGGGCTCCGACGCCGTCGAACCCTGGGACGAGGTCGCGCCGCCTGCCTTCGGCGCGCGCGCCTACAGCGTGACGAACCCGGATCCGATCGCCCAGGCGCGCTTCGCCGGGGCGCTGGAGGACATCGCGGCGGTGGGAGTGCCCGCGATCGCCGCGGTGATCGCCGAGCGCGTCAGCGCGGTGATCGACCTCGCCGACGAGTTCGGCCTCGCCGTGACGAGCTCGCGCGACGAGCGCGACCGCGCCGGCATCGTCGTCGTCGAACCGGCCCCGGAGGAGCTCGCTCCGCTGGCCGCCTCGCTCGAGGTCCACGGGGTGACCGCCCGCCTGCGGCCGGGCACGGTCCGCTTCAGCGCCCACGCCAGCACCACGGACGAGACGCTGGCCGCCCTGCGCGCCGCTCTCGTCTCGGCCGGCACCGGCGCCGACTTCTGACCTGCGCCCGGCGTTCACACACTGGTTACACACTCGAACCACACGGATGTCATTCGCGGGGTTATGTTCGAGTCATCAGGTGAAGCGCCTGGTCGAGACGGACCCGAGGGAACGGCTCGACATCGCGCAGATCGGTGAGAGGGAACTGCGCGGTGCCGAGACGCACCGGAGGGCCGGCTTCGCAGCATGAGCCGGGGGCGTTCGAGCCTCCGGGGTGTGGAGAGTCGTCGTGACAGTTCCCCAGGGTATGGACCAGCAGGCCGCAGCGCAGGGCGGCGTCCACCGCCGACCGCAGCACGGCTCGACCGGGTCCTCCGATCAGCTCCTCCGCACGTACGTGCTCGACACGTCGGTGCTGCTCTCCGATCCGATGGCGATGTTCCGGTTCGCGGAGCACGCGGTCGTGCTGCCGATCGTCGTCATCGGCGAGCTCGAGGGCAAGCGCCACGATCCCGAGATCGGCTACTTCGCGCGTCAGGCGCTGCGGCACCTCGACGAGCTGCGCATCAAGCACGAGCGCCTCGACTTCCCGATCGCCGTCGGCAACGGGGGCACCCTCCGCGTCGAGCTCAACCACTCCAACATGTCGGTCCTGCCCAGCGGACTCCAGCTGGGCGACAACGACGCGCGGATCCTCGCGGTCGCGATGAACCTCGCCAATGAGGGCTCCACCGTCACCGTCGTGTCCAAGGACATGCCGATGCGCGTCAAGGCGGCGTCGATCGGCCTCGCCGCCGAGGAGTACCTCGCCGAGCTCGCTCCGGAGTCGGGCTGGACCGGCATGGACGACATCACGCTCGAGGGCGGCGCGATGAGCGAGTTCTACGACCGGGAGCGCCTCTTCACCGATGCGGTCGAGGGGATCCCGATCAACACGGGCCTCGTGGTCCACTCCGACCGCGGATCGGCGCTCGCGCGGGTGACCGGCAAGCGGCAGATCACGCTCGTGCGCGGCGACCGCGACGTCTTCGGGCTGCACGGACGCTCGGCGGAGCAGCGGCTCGCGATCGACCTGCTCCTGGACCAGGAGGTGGGCATCGTCTCGCTGGGGGGCCGCGCGGGCACCGGCAAGTCGGCTCTGGCGCTGTGCGCAGGCCTGGAGGCGGTGCTCGAGAAGCGCCAGCACAAGAAGATCATGGTCTTCCGCCCGCTGTACGCCGTGGGCGGTCAGGATCTCGGCTTCCTGCCGGGCGACGCGGCCGAGAAGATGAACCCCTGGGCCCAGGCGGTCTTCGACACGCTCGGTGCCCTGGTGTCGCAGAACGTGCTCGACGAGGTGATCGAGCGCGGGATGCTCGAGGTCCTGCCGCTGACCCACATCCGCGGGCGCTCGCTGCACGACGCCTTCGTGATCGTCGACGAGGCGCAGTCGCTCGAGCGGAACGTGCTGCTCACCGTCCTGTCCCGCGTGGGACAGAACTCGCGGGTGGTGCTGACCCACGACGTCGCCCAGCGCGACAACCTGCGGGTCGGCCGTCACGACGGCGTCGCCTCCGTCATCGAGACGCTGAAGGGCCACCCGCTGTTCGCGCACGTCACGCTCACCCGCTCGGAGCGCTCGGCGATCGCCGCGCTGGTGACCGAGATGCTGGAGTCGAACGAGCTGGCCTAGCTCGCAGCGGTCGTCCTCCGGCTCGCAGAACCGCGTTCGGCGCGCAGGATCCACGGATCCCTGCGCGCCGGACGCGGTTCTGCGGGTCGGAGGCCGCTTCCTCGGCGGCCGTGCGGGTCGACGGGCGTAGCGTGGACCGGGTGAGCATCCTCGACGACGCGCTCCTCGAGCGCTTCCGCCTCCGCGCCGCCGACTACGACGAGCGCAACGCCTTCTTCACCGAGGACCTCGAGGAGCTGCGCGCTGTCGGCTACCTGGCGCTGCTCGTGCCGTCCGAGCTGGGCGGTGCGGGGCTCGGCCTGGAGCAGGCGGCGGCGGAGCAGACCCGGCTCGCGACCGCGGCGCCGGCCACCGCACTGGCCGTCAACATGCACCTCGTCTGGACCGGGGTCGCGAAGATCCTGCGCGACCGGGGCGACTCCTCCCTCGAGCACGTGCTCGTGGACGCCGCCGCCGGCCACGTCTTCGCCTTCGGGAACAGCGAGCCGGGCAACGACCTCGTGCTCTTCGACTCCCTGACCCGCGCCGAGCCGCTGCCGGACGGCGGCCACCGCTTCACGGGCACGAAGGTCTTCACCTCGCTCTCGCCCGCATGGACGCGGCTGGGCGTCTTCGGGCGGGACGACAGCGGTCCGGAGCCGCGGCTGGTGCACGGCTTCGTCGATCGCGACACCCCGGAGTCGCCGGTCGCTGGCCTGGGAACGCGCGACGACTGGGACACGCTCGGCATGCGCGCCACGCAGAGCCGCACGACGATCCTGGACGGCGTCGAGATCCCGGCCGGGCGGATGTTCCGCTCGCTGCCCGTGGGCCCGAACGCGGATCCGCTGGTCTTCGCGATCTTCGCAGCGTTCGAGCTGCTGATCGCGTCCGTGTACCTCGGGATCGCGCAGCGGGCGCTCGCGCTGGCTGTCGAGTCCGCGGAGCGCCGCACGTCGAGGAAGGCGGGTGGGCGGTCCCTCGCGCACGACCCGGACGTCCGGTGGCGCGTCGCGGACGCGGCGATCCTGCTCGACGGCCTCGAGGCTCCGCTGCGCTCGGCCGCCGCCGACGTCGACGCCCTCGTCGACCGCGGCGCGCGCTGGTTCCCGTCGCTCGTGGGCGTCAAGATCCGCACGACGGAGGCGGCTCTGCGGATCGTGGAGAGCGCCGTGCGCGTGGCGGGCGGGTCGGCCTACTCGCGGAGCTCGGAACTCTCGCGCCTGTACCGCGACGTGCTCGCCGGCCTCTTCCACCCGTCCGACGACGAGTCCGCCCACTCCACCTTCGCGACCGCCTGGCTCGGCCCCCTGCCCCCAGCGGAGTGACATCGTCCCTCAGAGGAGTCCCGGCTATCTCGAGGGTTCGCGACCGGACGGCCCCGTCCACCGACTACTGACCTGTCGGCGGACGCCCAGCCGCACGCCTTCAAGGCGAACGCGTGAAACGCGTGCCAGCGTTTCGCGCTAGCCGTACGCAGGACGCTCTGCACGACGCATCCATCCTGCCAAGCCGACCGCGGGGCCGTCCTGCGCAGCAGGACAGCCCCGTGATGAGCATGACTTCCCCCGGCTCAGCCGGGGGAAGTCATGCTCATCACGTCGAGAGCGCTGTCCAGCTGCTCCTCCGTCACCTCGCCGCGCTCGACGAAGCCGAGGTCGACGACCGACTCGCGGACCGTGATGCCCTTGGCGACGGAGTTCTTCGCGACCTTGGCGGCCGCCTCGTAGCCGATGACCTTGTTGAGCGGCGTGACGATCGAGGGCGAGGACTCGGCCAGGGCGCGGGCGCGCTCCAGGTTCGCCTCGAGGCCGTCGATGGTCTTGTCGGCCAGGAGGACCGACGAGTTCGAGAGCAGGCGGATCGACTCGAGCAGAGCGGTTCCCATGACGGGGATCGCGACGTTCAGCTCGAAGGCTCCCGAGGCGCCGGCCCAGGCGATGGTGGCGTCGTTGCCGATGACGCGGGCGCAGACCATGAGCACCGCCTCCGGGATCACCGGGTTGACCTTGCCGGGCATGATCGAGGAGCCGGGCTGCAGGTCGGGGATGTGCAGCTCGCCGAGCCCGGTGTTCGGGCCCGAGCCCATCCAGCGGAGGTCGTTGTTGATCTTGGTGAGGCTCACGGCGAGCACGCGCAGCGCACCGGACGCCTCGACCAGCGAGTCGCGGGCGCCCTGGGCCTCGAAGTGGTTGCGGGCCTCGGTGACGGGCAGGCCCGTCTCCTCCGCGAGGCGCGCGATGACCTTCTGCGGGAACCCGGCGGGGGTGTTGATGCCGGTGCCGACCGCGGTGCCGCCCAGGGGGACCTCGGCGACGCGGGGGAGCGCCGACTGCACGCGCTCGATGCCGAGTCGGATCTGGGCGGCGTATCCGCCGAACTCCTGCCCGAGGGTCACGGGGGTCGCGTCCATCAGATGGGTGCGGCCCGACTTGACCGCCTCGGACCACAGCTCGGCCTTGGTCTCGAGCGCCTCGGCGAGGTGCTCGAGCGAGGGGATGAGGGTCTCGATCAGCGCGCCGGTCACGGCGACGTGCACCGAGGTGGGGAACACGTCGTTGGAGGACTGCGAGGCGTTGACGTGGTCGTTGGGGTGGACCGTGCGGCCGAGCGCGGTGGTCGCGAGGCTGCTGAGCACCTCGTTCATGTTCATGTTCGAGGACGTGCCCGAGCCGGTCTGGTAGACGTCGATCGGGAAGTGCTCGTCGTACCCGCCGGCGACGATCAGGTCGGCCGCGTCGGCGATGGCCCCCGCGATGTCGGCGTCGAGGACGCCCAGCTCGGCATTGGCGAGCGCCGCGGCCTTCTTGATGCGCGCGAGCGCCGCGATCTGGGCCGGCTCGAGTCCGGCTCCCGAGATCGGGAAGTTCTCGACGGCGCGCTTCGTCTGCGCGGCGTACAGGGCGTTCCGCGGAACGCGCACTTCCCCCATCGTGTCGTGCTCGATGCGGAAGTCGCCGGAGTCGGTCGGGAGGTGATCCACCACGCTGTGTTCGTCCTTGTCTGATCGGTGCTGTTCGCCGGGGCCGATTACTCGGCGCCGGACTCCGTCGCGTCGGTCGACGCGCCGGACTGGAGGGGGCTGGGCGTGCGCTCCTGCTCGGAGAGGTAGGGGCTCAGCTGGGGAGGGTCGATGCCGAGCACGACGTCCGAGACGACCGTGCCGTCCGAGAGGCGGTAGTTCGCTCCGACGACCGCGAGCGAGCCCGAGGCGACCGCGTCGGCGATCAGCGGCGACCGCTGGAGCATCTCGGCGACGGTGTCGCGCAGGTGCTCGCGGCCGACGACGAGGGCGTCGGTGGTCGACGGGTCGACGAGCACGCGCCCGTCCGGCTGCGGCCCGACGACGCGGCGGACCGCGGGGATGATCGGCTCGATGAGGTGCTCGATGTGCGGAGGGAGGCGCTGCGCTCCCGGGGCCTGGGACTCGATCGCGGCCTTCACCGCGCCGCACTCGTCGTGCCCGAGGACCAGGATCAGCTTCACTCCCAGCACGGCGACCGCGTACTCGAGGGAGCCGAGGATGGAGTCGGCGATGACCTGCCCGGCGTTGCGGACGACGAAGAGGTCGCCGAGGCCCAGGTCGAAGATGATCTCGGCGGCGAGGCGGGAGTCGCTGCAGCCGAAGAGGGCGGCGAGCGGACGCTGCGCGGCGGCGAGTTCGGCGCGGCGCTCGACGTCCTGCCGCGGGTGGCGGGGCTCGCCGGCGACGAAGCGCTGGTTGCCGCGCAGCATCTCCTTCCACACCCACGCGGGCGGGCGGGACTCGCGCGGCACCGGGATGGTCTGCGGGGCGTCGCCGCCGAGGGCGTCGTCGTGGATGCTCACTGTTCCTCCTGGCCGATCTGGGGCGAGACGGCGTCGACGACCTCGCGGATCCGCTCGACGGGAGCGGTTCCGTAGACGAGGTAGGTGCTGGCGCCCTCGGTGGTCTCGAGTGCGTAGGGCGTGTTGCCGGTGTCCTGGCCCGAGTCCCGGCGGTCGTAGACCGTCCACTCGCGGCCGTCGATCCGCTCGACGCCTGTGGCTGCGGCGCGGTCGAGCTGCCGGGCGACCCAGGCCTCGTCGGCGTCGAAGCCCTGGCTGAGGCCGACGTAGCCGGAGTCGGGCGCCGGGGTCAGCAGGCCCACGTACCAGTAGTCGATGCCGCCGTCGGTGCGCAGCTCGGCGGCGTTCGCGGACCAGTCGTCGGGCATGCGGGGCACGGCGAGGGTCTCGGTCTCGCCGAGCTGGAGCTGCGAGGCGACGAGCGGCACGTCGATCGCCGGGCGCTCCGTGCCGTCGCCGCGGGGCACGATCAGCACGATGAGGGCCACGACTCCGACCGTCGCGAGCAACGAGAAGACCAGGTTGTTGACGGTCTTGCGCTGGCGGTAGAGCCGGGAGTTCTCGGCCTTGCGCGCCGCGACCTCGTCGGGGGTCTCGGGGCGGCCGAGCTCGGCGACGACCCTCGGCTCCTTGCGGCGGCTCATCCGGCGCTCGATCCGGAGCGGGCGGCCTCGAGGCGTGCACGGGCGCCGATCAGCCACTCCTCGCAGCGCGCCGCGAGGGCTTCGCCGCGCTCCCAGAGGGCGAGGGAGCGCTCGAGGGTCGAGCTGCCCTGCTCGAGCTCGGAGACCACGCGCACGAGCTCGTCGCGGGCCTGCTCGTAGCTGAAACCGGAGACGTCGGAATCGAGTCCCTCGGGAGCGGGGGAGTCGGTGCGGGCGTCGGCCATGGTCTTGATCCTATCGATCGGTGCGCCCGGGCAGGCGCGGCGGGGGAGGTCGGGCGGAGGGTCAGCCGCGGCCGGCGGGGTCGGCGGCGGACCCCTCGGAGCGGGCGGCGACGGCGCCCTCCGCGAGCGTCAGGACGAGCGCCTCGCCCGCCTCGGCGTCTCCCGGAGCGCGGACGACATGACCCGCGGCGTTCTGCACGATCGCGTAGCCGCGGTCGAGCGTGTGCTGCGGCGAGAGGGCGCGCAGATGCCCGTGCAGGCGCTCCACCTCGAGGTGCGCGCGCTCGATCCGGCGCTCGACGAGCTCGGCGCCGCGGGCGACCCACCGGGTCAGCTCCTCCGAGCGCTGGTCGACCAGGACGCGGGGGTTCGCCAGCACGGGGCGCGAGCGCAGCTGCGAGAGCCGGTCGACCTCGTGCGAGACGAGCCCGCTGACCCGCGTGGTCATCCGCAGGCGCGCCTGCTGCACCCGGAGGAGCTCGTCGGACACGTCGGGCACCACGCGCTTGGCGGCATCGGTCGGCGTCGAGGCGCGCAGGTCGGCGACGTCGTCGAGGAGAGGCCGGTCGGCCTCGTGGCCGATGGCGCTGACGACCGGTGTCGAGCAGGCCGCGACGGCGCGCACGAGCGACTCGTCGCTGAAGCCCAGGAGGTTCTGGAAGTCGCCGCCGCCGCGGGCGATCACGATGACGTCGATGCTCTCGTCGGCGTCGAGGGCGCGCAGTGCCGACAGCACCTCGGGGACCGTGCGATCGCCCTGGACCGCGGCGTGGACGACTCGGAAGCGCACAGCCGGCCAGCGCAGCTGCGCGTTCCGCAGCACGTCCTTCTCGGCGTCCGAGTCCTTGCCCGTGATCAGTCCCACGCCATGCGGGAGGAACGGGAGGCGCTTCTTGCGACCCGGCTCGAACAGCCCCTCGGAGGCGAGCTGCCGCCGCAGCCGCTCCAGCTTCTCGAGCAGGTCGCCGAGGCCCACGTGGCGCATCTCGAACACCTGCATGGTGAGCGTGCCGCCCTTGAGCCAGTAGTTCGGCTTCACGAGCGCGATCACGCGGGCGCCCTGCGCCAGATCGGCCGGGATGCGGGAGCGGACCGACGACCAGATCGTGAATCCGACCGTGGCGTCGCCCGAGACGTCCTTGAGCTTGCCGTAGACGTTGCCGCCCGAGACGCCCCACTGGGTGATCTCGCCCTCGACCCACGCGGTGCCCAGCCGTTCGATCCAGCCCTTGAGCTTGCTCGCGAGCAGGCCGACCGGCCACGGGTTCTCGGCGGTGGGAGGGGCGTCTGTCATCGGTGCCTTCGCTCGGGCGGACGGGGGAGTGGCGGGGCGGCCCGCGTCGACCACCGTACGGGATGCCTCCGACAGCGCATCGGCCTCCGCTCAGCCGGGAGCGCATAGAATCAGGGGGTGAGTCAAGTCTCGATCAGCCTGCCCATGCCGCGCATGCCCCGCGCCACCGGGCGTCTCCGCGACGTCCCCGTCGACGGCGCGAAGCGCGTGCTCCTCGCCGCCCCGCGCGGCTACTGCGCCGGAGTCGACCGCGCGGTCGTCGCCGTCGAGAAGGCCATCGAGCACTACGGCGCTCCGGTCTACGTGCGCAAGCAGATCGTGCACAACGTGCACGTGGTCTCGACGCTCGAGAGCCAGGGCGCGATCTTCGTCGACGAGGTCGACGAGGTCCCCGAGGGCTCGCACATCGTCTTCAGTGCCCACGGCGTCTCCCCGGCGGTCGTGCAGGGCGCCGCCGACCGCAACCTCCAGGCGATCGACGCGACCTGCCCGCTCGTCACCAAGGTGCACCGCGAGGCCGTCCGCTTCGCGCGCGACGACTTCGAGATCCTCCTGATCGGCCACGAGGGCCACGAGGAGGTCGAGGGCACCGCGGGCGAGGCTCCGGACCACGTGACCCTGGTCGGCAGCCCCGACGAGGTCGACACCATCGTCGTGAAAGACCCCGACAAGGTCGTCTGGCTCTCGCAGACCACGCTCTCGGTCGACGAGACGATGGAGACGGTCCGCCGCCTCCGCGAGCGCTTCCCCAACCTGCAGGACCCGCCCAGCGACGACATCTGCTACGCCACCCAGAACCGGCAGGTCGCGATCAAGAAGGTCGCCGCCGACGCCGAGCTCGTGATCGTGGTCGGCTCCGCCAACTCCTCCAACTCGGTGCGCCTCGTCGAGGTCGCGCTCGAGTACGGCGCCAAGGCCGCCTACCGCGTCGACTATGCGAGCGAGATCAAGCAGGAGTGGCTCGACGGCATCCGCACCGTGGGCGTCACCAGCGGCGCGTCGGTGCCCGAGGTCCTCGTGCGCGAGGTGCTCGACGACCTGGCCGCCGCGGGCTACGGCGAGGTCGAGGAGGTCAAGACGGCGGAGGAGGACCTGATGTTCTCGCTCCCCAAGGAGCTCCGGAAGGACGTCGCCGGCAAGCGCGACGCCCGCGCCATCGGCGGCCGCGTCACGGCGCCCGCCGCGAACTGACGCCGGTCCGCCCGGCGAGACGAGACGAGGCCGCCGTCCCCGAGGGGGCGGCGGCCTCGTCCGTGCGAGGGGTCAGGCGTCGAGCCCGGCAGCGCCCTGGCTCGACATCCGCGAGACATAGTCGGCGAAGGTCGGGTCGCCCAGGATCGCGATGCCCGCGACGACCATCGAGAGGACGATCGTCGCCGCGATCCCGAGGATCGGGACGAGGACGGCCCGCTTGCCGGCCCGCAGTCGCCGGACCGAGATCCAGACGGCGAAGGCGACGATCAGCGACTGCACGAGCGCCGTGACGACCCCGAGGGTGCGCGCCAGATCGGGCGAGGCGTAGGTGCCGATGCCCTGGCTGGTGTAGAGGTCGGACAGCGTCGTCGCGAAGCTCGACGGATCGAGCAGCGTCGGCACGGCGAAGAAGACGCCGAGCGCGAGCAGGATGATCGTGAGCAGGCGGTCGACGGGGTGGGCGACGCCCGGCTTCGCGCCGGCGGTCGCGGGGCGGGGCTCCGTCTCGGAGCCGCGCGGATCCGGGACCACGGTCTCGGCCGGAGGGTTCCACGACCAGCCGGGAGGCGCGTACTCGCCGTACTGCGGCTTCGGACGGTCGGCGCCGCCCGGCTGGTCGTGTGCGTTCGTCACGGAGCGTCCGCCTACTTCCCGGAGTTGCCGGCGGAGCCGAGCTGACGGGTCGCCTCGGCCACGCGGGCGGCCATGGCGGTCTCGGCGATCTTGCCCCAGGCGCGCGGGTCGTAGATCTTCTTGTTGCCGACCTCGCCGTCGACCTTGAGGAAGCCGTCGTAGTTCTTCAGCACGGTGTCCGCGATCGAGCGGCTGAACGCGTACTGGGTGTCGGTGTCGATGTTCATCTTCACGACGCCGTTGCGGACCGCCTCCGCGATCTCCTCGTCGGTCGAGCCGGAGCCGCCGTGGAAGACGAGGTCGAGCGGGAGGGCGTCGGTGCCGTACTTCGCCTGCAGGCCGTCCTGGATCTCGCGGAGCAGCTCCGGGCGCAGGCGCACGTTGCCGGGCTTGTAGACGCCGTGGACGTTGCCGAAGGTCAGCGCGGCCATGTAGCGGCCCTGCTCGCCGAAGCCGAGCGCCTCGACCGTCGCGATCGCGTCGTCGAGGGTCGTGTAGAGGTGCTCGTTGATGTCGTGCGAGACGCCGTCCTCCTCGCCGCCGACGACGCCGATCTCGACCTCGAGGATCGCGTTGATGTTCTTGATGCGGGGGAGGATCTCCTTGGCGATGGCCAGGTTCTCGTCCAGGGGCACGGCCGAGCCGTCCCACATGTGCGACTGGAACAGGGGCTCGCGACCGGCCTTGACCTCCTCCTCGGAGGCGGCGATCAGCGGGTAGACGAAGCCCTCGAGGGCGTTCTTCGGGCAGTGGTCGGTGTGCAGCGCGACGGTCACCGGGTAGTTCTTGGCGACCTCGGTCGCGAACTTCGCGAAGGCGATCGCTCCTGCCGCGCGGTTCTTCACGGTGTGACCGGCGAAGTAGTCGGCGCCTCCCGTGGTGACCTGGATGATGCCGTCGGAACCGGCCTCGGTGAGGCCCTGGAGGACCGAGTTGATGGTCTGCGACGACGAGACGTTGAAGGCGGGGTAGGCGAAACCGCCGGCCTTCGCCTTGTCGAGCATCTCTGCGTACTGGTCCGGGGTAGCGACGGGCATGGCTTCTCCTTTGACGGATGAACGGGAGGGGGTCGGGCGAGGCCCGCGTCGCGGTCGAGTCTAGCGAGGCGGGTGCGGGCCCTCCCCCGGGGCGCGAGCGGGGCCTCCGCTAGGCTTCGAGCGGGATGGGGACCCGCTCTCGCGGGTCCTGCGACGACGCCGTCTGCACGAACTCGAACGCGAAGGACTCCGCGCTGTGACCGATACCGACCACGACTCCCTCTACCTCCACCCTGATCGCAACCTCGGCATGGAGCTCGTCCGGGCCACCGAGGCCGCGGCCATCCGCGCCGTGCCGTTCATCGGCAAGGGCGACAAGAACGCCGCCGACGGCGCCGCCGTCGACGCCATGCGCACCTTCCTCGGCACCGTCAACTTCGACGGGGTCGTCGTCATCGGCGAGGGCGAGAAGGACAACGCGCCCATGCTCTACAACGGCGAGCACGTGGGCAACGGCTCCGGCCCGTCGGCCGACATCGCCGTCGACCCGATCGACGGCACCTCGCTGACCGCCGCAGGTCGCCAGAACGCCCTCTCGATGATCGCCGTCGCCGACCGCGGCGCGATGTTCGATCCGTCCGCCGTGTTCTACATGGAGAAGATCGTCACCGGGCCCGAGGGCGTCGGGATCATCGACATCGAGCGCCCGATCGGCGAGAACATCCGCGCCCTGGCCCGCGCCAAGCGGAAGCCCGTCGACGAGATGCGCATCGCGGTGCTCGACCGCCCGCGCCACGCGAAGCTGATCGAGGAGATCCGCGCCGCGGGCGCCGGCACGCGCCTCCTGCTCGACGGCGACGTCGCGGGCGGCATCAACGCGGCCCGTCACGACTCGCGCCTCGACATGTGCGTCGGCATCGGAGGAACGCCCGAGGGCATCATCACGGCCTGCGCGATCCGCGCGCTGGGCGGCGTGATCCAGGGGATCCTGCGGCCCAAGGACGACGACGAGCGCCAGCGCGCGATCGACGCCGGCCACGACCTCGACCGGGTCCTGCACGCGAACGACCTCGTCCGCAGCGACAACACGTACTTCGTCGCGACCGGCGTGACCAACGGCGGGCTCGTGAAGGGCGTGCGCAAGGAGGGGCACGTCATCACGACGGAGTCGATCGTCCTGCGCTCGCGCTCGGGGACCATCCGCCGCGTGACCGCGCAGCACCTCGCGGAGAAGTGGATCTAAACACTCCTCCTCGTCCCGAAGGGGCTCTGCGCTGCGGCGCGGGGCCCCTTCGCCGTTCCGGAGCGCCGGCTCAGGCGCTGCGTTCATCGGGGAGGGCCTCCGACTCGACGAGCTCGACGGCAGTGAGCCGCCGCGGCGACGACGTGACGCCCCGTGCCGGGGCGATGACGCGCGTCTCGTCGAGCGAGTCGAACTGGCGCGCGGTGACGAGCACGCGGCTCTCGAGCGAGCCGGCGAACGCGTTGTAGGAGTCGACCGTCCTCTCGATCGACCGGCGCAGCCCCTCCGCGTGGTCGGCGAGCGTGCTCAGGCGCGCGTAGAGGGTCTTGCCGAGATCGAGGAGCCGCTTCGCGTCGTCGGTCAGCACGTCCTGCTGCCACGTGTAGGCGACCGTCTTCAGCACCGACCACAGGGTGACGGGCGAGGCGAGGGCGACACGCTTGCGGAACGCGTACTCGAGCAGCGTCGGGTCGGAGTCGAGCGCGCTCGCGAGCAGCGGCTCGCTGGGGACGAAGGCGATCACGAACTCGGGGCTGGCCGGCAGCCCCGACCAGTAGGAGCGCGCCGCCAGGGCGTCGATGTGGCCGCGCAGGGCGCGCACGTGGGCGCGCAGGAGAGTCGTGCGGCGGGCCTCCTCGTCGGCTCCCGCGCCGGCCGGGATCGCACTCGCCTCGAGGTAGGCGTCGAACGGCACCTTCGCGTCGACGGCGATCGCCTTGCCGCCGGGCAGGCGGACGACCATGTCGGCGCGCCCGCGGCCCCCCTCGCCCTCGACGCCGAACTGCACGTCGAAGTCGACCCGCTGCACGAGACCCGCCGCCTCGACGACGTTGCGCAGCTGCGTCTCGCCCCAGGCGCCGCGGCTGCTGTTCGAGCGCAGCGCCGACGCCAGGGTCTCGGTGGTCGAGCGGAGCCGTTCGCCCGCCGCGCGCTGCCCCTCGAGCTGCTCGGTGATCGCTCCGAACTGCTCCGCTCGCTCGTTCTCGAGCCGGCGCACCGCCTCCTGCATCCCGCGGAGGCTCTCGGCGACGGGGGAGAGGGTCTGCAGGATGCGCGCGTCGTGCCGCTCGCGCTCGGCCACGGCGCGGAGCTGCTCCTGGAGCTCGCGCACCTGCTCGCGGGCGGTGCCGACCTGCTCGCGGTACTGCTCCACGACCGCCTCGTGGCGCTCCTCCAGCCCGTCGGCCCGGGCGCTCGCGGTGGCGAGCTCGAGCGCGAGCGCCTGATCCGGCGTGCGGGAGCGCGCCCACAGCGCGACGGCCAGACCGGCCAGGAGAGCGCCGATCACGAGTCCGAGGAGGAAGGAGGTGTCCATGCCGCGATGACACCACGGACGTCCGACACTGAGCACGCGGTCATCGGCGCGGCGCCCTGATGAGGGACAAGACCGTCCTCGGACTCCTCGTAGACTTCGCGATCATGGGGAATCACCGCCGATCATCGCGCCTGCTCACCGCCGCGCTCGCCGTCGCCGTCGGGCTCGGCACCGCTCTCGTCCCGGTCACCGCCGCTTCGGCCGCCGAGGACGTCCTGCCGCCCGCCTCCGTCCTCGTCGAGCCTGGCGCCTCCGACGCCGGCGTCGACGTCGCCGACGACGCGCCCGGGGACCTGAAGGTCCAGTACCCGGCCAGCAGCACGAAGAGCTTCCGTGCCGGCTTCATCTTCAGCGACGCCGTCTTCTTCGACAGCGGCGCGAAGAGCGCCTCCGGGATGCAGGCGCTCCTGAACGACAAGGGCAGCGCCTGCTCCGGCACGAACGACGGCGTGCCCTGCCTGAAGGAGTTCAGCCAGCCGACGCCGACGAAGGCGGCCGACCCGATGTGCCGCGAGTACCGCGGCAGCTCCCGCGAGTCCGCGGCGTCGATCTTCGCGCGGGTCGGCGAGGCCTGCGGCATCAACCCGCTCGTCCTGGCCGTGCTGGTCCAGAAGGAGACGAGCCTGGTCACCACGACCCGCCCGACCGCGGGCCTCTACAACCAGGCCACCGGCTTCAACTGCCCCGACGGCTCCGGCTGCGACACCGGCTCGGCCGGCTTCTTCACGCAGGTCTACGGAGCGGCGCGCCAGTTCAAGAAGTACGCGAACCCGGTCGGATCGGACCAGACCTTCAGCCGGTACGCGGCGGGGACGACGCCGAACATCCTGTTCCACCCCGACGCGTCCTGCGGCTCGTCGCCGGTCGCGGTGCGCAACCAGGCCACGGCGAACCTCTACTACTACACGCCGTACCAGCCCAACGAGTACGCCCTGACCAACACGGGGAACCAGGCCTGCGCGAGCTACGGCAACATCAACTTCTGGTACATCTTCAGCGACTGGAGCGGCTCGCTGGCGAACGCCGGAGCCGAACCCGTGGGCCGCGTCGACGCGCCGCGGATCTCGGGCGGCGTGCTCACCGCCTCCGGGTGGACGGTCGACCCGACCACGCAGCGCGCGGCCCTCGCGACCACGGTGACGATCACCGCTCCCAACGGCGAGAGGACCGTCCGGACGGTGTCGGCGGACAGCCGACGCGGCGACATCCCGGGACAGCTCCCCGCCGCGGGCGGGAACCACGGCTTCACCGTCACCACGCCCGCCTCCCAGTCCGGCGCCTACACGGTGTGCGTGACCGCCGCCTCCGTCGACTGGAACCGCTGGGTCGGGTCGGGCGACTCGCGCGGCCCCGGGTCGAAGGACCTCGGCTGCTCGAGCGTCGGTGGCCAGGGGACGCTCCAGGTCGACCGCCTCGCCGGCAAGGACCGCCAGGAGACCGCGGTGAAGATCTCGCAGGCCACCTTCAAGGCCAACGTGCCCGTCGTCTACATCGCCACCGGCGGCAACTTCCCGGACGCGCTCAGCGCCGCTCCGGCCGCCGCCAAGCAGGGCGGCCCGCTGCTGCTGGTCGACCGCGACTCCATGTCGCAGCCCGTCCGCGACGAACTGGCCCGCCTGAAGCCCGCGAAGATCGTCGTCGTCGGCTCAGCGCAGAGCGTCAGCGACTCCCTCGGCCGCGAGCTGGCCCGCTACACGAAGTCCATCCAGCGCATCGGCGGAGTGGACCGCTACGACACCTCGCGGAAGATCATCGCCTACGCGTTCCCGCAGGGCTCCTCGAAGGCGTGGCTCGCCACCGGCGAGAAGTTCCCGGACGCGCTGGGCGCGAGTGCGGCGGCCGGCTCGGTCGACGCTCCGGTGATCCTCGTCAACGGCGGTCTCCCCGCGGCCGACCCGGCGACGAAGACCGTCGTCACCCGGCTCGGCGTGAAGACGCTGACCATCGCCGGCAGCGCGCTCTCGGTCAGCGACGGCATCAAGCGGACGCTCCCGATCGCCTCGACGCGGATCGGCGGCACCGACCGCTACGACACCTCCGAGAAGCTGAATGCGGCGGCCTTCCAGAAGGCGAGCACCGTGCTCCTGGCGACCGGCGAGAACTACCCGGACGCGCTCGCGGGCGCCACGGCCGCGGGCTACAGCGGGAGCCCGCTGTTCGCGGTGCCGAGGGACTGCGTCCCGCGGGCCGTTCTCGACGACATCGCGCGCTTCGGCGCGAAGAGGGTCGTCCTGCTGGGCAGCACGAACACGCTGTCGGACTCGGTCGCGCGGCTCACGCCCTGCGGCTGATCCCGGGTCACGCCGTGCGGCCGGCCTCGTCGGGGGTCGCCGCTAGCGTGGAGGGATGAGTACGCCGACCTCCCCGCGCGCCGTCCGTCGGCGCCGGGGAGGGGCGGCGGCTCTCGCGTTGCTCGCGGCGGTGGCGCTGCTGTCCGGTGCGAGTGATCTCGGCGGGTCGGCCGCGACGCCGTCGTCGGGGGCCGAGGTGCGGATGTGGACGGACTTCGTGCCGAGAGCCGACGCTTCGGGGTTCGACCCCGGCGAGATCGTGTCGGACGCGGTGTTCTTCGACGGCGACGCCCTCGCGCCGACCGCGATCCAGGCGTTCCTGGACGCGCGGGTGCTCGAGTGCGAGAGCGTCGACGTGCCCTGCCTGCGCGACTACGCGGAGGACACCGGGGACGTCGCGGCCGACGCGCAGTGCTCGGCGCACGTCGGCGGACCGGCCCGCTCGGCGGCCGAGATCATCGGATCGGTCGGGGCCGCCTGCGACGTCAGCCCCGCGGTGCTCCTGGTGCTGCTGCAGAAGGAGCAGTCGCTGGTGACCGATCCGTCCCCCGGTGAGCGGCAGTTCCGCAGCGCCACGGGCTACGGCTGCCCCGACACGGCCGACTGCGACAGCGACTACTTCGGCTTCTTCGGCCAGGTCTACGGAGCCGCGTGGCAGTTCCAGCGCTACGCGAACCCGGACAGCAGCTTCGATTGGTACCCCGTCGGCGAGGTGAGCGAGGTGCAGTACTCGCCCGACGCGAGCTGCGGCACGGCTCCGGTGCTGATCGAGAACGCGGCGACCGCGGGGCTCTACTACTACACGCCCTATCAGCCCAACGCGGCGGCGCTCGAGAACCTGTACGGCGAGGGCGATGCGTGCTCGGCCTACGGCAACCGCAACTTCTGGCGCCTGTTCAGCGACTGGTTCGGCGACCCGCGCGCCTGATGAGCGGCGTCAGGCCGCGACGGGAGCGGCGGGGCGCAGGCGCTTGACGGCGATGCCGGCGAGTTCCCCCAGCTCGGCCATGCTGCGCGCTCCGTGGCGCGCTGCCGCATGCACGACGATCGCCGCGCACGCCTCGGCGTCGGCGGACGCGTCGTGGTGGCGGAAGTCCTCGAAGCCGGCCGCGCGAGCAACGAACGGAAGCCGGTAGGACTCGAGCTCGTAGGTCTTGCGGGCGAGCTGCAGCGAGCAGAGGTAGTCGTACTCGGGGTGCTCGAGCTCCGTCGCGGCGCAGGCGGCCCGGATGACGCCCATGTCGAAGCCGGCGTTGTGCGCGACGAAGACGTCGTCGCCGGCGAACGCCGCGAGGTCGGCGAACTGGTCGCTCCAGCCGAGGGCGCCGCGCACGTCCGCCTTGCGGATGCCGTGGATCCGGGTGTTCCACTCGAGGAAGTCGTCGAAGCCGAACGGCGGGCGGATGAGCCACCCCGCGCGGTCGACGACGCGGCCGTCGCGGACCTTCACGAGCCCCACCGAGCAGGCGGAGGCCCCGTGGGAGTTGGCGGTCTCGAAATCGATGGCGGTGAAGTCGATGGGCACGCTTCACCCTCTCACGCACCTCCGACGCGGCCGGGAAAGGCACGCGGGGGCCTGCGCCGCCACGCCGTAGGATGGATGCCCGTGGCTCTCACTATCGCAATCGTCGGTCTCCCCAACGTCGGCAAGTCGACGCTCTTCAACGCACTGACCAAGAACACGGTGCTCGCGGCGAACTACCCGTTCGCGACGATCGAGCCCAACGTCGGAGTCGTGAACCTGCCCGACCCGCGGCTGGAGGTGCTCGCCGGGATCTTCGGCTCCGAGCGCATCCTGCCCGCCCCCGTCTCCTTCGTCGACATCGCCGGCATCGTGCGCGGCGCGTCGGAGGGGGAGGGGCTCGGCAACAAGTTCCTCGCCAACATCCGCGAGGCCGACGCCATCGCCCAGGTCATCCGCGGCTTCGAGGACTCGGACGTCGTGCACGTCGACGGCAAGGTCGACGCCGCCAGCGACATGGAGACCATCAACACCGAGCTGATCCTCGCCGACCTGCAGACCCTCGAGAAGGCCGAGGCGCGCTACGAGAAGGAGCTCAAGGGTCGCAAGATCGAGCCGATCGTGCTCGAGACCGCGAAGAAGGCGCGCGAGTTCCTCGACTCCGGCAAGCCGCTGTCGGCGACCACGATCGACCTCGAGCCGATCCGCGAGCTGGGTCTGCTGACCGCGAAGCCCTTCATCTACGTCTTCAACGTCGACGAGGCCGTGCTGACCGACGACGGCCGCAAGGCCGAGCTGTCGGCGCTGGTCGCCCCGGCGCAGGCGATCTTCCTCGACGCGAAGATCGAGTCCGAGCTGATCGACCTCGACGAGGCCGACGCCGCCGAGATGCTCGAGTCGACCGGCCAGACGGAGTCGGGCCTGAACCAGCTCGCGCGCATCGGCTTCGACACGCTGGGCCTGCAGACCTACCTCACGGCCGGCCCGAAGGAGACGCGCGCCTGGACGATCGGGAAGGGCTGGACCGCCCCGCAGGCGGCCGGCGTGATCCACACCGACTTCCAGAAGGGCTTCATCAAGGCCGAGATCATCTCGTTCGACGACCTCGTCGAGACCGGGTCGATCGCCGAGGCCCGCTCGAAGGGCAAGGCCCGCATCGAGGGCAAGGACTACGTGATGCAGGACGGCGACGTGGTGGAGTTCCGCTTCAACGTGTAGTCGGGCTCCGGCTCGTCGAACCGCTCTCGGCTCGTAGGATCCGCGGATCCGTGTGAGCCGAAGCTGTTCTCACGAGCCGGTGTGTCGACGCGGCGACGGCATCCGCACGGGCTGCTGACCGCGGCGTGGTATCACGCTGGTATCGTCGACTCATGGCGATGACCTTGAGGCTGACCGACGAGCAGGAGCGAGCCCTCGCGGCTCTCGCCGACTCGCAGGGCATCAGCAAGCAGAAGGCGACGGTGCGCGCGATCCTCGAGGCGGCGGATCGCCGAGTGCAGCGGGCAGATGTCGCCGAGCTCTCGGCCCGCGGGCGCGAGCGGTACGCGGCGTTGCTCGACCGGCTCGCCCAGTAGTGCGCTACCTCGGACTCGAGGATCTCCTCGCGATCGCCGAGGACCTCCGAGTCGCCTCGGTGCGGGACCTCGGACTGCTCGACTCCGCCGCCCACCGACCGCAGTCCTCGCTCTACGGCCGCGAGGCCTACCCGGGCATCCACCTGAAGGCAGCTGTGCTCCTCGAGTCGATCGTCCGCAACAATCCGCTGATCGACGGGAACAAGCGGCTCGGCTGGCTCTCGGCCGTGGTCTTCCTCGGGCTGAACGGGCTCGATCTCGACGCACCGGACGACGATGCGTACGACCTCGTGATCGGCGTCGCCACTGGAGAAGTGGCGGCGGAGGAGAGCGCCGGGAAGCTCGGCGACTGGACGAGTCCGATCGGCTGATCAGCGGATCCGGTCGCGTGATCGCACTCAGTTCAGGACGTCCCCGATGAACCAGCTCGAGAGGCCGACCAGGAGGGACGTGCCGACCACGATCCAGGCGACCAGCCGACGGGTCGCGCGGGCGGCCTCCTCCGAGGTCAGCGGAGTGGGTCGCAGCGGCGTCACGTACGCCGCGGGAAGGTCGTACGAGGCTGCCACCGGCACCAGCGGGGGCAGCACGACCGGCGGGCCGTCGACCCAGTGCTCCGGCAGCTCGGAGGCGCGTGCGGCCTGCAGGGTCAGCTCGGCCTGGAGCGGGGAGCTGCGCAGGGCGGCGTACGCGGCGGCGGTCAGTCCGAGGCTCTGCAGATGCCGGACGGTCGGCGCGAACTGCTGCGAGACGGCGGGGGAGAGCTCGCCGACGCGGGAGCCGTCGAGGCGGATCTCGATGCGATCGTCGAGCGGATGGAGGGTCAGGATCACGAGGCTCCGGCCGCCGCCGGGCTGGACGTCGACGAGCTGAGCGAAGTGCTCGTCCTCGCGGAGCACCTGGAGGCCGCGGCCCCAGGGGATGAGCGAGTAGGGCGTCGTCGGCGGGGTGTTCGCAGGAGCGATCAGCTCGGCGTCGACGAGGGCGAGGCGGACGGAGGCGCGCAGTCCGCGGCTCGTCCGCGTCGCGGTCAGCTGTCCACCCGTCGTCGGCACCACTCCGCTCGCTGTGATGCGCGCCAGCGGCGGCTGGTAGGCGGCGGAGTCGGGCAGGTAGCCGATGACCCGGCCCGCGGCCCGCACGGAGACGGCGGTCGGGTCGCCGGGGCGGTCCGGCTCCGGAACGAGCTGCACGTCGATCCGCTGCTCGTGACGCTCGTCCTTCTTCAGGGTCCGTCCGAGCACGGTGGCGATCTCCTCGAGGCGGTCGGACTCGCCGACGACGTCGACCGTGGCGGCGCCGTCGGCGTTCGGGAGCCGGTAGTGGGCCGGTGCGCCGTCGAGGATGCGGGGCGAGGCTTCGTCGGCGGCGGACGTCCGCGCCTCGGTCCAGCGCTCGCCGTCCCACCAGCGGAGCGCGCCGTCGCCGTCCGCGTACCAGCCGGCCGCGGCCGTCGAGTCCTGCTGCACCGGAGCCCCCTTCGTCTCAGCCCGCCGAGTCTACCGGCGAGGTACGGGACGGCCCGGGCGGGGAGCGGCCCGCTGGCCCCGGTTGGAGCGGTGAGGCCTGCAGAAGCAAGGCTCAGCGGCCGGAACGCGGAGTTCGCGCGAGAATCCCCGCTCGCAGCCTTATCTGTGCAGGTCTGACGTCGCGCTCACAGCGCGGGATCCTCCACCGACGGGTCCTCGAGGGAGAGGGCGGCGAGCGGCAGCGGGCTGCCTCCGGTCGGCGCGTCCTCGGCCAGGACCTCGTGGATCAGCTCCGAGACGTGCTGGGCGTGGCCGGGGTTGATCGGCGCCGGGTCCTCGAGGATCTCGACGAGGGTGCGCAGCACGGTACTGGTCTCGGGTCGAGGCATGGCGACAAGGCTAGGGGCGCGGGCGACGGTCGCGGAAGTGCCGATCTGCGCCAGATCCGCTGGCTAGGCTCCGGGCATGAGCAGATTCGACGACGCGGTCATCCTGGTCCTCGGCGCCTCGGGAGGGCTCGGCCGGCTGATCGCCGACGAACTGGCGGCCCGCGGCGCCCACGTCCTCCGCAGCGGACGGGACGACGCGTCCCTCGGAGAGCAGCCGCTCGTGGCCGACCTCCGCGGGGAGGACGCGCCCGCCCGACTCGTCGCCGAAGCGCTCGAGCGCCACGGGCGGCTCGACGGCGTCGTGATCGCCGCGGGAGTCGTCGCCTTCGGGCCGTCGGCCGAGCTGGACGAGACCGTCCTCGAGGAGCTCGTCGAGGTGAACGCCCTGGCGCCGATCCGCGTGCTGACCGCCGCGTTCGCTCCGCTGGCCGCCTCCGCCTCCGAGGGGCGCGAGCCGTTCGCGGTCACGATCAGCGGAGTCGTCGCCGAGGCGCCCACGGCCGGCCTCGCCGCGTACTCCGCCTCCAAGGCGGCCCTGCACTCGTTCGTGAAGGCGTCCGCGCGTGAGTACAAGAAGGCGGGAGTGCTGCTGATCGATGCGCGGCCGGGTCACACCGAGACCGAGCTGTCGCAGCATCCGCTCGCGGGCGAGGCGCCGCGGTTCGGGGCGGGTCTCGCTCCAGGAGCCGTCGCCGCCCGGATCGTGGACGCGGTCGAGTCCGGCGAGACGGACCTGCCGCCCGCCGCCTTCACGGCCTGACGCTCAGGCGGTCGCGAACCGCTTCGCCGAGCGCTCGCGCGCCTTCGCCGCCTCGACCTCGCGATCCTTCGGCGGCACGGCCGACACGAGGTCCTCGAGGAGGTGCCCCGTGATGTGCGCGATGTCGGCGACGGCGCGGTCGAACGCCTCCTGGTTCGCCTTCGACGGCTTCGTCGTGCCGCTGATCTTGCGCACGTACTGGAGGGCGGCGGCGTGCACTTCGTCGTCGGTCGCGGCGGGCTCGAAGTTGTGGAGCGTGTGGATGTTCCGGCACATGCGACGAGGGTACGTCCGGCCCGGACGGCGCGCCAGGACACCGGCCGTTCACTCCCGCGTCGCCGAGGGCGTCTACCGTCGGCGCGTGACCGCCGCCTCCGAGACCGCTCGCGTCGACCCCGAGCTCCTCCGCACCCTGACCCCCGACGACGCCCGAGACCTCGTCGTGCTCGACGAGGACGACGACGATCCCGTGCTGCTGCACCGCGACGGCACGCGCATCGACACCTGGCGCGAGGGCTACCCCTACGACGAGCGGATGTCGCGCGAGGAGTACGAGGCGGGCAAACGGCTGCTGCAGATCGAGCTGCTCAAGCTGCAGAACTGGATCAAGAAGCACGGACGCCGGCTCGTCGTCGTCTTCGAGGGGCGCGACGCCGCCGGCAAGGGCGGCACGATCAAGCGGTTCACCGAGCACCTGAACCCGCGCGGCGCCCGGGTCGTGGCGCTCGAGAAGCCCACCGAGCGGGAGGCGACGCAGTGGTACTTCCAGCGCTACGTCTCGCACCTGCCCGCCGCGGGCGAGATCGTGCTGTTCGACCGCTCCTGGTACAACCGCGCCGGCGTCGAGCGCGTGATGGGGTTCTGCACCCCGGAGCAGTACGACGAGTTCATCCGGCAGACGCCGCTCTTCGAGAGCATGCTCGCCGGCGACGGCATCGACCTCGTCAAGCTGTGGTTCTCGGTGTCGGCGGAGGAGCAGCGCACGCGGTTCACGATCCGCATGATCGACCCGGTGCGGCAGTGGAAGCTCTCGCCGATGGACCTCGCCTCGCTCGACAAATGGGAGGACTACACGGCGGCCAAGGAGGCGATGCTCGCCGCGACCGACACGGACGACGCTCCGTGGACGGTCGTGAAGAGCAACGACAAGAAGCGGGCGAGACTCGAGGCCATGCGGCACGTGCTGAGCCTGTACGAGTACGACGGACGCGACGACGAGGTCGTCGGAGCGCACGGACCGGATCCCCTGATCGTGGGACCGGCGAGCGAGGTCTACGAGCGGGGCGAGCACATCGCGCCCGCACGACGGTTCTGAGGGGGACGCGCATGAGGGGGACGGACACGGCGGGAGCGCCGCGGCCGACGGTCGGCCGGGACGACGGGCACGACCTGCCGGGGGTGCACCTGCGCTGGCTCGCGCTGGACGAGCAGACGCTCGACGCCGAGCGCCTGCTGCCGCTGCTGACCGCGGCGGAGCGGGCGCGCTACGAGGCGACCGCGGCCGCCTCCGTCGCCGAGCGCTTCGTCTTCGGACGGGTGCTCCTGCGGATGCTCGCCGCGGAGCTCACCGGCGGGAGCGCCTCCGGGATCGACGTCGTCGCGTGCTGCGCGGGCTGCTCGGGACCGCACGGACGCCCGCGGCTCGAGGGTGCGGATCCGCTCCTCGCCACGCTGTCGGTCAGCGTCGCGCACTGCGCCGGAGCGGTGGTCGTCGCCGCGAGCAGCGCGGGCGTCGTCGGGGTCGACATCGAGCCGGCGGCCGGGTCCGCCGAGCGCGGTGCTCAGATCACCCGGGTTGCGGGAGCGCCGTTCTGGGTCGGGGCGGCCCGGCCGGCCGATCCGATCCTGCACTGGACCCGGATCGAAGCGGTGCTGAAGGCCGACGGGCGCGGCCTCGAGGTCGATCCGCACCGCGTCCTCATCCACGAGTCGCGGATCGCGGCGGAGGCCCGGATCGACGGGGTGCGGTTCCGCCTGGCCGAGCCGAGGCTCGACCCGGCGTTCCGCGTCAGCGTCGCGCTGGGCCCGGTGGAGGGGCGCGGCACCGGTCCGATCATCGGCTGGCGGCGCGAGCACTCCGACGCGCTAACCGAATCGCTGGTGTCAGCGGGCCGGTAGCGCGGGCAGCTCCTCGTCGAGGAGCCAGGTGTCGAGCAGCTCGTCCACCCCGGCCGGCAGCAGCTCGGTGCAGAGCTCCCGGAAGTCCTCGTCGGTGACCGCGCCGTGGGCGTGCCGGCGCGTCCACTCCTGCACGAGGGCGAAGAACGGCTTGTCGCCGACGTGCAGCCTCAGGGCGTGCAGGGTGAGCGCCCCGCGCTTGTAGACGCGATCGTCGAAGAGCGAGACGGCGCCCGGGTCCGCGAGCACGAGATCCTCGGGCTGCGCTCGCAGGAGGGCGTGGTGGCGGCGGGCGAGGGAGTCGGCGGAGGGCCCGCCGGCCTGCTCGGACCAGAGCCACTCCGCGTAGCAGGCGAAGCCCTCGTTGAGCCAGATGTGCCGCCACCGCGCGATGCCGACGCTGTTGCCGAACCACTGGTGGGCGAGCTCGTGGGCGATCAGCCGCTCCGATCCGCCGCGCCCGTCGACGTGGTTCGCGCCGAACACGGCCATGCCCTGCGCCTCGAGCGGGATCTCGAGCACATCGGCCGTCACGACGACCGAGTACCGCGCGAACGGGTACGGTCCGAACAGGCGCTGGAAGAGCTCGAGTATGGCGTCGAGCGGAGCGAAGTCGCGCGAGCAGCGCGAGGCGAGCGCCGCAGGACGCGCAATCGTGAC
Organism: Rathayibacter sp. Leaf296; assembly: GCF_001423045.1. Classification (NCBI taxonomy): domain Bacteria; kingdom Bacillati; phylum Actinomycetota; class Actinomycetes; order Micrococcales; family Microbacteriaceae; genus Rathayibacter; species Rathayibacter sp. Leaf296. The sequence goes on from NZ_LMNR01000001.1 coordinate 1,319,644, forward strand.
GGGCACCCCCGCGAGCACGCGCTCCTCCAGGGCGTAGCGCCCGATCTGCACCGAGGCGAGGTAGGTCGCCGTCGGCTCCCGCTGCTCGTAGAGCCAGGTCCTGCGGCCGGATCGCGTGCTCGAGCCGGCCAGCACGCCGTTCGCGACCACCGCGTAGCCCTCCTCGGCGGTGATGCGGAAGCGGTAGGCGGCCTTGTCGGCGGGGTCGTCGTTGCAGGGGAACCAGGTGGAGGCGCCGGTCGGCTGCGAGGCCACGAGGACGCCGTCGGTCAGCTCCTCCCAGCCGAGCACGCCCCAGTGGCTCGCGCGCGGAGCCGGATGACCGCCGTACTCGACCTCGACGACGAACGGCTCGCCGGTGCGCAGCAGGGTCTCGGGGGTCACCCGCAGCTTGTGCGGCGTCTGCGCGTGCTGGGCGCGGCGCCCGTCGACGCGCACCCGGCCGACCCGCAGACGGCTGAGGTCGAGGCTGAACCGCCGCAGCGGCTGCAGGGCGACAGCGTGGATCAAGGCGCGGGCGGCGAGCCGGTTGCTCGAGACGCGGTAGTCGAGCTCGAGCTCGTACGACTCGACGCGGTAGCCGGTGTTGCCGATGCCGGGGACGTAGGTGTCGCCAGCGGTCTCGAGTCCGAGCTGCGCGGGGCTCACGCGACGGGCGCGTGGTAGTCGGCGACGCGCACGTCGCGCCACGGTCCGATGGGATTGCCGCTCCAGCGGCTGCCCGCCGGCACGAGCTCGCCGCGCATCACGAGCGACGAGGGGCCGACGGTGCCGTGCTCGGCGATCCGCGCCGCGGGGAGGATCACGCTGTGCGGTCCGAGGGTCGCTCCGGTGTCCAGGCTCACGGCATCCATGCTCATGATTCGATCATGGAACAGGTGGGTCTGCACGACGCACCCGCGATTGACGGCCGCTCCGTCGCCCAGGACGACGAGATCCGCTTCCGGGAGCCAGTAGCTCTCGCACCAGACGCCCCGCCCGATCCGCGCGCCGAGGCTGCGCAGCCACCACACGAGGGCCGGGGTGCCGGCGGCCGCGTGGGCGAACCACGGGGCGGCGACCATCTCGGTGAAAGTGTCGGCGAGCTCGCTGCGCCAGATGAACGAGGACCAGAGCGGATGCTCGCCCGCGCGGACGCGCCCGATCAGCAGCCACTTCGCCGCGGTGCTGACGGCGGCGGCCACCGCTCCTGCGGCCAGCAGCACGACTCCGCTCAGCAGCATCGCGACGATCGCGCCGAACGACTCCACCAGCGCGAGCAGGGCGACGACGACGCCCGAGCCGATCGCCACCGAGACCACGACGGGGACGAAGCGGAACAGCTCCCAGACGATGCGGGCGACGCGGAGCCGCGCCGGCGGGCGGAACGTGCGCTCCGCCTCCGCCTCGACGACGGTCCGGCGCAGGCGCACCGGGGGAGAGCCGAGCCACGAGGAGCCTGCCTTCGACTTCCGCGGGGCCGAGGACAGGACCGCGACGAGTCCGCCGGCCGGGACGGTGTGCCCCGGAGCGGCCATGCCGGAGTTGCCGAGGAACGCGCGCTCGCCGATCTCGGCTCGGGCGAGGCGCATCCAGCCGCCGCCGAGGGCGTAGGAGGCGACCAGGGTGTCGTCGGCGAGGAAGGCGCCGTCGCGGATCGTCGTCATGGCCGGCAGCAGGAGCACGGTCGACGCCTCGACGTCGCGCCCGACGCGCGCGCCGAGCAGGCGCAGCCAGACGGGCGTGAAGAGGCCGGAGTAGAGCGGGAAGAGCAGCGTGCGCGCCTGATCCAGCAGGCGCTCGGTCGACCAGACCTGCCAGCCGATGCGACCGCGGACGGGGTGGGTGCCGGGCTCGACTCCGAGGCCGAGCAGCCGGACGAGGAGGACCACGAGACCCGCGAGCGCGGCTCCCGTGACGGCGACGGCGGGCACGAGTGCCGCGAGCGCGCGCGGGACGGCCTCGGCGAGGGTGCCGGAGCCCTGGACCGCGACGGCGATCACTCCCACGCCCGCGCCGAACGAGAGGATCGGCACGGCGGCGAGGCCCACCGCTGCGAGGGCGTAGGCCCAGACCCACGCGGTCGCCCTGGGCGGCCGCTCGTCCGGGAACCCGGCGTTCGCCTTGCCCAGGCGCTGCGCGGGCGAGCCGCCCCAGCGCTGGCCGGCCGGCACCCGCCCGAAGACGGCGGATCCGGGTTCGATCTGCGCGTGCTTGCCGATGCGGGCGCCGGGGAGGAGGGTGCTGCGCGCACCGACCGTGCTGCCCGCGCCGACGCGGACGGCTCCGACCCGCACGACGTCGCCGTCGATCCAGTAGCCCGAGAGGTCGACCTCGGGCTCGATCGCGGCGCCCCGGCCGAGCGTCAGCATGCCGGTCAGCGGAGGAAGCGAGTGCAGGTCGACGTCCTCGGCGATCCGGGCACCGAGGGCCCGAGCGTAGTACGAGACCCAGGGGGCGCCGGCGAGACTCACGGCGCCGAGCTGGTGGGCGACCTGCTCGGCGAGCCAGAGCCGCAGGTGCACTCCTCCGCCACGCGGATGATCACCCGCGCGAACTCCGCGCAGCAGGAGGCGCGCGGCGATCACGGTGAGGCCCATGCGCCCGAACGGCGTGCAGAGCAGGACGAAGGCGGGCACGAGCACCGCCGGCCACACGGTGGGCAGGAATCCGAAGCCCGGCAGCAGATCCAGGAGCGAGCAGACCGTCAGCAGGGCGACGAGCCAGCGCGCGCCTCCCAGGATCAGGAGAGGAGCGCCCAGCACGGTCTGCAGCACCTGCATCCGCCGGGGGACGGGCGCGATGCGGTGATCGGAGACGGGGCCGAGGCCGGTCGCGCGGCTCGCGATCTCGGCCGCCATCGCGGCGAGGCGCGGGTGCGCGTAGACGTCGGCGACGGTGAATTCCGGATCGCGCTCGCGGATCCGGGCGACGAGCTGCGCGGCGGCGAGCGAACCGCCGCCCAGGTCGAAGAAGTCGGCGCGCTCGTCGACGGGGACGCCCAGGACCTCGCGCCAGCGGGCGGCGAGCCAGGCGGTCTCGGGGTCGAGCGCGTCGTCCGACGGCGCCGCCTCGGCGAGCGGCCAGGGCAGAGCGGCGCGGTCGACCTTGCCGGAGGTGCGGGTCGGCAGCTCGTCGACGACGGCCAGCAGAGGGACCAGCGCGGCCGGGAGCTCCGCGCGCAGCCGCGTGAGGGCGGCGTCGCGGTCGAACTCGCGGCCCGCGGCGAGAGCGAGATAGCCGACGAGGACCTGATTGCCGGCGGCCGTGGTGCGGACCGCGGCCGCGGCTCCGGACACCCCCGGCAGCGACTGCAGGGCGGACTCGACCTCGCCGAGCTCGATGCGGCGGCCGCCCAGCTTGACCTGGTCGTCGGCGCGGCCCTGGAAGACGAGGCCCTCGGCCTCGTAGCGCACGAGATCGCCGGACCGGTACGCGCGCTCCCAGCCGAGCAGAGGAGCGGGGGCGTACTTCTCGGCGTCCTTCGCCGCGTCGAGGTAGCGCGCCAGTCCGACTCCGCCGATGACGAGCTCGCCGACCCCGCCCTCGGGCACCCGGTTCCCCTCCGCGTCGACGACCGCGAGCCGCCAGCCGTCGAGCGGGAGGCCGATGCGCACCGGCCCCGGCCCGCCCAGCGGTGCCGCGCAGGCGACGACGGTGGCCTCGGTCGGGCCGTAGGTGTTCCAGACCTCGCGGCCCTCGACGGCGAGGCGCTCCGCGAGCTCGGGCGGGCAGGCCTCGCCGCCGAAGATCAGCAGCCGGACGTTCTCGAGCGACTCCGCGGGCCAGAGGGCGGCGAGGGTCGGCACGGTGGAGACGACGGTGATGCCGTGGGTCGTCAGCCAGGGGCCGAGGTCCATGCCGCTGCGCACGAGGGAGCGCGGTGCGGGCACCAGGCACGCGCCGTGGCGCCAGGCCAGCCACATCTCCTCGCAGGAGGCGTCGAACGCGACCGAGAGACCGGCCAGCACGCGGTCTCCCGGGCCGAGCGGCTCCTGCTGCAGGAACAGCCGCGCCTCCGCATCGACGAAGGCCGCGGCGGAGCGGTGGCTGACGGCGACGCCCTTCGGGGTGCCGGTGGAGCCGGAGGTGAAGATGATCCAGGCGTCGTCCTCGAGCGCGGGCGGCTGGAGCAGCGGGATCGACGCGGTGCTGGGGTGCGGCGCGGTGCCGGTGAAGAGGAGGGCCGGCGGCTCCTCCGCTGTCCGCTCGAAACGGCCTGCTCCGGTGATGACGCCGCGCACGCGCGCCTCGCCGAACACGAGTTGCGCGCGCTCCTCGGGGTCGTCCGCGTCGACCGGGACGTAGGCGGCACCGGCGGCGAGGATCGCGAGGATCGCGAGGTAGAGCTCGCGCGACCCGCTCGCCATGCGGACTCCGACGCGGTCGCCGCGCCGGACTCCGGCGGCCGTCAGCTCGCCTGCCGCTCCGACGACGCGGGCGAGGAGCTCTCGGTAGCTGAGGGCGCCCGCCGGGTCCTCGAGGGCTGAGGCGTCGGGGTGGAGCCGGGCGCTCTCGCGCAGCACGTCGATGAGGGTGCGGGGCGGCGCCGCGAGGGCGCCGGCGTCGAGGTGGTCCTGCACGAGGGTCGTCTCCACGTCCGGTCTCCGTTCCGGCCGCGCGCGGGGGAGGGCACGACCGGGGCGTCACGCTAGGAGCACCGGGTGTCCGGCGGGTGAACAGGGCGTGCCCGGCAGCCGACCCGGCGAGCGGTAGGGCCGCCGGGCACGGCGGGTCGACGGGTCAGTGCCCGACGGGCAGCGGAGCGTCGGATTCGGCGGGACGCCGGACGAAGAAGGCCGCGACGATCGCGAGGGAGGCGATGGACGCTCCCCAGACGAAGGCCGAGTGGATCCCGCCGGCCGAGGCCGTGATCTGGTCGGCGCCCTCGCGGGCGAGCGCGGCCGACTGAATCGAGAGCACGGTGACGAACAGCGCCGTGCCGGCCGCGCCTCCGAGCTGCTGCACGGTGCCGATGATGGCGCTGCCGTGCGAGTACAGCTTCGGCTTCACCGAGCCCAGGCCCGCGGTGAACAGCGGAGTGAAGACGAACGCCAGCCCGAGGCTCAGCATCACGTGCAGCGAGAGGATGAACATCGAGGACGAGTTCTCGTCGAGGGCGGTGAAGCCCCACAGCGCGGCCGCGACGACCACCGAGCCGGGAACGAGCAGCACGCGCGGCCCGAAGCGGTCGTAGCCGCGTCCGACGAACGGCGCCAGCAGACCCATCAGCAGCCCGCCGGGGAGCAGCAGCAGACCGGTCTCGAGCGGCGTCAGCCCGAGGACGTTCTGCGTGTAGAGCGGCAGCAGGATCAGCGTGCCGAAGAGCGCCGACATGCTCACCGCCATCATCACGATCGCCACGGTGAAGCCGCCGGAGGTGAAGGTGCGCAGATCGAGCAGGGCGCGGTCGGTCCGCTGCAGCGAGAGCTGACGCAGGATGAAGCCGGCGAGGCCGAGGCCCGCGACGACGAACGGCACCCACGGAGCGACGACCGCCTCGCCGCCCTCGCCGAGCGAGCTGAGGCCGTAGACCAGGCCGCCGAAGCCGAAGACCGAGAGCACGACCGACAGGGAGTCGATCGGGATCTTTCGCGGCTCCGTCACGTTCTCGACCTTGCGGAGGCCGAGGAGCAGCGCGCCGACCGCGATCGGCAGCACGATCCAGAACATCCAGCGCCAGCTGAGGAAGTTGAGGATGACGCCCGAGATGGTCGGACCGACGGCGGGGGCGACCGAGATCACGATCGAGATGTTGCCCATCATCCGGCCGCGGATCGACGGCGGGACGAGGGTCATCACCGTGGTCATCAGCAGCGGCATCATGATGGCCGTGCCGCCGGCCTGCACGACGCGCGCGGCCAGCAGCACCTCGAAGGTGGGAGCCAGCGCGGCGCTGAGCGTGCCGAGGCTGAACAGGGTCATGGCGGCCGCGAAGAGCGTACGGGTGTGCAGGCGCTGGATGAGATAGCCGGTGATCGGGATCACGACGGCCATCGTCAGCATGAACGCCGTGGACAGCCACTGGCCCACGTGCGCCTCGACGCCGAAGTCGCGCATGAGGTCGGGCAGCGCCACGCTCATGATCGTCTCGTTGAGGATCACGACGAACGCCGACACCAGCAGGAGGCTGATGACGAGGCGGCTGCGCGGCTCGAGCACGGCCGACGGCGCCGGCGTGCGGTCTCGGGGTGCGGCGGACTCCCGCGTCTCGGGAAGGGTGCGCTCGGTCACTGGGTCTCCGGTCGTGAGGTCGTGCAGGTGTCTGGTGAGGCGGGTGCGAGGCCGCACGGAGGCGACGACGACCTGCTGCGCATCGCGGCGGCGCCGTCGGTGCCGGACGCGCAGGGCTCGAGATGTCAGAACCTTCCCAGGTGCCTCCGACATTCCCGATCCGGCGAGATCCGTCCGCCGTCCGCGGGATCAGGCCCGCTCGACGACCTCCGCGAAGGCCGACGCGGCGCGCTCGGCGTCCTCCGCCGTCGACTCCGCTCCGAAGCTGAAGCGCACCGCGGTCTGGGCGACGCGCGGGTCGATCCCCAGCGCGAGCAGCACGTCGGAGGGCTCGTCGCGACCGGCCGCGCAGGCCGAGCCGCTCGAGACCACCACTCCGCGCTCCTCCAGCGCCAGCAGGATCGACTCGCCGCTGCGGCCGGGCACGACGTAGGAGGCGATCGACGGCAGCCGGTGCTCCGCCGACCCGGTCGCGGCCGCCCGGGGCGCGAGCACGGCGACCCTCTCGGCGAAGACGTCCCGCACCGCGGCGACTCGAGCGGCGCGCGACGGGTCGACCAGCGACACCGCGGTGCCGAGCGCGACGGCGAACGCCACGTTCTCGGTGCCCGAGCGCCGGTCCCGCTCCTGACCGCCCCCGTGCAGGAGCGGCTCGAACGGCAGTCGGCTGCGCAGCATCAGCGCGCCGACCCCCTTCGGAGCGCCGAGCTTGTGCCCCGAGATCGAGACCGCGTCGGCCCCCATCGACGGCAGGTCCAGCCAGCCCGCCGCCTGCACCGCGTCGACGTGCAGCGGGATGCGCCGCTCGCGGCAGAGCGCGGCCACCGCAGGCACGTCCTGCACCGTGCCGATCTCGTTGCTGGCGGCCAGGATCGACACGAGCGCGGTCCCCGGCGTCAGCAGAGCGGCCAGCGCCTCGAGGTCCAGCCGTCCGTCGGAGTCGACCGGCGCCACCGCGACCTCGAAGCCGTGCACGCGGCGCAGGAAGTCGGCCGACTCGACCGTCGCCTCGTGCTCGATCGCCGAGATCACGATCCGCCGCTCCCGCGGTGCCCCGAGCGCGAGGCCCTTGACCGCCGTGTTGATCGACTCGGTGCCGCCCGCGGTGAACAGCGTCGCGGAGGCGCGCCCGCCCAGGAACCGGGCGACGCGTCCCCGCGCCTCCTCCAGCGCACGCGCCGCGGCTCCGCCCAGCGCGTGACTGCTCGACGGGTTCCCGAACTCGCCCGTCAGGAACGGCCACATCGCCTCGAGCGCCTCGCGGCGCACGGGCGAGGTCGCCGCGTGGTCGAGGTAGATCACGGAGCGGGCGCCTCGATGTCGATGTCGAGCCCGAGGTCGAGCGAGCGGACGCTGTGCGTGAGCGCGCCGACCGAGATCACGTCGACGCCCGCCTCCGCGATGGCCTGCACCGTCTCGAGGTTCACGCCGCCGCTGGCCTCGACGACCGCTCGGCCGCCGATCAGCGTCACGCCCTGGCGCAGCTGCTCCGGAGTGAAGTTGTCGAGCATGATCGTGTCGGCCCCTCCGGCGAGCGCCGGCTCGATCTGCTCGAGGCGGTCGACCTCGACCTCGATGTGCGTGGTGTGCGGCACGGCGGCCCGCGCCGCCTGCAGCGCTGCCGTCAGGTCGATCCCGCGCTGGGCGAGGATCGCGAGGTGGTTGTCCTTCGCGAGGATCGCGTCCGACAGCGAGGAGCGGTGATTGCGTCCGCCGCCGCTGCGCACCGCGTGGCGCTCGAACGCGCGGAGCCCCGGGGTCGTCTTCCGCGTGTCGACGATGCGCGCGCGCGTCCCCTCCACCGCCTTCACGTAGTGGGCGGTGAGCGTGGCGATGCCGCTCATCCGCTGCACGAGGTTCAGCGCGACGCGCTCGCCGCGCAGCACGCCGCCGGCGGGACCGTCGATCTCGGCGAGCACGGCGCCCGCGGTGAACGATGCGCCGTCCTCGATCAGCACGCTCGTGCGGATGCGGGAGTCGGCCTGCAGCATCGTGCCGACCAGCACGGCTCCGCCGCTGAAGACCCCCGCCTCGCGGGCGACGAGCCTGGCGGACGCCGTCGCGTCGGCCGGGATCAGCGTCTCGGTGGTGATGTCGCCCCAGGGGGCGTCCTCCTCGAGCGCGAGGGTGACGAGGCGTTCGATGCTCTGACGGGTCAGCACGGCACGGCGACCTTTCTTCTTCCGGCGACGCGGTAGGCGGTCGCCTCGGTGAGGGGGTGGTCGGTGCGGTGGTGGGCGCCGCGCGACTCCGATCGGGCGAGGGCCGCGTCGATCAGGGCCCGGCCGCACTCCACGAGGTTCGCGTCCTCGAGCGTGCGGAGGGAGAGGGGGGCCTCGGCGCCGCGGAGCGCCGCCCGGGCGCTCTCGAGCCCCGGAGCGTCGCGCGACACCCCGGCTCCCGCCCACATCGCCGCCTGCAGCGTCGAACGGTCGAGGGCGAGCGGAGTGACGGGGCGTGCCGCCGCGGCGGGCGCCGTCGCCGGGGCGGTCGCGTCCAGGGCGTCCGCCGTCCGACGGGCGAAGACGACGCCCTCGAGCAGGCTGTTCGACGCGAGCCTGTTCGCGCCGTGGACGCCGGTGCAGGCGACCTCGCCCACGGCGAAGAGTCCGGGGAGGCTGGTGCGCCCGTCGAGATCGGTGGCGACGCCGCCCATCCAGTAGTGCGCGGCCGGAGTCACGGGCACGAGGTCCTCGGCGAGCGAGAGGCCGTTCGCCCCGCAGGCGGCCGAGATGCTCGGGAACCGTTTCGCGAGCACCGCGGGGTCGAGATGGCGGGCGTCGAGGTGCACGGGCAGGCCGCCCTGGCGCCGCATCCGCTCGGCGATCGCCCGGGCGACGACGTCCCGGGGCGCGAGCTCGGCGTCGGGGTGGACGCCGGTCATGAAGCGCTCGCCGGCGGCGTCGCGGAGCACCGCTCCCTCGCCGCGGACCGCCTCCGAGACGAGGAACCCGCCGGGCAGCGCGAGCGCCGTGGGGTGGAACTGGTAGAACTCCAGGTCGGCCGCCTCGGCTCCGGCGCGCAGGGCGGCGGCGAGCCCGTCGCCGGTGGCGACCTCGGGGTTGGTCGTGTGGCTGAACAGCCGACCCGCGCCGCCGGTCGCGAGGACGACAACGTCGGCGTCGATCCGCTCGACGGAGCCGTCCCGGAGGACGTCGACTCCCACCACCGCGAGGCCCGGGCGGACGAGATCGACCAGGGCGGTGCGCTCGAGCACGGTCACGGGAGCGGCGCGCACGGCGCGCACGAGGGCCTCCTCGATCGCCGAGCCGGTCGCGTCGCCGCCCGCGTGCAGGATGCGCGAGCGCGAGTGCGCCGCCTCGAGTCCGCGGGCGAGGTCCTCGCCGTCGCGGTCGAAGCCGACGCCCCACGCCAGAAGCGCGGCCACGGCGGCCGGCCCCTCGGAGCAGAGCACCTCGACGGCCGTGCGCGAGCAGAGCCCGGCTCCGGCGGTCAGGGTGTCCTCGACGTGCAGGGCGACGGAGTCGTCCGCGGACGTGACCGCGGCGATCCCGCCCTGCGCCCAGCGCGTGCTCGACTCGGCGATCGCGCCCTTGGTGACCAGCACCACCTCGTGGCGGCGCGAGGCGAGCAGCGCGGTCACGAGCCCCGCGATCCCGCTGCCGACGACGACGACCCGCGACACGTCAGGCCGCCGTCGGAGCCGTCGGGCCGGTGGGCGGGACGGCCGCGAGCATACGCTCGAGCGCGATCTCCGCCTCGGCCTTCACCGAGTCGTCCACCGAGATGCGGTTGTGGACGACGCCGGAGACCAGGCCCTCGAGCACCCAGGCGAGGTAGCCGGGATGGATGCGGTACATGGTCGAGCACGGGCAGACGACGTCGTCGAGGCAGAAGATCGTGTGCTGCGGGTACTGCACGGCGAGGCGCTGCACCAGGTTGATCTCGGTGCCGATCGCGAAGGTCGTGCCCGCCGGGGCGGCCTGGATCGCCTTCACGATGTAGTCCGTCGATCCGTACTCGTCGGCGGCGTCGACGACCGCCATCGGGCACTCCGGGTGCACGATCACGCGGACGCCGGGGTGCTCGGCGCGCGCCTTCTCGATCTGGCCGACGGTGAAGCGCTTGTGCACCGAGCAGAAGCCGTGCCAGAGGATCACCTGCGCGTCCAGGAGCGTCTGCACGTCGGAGCCGCCCTGCGCCTTCCGCGGGTTCCACATCGGCATGCGCTCCAGCGGCACACCCATCGCCTTGGCCGTGTTGCGCCCCAGGTGCTGGTCGGGGAAGAAGAGCACCCGCTGCCCGCGCGCGAACGCGTCCTCGAGGACGGTCGCGGCGTTCGAGGAGGTGCAGACCACTCCGCCGTTCCGACCGCAGAAGGCCTTCAGCGCGGCGGAGGAGTTCATGTACGTGACCGGGATCAGCGGCACGCGGCCGTCGGCGTCCGGCTCGGTGCCGTAGAGCTCGGTGAGCTCGGCCCACGCGTCCTCGACCGAGTCGATGTCGGCCATGTCGGCCATCGAGCAGCCGGCGGCGAGGTTGGGCAGGATCACGGCCTGCTCCGGGCGCGAGAGGATGTCGGCCGTCTCGGCCATGAAGTGCACGCCGCAGAAGACGATCGCCTCGGCGTCCGGACGACTCTTCGCCGCCTTCGCGAGCTGGAAGGAGTCGCCCACGAAGTCGGCGTACTGCACCACCTCGTCGCGCTGGTAGAAGTGGCCGAGCACGACGACCCGGTCGCCGAGCGTCCGCTTCGCGTCCAGGATGCGGCGGTGCAGCTCGTCGGCGCTCGCCGCGGTGTACTCCTCGGGGAGCCGCCCCTGCACGGGCGCCTCGGCGGGGATCGGATCGGCCTGCGACGCTCCGGGGCCGTAGGCGGGGAAGCCGAGGTCGAACGACCAGGGCGCGTCGGCGAGCTCGGGGGCGCAGGTCTCGCCCGGGGCTCCGCGCTCGATGAGCTGGATGGTGCTGTCGACGGATGTCACGTGTCTCTCCTCGGATGGTGCGGACGGACGGGCGGAGCCGGTGGGGCGCGGAAGGCGCTCAGACCGGCAGCGGCCCGTTGTCGACGAGTGCCACGGACTCGTCGTAGCGGTACAGCCTCGGAGGGCGGTGACGGGTGCCCGCCAGCCGCTGCTCGGTGGGTACCACGGTCTTGGACGCCTCGATCGTGCGGCGGAAGTTCGCCGGATCGAGGGGCTTCTGCAGGACGGCCTCGTGCACCTCGCGCAGCTGCGCGAGGGTGAAGGTCTCGCCGAGGAAGGCCTGCGCGATGCGGGAGTACTCCATCTTGTTGCGCAGGCGCCAGAGGGCGTAGTCGACGATCAGGCCGTGATCGAAGGCCAGGTCCAGTTGCAGGTCGGTGCACAGCCAGGTGACGTTCTCGCCCACGATCGCTTCGTCGGCCTCGGAGGTGCGCACGAGCGCCCAGTAGACGATCGAGACCACGCGGCGCTCACCGGGGGAGCGGTCGGGCCCGCCCACGGCGTAGAGCTGCTCCAGGTAGCGGGGGCCGAGTCCGGTGGTCTCCCGCAGGGTGCGACGGGCGGCCTCGGCGAGGTCCTCCTCGGGGCGGAGGGGACCGCCGGGGAGCGCCCAGAGGCCCTCGAACGGCTCGCGGATGCGGCGGACCGCGGGGATCCAGACCGTGCTCGCCCCAGTCTCGGGGTGCGGGCGCAGCGCGAAGATCACGGTCGAGACGGCGAGCCGCGGCAGTGCTTCGTCCATGACGGATCCCTACTAAGAGTCGCACTGACTGTAAGTGCTGCGGCGAGCTTAGTGTCACTCCGACCAGAACACCAAACCCTTCGTGCTCTCCGCGAAATGCCACTCCGGGACGGGACACGCCGAGGGAGCCGTACCGAAGTGGCATCTCGGAGGAGAGGACAGCGCACGCGGCGCCCCGCTAGGGTGAGCGGACAACCGAATACCGGGCCGCATACGCGACGCGGGAGAGCCGACTCCGTCGGCACCGAAGGAGCAAGCCTCCCCGCCAATCTCTCAGGTCTTGTACCGCGTCGAACTGGCCACTCTGGAAATGCGTCGCGGAGCGACGAGCCGCCTGCGCGGTGCGATCACTCCGACGAGGCAGCCCACGGTGAAAGCGCCGCTCCGAGCGACGTGAACCTCTCAGGCATCCCGACAGAGGGGGAGTTCCCACGGCACTGCTGTGCCTCGCACCATCGACCTGTGCGGGCGCGTGCGCAGCACTGCGACGAACTGGAGAACTCATGTCCGAGACCCGAACGACCCTTCCCGCCGAGACCCCCGAGTCGCGCCGCTCCCCGCTGCACGACGTGCACGTGGCGGCCGGCGCCTCCTTCACCGACTTCGCCGGCTGGTGGATGCCGGTGCGCTACTCCGGCGATCTCGCCGAGCACCACGCGGTGCGCACCGCCGCCGGTCTCTTCGACCTCTCCCACATGGGCGAGATCCTGGTCGTCGGCCCCGAGGCGGTGGACGCGCTGGACTACGCGCTCGCGAGCGACCTGTCGGCCGTCCCCGTCGGCCGCGCGAAGTACACCCTGCTGCTCGACCGCACGGGCGGAGTGATCGACGACCTCGTCGTCTACCGCACCGGCGAGGACCGCTTCATGGTCGTCGCGAACGCCTCCAACCGGCACGTGGTCGCCGAGCAGCTGCGCGACCGCACGGCCATGTTCGACTGCGAGCTGTTCGACGAGAGCGACGACGTCGCCCTGATCGCCATCCAGGGCCCCAAGTCGCTCGAGATCCTGCAGAACGTGCAGGGACTCGCCGTCGAGACCGAGCGGGGGGCGGAGTCGGTGCTCGACACCGACGACGCCGCTCGACTGCTCGAGGAGCTGCGCTACTACCGCGCGGTCCCCGCGACCTTCGAGGCGCATCCGATCCTCATCGCCCGCACCGGCTACACGGGCGAGGACGGCTTCGAGATCTACGTCGCCCCCGACACCGCCCCCGCCCTGTGGGAGGCGCTCGCCGAGACGGGCGCCGGAGCGGGCCTCGTGCCGGCCGGACTCGCCGCACGCGACACGCTGCGCCTCGAGGCGGGCATGCCGCTCTACGGCCACGAGCTCTCGCGCGAGATCTTCCCGGCGCAGGCCGGCCTGGGCCGCGTCGTCGCCTTCGGCAAGCCGATCGACTTCGTCGGCCGCGCCGCCAGCGAGGAGGGCCCCGCCGGGGACGCTCCCGTGCTCGTCGGCCTCGTCGGCGAGGGCCGCCGGGCCGCCCGCGCCGACTACCCCGTCTTCTCCGACAGCGGCGACGAGATCGGAGTCGTCACCAGCGGCGTCCTCTCGCCCACGCTCGGCGTCCCCATCGCGATGGCCTACATCGCCCCCGCGCAGGCGCAGCCCGGGACCACCGTCTCCGTCGACATCCGCGGCAGCCGCCTCCCCATGACCGTCACCGCCCTCCCCTTCTACTCCAGAAAGAAGATCTGACATGGCCGTCCCCTCCGACCTGCAGTACACCTCCGATCACGAGTGGATCGCCGTCGACGGTGACGTCGCGACGGTGGGCATCACGGCGTACGCCGCCGACAAGCTGGGCGACGTCGTCTTCGTCGAGCTGCCCGACGCGGGCTCCCGCGTCGAGGGCGGCAGCGTCGTCGGCGAGATCGAGTCGACGAAGTCCGTGGGCGAGCTGTTCGCGCCGGTCGACGGCGAGGTCCTCGAGATCAACTCCGGTGTCGTCGACAGCCCCGAGCTGGTCAACTCCGACCCGTTCGGCGAGGGCTGGCTGATCAAGGTGCGCTTCGACGCGCTGCCCGACGGCCTGCTCGACGCCGCGGCCTACGGCGAGCTGGTCGGAGAGTAGATGTCGACCCCCCGCACCCCCTCCGAGTTCGAGTCCCGCCACATCGGGACCGACGCCGACGCCCAGCGCACGATGCTGGCCGCCCTCGGCTACGACTCCGTCGACGCGCTGGTCACCGCCGCCGTCCCCGAGTCGATCCGCGTGCGCGACCTGGCCCCCGTTCTGCCGGAGCCCGCGACCGAGACCGAGGCGCTCGCCGAGCTGCGCGCCCTCGCAGCCCGCAACACCGTGCGCCGCCCGTTGATCGGCCTCGGCTACCACGGCACGCTCACGCCCGCCGTCATCAAGCGGAACGTCCTCGAGAACCCGAGCTGGTACACGGCCTACACGCCCTACCAGCCCGAGATCTCGCAGGGCCGGCTCGAGGCGCTGATCAACTTCCAGACCATGGTCTCGGACCTCACGGGTCTCGACACGGCCGGAGCGTCGATGCTCGACGAGGGCACCGCCGTCGTCGAGGCGATGCTGCTGACGCGCCGCGCCTCCAAGGCCCGCTCCGACGTCTTCGTCGTCGACTCCGACGCGCTGCCGCAGACCCTGGCGCTGCTGCGCGGCCGGGCGGAGGCGGTAGGCATCCGCATCGTGGAGCTGCCGCTCTCGCGGACGTCGGCCGCCGACATCCCCGAGTGCTTCGGCGCCCTCGTGCAGTACCCCGGCGCCTCCGGCCACCTCTGGGACCCCTCCGCGGTGCTCGCCGCGGTGAAGGCCCACGGCGGCCTCGGAGTCGTCGCCGCCGACCTGCTCGCCCTCACCCTCATCCGCTCGCCGGGCGAGCTCGGGGCGGACGTCGCGGTCGGCACCTCGCAGCGCTTCGGCGTCCCGATGGGCTTCGGCGGACCGCACGCCGGCTACCTCGCCGTCCGGAAGGGCCTCGAGCGCCAGCTGCCCGGCCGTCTCGTCGGAGTCAGCCAGGACGCGGACGGGCACCCCGCCTACCGCCTGTCCCTGCAGGCTCGCGAGCAGCACATCCGCCGCGAGAAGGCGACCTCGAACATCTGCACGGCGCAGGTCCTCCTGGCCGTCATGGCGGCGATGTACGCCGTCTACCACGGCCCCGACGGACTCGCCCGGATCGCGGAGCAGGTGCACGCGCGGGCCGCGCTGCTCGCGCGGCTCCTGCTCGACCGCGGTCACTCCCTCCGCCACGCCGACTTCTTCGACACCGTCTCGGTCGTCGTGCCGCAGGGCGCGGAGGCGGCGGTCGCCCGGGCACGCGAGGCGGGCTTCGACCTGCGCCTCGTCGACGCCGACACGGTGGCCGTCGCGCTCGACGAGACCGTGACGACCGCCGAGGTCGTCGCACTCGCCGTCGCGATCGGCGACCTCGACTCGGCGCACGGGTTCCTCGCCGCGTCCGCGCGCTCGATCCCCGTCGCGCTCGAGCGCGCGACACCGTTCCTCGTGCACCCGGTCTTCAACACCCACCGCAGCGAGACGTCGATGATGCGCTACCTCAAGCGCCTCGCCGACGCCGACTACGCGCTGGACCGCGGCATGATCCCGCTCGGCTCGTGCACCATGAAGCTCAACGCCGCCGCCGAGATGGAGGCGGTCAGCTGGCCCGAGTTCGCGAACCTGCACCCGTTCGCCCCAGAGGCCGACGTTCAGGGCTCGCTCGCGCTGATCGACCAGCTCGAGCGCTGGCTCGCGCACCTCACCGGCTACGACTCCGTCTCGCTGCAGCCCAACGCGGGCTCGCAGGGCGAGCTCGCGGGCCTGCTCGCGATCCGCGGCTACCACCGCGCGCAGGGCGACCTCGAGCGCACGGTCTGCCTCATCCCCTCGAGCGCGCACGGCACGAACGCCGCCAGCGCGGTGCTCGCGGGCATGCGCGTCGTCGTCGTCGCCTGCGACGAGCTGGGCAACGTCGACCTCGACGACCTGCGCGCGAAGATCGCCCTGCACGCGGCGGACCTCGCGGCGCTCATGATCACGTACCCGTCGACGCACGGCGTCTACGAGCACGAGGTCTCCGAGATCTGCCGACTCGTGCACGAGGCCGGCGGGCAGGTCTACGTCGACGGGGCCAACCTCAACGCACTGCTGGGCTTCGCCCGGTTCGGCGACTTCGGCGGCGACGTCTCGCACCTCAACCTGCACAAGACGTTCTGCATCCCGCACGGCGGCGGCGGCCCCGGAGTGGGACCCGTCGCGGCAAAGGCGCACCTCGCTCCGTTCCTGCCCGGGCACCCGCTCGCGCAGCGCCTCGAGCACGCGATCGGCCAGCACGGCGAGACCGTCGTTCACGGGGGCGTCCCGGTCTCGGCCGCGCCCTACGGCAGCCCGGGCATCCTCCCGATCTCGTGGGCCTACGCCCGGATGATGGGCGAGGACGGCCTGCGCGCCGCGACCGGTGCGGCCGTGCTCTCGGCCAACTACGTCGCCGCGCGCCTGCGCGAGCACTTCCCGGTGCTCTACACGGGCGAGAACGGCCTCGTCGCGCACGAGTGCATCCTCGACATCCGCCCGCTGACCGCGGCGACCGGAGTGACCGTGGACGATGTCGCGAAGCGCCTCGTCGACTACGGCTTCCACGCCCCGACCATGAGCTTCCCCGTCGCCGGGACGCTGATGGTCGAGCCGACCGAGAGCGAGGACCTCGCCGAGATCGACCGCTTCATCGACGCGATGATCGGCATCAAGGCCGAGGCCGACCGTGTCGGTGCGGGGGAGTGGCCGGTGGACGACAACCCGCTGCGCAACGCTCCGCACACGGCGGAATGCCTCGTCACCGGCGAGTGGACGCACCCGTACTCGCGCGAGGAGGCGGTCTACCCCGTCCGCTCGCTCGTGCGCGGCAAGTACTGGCCGCCGGTCCGCCGCGTCGACCAGGCCTTCGGCGACCGCAACCTGGTCTGCGCCTGCCCGCCGATCGAGGCCTTCGCCTGACCCGCCGGCAGGTGCGTGTTCGCAACCGAGGCTGAGATGCGGGAGCGGGGCGTTCTGCCCGTCTTCCGCCTCGTCCTCCCTCGGTTGCGAACACGCACGGTCCTCCCCACGAGGTCGCCGCGGCGTGCAGTCCACGGATCGTCGCTGAACGTGCTCAAGTGAGTGCGCATCCGGCGATCGTGATGCCGTGGAACGCCTCATGCATGTTCTGGCAGGACTCGACGGAGTCGCGACGACGGCGCAGCTCGCGCGCGCCGGAGTCACGGCGCGCGATCTTCGAGCGGCGGTCGACTCCGGAGCCGTCCTTCGGCTGAGACGCGGATGGTTCGCGCTTCCCGCCGTTCCGCTCGACCAGCGCCGCGCCGTCGCGGCCGGCGGCGTTCTCAGCTGCGCTTCGGGCCTGGACGCTCGCGGCCTCTGGGTGCTCGAGACGAGCCGACTGCACGTCGCCGTCCCGCCCCACTCCTCAGAGCGCCGAGCAGGCGACGGCACGCTGCTGCATTGGCGCGCGTGGGAGGGATGCGGTCCTGAGACGTCGTCGCTCGACGGCCTCCGCTCCTCCCTTCTCCATCTGCTCGCCTGCGTCGACGGGGAGGACGCCCTCATGACGTTCGACAGCGCCGTGAACTCGGGCGCGATCGCTCTCGATGATCTCCTCGCACTGCGCGGTCTCGCGCCCACCGGCAAGCAGTGGGTGTTCGACGAGGTGGACCCCTTGTCCCAGTCCGGTCTGGAGACGAGGGTGCGCCGATGCGGTCGCCGGTTGGGCGTCCGCGTGAGGTCGCAGGTGCCCATTCCCAGAGTGGGGCGGGTCGACGTCGTTCTGGGGGAGAGGCTCGTTTTCGAGCCCGACGGTCGAGCGTTCCACTCCGGCTCGCATCAGCTCGAGGAGGACTACCGGCGGAGCCTCGAGCTGGCGGCTCAGGGGTATCTCTGCATCCGGCTCTCGACCCGTCAGATCATCGCTTCGTGGGAGCGGACCGAGAACGTCATCAGGGGTCTCGTCCGGCGCAAGGAGCACCTCTGGTCCGGTCGGCGGCACGGGGAGCGTCGGTGACCGAGGTCGATCCGCGGCAGACGACGGTCGGCCCCTGCCTCCGACGCTCTGAACCTCGGTTGCGTACTGGCTCCAGCTAGGAAGCGGGCTCCGGCGCCGCGAACAGCTCCGGCCAGAGCGCCACCGCGAGCGGGTACCCCACGAACGACACGATGTCGATGATCGAGTGCGCGATCACCAGCGGCAGCGTCCGCCCGAATCGCTGGTAGAACAAGCCGAACACCACGCCCATGATCACGTTGCCGAGGAACGGCCCGATGCCCTGGTACAGGTGGTAGCTGCCCCGGAGCAGCGCGCTGGCGAACAGGATCCGCCACCGCCCCCAGCCGAGGTCTCCCAGCCGCGCGAAGAGGTAGCCGACCACGATCACCTCCTCCTGGATCCCCGCCCGGATCGCCGAGAGGATCAGCACGGGAACGGTCCACCAGTGCGCGTCCAGGGGAGACGCGACGACCGCCACCGTTACTCCGAGAGCCCGGCCGAGAGCGTAGAGGCCGATGCCCGGGGCGCCGATCGCGATCGCGAGCACGCTCCCGGTGCCGAGGTCGCGCAGCGGGTGCCGCAGATCCAGTCCCAGCCGCCCGAGCGGCCGCCCGGAGCTCTGCCAGAGCAGGAACGCGCAGAGAGCCACCGGCACCAGGTCGAAGAACAGCGCCAGCAGCTGGTAGATCAGGTCGAACACGGGGCGGTCGCTGAGCGCTCCGTTCAGCGTCGCCGTCTGCTCCGACAGCGCGACGCCGCGCGTGAGCCGGTTCGTGATCGAGACGACGGAGTAGATCGCGGAGGCGCCGAGCGACAGCCCCAGGACGAGCAGGATCTCGGCCTGGATCCGCCCTCGTGGCTGCATGGATCCTGTCAACGGAGTGGACACTGCGTGGGTCTCCTCTGAATCGATGCGTTGCGCGACGACGGTCCATCACGCAGGTTTCGTGCGAAAAGACGCAAGGATTCCACCTCCCGGTTACCGCTGTGTAACGGTTTCCACATGCTTTTGTGCAGATAGCGAGCCGATACATAGTCTCGTCGATGGCACTAGCGCGGGGGCCAACAGTCTCTCGTGCGCCGACGCCGTCGCTACGCGCGCGGCCACCACAGCATCCGGGAAATCACTTCCCGTGCGCCCTCACACCACTGGAGGAATAGTGAAAATCAGACGTTTCGGCCTCGGAGCTCTGGCGCTCGTCGCCGCGAGCACCCTGGTCCTCGCCGGCTGCAGCAGCTCGAACGACGACGGCGGGGGAGATGCGGCCGGAGACTCCGCCGCGATCATCCTCACCAACGGCTCCGAGCCGCAGAACCCGCTGGTTCCGACCAACACCAACGAGGTGGGCGGCGGCAAGATCCTCGACGAGATCTTCGCCGGTCTCTACTACTACGACGCCGAGGGCGCGGCGCAGCCCGACCTGGCCGAGTCGGTCGAGTCGGACGACGCGCAGAACTACACCATCACGATCGAGTCGGGCCGCACCTTCACCAACGGTGAGGAGATCACGGCCCAGTCGTTCGTGGACGCGTGGAACTACGGCGCGAAGTACTCCAACGAGCAGCTCCAGAGCTACTTCTTCGAGGACATCGAGGGCTTCAGCTACGACGAGGACACCGAGCTGACCGGTCTGAAGGTCGTCGACGACACGACGTTCACCGTCGCGCTCACCGCCCCCAAGTCGGACTTCCCGCAGCGCCTGGGCTACTCGGCCTACTACCCGCTGCCCAGCGTCGCCTACGACGACATGGACGCCTTCGGTGAGAACCCGATCGGCAACGGCCCGTACATGCTCGACGGCGAGGGCGCGTGGCAGCACGACGTCCAGATCGACCTGGTCGTGAACCCCGACTACGACGGACCCCGCGTCCCGGTCAACGGCGGCATCACCATCACGTTCTACGCGACCCAGGACGCGTCGTACGCCGACCTGCTCGCGGGCAACGTCGACGTGATCGACCAGATCCCGGACTCCGCGTTCGGCACCTTCGAGAGCGACCTCGGCGACCGCGCGGTCAACCAGGCCTCCGCCGTCTTCCAGTCCTTCACCATCCCGGAGCGCCTCGAGCACTTCAGCGGTGAAGAGGGCAAGCTGCGCCGCCAGGCGATCTCGATGGCCTTCGACCGCGAGCAGATCACCGACGTCATCTTCGAGGGCACCCGCACCCCCGCCTCCGACTTCACCTCCCCGGTGATCGACGGCTGGAGCGACTCCCTCGAGGGCGCCGAGGTGCTCGAGTACAACCCCGACGAGGCGAAGAAGCTGTGGGCCGAGGCCGACGCGATCTCCCCGTGGACGGGTACCTTCTCGATCGCCTACAACGCCGACGGCGGCCACCAGGGCTGGGTCGACGCCGTGTCGAACGCGGTCAAGAACACGCTCGGCATCGACGCGGTGGGCGAGGCCTACCCGACCTTCGCCGAGGCGCGCACCAAGATCGTCGACCGCTCGATCGAGACCGCGTTCCGCACCGGATGGCAGGCCGACTACCCGGGTCTGTACAACTTCCTGGGCCCGCTGTACGCGACCAACGCCTCGTCGAACGACGGTGACTACTCGAACCCCGAGTTCGACCAGCTCCTGGCCGACGGCTCGGCCGAGACCGACCTCGCGACCGCGAACGAGGACTACCAGAAGGCTCAGGAGGTCCTGCTCCAGGACCTGCCCGCGATCCCGCTCTGGTACGCCAACGTGACCGGTGGCTACAGCGACACCGTCTCCGACGTAGAGTTCGGATGGAACTCGGTTCCGCTGTTCTACCAGATCACCAAGAGCTGACATCAGACACGACGGGCGCTTCGCCCGCGGGGACGGCACGACCGTTCCCGCGGGCGGAGCGCCTTGTTCGGTCACGATCGAATGAGGTCCACCATGCGACACCGGAACAGGCAGGGCTGACGTGCTCGCCTACATCGTCCGACGCATCCTGCAAGCCGTCCCCGTCCTGATCGGGACGACCTTCCTGATCTACTTCATGGTCTTCGCCATGCCGGGGAACCCGCTCCTCGCCCTCTTCGGCGACAAGACCCCGAACCCCGCGCTCCTCGCACGCCTCGAGGAGCAGTACCACCTGAACGAGCCGTTCATCGTGCAGTACCTCTACTACCTCGGCGGAGTCGTCCGCGGCGACTTCGGCATCTCCTTCTCCGGGCAGTCGGTGAACGACATCCTCGCCCGCACGTTCCCGGTCACGCTCACCCTCGCCATGATGGCGATCATCATCGAGATCGTCGTCGCTCTCACGATCGGCCTCATCAGCGGACTGCGGAAGGGCTCGTTCTTCGACGCCAGCGCGCTCGTCGTCAGCCTCCTCCTCGTGTCGGTGCCGATCTTCGTCCTGTGCTTCATCGCGCAGTCCTTCTTCGCCGTGCAGCTCGGCTGGTTTTCGCCCACGGTCGGCGGGTCGCCGACGTTCGAGCGGCTCCTGCTGCCCGCCATCGTGCTCGCGCTGTTCGTGGTCGCCTCCGCGATCCGCCTCACGCGCGGCTCGGTCATCGAGACCGCCGGCTCCGACTTCGTCCGCACCGCGTACAGCAAGGGCCTCTCGCGCAAGCGCGTCGTGCCCGTGCACATCCTGCGCAACTCGCTGATCCCGGTGACGACCCAGTTCGGCGCCGACTTCGGCCTGCTGATCGTCGGCGCGACGGTCACCGAGGGCATCTTCAACGTTCCCGGAGTCGGGAACACGCTCTACCAGGCGATCATCCGAGGGGAGCGGCCGACCGTCGTCTCCTTCGTCACGGTCATGGTGCTGTTCTACCTCGTGGTGAACATCCTCGTCGACCTGCTCTACGCCGTACTCGACCCGAGGATCCGCTATGCCAAATGAGATGAACCGCGACGCCCCCCGTCGCATCGATCACTTCGTGGCACCGCTCGAGGAGACGCCGATCGCCTCGGTCGACGCCGTCTCGCTCGACGAGAAGCCCAGCAACCTGTGGACCGACGCCTGGCAGGACTTGCGCCGCCGGCCGATGTTCTGGATCTCGGGCGCGATGATCGTGCTGATCGTCGCCGTCGCGCTGCTCCCGAACCTCTTCACCTCCGTCGACCCGCGTGCGTGCGATCTCGGCTTCAGCAACCAGGGCCCCGGCGACGGCAGCGTCCTCGGCTTCACCAAGCAGGGCTGCGACGTCTACGCGCGGATCATCCACGGCACGTCGACCTCGCTGACCGTCGGTCTGATCGTCATCCTGATCACCACGATCACGGGTGTCATCGGAGGAGCGCTCGCCGGCTTCTTCGGCGGCTGGGTCGACACCGTCATCATGCGCGCGGGCGACATCTTCTTCTCGATCCCCTACATCCTCGCCGCCGTCGTCATCATGTCGGTCTTCTCGGCGCACCGGAACGTGTTCGTGATCGCCCTGGCGATCGGCGCGTTCGCGTGGCCGACCACTGCGCGCGTCCTCCGCTCCGAAGTGCTGAGAGTGAAGCAGTCGGACTTCGTCGGGGCCGCGACCGCCACGGGTCTGTCCCGCATGGCGATCCTGTTCCGTCACGTCATGCCCAACTCCATCGCCCCCGTGATCGTCGTCACGACGATCTCGCTCGGTGCGGCCATCACCGCGGAGGCGACCCTGTCCTTCCTCGGCGTCGGCCTCCCCGGCTCGGTGATGTCGTGGGGCAACGACATCAGCCAGGCCCAGCGCGACCTGCGGACCAACCCGCAGACGCTGATCTACCCGTCCGCCGCGCTGACCATCACGGTGCTGAGCTTCATCCTCATGGGCGAGGCCCTGCGCGACGCGCTCGACCCGAAGGCGAGGGCCCTCCGATGACCGACTCGACGACCACCCCGAAGGGGCCCCTGCTCCAGGTCACCGACCTCGAGGTCGGCTTCCAGACCGGCAGCGGCCTGGTGCCCGCCCTGCGCGGCGTCAGCCTCACGATCGAGCACGGCCAGACCGTCGCGATCGTGGGGGAGTCGGGCTCGGGCAAGTCGACGACCGCCGCGGCGATCATCGGCCTGCTCCCCGGCTCCGGCAAGGTGACCGGCGGCTCCGTGCTCTTCGACGGGAAGGACCTCGCGAAGGCGACCCGGCCCGAGCTCGAGGACATCCGCGGCCGCCGCATCGGCTACGTCCCGCAGGATCCGATGTCGAACCTGAACCCGGTCTGGTCGGTCGGCTTCCAGGTCGAGGAGACCATCCGCGCGAACGGTCTCGCGACCGGTCGCAAGGAGGTGCGCGCCAAGGCGATCGAGGTGCTGCAGAACGCCGGCCTGGCCGACGCCGAGAAGCGCCTGAAGCAGTTCCCGCACCAGTTCTCCGGAGGCATGCGCCAGCGCGTGCTGATCGGCATCGGCCTGGCCGCGGCCCCGCAGCTCCTCATCGCCGACGAGCCGACCTCGGCCCTCGACGTGACGGTGCAGCGCCGGATCCTCGACCACCTCGAGACGCTGACGAAGACCGACGGAACCGCGCTGCTCTTCATCACGCACGACCTGGGCCTCGCCGCCGAGCGCGCCGAGAAGCTCATCGTGATGTACAAAGGCCGCATCGTCGAGTCCGGCGCCTCGGTCGAGGTGCTGCAGAACCCGCAGCACCCGTACACGCAGCGCCTGATCGCCGCGGCCCCGAGCCTCGCCTCGCGCCGCATCCAGTCGACGGCGGGAGCCGCGAAGGAGTCGGTGCCCGGCGAGTCCGCCGCCGTCGCCGAGGTCGACCTCGTCCGCGCGGCGGGCACCCATGCGGGAGCCCCCACGACGACGAAGCCGATGATCGAGATCGAGAACCTCACCAAGGTCTTCAAGATCCGCCGCGGCGGGTTGAAGGCCGAGGACTTCACGGCCGTCGACGACGTCTCGTTCTCGATCCCGAAGGGCACCACCACCGCCCTCGTCGGGGAGTCGGGCTCCGGCAAGTCGACGATCGCGCGCCTCGTGCTCGGCCTCGAGACCGCCACCAAGGGCGCCATCTCGATCGACGGGCGCCGCACCGAGAAGCTCCGCGGCAAGGAGATGCTGGCGCTGCGCCGCTCGATGCAGCCCGTGTTCCAGGACCCGTACGGCTCGCTCGACCCGCTGCACAACATCGGCAACACGATCTCGGAGCCCCTCCGGGTGCACAAGGTCGGCGATCGCACCTCGCAGCGCGAGCGCGTCTTCGAGCTGCTCGACCAGGTGTCGCTCCCGCGCGTCATCGCCGGCCGCTACCCGAACGAGCTCTCGGGCGGGCAGCGCCAGCGCGTCGCCATCGCGCGGGCGCTCGCGCTCAAGCCCGAGATCGTCGTGCTCGACGAGGCCGTCTCGGCGCTCGACGTGCTCGTGCAGGCGCAGATCCTCCGCCTGCTCGCCGATCTGCAGGCCGAACTCGGACTGACCTACCTGTTCATCACGCACGACCTCGCCGTGGTCCGCGTCATCGCGGACGACGTCTGCGTGATGCAGAAGGGCCGCATCGTCGAGCACGCGCCGACCGACACGGTGTTCGACTCGCCCGAGCAGGAGTACACCCGCGAGCTGCTCGCGGCGATCCCCGGCGCCGGGATCGAGTTCGCGGTCTGATCCGCCGCCGCGAGGGCCCCGTTCCGCGCCCGGCAATCCCGCTCACCGCGGGGTGATCGGGCCGGATCGGGGCCCTCCGTCGTTCCGGAGCGCGCCTGCGGTACGATGGAGGGTCCCCCTTACTGCACGAGAACACGAGACGAGTCCGTTCACATGGCAAGTGCCACCCGCTCCGACCTGCGCAACGTCGCGATCGTCGCCCACGTCGACCATGGCAAGACCACTCTGGTCGACGCCATGCTCAAGCAGACGAACTCCTTCGATGCGCACGCCCACGTGGACGAGCGCGCGATGGACTCGAACGAGCTCGAGCGCGAGAAGGGCATCACGATCCTCGCGAAGAACACCGCGGTCTCGTACCGCGGCAAGCACGCGACCGAGGGCCCCATCACGATCAACGTGATCGACACCCCGGGCCACGCCGACTTCGGCGGCGAGGTCGAGCGCGGCCTCTCGATGGTGGACGGCGTCTGCCTCCTCGTCGACGCGTCCGAGGGCCCCCTCCCGCAGACCCGCTTCGTGCTCCGCAAGGCGCTCGAGGCCAAGCTGCCCGTGATCCTCCTGGTCAACAAGACCGACCGTCCGGATGCGCGCATCGACGAGGTCGTCGCCGAGAGCCAGGACCTCCTCCTCGGCCTCGCCTCCGACATGGCGGACGACGTCCCCGACCTCGACCTCGACGCGATCCTCGACGTCCCCGTCGTCTACGCGTCCGGCAAGGCGGGCCGCGCGTCCTCCAACAAGCCCGAGAACGGCACGCTGCCCGACGCCGAAGACCTCGAGCCGCTCTTCGAGGCGATCCTCAAGCACATCCCCGCGCCGACCTTCGACGACGAGGCGCCCCTCCAGGCCCACGTCACCAACCTCGACGCCTCGCCGTTCCTCGGCCGCCTCGCGCTGCTGCGCGTCTTCAACGGCAACATCAAGAAGGGCCAGACCGTCGCCTGGGTCCACCACGACGGCACCCACACCAACGCCCGCATCACCGAGCTCCTGATCACCAAGGCGCTCGACCGCTACCCGGCCGAGTCCGCCGGCCCCGGCGACATCGTCGCGATCGCGGGCTTCCCCGAGATCACCATCGGCGAGACCATCGCCGACCCCGAGGACATCCGTCCGCTGCCGGCCATCACGGTCGACGACCCGGCGATCTCGATGACCATCGGCACCAACACCTCGCCGCTCGTCGGCAAGGTCAAGGGCCACAAGCTCACCGCGCGCATGGTCAAGGACCGCCTCGACCGCGAGCTCATCGGAAACGTGTCGCTCAAGGTCCTCGACATCGGCCGCCCCGACTCGTGGGAGGTCCAGGGCCGAGGCGAGCTCGCGCTCGCGATCCTCGTCGAGCAGATGCGCCGCGAGGGCTTCGAGCTCACCGTCGGCAAGCCCCAGGTGGTCACCCGCCAGGTCGACGGCAAGACGCACGAGCCGTTCGAGCACCTGACCATCGACGCTCCGGAGGAGTACCTCGGCGCCATCACCCAGCTCCTCGCCGCGCGCAAGGGCCGCATGGAGAACATGGCGAACCACGGCACCGGCTGGGTCCGCATGGAGTTCATCGTCCCCTCGCGCGGTCTGATCGGCTTCCGCACCGAGTTCCTCACCACCACGCGCGGCACCGGCATCGCGAACGCGATCCTGCACGGCTACGAGCCGTGGGCGGGCGCCATCGTCACCCGCAACAACGGCTCGATCGTCGCCGACCGCACCGGTGTCGTCACTCCGTTCGCCATCATCGCCCTCCAGGAGCGCATGACCTTCTTCGTGAACCCCACGGAGGAGGTCTACGAGGGCATGGTCATCGGCGAGAACTCGCGCAACGACGACATGGACGTGAACATCACCAAGGAGAAGAAGCTGACCAACATGCGTCAGTCCACCTCCGACACCTTCGAGTCGATGACGCCGTCGCGTCAGCTGACGCTCGAGGAGTGCCTCGAGTTCGCCCGCGAGGACGAGTGCGTCGAGGTCACCCCCGAGATCGTCCGCATCCGCAAGGTCGAGCTCGACGCCAACGCGCGCGCTCGTCAGACCAGCCGTCTGAAGAAGCAGGGCTGATCCGCCCGGCGCCCCGCGCGCCCGCTCGGCTCGAGACCGGTCGGAGGTTGCCTCCGGCCGGTCTTCTGCTTTCCCCCTGCTGGTCGAGCAGCCGCGCAGCGGATGCGGCCGCTCCGCGCCCTTCCCGATCAGCAGGGAGGCAGGGAGACGCGCCCCCCCCTGCTGGTCGAGTAGCCGCGCAGCGGCGTATCGAGACCCCCGTCCTCCAGGAGCCTCGGATGCGGACCGACCCGCTCAGCCGAACAGCCCCGACCCCACGAAGTCGCCCTCGCCCCGCACTCCGGGCGGCACCGCGAACAGCGCCGACCCCACGTGCTTGATGTACTCGTTCAGCGCATCGTCCGCGAGCGAGCGCTGCACCGTGATGAACTGCTCCGGCGACCGCTGGAACGACAGGAAGAACAGCCCCGCGTTCAGGCGCCCGAGCTCGTCGTTGCCGTCGACGAAGTTGTATCCGCGGCGCAGCAGCCGCGCGCCGTTGTTGACCGACGGATGCGCGAGCCGCACGTGCGACGCCTGGTCGACGAGCGGCGCCCCGGTCGCTCCGGTCGCCGTGAAGTCCGGCTCGGCGAACTCGTCCCCGCCCGAGAGCGGCGCGCCCGAGCCCTTGCTCCGCCCGATCACCCGCTCCTGCTCGCCGAGCTGGCTCCGGTCCCAGGTCTCGATGATCATGCGGACCTTGCGGGCCACGAGGTAGCTGCCGCCGACGAGCCAGTCCGGGCCCTCCGACTCCTGCACCCAGACGTGCTCCTGGACCGCGTCCGTCTCCTCCGACTTCACGTTGGCCGTGCCGTCCTTGAAGCCGAAGAGGTTGCGCGGAGTGGCCTGCGCCGTCGACGTCGACGACGTCCGCCCGAAGCCGAGCTGGGACCAGCGGAGCGACGCCCGGCCGAAGGCGATGCGGCTGAGGTTGCGGATCGCGTGCACCGCGACCTGCGGGTCGTTCGCGCAGGCCTGGATGCAGAGGTCGCCTCCGCTCGCCGCCGGCACGAGAGCGTCGCCGCGGAAGCGGGGGAGCGTCTCGAGCGCGGGCGGACGACGGGCCGCGAGCCCGAAGCGGTCGGCGCCATCCGCGTCGGTGAACACGCCCGGACCGAAACCGAAGGTGATGGTCAGCGCCGCAGCGTCGAGGCCGAGGGCCTCGCCCGTGTCGTCCGGAGGGGCGGTGTCGGGTCCGCCGACCGCGCCCTCCTCGCTGACGTCGAGTCCGCGCGTCAGTCGCGACGCGGCGAGCGTCCAGTCCTGCAGCAGCTCGATCAAGTCCTCGCGCGTGGTGCCCGACGCGAGGTCGAAGGAGGCGAAGTGCAGCCGGTCCTGCGCCGCGGTCGTGATCCCGGCCTGGTTCGTGCCGAAGAACGGCACCGTGTTCGATGCGCCGGAGGCGTCGGCGGTCGTCGCGGAGGCGACCGCCACAGTCCCTCCGATGCCCGCCGCGATCCCCGCGGTGCCCGCCGAGACGAGGCCGAGCAGCCCGCGCCGCGAGAGGCGGCGGGGCTGCTCGACGGGGGCGGCGGAGTCGGGGGAGACGTCCGCCGCGGTGTCCTGCTGGTCGTCGTCCATCTACTCCGCGGGCTCCTCGACGCCGAGCACCGTGTGGGTGAGCTGCGAGAGCGGCTCCGAGAGGGCGTTCACCTGGTCCGAGAGCTCCTTCTTCTGCTCGTCGGTGACCGAGGAGTAGGGCGCGAAGCCGGCGTCGATCGAGCCGTACTGCGCGAGCAGCGTGTCGAGTGCGGTGAACTGCTCCGTGATGTCGGCGGTCAGGGCGGCGCCCTCGTCGCCCGAGGCTGTCGCGATCGGCTCGACGTTGCCGAAGGCGACCTCCGCACCCTGGACGTTGGCGGCGAAGTCCATCAGGTCGGTGCCCGACCACCAGTCCTCCTCGCCGGTGATCTTGCCCGCGGCGACCTCGTCGAGCAGGCCGATGGCGCCGTTCGAGATGTCACCGACCGAGACGGTGAAGTCGTCGGCGTTCACGAGGTCGTAGAGGCTCTGCACGTCGTCCACGAGCCCCTGGCCGAACTCGGCGCGCTGCTCCGGGGTCGACGGCGCCCAGTCGAGGTAGGCGCTCGTGCCGTCGGAGTTGAGCGCGTCCTGCGCCGGAACCCAGAGGTCCTTCTCGATGCGGTGGAAGCCGGTCCAGTCCAGGCCCTCGGCGACGGCGTCGACCTCGCGGTAGTCGATCTTCGGGTCGAGGTCGCCGAACGCCTCCGCGGTGGGCTCGATGCGCTCGTAGAAGACGCGTGTCGACGCGAAGAGGCCGCGCGCCGTCTCGTCGTCGCCGGCCACGTAGGCGTCGCTGAAAGCCTGCACAGCGGGGAGGAGCTCGCCCGCCTGCGACTTCACGTAGGCGACGTAGTTGGTCACGGCCGCCTCCGTCGCCGCCTTCTCGTCCGCGGACTGCTCGGTGGCCTCACCGGTGACGGTGAACTCGGACAGGCCGATGGGAGCGCCGACCTGCTGGAACTTGCAGGCCGTGTAGTACGTGCCGGGCTCGAGCTGGGCGACGTAGGACACGGTCTGCCCGGGCGTCACGTTCTCCTTCTCGCCGACGATCCGCAGCTTGTCGTCCGCGAGGATCTCGAACTCGTTGACATCCGTGCCCTCGTTCGCGAGCGAGAAGGTCACCGCTCCGGCCGAGGCGGTCGCGGCCGAGACGTCGCAGGCCTCGTCGCTGATGGCGACGTCGAGCGCCGCCGAGGAGGAGGCGGCCGAGTTCGGCACGCAGCCGGCGAGCGCGAACGCGAGGACGCCGGCACCGGCGAGGCCGGAGACGAGGCGGGGGAGCGGGGAACGGCGGGGGACTGCGCGCGAGGGCATGGTTCTCCTGGAGTAGGGGGTGGAGCCGGCGGTGCCGGGATCAGACGGAGGTGTGAGCGGGAGTCGCGACCGGGGCCGCGCTGCCCCGACGCGGCCGGCGGAGCCGGACCTGGCGGACGAAGAGGGCGCCGACGACGACGAGGTACGCGAGCCACGCGGTGAACTGCAGCGCGGTCGGCTCGGGCGTGTAGTTGAAGAGCCCGCCGAGGATCGCGGTGATCGGTGCCGGCAGCACCGCACCGAGGCTGAACAGCGGGGCGCTCCAGCCGGGCAGGAGCGACGCCTCCTGCAGGTCTCCCACGCCGTACGAGAGCACGCCCGCCGCGACCACGATCAGGAAGCCGCCCGTCCAGGTGAAGAACCGGCCGAGATCGATCCGGACGAAGCCGCGGAAGATCAGGTACGCGATGACGACCGCCGAGAGGATGCCCAGGAGGGCGCCGATCGTGCCGGTCCAGGCCTCCGCCCCGGAGGAGGCGCTGCTCGAGGAGACGCTGGCCCAGACGAACAGGGCGGTCTCGATCCCCTCGCGGCCGACGCTCACGAAGCCGAGCACGACGATCCCGAGGGCGGATCCGCCGACGGCGGCGTCGAGCCGCGACTCCAACTCGCCCTTGAGGCTCCGGGCGTTCGCGCCCATCCAGAAGATCATCCAGGTGACGAGGCCGACCGCGAGGATCGACAGTCCGCCGCCGAGCAGCTCCTGCGCCTGGAACGACAGCCCGTAGGGGCCCCAGGTCAGGATCGCCCCGATCACGAGCGAGATCGCGACGGCCGCGGCCATGCCGGTCCACAGTCGCGGCAGCACGTCGCGGCGCCCGAGCTTCGTCAGGTACGCGACGAGGATGCCGACCACGAGGCCGGCTTCGAGGCCTTCGCGGAGGCCGATGAGGTAATTTGCGAGCACGCGTGTTCTCTCGGTCGATCGCGGGAGGGGTGGGACGACCCCCGCCCCGGGCCCATCCTTCGGTAAGCCTTGCCTTACCGGAGTCGACTGTAGTGCGCCGCCCGAGCGCCTGTCCAGAAGCGCGCCGGGTGCGCATCCGCGTGCCGGACGGAAGGTGGAGTGTGGACGCGAGCCCAGCTGGAGTGCACGAGAGGGTCGTCGCGGTCCACGCGCACCCCGACGACGAGACCCTGACCATGGGCGGCACCCTCGCCCGCCTCGTCGCGCAGGGCGCGGCGGTCACCGTCGTCACCGCCACGCGCGGCGAGTGCGGCGAGGTGATCCCCGAGGACCTCGCGGCGCTCGAGGGCTCCGACGAGCTCGCCTCGCACCGCACGACCGAGCTCGTCGTGGCGCTGACGGCCCTCGGAGTCGCGGATCACCGCTTCCTCGGAGCCGAGAACGCCCGCGCGCGGGGCGCCGCTCCGCGTGTCTACCGCGACTCCGGCATGCAGTGGGGCCCCGGCCGCGCGCCGGTCCCGCTCGAGCCCGTGCATCCCGCAGCCTTCACGGCCGCTCCCGAGGAGGAGGAGATCGCCGATCTCGTCGCCGTCCTCCAGCAGACCCGCGCGGGCGTCGTGCTGTCCTACGACGCGGGGGGCGGCTACGGCCACCCCGATCACGTGCGTGCGGCGAGCGTCGCGCGCCGAGCCGCCGAACTGCTCGGGATCCGCTACCTCGCGGTCCTGCCCGAGGGGACGCCTCCCGAGGACGGCGACGTCGTCATCGAGCTCGGCGACGAGGACTACGCCCGCAAGCGCGCCGCACTGCAGGCGCACGCCACGCAGATCGTGGTGGAGGGCGAGTCGGCCCGGCTCTCCAGCGGCCCGGCCTTCCCCGTCGGCCGCGTGGAGCGCTTCCGTCCGACGCCCGCCCTCGCCGCGTCGCCTCACACGCCCGTTCCGGAGGAACGGCCCGACCTCCGTTCCCGCGTCGTCTCGGGCGTGCTCTCGGTGCTCGTCGGCGCCGTCGTCGGAGCGATCACCACCATCGCCCACCAGAGCACGGTCGTCGTCGGCGACGCCGTCCTGCCGCTCGGGCTGGCGGCGTCGCTCGCCGCGGTGCTCCTCCTGCTCCTGGGCCTCCGTCTCGTGATGATCGACCGCTTCGTCGCGTTCTGCGCGGCGATGGGACTCCTCGGAGTGATCGGCCTGCTGGCGCTGCGGAGTGCGGGAGGATCCGTCCTCGTGCCCGCGAACGGCCTCGGCGTCGTCTGGACCTTCGCCCCCGGCCTGATCGCGCTGGTCGTGATCGCCTGGCCTCGCCTGCGCCCGACGGCGCCGCCGGTCCCCGCACGCGCGACGGAGCCGGCGGGACTCGACGCCCCGTCGCTCCGCGTACGATAGAAGCCTCTGTTCGAAGGGACGCCACGACCGTGACCTACGTGATCGCACTTCCGTGCGTCGATGTCAAAGACCGCGCCTGCATCGACGAATGCCCGGTCGACTGCATCTACGAAGGCGAGCGCTCGCTCTACATCCACCCCGACGAGTGCGTCGACTGCGGTGCCTGCGAGCCGGTCTGCCCCGTCGAGGCGATCTACTACGAGGACGACCTCCCCGAGGAGTGGTCCGACTACTACAAGGCGAACGTCGAGTTCTTCGACGAGATCGGCTCCCCGGGCGGAGCCGCCAAGGTCGGCGTGATCGCGAAGGACCACCCGGTCATCGCGGTGCTGCCGCCCCAGGGCCACTGAGCGGCCCTCCGGTGGCGCTCGGAGCCCTGCCCGACTACCCCTGGGACCTGATGGGTCCCGCGACGGCGCTCGCGTCCTCGCATCCCGACGGCATCGTCGACCTCTCGATCGGCTCTCCCGTCGATCCCACGCCCGCCCTCATCCGCGAGGCGCTCGCGCGGGCGACGGACGCGCACTCCTACCCAACGACGGTCGGCACCCCCGCCCTGCGCGAGGCGATCGCCGCCTGGTTCGCCCGCCGCCGCGGAGTCCCGGGCATCGGCGTCGACGAGGTCCTGCCCACCATCGGGTCGAAGGAGCTCGTCGCCTGGCTCCCCTTCCTGCTCGGTCTCGGCGAGGGCGACGTGGTAGTCCACCCCCGCGCCGCCTACCCGACCTACGCGATGGGCGCGGCGATCGCAGGCGCCTCCGTGCTCGCCTCGGACGATCCGGCCGAGTGGCCGGACTCCACCCGCCTCGTCTGGCTGAACTCGCCGGGCAACCCCGACGGCGCCGTCCTCGATGTTCCGGCGCTCACGCGGGCGGTGCAGCGGGCCCGCGAGCTGGGCGCCGTCATCGCCGGTGACGAGTGCTACGCCGAGCTCGGCTGGGAGGGCCGCTGGGCCGACGAGCCGATCCCGAGCATCCTCGATCCCCGCGTGGTCGGAGCGAGCCGCGAGGGCGTCCTGGGCGTCTACTCGCTCAGCAAGCAGTCGAACCTCGCCGGCTACCGTGCCGCGTTCGTCGCGGGAGACCCCTCCCTCATCGCGCGCCTCGTGACCGTCCGCAAGCACGCCGGCATGATCGTGCCGGGCCCGCTCCAGGAGGCGATGATCACGGCCCTGGGCGACGACGCGCACGTGGCGGAGCAGAAGGAGCGCTACCGAGCGCGCCGCGACCGGCTGCGCCCCGCCCTCGAATCCGCCGGCTTCCGCATCGACCGAAGCGAGGCGGGCCTGTACCTCTGGGCCACCGAGGGGCGGCCCGCGTGGGAGTCGATCGATCGGCTCGCGCGGATCGGCGTGCTCGCCGGCCCCGGGGTCTTCTACGGCGACCACTTCACCGAGCACGTGCGCCTGTCGCTGACTGCGACCGACGAGCGGATCGACGCGGCCGCGTCCCGACTGTCCGCGGGCCTCTCCTAGCGGCGGCCGCTGACCGCTTCTGTCGCTCTCCCACAACCCGCGCCGGGGACCACTGGCCGGTGCAGCAGGTCCTCTGCTGTGCCCTTAGGCTGTAGGAGGTTCGGTCGATGTCGCCACACAACGGCGCCGACTGCACCGCCCACACACCCGGCGCCGCCCGCTCCGTGCGAGCGCGCTGCCGGGAGCGACCGTGACGACCTGGGAGGCGTTGTGACCGAATCCGGCACGCAGAGCGACGGAACCGCGACGGTGGAGGCACCGGAGCCCGCCACGGAGAGCGCGCCGGCGGCGGCCGAGGCCGAGGCCGAGCCCCGGAAGGTCACGCTCACCTTCGGCGATCGCACCGCCGAGTTCCCGATCCTCCGCAGCGTCGACGGCGCCTCGAGCATCGACTTCTCGACGCTGACGAAGCAGACCGGCTTCATGTCGCTCGACTACGGCTTCGTGAACACCGCGGCGACCAAGTCGCAGATCACCTACATCGACGGCGACAAGGGCGTCCTGCGCTACCGCGGGTACCCGATCGAGGAGGTCGCGACGAACGCGACGTACCTCGAGGTCGCGTGGCTCCTCATCTACGGCGAGCTCCCCACCGCCGACGAGCTCGCCGGCTTCGACGAGCGCATCCGCCGTCACACGCTGCTCCACGAGGATCTCAAGCGCTTCTTCGACGCGCTCCCGCACAGCGCCCACCCCATGTCGGTGCTCTCAGCCGGCGTCTCGGCGCTCTCGACCTACTACGAGGACAGCTCGAACCCGAAGGATCCGGAGGCGGTCGAGCTCACCACGATCCGCCTGCTCGCGAAGCTGCCCGTCATGGCGGCGTACGCGCACAAGAAGAGCATCGGGCAGGCGTTCCTCTACCCCGACAACTCGCTGAGCTTCGTCGACAACTTCCTCCGCCTCAACTTCGGCACCATGGCCGAGAAGTACGACGTCGACCCGGTGCTCTCCAAGGCCCTCGACCGCCTGCTGATCCTGCACGAGGACCACGAGCAGAACGCCTCCACGTCGACCGTGCGCCTGGTCGGCTCGACCGAGGCCAACCTCTACGCCTCCGTCTCCGCCGGCATCAACGCGCTCTTCGGCCCGCTGCACGGCGGCGCGAACGAGGCGGTCCTGACGATGCTCGGCCGCATCCGCGAGTCGGGCGAGAGCGTCCAGACCTTCGTCGAGCGGGTGAAGAACAAGGAGGAGGGCGTGCGCCTGATGGGCTTCGGCCACCGGGTGTACAAGAACTACGACCCGCGCGCCAAGCTCGTCAAGGAGAGCGCCTCCGAGGTGCTGCAGGCGCTCGGAGTGAAGGATCCCCTGCTCGACATCGCGATGGAGCTCGAGGCCCTCGCGCTCGAGGACGACTACTTCAAGGAGCGCCGCCTCTACCCGAACGTCGACTTCTACACCGGCGTCATCTACAAGGCGATGGGCTTCCCGACGCGGATGTTCACTGTGCTCTTCGCGATCGGGCGCCTGCCCGGCTGGATCGCGCACTGGCGCGAGATGAACATCGACAAGCAGACCAAGATCGGCCGCCCTCAGCAGCTCTACATGGGCGCCCCCGAGCGCCACTGGCCCACCGGCAGCTGACCCGCCGTCCCGATGCCGTCTCCGCACCCGCGGAGGCGGCATCGTCCGTTCGCCCCCTCGCTGGTCGAGTAGCCCGCGAGCGGGCGTGTCGAGACCCCGCAGCCCGCCCTCAGGCGTGCAGCGCCGTGTTGAGCTCGATCCCCGCACCGGTGCGGGGGAGCACCTCGACGGCGCCCGTGAGCGAGTTGCGGCGGAACAGCAGATTCGGCACCCCCGACAGCTCGACGGCCTTCACCGTCTGCGGACGCCCGTCGGCGCGCGGCGCCCCGCCCACGACGACGACCTTCGTCCCCGCGGTCACGTAGAGCCCCGCCTCGACGACCGAGTCGTCCCCGATCGAGATCCCGATCCCCGAGTTCGCACCGAGCAGAGCGCGCGCC
The DNA here is from genome assembly GCF_001423045.1 of Rathayibacter sp. Leaf296. NCBI lineage: Bacteria > Bacillati > Actinomycetota > Actinomycetes > Micrococcales > Microbacteriaceae > Rathayibacter > Rathayibacter sp. Leaf296. The sequence continues at coordinate 1,354,664 of NZ_LMNR01000001.1, forward strand.
CCGATCGACACGCGCTGCGTCCCTCCGCCCGAGAGTGTGCCCATGATCGAGGCGCCGCCGCCGATGTCCGAGCCGTCGCCGACCACGACGCCCTGCGAGACGCGCCCCTCGACCATCGAGCTGCCGAGGGTCCCGGCGTTGAAGTTCACGAAGCCCTCGTGCATCACGGTCGTGCCGGGAGCGAGGTGCGCTCCGAGGCGCACGCGCGACGTGTCGGCGATCCGAACCTTCGCCGGAGTGACGTAGTCGGTCAGCCGCGGGAACTTGTCGATCCCGGCCGCCTGGATGCCGTGGCGGCGGAGCGAGGGACGCAGTCGGGTGAACGCATCCGGAGAGACCGGGCCCGCGTTCGTCCAGACGACGTTCGCCAGGTGGGCGAAGATCCCGTCGAGGTTGATCGTGTTGGGCTGCACCAGCAGGTGCGACAGCAGGTGCAGACGGAGGTAGGCGTCCGATGTCGAGGCCGGGGGCGCCTGCAGGTCGATCTGCAGCGTGACGACGTCGATCCGGACCTCGCGCCGCGCGTCCTCGCCCGCGAGCGCCTCGAACTCCGCGGGGACGATCCACGGGTCGCGTCCGGCGGGGATCGTGCCCAGGCGCGGCTCCGGGAACCAGGTGTCGAGGACGGTGCCGTCCGAGGCGATGGTGGCGAGTCCGTAGCCCCAGGCGGAGGTGGGCACGGAGGAGTCTGAGGAGTGCTCGGGGGTCATGGCACCCAGGGTAGCGCGCGGCATCCGGCCGCTACCCTGGGTGCCATGGCCGCTCCGACCCCCGCCGCTCCGCCCGTCGCGCCCCTGGATCTGCGCTCCGATCCGATCGCGCTGACCCGGGTGCTGTGCGACATCCCGTCGGTCTCCGGGTCGGAGTCGGCACTGGCCGACGCCATCGAGTCCGCCCTGTCCGACTTCGCGCACCTCGAGGTCGTGCGCGACGGCGACACCGTCGTCGCGCGGACCCTGCTCGGCCGGGCTCAGCGGGTCGTCATCGCGGGCCACCTCGACACCGTCCCGATCAACGACAACCTGCCCGTCGTCGACGAGACGATCGACGGAGTCGACCACCTGGTCGGTCGCGGAACCGTCGACATGAAGGCCGGAGTCGCGGTCCAGCTGGTGCTCGCGGCCGAGCTGACCGAGCCCGCCGTCGACATCACCTGGATGTGGTACGACAACGAGGAGGTCGCGTCCGACCTCAACGGGCTCGGCCGCCTCTCCCGCAACCGCCCGGATCTCTTCACCGCCGACTTCGCCGTCCTCGGCGAGCCCACGAGCAGCGAGGTCGAGGGAGGCTGCAACGGCACGCTCCGCGTCGACGTCGTCACGCGAGGGCGGCGGGCGCACTCGGCGCGCAGCTGGGTCGGCGAGAACGCGATCCACGCCGCCGCGCCGATCCTCGAGCGCCTCGCCGCCTACGAACCGCGCGTCGTCGAGGTCGACGGCCTGCTCTACCGCGAGGGCGTCAATGCGGTCCGCATCTCCGGAGGCGTGGCCGGCAACGTGATCCCCGACCTCTGCACGGTGCACGTCAACTACCGGTTCGCCCCGAGCCGCACCGGGGCGGAGGCCGTCCAGCACCTCCGCGAGCTCTTCGACGGCTTCGAGGTCGAGGTGGTCGACCTCGCGGAGGGAGCGCGTCCCGGCCTCGACGCTCCGCTCGCCCGGGCCTTCCTCGCCGCGGTCGACGCCGAGGCCACGCCGAAGTACGGCTGGACCGACGTCGCGCGCTTCTCGGCGCTCGGCGTCCCCGCGGTGAACTACGGACCGGGCGATCCGCTGAAGGCGCACGCCGACGACGAGCGCGTCGCCGTGCACGAGATCACGGCGTGCGCCGAGGGCCTGCGTCGCTGGTTGAGCACCCCCGCGTGAGCGCCGTCGCCCCGGTGCTGAGCACCCGCCGACGGGCCCTCCTCCGCCTCGTGCCCTGGTGGGCGCGGGTCCTGGGCGTCTTCGCGCTGACCCGTCTCGTCACCACGACGATCCTCCTGCAGTTCGCCGCGAACCAGGCCGCGAACGCCTGGACCGGCCCGTCGCCCTCCTACTCCGCGTTCGCCAGCCTCTGGGACGGGCGCTGGTACGAGATCATCGCGACGGCCGGCTACCCCTCCGAGCTGCCCGTCACCGCGGAGGGCGAGATCGGAGAGAACGCCTGGGCGTTCATGCCGCTCTACCCGGCCGTGGTGCGACTGCTCATGCTTGTCACGGGTCTGGGCTGGGGGAGTGCCGCGGTCACCGTCTCGGTGATCTGCGGAGCCGTCGCGTGCCTGGTCCTGTACCGACTCCTGCGCAACTCTCTGAGCGAGAGCCAGTCGCTCATCGCCGTGCTCCTCTTCTGCGTGGCGCCGACCTCGCCCCTGCTGCAGCTGGCGTACGCCGAGTCGGCGGCCATGATGCTGACCGCGATCGTGCTCCTCCTGCTCGTCCGCCGCCGCTTCGCGCTCGTGTTCCCGGTCGTCCTGCTGCTGGGACTCACCCGGCCCAGCGGTCTCGCGTTCGCCGCGGCGATGGGGCTCTACGTCCTCGTCCGCGTCCTCCGCCGCTCCCGCGAGCCCTTCGAGCGCGCGGAGTGGCTGCCCACGGTGGCGCTGACCGTGTGGGGACTCGTGGTCGGCTTCCTCTGGCCCGCCGCGGCATGGATCGTCACCGGCTCGATGACCGCGTACACCGACACCGAGCTGGCGTGGCGCTCGTCGTACATCGGCTACCAGGAGCTGCTCCCGTTCACCTCCTGGTTCCAGGGCGGCGCCTGGTGGGGGCAGTGGTGGTTCGAGTCGCCCGCGGTCGGGATCGTGCTCGTGGTGCTGCTGGTCGTCGCCTTCGTGGGGATCATGGCCGCGCCGTGGACGCGCAGGCTCGACCTGTTCAGCCGTGCGTGGATCGCCGGATACGCCGTCTACCTCTTCGCGTTCTTCTTCCCCCAGTCGAGCACGTTCCGACTGCTCGGCCCGCTGTTCCCGCTCGTCGGAGCGCTGGCCGTGCCCCGCTCGCCGCTCTTCCGGGTCGTGCTGGTGCTGCTCGGGATCGGCGGGCAGATCCTCTGGATCTCGGCCTGCTGGGCCGTCGACGGCTACGACTGGACGCCCCCGTGATCGACCCCGCGCGGGCACGCCGGAGAGCGCGATTTCTCGGAATCCGCGGATGCACGATAATAGGGGGATACGTCACGAAAGGGGAACTCTATGGCGGCCATGAAGCCCAGGACCGGAGACGGACCGATGGAGGCTGTTAAGGAGGGTCGACTCATCGTCGTGCGCGTTCCGCTCGAAGGAGGCGGACGACTCGTCGTCTCGGTCAACGATGCAGAGGCGAAAGAGCTGCACGATGCTCTCGCATCGGTGGTGACCCCCGCCTGACGGGGATCCACCGGCTTCGTCGAGAACGCCCGTCGCACACCGTGCGGCGGGCGTTCCCTCGTTCAGGAGCCGGAACCGGCTCGTCCGATGCTCAGGCCCGGCGCTTGTTCGCCTGCAGCAGTCCGTCCCCGATGGGGGAGAGGATGCTCACCACCGCCGGCGACGCGCTGATCTCGGCGACGAGGGTCCGGAACGCCGAGGCGATCTCGTCGCGCTGAGCCGGGTTGGACACCCGGCCGCGCCAGAGCGCGTGGGGGATCAGGACGGTGCCGCCCGGGCGGACCAGCCGCAGCGCGTGCTCGACGTTCTCGATCACTTGGAGGGGGTCGCCGTCGACGAAGACGATGTCGTACGAGTTCTCGTTCATCCGCGGCAGCACCTCGAGGGCCCGCCCCGGGATGAGGCGGAGGCGGTTCGGCGAGACGCCGGCCTCGTGGAACTGCGCGCGCGCGTGCTGCTGGTGCACCGCCTCGGAGTCGATCGTCGTCAGCATCGCCTCCGGGGCGCCGTCGAGGAGCCACAGACCGCTCACTCCGGTGCCGGTGCCGATCTCGATGATCTGCGAGGCGCGCGCGGCGGCCGCGATGAGCGAGGACTGCGCTCCGATGGACGGCGCGACCGCGTCGATGCCCAGCTCGACCGAGAGCCGGCGGGCGGAGGCGATCGCCTCGGGCTCGACGACCGCGTCCTCGGCGTACTTCCAGTTGGCATCCTTGTCGGACACGGTCGGGCTCCTCTGGTCGATGCGGCGGACGGATCGCGTCCGCGCGAGGCAAGGCTACGGTGGCGCGCGGGGTCGGTGCCGCAGGCGCGGCGGGTTACTCTTGTCTCGTGTTCGGTTTGACGTTCGACAAGCTCCTCATCATCGGAGTGATCGCCGTCTTCGTGCTGGGCCCCGACCGCCTCCCGCATTACGCCGCGCAGCTGGGTCAGCTCGTGCGCAAGGTGCGCGGATTCGCCACTCAGGCGCGCGAACGGGTCAAGGACGAGATGGGCGAGGAGTTCAACGAGGTCGATTGGCGGAAGCTCGATCCGCGCCAGTACGACCCGCGTCGGATCATCCGCGACGCGCTGCTCGAGGACGATCCCGTCCCCACCGTCAAGCCGCCGACCGCCGTCGCGGCGCCCGTCACGACGGGCGGCCGGTCCACGTCGACGGTGGACAGCTATTACACGACGATGAAGCGCTCGGCCGGCGAGGGCCGCCTCTCGGCCGTCGCCCCTCCTCCGATCGACTCCGAAGCCACCTGACGCGCTCGGCAGAGCTCTCGAGCAGCCCGGCGCCGAGATCCTCGGCAGCACGGATCGACGGCGGGATCGTTCAGCTCACGCTCATCGGCAGTCGCCGGCCGGTCAGACCGCGCGGTCGCGCCGCGAGTGTCCGAGCGAGAGCGGTGATCGCCCGTGCAGCCGGGTCGTCCGGCGATCCGATGACGACGGGGACGCCGTCGTCACCACCGGAGCGCAGCGCGACGCTGATCGGCAGGGAGGCGAGCACCTGCACCTCGTCCCCGGACGCGCTGAGGCGTCGTGCGACCTCGTCGCCGCCCCCGGTCCCGAAGAGGTCGAGCACGGTCCCGTCGGGCTGAGGCAGCCCCGCCATGTTCTCGACGACACCGACGATCCGCTGGCCCGACTGGCGAGCCAGTGCGCCGCTGCGCTCGGCCACGTCCGCGGCCGCGGGCTGCGGAGTCGTGACGATCAGGACCTCGGCGTGCGGCAGCAGCTGCCCGATCGAGATGGCCACATCTCCTGTGCCGGGAGGCAGATCGAGCAGCAGGACGTCGAGATCGCCGAAGTAGACGTCCGTGAGGAACTGCGAGATGGTGCGGTGCAGCATCGGCCCGCGCCACGACACGGCGGCGCCGCGGGTGTCGCCCTCGAGGAACATGCCGATCGAGATGACCTTCACGCCGTGCGCGACGGGCGGGAGCATCAGCTCGCCCACCCGGGTGGGCCCGGCGACGCGCCCCTCGTGCATGAGCCCGAGGAGTCCCGGGATCGAGAAGCCGTGCACATCGGCGTCGACCAGGCCGACCGAGAGCCCCTGCTGCGCGAGGGCGACCGCGAGGTTCGCGGTGACCGTCGACTTGCCGACCCCGCCCTTGCCGCTCGTCACCGCGTAGACGCGGGTGAGCGAGTCCGGGCCGAAGGGCATGGTGCGCTTCGCGCCCCGCAGCCGCTCGGTCAGTGCGGTGCGCTGAGTGGGAGTCATGACGCCGACCGAGACGCGGGCGGCGGTGACACCGGGCGTGCCCGACACCGCCTCGGTGACGTCGCGCTCGATGGCGGAGGCGGCGGGGCAGCCGACGATCGTGAGGCGGATCGCCACGTCGACGGTGCCGTCCGCGGCCGCGACCACCGACTCGACCATGTCGAGCTCCGTGATGGGCTTGCGGATCTCGGGGTCGACGACCCGGGCGAGAGAGTCGAGGACCGCGGACTCGAGGGGCGTCGGCTCAGGCATCGCCGCGCTCGGTCCCGAGCGGCTCCGCTCCGCTCTCCTCGAAGCGGAACGTGTCCGCGCGGGTCCGGTCGGCACGGGCCGCGTCGTTCCGCGCCCCGTCGAGCGGCCCGGCGGCGTCCTCGGCGGCGCCGTCCCGCTCCGCCCGGTCCTTCTCGAGCTCCTCGACCAGACTCCGAAGCTCGGAGCGGATGAAGTCCTTGCTGGCCATGTCGCGGATCGCCAGACGCAGGGCGACGACCTCGCGGGCGAGGTACTCGGTGTCGGCCAGGTTGCGCTCGGCGCGCTGGCGATCCTGCTCGATCTGCACGCGGTCGCGGTCGTCCTGGCGGTTCTGCGCCAGCAGCAGGAGGGGCGCCGCGTACGAGGCCTGCAGGGACAGGATGAGGGTCAGCACGGTGAAGCCGAGCGCCTGCGAGTCGAAGCGGGCGTCCTGCGGGCCGTAGGTGTTGAAGACGAGCCAGAAGACGCAGAAGATCGTCATCCCGAACAGGAACCAGGGCGTTCCCATGCCGCGCGCGAACGACTCGGTCAGCCGCCCGAATCGATCGCTGCTCTGGCGGTTGCGCAACGGCAGCACGCGGGTGCGCAGTCCCTTCGGGGCGTCGAGCCGCCGATCCTGCTTCGCGTCCTTAGCCACGCGCGCCCCTCCGTCCTCGTCGTCGTCCGCCGCTCGCCGCCTTCGCGGGCGGGGGCACCAGCGGGATGCCCCGCGTGGTCGTGCTCACCGGTGTCCGCGGTTCGTCGTCTCCGTCGTGGCTGCGCCAGTCGTCCGGGAGGAGGTAGTCGAGCACGTCGTCGATGGTGACGACACCGACCAGGCGGTGCGTCTCGTCGACCACCGGCACCGAGACGAGGTTGTAGCTCGCGAGGATGCGGGCCACCTCGGCGGCCGACGTGTCGGGAGTGATCGGGTCGAAGCTCTGGTCCAGCAGGGTGCCGAGGCGCTCGTGCGGCGGGTAGCGGAGCATCCGCTGGAAGTGGACCATGCCGAGGAACCGGCCGGTCGGAGGCTCGTACGGCGGCAGAGTGACGCAGACGGCCGCGCCGAGCGCGGGTGCCAACTCGTGACGACGGATGAGGGCGAGCCCCTCCGCCACGGTGGCCTCCGCCGACACGATGATCGGCTCGGTCGTCATCAGACCACCGGCCGACTCGGGCGCGTAGGTCAGCAGCATGCGGACGTCGTCCGCCTCCTCGGGCTCCATCAGGCCCAGCAGTGCCTCGCCGCGCTCGTCCGAGAGCTGGGCGATGAGGTCGGCGGCGTCGTCGGGCTGCATCTGGTCGAGCACGTCGGCGGCCCGGTCGTCGTCGAGCTGGCCGAGGATCTCGACCTGCTCGCTCTCGGGCATCTCCTCGAGGACGTCCGCGAGGCGGTCGTCCGAGAGCTCGCCCGCGACCTCCAGCATCCGCTGGGTCGGCAGGTCGAGGAGCGTGCTGGCCAGGTCGGCCGGCTTCAGCTCGGCGAGGCTCGCGACGTACTGCTCGGCCGACTGCGCCTCGCCGGAACCCGTCTCGCGGACCTCGCGCCAGCCGGCGAACGTCGTGGCCCCCTTCGCGAAGGGGGAGGGGGAGGTCTTCGGGCGGCGGACGAAGAGCTGGGCGAGCTGCCACTCGCCGGGGCCGACCTCCTCGATGGCGACATCCTCGACCACCGCGTCGCCGGAGCCGTCGACGAAGGTCATCCGACGGCCCAGGAGCTCGGCGATCACGCGGACCTCGCCGCCGCGCTGCTCGAAGCGCCGCACGTTGATGAGCCCCGTGGTGATGATCTGGCCGCTGCCGATGCTCGTCACCCGGCCGATCGAGACGAACACGCGGCGGCGTCCGGGGATCTCGACGACGAGCCCGACGACGCGGGGCGGATCGTTCTGGCGGTAGACCAGGAGCACGTCGCGGACCTTGCCGACGCGGTCGCCGGCGGGGTCGAAGACGGTGCATCCGACCAAGCGCGCGACGAAGACTCTGGCGGAACTCACGGCTACAAACCTAGTGCCGCGCGCCCGGACGGGAGCCGAGCGTTCCCTGCTGCCCTTCGGCCCGCTCCCCGACCGCTTCCAGAAACCTCCAAGTCCGTCGTGCGATTCTGAGCGGGTGACTCAGCAGACGCCGTTCAACGGCCGCAAGGCGGTCTTCCCGACCATCCCGCGCGGCGAGATCCTCGCGACCTTCGACACCTACCAGGAGGCGCAGGCCGCCGTCGACGTCCTCGCTCGCGCCGATTTCCCGGTCAAGCAGCTCGCCATCATCGGGAACGAGCTGAAGAGCGTCGAGCGCGTCACCGGCAAGCTCACCTGGGGCCGCGTCGCCCTGGCCGGAGCCGCGTCGGGTGCCTGGTTCGGGATCTTCCTCGGGCTGCTGCTCATCATCTTCTCGCCGACCACGCAGATCTCGTTTCTGTTGGCGGCCGTGCTCCTCGGTGCCGGCTTCGGCATGCTCTTCGGACTCGCCTCGTACGCGGTGAACCGCCGTCGACGCGACTTCACCTCGACGATGCAGGTCATCGCCACGAGCTACTCCGTCCTGGCCGACCCCGAGGTCGTGAACCGCGGGCGGAACCTCCTCGACGGGCGGTCCGCGACCGAGGAGGCTCCGCAGACCAGCTGGGCCCCGCCGCCCGCGAACGTCGGCGACCCGGTGCCCGTCCGCCCCGAGGACGACCAGCGCTGATCCACCTCGAACGCCCCCGGCTCCGGCCGGGGGCGTTCGTCGTCCGCCGACGGCCTGCGAGAACTTCCATGCGCCTGGAGGGAGTCTGCGCCCCACGCTTGCTGGTCGAGTAGCCCCGCAGGGGCGGATCGAGACCCACTCCTCCTGCGCTCGACGCCAGCCTGCGCGAGTCCGTCCGATTTGGACGCGGAACCCTACTTCGCCGCCGATCCCACAGGCGGCAGCACGATCTCGACCACGAGCCCGTGCGGCTCCCGGTTCGCGATCCCGACCGTCCCGCCGGCCGACAGCACCGTCGTGTGCACGAGTGCGAGTCCGAGACCGCTCCCGCCCGAGGCGAGGGTCCGCGAGTCGTCCGGCCGCGAGAAGCGGTCGAAGGCGACCGGGATGAACCCGTCCGGCATGCCCGGTCCGTCGTCCGCGACCGAGAGCAGCAGCCGTCCGTCCTTCTGGGCGACCGTGGCGACCACCGTCCCTCCGCGCTCCAGCGCCTGGATCGCGTTGCGAACCAGGTTGTCGATCACCCTCCCGAAATCCTGCGCCGCGACTCCGTAGAGGCGCGCGGGCTCGCGCTCGTCGATCTCGTAGTCGATCTCGACGCCGGACTCCGCCGCGAGGAGCCGGGTGCGGTCGACGGCCGAGACCAGCTCGTCGACGAGCTCGGCGAACGGCGACGTGGGGCGCGCCGACCGGCTCTCGATCCGCGAGATGTCCAGCAGCGCGGAGGCGAGGCGCACCAGGCGGTCCACGCTCTTGCGCGCGTCCAGGATCACGCGGTCGACGGCCGCGGCGTCGTCCACCCGGTGGTGCGCGATCTCGAGCTGCGCCGACAGCGCGGCCAGGGGAGTGCGCAGCTCGTGGCTGGCATCCGACACCATCTGCTTCTCGCGCGCGAGCGAGGCGCTCTGCTTCTGCAGGAACGCGTTGAGCGTCTCGGCGAGCTCGTCGATCTCGTCGCGGGTGCCCACGACCGGGAGCTGATCACCCTGGCCGGGGTCGGCGGCGATCTGGTCGGCCCTGGCGCGCATCCGCCGGACCGGAGCGAGCGCGGTGCCCGTCAGGATCCACGACGCCAGCCCGAACGTGACCACGAGGAAGATCGCGGCGTAGACCAGCACGTGGGCGAAGTCGTCGAGGACCAGCTGCGACGCGGCCTGGTCCCGTGCGGTCACGACCGACCACGTCGCTCCGTCGTCGTCGATCGCGGCGACGCGTGCCAGGTAGCTCGTGCTCCCGGTGGTGAGCTGCTCATAACGAGCGGTGGTGTCCGCTCCGGTCTCCCGGAGGTCCTCGAGCACCACGTCTGTGAGGGCCGTCGGCATGGTCGTCGCGCCGACGGAGCCGTCGGGGGCCAGTGCGAGGTAGAGCTGTCCGGTCGAGGTCGCCGGCGCGCGGGGCACGTTGCCGGCCGAGATGTCGCGTCGGATCTCGTCCTCGATGGAGGTGAGGATCGTCCGCTCGCTGCGCTCCACGATCCCGGAGACGACCTGGTAGAAGAGGAGCGCCGCGAGCGCGAACAGGACCGACGCGACCGCGACGCTCCCGATGGTGATCCGCGCGCGGATGGAGAGGGCGGTGGGCCGTCGGCTCTCGGGCTGCGCCGGGGCTGCCACGGCTAGTCGACCGGGCGGAGGAAGTAGCCCTTGCCCCGCACCGTCACGATGGTCACTCCGGTGTCGTCGGTCGGGAGCTTCTTGCGGAGGTAGCTGACGTACTGGTCGACGATGTTGTTGTCGACGATCTCACCGCCGCCCCAGATCTCCGAGAGGATCCGCTGCCGGGTGACGACGGACCCGACGGGGGTGATGAGGAGCTTCAGGAGCTCGAGCTCCTTCGGGCTGACGTGGATGCGGCTGGCGTCGGCGGTGCGGCGGATGCTGGAGCCGTCGACCGTGATGCGTCCGACCTCGATCGAGGTGGACATGAGCGAGGGGCTGCGTCGCAGCAGGGCGCGCAGCCGGGCGTTGAGCTCGGTGAAGGCGAACGGCTTGGTGAGGTAGTCGTCCGCTCCGGCGTCGAGGCCGAAGACGCGGTCCTCGATCGCGTCCCGCGCGGTGAGGAGCATGATCGGCGTGGAGCGTCCGAGCTCGCGGATGCGGCGGCAGATCTCGAATCCCGACATCGCGGGCAGCATCACGTCGACGATCGCCGCAGAGAACTCCGCGTTGCTGAACGCGACCAGCGCGTCCACACCGTTGGTGGTGAGCACCGCCTCGTAGCCGGCGTCACCGAGGCCCCCCACGAGAGCTTCGCCCATGGCCGGATCGTCTTCCACGACAAGGATCTTCACGGGCATCACCCTACGACGCGGCTCTCAGGAACGAGCGTTCCTGAGAGCCGTTCGAGGGATGTTCGGGGCGGCTCCGCGAGGAGCTGCACCGTGGGAGCGCTGTCGCGGAGTGACGGTACCCCCCGTTCGGCGTTGTGAAGCAGAAGAGACCTGTTGGTGCCCCCAACGGGGGGAATAGGATACGACGAAACGCGACAACCCGAATGTCGCGAAGATGTGAGGCCCCGATGCTCATGAAGATCTCCGAGGACCGCCCTGTCCTCGCTCGGATCGCCGGCTACCTGGTCCGGCGACCCTGCGAGCAGTGCGGTGTTGCGACGAAAGCGCTCGAGCCGTACTGCTCGACCCGATGCGCGAGGCAGGCGCTGCGGTTCGACCTCAACCCCTGAGACCCTCGACGGGATCCGATCTCCCGATGCCGCCGAGATGTGCCGCCGGTCGAAACCGGGCGGCCGTCTTGTCGAGCCTCAACGGACTCGGCTCCGGAGCGAGGCCGGGATCTCATTTCCCTCGCGCGGAGCACGCCGTCATCCGCAGAGCTCCGACGGTGATCGGCGCCCGCCGCGGGGATGGCGACAGGCCGACGGTCTCGACAACCGTGGACGTTCGAGCGGAACCTCTGGTGGGCCTGGAGATTAGAGGGCGAGCATGCCCGGCACGCGTCGTTCCCGCGTGAATCCGGAGTCTTCCGACGTGGTGCCCCCAGTAGGATTCGAACCTACGCCCCTGCCTCCGGAGGGCAGTGCTCTATCCCCTGAGCTATGGGGGCCAGGAGTGCCTGACCACATTAGCACCCGGCTGGAGGCCGATCCGACGCCGGAACGTGCCGTGCGGCGTGCCACGATGGAGCCATGCTGCGCACCGTCTCCGCCTCGCTGGACCTGCGTCTCTCCGGGCCGACCGACCTGATCTTCCTCGTGGCCGCCGCGGAGACGGGCGACTCGTTCGAGGACTCCTTCTCGGTCCGGCTCGACGGCGAGGTGCTGCCCGTCAGGCAGTTCCCCGCTCGGCACGGATCCCGCGTCCACCGCGTGGAGGCGAACCGGGGCGAGATGCGGGTCGAGTACCGAGCGCGTGTCGAGGGTCGGGGCGCTCCCGACGAGCCGAGCGAGCTCGAGCTGGTGGAGTACCTCCGACCGAGCCGGTACGCCGAGGCGGACGTTCTCGGCGGCATCGCCCGTCGCGAGTTCGGGCGCGCGCGGGGCTTCGATGCGCTCACCGCCGTCGAGGCGTGGGTCAACGGTCACCTCTCCTACGAGTACGGCTCGACCGTCGCCACCGGGGGAGCGGCGCAGGTCATCGACAGCGGTCGAGGAGTGTGCCGCGACTTCGCGCACACGTGCGCAGGGCTGCTGCGCGCGCTCGACATCCCGGCGCGGGTCAGTGCCGTCTACGCTCCCGGCCTCGAGCCGAAGGACTTCCACGCGGTGACGGAGGCGTGGGTCGGCGGCGCGTGGCACGTGATCGATGCGACGCGGCTCGCTCCGCGCGGGTCGATGCTCCGCATCTCGTCGGGACGCGACACCGCGGACACGGCCTTCCTCAGCAGCTACCTCACCGATCTGTCGCTCACCGGGATGAGTGTGGACGCGGAGTGCGACACGGCCGTCGAGGACGACCACGTGTCGCCCGTCCGTCTCGGCTGACGTCAGGCGCCGACCGCGGCGACGGCGGCGCGCACGAGCGGCTCGGGATCGCCGGGCTCGACGAACGAGGCGCTCGACGCCTCGATCCAGTGCTCGTCGAGCAGCACATCGGCGACTCCGCGCCCGGAGGCGACCTCGTAGTAGCCCTCGACTGCCGGCGGCTTGCCGTAGGTCGGAACGGCGTTGCTCGTGCGGAAGAACTCGTTCTTGAGTGCCTCCACCAGCGACGTGTCGAGGTGCGCCACGGCGATCTGCAACTCGGCACCCGTGTCGTCGGACCACCCGCAGACCAGCCCGTCGTAGCCCGCGATCTCGACCGAGACGTCCGTCCGCTCGACGGAGTCGTCGGGAGTGAAGGCCGACCACAGCCCGGTCAGCGCCGACGCGGGGACGAGTTCCTCGCAGGTCAGCGGCACCGGAGTGCCGGTGATCGCGCCGGCGGCGGTCGGCGCGGGAGCCGGAGCCGCGGTGCATCCGGTCAGCGCGCTGAGGGCGACGACGAGGAGGAGGGCGGCGGGGCGTCGCATGCGGTGCACCCTAGCAAGCGCTCCCCGTCCGGGGTCGAGGGCGCCCCGGCGGAGCCGCACCCGGCCGGTAGAATCGTCCCCCGTGACTCCCGAACAGCTCGCCGCCTCCCTTCACGCCCTCGTCCTCGACGCCGTGCAGCGACGGGGGAGCGACGCCGAGCCGGCTCTCGCCGACGTCGTGCTCGAGCGGCCCAAGAACCGCGACCACGGCGACTGGGCCTCCAACATCGCGATGAAGCTCGCCAAGAAGGTCGGAGCGAACCCGCGCGAGCTCGCGGCCGAGCTCGCCGAGGGGCTCGGGGCGGTCGACGGTGTCGCCAGCGTCGAGGTCGCCGGTCCCGGCTTCCTCAACGTGCGTCTCGAGGCGGCCGCGGCCGGCGCACTCGCCGGCGTGATCGTCGAGGCAGGGGAGTCCTACGGTTCCGGCTCCCTCTATACAGGCGTGAAGATGAACCTCGAGTTCGTCTCCGCCAATCCCACCGGCCCCATCCACATCGGCGGCACCCGCTGGGCGGCCGTCGGCGACAGCCTCGCCCGGGTGCTGCTCGCGCAGGGCGCCGAGGTCACCCGTGAGTACTACTTCAACGACCACGGCGCGCAGATCGACCGTTTCACGCGCAGCCTCCTCGCTGCCCACCGCGGACAGCCCACTCCCGACGACGGCTATGGCGGCGCCTACATCGCCGACATCGCAGACCGCGTCGTCGCCGCGTATCCGGGCGACCTCTCGGTCCTGCCCGAGGAGGAGCTGACCGAGACGTTCCGCTCGATCGGCGTCGAGCTCATGTTCGGCGAGATCAAGCAGAGCCTGCACGAGTTCGGGGTCGACTTCGACGTCTACTTCCACGAGAACTCCCTGCACGAGTCGCGCGCCGTCGAGCGGGCGATCGAGCGGCTGCGCGGCCTCGGCCACATCTACGAGGCCGACGGAGCGACGTGGCTGCGCACCACGGACTTCGGCGACGACCGCGACCGGGTCATCATCAAGAGCGACGGCGAGGCCGCCTACATCGCGGGCGACCTCGCCTACTACCTCGACAAGCGCGAGCGCGGCTTCGACCGGGCGATCATTATGCTGGGCGCCGACCACCACGGCTACATCGGCCGCATGATGGCGATGTGCGCGGCCTTCGGGGACACGCCGGGCGTCAACCTCGAGATCCTCATCGGTCAGCTGGTGAACCTGCTGCGCGACGGCCAGGCCGTCCGGATGTCCAAGCGCGCCGGCACCGTCGTCACCATGGAAGACCTCGTCGAGGCCGTCGGCGTCGACGCCGCGCGCTACTCGCTCGTGCGCTCCTCCGCCGACTCGACGCTCGAGATCGACCTCGATCTGCTGACGAAGCGGAGCAACGACAACCCCGTCTACTACGTGCAGTACGCCCACGCGCGCACTCGCCAGGTCGCGGCGAAGGCCGAGGCATCGGGCGTCCCGCGCGAGCCGTTCGCCCCCGAGACGCTCGTCCACCCGACCGAGTCGGCCCTCCTGGGCGGCCTTCAGGAGTTCCCGCGGATCACCGCGCACGCCGCCGAGCTGCGCGAGCCGCACCGCATCGCCCGCTACCTCGAGGAGATCGCCGGGCTCTACCACCGCTGGTACGACAACTGCCGCGTCGTACCGCAGGGAGAGGACCCGATCGAGGCGGTCCACTCCACGCGACTGCGCCTCAATGAGGCCACCGGTCAGGTCCTGCGCAACGGGCTCTCGCTCCTCGGCGTCACCGCTCCGGACCGGATGTGAGCGCGTCGTCGGCGCCGGCGCCCCGCCGATCGCGGTCGCGCCGAACCGCGGTCGTACTCGTCGTCGTGCTCGTGCTGCTCGCCGTCGCGGCGGTCGTCGCCGACGCGCTCGTGCGCCGAGCGGTGGCCGACACCGCGGCGACCAGCGTCCGCGAGGCGCTCGACCTGCCGGCGGACCACCCCGTCGACGTCGACGTCGCGGGGTGGGCGGTTCTGCCGCAGCTGATCTCCGGACGGTTCGACCGGCTCGACATCCGGACCGACGACGTCGCCCTCGACGAGCTGACCGGCGACGTCTCGCTCGTGCTCCGCGGCGTCCCCGCGAGCGGCTCCGGCGCCCTCGACTCGGGCACCGCGACGACGGCGCTCGACGCCGATTCGGTGACCGACCTCATCTCGGAGCGCAGCACCGTCCCGATCGACTCGGTGGAGCTCGATCCGCCGCTCGTGCGCGTCAGCACCTCGGTCGAGGTGCTCGGCCTCTCGCTCTCGGCCGGGGTCGGACTCGAGCTCGGCGCCGTGGACGGGCAGATCGAGCTCACTCCGTCCGAGGTGACCGTCGCAGGCGCCACCTTCCCGGCGGACGACGCGGAGCAGCGCTTCGGCGGACTGACGGACGGCCTGCTCGGCCCCGGCACCCTCTGCATCGCGGACTCTGTCGCGCGCGGACTCACCCTGACGGACGTCGAGGTCGTCGAGGAGTCGCTGAACGCGACCTTCTCACTCGCTCCGACGTTCCTCAGCGACCCCGCGCAGCAGGAGCCCGGCGTCTGCCCCTGATCGCGCGACCCCCGCGCGCTCGGGCGGGTGCACCCGCCCGGTAGGATCGGAGGCCTGCGCCCGCGCTACCGGCGGGCCCGGCACCGACAGCACTCATCGAACTTGCTGGCTTCAGGGGTCAATCCGGACTCGCTCGCCACGCAGTGACGCTCCCACTCTCTCCTGTGAGGTCTCACCCGTGGACAACGACGACGCGCACGCCCGCGCCCCGCGTCATCCGCTCGCTCCCGACTGGCTCGAGCAGCCCGAGGACGCCAACGCGCTCGACCGCGCCGTGTGGTCCGACAACGCCGCGCGCGGTTCCGACGGCTCACTCTCCGTTGCGGGCGTTCCCGTGGCCCGCCTCGTCGAGGAGTTCGGCACCCCGGTCTACGTGATCGACGAGGCCGACGCCCGCCGCCGGGCCGTGCAGACGCGCGAGGCCTTCGAGCGCGAGCTCGGCCGCATCGGCACCGACGTCACCGTGTACTACGCGGGCAAGGCGTTCCTCTCCACCGAGGTGGCTCGCTGGATGCGCGAGGAGGGCCTCAACATCGACGCGTGCAGCGTCGGCGAGTTCGCCGTCACCCAGGCCGCAGGAGTCGATCCGGCCCACGTCGGCCTGCACGGCAACAACAAGTCGGTCGCGGAGATCGACCGGGTCGTCGCGGCGGGCATCGGCGCGATCGTGCTCGACAGCCTCATCGAGATCGAGCGCGTCGCCTCCGCCGCCGAGCGTCACGGCCGCGTGCAGAACGTGCGCCTCCGCGTCAACAGCGGCGTGCACGCGCACACCCACGAGTTCCTCGCGACCGCGCACGAGGACCAGAAGTTCGGCCTCCCTCTCTCGGACTGCCCGGCCGCGGTCGCGCGCATCCGCTCGCACGCGAGCCTGCGCTTCCTCGGCCTCCACTGCCACATCGGCTCGCAGATCTTCGGCTCCGCCGGGTTCGCGGAGTCGGCCTCGCGCCTCCTCGAGGTCCATGCGGGCCTGCTCGCCGACGGCCCCGTCCCCGACCTCAACCTCGGCGGCGGATTCGGCATCGCCTACACGAGCTCCGACGACCCCACTCCGATCGACGAGATCGCTGCGGCCATCGCCGACGCGGTCTCCTCGGAGTGCGCGCGCCACGGGATCCCGGTGCCCCACATCGCGATCGAGCCCGGCCGCTCGCTCATCGGTCCCGCGGGCCTCACTCTCTACGAGGTCGGCACGATCAAGGACGTCGTCGTGGGCGGCGCGGGCTCGACGAGCGTCCGCCGCTACGTCAGCGTCGACGGCGGGATGAGCGACAACGCCCGTCCCGCGCTCTACGGCGCCGACTACTCCGCTCGCCTCGCCGGGCGCGTGTCGGACGCCGAGCCCGCGCTCGTGCGCGTGGCCGGGAAGCACTGCGAGTCGGGCGACATCGTCGTGCACGACGAGTTCCTGCCCGCCGACGTGCACCCCGGCGATCTGCTCGCCGTCGCCGCGACCGGCGCCTACTGCTGGTCGCTCTCGAGCAACTACAACTACCTCGGCCGCCCACCCGTCGTCGCCGTGCGCGACGGGGAGGCCCGCGTCATCGTGCGCGGCGAGACCGAGGAGGACCTCCTCCGCCGCGATGCCGGCATCGAACGAAAGGCCACCAGCCGATGATCGAGTACCGCAGCCTCCGGGTCGCCCTCCTGGGCGCCGGGTCCGTCGGTGCCCAGGTGGCGCGACTCCTGCTCGACCACGGGGACGAGCTCGCCCAGCGGGTCGGAGCGCCCCTCGAGCTCGCCGGGGTCGCCGTGCGCGACCTCGATGCGCCGCGCACCGCCGACATCCCCCGCGAGTACCTGACGACCGACGCGGAGGCGCTGATCCTCGGCGCCGACATCGTGGTGGAGCTGATGGGCGGCATCGAACCGGCGCGCAGCTACATCCTGAAGGCGATCTCGTCGGGAGCCGACGTCATCACCGCGAACAAGGCGCTGCTCGCGGCCCACGGCACCGAGCTCTTCGAGGCCGCCGACCAGGTCGGCGCGCAGCTCAACTACGAGGCGGCCGTCGGGGGAGCGATCCCGATCATCCGGCCGCTGCGCGACAGCCTCGCGGGCGACCGGGTCCACCGCATCCTCGGCATCGTCAACGGCACGACCAACTACATCCTCGACCGGATGGACACCGAGCACGCGACGCTCGAGGAGTCGCTGGCCCGCGCGACCGAGCTCGGCTACGCCGAGGCCGATCCGACCGCCGACATCGAGGGCTACGACGCCGCTCAGAAGGCCGCGATCCTCGCCCGCCTCGCCTTCCACACCGACGTCCCGGTGACGATGGTGCACAGGGAGGGCATCACCGGCATCACGAAGCAGCAGGTCGACCAGGCGCGCGACTCCGGCTACGTCGTCAAGCTGCTCGCGATCTGCGAGCGGCTCGTCGACGCGAAGACGGGTGAGGAGGGCGTGTCGGCCCGCGTCTATCCGGCCCTCGTCCACCGCGCGCACCCCCTCGCCGCCGTGCACGGCGCCAACAACGCGGTCTTCGTCGAGGCAGAGGCGGCCGGCAGCCTGATGTTCTACGGAGCGGGCGCCGGCGGCATCGAGACCGCCTCTGCCGTCCTCGGCGACGTCGTCTCGGCGGCCCGTCGGCACGTCGTGGGAGGCCCCGGCCTGGTCACGAGCGCGAACTCGGGGCTCCCCGTCCTCCCCATCGGCCACGTCACCACGCGGTACCAGGTCACGCTCGAGGTCCTGGACCGTCCCGGTGTGCTCGCTCAGATCGCCGGGGTGTTCGCCGACCACGAGGTCTCGGTCGAGACCCTCGTGCAGACCCCGCCGACGGCCGACCCGCTCGAGGAGCAGGTGTCGGGTCCGGAGCGTCGCGAGCCGACCGCTACCCTGGTCATCGGCACGCACGCGGCGGCAGAGTCCGATCTCGCGGCCACCGTCACCGCGCTGCACTCCCACGGGTTCGTCGGCGCCGTGACGTCAGTCCTACGAGTTGAAGGAGCCTGAGATGGCGAAGCAGTGGCGCGGAGTCCTGCACGAGTACGCGGACCGCCTCGATGTGACCGAGGCGACCCCCGTCATCACGCTCGGCGAGGGCGGCACCCCGCTCATCCCGGCCGCGGCCCTCTCGGCCCGCACGGGTGCGAAGGTCTGGGTCAAGTACGAGGGGATGAACCCCACCGGCTCCTTCAAGGATCGCGGCATGACCATGGCGATCTCGAAGGCCGTCGAGCACGGCGCCAAGGCCGTCATCTGCGCCTCGACCGGCAACACCTCCGCCTCCGCCGCCGCCTACGCGACGCACGCCGGCATCACCGCCGCAGTGCTCGTGCCCGAGGGCAAGATCGCGCTGGGCAAGCTCAGCCAGGCGATCGCCCACAACGCGCAGCTGCTGCAGGTCCAGGGCAACTTCGACGACTGCCTCGACATCGCCCGAGACCTGGCGAAGAACTACCCGGTGCACCTGGTCAACTCGGTGAACCCCGACCGCATCGCCGGTCAGAAGACCGCCGCTTTCGAGGTCGTCGAGGTCCTGGGCGACGCTCCGGACTTCCACATCGTCCCCGTCGGCAACGCCGGCAACTACACGGCCTACTTCCGCGGCTACTCGGAGGAGCTGGAGCGCGGCGAGTCGACGAAGCTGCCGCGCATGTTCGGCTTCCAGGCCGAGGGCTCCGCGCCGATCGTGCACGGCGCGCCGGTGCGCCACCCCGAGACCATCGCCAGCGCCATCCGCATCGGCAACCCCGCGTCATGGGAGCTCGCGCTCAACGCGCGCACCGTCAGCGACGGCTACTTCGGCGCGATCAGCGACGCGAAGATCCTCGAGGCCTACCGCCTGCTCGCGGGCGAGGTCGGCGTGTTCGTCGAGCCCGCCTCCGCCATCAGCGTCGCGGGCCTGCTCGAGCGCGCCGAGGCCGGGCAGATCCCCAAGGACGCCACTGT
The DNA here is from genome assembly GCF_001423045.1 of Rathayibacter sp. Leaf296. Taxonomy (NCBI): domain Bacteria; kingdom Bacillati; phylum Actinomycetota; class Actinomycetes; order Micrococcales; family Microbacteriaceae; genus Rathayibacter; species Rathayibacter sp. Leaf296. The sequence continues at coordinate 1,374,030 of NZ_LMNR01000001.1, forward strand.
CGTGCTGACGGTCACCGGCCACGGACTGAAGGACCCGCAGTGGGCCCTCCGCACCGCCGACGGCTCCGACATCACTCCGACCGTCGTGCCGGTGGACACCGCCGCGATCGCGGACGTGCTGGGGCTGGCCGGCGCATGACCTCGGCGGTTCCCGTCGGCCGCACCGTCCACGTGAAGGTCCCGGCGACCTCCGCGAACCTCGGGCCCGGCTTCGACACGCTCGGGCTGGCGCTGTCGTCCTACGACGAGCTCGACGTGACGGCCGTGTCGGCGACCGGTGCGCGCGTGACCGTGCACGGCGTGGGCGAGGGGGAGGTGCCGACCGACGAGACGAACCTCGTCGTGCAGGCCATCGCGTACACCTTCCGGGACCAGCGCCAGGAGATGCCCGGCATCGACGTGACGGCGCGCAACATCATCCCGCACGGCCGCGGGATGGGCTCCTCCGGTGCGGCGATCGTGTCCGGGATCATGGCCGCCAAGGGTCTGCTCGACGGAATCGTCGAGCTCGACGCCGACGACCTGCTGCGCATCGCGACCGAGATGGAGGGGCACCCCGACAACGTGGCGCCCGCCCTCTTCGGTGGTCTGACCATCGCCTGGGTCGAGCCGTCCGGCGCGGACGACGCGCCGCTGCGCCCGCGCTCCAAGCGCCTGATGGTGCACCGCGGAGTCTCGCCCGTCGTCTTCGTGCCCGAGCACCAGATGTCGACCCGGCTCGCCCGCTCGCTGCAGCCGCAGAGCGTCCCGCACGAGGACGCCGTCTTCAACGTCTCGCGCTCGTCGCTCCTGATCGCGGCGCTCATCCAGAGCCCGGAGCTGCTGTTCGCGGCCACCGAGGACAAGCTCCACCAGAACTACCGCGCGGCAGCGATGCCGCAGACGTCGGAGCTCATCGCGCTCCTGCGCTCGCACGGCTACGCCGCAGTCGTCTCCGGCGCCGGTCCCAGCGTCCTGGTGCTCTGCAGCGATCCCGCGCAGCGCCTCGCGGCGGCCGAACTGGTCGAGAAGGAGGCGCACTCGCCGTGGCGCGCCCACATGCTGGCCGTCGACTTCAAGGGTGCTACAGTGGGGATCGCATCCTGAGGAACCGCGTAACGAGCGGAATCTGTCCGAAGGATCGTCCCGATAACCACGGCCATCGCATCGTGTGAAGGGCGTCCACTGCTTCTCTTGCAGTTCGGCGTCCGGTCGTCCGCGCTCCTCCTGCGCTTTCCGAGGGGGACTGCGCGTTCGACCGAGAGCATCACGTGGATCAGAACACGTGATGGAACCGCACGGTCGATGAGCTCTCCCGGTGAGCAGTCGTTCCCGGGGGGAAGGAACCCTCTCCAGTGACAGATGTCAACACCCACGGCTCGACCGTGGAACTCAACGCCGACCTGTCGGCACTCCGCGTCGCGGAGCTCCAGGCTCTCGCGACGAGCCTCGGCCTCGGCGGAGCCTCCAAGCTCCGCAAGGGCGAGCTCGTGCAGGCGATCACGGACCTCCGCGCCGCCGCGGCGTCCGAGGAGCCGATCGTCGACGCGACCAGCGTCGAGGCCGAACCCGCCGACGTGGCCGAGCAGGCCGCTCCGGTGCTCGAGGCCCCGGCCGAGGTGCCGGTTCCCGTCGAGAGCACCGAGGCCGACACGGCCGACGTGCTCGAGCAGGCGGCGCCGACCGTCGACGAGGCGCCGTCGCCCGTCGCCGAGGCCGCGCCGGTCGAGATCGAGCTCCCCACCGCGGAGCCGGTCGCGGAGCCCGCCGAGCGCGCTCCGCGTCGCCGCAGCTCGCGTCGCGCGTCCAGCGGCACCGTCGCCGCGGGCGAGCACCTCAACATCCCCGGTGGCACGGGCGTCGAGTCGCTCATCCCCGATCTGCCGGTGATCGAGAAGACCCCCGAGGCCGAGCAGGCGCCGAAGCCGATCATCGAGATCGAGCTGCCCAACGGGCCCGAGTCCGACGACTCCTCCCGTGAAGGCGGCCAGCGAGAGCGCCGCGGCCGTCGCCGCAGCCGCGGTGGTGCCGCCGAGCAGAACGACCAGCCCGAGCAGACGGACGCCGCAGACTCGAACCCGGACGACTCCGCCGAGGCGCAGAACGACTCCGAGCAGAACCAGGGCGACCAGCAGAACGGCGAGCAGCAGGGGACCGGGCGAGGCCGCAACCGCCGCAACCGGAACCGCAACCGCAGCGACGACCGGGCCGACCAGCAGGGTCAGAACGGCGGCCAGCAGCAGAACGGCCAGAGCAACCAGAACGGCCAGGGCAACCAGAACGGCCAGCCCGCCGTCGCTCAGCAGTCGGCCGGACCGGCCCAGGGTGCGCAGAACGGCCAGCAGGCCGAGGGCGAGGACGGACGCCGCAGCCGCTACCGCGACCGCAAGCGCCGCGGCACCACTGTCGGAGACGATTTCGAGCCCGAGATCAGTGAGGACGACGTCCTCATCCCGGTCGCCGGCATCCTCGACGTCCTCGACAACTACGCCTTCGTGCGCACCACCGGCTACCTGCCGGGCGTCAGCGACGTCTACGTCTCGCTCGGCCAGGTCAAGAAGTACAACCTGCGCAAGGGCGACGCGGTCGTCGGCGCGATCCGCCAGCCCCGCGAGGGCGAGGGCGGCGGCCGACAGAAGTACAACGCGATCGTCAGGGTCGACTCGATCAACGGCCAGACCGTCGAGGAGGCCGCGGCGCGCGTCGAGTTCCAGAAGCTCACGCCGCTCTACCCGACCGAGCGTCTGCGCCTCGAGACGGAGCCGGGCAAGCTGACCCAGCGGATCATCGATCTCGTCGCTCCGATCGGCAAGGGTCAGCGCGGCCTCATCGTCGCGCCGCCCAAGGCCGGCAAGACGATCGTGCTGCAGCAGATCGCCAACGCGATCGTGCAGAACAACCCCGAGGTCCACCTCATGGTCGTCCTGGTCGACGAGCGTCCGGAGGAGGTCACCGACATGCAGCGCACCGTGCGCGGCGAGGTCGTCGCCTCCACCTTCGACCGCCCCGCCGAGGACCACACCACCGTCGCCGAGCTCGCCATCGAGCGCGCCAAGCGCCTGGTCGAGCTGGGCCACGACGTCGTCGTGCTGCTCGACTCGATCACCCGTCTCGGCCGCGCCTACAACGTGACGGCGCCCGCCTCCGGTCGTGTCCTCTCGGGTGGCGTCGACGCGTCGGCGCTGTACCCGCCCAAGAAGTTCTTCGGTGCGGCGCGCAACATCGAGAACGGCGGTTCGCTCACCATCCTCGCCACGGCGCTCATCGAGACCGGGTCGAAGATGGACGAGGTGATCTTCGAGGAGTTCAAGGGCACCGGCAACATGGAGCTCCGCCTCTCGCGCCACCTCGCGGACAAGCGGATCTTCCCGGCGGTCGACGTCAACGCGTCGGGCACCCGCCGCGAGGAGATGCTCCTCAGCCAGGACGAGGTCAAGATCACCTGGAAGCTCCGTCGTGCCCTCGCCGGCCTCGACCAGCAGCAGGCGCTCGAGATCATCCTGTCCCGCCTCAAGGAGACGTCCTCGAACGTCGAGTTCCTGATGCAGGTCTCGAAGTCCGCCGTCGGCCCGACCACCGCCGGTCACGGCAACGGCCACCACTAGCGCCCTCACGTCCGCGGTCGTCCCCTCCCAGGGGCGGCCGCGGGCGTTTTCGCGTCCCCGGGGACGTCTCGGTGCCCGTCGAAACGGACCTGCCGCCCCGCCTCTGTGGTCGAGTTGCCGCCGAAGGCGGCGTCTCGAGACCCCCACTTCTCCACCCCATCCCGGAAGCCAGGCCTCTCATGTTCGAATCCGTCAGCGTCCTCCTCGCCGAGCACGAGGATCTGCAGACGCAGCTCTCCGACCCGGCTCTGCACGCCGACGCGGCGCGCGCGAAGAAGGTCAACCGCCGGTACGCCGAGCTGAGCCAGATCAAGGCGGCGCACGCGGCGTGGATCCAGGCGGGGGAGGACCTCGAGGCCGCCCGCGAGCTCGCCCGCGAGGACGACGCGTTCGCGGAGGAGGTCCCGGAGCTCGAGGAGTCGCTCCGGGTCGCCCAGGAGAAGCTGCGGCGCCTCCTGATCCCGCGCGACCCCGATGACGGCCGCGACGTGATCATGGAGATCAAGGGCGGTGAGGGCGGAGCCGAGAGCGCGCTGTTCGCCGCCGATCTCCTCCGCATGTACCTGCACTACGCCGAGGCGAAGGGCTGGAAGACCGAGATCCTCGATCGCGACGAGTCCGACCTCGGCGGCTACAAGAACGTGCAGGTCGCGATCAAGAGCAACGCCACCGACCCGTCGCAGGGCGTCTGGGCACACCTGAAGTACGAGGGCGGCGTGCACCGCGTGCAGCGCGTCCCCGTGACGGAGTCGCAGGGCCGCATCCACACGTCGACGACCGGTGTTCTTGTGTTCCCCGAGGTCGACGCCCCCGAAGAGGTCGCGATCAGTCAGAACGACCTGAAGATCGACGTCTACCGATCGTCCGGCCCTGGCGGCCAGTCGGTCAACACGACCGACTCCGCGGTGCGCATCACTCACCTCCCGACCGGCATCGTCGTCTCGATGCAGAACGAGAAGAGCCAGCTGCAGAACCGCGAGGCCGGCATGCGCGTCCTGCGCGCTCGCATCCTCGCCCGTCAGCAGGAGGAGATCGCCGCGGCCGCCTCCGACGCTCGCAAGACGCAGATCCGCACCATGGACCGCTCCGAGCGCATCCGGACCTACAACTTCCCCGAGAACCGCATCGCCGACCACCGCACCGGCTACAAGGCGTACAACCTCGACGGCGTCATGAACGGAGCGCTCGACCCCGTCGTCGAGAGCGCGATCCAGGCGGACGAGGAAGCGCGCCTCGCCGAGATCGGGTCCGAGGAGGCATGAGCGCGGTGACCACCTCCGTGGACGCCCGCGCCCTCCTCACCGACGCGGTCTCGCGCCTGACCCGCGCGTACGTCCCCAACGCCGACATCGACGCCGAGCTCCTGCTCGGTCACCTCCTCGGCCTGGGGCGCGGCGAACTGCAGGCGCGCCTGATCACCGGCCTCACCCTCGAGGAGTCGACGGTCGACGCGTTCGACCGCTTCATCGAGCGCCGCTCCGCCCGCGAACCGCTTCAGCACATCACTGGCGTCGCCCCGTTCCGCAGCATCGCGCTCGCGGTCGGCCCCGGCGTCTTCGTGCCGCGCCCCGAGACGGAGGGAGTCGCCCAGCTCGCGATCGACGCCCTGCGCTCGGTCGCCGATCCGTCACCTCTCGCCGTCGACCTCGGCACCGGCAGCGGGGCCCTCGCGCTGTCCCTCGCTCACGAGGTGCCGCACGCTCGAGTCATCGGCGTCGAGAACGCCGTGGAGGCCTTCATCTGGGCACGCGGCAACCGCGATCGCCTCCAGCTCGAGAACGCCCGCATCGTCTTCGCGGATCTGGCGGACGCCCTGCCCGACCTGGACGGCACGGTGTCGGTCGTGGTGTCGAATCCGCCGTACATCCCGGCTGCCGCGATCCCGCGCGACCCGGAGGTCCGCCTCTTCGACCCGCCCGCCGCTCTGTACGGCGGCGAGGACGGACTGGACGTCGTGCGCCGGCTGTCGCACACCGCGCGCCGTCTGCTGCGACCCGGGGGAGTGCTCGTGATCGAGCACGGGGAGCTGCAGGGGGCGGAGATCCGGGAGCTGTTGACCACGGACGGTTGGCGCGGGGCGACGACGCAGCGCGACCTGACGGGCCGCGACCGGTCGACGGTGGCGGTGCGCTGACGCGAGGTCAGACGATGACGCCGTCCGCCGTCCGCCAGCGGGATCCGTCGGAGAACACGGGCTTCTTCAACACAGTGTCGTAGAACATCGCTCCGGTGCCCGCCGCAGCGGCGTCCGGTCGCGTCGATCCGTTCGTCAACTGCAGCAGGGCGTTCATCGTGATCCGGCCGTCCGTGCGGCGCGCGGTGAAAGAAGGGGCCAGAGTCCCGTCGTCCTTCGCGTAGTAGAGCTGCAGATCGGAACCCTTGTCGCCGCCGCTCTCCACCGCGGTGTTCGTCGCCAGTCTCCACCGGGGTGCGCCCGCTGCTGTGAACTCCAACGCGGACTTGCCGCCGACGATCTTGTCGATGGTCAGGCTCGTCGAGAAGCTCGTCGTGTCCCCGACGGTGATGTACGGTCCGAGTCGCCGAGGAGTGATCTCGATGTGCGGCTGACTGGCGCCTGCGACGATGTTGTCCCAGGAGTACCAGGTGTCGCTGCCCGACGGGCGGTGGATGCCGAACCCCATCGAGGGCGCTTCGTCGACCGATCCGTTCGCGAGTCGCGAGCCCGATGGTGCCGACGTGCCGTTGCGGTCGTCGATCACGAGATTCTGCGTGACGTAGATGTTCGACGTCTGCGATGACGTGCCCGGGGTGGAGATCCCGAAGTTCTCCCCGCCGTACTGCACGTCCGGCGCGCTGCCGTTGGGCTTGGCTGCTCTACCCGGGCGGAGGACCACGTTCGACGTGACGAGGATGTTGGCACAACCTTCGTCTATCAGGATCCCTCCTCGATCGCAGTCGACGAGCGTGTTGCCGCTGACCGTGGCATTCGCCGTGAACCGGTCGTCGTCGGTCTGACCGTCGCCGTCCTCATCGAAGACCGTTGCACCGTCCAGCTTCGCAAGGTAGATGCCGCAGCCCTCCCACCATTCGCGGATGCGCTCGACCCGGGTCACGGTGTTCCCCGTGATGGAAAGCGCCTTGCTCCCGCCTGCAGCCCAGATCCCGTGCCGAGCACTGCGATCCACGACATTGCCCGACACGACGACCCCCGCGGGCCCGGCCTCTCCCTCGAAGCCGCCGACCCAGACGCCGTTGTAGAAACTGCCGATGAGCGTGTTCCCCGAGCAGTTGACCCTCTGAGTTCCGCGGGAGATGGAGACGCCGTTGTCGGCGCTGTACTCGACGCGATTGCCGGAGAAGGTGACCGCTTCACAGTCCCGGAAGCCGAGATCGAGGCACCGGAACGCCGTGCAGTTCGTCATGCGGGTTTCGCCGCCGATGCCGTAGAGCTGGACAGGCATGGACCGCAGGCCCCAGAATTCGACGCCATCGACGGTGACATTCGTGATCGGCGGATAGGTGGCCGTCTTGTAGCGACTCCCGAGGACGACCAGACCGGACTGGAAGCCCCGCGTCCCGCCCGTCCCGGTCGCGATGAGTCCCGCGGCGATCGTCCAGTTCGAGACGAACTCTCGACTTTCGCGTGAGTACGAGTCCGCCAAGGCGTCGGCATTGGTGAGCCCGCCCTTGATCGTGAAGTCGCGGAAGACGATGTTCCTGCTGGGCGCCGTACCTGTCCGCAGGACGAACGGAGCGGCGAGGGAGACGTGCAGCATTCCCGACAAGACGGTGCGACCCGCGCCGGCCCCTTCGATCGTGAGGTTCGAGTGCCCCTCGAGCGAGCACTGCTTGCTCAGCACGTACTCGCGGGCGCCTGCGCGGACGACCGACGGCCGCGGGTCCGCCTTGGCTGCGGCGAGTGCCCGGTCCCAGCAGTACCAGTCCGATCCGTCCCCCGGCTTGACGTAGTCGTCCACGTAGAAGATCGCGGTCCCGCCGACCAGCGCATTGTTCGCCTTGCTCACGGGATTGGCGAGCAGCGCGCTGACCTGGTTGTCGAGGTCGGTGCTGTCGACCGGCGCTGCCGACGCCGCCGGCGCGACCGCCATGGTCACCGCAGAGGCGGCTCCTGCAGCGAGGAGGAACGAACGTCGGTTCGAGCGCGAGTGTGTCGTTGTCACGGGATCATCGTGCGACGATCATCGGCCGTTCATCCCGCGATGAAGGATCCTCCGTCTGCACGACACTTGTAGGGGGATAGAACGGCTTCCCGTTGCGGGATCAGCTCCTCGCGCAGACGATGCGCAAGGAGAAGAGGTCGCCCGCGTGGACGCAGCCCGGGCGAGTCTCGCGAATGCGGAGTGCACTCGCTCGGCGGCAACCTGTCGGCCCTCTGTGGCGTCCTCAAGAGCGCCTCGTTCAGAGCCTCAGCAGCCTTCAAAGGAAGAAGTGCCGCGTGGCGACGGACTCGCGGAGCCTGCCCCAGCGACGGGCGATGCGCTCGATGCCGATCCGCCGGGCACTCGTCGGCCCGATCACGATCCGTCCGACCGAGTGGACCACGGTTCCCGCGACCTTGACGGCGGAGTCGCGCGGCATCCCCAGATCTCCCAGCTTCCGGTGCAGGCGCACGCTACCGCGGCCGTAGTTCATGTTCTGGGTGAATGTGCCGCGTCCGGAGTCGCGCTGGAGGTATCGGATCGCGGCGTGTGGCGCATTCTGGAGGCGTGCTCCTCCGAGCGTCGCCCGGTAGAAGAAATCGATCTCGTCGCCGCCTCCCACGAAGCTCTCATCGAATCCCCCGAGCCTGTCGTAGAGAGCCCGGGTGAATCCGCAGTTCGCGCCGGTCGGGGAACCGACCGTCACCCCCGCCTTGGGCCAGAGTCGGAAGTGCACGCCCTCGGCGGTCTCGAGGACGGTGCCGTCGCTGAAGACGCGGACCAGAGGTCCACCGACACAGTCCGCGCCATTGCGCAGTGCGCCGCGCAAGCCGTCCAGCCACCTCTCGGAGACCTCGTCATCGCAGTCGCACATCAGGACGAACGCACCTCGCGACGCGCGGACGCCGACATTCCGAGCGTGGTTGATCCCCTTCTTCCCGCTGGAGTCGACCACCCTCACGCACAGACCCAGCTCCTCGCCGAGCCGCCGCGCCACATCGGCGGAGTCGTCCGTCGATCCGTTGTCGCTGATGACCACCTCGACCGAGGGATCGGCGCTGCGGGCGATCGCGGAGAGCTGCGTGCGGAGGAACGGCGCGCCGTTGTAGCAGGGGATGACGACCGACGTCTCGATGGCGTCCCGGTCCGCGGAGTCGGGGAGGGACGCCTCGCTGTCGGACTCGATCGAGCCTCGGTCTCTGCGCACACGGGCAGTATAGGCGGGCACCTGTTTCGGCCCGCGCCCCGCGGGCCGATCGCAAGGCGGGCTCGAACGGGGGCCCCTCGGTGCGACCCCGGCATCGCATAGGCTTGCCGCGGTCGTGCCCGCGAGCGTCCTGACCGATCGAGCCGAGCAGGAGAGAGGGTGGGTCCGATGGCCAAGCCGTCCACCGCGGTACCTCGTCGTGACGCGTCGACCGACGTGACGGGAGAATCGCTTCCCGTCTGGGCGAAGCTGGTGGTGGCCGCGATCGTCGCGGCTCCGCTCCAGTACGCGTTCACCATCCGCATCGGGTCCCCGCTGAAGATCTCAGAGATCCTCATCGCGCTGGCACTCGTCGCCAGGATCCTCTCGCCCTCGTCGCGGCCTCTCAAGGCTCCGGGTCTCGGCTTCGTGGTCCTTCTCGCCGCGGCGCTGGCCGCGTCGTCGCTGTGGAGCCTCGTCGCCTCGCCGTCGGCGCTGCTCGACTTCACCGGCTACACCCGCTCCCCGCAGGGGGACATCGTTTTCTACACCGTCTTCGGCCTGTTCGCCCTCGCCGGGTGGTGGCTCTTCACCCAGCTCTCCCGCGATCAGATCGAGAGGGCGATCGTCCTCTCCGTGTGGTTGTGCGGTGCTGCGACGCTGCTTCAGATCGTGGGGGCCGCGGCCGGAGCCGAAGGCCTGCTGACCTCGCTCGGCTACCGAACCAACACCGCGGGCGGGGAAGACATCACCGAAGCGACCCTGCGAAGTGGTCCATTCCTCGAAGGCCAGCACCTCGGGTTCTTCGCCGCCCCCGGCCTGCTCGTCGCGCTCGCCCGCCGCTCCTGGGCCGCTGCGATCGTCGCGATCCTCGTCGTCTTCTACTCCCAGTCGACCACGGCGGTGCTGGGTCTCGTCGTCGCCGCCGCGATCATCGTGCTGATCCGTCCAGGCGTGAAGATCTTCGCGTCTGTCCTCGCCCTGTCTCTGGGGTTGCTGGCGCTTTCTGCATTCGTTCCAGCAGTGCGGGAATTCCTCCTGAAGCAGGCTGCGAAAGTCGGCCTTGTAGACCAGGTCGATCAGTTCCGCTTTGCAGGGCTGTCCTTCGATGTGCGGGAGGAGAAGTTCCTCACCGCGGTGAAGATGGCGTCCGATCATCTGGTTCTGGGCGTAGGTCCCGGCCGATTCGGCAGCTACTTCTCTCAATACGCGGACTACAATCAGCTTCCCGCGTATTACCGCACGACCGCTACGAGACCGATCGCTGAGAACGTATACGGTCAGGTCTTCTCCGAGAACGGGCTCTTTGCGCTCGTCGCGCTCGTCGGGCTGCTCGCGGTGCTTCTCCTCGGGTCACTCAGGGCTCGGCCCATCGTGGTCGGAATCGCCGCATCGGTGATCATCGGAGTGTGGACGCAGTCCTCCTGGACTTTCATGCCCATCTGGGTCTATATCGGCTATCTCGCAGTCGCGACGCGCGAAGCCGTCGAGACGGCGCCACCGGCGCCCATCGCCCCGACGATGAAGGTCGGCTTCCACCGGCCTCGTCGCTAGAAGGGCACCCACCCGCAGATGCTGAAGAACATCATCTCGACGTATGCCGCGCGATTCGCCGGGATGCTCGCCACGATCGCGATCCTGCCCATCGTGACGGCGGGGGCGGGGGCCGCCGGCTTCGGTCTCTATTCGTTGACCGTGTCGATGGGGCTCTTGTTCCAGCAGGATCTCGGCATGACCGCAGCGACGGTCAAGTTCGTCGCGGAGTCCAGGGCGAGAGGCGAGTACGAGCGCCTCAAGAAGGTCGTCGCCACCAGTGAGGCGTTCTTCGCCGTCCTCTCCGTCGTCGCGGCAGGACTTCTCGCCCTGGCCTTCGCCCTGACGGCGCCGACCCTCTCCGTTCCCCCGAGATTCGAGGACCAGCTCCTGATCCTCTTCGGGCTCGGCACGGCGAACGTGTTCTTCGCGCTCCTGTTCGCGCCCGTGCGGCAGACGCTCACCGGGCTCGGCTCGCTGAACGTGGTGAATGCTTTCCTGGCGTCTCAAGCACTGGCGCGAATCGCCTTCGCCGCAACCGCGATGGCGTTCGGACTGCCGTTGTGGGTCGTGAGTGGAATCGACGTCGCAGCGGTCCTCCTGGGAGGGCTGGGGATGTACTGGTATCAACGGACGCGCTTTCCCGAGGCATCGACGTCGCTCCTCCGCGCCGACTGGAGGGTGTTCCGTGACATCTTCGCGCTGAGCTCGCAGCTGCTGGTCCTCAGTCTCGCCGGTGTGGTGATCCTGCAGTTCGGATCCGTTGTGGCCGGGATCCTGCTGCCGCTGACCGCGGTCGCCGCGTACGCTGCGGCGCAGCGGGTCTACTCGCTCGTCAAGGAAGTCACTGCGTCGCTGTCCTCCGCGGTCCTGCCCGCGGTGACGGAGCGGCAGGTCACCGGGGGAGCGGGAGCCAACGGCTCGGTGTACATCCGCGGGACGAAGTACGCCAACATTCTGATGCTCCTGGTGTTCGTGCCCATCATGGCCGTCGGGCCCCAGCTGATCGATGTCTGGTCCGGCGGCAGGCTCGAGGGAGCCGGCGCTGCGGCGCAGGTCCTGGTGCTGTCCCTTCTGGCGAACAACAACCACCTGCTGGCGATCCCGGTGCTCACGGCTCAGCAGAACATCAAGCGATTCGCCGTGCTCCACCTCGTCTGGGCGACGACGGCGGTCCTTCTCTCGTTCGTGCTCGCTCCGATGCTCGGAGTCGCGGGAATCGCCCTCGCCGTCTGCCTGCCGGTCGTCTGCCTCGAGTACTTCTACATCCGACACACGCTGGGATCGCTCGGGCAGTCGTGGTCGACGTTCCTCCGGGAGTGCCTGCTCCGGCCGTATGCGGCCCTCGCGCTACCGGGACTCGTGCTGATCGTGATCGGAGCGTTCGTGCCCGCACAGGTTGCGATGCTCGCGGTCGTCGTGGTCGTCTGGGGGCTCCTGGCACTGCCGGCAGCGTACCGGTTCGCACTCGCCCCGGCCGAGCGGGCGCAGGTCCGCCGCATCCTGCGCCGCCATTGAGTGGGCGCGACCGAACTCGGGGTGGTCCGCTCGTCGGGGATGCGCTCCCAGGTCCGCGGAGCGACCTGAGGAGTCACCTCTCGACGATGTAACCCAGCTCGCGCAGGTAGCGGACGAAGTCCGCGGTACCGCTGAGGATCTCGAACCGGGCCGAGTCGGGGGAGGACTCCTGCAGGGCCGCGATCACCTCCGAGGTGGTGCGCCCGGGGAGGAGCTCCCAGATCCAGACGCCGGAGCCGCTGATGCGCACGACGCGCGACGAGCGGTCAGTCGTGGACAGGCAGAAGACCTCGCGCCCGGATTCCACGAAGGCGACGTCATCGCTGTACTGCCACACGGTGGGAGCCTATCCAGGATCGGAGGTCGGATCGGTCGACGGGCGTCAGGGCACCGCGGTCAGATCCAGGTGACGTCCGCACCGGCGTCGTGCAGCCAGGTGTCGTAGTACTTGCGCAGCTTCCCGGTGCTGTTGTCCTTGACGACCACTGGTCGCCCCATCTGGAGGGCGATCAGCATGGCGTGGAGCCGGTCTGTCACGACGCGCTCGCCCTGAGCGAGGATGGCCACTCCGCGCTGGAGCCGGCGGCGGCTGCGAGCTGACCAGAGGGCGGGAGCGGTCGGCACGATCGAGCGGAGGGCCGGGATCTCCTTCGTCCGGTGCGAGAGCCAGGCGGTCGTTCGGTCGAAGAACGCATCCTTGGGCCAGTCGACCCCGGAGCCGAGCGATCCCGTCGCCTCGGGGTCGCGGCGGACGAGCCGCACCTCTTTCTGCGTCGGTGCTGGGGACTCGAGGAGACCGAGGTGATGCACCGCATCGGGAGAGAGCGTCAGGTGCTCGACGTCCGGGCGGAGCAGCTCGAAGGAGTGCACGTCCCTCACGGCGACCCGCAGGTTCTCGCGGGTCGCCATCCGTCGTCTGAATTCCTCGTGGTCGGCGGGAGACGTGAAATGGACCGACTGGGCCCCCTGGAGGAGGAGTGTCGAGGTGGGGAGGCGCTCCGCCAGGCGATAGCGGTGTGCACTGTGGTGCTCGTACAGTCCACCCAGGTTTCCGCCGCCGTTGATGAACACCGGATCCTCGGCCCGAAGCACCTTGTCGGAGAGCGTGTGGAAACTCGAGACGCCCCTGACACGGATCCCCCGGTTCTCCCAGTACTGGAACTGACCCGCGGCGATGGCGCCGTCGCCGATGTTGGCGTGATCCGGGAAGTCTGTGAATTCGATGCTCTCGACGCCGTCGTGAAGCCGGTCGAACGCCTCGCCCGCCCGCTGCTTCATGATCTCGATGTAGCTCATTCGACTTCCTCTCCTGTCGACCCACGGGGCGCGGCGGAGCCGACGCCGAGCACGGAAGGCGCGACGTCCTTCGCGGTGCTGCAATGGGTGGGAGCGCCGCGTCGCAGGCCGCGCAGGCGCATGGGCAACCTCGGTCGACGAGGCTAGGCTCGTCCCATGCCGAGCCCGACCGTCTCCCAGGAGGACACAGTACAGGCGAACCTCCCGCAGCACGTCGCGGTGCAGCTGGCAGGCGCGCTCGTCCAGGCGCGGGCCGACGAGCTCGGGGTCCGGTCGCTGATCCTCAAGGGATCCGCGGCGACGATCCACGGTTACAGGCCCGTCCTCGACTCGTCGGACGTCGACGTGCTGCTCGAGCGCAGCGACGCGCGGCGGG